>CAWGVB010000046.1:0-5990 GCA_963825815.1 uncultured Gemmatimonadales bacterium | reverse complement strand
AACCGCCCCGGGTTTTTCGGAGGCTCCTGATCTTGCGAGGATGGAGCCATGACGAAGCGAACCCCACCTTTTTCCCCTGAGGTCCGCGAGCGCGCGGTCCGGATGGTGCTGGAGCATCAGGGCGAGCACGGCTCGCCCTATGCGGCGATCCGCTCGATTGCGGCTAAGATCGGCTGCTCGGGCGAGACGCTGCGGAACTGGGTCCGGCAGGCCGAACGCGACCAAGGCGTGCGAGCTGGTCCGACGACGGAGGAGCGCGAGCGGATCAAGGCGCTGGAGCGCGAGGTTCGTGAGCTGCGTCAGGCGAACGAGATCCTGCGCAAGGCCAGCGCCTATTTTGCCCAGGCGGAGCTCGACCGCCGGTTCCGGTCATGATCGCCTTCATCGACGAGCACCGTGACGCCTACGGGGTCGAGCCGATCTGCAGGGCCCTGCCGATCGCCCCGTCGACGTATCACGCCCATGCCGCGCGGCGGGCCGACCCCGATCGGCTACCGGCCCGAGCCAGGCGGGATGCGGTGCTCATGGCCGAGATCCGGCGCGTGTACGAGGCGAACTTCCGCGTCTACGGCGTGCGCAAGGTCTGGCGGCAGCTCGGCCCGTGAGGGGATCGCGGCCGCTCGCTGCACGGTCGCGCGGCTGATGCGGGCGATGGGCTTGGCCGGGGTGGTGCGCGGGCGCGAAGGTCCGCACCACCGTTCCCGATCCGGCGGCAGCCTGCCCGCTCGACCGGGTCAACCGGCAGTTCAAGGCAGACCGCGCCCGAACAGGCTGTGGGTCGCGGATTTTACCTACGTCGCAACCTGGAGCGGCTTCGTCTACGTGGCCTTCGTGATCGATGTCTTCGCTCGCAGGATCGTGGGCTGGCGCGTGTCGCGCTCGGCCCGGGCGGACTTTGTCCTCGATGCTCTTGAGCAGGCCCTGCATGAGCGCCGACCCTTCGCCAGCAGCGGGCTCGTCTGTCACTCGGATCGGGGATCGCAATACGTGAGCATTCGCTACACTGAGCGCCTCATCGAGGCGGGCATCGAGCCCTCCGTCGGCAGCGTGGGTGATTCCTATGACAACGCGCTGGCCGAGACGGTGATTGGCCTGTTCAAGGCCGAGGTAATCCACCGGCGCGGTCCGTGGCGCAGCTTCGAGGCGGTGGAGTTCGCCACCCTCGAATGGGTGGATTGGTTCAACCACCGTCGACTGCTCGAACCTATCGGCCACATCCCTCCCGCCGAAGCCGAGGCGCGCTATGATGCCCAGACCGAGGTGCAAGCCTTGGCCGCCTGACCCAAACCAAACGGCCTCCGGGAAACCCGGCGCGGTTCACTCTTCTAGCTGCTCATAAACTTTGCGACAGGCCCCAATAGCCAACACAGGAGAGGAAGGAATGACAAGGAAGAAGTCCTGGCTTGGTGCGGTAGCCGTGTCACTGCTGTACCTGGCCACGGTATCTCCAGCCCATGCCCAGACGGCCTGGCTCGATGGGAACCCGGACACAATATGGCAGCGGCCGCCGGGATTCTACCAGGACGGAGGCGAATGGCTCGCCATCCTGCATACCCGGCCAAGCGTCACCCGTGTCCAGATCGTGGGAGATTTCACGAACGGCACTGCCCAGGCGGTCGACCTGACCAGGACCCCCGATGGGAAGTTCTGGTGGTTCAAGGGCGGTTCCTCAGCGTTCGTCCGCGCTCCCCAAGCTGGGGACTGCTACCGCTTCCGTCTGACGCACCAGGACGGGACGGATCAGACCATCCAGGACCCTGCAGCCCGATGGGTGGAGCACTCTGGCCTGAACGCCTGCTCCCGAGTGACCGATAGTGGCCGATACGTATGGGGCGACAGCACCTGGCGGCGGCCGGGCTGGGACTACTACATGATCTACCAACTGCACCCCAGCCGTTTCTCCAACCGCGGTCCTGCTAACCGGACCCCATTCCAGAGGATCACGGAGGAGCTCAATGGCAACGGGCAGAACGACCACCTATCGCGAATGAAGGCGACAGCCTTAGAGCTAATGCCGGTGAGCGAGTTCCCTACCGACAGAAGCTGGGGGTACAATCCGTCGTTCTTCTACGCCATCAAGTCCGCATATGGGACGCCCGACCAGCTGAAGGAGCTCGTCGATACGGCACACCGGCAAGGCATCTCCGTCATCATGGATGTCGAAATTAACCACGGCGGCACTGGAGACAACATCCTTTGGGTAGTTGCCCAGGACACCCACCGGCAGGGCACCTACTACGACGGGGACACCGAATGGGGTGCCCTGGTCAACTTCGATAACGACATCACTCAACACTTCTTCGGCCACATGCTTAAGTACCTGGCCAGCGAATATCATATAGATGCCTTCCGCTTCGACTTTACCCGCGCTATCCACGACGAGAACCATCCCAAGATCACCATCAAAGGCAGCGGGGGGGGCTGGGACTTCCTCTGCGAGATGCGGCGTCAGGTGAAGTCGGTGGATCCGAGCATCCTGCTCATCGCCGAGGAATTGCCCAACGACTGGGGCCTCACCATCGAGAACGCCAGCTTTGGCTGCACCCCGGACCGTCACGGTCCCTTCGACGCTCAGTGGACCGACGACTTCCACGATCGGTTCAAAGAGGTTCTCTTCGGTGACAGCCTCGGCCGGCTACATCAGGTCTTCACCAATTACGGGGATAGCTGGCACGATGGAGTGATTTACACGGAGTCTCACGACGAGGTTGGGAACGAGGACAAGCGTGTCGCCCGTCACGCCCGGGACGGCAAGGGCTGGGAGATGGATCAGATCGCCGGAGCCGGCACTGTTCTGGCGCGGGGCATTCCTATGCTTTTTATGGGACAGGAATGCGGCGACCACAGGCAGTTTGGAGAAAAGGATGATACCGCCCCGAGTTGGACGTTACCCACCTGGTGGGACGACTTCATGTTGCTCAATGAGTGCGAGACAGATGCTGGTCGGGTGAAGGTCCGCCTCTGGTGGGAGCGGATAATGGAGATCCGCCGTGGCAACCTGAGGGCATTCTCCGCCGGAGATATCAACGTCACACACTTGGACGAAGGAAACGGGGTTGTCGCTTTCACCCGTGACACCGGGAAGTACCTGGTGGTGCTCAACTTCAAGGGCAATAGTTGGGACCGCTACAATGTCGGGGTTCAGGGTCGATACCAAGAGTTGGCGAACACGAGTTGGCCTGCCTTCAATATTGGCGGCTACCAGCAGCGGACCAGGGGCGGTGACACGGCCCATCAGATAACGGAGGTACCTGTCCCATCTTATGGCGCGGTCGTTCTCGTGCGCTGGGATCCCTAGCAGGCTGCTGAAAAGCCTTTGCCGGAAGTTGGCTTCTTTCGCGTTCCGGCGAGGTCCTGCTGAACTTGCGGCTTGCCGCGAGCGGTCTGCGGCAGATGTCCGGCCCCCACGGCATGCTCTTGCGGGGTCTGGGCATCAGGCAGCCTCCACCAGCGGCGCTGTTGCATCGATCGCCGGTGGCGCTGCGGGCCGAGCGGCATAGGAGGATCGCCCCTTTTCTGATCCCCGGATGCCCCACCTTGCCGTTCAAGCTGAACCAGGAGCGCCGTCACCACATTTCGAAGCCGAAGCACAAGGTCACCAACTCGGCTGCGTATGATGCTTCCTTGCGTCAGCGCGGCAGCCTGACCAGCACCGGCCTGAAGCTCTTCGGCTCGGGCGAGTGGCTGATCGAGAAGCACGGCACCAAACCACGCCGGTCTTGGCGCAAGCTGCACATCAGCATGGAGGCTGAGACCGGCCAGATTGTCGCGGCGGCGCTGACCGCGAAGGAGGTCGACGACGGCTCCCCGGTTGGCCCCTTGCTCGACCAAGTGGCGGCATCAGTGGCCTCGTTCACCGGCGACAGCGCCTAGAAGCTGTACGCAAATAAAATTTCTGAGAGATCAATAGGTTGGCACCGAAAGGAGTGAGTAGACGGTTGCCGGGACGGCGAAGCTGGGCATCACGGTCTCTCGTTGTGAACTGTGGACCGACGCTTCAACGCAAATCCATCCCATAGCCCAGGATCAATCGACTTCGAGCCGTTAGCAGTTGTGATTTCCAGCCGCCCATCAGGGCCGACGCTCACTGACAGCGCGTGAAACGTCTCATACGGCGTACCACGCGGTCCCTCGTTGATGCGGCTCAAAATCACTTCGAACTCGCGGGTAATTTTGGTCATATTGTTTCCTGCTTGGTGCGAAGCATGCCACAGCCGGAGACGGATCGCGAGCGAATGGGCGGGAAACGGCGGCGGGCGCGCAGCGTCAGTTTTAAAACTGAGACATTACCAAACGTGCCGTGACCGCCACAGCATTGTAACAAGCCAATGATCGTCTTCGACGTCACAGATTTTTATACTGTATTTCTGTATCGGAGAGCGCGAGCTGATGTTTTGAAAGGTTCGGTTCCTGAACCTCGACGCACGCACAGGCGGCTCCCAGGGGTGCTACATTCCCTGTTCGATCTCGACTGAGCGCCGCACGATACACGTGATCCTGCCGTGTTCTGGGCTCGTGTCGTACAGCTTGCTGAGCGATTTAGAGCGGCAGTTCGCCCGGACTACCTCCAGGCAGCCTCGGATAACCATCGCATTCTTGATGCTCTCGGGCACATCGTTTATATCTACGTCCGTGGCCCGAGAAACGACGAGGTTCGATCCGTTCTCCGTGACCTCGATCGGGAGATCAATCGAATGGCTGACGCTGGCGGATCAGAGTACCTGACCACTGACGTCAACAGGTTACGGCGACTTGGTGATCGGTCCTTTAGACCGAAGTGGAGAGACTGGCGGCATCTTGGTGCCCAATTAGAGACCCCGCTGGTCGTCCTGGCAGGCGCTCGCCTGCTTCTTCTTCTCAACAGACGGTGGCGCGAATCGGCGATTGTTTACTATAAGCTAATGGCATTAGAGTAGTGCCACTCTCACGTAACTTCTCGGTCGGATTGATGAGTCAGTCGGGGTAGAAGTGCCGTTCGCGAAGCTCCGTTTATTTTCCCACAACCACCTGGCTCACGATGTGTAGGAAAGCGTCAGCGCAAGTACAATCTGCTGCAGATCACGAGGCTCGCTACACCCGCTAGCCCGTTGGTAGCTGGCTGCATGACAGCGGCGAGCGGAGGCATCGACGCGAGGATGCGCTCAGCCGTTCTAGCGACGTACGCGGTTTCATTGCTGTCGGGATCGCAGTTGCTAGCTGTGGCGTCGCGCATCCCTCAAGTTCGTGACCGGCTCTATCTCGACGTGTTGTCCAAGCTCGGCTTACGCAACCGCGCTGAGGCCGCAGGTTATGCGTTGCGCCAGGAAACCAGGCACTAGTTAAGGGAATTCCCCGTTATTTCCGCATCGTCGAGCTGTCCATCCTGCATGTGGATTACCCGCATCGAGATGGAGGGAGCATGGCCAAGACCTATGACGCCATTGTGGTAGGCGCCCGCGTCGCAGGATCGCCGACGGCGATGCTCCTTGCACGCAAGGGGTATGCGTATTCTTGCGATCGGGCGAGCTTCCCGAGCGACACGATCTCTACGCACCTCATCCATCCGCCCGGCATCACCGCGCTGCAGCGCTGGGGATTGCTGAACAAGGTTGTTGCCAGTGGGTGTCCCGCCTCGACACCTACGCGTTCGACTTCGGTCCGTTCACACTCTCGGGAGCTCCCGACCCGGACGGGACTGTCGCGTACGGCCCACGCCGTACCGTGCTGGACAAGGTGCTGCTGGATGCGGCGATGAAAGCATGTAGCCGAAGTGCGTGAAGGCTTCAGCGTCGAATCCATGGTCTACGAACATGATCACGTAGTAGGCGTACGCGGGCACGGCAAGGGCAGTACCACGGTCACCGAGCACGCGCGAGTCGTGATCGGAGCCGACGGCCGGCACTCACTGGTGGCGCAGGCGGTAAAACCGCCTCAGTACCACGAGAAGCCGCCGCTGCTTGCCGCCTACTACGCCTATTGGAGCGGCCTGCCCATGCAAGGCCGATTCAAAG
>CAWGVB010000045.1:0-16353 GCA_963825815.1 uncultured Gemmatimonadales bacterium | reverse complement strand
GTAGGAGTCTGGGCCGTGTCTCAGTCCCAATGTGGCTGGCCATCCTCTCAGACCAGCTACCCGTCGTCGCCTTGGTGAGCCGTTACCCCACCAACTAGCTGATAGGCCGCGAGGCACTCCATCGGCGCATTGCTGCTTTCACCACCCAGGGATGTCCCCGAATGGTCGTACGCGGTATTACCCGGCCGTTGGGCCGGCTATCCCCCGCCGAAGGTCATGTCCCTCACGTGTTACGCACCCGTCCGCCACTGAACCGGAGTTGCCCCCGGTCCCGTTCGACTTGCATGTGTTAAGCACGCCGCCAGCGTTCGTCCTGAGCCAGGATCAAACTCTCCAATGAGTTCGAACAGCTCTTCAGCGAACGACATGGTTCATCGTCCGAATCACAAAAATCAGAGTTAAACCCTATCTGAACGGCCTCTGTGTCCGATCAGATCGATGGGTCCGCACTCCATCACTTCTCGCTTACATCACTTGTCAAAGAGCGTTGAACCAATCGGCGTACCACTTTTGCCGATAGCCCTCAATGATAACTATCCGCAGGGGCTGAGTCAAGGATAAGCATCGAAGAACGAAGGATTTCGCCTGCGCTGCCGGCCTGAATTTTTGGCCCGGTACCTTGCGGAAGCCCGATAATGTGCCGAAGAAGCTCGGGGATGTCAACGGCGGGAGCTCCCTCCTGCCACGATCATCACCCTCCAACCTCGGCCCTACTCAACAGCAAGACCACTCAACAGGGTTCCTGGTATCCCAAGTTGTGCCGGCTGAGGGACGGCAACACTAATTCTCCTCGCGAGTGCACGCAAGACTCAGCCGCGGGTAACCTCCCCTGCCCGCTCCAGACCTCGACGAAAGAGGATCGGGCCCACTGACTCGTTGAAGGCGATCACTCCGACGGTCACCGCCTGCATCGCAAGTCCCACCCCGGATAGCCGGTCTGCCACGATGGTCGCCAGACCGAGCGCCACCCCCGCCTGCGACACCAACCCGGTCCAGCCGTAGCGCACCACCGCCGCCTCCGCCCCGGCCAGGCGACCGGCCAGGGTGGTCGACCCCCAAATGGCCCCGATCCGCGCCAGCGCGATCAGAAGAACCACCGGCCAGACCGCAGCAAATTCCTGGAGGTGGAGCTCCGCTCCCGCCATGGCGAAAAAAATGACAAACACCGGCACTGCCGTCTGATGAAGGGCCTGGACCAGAGGCTCAGCTCGAACCGGCGCCACATTCTCGACCAGAAATCCTGCCACCAGGAGACTGAGGAGCAGCTCGAAATGAAGGGCTTGGGCGGCGGCAGCCGTGGCAAATACTACGAGCACCGCGAACAGCACCAACTCGCGTTTCACCAGCCTGAGGTAGAGACTCACCACGGCTCCCACAAACACGCCAGCACCAATCGACCCCATCACCTCGAGCAGGAGTCGGGTCAGGGCCTCTGCCGCGCCGGACACTGTTCCCGTCAGGCTGCCCCGGGCAAGGCTGAATGCTCCGGTGAACAGCAGAATGACCAACACGTCCGCCACTAGCACGACACCCAGGGTGGTCTTGGCCAAGGGTCCCGAAGCACGGGTCTCGGTCAACATGGCCAGGGTAACCATCGGAGAGTTGACCGTCAGGAGCGTGGCAAAGAGCAGGGCCACAAAAAACAACGGGCCCTGACTGAGGCCCGAAAGGAACGGCATCCAGGACCTGGCAAGAAGGGTGGTCCCGAGAAGTATCCCCAGCACGGCGAGCGCCTGGAGGGCCAGTATCAGGGCTATGGTCCGGTGGCGCGCCCGGAGGTCCGTGATTCGAAGCTCGGCCCCGGCAAGGAGACCGATCAGGCCGACGGCCAGCCGCTTCATCATCGCGAGGTCTTCCAGCACCCCAGCCGGCACGATGCGAGTGACCGAAGGCCCCAGCACCAACCCGGCGATCAGGTATCCAACCAGGCGGGGCAGCTTGAGGTCATGCGCGAGGGCACCGAAGGTATCTGCGGTGAGCAGCAGGATCCCGAACAGGAACAGTGACCTAGGTGCGATCACGCCCTCGGTGGGCACCCGCAGAGGCTCCAGCAGCACCGCACCACCCACCAGCAGAAGCAGAACCATGAGACGGCGTATCACTTTGCAGCTGACTCCGTCGCTGTCTGCCCTGCCACCGCCCAGGCTTCCCTTCCGGCCACGATTTCGAAGAGCAGCACCGATACCAGCGCCGCGGTGAGCACCACGTCAGAATTGAGCTCAGGATGGACCTGGGCGTAGTTAATGGCCAGCGCCACGGCGAGTCCGCCCTGGGCGAGTAGCGCCCGGCCAAGCCGGGGAGTGCGGACTGGGCCCAGGCGGCTTCCCGCGACCCACCCGCCGGCCACCCGGGCAGCCAGTCTCACCAACACAAAGAGAGGAGCGATGAACAGCAGCTCTCGGGATCCAGGGCTCCAGGCCGCCCCGGCAAAGATCAGCAGAGCCAAATAGACCGGCCGCTCGGTCGCGCGCAGCAGCCCGGCGACGTCACCGTGAGCGCCCCCGGTGTTGGCCAGAATGAAGCCCAGAATCAGGTTGGTGAAGATCGGGGAAAGATTGAGGTAGTAGCTGGCGCCACTGGCGATGACGATGGCGCCTGCCAGGGCAACAAACAATCGGCTGCTACCCTCGGCCTCATCCAGCCGGTTTGGCGGGCCCAGGAAGAGATGAAAAAGGATGCCGCAGGCAAGGCCCAGGGCCAAGTTGATGACGGCCCACTCGGTTGCGGTAGGGGGGCGAACCGAAGGCGCGACCTGCCCTTGATGGTGGACCGCCAGGATCAGCCCGAAACCGGCCACCGCCACTAAGGCATCGATCCGTGCAGTCAGTTGAAGGATTGGCAGGAGTGGCGAGCCGCCGGTTCTTCGGGTTAGAACGTCCACCGCAGCGGGGGAGCTCAAGGTAGCCACCGAGGCCAGGCTCACAGCCTGAACCGACGCCTCGGCTGCCGCGTACCCGACGATGTGGAAGAGCGAGGAGCAGGACCAAGAGAGCAAAAAGGAAAGTACTGAAAGCCTCGGTGAATGCAGCACGCAGATGCTCTGCCGGTATCAGGGCCATGCTGGGGATCCTGAAGTAGGTGCCCAGCAGCATTCCCAGCCAGCCCAGCCCGAGGCTTACGATGGGTGTCAGATCCTGAACCTGCGCGGCCCCGAGCAAACCGGTGACCCGGGGACCCAGCAGAAAACCAATGATGACGTATTCGGCCCCGCCAACGTACCCGAAGCGATCGCGGAGGCGATTGAAAACCAGATATGCCAGAAGGTACCCGACCGCAATGACCGCCAGCGCGGCCAGGGTGGTTTGCATCCATCATGCTACCTGCGCCTGAGCAGCCGAGCTAGATGGTGATGCAGAACACGGTTCGATCTTTGACGCGATTTACGTTGGACTCTGCTACGCTAGACTCGCTGACTCCGGCTAGTACTCTCGACGATCGTTGCCACACCGCCCCGGCATACGTAAGGAGATCACCATGGCAAAGCTCAACTCGCTGGACGACCTGCTCGTTCACGAACTGCAGGACATTTACAACGCGGAAAACCAGATCCTCAAGGCGCTGCCGAAGATGATCAAGGCAGCATCCCATCCGGAGCTGCAGAGCGCCTTCGAAGAACATCTGGAGCAGACCGAGGGACAGGTCGAGCGGCTGGATCAGGTGTTCAAGCTTCTGGGCGTTCCGGCCAAGGGAAAGAAGTGCGAGGGAATGGCTGGGCTGCTTGAAGAGGGCAAGAAGATCATGGAGGAAGATGCTGAGCCGTCAGTGATGGATGCAGCTCTGATTTCCGCGGCACAGAAGGTCGAGCACTACGAGATCGCCAGCTACGGCTGCCTCTGCACCTACGCTGAGATGCTGGGTTACGATCAGGTGCACGACCTGCTGGGTCAGAACCTCGAGGAAGAGGAGGTCACCGACGAGAAGCTGACCGAGCTGGCCGAGAGCGTCATCAACATTGAAGCCGAGGAGGCGGAGGACGCGGAAGAGGAAGCCTCCCGGTGAGCACTGAGGCCAGTAGAGCCCCTGGAGCTGACAGCGTGGACGATGTGGCGTCCACGCTGAATCAGCTCATCCAGACCTGCAAGGATGGAGAGAACGGATTCAAGGTTGCGGCCGAGTCGGTCGACGACGTCAACCTTCAGCATTTGCTGGAGAGCTATTCGCAGCAGCGCAGTGAGTTTGCCGCCGAGCTTGAGTCCGAGGTCAAGCGTCTCGACCAGAATCCCGCTGAGGCGGGGCACCTGGCAGCCGCGCTGCATCGGGGATGGATGGACATCAAATCCCTTGCTACAGGGCGGGACGAAGCTGCGATCATTGCCGAGTGTGAGCGGGGTGAGGATGTTGCGGTCAAGGCGTATGAGCAAGTGCTGGCGTCAGGGCTTCCGGCCGATCTTCGGGCCCTGGTGGAGCGGCAATTTTTCAAAGTCAAAGAGGCTCACGATCAGATCCGCTCACTGGAGCAGATCCACACCCGCCATCGCTAGACCAGCCGCCGAAAGTCTGATCTAATCGTCAGGGGGAGGACTGAACCCGCCCCGGCTCTCCGGGTGGACCGGCCAGTAACCGCTCGGCGAAATCCACCCGCTCGGCGAGTTCGGCTACCTCGGCGCGTAAAGCCGAGAGCTCTTCGATTACCTCAGCCGAAACCTCGCCCTGACGGAAGGAAGGCTGCTCGGGGTCCCAGATACACACCAGTCTTCCCTGCACATCCCGGAACGATCCTCCGGCTACCATGATTAGGTCATAGAGGTACCAGAGGCCGGCGCCGCCGAGGGTGCACAGCATCAGAATGCCGGTGCCGGTCTTACCCACGTAGAAGCGGTGAGCTCCGAACGGCCCCAGGATGGCCGCCAGTGCGAGCGCGACCCCGCGCGACTTTTCAGAGGTTCCGCCGGACATTTCTATGGAGCCCGTCATGGATGTCCTCGGGTCACGAGAATGCGCCCGGCAGGATTCGAACCTGCGACCCACAGCTTAGAAGGCTGTTGCTCTATCCAACTGAGCTACGGGCGCGTATGCTTCACAGTAACCCTTCAAACCCCGCCACCGGCTACCCCCAGCACGGTTTGCCATTCCCGGCCGATTCCTCGGTGGGACTGGATTTTCCAGCTATGACCTAGAATCTTGAAGTACCCCCAGAAATTGACTGGCCTTACGACCGGTTCCCAGCTCGAGGACTCAATGAAACGCTTCTCCCCCGTTGTTTACAAAATTCGGGCTGGTCTGGCAGAGTACTTCGAGCTGTTCATGACGACCGTCGGGGTGCTCCTGGCCATCATCATAACAGTGAGTGAGCTCTCCCGCGGCGAGCAAGGGATGGCGCTGATCTTTCTGATCTGGCTCCAGGGCTTCATCCTGTGGGCCGTGCACCGCCACTGCGTCCTCCGAAATCGGGCTCTGATCCAGAAGATGCGGCTCATGGTCCAGGACCGGGTCAATAATCGGTTGACGGTTTGGCTCAGCCTCACCGACGTGCAGGCCCGCATTGCCGCTGAAGCCGGCCGGGAAGACCGGGAATCTGTGTCGCTGGCCGCCGCCCGGGCCGTGTCGCTCGAGCTGGAGAAGCTCTCATTCGAGTCGCTCCGCACCTGGGAGCGGCGCAACGCCCGGTTCCTCTACTCTCGCCTCCTCTAGTCTGCTGGACGCTGCCTCCGGGCCCGCAGGCACCTTGGGCATCCGGAGGCCAGGTACTCCTCACATCGGGGCGCCGGGATTCGAACCCGGGACCTCCTGCTCCCAAAGCAGGCGCGCTACCGGACTGCGCCACACCCCGTACAGGCTGCTGCAAAATAGCCGCTCTATGACGCCGGCACAGAAGCCTTCAACGCCTGCAGGAAGGCCCTCAGGGCCCGGCCACGGTGGCTGACCGCATCCTTCTCCTCGGCTGAGGCGTCGCCAAAAGTCTTTCCCAGCTCATCGCTGAAGAACAGAGGATCATACCCGAAGCCGCCGGCGCCCTGCGGCACCTCCAGAATGCGCCCGGTGCAATCGCCGTAGCACACGAGAGGAACAGCGCCGGCCGAGCGGAGAAATACCAGCACGCAGCGATACCGCGCCACCCGCTGGGCATCGGAAAGGCCGGCCAATCGTCGTAGCAGCTCGGCGTTATTGGCCGCGTCTACTTCCAGCGGTGTGCCGGAGGCTCCAGCCCATCGTTTCGAGCGGACGCCGGGAGCTCCCCCTAACGCGAATACCTCCAGTCCGGAGTCGTCGGCCAGGGTGGGCAAAGAGCTCAGGCGCACAAAGTACTCCGCCTTCCTGCGGGCATTCCCCTCGAAGGTGTCGGCGGCTTCGAGCGCATCGTCTTCGTTCGACTCGCGAAGCCAGATATCCTCAGGGAAGACCACCTGGAGCCCTCCAGGTATCAGGATCCGGCGAATCTCCTCCTGTTTGCCGCGGCTTCGCGTGGCGGCGAGAATTTTCACCGACCGAGAACTTTCCGCTGGGCCTGAAACAGCTCGGCGATACCCCGTTGAGCGACGTTCAGCAGGGTTTCCAACTGGGCCCGGCTGAAGGTGCCGTGCTCTCCAGTCCCCTGCACTTCCACGAATTCAGTGGGCTCCAGCATCACAATATTCGCGTCCACCCCGGCGTCCTTGTCCTCCGCATAAGCCAGGTCGAGCCGGATCTCCCCCTCGATGAGGCCGACCGAAACGGCAGCCACCAGCTTGCCGAAGGGTGAGGGCTGCCCGGTTCGTTCCGCCAGCCAGGCGCATGCGTCGGCCAACGCCACGCAGCCGCCTGTGATAGAGGCGGTGCGCGTTCCACCATCCGCCTGGAGCACGTCACAGTCCACCCGGATGGTGAACTCGCCAAAGCTCATGGTAGACATGGCCGCCCGGAGTGAGCGTCCGATCAGCCGCTGAATCTCCTGGGTCCGGCCTCCCGGTCCATTCCGCTCACGGGAGGTGCGCTCCACGGTTGCTCGCGGCAGCATGGCGTATTCCGCCGTGACCCAGCCCTCGCCGGTTCCCTTCTTGAAGCCGGGCACGCCGGTTTCGACGCTCGCGGTGCAGTGGACCAGCGTGCCGCCCATCCGAATCAGGCAGCTCCCCTCGGCGTAGGGATTGGCACGCCGCTCCAGCACGAGCGGGCGCAGTTGATCCGGGGCGCGGCCGTCAGGTCTAGGCACGAAAACGATCCACGATATTGGAGGTGGAGAAGCCGGTGACCAGGGGGACTCGCACCACCCGCCCTCCCCGGGATTCTACCAGATCGGCTCCGACGATGGCGCTGCGGGCGTAATCCGCTCCCTTAACCAGAACATCAGGGGCAAGCTGTTGAATCAGTTCGAGGGGCGTGTCCTCGTCGAAAACCACCACACTATCCACCGCCGCCATTCCAGCCAGGACCCGGCCCCGCGCGGCCTCATCATTCAATGGCCGATCCGGCCCTTTGCCCAGCCGCCGCACCGAGGCATCGCTGTTCACCCCGACGATGAGCGCGGACCCTTCCCTCCGGGCGGCTTCGAGCAGCTCCACGTGGCCGGGGTGCAGCAGGTCGAAGACGCCGTTGGTAAAGACTACGGGGCCCGCCTGCCGGGCTCGCCAGGCCAGGGCCTCCGACAAGCTCATCACTTTAGGCTTGCTGTCGATCATGCCGGAGTATCAGAGGGCCGGGCACCGAAGAGCAGCTTCAGACCGGGAGGCGCAACGAAGGTGGTCGCCATAATCATGAGCAGAATGGCGCCGAACACGGCCTCATTCAAAATGCCCGCCCGCCGCCCCATGTCGGCAAAGATCAATCCGACCTCTCCCCGGGGAATCATCCCCACCCCAACCACAACTCGTCGAAACTGAGCCCAGGGCGCCGCCCATCCGGCAGCGACCTTGCCGGCAACCGCAAGCAGGGTCAGCACCAGCGCTACTCCCAGCAGCCCCGAAGCTCCCTCCCGGCTGGGATCGAGCAGCCGCACGTTGACGGAAGCGCCAACACTCACGAAGAAGATGGGAGTGAGTATCGAGCCCACCGGCCGGATCTCGCGATCTATGGTGTCGAACTGGTTGATACCCGACAGAATCAACCCTGCGGCAAAGGCGCCGATGATGAGAGCTGAGCCGGCCATTTCGGCTACGGCCGACAATCCGAGCACAAACGCGATGGCAGCGACCAGAAGTACGTAACGGACCCGCATCCGAACGACCAGATCGAACAGCTTCGGCGCGAGGAACCGTCCCGCGAAGACGGCGACTACCAGGAAGCCGACCGCGACGGTAAAGATCCGCAGTATGCTCAAAGGCGCGATGGCCGCTCCGGCCGCCAACCCCGACACGACCGACAGAATGACGAGGCCAAAGACATCGTCTATGACGGCGGCCCCGATAATGATCCGCGCCTCCAGCGTATTCATTCGCCGGAGGTCAGATAGAACCCGCGCAGTAATGCCGACCGATGTGGCCGTCAGCGTGGCGCCCACGAAAATGGCAGCAGTTGTCAGGTCCGTGGAGCCACCGCTCGCGGCGTGGGGCACATACGCCCAATAGAGGAATCCGAAGAAGAAGGGGAGCACGACACCTACGGTGGCAACCGCCAGTGAGGCGGGACCGGCGCGAAACATCTCACGCAAGTCCGTTTCGAGTCCGATCTCGAAGAGAAGGAGCACGACTCCCAACTCCGCGAGTACGTGCACCACCTCTCCCATGGCCCCGGTGGTTGGGACAATTCCGAGGACGCTTCCGCCAAGAAGAACGCCGGCGAGCAGCTCACCGAGCACCGCCGGCTGGCCCACCCGTTCCGCCAGCTCACCCAGCACCTTCGCGGCCACCAGTATAGCCGCGAGCGTCAGGAACAAGCCGGGAATGGAGAGCTCGTGCACGGCTAGGCCCGAGCCGCGGGGGAGCTCACCACTGAGACTGAGCGCCTTCGACGATATTTACGACCAGATCGTCCAGGGCTTTCCTCCGGCCGTTGGCCTCCTGTCCCTGCTCGTAGGTCCCGCGTACGGTGAGCCCGTTCCGCTGCCAGAGCGGTTTACCCTGTCGCTGGTCGAGAATCTCGACTGACACGGTAATCTGGAGCTCGCGTTGGGTGACGGTCACAGTGCTGTCGCCTCCAGCGTAGGCCACCGGGAGATCGGGCTCGTAGCGGGTGATCGAGCCCCGGACCACAGCGTCCGCCCGCGGCTCGGCGGCCTGCCGGAGGCCCAGTCTCTGCTCCACAGCCTCGCGAACCGCTCGGGAAATTTCCTGGGTCAGCGTCGGGTCCGGCGTCTGATTGTCGAAGGGGAGGACAGCGACCGTCTTGATTGCAGGGGGTAAGCCACCGCCCGCAAAACCATAGCAGCCGAGAGTGAGCAGAGTACTAAGGCTTACGAGTAATCCAGATATCAGGCGCAAAGGTGTCCCGCGTTATGGAGAGAAACGTAATGTCCAGCTGAGCCGGCCCGCTGGGTACAGTGAGCCTGGCTTTGAGCGGAGCTCCATCCGGCCCCAGAGTCGTTTCGGCGCGGCCGATCAGCGTGCCCGCCTGGTGAACCTCGGCAACCAGCCGGCCGTCATCTCCCGCGCTCCTGGCATACTCTACCGTGTCCCGTGCTCCAGCAAACTGCCAAGCTTGGGTAGAAGATGTACTCAGCGCGCGAACAGTCACGCTTTCCGGCGGCATTCGCGCCACGCCGAACATGGCCCACATCAGCGGATAGTTCGGGACCAGCCGGGCGATGGCATCCGCCGGGTCGGTCCAGAGTGCCCGATCACCGATCACCACGGCGGAAGCTCCCCCGCTTCCGAACGGACCTGCCACATCGAATCGCAGGGAGTCAGGTGGGGCGACTCGCACCGCTCCGTGGCCGCCCGCACTTCCCCGCTCGTCTCGCAGGAGCCACTTGAATCGGTAGACCTGATGAGCCGCCGGCACTGTGGCTTCGACCCAGGGAGCGACTTCGGCCAAAGTTGCTGGCCGTGCTCCGACCGGCATCACTGGCTCCGGTGCGTTTCGGCAGGCCATCGCGGCCGAGCCAAGATAGAGGAGCAGGACTGGAGGGTCAACCCGAAAACGTTGTCCCATCAATAGTTATAGCCGAAGAAGAAATGCACGAATCCGGGATCCCGCTGGCTCCGGTCGAGACTGTACCCCCGGAAGTTGCCATCGCTGAAGCGGCGACCCAGGTCGAGCCGCAACACCGCGAAGGGACCGAGCGCCAAGCGGAAGCTGATGCCCCAACTCCCCAGTAACGCCCGCTCCGAGTCCTGGTGCAGAACCGCCTTACCCACGTCCCCGAAAAATCCCGCCTGAATTTCCGGAAAATCGATGTCGCCGAGCGGGGTTCCCAGAGTCAGGTGGGTCAGCACCGGAAACCGGATCTCCTGGTTGAGCATGTAGGCTCGAGTCCCGACGATATACCCGAACTCAGGGTAGCCGCGCAGACCGAGGGTGCCCCCGATGTTCACTCGTCGTGGGCGGTCGCCGCCACTGTAGAAACCAAAGGCCCGGATGGCGTAGGCGCTGCGCGACCCGAGCCGGAGATAGCGGCGCCAGTCTCCACTCAACAGGTAGCTGTCGAAGCGACTGTTGGTAAAATCGCTGGAGATACCGCCGGTAACGCTCAACCTTCCCCCATCGATTGGGCCGGAAGGAATCCAGAGCGAATTGTCGTGCACGAAGCTTAGATAGTTCGAGGCGATCCAGCCGACCCGCCGCGGCTCGTCGACGGTTAGGGTGAAGTCCACCCGGTCCGAATGTTCCACGACCGCGGTGCCCTCCACTCGACTGAAACGGCTCAAGGGGTATCGGAGAAGACCGAGTGCCCCGTACGCCAGTTCTTCATAGGCCACCACCAGGTCGCCCTCATAGTTCCGGCTTCTGGTGCGGAACGCGCCCAAGCCCCAATTGAGTCGCCGCTGCTGATTCACGTAGATCGTGCTGGCGCTGATGTTCGCGAACACACTGCCAAGCCGGCGTCCTTGAAAAGATCCGATGCTGCCATACACGAGGTTGTCGCTAAGCAGATCGCTCATGAGAAAGGATACCCCTTGAGCTCCGCCGTACCCCGGGACAAAGGCGGCGCCCCCGGCGGCGAAATCCAGAGTCAGCCGGCGACGGTACGGCTCTCCCACCACCTTGGCCGCGGGCTTGCGGCTGCCACTGGCCCAGGCCCACTGGGCCGGCGGGGGACCCGAATCAAGGGTGAACCGATCTTCGCGCGCAGCCGAGTCGACGGGGTATCGGTACAGGTTCCAACTCAGGTCATGAAATCCTCCTACGACCAACCCACTGCTGTCCGGCAGCGGCACGGCGTCGAATGCACCACTCCAGGCGCTGGTTTCTCGCCGTCCGTTTCCCAGACTGTCGGTGGAAAAGACATTCAGCAGGACCCCGTCCCGATCGGAGGTGAAATAGATCCGATCGTCGGCTCCCCAGGTGGGGGCCTCATCGACCCAGTGCCCCCGGGTGAGCTGAGTAATGTCGCCGGTCACCAGGTCGAGCACGAAGAGATTGACCGCGCCTTCGAGTCCATCTGCTGTCCGGTCAGAGGCGAACACCAGCCGGCGGCCATCCGGGGCCGGGCTGGGATCAAGGTCCTGGTAGTGGTCGCGGGTGAGCGGCTCCAGCTTTCCCTTTGGCAGGTGTACCCGATACAGATCGGAAACCCCGCTTTCGGACAGCCCGCTGAATACGATGCTCCGTCCCATCACGCATCCACATGGGCGAAAGGATTGAGACCAGGTGGTCGAACTGGTAGCGCCCCGACCACCTTTCCCCGCTTGAGATCCCACACCATCAGAGCGTCCCGGTCGCCATAGCGCGCGGTGAACAACAGGTAACCCTTGCGCGAGGCATCCATCCGGGAGTCGAACGGGTGAAACGCCTCGAGCTCGGCCGAGCGGCCGGCGGTGACGACCTTCCGTGCCCGGCCTCCGTCCACACCCTTGCGGTAGACACTCAGGTATCCCGTGGCTGGAGAGACGTAGGCGATTTCTCCCCGGTCTTCTCCAGTGGAATCAGGAATGAACGCCGGCTTGACCGCGAGCCGGGTGATCTCCCGCCCCAACACTCCCAAGGGAGCGAGGCCATTCACGGAGGGGTAATAGGTCCGCCGCATGGCGAGCTGAAATTCCTCGCTGAGCTGATCCAGCGACCGGCCGTAGACGGCACGAATAGCGTCTTCGAAGTTGTCGTGCTGGTTCAATTCCTTATAGATCAGCGCGACCCGCCAGTCACCGTAGGTGTCGGCCAGCCAACGGTGAATCCTGCCTCCGATCGGATAGACGATACCCCCAGTGAAGTAGGTCAGCTGTTTGAACTGCGGCAGCTTTCCGCTGAGCGTGAGATCCCGGAGGACCATGTAGTCCCGGGCGTCCTCCCCCCCGGACCAGAGCTCCGCCAGCCCTTCGCTCCACCACAAGGGGAAACCAAAGCGCCGGGCCCTGGGTGCCTGGTAGTAGCTCTCCGACTGCAGATCCAACTGAAAGACGTGGACCATCTCGTGGCGCAGGGTGTGGCGGAATTCGGCGAAGTTCCCCCGAAAAGGCAGAGAGACCCTTCGTTTGAGGAAGTCGGTGGCGCCCAGGAGTCCTTCGGGCGGGGTGAACGGCAGAATGTTGGTCTGCTCAAAATCGGTATGAGAGGCATAAACGATCAGCGGGATGCGAGCGGCAACAGCGTGACCGAATTGCAGTGAAAGTGTGTCGTAACTTGCTTCCGCATACGCCAGTGCCGCGGGCACCAGCTCGGCCTCGGCAGGATAGTAGTACAGATCCACATGCGGTCCTCGAGTGACCCGCCAATCGAGCCGACGGTACTGGACCTTGTTCTGACCAAACGCAAAAAATTGGGCCTCTGCAGGGGCGGAGGAGATGGAGAGGATGGACAAGAAAATCCCCACCGTGCAGAAGCGCCTCATAATGGAAATCCTGTCATTGCCACTTTCTCTCTTCTATCGATGTATCGTCCGTATCAGGTCGCCCTGGCTGATGCGCGACAGCGGACCGAAGTTGCCCACAACTTTCCCAAAAACCGTGTACGTCCCATCCAAATGGGGCTGAGGAGAGAGGGTGATGAACCATTGGCTGGCCCCGGTGTCGGGGCCGGACAGGGCCATTCCCAGCATGGGCTTGGCCCCGTAGCGATCGCGGTTGATCTCGTCGCGGATCGAGCCGCCGGGCCCGCCGAAGCCATCACCCCGCGGATCGCCATCCTGCACCACGAAGTTCGGCACCACCCGATGCCATCGGTTCCCGTCGAAGAAGCGGCGGTCAACCAGACGAAGGAAGTTGGCCACCGTCATAGGCGCGTCGGGCCCGAACAGTTCCACCTCAAGAGTGCCGCGCTGCTCTGTGTCGATGAACACATGTGGCCTTGCCAAGGAATCGGAGGCCAGGATGAACTGCCGGGTGAGCTCCCGATAGTCCTGCAGCGTGCGTCCGGTCGACAGCGGATAGGCTGGACCCCATCGGTCTGCCGCGTCAGGCCAGTTGGCCTCCGCCCACCGGCGCAACAGGTAATTGGCGGGCCGCGGCACCGTCGCAAGGAATTCACGCTCGACCTGCGAGCCGGCAGGGCCACTACTCTTTGAAATGGCCAGGAGGGCACCGAGTGCGGATAGCGAGGCTTCGGGAAACGAATCGCGGACGGAACGGGTGTACATCTGAACCAGGGAGGTGATGTCGGCCGGGGCGGCTGCTCGGGCCAAGGCGTCGGCGGAGACACTGCGAACTGCTGCGTCAGCATGTCCGAGCACCCGACGAGCTGCGCCGATGAGCGCGGGGTCGGGGCCCGACACGGTGTCAGCCCAGGCCTGAAGTCCGCTGGCGATGACTCGGCCGTCCCGATCGGAGAGGAAGGCCGGCGTTCCCGAGTGGCCAGCTCGGGCCCATCCCTCGGCCGCAGCGGCCCGAGCCCTCCAGTCCGCATTCGATTTCCACGGCTCGGCGGCGGCGGCGAATCCTGCCGGATCGATCCGAGCCAGCCCCAGCAGCGCCTCGCGCCGAACAGCAAACCCGGCCTTCGATTGGACCAGACGCCGCAAGGTAGCGGCCGCAACCGAGCCCCCCAGCTCTCCCAGACTGGACGTTGCCTGAACCCGGACATTCAAGTCCGGATCTTCGACCTTGGACGCAACCGCAGGCGCCAGCAAGGAGTCGTGGTAGGTGCCGAGCGAGCGAAGCGCATTGATCCGGACCCCGGGATCCTCATCGTCCACCGCGCGGGCCAGCAGGCCGGACACGGTCGCGGGCGCGAGCTTGGCTCGTTGGGCATACTCCCGAGTCAGTACCCTGGCTACCGTCGCCCTGGTTTCCGCATCGTCGGCGCCCAAAGCATTGATCAGATGATTGCCTGCCTCAGGCGAACGGAGTCGACCCAGCGAATAAAGAGCACGCCACCGAACGTCCCGAACGGTATCCTCGGCAAAAGGCAGAAGCGACGCGGCCTGGGCATCCGGCCCCAGCCGCCAGCTCTCCAGCAGCATCTGGCTCAGGGCGGGAGCCGGGTCGGCTTGGCTCAGAGCGATCTTCCCGCTCAGCGCGGAGGCAAAGAAATCCGCGGTTCGCTTTCCCCCGATTTTTGCCAGACGCGGTAACCGCCTCGTTTGCGGTTGCGGTATCCAGTGGCGGCAGTCCGGTTAAGCGCTGAATCAGGGCTCCACCGCGGCGGAATCACCGAGCAGACCCAGCGCGAAGGCAGCAGCGACCCGAACGGTGGAATCCGGTTGGTCCAGCACCCGCAGCAAGAGCGGCGTCGCCCGGAGATCGCCGATGCGGCCGGCAGCGAGTGCGGCGGTGCGGCGGACCAGAGAATCGGGTGCCAGCAGCGCTCGTTGGAAGAGATCGGGTTGCCAATCGCGAGCATCCTCGGCCGCGAGCACTGGTGCCAACTGCTCGACCACGGCTTCATCCTGTGCCGCCAGGAGAGACGGCGATAGAAGCGCTCCGCTCAGGAGGATCAAGCCGCAGAGTTGTCTCATCATGCCAGCCTGATCGGGTCCGGGATGGGGCGAAGCACCTGACGGACCCGCTCCGGTAAGCGGGCCAGCGTCATCCCGATGTCGAGGGCGATCAGCCGGGTAGAGGCCGTCGCCAACAATCGTTGATCCTCGGCGTGTTCGACGGCATAGCCGAAATCCACCCGCCGTGAAGCCACTTCGCGAATCCAGCATCGAATCCGGATCAGGTCGTCGTAGCGGGCGGGCTGGCGATATCGGATGGCGAGCTCGCTGACGGCGAGTCGCAGGCCAGCTTGCTCCAGCTCGCGATAACTCATCCCGCTCAGCCGCAGGTGCTCGCAGCGGGCGACGTCCAGCCAAACCAGATACCGGGCGTGGTAGACCACGCCCATCTGATCGGTCTCGGAGTAGTTGACCCGTACGCTGGTCTCCGAGATCGACGGAACCGTGCTGGCCATCGCAGCCTCAGGGGTTAGACGTTCGGGACGTGGGGGCTGACACGCCCGGGACGAGGAGCCGGTTGCACCGGGATATGGGAGAGTCCATCTTTGGCGCCGTGCTGGGCCGTACCCTCGTAATCGTGTCTGACGCCCACCTCGGAGTTGCATCACCGGATACCGAGGAGGCACTGCTCGAATTCTTCGACGCGGTGCCTGGGCTGGGCGATTGTCTGTTGATCAACGGCGATCTCTTCGATTTCTGGTTTACCTACTCACGGGTCATTCCCCGGCGCGGATTCCACGTGGCCGCGGCACTCGCCCGGCTTCGCCGTCGAGTGCCCATCGTGATGGTTGGAGGAAATCACGACCGCTGGGATCGCGACTTCTGGGAACGGGATCTCGGGCTCTGCTTCAACCCGCATCGCGCAACATTCCAGATCGGCGATCGGACGGTCACTGCAATCCATGGGGATGGACTGGCTGAGCCTCGCTGGCAGGCCAAACTGATCCACCGGGTGATTCAACACCCGGCTACCGCCGCGGTATATCGCGTGCTCCATCCGGACTTCGGGTCTTCGGCTGGTGGATATGCTGAGTCCGGTTCTGGGCGATCACACCATGGATGAAGCGAAACTAACCCGGGCGGCTGCGCGGCAGCGGGCCTGGGCCGAACAACTTCTTTCCACTGAGACCGACATCGGACTGCTGGTCATGGGCCACACCCATCAACCAATGCTGGCCGAAACCACCCCCGGACGAATGTACCTCAACCCGGGCGCATGGTTCGACGGACAGCGTTATGCCGTGGCCACCGACTCCGCCGCCGAGCTCTGCACCTTCCATCCCAGGTTGTAGCTCGGCGCTCCGGCGAGCAGATCCAATCATCCCAGCGGCACCACCTCGGCTTTTCCCAGCCGTTCTCCGATGAAGCGCGACCCGACCTGCCGAAATCTGGCTTCGTCGTCGCTCACCACAAATCGATGGTCTACTGCCGCGCCTGCAGCAGCCTCCAGCTGCTTGTCCTTCAGAATCGAT
>CAWGVB010000044.1:0-15869 GCA_963825815.1 uncultured Gemmatimonadales bacterium | reverse complement strand
GACCGGACCACATCGAGATCGGAAGCTTCATCGGGCTGGCGGCCGTCACCAACGGCGACGTCGTCATCGAGCCGGTCCGCTCCGAAGATCTGCGCAGCACCATCCTTGGCTTCGAGCGGCTGGGCATTCGGCCCCGGCTGGAGGGAACCCGCCTGAGCGTAAGCCCGGGACAGGAGCGGCGGATCCGGCCGGACCTGGGCGGGCACGTTCCCAAGCTGGAGGACGGCCCCTGGCCCGCCTTTCCGGCGGACGTGATGTCCACCACCATCGTCACGGCCACGCAATGCTCCGGGCATGCTCCTCGTTTTCGAGAAGATGTTCGAGTCCCGCCTCTTCTTCGTGGACAAGCTCATCGGGATGGGTGCGCGCATCGTGCTCTGCGATCCCCACCGGGCGGTGATCTCGGGCCCTTCGGCTCTCAAAGGCGGGACGGTCGAGTCGCCCGACATCCGGGCCGGCATGGCCATGCTGCTCGCGGCGCTGGCGGCCGAAGGTCGCAGCACGATTCACAACGTGGGCCAGATCGAGCGCGGGTACGAACGCATCGATGAGCGGCTCCGTGCTCTGGGCGCCGAGATCGAGCGGGTGGATGGGTAGTAGGCGGGGCAGCGGGGCAGCGGGGCAGCGGGGCAGGTCTTCAGCTGATTCGCACTCCTCTCAGATACGTCAGCAACGGTGTCCGGAGGTCCCGGTTCCCGGGCCGATCCCGCGGTTCGAGATACCGGGCTGGCGAGCAGCGGTATGGCGTGGTCGCCGGGATCACCGGTCGGGGGAACGAAGCCGGCCGGGGATTCGATCTGGGACTCTGGAGCCGGGAGCCGGTAGGCGATGTCATGAACCGGTGGCTCGCCTTCCGCAGGGCGATGCCGGGGTTCAGCGCCATCGTGCTGGGGAATCAGGTGCACGGGGTCGAGGTCCGGCAAGTCGGACCGGCTGAGGGCTGGATCCAGATCCAGGGCGTGGATGGCTGGGTGAGCACCTCGCCCGGAGTCATGCTGACCATCACCGTAGCCGACTGCGTGCCGGTGTACTTGGTGGTGCCGAATCGCGCCGTTGCCCTGCTGCATGCCGGATGGCGGGGCACCGCCGGAGGAATCCTCGAGCGCGGAGTAGAGGCGTTGCTGGCTGCCTCAGGGGCTGGCGGAACGTGATGTCGTAATGCACTGCGGTGTTGGCATTTGCGGGGACTGCTATGAGGTTGGATCTGAAGTGATGAACGGGTGCGGCATGGCGGCTGAAGGCAGCGGCCCGTGGCACCTCGACCTGCGCGATGTCCTGATCGCCCAGGCCCGCCGCCTTGGCCTGGCTGAAGTAAGCCGATCCGGGTGGTGCTCGGCCCACGACCGAGAATCCTTCTACAGCCATCGGGCGTCCCGGGGCCAGGACGGCCGAATGGTGGCTTACCTCGGGCTGATCTCTCCGCTTGCCTCCAACCCACACCGCGAGTAATATTTACCGCTGTCCCGGGAGGCGCTTGTTCAGGCCGACTGTCGATGTGGGGGAGTTCCCCCACATTTTTTTTCCTTCTCCGCCGATGTCTGCCGACGCGCTGTTGGTTCCCATACGCGATCACATTGCCGGGCTCGGGTT
Source organism: uncultured Gemmatimonadales bacterium (assembly GCA_963825815.1). Taxonomy (GTDB): domain Bacteria; phylum Gemmatimonadota; class Gemmatimonadetes; order Gemmatimonadales; family GWC2-71-9; genus CAVVWJ01. Next base: position 14,279 of record CAWGVB010000044.1, on the reverse strand, counting down.
CGAGCTCGTCGATCTCCGGCGGACCGGAACCCTGCAGCGCCCCATCTTGCAGGTACGGGTGGACCGCCCCGACAGTCGACCTGGCCAGGGAATTACGGCCGACGACTGCGCCGGAATCAGCCGGTCACTCGAACGATTCCTCGAATCCAGGGCCATGGTCGGGCCGCGATACGTGCTCGAAGTATCGTCGCCGGGATTGGATCGGCCGCTCCGCTGGCCGGAGCATTGGCGCCGGTTTATCGGCCGTCAGGCTCGCGTACGAGCCGAAGGGCTGACCGGCCGGCAACGGGTGGAGATCCTGGCGGTACCGGATGACGAGCGGGTCATCGTGCGGGGAGAGGATGGATCCGAGATCTCGCTCCCGCTGGAGGAGATTCGGGAGGCCACGCTTGATACCTGAGGCAGAGGCCTTCGGCAGGCGAGGGCGATAGGACGCGGAGCGTCCCACACACTGCAGGGCGCCGGACGCGCCCACTACGGAGTGAATGGATGGCAGGTTCGACTGAAATGTTGGCCGCGTTTCGCGAGCTGACCACGACAAAACAACTCGAGCGTTCCGATCTGCTGGAGCTGCTGCGCGACGGCATTCATGCCGCCCTCGTACGCAAGTTCGGACCCAATGTCCGGTTCGAGCTCAGCGTGGATGAGCTGCAGGGCACCATCAAGGTGGTGCGTCTCCGCCAGGTGGTGGAGACAGTGGACGATCCCAGCGCCCAGATCACCCTGGAAGAGGCGCAGTACGAAGATCCCGACTTCCAGGTGGGCGACATGCTCGAAGAAGAAGTTCCCTTTGTCGATTTTGGCCGGCTGGCGGTTCAGGCAGCCAAACAGCGCATCATCCAGCGGGTGCGAGAAGGCGAGCGGGCTCGGATCCGGGAGGAGTTCACCTCCAAGGTGGGCGAGCTTCTATCGGGGGAAGTCCAGCAGATCGAACGCGGCAAGCTCGTCATCATGCTGAACAAGTTCCGCGAAGCCGAGGCCATCGTCCCCTACCGGGAGCAGAATCACCGGGAGCACTTCCATCAGGGCGACACCATCCGCGCCGTGCTCAAGCGGCTGGAAGAGACGCCCAAGGGCCCCCGGCTCATCCTCTCCCGGGGCGACCCACTGTTCGTGAAGGCTCTGTTCAAGCTCGAAGTGCCCGAGATCCAGCAGCAGGTCGTGGAAATCCGCGCCATTGCACGGGAGGTCGGAAGCCGGACCAAGGTGGCGGTTATTTCCCGCGACGACGCCATCGACCCGGTGGGCGCTTGTGTCGGCCTGAAGGGCTCCCGGGTTCAGGCAGTGGTGAACGAGCTGGGCGGCGAGCGGATCGACATCGTTCCCTGGTCTCCCGACCCCGAGCGGTTCGCCCGTCTGGCGCTGGCGCCTGCCAGAGTCGCCAAAGTGTTCTCCGATCCCGAGGCCAAGACCATCCAAGCGGTGGTGGATGAAGACCAGCTGTCGCTGGCCATCGGCCGTAACGGGCAGAACGTTCGGCTGGCTTCGGAGCTGACCGGCTGGAAGATCGATCTGTACTCCAGTCGCGAATGGTTGGAGCGGGGAGGCGAAGGCCCGCTGTTCGCTCCGTTGCCTCCGGAAGAGGAGATGGCTGGGAAGGTGCCGCTCAGCGAGCTCAAAGGTCTCTCGCCCGAGCTAACCGGGATTCTGGAGAGCGCCGGTTACAAGACGCTCAACGACATTCTCGACCTGGAGCGGGAGGACATCGCGAAGATTCCGGGGATGACGGCGGAAACTTCGGACCAGCTCATGGCGTTTGTGTCGGAGCTCACCGATGAGGACAGCGGAGAGGAAACCCGGCCAAAGGCATGAGCGGGCTGCTGGGCCTCCTCGGGCTGGGCTACCGCGGAGGACGGGTCGTGGTCGGGGTGGACGCGGTCCGCAGGGAATTACAGGCAGGAAAGTGCTGGTGCGTGGTCGTGGCGGAAGACGCCAGCCCACGCGCGATTGACAAGGTGGTCCGGCTGGCTCGTGCCAAGGGGGTACAGCTGATGCCGGGGCCGCGTGCCGCTGCGATCGGCGCGCAATTGGGAAAGCCGCCGGTCATGGCGGTAGGCGTACGGGATCGCGCATTGGCCAGTGGCATTGTGCAGCTGGCAGCCGTCCGCTCCTGATGGAGGCATGAGTGGTTAAAACGAGAGTCCACGATCTGGCAGCGGAGTTCGGCGTCGCTCCTGAGCAGCTCCTCAACATGCTCAAGGACATGAACATCTTCGTGCGAAGTCACATGTCCGCCCTGGAAAGCGATCAGGTGTCGGCCGTGCGGGTCCGCTGGGAGCGGGAGAAGCGCCGCAGCGCCGAAGAGCCCGCCGCCAAGAAGGGCCGTCGCAAGGCGGCCAAGGCGGCGGAGCCGGCGCCGGTCGCGGCTGAAGCCAAACCCACGAAGCGCCGCCGCACGGCGGCCGAGGTGGCTCAGGTCGAGGCCCAGGAGCAGGCGGAGAAGGCGGCCGAGCTGGCGGCCCTCGAGCTGGAGCGCCCGGTTATTCACGAGGTGGAGGATACCACCCCAGCGCAAACCCTCGAGGAACGCGCCCGGGCCCTCTTCAAGGATCTGCCGCCCGCTCCCCCCGAGGGGGACGAGGGCGAGGTCGCGACCGAAGAACCGGTAAACGGCGGAGCCCCGGATGCCGCGGCATTCCGTCCGGCCTCAACTCCGGCGCCTACGCCAACCCGGGCTCCGTTCATTCCGCCTCGAGTGCAGCGCCCCGCCGCTCAGACAACTCGTGGGCCGAAGCCGGTGTTCAGCAGTAGTGCGCCACCGGCTTCCTCCCGGCCCGGCGGACCTGCTCGGCCCGGTCTGCCGGGACGTCCGGGCAGCGATCGGCCGGCGCCGCAACGCGCCTTCGGGCCCGACGCGGAAAAGGGCGGCGGCAGGAAGAAGGGGAAGAAGGGGAAGCGCTCCTCGGTGGATCAGGAAGCGGTGCACGCTAACATCCTCCGCACCCTGCAGGGCATGAAGGGACCGGCAGGGCGCAAGGGGCGCCGGCCGGACGAGCCCTCATTCCGTGAGGTGCAGGCCGGACGCCTGGCCGAGGAGAAGGAGCGGGAGAAGACGCTCATCCGGGTCAACGAATTCATCTCCGTCTCCGAGCTGGCTACCGCCATGAAGGTGCCGGCAACCCAGATCGTCCAGTTTGCCTTCAAGGAACTGGGACTCATGGTGACGGTGAACCAGCGTCTCGACTTCGATCAGATCGAGCTGATTGCATCGGCCTTCGGGTTCCAGGCAGTCCGGGAGGACGAATATGCCGCCGAGGCCGAGACCGCAGCGGCTGAGGAGAGTCCGGAACAGCTGGAACCGCGGCCGCCGGTCGTCACCATCATGGGACACGTCGACCACGGCAAGACCTCACTGCTGGATTACATCCGCAAAGCAAATATCGTCGCCGGCGAGGCGGGCGGCATTACCCAGCACATCGGCGCCTACCACGTCGAGCTGCCCGGCGACAAGAGGATCACCTTCCTGGATACGCCTGGTCACCAGGCCTTCACCGCCATGCGAGCCCGGGGGGCTCAGGTCACGGACATCGTGGTGCTGGTGGTTGCGGCCGACGACCAAGTCATGCCGCAGACCGTCGAGGCCATCAGCCATGCGCGCAATGCCGGCGTGCCGATGATCGTAGCCATCAATAAGGTCGATCTCCCCACGGCCAATGTGCCCAAGGTCAAACAGGACCTGCTGCAGCACAACGTGGTGCTCGAGGAGTACGGCGGCACCGTGCTCTCCGCCGAAATCTCGGCCAAGAAGGGCACAGGGATCGACCATCTCCTGGAGCAGATCCTGCTTCAGGCCGAGATCCTGGACCTCAAGGCCAATCCGAGCGGCAAGGGACACGGTGTCGTGCTCGAGGCTACCCTGGATCCCGGGAAGGGTCCGCTGGCGACCATACTGATTCAGCGGGGCACCCTGAGTGGCGGTGACAACTTCATCTGCGGCAAGTTCTCCGGCCGCATTCGCGCACTGTACGACGAACGGGGGAAAGCGGTGAAGGCTGCCGGACCCTCCATACCGGTTCAGATTCTCGGGTTCGAGGGGGTGCCGGCGGCTGGAGACATCTTCGCCGTGGTCACCGACGCCAACGAGGCGCGCGACATCGCCCAGAAGCGCCAGCGGCTGGAGCGAGAAGCCCAGAACCGCAGGAGCGCCAAGGGGACGTCCCTGGAAGACTTCAGCCGCGCCCTCAAGGAAGGCGAAGTCTCCACTCTCCGGATCATCATCAAGGCGGACCAAGGTGGGCCGGCCGAAGCTCTGGCCGACGCGCTGGCCCAACTGAGCACCAGCGAGGTGCGGGTGGACGTGGTGCACCGGGGCGTGGGGGCCATCACCGAAAGCGATATTCTGCTGGCCAAGGCCTCAGGGGCGATCGTCCTGGGCTTCCACGTGCGACCCGACAGCAACGCCCGGACTGCAGCCGAACGGGAGCAGGTAGACGTGCGCACCTATCGCATCATCTACGAAGCGGTCGAGGATGTTCGGAACGCGCTCGAAGGCCTGCTCAAGCCGGAGGAGCGGGAAACCGTGCTGGGGGAGGCCGAGGTGCTCCAGCTCTTCAAGGTGAGCAAGGTCGGCACCATCGCCGGGTGCATGGTGCGCAGCGGAACCATTCAACGGACCGCCAAGGCCCGGATTACCCGCGACGGCACCACGGTGTATACCGGCTCGCTCTCCAGCCTCAAACGCTTCAAGGACGATGTGCGAGAGGTCCGGGAAGGTCTCGAGTGCGGTATCGGGATCGAGAACTTCAACGATCTCAAAGTGGGCGACCGGATCGAGTCGTTCCGGATGGAAGAGATCAAGCGGACGCTGCAGCCGGCTGCGGGTGAGCTAGGAGCTCGGAGCTGATTGTCGCCATTACCACCTGGGAGCTTCACCTACCCGCCTGCCATTCCCTGAAGGAGAAGCGGGGGGTGCTGAAGCCGCTGACTGCCGGCCTGCGCCGGAGTCTCAACGTGTCGGTGGCGGAAACCGGACACCAGGATCTGTGGCAGCGGGCGGAAATCGCCTGTGCCGCCGTCGGAAGTGCCCGGACAGTCGTGGACGAGACCTTGCGCGCGGCCGATCGGATGGTGGAGGAAGCCGATGGCGTGCGCATTGTCGATACCGTGACGGTGTACCGATGAAGGGCTCGTCCCGTCGGCCGGAGCAGATGGCCGAAACGCTGAGACAGGTGATCACCGACGGCGTTGACCCGCGAAGTCCGGGATCCCCGGGTCGGCTTCGTCACCATCACCGGCGTGTTGGTGACCAATGATCTGTCCCACGCCCGGGTCATGGTCAGCGTTCCCGGCGAGGAGACCGAAAAGGCGCGGGCGCTCGAAGGATTGCAGAGCGCCGCCGGCTTCCTCAGATCACGGGCGGCCCGCGCACTGACGACGCGTACGGTACCCGAGCTGCACTTCGAGCTCGACCGCGGTCTGGAGCACGCCGCCCGGATCAACGAGCTGTTGAACACGATTCGGCAGGAGGATCCGGACTGATCGGAGCGGTTCTGGTGGACAAACCGGTCGGGCCGACCTCCCACGACGTGGTGCATCGGGTGCGGCGAGTGCTGAAGACCCGAGCGGCAGGGCACACCGGTACCCTCGATCCGTTCGCCAGTGGTCTTCTGGTGGTGCTCGTCGGACGTGCCACCCGTCTGGCCCGGTTCGTGGAGGGCCAGCCTAAGCGGTACCTGGCCACTGCGCGTCTCGGAATGCAGACCACGACCGATGATCTCACGGGCAGTGTCATGGCCCGCTTCCCGAACCCAGAGTCGGTTCCCGAGGTGCGGCTGCGAGAAGAGCTGGCGACGTTCCTCGGGCAGCACCCCCAGCGTCCTCCCGCCTTCTCGGCCAAGCGGGTCGCCGGGGAGCGGAGCTACCGGAAGGCCCGGCGCGGTGAGCTGGTGGAGCTGGCGGAAGTCCCGGTCACGGTCCATGACATCGAGCTGGTGGACTATCGTCCACCCGATCTGTGCTTCCGCGCCGTCGTCAGTCCCGGCACTTATGTTCGCGCCCTCGCCCGCGATCTGGGGAATCAGCTTGGGGTCGGCGCCCACCTGACCGCACTCCGGCGCGAGGCCATCGGCTCGCTCGTGGTCGAAGACGCGGTGCCGCTGGAACAGCTCGGCCCGGCAGCGCTGTCTCAGCCCGCAATCGGTGCTTCGCGATCTGCCCAGCGTAGATCTGGACGAGACCGCGCGCAAAGCGGTGGCTCATGGACGGGCGGTGAAGGACAGCGGGGCAGCGGGGAGCGGGGCAGCGGGGCAGTCAGTGGCGCTGCTGGGGCAGCGGTGAGCTGATTGCAGTGGCCAGGGCCGAAGACGGCTGGCTTCGGCCGACGGTCGTGCTGGAGACTGCATGAGCCCAACGCCGCCCCGCGGCCCCGCTGCCCCGCTGCCCCACCTCCCGAACGGCACCACCGTCACCGTCGGGTCCTTCGATGGGGTTCACCTGGGGCACCAGGCGGTGCTCCAGGAAATCGGGCGGCGGGCCCGCGCTGCCGGGCGGGCGAGCGTGCTGGTGACGTTCGATCCCCACCCGCTGGAGGTGGTGAATCCCGGCGCGGCGCCACCACTCCTGACCACCGGGGCGGAGCGGCTGGAAATTTTGGTGCAGTCCCCGCTTGATTACGTGCTGCTCCTGCGCTTCGATCGGTACCTGGCGGGGCTCACGCCCGAGGGTTTCGTGCGCGAGGTTCTGCTCGAGCGGTGTGCGCGTCCGGGAGCTGGTGATCGGACACGACCATGGCTTTGGCCGGGGAAGAAGCGGCGACGTTGAGACGCTGCGGCAGTTGGGCGCCGTCAAGGGCTTCCAGGTGGACGTGGTGGAACCGGTGGACTTCGCCGGACAGCACGTCTCCAGTAGCCGGATCCGCCGGGCGGTGGCCGGAGGCGATCTGTTCACGGCCGGGGCCATGCTGGGCCGGCCCTACGGCGTCGTGGGGCAGGTGGGTGAAGGAGAGCGCCGGGGCCGTGCTCTCGGCGTGCCCACGATCAATCTGACCGAGGTTTCGCCCCGAAAGCTGTTGCCGCCCGATGGGGTGTATGCCGTGGCCGTAGAGTGGCGGGAGGGCCGCGCCGGGGGCATGATGAGCCAGGGGCCCCGGCCGACATTCCAGGATGGACGGCGCACGCTCGAGGCTCACCTCTTCGACTTCAACGGCGATCTGTACGGTGAGTGGGTTCGGATCGAATGGGTCGAGCGTTTGCGCGACATCGAACGGTTCGCCACCGTCGAGGAGCTGAAAGCGCAAATGCAGCAGGATCGTCAACAGGCCCTGGCGGTGCTCGCCGGGCGCCGTTCAACACCTAGCCGCGTCTCGCACGCCTGAGAGTCTGATACCGCATGTTCGCCTCAATTCGTTCCCGACTGCTCCTGATCGCCGCACTGGTCATCGCCTCGGTCTACTTCCTGTTCCCGCGGAACGTGACCATCCGCGAGCGCGGTCCCAGCGGGGTCATGCGCGACACCGTGGTGACCCGGGTGCCGCTGAAGCGGGGGCTCGATCTTCAGGGCGGGATGCACCTGGCCCTGGAGTTGGACCAATCCAAGCAGGTCTCGGCCGATCCCAAGAAGGATCTGGATCTGGCTCTGACGGTGCTCCGGAAGCGGATCGACGAGTTCGGGGTCGAGGAGCCGCTGGTCCAGAAGGTGGGCGACAATCGGATCGTCGTCGAGCTGGCCGGCATCACCGATCCTGCCCGGGCCAAGGCCATCGTGCAGCGGAGCGCGTTCCTCGAGTTCAAGATTACCGATGAGACCGGCGCGCTGGAGAAGGCGCTGCCGGCCATGGACCGGACCCTCAAGAGCCTGGGAATCAAGGGGCAGGCGCAGCCGGAGAAGCCCTCCGCCGTGCAACAGCTCCTGGGTGGCGACACGTCGCGCGCCGCCCCGAAGGACAGCACCAGGCCGGACACCAGTCGCAAGGCCAAGAGCCGCAAGGACACCGCTGCCCGAGACAGCGCGGCCCAGGACACCACGCCGGTACCGGGCGGAGTCCTCAGCGGACTGATTCAGCCGGCGGGCGCCGGCGGAGTGCCGGGCGAATATGCTCGTGCCGGAGACCGCGTTTCCCCGGGTAGACAGCCTGCATCAATCTGCCGGCCGTGGCTCGCCAGCTTCCCCGGGGTGTGGTGCTGCGGTGGAGCGCCGCTCCCACCAGCGTCGGAGTGCAGCCGGTACGCTTCCTCTATGCCCTCGACGACAAGAGCATCGTCACCGGCGCCAACCTGGTGGATGCCCAGGCCCAGCTCGATCCGCTGACCAATGGTCCGATCGTCACCTTCGAGCTGGATCGGGCCGGCGGACGGCGAGTTCGGTGACGAGACCGGGAAGCACGTGGGCGACTACATGGCCATCCTGCTGGATGGCAGAGTGCAGGGACGACCCCCCGTCATTCAGAGCCGGATCGGGCGTAACGGGCAGATCACGCTGGGCGGCAAGAGCCTGCAGGAGGCCCAGGACCTCGCCCTCACGCTCAAGGCCGGCGCGCTGCCCATCCCGCTCAAGATCGTGGAGGAGCGCCAGGTCGGGCGCCAGTCTGGGCAGCGACTCCATCCAGAAGGGCATCACCGCCGGCCTGGTCGGGACCGCCATGGTGATCCTGATCATGCTGGTGCTACTACCGGCTGAGCGGGGCGCTGGCGGTGCGTCGCGCTGGGGCTGTACATCCTGTTTACCCTGGGCGCGCTCTGCCATGGTCGATGCCACCCTCACGCTGCCGGGACTGGCCGGCATCGTGCTCTCGATCGGTATCGCGGTGGACGCCAACGTGCTGATCTTCGAGCGGATTCGAGAGGAGCTGATGCACGGCAAGACGGTCCGGCTGGCGATCGACGAGGGCTTCCGGCACGCGATGAACGCCATCGTCGACTCCAACGTCAGCACGGTCCTTACCGCCCTGTTCCTGTTCCAGTTCGGCACCGGCCCGGTGAAGGGCTTCGCCGTCACCCTCATCATGGGCATCATTGCCTCGATGATCACCGCGATCTTCGTCACCCGAACCTTCTTCATGATCTGGCTGAACCGGCGGCCGGCCATGTCAACCCTGAGTATCTGACATGCTGCGACTCTTCAGCAACGCCAACTACGATTTCATCGGGGTCCGGCGCTACGCCTACGTGGTTACGGCCGCCATTCTGGTCCCGGGTCTGCTCTTCCTGCTCATCACGGGGCTGAACTACAGCATCGAGTTCACCGGCGGCACCCTGCTCCAGATTCAGAGCAAGAAGGCGGTGGATGTGGCGAGTCTCCGGACCGGGCTCGACCGCGAGGGTATTCACGGCGCCGAGATCCAGAACTTCGGCTCGCCAGAACGAGTACGTGATCCGGGCCCGTGCTGGCCAAGCCGGGCACCGATGCCAACGACACCCAGGCCACGGCCAATGCGGTTCGCCACGCGCTGGACAAGGTGCTCGGGCGCGGGGAACTACACGGTGGTCACGGACCGAGGCGGTTGGTCCCAAGGTCGGCGGCGAGCTTCGGCAGAAGGCCTTCCTGGCGATCTTCCTGTCGTTCTTCGCGGTGCTGGCCTATCTCGCGTACCGCTTCGAGTGGCGCTTCGGCCTGGCGGCGGTGATCGCCACCGCGCACGACATTCTGGCCACCATCGCCTTCATCGGGATCATGCGGCTGGAGGTGAGCCTGACGGTGGTGGCGGCGGTGCTGTCGATGGTGGGCTATTCGCTCAACGACACCATCATCATCTTCGACCGGGTGCGGGAGAACCTGCACAAGCACAAGCAGGAGCGTTTCGCCCAGATTCTGAACCGCTCGATCAACGAGACGCTGCCCCGGAGCGTGCTCACCCACGGCACCACGCTGGCCAGCTTGATTGCGCTGACCATCTTCGGCGGCGAGGTGATCCGGCCCTTCGCGCTGGTCATGTTCTTCGGTGTGTTCACCGGAACCTTCTCGTCGATCTACATCGCTTCGCCGGTCCTGATGGCCATCGAGAAGCGCTGGCCCGGTCCCGCCGCTCGGGGGCACCTGGCCCCGAAGAAGGCTCCCGCCGCGCCGCCCAGCCGGAAGCCACAGACGGTCGGGTGAGATCGGAGCGGGGCAGGGGGCGCGGAGCGACTCGGACGCGCACGGCCCCGCAGCCCCGCCTTCCCGTCGCTCTCCGCCTTGCTGATCGACACCCACTGCCACCTGGCCGACTCGGCCTACGCTTCGGACCTTGCCGCAGGTTCTCGAGCGGGCCTGGGACGGCGGGTGTTGCCCGGATCGTGGTGATCGGCGAGTCCCGCGAGCGCGCCGAAGCCGCGCTGGCCATGGCGGCGGCCGAGCCGCGGCTGGTCGCTACGGCCGGCGTTCATCCTCACGACGCACACGGGCTGGAGCCCGGATTCCGAGCAGTGGCTTCGCGAGCTGCTGCAGGACCCCCATATCGTGGCTGTGGGGGAGATAGGTCTCGACTTCCATTACGATCATTCCCCGCGTTCGCTGCAACACCGGGCCTTCGAGGCCCAGCTCGCCCTGGCAGCCGAGGCAAAGAAACCCGCCGTCATTCACGCGAGAGAGGCGGATGAAGATGTCGCCGCCATCCTCGCCGCTCATCCCGACGTGACCGGCCATCCTCCATTCCTTCAGCAGCGGCATGGCGCTCTTGCGAGCGGGGCTGGTCCTCCGCCACTATGTGTCGTTCAGCGGAATGGTCACCTTCAAGAACTGGCGGCTGGACGACGCCATTCGCGAGACCCCGATCGACCGGCTGCTGCTCGAGACCGACGGCCCCTATCTCGCACCGGTCCCCCATCGGGGTAAGCGCAACGAGCCCGCCTTCGTGCGTCAGGTGGCGGAGCGGATCGCGCTGGTGCGAGGGATGCCAGTCGACGAGCTGATCCACGTGACCGGCGAGAACGCATGCGGGCGTTCAACTGCCGGGAGTCGGTCGGGTCAAGCTCCCGGCCGCTCCGACTCCTGACTCCGACTCCTGACTCGGAGCTTCCAGTGACCGCTACCGCTGACGCCGGTTCCCTCCGACATCGCCATAGCCCAGGCCGCCAAGCTCCGGCCCATTGCCGAAGTGGCTGCGGAGGTCGGGACTCGGGCCCGACGAAATCCTGCCCTACGGTCGGTACAAGGCCAAGATCAGCGCCGAAGCCATTGCGCGACGGAAGCCCAAGGGCCGCCTTGTTCTGGTCACCGGCATCAATCCGACTCCTGCGGGAGAAGGCAAGAGCACGGTGACGGTGGGCGTGAGCCAGGCGCTGCGCCGCCTGGGCAAGAAGGTGATCGTGTGCATCCGGGAGCCGAGTCTCGGCCCGGTGTTCGGAGTGAAGGGCGGAGCGGCGGGTGGCGGCTACGCCCAGGTGGTCCCCATGGACGAGATCAACCTGCATTTCACCGGCGATTTCCACGCGATCACCTCGGCGCACAACCTGCTGTCGGCCATGCTGGACAATCACCTGCATCAGGGGAATGCCCTGGGGCTGGACCCCAGACGGATCACCTGGCCCCGCACCATGGACATGAACGACCGGGCGCTGCGCTCCATGGTCATCAGCCTCGGCGGCATCAACGCGGGCCCGGTGCGGGAGGAACGGTTCGTGATCGTGCCCGGCAGCGAGATCATGGCGATCCTCGCTCTCGCCACCGATCTCTCCGACCTCGAGGCCCGGATCGGCCGGATCATCGTCGGCCTCACCCGCGATCGGAAGCCGGTCACCGCCGCCGACCTCAAGGCCTCGGGTGCCATGACCCTTCTTCTTAAGGACGCCATCCTGCCCAATCTGGTGCAGACCCTGGAGGGCGGGCCGGCACTGGTGCACTGTGGACCGTTCGGGAACATCGCGCATGGCTGCAATTCCATCGTCGCCACCAAGCTGGGTCTCTCACTGGCGAGACCTGGTGCTCACCGAGGCCGGGTTCGGCGCGGATCTCGGCGCGGAAAAATTCTTCGATATCAAGGCGCGAATGGGTCAGCTCAAGCCCGAGGTTGCCGTCGTGGTAGCCACGGTGCGGGCGCTCAAGATGAACGGAGGGGTCAAGAAGGAAGCGCTGTCGAAGGAGGATGTGCCGGCGCTGAAGCGAGGCATCGTGAATCTCGAGGCGCATGTCAGGAACGTCCAGAAGTTCGGTGTGCCGGTGGTGGTGGCCCTCAATCGGTTTACCTCGGACACTCAGGAGGAACTGCAGACGGTGCTCGAGACCGCAAAGGGATGGGGAGCCCGGGCTGCTTTAAGTGAGGTATGGGCCAAGGGTGGAGAAGGCGGCGAGGCCGTAGCGCGGGAGATCCTGGCTGTGCTGGAGGAGAAGAAAAGTGCTTTCAAGCCACTGTACGATGCCGCTCGGCCCATCAAGGAGAAGATCGAAACCATCGCCCGGGAGATCTATGGAGCCGGTGGCGTCGATTATACCTCGGCGGCTGAGAAGAACATTGCCCAGTGTGAGTCCATGGGCCTGGGCCAGACTCCGGTGTGCATTGCCAAGACCCAGTATTCCTTCAGTGACGATCCTGCAAAGCTGGGACGCCCTACCGGCTTCCGGCTCACTATTCGCGATGTCTACCCCTCGGCGGGTGCGGGTTTCGTGGTGGCCCTGGCGGGCGACATCATGACCATGCCCGGCCTGCCCAAGGTTCCTGCCGCCGAATCCATCCGCGTACTGCCCGATGGAACCATCGAAGGACTATTCTGATGCCGCTCGACTTCGTCAGCACGGCTGGAGCCCCCAAGGCGATAGGGCCCTACAGCCAGGGCGTTATCGCCAATGGTTTTCTGTTTACTGCCGGCCAGGTGGCGCTCGATCCGGATAAGGGTGAGCTCGTGCCCGGTGGGATCACGGAACAGACAACTCGGGCCCTGGAGAATCTCCGCGCCATTCTGAAGCAAGCGGGCAGCGATTTCTCCCAGGTCGTGAAGACCACGGTCTTTCTGGTCGACATGGCCGATTTCACCTCGATGAATGAGATCTACGGCAGAGCGTTCGGGCAGCACCGCCCGGCCAGATCGACGGTGGCCGTAGCCGCTCTTCCACGGGGGGCGAGGGTCGAGATCGAGGTGATCGCAGCGGTGAGCGGTGAGCGGTAAGCCTTCCGCTTACCTTACAGACGGGAGCGGATCGGGCCTGGTGGTTCGGCCGGTCTTCAAAACCGCGATGGAGGCGCCCTCGGCGGCTCCGGTGGGTTCGATTCCCACACGCTCCCGCCACCCTACCCGGCCGGTAATCGTTTCCGTTGCTCTGTTACTTTCGCTGACAAGCACTCAGCTTGCGGGCCAGGCACAACCTCGTCCCGCACCGCCGACTTCTGCGCCGGCTCATGCGCCCGCCACGACGGACTCGCTGACGCGACGCTACATCAGCCCGTCCGCCGCGCTGTGGCGTTCGCTGCTCTTGCCGGGCTGGGGCCAGGCCCGCTTGAACCGGAAGCTCACGGCCGGGCTGTTTATTGCCTGGGAGGGCGTCACCCTGGGCATGAGTCTGAAGACGCTGCACGAGCTGGAGTATCTGCGACGGACCAACTCGGCCAGGGCGGATGACAAGCGGCAGGAACACGAGGACTGGGTGGTACTGCTGGGATTCAATCATGTCCTTGCCGGACTGGAGGCCTACATCTCAGCTCACCTGGCAGATTTTCCCGGCGACCTCCACCTCGAGGCCGTCCCAGGAGGTGCGGGAGCCGCTGTTTCCTTGCCCTTGCGGCTGCCATGAATTCGGCGCCGATCGGCATCTTCGATTCCGGAATCGGGGGACTCACCGTGGCACGGGCCATCTACGAGCGCCTGCCTCAGGAGTCCACCATCTACTTTGGCGATACCGCCCGAGTGCCGTACGGCCCCAAATCGCCGGAGACGGTGAAGCGCTACAGCTTGGAGATCCTCCACTGGTTGCTGAGCCAGGGCGTCAAGGCCGTGGTGATAGCCTGTAATACCAGCACGGCCCACGCCCTCCGCACTCTCCAGGAGGCTACACCAGTCCCCGTGTTGGGAGTGATCAAGCCGGGCGCCCGTGCCGCCGTGGCCGCCGGAGACGGTGGGCCGATCGGTGTCATCGGCACTGCCGGCACCATAGCGAGTGATGCCTACAACCGGGCGATCCAGGCACTCGCCCCCGGCGTTCCAGTGGTGCAGCGGGCCTGTCCTCTGTTCGTCCCTTTCGTGGAGGAAGGGTGGTTCGATCACCCTGCGACCGAACTGGTCGCCGTTGACTACCTCCGCGAGCTGCGGCAATCCTGTGTTCGCTCCCTGGTGCTGGGTTGCACCCATTACCCCTTGTTGAAGCCGCTCCTGCAACGGGTCATGGGCCCCGAGGTGAAGCTGATCGACAGTGGTCAGGCCACTGCCGCGGCCCTGGAA
>CAWGVB010000043.1:0-11479 GCA_963825815.1 uncultured Gemmatimonadales bacterium | reverse complement strand
GATTCCGCTGGCTCACCCGGACCAGGCACGCATCGTGAGCTCGCCCCGGATTTTCCAGGATCTGGTGGCGCCGCCCACCCACGGTGAAACCCGGGAGGACAGCCTGGCTCAGGCCAAGGCCGTGGCCGAAGCGAAGGCCAACGGCGGGTTCATTGCCGTGATCCATGGGAAGGAGGAGGTGCTTCAGCCGGAGGACGTGGCCGAGCTGCTGAACCGCACGGTCAAGGCGCGGGGTGGCACCGGTGCTCCCACCGCCGCCGACAGCGCGGCGCTCAAGCAAGCGCTCCCGACAATCGTCGACTCGGCGATGAAGGCGCAAATGGCGCAGGAGCCGGATTCCACCGCCGGCCCCACTCAGTGCCACGACATCACCCTGTACCCCGCTATCGGGCGAGCCGGTGGTGCCTGTGCGGGCTACGGTCTGTTGCTTGACATCACCGATCCCGCGCACCCGAAACGGCTCGCGGCGGCCTCGGACTCGAACTTCTCCTACTGGCACTCCGCCACCTTCAACAACAGTGGCAGCAAGATGCTGTTTTCCGATGAATGGGGCGGCGGCGTACAGCCCAAGTGCCGGAAGACCGACCCCAAGGAGTGGGGGGCAGATGCCATCTTCACCCTGAGTGGGCCGTCATCGATGCAATTCCAGAGCTACTACAAGATGCCGGCACCCCAGCTGCCGTCGGAGAATTGTGTGGCACACAATGGGTCGCTCATCCCGATTCCGGGGCGCGACGTGATGGCGCAGGCCTGGTATCAGGGCGGCGTCTCTGTGTTTGACTGGACCGATCCCAAGCACCCGAAAGAGATCGCCTATTTCGACCGGGGTCCGCTCGACCCCGAGAAGCTGGAGCTGGGGGGCTACTGGAGCACCTACTGGTACAACGGCTACATCTACGGCTCGGAGATCACCCGCGGGCTCGATGTGTTCGAGCTGCAGCCCAGCGGCTTCCTGACTCAGAACGAGATCGACGCCGCCAAGTCGGTCAAGCTGGATTACTTCAACACCCAGGGTCAGGTCAAATTCACCTGGCCGGCTTCGTATTCGCTGGCCCGGGCTTACCTGGACCAGCTGGAGCGGTCGAATGGGCTCGACCATTCGAAGATCGCCTCTGCCCGGGCGGAGCTGGCGTCGGCGGAGAAGTCATCCGGCACCACCCAGAGTGCGGCGCTGGCAAGACTGGTGTCACAGCTGGAATCCGAAAGCACCGGGGCGGCGGACGCCGCAAAGGTTCAGCTGCTGGCGGGGACCTTGAAGCAGCTGAAATATCAGCCAGATCTGGCGGGACGATAAGAACGCGCTAGCATCACCCGCTCGGTTCAACCTTCGGGCTCACCAGTGCCGCTCAGGCGCTGGTGGGCCCGAGGCGTTTCTGGAGGCGCCTCTTCGGTCTCCCCATCCTCCTCGGGTGAAGAATCGGATCGCTCCCGGCGACGCTGGCGCTTTTCCTCCTGCTTCTGTTGCCGGCTCAATTCCTTCTGTCGCTTCTCGAAACCGTAATTCCGTTTGGGCACACTGACTCCAGTGGGTACCGCCGCTCGCCTCAGGCGAAGGGGCCGGTGCCGGTGATGAGGATCCGAGTGGCCTCGGGAGCTTTGCTATCGAAGTGGGTCTCGCTCACCCGCGCCGTTCCCTTCAGCCCGTTGTCCAGGGTGAGCGCGAGACGCTCGTTGGGCATGAAGCCGTCGGTGCTGCGCGACATGAACACGCCGGTCCAGGACCCCTGGTGGCGGCTGGTTTCCCGGGGTGTCACCTGGAGCTCGACCTGGTGGAGGTTCTTGTGATTGGAGCGCTCGATGGACGCGGTATAGGAGGTCATGACGAGCCTTCTTTCGTCGGCGAGGTAAGTGGAGCGGGAGTGCACCTGCCCTAATGGTACATCAGAGTTCCGATCCGCGTTGGCTGCGGGACCCGGTGGTTAGCCTCTCTCGAGGTTTCTCTTTCGAGTAATTACTTCGGTCGGGCGATCAGTCCCAGCGGCACGCTCCGGATTCCGGGCCAGACCCGCGCGGTTCCGTCGGACTTCCGGAGCAGCAGTTGACCCGAGATCCCCCCGTCCAGTAGGAGTGCGTCGTCGCAACCCAGAGCGCCCATGACGGCCGCCATCTCGGGCGTGGTGAGCCCGAACGGGACCCGGCCGAAGGTGTCGCCCAGGACATCGAACCGGGTGAGTGCGATGACGACTCGCCCATCTCGCAGCGTACCGATTGCCAGCCGGGCGTCGCGATGGTCGAGGTTCACCCCCTGGGATGCCTGGCGGAGGGGTGGTGGTACGACGCCCTTTTCCAGGAGCATGGGATAGCTCTGGAATGCCTCGAGCGCGGCCCTTCGGCTGCGCTCGAGGGCTATGTTCTGAGGCGCCACGAGTCGCACGGCGCCGTCGGGGGTAACCACGACGGCGCCGGCGAGCGGGGCGTACTCGGGTGAGAGGAGCTCCCGTCCGGCGCTCACTACCCAGCCAAAGGGTATTGAGCGCCGGTAGGGGCCGGTGTCGAGGGCGACGGCTACGTCGCCCTCGACCTGCGTCACTGTCCAGCGCCTCGTCCCGAGTGAAAGCCGGGACGAGCGAGAGCTGAACTTGCTGGGGCTGGAGCCGGATCACCACCACCCGCGTACGCCAAGCTTCGCTGCTACCTCGCAGCCGGAGCTCGCCCCACTCCACTCCCTGAGCTCCGGGGTTCCAGCTTATCTGGTGGGCGAGCGATGCCGAGCCGTCCCACTGGGACGGCGAGGTGTCGCGTCGCCACCAGGTCTTCCAACCGCTCGCGGTTGCAACCGCGAGCGTGTCAGCCTCACGCCCGGGAACCGGGCGCGAGGCGGCCGCGCCGCCGGCGCCGGCGGCCAAAAAGCTCAGGAGGAAGATGCGGAGCCGCGAGTTCATTTAGTGAGCGTACCAGCTCTCCGGGACCGGGAGTTTGGTCGAGGCCGGGGTGGATACCTCGAGCTTGAGCGCGGCACCGCCGCTGGCCTGAAAGTACACAACCTCCATCGGGTGGCATCCCGCCCGAAGCGCGATCTGTCCCGGTCGTTCATTGTCGCGCTGGGGCCCGTCGCGGTCGACCACGAGCTCGCCGGCAACCCGGAGCCTGGAGCCATCGTCGGAACCGAGATAGAAGGAGTACAGCGCGTCTTGGGGCACGCATATGAATCCTGACAAGCGAACCCCATAGTCCTCAGGGCGCTCGTCGCCCCGAAGTCCCACGCCAGGTACCGAGGCCACCCGCCCAGGCTCCACCCCTCTGATATCCTCGGCCGATTGGAAGCTTCCCTCGGCGTACTCGTAAGCAAGACCCGCCTGCAGCGTGTCCCGCCGAACAGTTAGAGGGTTATGCCACACGGCCCGGGCGATCCGCACCCGCGCGACAGGACTTGCCCGGCCACTCGGCAGAAAGACCTTTGCGCTGACGACTCGGGGGACGAACGAAACGCGCAGGTCTAATGGACCGGTGTACGGAGCGGAGCTGGCAGTGGGGACGGAGCCATCGGTAGTGTATCGCACTACTCCGCCGGGGACGGGGGAGCTCAACGTGACCTGGGCGCGGTCCTCCAGCACGAGACGATCCCATCCCAAACCGACTGGTTCAGGTACCCGATAGTCGGCGCCAAGGGCATCCAGCCGGGCGAACTGAGACGGCAGCCGAGCCGAGAAGCTTTTCCAGCTTCGGGCCTGCCTCGGTGACCAGAGAGCCTCGGACAGCGCGAGCATCCGAGGGAGGAGCATGTACTCCGCCAGCGCAGGATTAGGGATGTACTCGGTCCACAGACAGCCCTCAGCACCGATGACGTGAGCGGCCTCGGCTGTGGTCAATTCGTCCGGCACTATCTCAAAGGCGTATACGCTATCCAGCGGGACGAAACCCCCGATGGCCAACGGTTCCGGCGCCGGGTCGCCCTGATAATAGTCGAAGTAGGTATGGTTGTTTGGAGCCATGATCACGTCATGTCCCTGCCGGGCAGCGGCAATCCCGCCGGCCTCCCCCCGCCACGACATCACCGTAGCCTCCGGCTGGGATGCCACCCTCGAGAATTTCGTCCCACCCGATCATCCGGCGGCCGTGGTCGCTCAAGAACCGCTCGATTCGCCCGATGAAGTAGCTCTGCAGCTCCTCTTCCCCGGCGAGACCTTCCCGCCGGATCACCTCCTGGGCAACCGGGCTTTGCTTCCATTGATCCTTGGGCACCTCGTCTCCCCCGATGTGGATATAGGTACTGGGGAAGAGCTGCATCACCTCCAGGAGCACATGCTCCAGAAATCCAAAGGTCTGCTCACTGGGACAGAAGATGTCCTGGTGAACTCCCCAGACCGGGGACACTTCGAAGGGCCCTCCAGTACAGGATAGCTCCGGATAGGCCGCGAGAGCCGCTCCGGCGTGTCCCGGCATTTCGATCTCTGGAAGGATCGTGACATGGCGCGCCGAGGCGTAGGCGACAAGGTCGCGGATCTGCGCCTGGGTGTAAAAGCCACCGTGGGGCCGGCCATCTCCCACATAGGGCTCGAAATTCTTCGCGAGCATAGACTCCTTGCGCCATGCGCCAACCTCGGTGAGCCGCGGGTATTGCTTGATCTCCAGACGCCATCCCTGGTCATCAGTCAGGTGCAGCTGGAGACGTGTTCATTTTGTAGAGGGCCAAGAGGTCGATGAGCTTCTTGATGAACTCGGGTGGGTAAAACCATCGGGCCACATCGAGCAGAACCGCCCGGTAGGGAAACCGCGGCTCATCCTCGATCTCCAGTGCCGGGATGGCCCATCCCGGTTGAGGCCCGGGCTGGCCCGCTTCCAGCTCCGGCGGGAGAAGCTGCCGGATAGTCTGAAGCCCCCAGAACAGGCCCACCGTGGTGCCCGCGGAGAGCCACGCTGCCTGCGGGGTGACCACCAGCCGGTAGCTCTCCGGATGGCTGGTAACTGAGCCAGCGGTGAGGCGGAGAGAGATGACGTCGGTCGCCTGATCGTCTCCCGGCCTCGAAGAGATTGGAAGGGGCAGCCCGGAAGCGGCACGCAGAGGAACCAGGAGCAGGTCGGCCAGGGCGCGCAGCTCGGCATCGGCCGGATCGGAGAGCATGATCCGAGTTGCCGGACTCAGCCGGAACGTGCCCGCTTTGGCTTGGATCCGCTGGGGTGCGGGGACAATGGAATAGCTTCGTGGTGCCGGACTGACTGGCGGCGTCGCCTTTCCACCGGCACAACCGACTGCTGCAAGGCCCAGCAGAACGATTGGAAGAGTCGTCTGCAACCTTAGTGCTGCATGCAGCCGGCCATCTGAATCCGCTGCATCGTGTCGGCTATGGCCATCAACGCGGCCTGGTTCCCCGCCTTCTGCGCCGCCTGGGCGCGCTTTCCCAGCTCCTCCACCTCGGCCTGATGGGCCTGGATGTTCTTGGACATGCAAGCGCCCATCTGGATTCGCGGCGGCCGAGGTCTGGGGATCGACCTGCGGAGCGGTGGTTGGGGGTCGGAGCCGGTTGCACCGCCGGCTTGCCGCCGTCGCCTTGGGCTTCTCCTGCGGCCAAAGCAGCGGCTCCAGCTCAGTCTTCTTCATCGTCACGGCGGCTTTTTCCGATTCCGACACGTCGCTCGGCGCCCCGGCACGCAGAATGGCCATCGTTCGCTCTTGAGCCATGGCGAATTCCCCGGCGGCGAGCCCGGACCCCTTTACCGCTGCGCTGTTGGCCCGTACCTCAATTTCCCGCTGCATCTCGTAATAACTGTCGGGCTGTTTGGGGTCCTTGACCAGACAGCTCGGGCCGCCCTGGAGCAGGGACACCGAGTCCTGGTACATCTGCATCGTCTTGCTGTCACCCTTCTGCCCGGCCGCGAGCGACTTCTCGATCAGGGCGTTCGCCTTCTCCACCTGCTTCTCGTCGCCCTTCATGGCCCACGCCTGCCGACCCGCCTCGCATTTGGACACCGATTCGGCGTAGGCCTGCTTGGCCTGCACGATAGCGGCCATACGGAGTGTCTTCCTTGGCCGCCGCCTTCCGCTCGGCCTCCCCCGCCTTGAGCCCGGCGATGAGCTTGTTGAGCACGTCAGGCGTGAGCACCACGCTGCCGCCCGCGGCTGGCGTCGGGTCGGCGGCGGCTGCCGCGGTGTCGCCGGTGGCCTTCTGGATCTTCTTCTTGAGGCCTCCGAACTGGGCCGAGGCCGGAGTGACAATTGTGAGGGTAGCCAGGGTGACCAGGGCCACGCGGCCGCTGAGACGAAGCCGACTCGATAAACTCCGCATGATTTCTCCTGGGGATGCGCCGTGTTCGCAGTAGACTGCAGAGAGGCAGATATTGGGAGTCACAAATGTGCGTACTGGCCCGGGGAAACGCCAGCGTTGGGTCGTGTCTTCTGCGGATCGGTGGGACACCGGGCCGGCCCCGGGTACATTGCTACTTTCCGCCGGCAAAGATTAATCCCGGAGGACCGATGCGCCGACATTTCTGGGCTGTTCTCGTTACCCTGCTGGGTGCAGTACCGGCCAGGGCCCAGCAACCCGACTCAGCCGCCAAGTTCACGCTGGAAGAGGTCATGATCCCCGTCCGCGATGGGGTTCATCTGCAGACCGCCATCGTGCGTCCGGCTCAGCAGCCTGGACCGCTTCCCATCCTGTTCACCCGGACGCCTTACGGCGTACCCGACAAGGCGCCGACCAAGCTCCCCGCCGCCTTCAAGGAGCTGGTGCAGGACGGCTACATCTTCGTGTTCCAGAACCTCAGGGGACGGTTCAAGTCGGAAGGCGTCTTCAAGCTTTCCTCGTACGTCAACCTCTCCGACTCTACGGCTACCAACGAGACCACCGACGCCTACGACAGCATTGACTGGCTGGTCAAGCACGTGCCGAACAACAATGGCAAGGTGGGGATGTACGGAGTGTCCTACGACGGACTCACCACGGCGCTGGCCATGCTCAAGCCCCATCCCGCACTCAAGGCGGTGAGCGAGCAGGCCTCGCCGGTGGACCAGTGGATGAACGACGACATGCACCGCTACGGGGCGCTGCGGGAGAGCTACGCCTTCGAGTACAGCGTGATGGAGCAGGCCGACAAGAATGAGAACACCAACTTCGATTTCGACGTCTACGACTCTTACAGTTGGTACCTCGGGCTGGGCCCGCTCTCGAACGCGAACGCGAAATATTTGAAGAACAAGATTCCCTACTGGAACGATATCGTCGCCCACCCCGACTACGACGAGTTCTGGAAGCACGAGGCCTGGATCCGACAGCTCGACTCCACCACGGTGCCCAATCTCAACGTGGCCGGGTTCTGGGATCAGGAGGATCCCTGGGGACCATGGCAGATCTTTCGCCACGCGGAGCGACACGATCCGGAGCACACCAACTTCATGGTCGCCGGCCCCTGGTTCCACGGTGAATGGCAGTGGCCCAAGGCCGACAGCATCGGACTGATCTCCTTCGGAGGACACGAGACCGCGCGGGAGTTCCGGGAACAGATCCAGGCGCCGTTCTTCCGGTATTATCTGCACGGTAAGGGCGACAAGCCGGGCTGGCAGGCAAAGACCTTCCAGTCAGGCTCCAACCGGTGGCAGACCTACGAGTCGTGGCCACCCAAGGACGCCGAGGCGAGAAAACTGTATCTCCACGCCGACGGCACGCTCTCCTTCGAGCCCCCGCGCGCGGCCAAAGGCTACCGGGAGTACGTGTCGGATCCTGCCAACCCGGTGCCCTATCGCGAGCGTCCCATTTCACCGACCTATCCCGGCGGCGACTGGCGAACCTGGGAGGTGGCGGACCAACGGTTCGTGGATGGACGGCCCGACGTGCTGACCTATGTCAGCGATCCACTAAAGGAGGATCTCACGGTGACCGGGGAGGTGGCAGCGAATCTGTACGCCTCGACCTCCGGTACCGATGCAGACTTCATCGTCAAGCTGATCGACGTATACCCAGAGGAGACGCAGCCCGTTACCTGGGATAAGGAGGAGGGGCCCACCCCGGGGCAGTACCAGCAGTCGGTCAACGGCTACGAGCTACCGGTCGCCATGGAGGTGAGGCGGGGGCGATACAACCGGAGCTTCGAGCATCCCATGCCACTGCCGGCAGGGAAGCCGGTGAAATGGACGATCCCGCTCCGGGACCACGACCACGTGTTCCTGAAAGGGCACCGACTGATGGTGCAGGTGCAGTCGACCTGGTTCCCGATCATCGATCGGAATCCGCAGAAGTTCGTGCCCAGCATCTACCGCGCCAAGCCGGACGACTATGTGAAGGCGACGCAGCGGGTGTATTCGTCGCCCGAGTTGCCGTCATACGTGGTGCTGCCGGTAGTTCGGTAAGGCGGCGCGGTGTACTCGGTCACGCCGAAAGGCCATAACGTTCAACGCTCGGCCCGATACACTGTCTTGCCCTGCAGAATGGTTCGCAGAACCCGCACCCGGTGGATCTCCCTGGAGGGTACCTGGAACAGATTGCGGTCCAGCACGATTAAATCCGCCAGTTTCCCAGCTTCGATAGACCCGGTTTCCCGTTCCACATGGTTCTGATAGGCCGCGTTGATCGTATACATGGCGATCATCGTGGCCAGATCCACCCGTTGGGCTGGATTCCAGGGCCGCTGATGCGGCTGGTCCAGCTGTTGGTGCGTGATGCCCACCTCGATGGCGTCGAGCGGATTGAGCGACGAGACCGACCAGTCACTGCCGCCCGAGACCACAGCTCCGGTGCGTACCACACTCGCGATTGGATAGAGCCAGGGCGACCGCTTGGGTCCCAGCGCCGGCTCGGTAAGCCGAGTCAGATACTCGTCACCGTTGGCCCAGAACGCCTGAAAGTTGGGGATGACGCCGAGATCCCGGAAACGGGGGATGTCGGCGGGATCGATCAGCTCGAGGTGAGTAATGGTGTGCCGTGCGTCATGGGCGCCGTTCCGGGCTCGGGCGTAGGCGAAAGCATCGAGGGTCATTCGGATGGCCCGGTCGCCGATGGCGTGCACGTGGATCTGAAAGCCGTCGCGGTCGAGCGCCAGCGCCAGCTCCTTGAGCCGGACCGGATCGTAGATTGGCTGGCCCGAATCGCCCTTCCTGTCGAGGTAGGGCTGGAGCAGTGCGGCGGTGCGGGACTCGATGACGCCGTCGGCAAAGAGCTTCACCGCCGTCGGCCGGACCCGCGGCGTGGCATACCGGCTTCGAAGATCTCTCAGCTTCGACAGCAGGCTGTCGGGCAGCGGATCTTCCAGGTGTATGGCCGCGACCACTCGTAGCGTGAGCGTTCCTTTGTGGTCCGCCTCGGCGTAGGTCCGCAAGCCCGCCTCATCGGTCGAGGCGCTGAACACCGTCGTTATGCCGAACCGATTCGCCAGTCTCTCCGCCCGCTCCAGCCCGGCGGCGAGCTCGGCGGCGGTACGCTCGGGCATCACCTTCGCCACCAGGTTCACCGCATCTTCCCTGAGAGTGCCACTGGGCACGCCTGTCTTCGGGTCTCGCTCGATCCGGCCGTGGGCGGGATCGGGAGTCTGCCGGGTGATGTTCGCCAGCGCGAGCGCCCGCGAATTGACCCATGCAGAATGGCCGTCGGCGGCGTAGATGAGGGCCGGACGGTCGGGCACCGCCTGGTCGAGCAGCGCAGCGGACGGATTAGCTCCCTTGAAAATCGGCAGCTGCCAGCCGCCGCCGCGTACCCAGGCTGCCTCGGGGTGGGCGCGGGCACACGCGCGGATGCTGTCTGTAATGGCGGACGCGCTGGTGAGATCGTACAGCGTGCAGTCGCCCAGCTCCACGCCCGAGTCGATGGGATGGACATGCCCGTCCTGGAAACCGGGCAGCACCATCTTGCCGCGGAGTTCCACCACCTCGGTTTCCGGACCGATGAGACCGGGCGGCAGGCTGTCGCTTCCCACATACACAATACGTCCGCCGCGGACAGCAACCGCACTGGCCCAACTGCGCGCCGCATCTACCGGGTACACCGCGGCATCGCGAAGCACCAGATCCGCAGGGGCTGGTCCGTCCGCTGATTTTGGCTCGTTCTTGCAGGCGGGGAGGACAAGAAGGAAGAAGAGGAAGATCCTCTTCCAGTGCTGCTCCGAGTGAAAACGGGTCTTTGACCCGTCCTGATCAGCGGATGACAATAGGCGGAGTCTGGCTCAAGCCTCGTCCGGTGGATTCCCGCCGAGCCAGCACCGCGGCGTCCACCCGAACCGCAAGCGCATGCATCCGCTCGCGATGGCGCGGGTCGCACTCGGCCTCAATCAGAGAGAATCGCCAGCCCCGTTGCACGAAGGCATAGACCAGCTCGGCTACGGCGGTATCCAGCTCCAGGTCACCCTCGAGGTATACCCGAATGATGCTGGCCAGCCGATCCGATTTCGACATGTCTCATTCCCCAGCGCTAGCGGGCCCTTTCCCGCTTGAAGTACAGATGCACCTCGAGATTACGGACGACTTCCTTGTATTCCCACCGGGGCATCACCGGCACCCATGGTGGGGCAATATGGCCGCTGCGCGGCTCGGATGGTCTCGGTGGAAAGGGTACTTCGATCCTGGCTGACATGGCTCCTCCCCCAGCGGCGATTGATATTTCACTGTCCGCCACAGGAAGATGGCTCCGGACCACAGCCACGTCGAGGTATACCTGTCTACGCTCTGTCTCTGGCTCCTCACCGCTCTGCTGGCGCCGCTCACTCCCGGCGATCGGGTCAGGATTGTCGAAGCCGCGCGGCTGGTTCACCAGCTGGGAGATCGTCTGTGGCCCGGCCAGGCCGGTACACCGGTGCGGGTCCTGCTGCTTCGGGATTCAGCCGAGTTTCTGGTGGGACACGACGCCCGCGGCAAGGATTTCGTCGCCACCGGCGACTCTCTCCTGGGGCATCAGGTCTGGACTCGGCCGGGCCAGTTTCCCGCCACCCTGGTCGCAACGTTTCCGGTGGATGGAATGCCCACGATCGTGGTCGGCACTCCCCAGCGCACCGGGATGTCCTCCACCCGATGGGTACTGACCCTGCTGCACGAACATTTTCACCAGTGGCAGTACAGCCAGACCTGGTACTACCCTGGGGTGGCACGGCTCGGCCTTTCGGGGGGCGATAGCACAGGGATGTGGATGTTGAACTACTCCTTTCCCTATGACTCCTTACCGGTGCGTCAGGCTGTGCGGCGGTTAGCCTTGACGCTGCGTGCAGCGCTCGATCCTGAAAGCGAATCCGGGCTCGAGCCGGTCATACGAGCCCGAGATGCGCTCCGGAGCGAGCTCTCACCCGCCGATTACCGCTACCTGGAGTTTCAGCTTTGGCAGGAAGGGGTGGCCCGGTACGTCGAGTATCGCGCCGCGAACCTGGCCTCACGCGGAAAGCCGCCTGGCGACTTCGCTGCCTTGCCTGACTACCAACCATACTCCGCTGCCGCCGCCGACCGGGGACGAGGTCTGCTTCAGGAGCTGGAGGAAACGGATCTCCAGCGAAATCGGCGGGTCAGCTTCTACCCCATCGGTGCCGCGATCGCCCTCCTCCTGGACCGAACCGGACAAGCGTGGAAGGAGGC
>CAWGVB010000042.1:0-8446 GCA_963825815.1 uncultured Gemmatimonadales bacterium | reverse complement strand
ACCCACCCGCAGACCGCCGCGCCGGCCGCCAAAAGCCCGCTCACGACTGGCCAGCCAGGAGCCTAGCGCCCGGAGCAATTTCAGAGCAGAATACCTCCACGCAATTGCCTGCCCGCATGTCCGTTCCCAGGAGGTCCTCTTTCTTAGTCTTTTGAGAGCGACTCCGCGCCGAGTCCACCGATGGTTGCGTCTGCTCGCGCCGGCACTGGTGTGGGGCTGCGCCGGGCAGACCGACCACGGCCCCATCATCGTCACCTTTCCGGGCAGCTCGCTCGGAGCCGAGGCGCAGGTCTTGAATCGGCAGCTCGCCCGGTTCAACGCCGAGCATCCGGCCATCCGGGTGGTGCGCCGGGACACGCCGGATGCCGCCGATCAGCGGCACCAGCTCTACGTGCAGTGGCTCAACGCCGGCGCCAGCGATCCCGACATTCTCCAGCTCGACGCCATCTGGACCCCGGAATTCGCGGCGGCCGGCTGGATCCTTCCGCTCGACTGTTTCGGGCCCGACACCGCAAGCTTTTTTCCCTCGACGATTCAGGCCAACCGCTGGAGGGATTCGCTCTTTGCGCTTCCCTGGTTCGTGGATGTCGGCATGCTCTACTGGCGCACTGATCTGGTGCCCTCGGCCCCGAATACGCTGGGCGAGCTGGTAAGCTTTGCCAAGCGCGCCCGGCAGCAGCATCGCCTGAAGTACGGACTGGTCTGGCAGGGAGCCCGCTACGAGGGACTGATCACGAACTTCGTGGAATACCTCGGCGCCTATGGTGGCCAGATTCTGGAAGGCGGACGGGTCGTGGTGAACTCCGAGGCGGGTCGGCTGGCGCTGACGGAGATGCGGAACGAGATCTACCGCGACGGCATCGTCCCGTCCGCAGTGCTCACCTGGCACGAGGAGGAGAGCCGGTTCGCATTCCAGAACGGCGAATCGGCCTTCATGCGGAACTGGCCCTACGCGGTGGGTCTCATGCGCGACAGCACGCAGTCGCGGGTGACGGGGAAGTTCAGCGTGGCCGCGATGCCGGCCGGGCCTGGCGGACGTCCGACCGCTGCGCTGGGCGGCGCTCAGCTGGCCATCAATCGCCACACCGAAAGCCCCGAAGCAGCCTGGGCGGTAATCAACTATCTCACCCAGCCCGAGCAGATGCGGGAGCGGGCCAGAGTGGTCGGGGAAGTTTCCCTCGCGGGTCGCGCTCTATGAGGGAGAGGGATTGAATGCCGAGCTGGGTCTTCCGACCGACGCGGTGCGGCGGGTTATCGAATACGCTGTCCCCCGGCCGGTCACGCCGGTGTACAACCAGCTCTCCGAGATTCTCCAGATCAACCTGCACCGCGCGCTCACCCGGCAGACCACTCCGGAGGACGCGCTGGCGCGGGCCCAAACGGACATGCAGCGCTTGCTCAACAAGGTCGGCCTTGGCACCGGAGTAGCCACTGCCCAACGCTGATCCGGTCCGCGGCGTGGAAGCGCAAGAGGCGCGGCTGGCCTGGGGGCTGGTTCTGCCGGCGCTGCTGACCATCCTCCTGATCGCGCTCTTTCCGCTGGTCTGGACCTTCTGGGAATCGCTGCATCTGCACGATCTCCGGATGCCCTGGCTGGGGCGGCCATTCATTGGTCCGACCAACTACCTGGACGCGGTGCGCGACCCGCGATTCATCGGCGCGCTGGGGCATACGCTCTTCTTTGCGGTCACCAGCGTCAGTCTCGAGCTGGTGATCGGGCTCTGGCTGGCGCTGGCGCTCAACCGCGCATTCAAGGGGCGGGGCCTGGTCCGGGCGGCAGTGCTGGTGCCCTGGGCGATCCCGACCGTCGTTTCGGCTCTGCTCTGGCGGTTCATGTTCGAGGGCCAGACCGGAATCGTAAACGCCGGACTGGTCAGCGTGGGCTTTATCCGCGAACCAATCGTCTGGTTCATCCAGGCCGCCACCGCCTGGGTGCCGATCATTCTGGCCGACGTCTGGAAGACCACTCCATTCGTGGCTCTGCTGCTGCTGGCCGGATTGCAGAACATCGACAGCTCGCTGTACGAGGCCGCCCGGATCGACGGTGCCAGTGCCTGGCGCCAGTTTCGCTACGTGACACTTCCTCTGCTCAAACCGGCGATTCTCGTCGCCCTGATCTTCCGTACCCTCGACGCCTTCCGGGTGTTCGACCTGGTCTATGCGTTGACCGGTGGCGGACCGGGCACGTCCACCGAGCCCATCGCGCTCTACACCTTCAACGCGCTGTTGCAGAACCTGCAGTTCGGCTATGGCTCGGCGCTGTCGGTCATCGTGTTCCTGGTGACTTTCGCGCTGGCCATGGTGTACGTCCGGTTTCTCGGCGCGGACCTCACCGGAGCGCGCCGGTGAACCAGAAGAAGTGGTGGCCAGTGCTGGCGCTGACGCTCCTGGTGGTGGCGAGCGCCTTTCCCTTCTACTGGGCCATCCTGGCGTCGTTCACCCCCGAGGCCAGGCTGTTTCAAGGACCTTCCCTCCTCCCGGGGCATCTGGTGCTGGATCATTACCGGGCGTTGTTCACTCAGCGGAACTTCTGGGTCCCGATCCGGAACTCGCTGATCGTGGCCGGCTCGACAACAGCGTTTTGTGTCGGGGTGGGATCGCTCTGCGCCTACGCGCTGGCCCGGCTTCAGTTCCGGGGCAAGCTGGCGCTGCTCGGGTTCATTCTGGCGGTCGGAATGTTCCCTCAGATCTCGGTGGTGTCGCCGCTGTACATGCTGCTGCGTTCCCTCAGACTGATCAACACCTATCCCGGCCTGATCCTCCCATACTTCACCTTTGCCATGCCGCTCACGGTCTGGCTCCTGGTGGGCTTCTTCCGCCAGCTGCCGGCCGAGCTGGAGGAAGCCGCGATGGTGGACGGGGCAAGCCGGCTCCGCGCCTTTGCCGAGGTGATCGTTCCGCTGGCGCTGCCGGGATTGGCCACCACCGCGATACTCACCTTTGTGTACAGCTGGAACGAGTTTCTCTTCGCGCTTTCGTTCACGCTCGGCCCGGAGCGCCAGACGGTGCCGGTCGCCATCGCGCTGTTCCGGGGGATGTATCAGGTGCCCTGGGGGCAGATCCTGGCAGCGGCCGTGGTCGCGACGGCGCCAGTCACCCTGCTGGTGCTGGCGTTCCAGCGGCGGATCGTGCAGGGACTCACGGCCGGCGCGGTGAAAGGGTAGCCATGGCATCGGTTCAACTCGAAGGCGTGAAGAAGACCTATCCCAACGGGCATGTCGCGGCTCAGGGACTCGATCTCCAGATCAACGACGGCGAGTTCATGGTGCTGGTGGGCCCGTCCGGCTGCGGCAAGAGTACCGCGCTCCGAATGATTGCCGGGCTGGAGACGCCCACCGGAGGCCGCATTCTGATCGGCGATCGGGATGTGACCGTGCTCCCGCCGCAGGAGCGCGACATCGCCATGGTGTTTCAGACGTACGCGCTGTATCCCCACATGACGGTGCGGGAGAATCTCGGGTTCGGGCTCAGGATGCGCGGGGCCGGGCGGGAAGAGATCGAGAAGCGGGTGGAGCAGGCGGGTCGCGTCTTGTCGCTGGAAACGGTACTGGACCGGAAGCCGGCTCAGCTCTCCGGCGGCCAGCGCCAGCGAGTCGCGCTAGGCCGGGCGATCGTGCGGGAGCCCAAGGTATTTCTGTTCGACGAGCCGCTCTCCAATCTCGACGCCAAGCTCAGAGTAGAAACGCGGGCCGAGCTGGCGCGCCTGCACCGGCGTCTGAAGGCCACCGTTGTCTACGTGACGCACGACCAGGAAGAAGCGATGACTCTGGGAAGCAGGGTCGCGGTAATGCGCGACGGCTTCTTGCAGCAGGTTGCGCCGCCGATGGAGCTGTATCTGAGGCCGGCGAATCAGTTCGTCGCCGGGTTTGTCGGCTCGCCCGCGATGAACTTCCTGCCGCGAGAGGAGGCTCCCTCTGCGATACCGCCCCGAGGAGTGACCCTCGGCATCCGGCCGCACGACATTACCATCGTGGCAGCTGGTGCGGGAGACGAGAACGCCTACGTCGAGCTGGTCGAGTCACGGGGCAACGAGCAGCTGGTCTATCTCTGCCTGCGGGGCAACAACCAGGGGCCGGCAATTCGGATAGTGGCACCGCCTGAAATCGCGGTCGAGCCTGAGCGAATGGTGGGAATCCGGTTTGACCGGGAGAAGTTGCACTGGTTCGACGAGCAGGGAAGGCGAGCCTGAGCGGTGAAGACCGACTACGATGTGTGTATCGTAGGCTCCGGAGCGGGCGGCGGGATGGCCGCCTATGTGCTCACCCAGGCCGGGGCGAAGGTGGTACTGCTCGAAGCCGGCGGCTCCTGGGACAACCGGACGGACTCGGCGATGCTCTCCTGGCCCTATAACTCGCCGAGGCGAGGCGCACCAACCAGCGAGCGCCCTTTCGGCGAGTTCGACGCCTGCATCGGCGGCTGGGAGATCGCGGGAGAGCCGTACACGGTTGCTGACGGCGATCGCTTCAGCTGGTGGCGGGCCCGGATGCTGGGCGGCCGTACTAATCACTGGGGACGGATTTCACTCCGCTTCGGGCCCGATGACTTCCGCGCGCGCTCGCTGGATGGCTTGGGAGACGACTGGCCGATTGGTTACGACGATATCCGGCCATACTATGACCAGGTCGACCGGCTGGTGGGGGTGTTCGGAAGTATCGAAGGACTGAGGAACCACCCGGACGGCATTTTCCTCCCGCCACCCAGGCCGCGTTGCTTCGAGCTGCTGGTGAAGCAAGCCTGCGATCGGCTTGCGATCACCTGCATACCTGCGCGGGTCTCGGTAGTCACCCGGCCCCACAACGGCCGTCCGGCGTGCCATTACTGCGGCCAGTGTAACCGCGGCTGCCGCACCAACTCCAACTTCTCTTCCTCTGGTGTGCTCATCAGCCCCGCGTTGGCTACCGGGCGGTTGACCCTCGTCACGGGGGCGATGGCCCGCGAGGTGACGGTGAGCAACGGTGGACTTGCCACCGGAGTCTCTTACATCGAGAAGGCTACCGGGCAGGACCGGCACGTCCGCGCCAGAATCATCGTGCTCGCGGCCAGTGCCTGTGAGTCGGCGCGCCTGCTGCTCAATTCCAAATCCTCCCGGTTTCCCGACGGACTCGCCAACGCCAGCGGGATGGTGGGACGAGATCTGACGGACACCACGGGCACCGACGTGGGTGGACTGATTCCCCGGCTGATGGATCAGGTGCCCCACAATGAGGATGGGGTCGGAAGCCTCCACCTCTACATGCCATGGTGGCTGGACAATCGAAAGCTGGACTTCCCTCGTGGGTATCACATCGAGGTCTGGGGCGGTCGCGGCCAGCCGGGCTATGGCTTCATGGGAGACATCCACAAGTACCCGCCCGGCGGAGGGTACGGTCTGCAGCTCAAGCGCGACTATCGCCGCTACTACGGCGCGACGATCGGGTTGGCCATGCGGGGCGAGATGATACCGAATCGACACTCCTACTGCGAAATAGACCCGACCAAAGTCGATCGTTGGGGCATTCCGGTGCTTCGGTTTCATTGGAAGTGGAGCGAGCATGAAATCCGGCAAACTCGGCATGCCCAGCAGACTCTGCGTGCCATCATAGCCGAGATGGGAGGTCAGGCGCTCGATCCGATGCCAGACTCCACTGCGGATTTTGGGCTGCAGGCTGGAGGCCGGATCATTCATGAAGTGGGCGGTACCCGCATGGGCAACGACCGCCGGTCATCGGTGCTCAACCGCTACGCTCAGGCGCATGACGTGAAGAATCTGTTTGTGGTGGACGGCGGACCGTTCGTGGGCCAGGCCGACAAGAATCCCACCTGGACCATCCTGGCCCTGGCTTGGCGTACCAGCGACTACATCGCCCAGCAGCGAAGGCAGCGTGCGGTATGAGGAGAGAGCTCAGCCGGAGGGAAACGGTGAAACTCCTGGCCACAGCGCCATTAGCCCTATCCTTTGGTTTCAGCCTGGCAGGATGTGACCGCGCCGCGCGCTCGGCACGGCGGCTGGGGGGCTCGGCCGGGTTCCAGCCTGCCTTCTTCACCCCCCACGAATACGAAACGGTGCGGGTGCTGGTAGACCTGATCATTCCACGGGACGATCGGTCCGGCAGTGCGACGGACGCCAAAGTTCCCGAGTTTATGGACTTCATGATGGCCGATAGGGACACGAAGCCGGAGGGCCGCAGCGCAATGCGGGACGGGCTGGCGTGGCTGGACCGCGAGAGTGATCAGCGCTCCGGCCGGAGCTTCGTGGAAGCGAGCGACACACAACGAGCCACATTGCTCGACGAGATCGCCTGGCCGGGCCGGGCCAAGCCGGAGATGCAGCCCGGGGTCATCTTCTTCAACAGTTTCCGGGATCTCACGGCCTCAGGATTCTGGTCCAGCGAGATGGGAGTCAAGGATCTGCAGTACCAGGGGAACGCGTTCGTACCGGAATGGAGGGGCTGTCCTGAGGCGGCGCTCAGAAAGCTGGGGGTGCGCTATGAGGATGGCTCCTGAGTGAGATGGCCCACAGGCGTCTGGGGATTGGCCTGATCGGCAGTCCCTAGCCGGCCGGACGATCCTGCTGGAGTACCCGAATCTTGATATTGCGGAATGCTACCTGGTCGCCGTGGTCCTGCAGGCCGATATGACCGGCTGGATTCCGGCCGTAGCGAGGCATCGTGGCAAACTTGCTCTGCGCGAGTCGCGCGTTCCAGTCTTTGCTTCCGACCTCGGCTTCGACCAACTTCACTCCGTTGAGCCAGTACTCCACGTGGTTGCCCCGTACCAGAATGCGGACCGCATTCCATTGGCCCGCGGCGTGTACTACTCCGCGGCGTGATGGGTAGAGACCGTACAGCGCTCCGGCCGAGGTAAGCGGGGAACGCCCATCGGGATGTCGGGCGTCGTCCAGCACCTGCATCTCGGGGCCACTCTCCCAGGGGTACTTCTGGTCTTCACTCACCCGCCAGAAGATTCCGCTGTTGCCTCCCTCGGCCACCTTCCATTCCAGGCTCAATTCGAAGTCACGGTATTCGTCGGTGGAGACGATATCGCCCGCACTGTCGACTCGGGTGATGGCGCCCTCGACGACCTGCCAGCCCTTGGGCAGCGCGGTTTGCCGGTATCCGCGCCAGTGCTCCATCGTTCGGCCGTCGAAGAGGAGCTGCCATCCGGCGGCCCGCTCCTCCGGTGTCAGCTGGTTCACGGCATTGGCCTGGTCGGGGTGAGTGTCACGGGCCGGCGAGCAGCTACCAATCACCACAGAGGCACAAAGGACACCAAGGATTCTTCTCATACGGTCATCAATGCAGATTTGAGAGTGTGTACTGAACCACCAGGTTCGTGGTATTCCACAGCTGCACGTCTGAGCTGGTACCATAACGCACCGGCCGCAGTTTCCCGCCTTTGATCTGGTAGCTCCAGAGTTCGTTGTGCTGCATCGCCGACGCATTCACCGCCGATAGAATGCGCTGCAGTGCGTCGCGCAGCTTGGGATCCCCGGTTCGCTCCAGCTGGTAGGCCAGGCCGAGGAAGAGAAGATTGACCTCGCGACCCCAGACGACGCGGGGGCTGTGGTACTGATCCTTCTGAAAGCGATCCCAGATGGCGGGTGAGGCGTAGGCATCGTTGGCCACCAGCGGACCCAGCCCCGGTACGAAAAGCCCGACAGGATACGGCCGGAGCACAGGCTGGATTTCCTGGGACACGAGATCAGGGGCGAGATGGGGATCGAGGAACAGCTCCGTAGCCGGGTCGGTGTTGACCACGCCAATAGGTTTGCCCGATGGATCCAGCGAGAGAGCCAGGAAGATGAGCGAATCGCCCGGCTCCTTCTGGGCGGTGAGAACTCCGTTCCAGTAGGCCCGCTCAGCGGACGGCAGCGAGCGCAGCTTGGCCTTGATCGCGTTGCGGATCTGCCCGGGCGAGAGCTTGACCGTAAAATGCTTGCGGGCGCCCTTCCAGGTATCGATCGCCCGGCGGAGGAAGGTCGAATCGCTGCGGTATCGCTGCAGGGCAGGGGCGCTGTCCCCTGACGCACGGAACTCCTGGTCCAAGCCAAGCTCCTGCAGCGAGTGAAGAATGATGCCGATCGCCTCCAGCGCCTGGGGCACCCAGATGGCATTGATGTCCATCGCGAATCGGCCGCCGGCGTAGCCCGCGTCGCTGTCGCGCCAGCTGGCCGAGCGCCAGTGGGTCGAGTCCCGCTTGGGGAAGCTCACCAGGTTCCGCGCGGTGGGATGCTCGACGTAGGGAAGGCTCAGGGAGGAGACCAGGTTGAGCTCGCGGAGCAGCAGCTGCAGCCGGGACTCTCCGGCCTCCGACTTCTCCTGCAGAAAGGCGCGTTTCCGGTCGGCCGGTACCAGCGAATCGGCCAGGTACCGGGCCGCCGAGCACCGGCAGCTGAAACTCGTCGTCGATCATGTGGTAGTTCTCGAGGGTCCGCTGCAGGTTCCGGAGCACCTCCCGCGCCTGGACC
>CAWGVB010000041.1:0-7352 GCA_963825815.1 uncultured Gemmatimonadales bacterium | reverse complement strand
ACCCCACGCTCGACGTTATACTCCGCCTGTTTGAACAGCCAACGAGGTCCGCGACATGACGAAGGGCCGGTTCGAGATCGTGCGGATGAACGGGATGAGCATTGGGAGGGCAACCTATCAGCCGGGATGGAAATGGTCGGAGCATGTGGGGCCGCCACCGGCTCGACTCGCTGCCGGGTGGAACACCTGGGCCTGGTGGTGTCCGGGGTGGCCACCGTGCCTTCGACGACCGTGTGGTCGAGCTGCATCCCGGGGACCTCTTCTACGTTCCGCCGGTTCGGCACGACAGTTGGGTGGTGGGCGATGAGCCCTATGTCTCGTTCCATTTCCTCGGCGCGGACCAGTACGCGCGGTGACTGGCCAGTTCTGGTTTAATGAACTCCTAACTCTGGAGGTTGGAGTGCCTCGCCTCTCGCGCCGAGCCTTCTGGCTCTGAGTCTCATCATCGGTCTTGCGCTCTCGCTGATTCCGGCCGGCTTTCTCCACCAATCGGTGCCTTGGGACGGGAACGGTCCGGCGTATCCTCTGGCCCTGTTCGGGGGCGGACTCCTCCTGGGATTTCTGGCTCCGGGCCGGACGGGAACCATCGCTGCCGGCATGTTCCTCGGCCAACTCGCCGTTCTGCTCTGGCGGGTTGTCGCCAGTCCGGAGAACAGCGAGCTATGGCTGGTGGGAGTCGTCATGCTGGCCGGCTACACCTTCGTGGCCGCCGGGTTGGCGCGCTCATTGGCGGAGTGGTGCGCCGCCGAATGGGCCCCGAGCTTCCAGTGGAGCGGCGGGTATCCGATCGGAGGGTCTGATCATGCTCACACCAGATTAATCCAACCCAACTACACCAGGATCAATTGTGCGCCCACTGTTCATTCTGACGGCTTTAGCCCTCGCCGCTCGGCTGCTACAGGCCCAGTCCTCCATCTCCGCCGATCAGCTCGCCGACTGGCAGCGCAACCGGACCACGGTGCTGGCCTACATCGATGCCATGCCCGATTCCGCCACCGGCTTCAGGCCCACTCCGGGCGTTCGCAGCTTCGCCGAGCAGTTCGATCATATCGTGACCACAAACCTGGAGGTCGCGGCGATTGCCCTGCGAGGCCAGAAGGCTGCGCCCGCTCTGGGCGACAGCTCGGCCTATCTGCACGACAAGGCCGCACTCCGGAAATACGCCGCTGCAACCTATGACTACCTGCTGAAAGCGCTGCAGGAGGCCAAGCCCGCGCAGCTGAGCAAGCAGGTCGCGATCTACGGCCAGCCGCCTCAGCCGGCGAGCCGGCTGGCCATGCTTTCGTACGAGCACGCGGTCTGGACCCTGGGCCAGGTCGTGCCCTATCTCCGGCTGAACGGAGTGACTCCTCCCGAATACCGCATGCCGTTCTGATCGTGACGACGATTCACATCGTGGCGTCGCTCGCCCTGCTGATAATTCCCCCAGCGGCGAGCGGCCAGAATGCTCCGCCGGCGTACCGCTGCCGTTTCGTGCCGGTTCCCGTACGAGACGGTATTCATCTCAACACCAGTGTGTGCCAGCCGGAGGGGCCTCACGCACCACTCCCGTTTCTGCTCACCCGCACGCCCTACGGCATCGAGGGTGACACCGTAGTTCCCGAGAGCTATCGGTTCTTTGCCGCCGACGGCTACATCTTCGTGTCCCAGGATATCCGCGGCAGGTACAAGAGCGAGGGACAGTTCATCATGAATCGCCCGTTGCATGATCCGGGCGATCCCAAGGGAGTGGACGAGAGCACCGACACCTACGACACGGTCGAGTGGCTCCTGGCCAATGTTCCGGGAAACAACGGGCGCGTCGGAGTCCTCGGCGTCTCCTATCCCGGTTTTCTGGCGACAATGGCCGGGATCAATCCCCATCGGGCGGTGAAGGCCATCTCGCCTCAGGCGCCGATGACCGACACCTGGATGGGAGACGACTTCTTCCATCAAGGTGCGTTCCGGCTCTCCTACGGCTTCGAGTACGCCGGCTCGATGGAGCTGAGCACCGATTCTCCGCTCTCCGGCGACTTGGGCATTGCCTCTTGGGACACCTACGACTGGTACGCCCGTCTGGGCTCGCTCGCCAACGTGGACCGGATGTACTTCCATGGAAAGGTTCCCACCTGGCAGGCCTTCGTGGCCCATCCGGCCTACGACCGTTTCTGGCAGCAGCGGGCGGTGCAGCGGATCCTCAAGGCTCCGCAGGTCCCCACGCTGACGGTAGGCGGCTGGTGGGATCAGGAAGACCGCTACGGGCCGTTCGCGACCTATGCCGCGCTCGAGCGGGGAGATAGTGGCAGGCAGAACTTTCTGGTGATGGGCCCCTGGAATCACGGGGGATGGCGCCGCCCGGCCAACCTCATGCGAATTGTCGACCCTGGCACCTATGAAGCGTATCTCCGCGATGTTGAGGCGCCTTGGTTCGCGCATTACTTGAAGGACGGAAAGGCCCGGGAACAGCCCGAGGCCATGCTCTACGACGCCGGAGCTCGCCGCTGGCGCTCATACGACAGCTGGCCACCCAAGGCAGGCGCGCCCCGAAATCTGTATCTCCATGGAGGTGGCGCCCTCACCTTCGATCCGCCTCGAGCCGGAGAGGCATCATACGATCAGTACGTTTCGGATCCGGCTCACCCGGTGCCCTATCGCTCCCGGCCGGTGGAGCGCACCTACGACGCGCGGGGCAGCCGCTGGAAGTTCTGGGAAACGGAGGACCAGCGTTTTGTAGACGGCCGGCCTGATGTCGTGAAGTGGGTATCTGCCCCCCTCGAGGAAGACCTGTCGGTCGCCGGAAACATCAAAGCCAGCATTGTGGCCTCGACCACCGGGCACGACGCCGATTGGGTGGTGAAGCTGATCGATGTCCTTCCCGACAGCGTTCCGGACAACTGGTCCTGGGGCGGATACGAGCTTATGGTCGCCCACGAGATCATGCGCGGCCGCTATCGCCGGAGCTTCAGCGCCCCTGAGCCGTTGGCTCCAAACACGCCGCTGAAGTTCACCGTGGATCTGCATCAGCAGAGCTACACCTTCCAGCGGGGACACCGGATCATGGTTCAGATCCAGAGCAGCTGGTTTCCGCTTTACGACCGGAACCCGCAGACCTGGGTGCCCAACATCTTCAAGGCCAAACCGGGCGACTTCCGCGCCCAGACGCATCGCATCTGGCACACGCCCAAACTTGATTCTCGGATAGAGCTGACTGTTCAACCCTGACTGCCCGTGGGGGGACCATGCCGGATCAGCCGCTTACTCACGCCCCCGCAGCCGAGCGCGCCGCTCGCGAGCTGTACGAGGAGGTTCTGCGCTGCTGGAACGAGCGAAACGCGGGTGAGTTCGCCCGGTGCTTCAGCCGGAGCGGCAACATGGTGGGTTTCGACGGAAGTCCGGTCGACGGGCAGGAGAACATCGAGGAACACCTGAGCCAGGTGTTTGGCAGCCACCCCACTGCCGCCTACATCGGGAAGGTCCGCGGAGTTCGTCTGCTGTCTCCCGGCGTGGTGCTCCTGCGAGCCGTTGCCGGGATGGTGCCGCCGGGCAAGTCAGATCTGAACCCTGCGGTCAATACGATCCACACGCTGGTCGCCGCATTCGAGGACAACCGCTGGAGAGTGGAACTGTTTCAGAGCACGCCGGCAGCATTCCACGGGCGGCCCGCCGCGGTAGACGCGTTGACCGCGGAGCTCCGGCAGGAGTTGGAGCAGCATCAGCTCCGCGCGTAGCTGGAGCGGCGTTACCGGACTGGTTCGAGCGGCGCTGGGATGGCGGGTAGGCTAGCGGGTCCGGCTCCAGCGGTCCCGGAGACAGCCCAGGAACGAGTCGCAGCGGGCCGGCTCGTTCGATGCCACGGTCGCGGTGTCGGCCGGGAGATCCGGCGGCAGCGCATCCAGGCGAGCGGCCACATCCTCCGGGTCCTCGCCGGACTGGTCGGACAGCTTGGCCCCAGCAATCAGGATTTCCCGCCGGAGCCGCGACGCCGTGCGCATCACCCGCCCAGGATAGCGCTGGCAGCGGGGGGTGTTGCGGCCGCTGACGCATCCGTTATATCGCCGAAGGGCGGTCTCGAGCGACTTGCTCCGCCGCAAGTGCATCTGCAGCAGCCGAGCTCCGTGACAGATGTTGGCCTCCACATTCAGGAGGTCGCCCGAGAGACAGCGATAGTTTCCGACGTGCATCGGCATCACCTGCATCAGGCCGATGGCGCCCTCGCTGCTGACCGCGCTGGTATCGAACGGCGCGTTCTCGATCAGGAGCACGGCCGCAAGCACGCTGGGGCTGATGTGGGCCCGGCCGGCTTCATACACCACGGCCAGGCCACCCGGTCCGCCAGCTCGGCGTTACGGGTGCGGCGCGCGAGCGCCGTGGCCAGGGGCCGGTGCGCCAGTCGCCTGGTCACCGCCGACTCCATGGCTGCGCTGTCCCTCGCCGTGAGCGGGCGAACCGGCGCAGCCACGCGAGACTTGGGAGTGCTCGTCTTGCGAGCGCTCGTGCCTCTCGGAGCGTCCCGGACGCTCGTCCTGGGAGCGCTCGGCTTAGAAGCGCTCGCCTGCGGCACAGTGGCCGGCACCCGCGCGGGCATAAGCCCGGGCGTGGCGAACGATGCAGGCGTTCCGGGACCTGTAGAGGCGCACGCGGACAGTAGGGTCACTGCCGCAAGTCCATACGATTTCAGCGCCCTGCCACGACACATAGCGGGGAACATGGCGCTCCTCTCGAAGACGTGTCGGCAGTATGGCCCGTGCCAGAGGGCCGCTCAAGTGTTAGAAAGTTGGTCGCGACGAGATTTGGGACACTCAGAATCGGTCATTCGGCGTGGCCGGCCTCGGAAGTGACGGCGGCACCGCCTCAATCAGATGGCATCCCAGCCGCTGCACCGAGTGGCACTCGGGGGGTTCGTTACAAAGGGGGTACAATGCTACGAAAGAGCTGGGTTGTGGCTGGGATGCTCCTGGCCTCGTGCGGAGGGGACGACAGCTTCAACCCAACGCCCGAAACTGTGGCGGGAACCTATCAACTCACGACGCTCAAGGAGACGCAGAACGGGATCACCCTCGATCATCTCGCTCTAGGCGTTACGGCGGAGCTCATTCTGGCGGCCGAAGGCACCGCCACGGGGCACCTCTTCGCTCCCCACGGCCAGGTAGATGGTAGCGACCTCGACACCGATGTGACCGGAGGATGGAGCCTGAGCGGCACCACCGTCACCCTGAGCCTGGATCAGGACCTCTTGTTCAACGGCCTTACGCTCACCGCCGAGCCCAATCAGCTTCGGGGCAACCAGTCCTTGCCGGGTAACATCGCGGTCGAGATCGTGTTCACCCGGACGGACTAAGCAAATTCCTGTGCAACGATCGATTCTGGGGCTGCACCATGTGACCGCCACGGTAAATGAGGCCCAGCCTGACCTCGATTTCTACCGCGGTGCTCTCGGTCTTCGGCTGGTGAAGAAGACGGTGAACTTCGACAATCACAACGTCTACCACTTCTACTATGGAGACGAGCGGGGCGCACCGGGAACCATATGGACCACCTTTCCCTACGGCGGCTGGGGCGTTGCGCCCGGCCGGCACGGCGCCGGCCAGATCACCACCACCTCCTTTTCGGTACCGGTAGGATCGCTTTCCCGTTGGACACTTCGGTTGCAAGACAACGGCGTATCGGTCCAGGAGGACGCCGGCAGCGGGGGAAACGCGATTGTCGCCACCGACCCTTCCGGACTTCAGGTGCGCCTGACCGAGACCAGGGACGATTCCCGAACACCGTGGACCGGGAGCGGGCTTTCCGCGGACATGGCCATTCGTGGCCTCATAGTGTGACGCTTACGGTAATGGCTCCGGGACCGAGCGTGAGCTTTGCCC
The DNA here is from genome assembly GCA_963825815.1 of uncultured Gemmatimonadales bacterium. GTDB lineage: Bacteria > Gemmatimonadota > Gemmatimonadetes > Gemmatimonadales > GWC2-71-9 > CAVVWJ01. Next base: position 1,509 of record CAWGVB010000041.1, on the reverse strand, counting down.
GGGAGTTGCTGGGCTTCGAGGTAGTAGATGAAGCGGAGGGTCTGCTGCGGATGGCGGTGAATGGCGATCTGCCGGGTCATGCCCTGGAGCTGAGTTATGGCGGTGACGCTCCACCAGCACGCAACGGGCTGGGCACGGTGCACCACGTTGCCCTGGCCATTGCCGGTGAAGACGAACAGAGGCAGCTCCGGCAGGAGCTGATCGCTCGAGGAATTTCTGTTACCGATGTGCTGGACCGGCAGTATTTCCGCTCGATCTACTTCCGCGAGCCCGGAGGGGTCCTGTACGAGGCAGCTACGATGGCTCCCGGATTCACCGTGGACGAGCCGCTCGCGGCGTTGGGGCAGGAGCTCAAGCTGCCTCCCTGGGAAGAAAAGAATCGCGCGGCAATCGAGAGCAATCTGCCGGTCATTGACTCAGCTGAGCGTTGATTCTGGCAACCGTCTCGTGAGCGACGCGTTGCAGCATGATGACGGTACCGCCAGACACCGGCAGGGTCTGACCCTGCACCACGGCCTGCTCCGGAAGGCGCCGTGCGTCGTGCCCGGTAATTCCTTCGTATACCACCAGCGCAGCGAGGTACGTTCCCAGCGGCGACGGGTGAAAACCATCGGGACCGTAGAGCGGTAGCGCCGGATCCTCGACCCAGGCGGCCCGCCAGGCTTCCCCCGCCGGGAAACAGCGCCCGTCCACGGCGCGAGCCGTGTCCAGACAGGATTGCAGGACGCCGTCGAACACCGCCCGGTCCGGGGCCGCGGGCCAGGCCATCAACTGTGCCGTACGCCCTCCGCCGGCGCGCACGTCAGGGTCGAGCAGCTTGGCGGCCAGAATCAGCGTATCACGACCTATCTGCTGACTGGTGGGCCCTTGCTGCAGCACCACGAAGTCCCAGGCGCCTTGGCGCACCACGTCGACCGCGTCGCTCCCGCCGTTCACGTGATCGATCACCGCGAAATTGGGCCGGGTGACAGCTTCGGTAAGAATGGTGTCATTCACCGATGCGGCGAGCTGCGCCACCGTTCCGGGAAGATCATTGGTGGCCGTGAGGCTGTTGCCGATGAACAGCACGTTATAGCCTCCGGGCTCGGGTCCTTCCGGAGGATTGCCTCCCGCGCAGGCGGCAAGCAGTGATAGGGCTGTGAGGAAGCGTGAGAGCATGCCGGCGTCGTGGGTGTTTCCATCGGGGACGAGAATCCTCTGCCGCGAGACACACACGAAACCCGCCGCCTTGCGATCCCGTCTTCGCTAGGAAAGGAGAACCGACCATGAGAGGTCTCGCCTCAGCGTTCCTCACATTCCCCACGTTCCTCACGTTGGCGGCGCCCACCTCGCCTCCGGCTCGGGTGGCCCCACCGACCTCGCCTTTGGCTCGGTTCCCCACGCCCATCACCCCCCGTCATGTTCCGTGGCACGCCGGAGCACACCGGCTACTCCGATGCGGCTTTCTTCTCCGGCCAGGGTGGCGTGCGTTGGGAAGTGCACACCGGCGGCGCGGTGCGCTCATCACCT
>CAWGVB010000040.1:0-7833 GCA_963825815.1 uncultured Gemmatimonadales bacterium | reverse complement strand
AGCCCATGTCGGCGGTCCATGTGCGGGCAGGAGAAGTCGAGTTCGAGCCGATCGGCGCCCTTCTCCTGGCACTCGCTGGCGAGCGTTGCCAGTTCTCAGCTCCTTGTCGTTGCCGGTGCCCGCCATGATCGAGGCGATGAGGACGCGATCGGGAAACGCCTGCTTGATGCGTCCGATACTGCGACCACCAATCGAGTGGCTTGTCCGAGATGAGCTCCCAGTTCCAGGATGAGTGCAGGGCCGCGCCGGGGCGCTTCTTCATCGAGACGCCGGAGTCTTCGGGAGACGGCGCATGAACTTGGCCTTGGCACCGACCACGTTGGCGACCGGGTGAAGCCCGATCGTCTTCGTCACCACACCGCCCCAGCCGGCTTCGAAGGCGCGAAGGATGTTGCTCTCCGACTCGGTCGGTGGCGCCGAGGCGAGCAGGAAGGGATTGCCGAACCGGAGGCCGGTAAGTGGACCGATCGGTTGGCTGACATGAACTATTGCGCCGGCCTGCGATAGGGGACGTACTGAGTCTCGAGCGCACCACCCGGCAATACTACGGTCATCCCGGCGTAGGCGGTCTGGGCCGGCGGACGGAGAACGGCGACAAACGGCGGAAAACGAACGGTCTCTGCAGCCAGCACATTGCGGGCGGAATCGGCCAGGAAGAATGCCACCTGTTTTGCACCGGTGCCGCCGCCCTTCCAGCTGAGCCGCACCATGGTCCGCGAAACCGGCGTCGAGGAGACCACCAGTGGCCCTACCGCTGTCACGGTGTCGTACACCGGATAGACCTCGCGTGGGGCCTGCACCGGCACGTGCTGGGTCTCAGCGGGATACATGTCGGAATGCCCGTGGCCGGCGGAGTCGGCGGAAGAGTAGCCCGACGAGTCGGGGAAGTAATCATCATAGCCGTAGTAGCCGTCCGCCCAGTATGGCCAATACGGAAAGAAGGGCCGGTGTAGGCCGTCTCCCGGGCGATCCGGGTTACTGGGAGGAAGGGCGAGTCGCGGGGGAGGGCCGGAGCCACCGAGTGAAGGGCCGGGTGAACCGCCGACCGGCATCCTCATGCCGGGGCCGGCGCGGCCCTGGGCAAGAGCGTCAGACAGCGGGCTGAGTGACGCTCCCAAGCAGAAGGAAAGACCGAGTGCGACGATGCTTCGGTGGAGCAAGGTGGATCCTCGCTACGCTCAGAGCCTGCCCAGAGGAGCGGCAGCGACGAAGGGGAACAGCCCGACTATTAGAGATGCTTCCGCTGCACCCAGTTTGCAATCGACAGCTTGACAAGCCCCTGCATCGCTCCGTAAGAGAGGAGTGGTATCTGCTGGCGTCAAACACCTTAGCAAACGGTGGACTGTCATGCCACGAAACCTGCTATTGGCGCTGCTGGCAATCGCCTGCCGCCCTACCGAGCGTCGGCCAGCTCCATCCACTGCAACACGCCAGGAGCATCCCTCCTCTGAAGCCGAGCGCGTGGTACAGCGGCAGTATGAGGCGTACAACAACCACGATCTCGAGGCATTCGTCGCAGCGCACGCGCCAGACGTGCGCGCCTATCTCTTCCCCGATTCCTTGATCATCGAAGGGCGCGCCGCGCTACGAGAACGGTTCGGGAAGTTGTTCGCCACCGCCCCCCAGGTTCATGCCACGGTGGAAGCCCGAATCACTCACGGCGACTTTGTCGTGTGGCGCGAAACGGCGACGGGCTTGCCCGGAGGAAAGACGAATACGGGAATTTTCGTGTGGGAGGTCCACGATGGTCACATCTCCCGAATCATGATACTTCGATGAGAACAACCCTTAGTTTCGGCCGCTTCGCGGAGCCTGTCCTGCGCAACGCGAATGGCTCTCGGGACAACCGGGCGTAGCTAGGGGTCGGATTGACGACTGGCCTCCTGCCACCGCGATCACCACCGTGATTTCGTTTCCGTCGGTCACAGCGCCTACAGCCGAAAGAAACCCTGCAGGTCCGCCACGATGGCTTGCGTGAGGTCATCCTGGGTGGTCAATACATCTTCTACCACCCTGTCGTATCGATTGGACCACAGGTACGAGCCGTCACTGGTGTCCAGCAGCCGGACGATCAGTCGTACTCGACTCCCGACTTGCCGGATGATCCCTTCCAGAATGGCATTGGGCCCAGGACGGGGCAGCCGCTCGAGCGAGCCAACCGCCGTTACCCGTACCGCTTCCAGTCCGGCCAATCCAGTCCTGAGATCTTCGACCAACCCTTCCGCCAGGTAGGTCTCGGGCATCGAGCCGAGCTTGGTGAAGGGGAGGATGGCGATGAAAATCCGTCCTCGCGGGCTCACCAGAGCGGAGCCCGATACCGTGGCCGTCTGACGAAGCCGGTCCGCCAGGGCCAGCACCGCGGGATTGGGTGAGGCCTCCAGCTCCCGGTTGAGACCTTCCTCATATCGGCGGGCACTCTCCAAGGCCCCGGCCCGGTCTCCATGCGCGGCCAGCGCCGACATCAGCCGGATGATCACCCGGGAGCTGAGCGGCTCGTGCTCCGCCAGCTTACTCCACCACCGGGCCGCCTCGGCCCGGTCTCCCCGCGCCTCGGCTTCGATCGCCAGGGTCTCCAACGCCTCGGTGAATGCCCGGGCACAGGCCACCCGCTCGGCTTCGACCCAGCGCTCGAACTCGGGAGCCCCGCTCAGGAAGAACCCGTCCAGGAAGGGGCCGCCATAGCAGGCGACCGCGCCGCTCCGACTCTCCCCTCAGACACGCGGCCTTGAACTCGGCCACATCGCTCCCGATCCGGCTCGAGTCCAGACGGATCTCCGCATTTCCCGGAGAGACGATGACGTCGCCCAGGCTGCGCCGAAGCGCGTGGCACAGCTGACTCAGCCGGTGGCGCGCTTTCTTCGCATCGGCCTCCGGCCACAACCAGGCGACGAGCTTGTCACGGCTCAGACCCCGCTCACCGGCGGAAGCCAGCAGCGCGAGCAGGGCCAGCGACTGAGGCTGAGCCGCTGTCCCGCGCTCGGCACCCGTCCGGTCCTACCACTGCGGGACTGCCGAAGGTCCTCAGCCTGAGACCGAGAGCAGGGGCTTCTGACATCTGTCTGACAGGGCTCTGATGGGGTTCGGCTATTGTAGCCCTCGGTACTCAACCCGGCAAGCAAACCTTGGATCAGGAGGCGGCTCATGCGCTCCCATCAATTCCCTCTCGGCAGCCTGGTGGCTCTGAGCCTCCTCATCGGCTGCGACCAGTCCTCCCCAGTTTCACCATCTGGCGCGCTCATCGGCCGACATCCCCATGGCAACTTCGGCCGGGTCCCGGCCCTGGAAGGAGTCGTACCACTCCACCGGCACGATCACCGCCGCCGCCCAGTGCCCGTCACCCCTTCTCCTCGAGAGCTACCAGGGCGGGGGTACTGCGACCCACACCGGCAAGTACGATATTGTGAACTCTCACTGTCTCGATCCGGCGACCGGCGCCCTGACCAATGGCACGTTCGTCAAGACGGTGGCCAGCGGCGATCAGCTCTTCGGCACCTATGTCGGCAGCGCAAGCGTGATTCAGCCGCCGACTCCAGTTGCGATCTTCGGTATCACCGGTACACTCACCTTCACCGGCGGCACGGGCAGGTTCACCGGAGCGACCGGCACCACCACGATGTCGGGTACCGAGCAGGCCGATTTCTCTCAGACGCCGATAGCGACGCAAGACGAGCTCACCATGGTGGGCGAGATCTCCTACTAGGAGGATGAACCATGACCGCTTCGACCGCAGCGTCACCCAGGCAGACCCGCGCGTCTCCCGTTTCCACTCCGGCCCCCACCGGCCAGTCGCAGCTCGAGGCCGCGGTGGCTCGGCTCCGCGAGAACGCCCGCAAGTTCACCAGGTTGTCGCTCGATGATCGGGCGCAGCTCGCTCGCTCGATGCAGGCCGGCTATCTCCGGATCGCCCGCGCCAGCGTCGAGGCCGCCTGCGCCGCCAAGGGAATTCCTCTCGGCACTCCGCTGGAGGGGGAGGAATGGACCCTGGGACCCTGGTTCGTCGTGCGGCAGCTCCGGCTGATCCGCCAGTCGCTGCTCGCCCTCAAGCACATCGGCAACACTCCTATCGGGCAGGTCGGCCGCACGGTCGACCAGCGGATCGCGGTGCAGGTCTTCCCCGCGGGAACCATAGACGGGATGCTGTTTCAGGGAGTCCGGGTAGACGTGCACCTGCAGTCCGGAATCACCGAGGAGGAGATGAATGCCAGTAGAGCCAGGTTCTACAAGTCCCCCGATCACGAGGGCCGAGTAGTGCTGGTGCTTGGCGCCGGCAACATCAGCGGGATTCCCACCAAGGACCTGCTCACCAAGATGTTCAACGAGGGGAAGGTGTGCGTCCTCAAGATGAACCCGGTCAACGCCTATCTCGGCCCGTTCCTAGAGGAGGCCTTCGCCGACCCGATCCGGCAGGGCTTCCTCGCCGTGGTCTACGGCGGCCCCCAGGAGGGGGCGTACCTGGCCAACCATCGGGACGTCGACGAAGTGCACCTCACCGGTTCGGACAAGACCTTCGATCAGATCGTGTGGGGACCGGCAGGACCCGATCGCGAGCGTCGGAAGGCTGAAGGGAGACCGGTACTGGAGAAGCCGGTCACCGCGGAGCTGGGTAACGTATCGCCGGTCATCGTGGTGCCGGGGCCCTACAGCGACAAGGAGCTGGCCTATCAGGCTGAAGACGTCGCCGCGGGGCTCACGTTCAATGCCTCCTTCGACTGCAACGCCAACAAGGTTCTTATCCTCCCGAAGGGCTGGGACCAGCGGGAGAAGTTCCTGGCTGGAGTGGAGCACGCCCTAAGCAAAGCCGCCGCCCGCCGGGCATACTATCCCGGGGCACGGGATCGCTGGCTGGCCTACTCCAAGGGGCACTCGACGATCCGCCGCTTCGGCTCCGAGTCGGAGGACGTGCTCCCCTGGACCCTGGTCCGCGATGTCGATCCGAGCAACCGCGACGAACCCGCTTTCGCCTCGGAATCGTTCTGCCCCATCCTGTTTGAGGCCGAGATCGGAAGCGCCGATCCGGTCGAATTCCTGGACCGGGCGGTGACCTTCGCCAACGAGCGGCTCTGGGGAACGCTCTCCGCCGGACTGGTGGTTCATCCCAAGACCAGCAAGGACCCCACACTTGGCGCGGCGGTGGAGCGGGCCATCACCAACCTGCGCTACGGCTCGGTCAACGTGAACGCCTGGTCTGGTTATGTGTTTGCCTTCGGAACGCCACCCTGGGGCGCGCATCCCAGCTCGACCCTTGCCGACATTCAGAGCGGCCGAGGCTGGGTGCACAACACCCCGATGCTGGAGGGGATCGAGAAGGCGGTGCTGCGGCATCCGATCACCGCGATGCCGAAGCCGACGTATTTCCCCTCTCATCGAAGCGCCCATGTCCTGATGCGGCGCATGACGACGTTGGAGGAGAACGCCAGCTGGACCCGGGTACCCGGCGTGATGGCGGCGGCAATGAAAGCGTAGAATGTAGAGCGGCATCTGGCTGGGCTCCTCCCAGGGTGGTATTCGTAGTCGGAGAGCCCTCCGGATACCCACTTTGCCAGATCTGCAGGACCAGCTCACGGCCACCCTCCACGGCCGCTATGCCATCCGGCGCGAGATCGGCCACGGCGGCATGGCGGTCGTTTATCTCGCCCATGACCTCAAGCATGACCGCGATGTGGCGCTGAAAGTGCTCCACACCCGTTTGGCGGAGGTGCTGGGGCGGGAGCGGTTCCTGCGGGAGATCCGGATGGCGGCGCAGCTGCATCATCCTCATCTCCTGCCGCTCTATGATTCGGGCGATGCCGGCGGCTCCCTCTACTACGTGGTGCCGTTCATCGAAGGCGGGTCGTTGCGTGACCGCCTGTCCCAGGAGGCCGCCGCTCGGGTTGGCCGCTTCGCTCCAGATCGCCCGCGAAGTCGCCGAGGCGCTGGACTACGCCCACCGGCACAACGTGGTCCATCGCGACATCAAACCGGAGAACATTCTGCTGGACGAGGGCCATGCCGTGGTCGCCGACTTCGGGATAGCCCGCGCGATCAGCGAGGCGGCCGATGCCCAGATCACCCAAACCGGCCTTCTGGTGGGCACGCCGGCGTACATGAGTCCGGAGCAGGCCGCTGAGGAACGAGATCGACGGGCGGAGCGACATCTACGGGCTCGCGTGCGTGCTGTTCGAGCTGTTGACCGGAGAGCCCCCGTTTGCGGGAAAGACCCCTCTGGGCACTCTGGCTCGCCGGCTAACCGAGACGGCGCCCCGGCTCTGCGATCGCGGGGTCTCGGCGCCGCCCCGGCTGGAAGAGACGATGGCTTGCGCACTCGCCCGTCATGCCGAAGGATCGTTTTGCTACCGCGGGGGAGTTCGCGCAGCAGCTCGCCGCGGTGGCTGAGTGAAATCACCCAGCCCCGGGAACGCTCAGCGGCGGACTCGGACATCTCCGTCCGCCTCGGGCTCGGCGCAGCTCGAGCGCCACGCCATTGCCGTTCTCCCCTTCGTCAATCTCAGCACGGAGCGGGAGAACGAGTACTTCAGTGACGGAATGGCGGAGGAGATCATCAACGCGCTGACCCAGGTGAAGGGGCTGCGGGTTGCGGCGCGAACCTCCTGCTTCGCGTTCAAGGGGAAGGACCTCGATGCTCAAACCATCGCCCAGCGGCTGAAGGTGAACAGCCTGGTCGAGGGAAGCATACGCAAGGCTGGGGAACCGAATCCGCCTCACCGCTCAGCTGGTCGATGGGTCAGATGGTTATCAGCGGTGGTCCCAGACCTACGAACGGACCATGGACGATGTCTTTGCCTTACAGGAAGAGCTGGCCCAGGCAATCGTGCGTGAGCTCCCGCTTCCGGTGCTCCGCGTCGGCGGCAGCTGGTCAAGCCCGTAACGGAGAACCTGGAGGCGTATACCCTGTACATGAGAGGGCGGTATTTCGCCAACAAGCGGACGCCGGACGGTCTTCGGGTAGCCACCGAATACTTCGAGCAGGCGATCGAGCTGGACCCATTCTCCGGGCCGGCGCGGAGCGGCTTGGCCGCCTGCTTGTCACTGCGGGGATTCGAGGAGTTCGGTGACCTGCCACCCTGCCAGGCGATGCCGAAGGCGAAAGCAGCGGCACTCAGAGCCGTCGAGATCGACCCGGCCAACGCCGAGGCGCCATCTCTGGCTGGGGGTGGTTTCGATGTTGTTTGACTGGGATCGGACCCGAGCTGAGGCGGAGTTGAAGCTCGCCACGGAGTCAGGCCAGAACTCGATTGCGCAGCTTTGGTATGCTGTTTTTCTGGCGAGCAACCGCCGCTATGAAGAGAGCACCGCGTGCATTCTCCGGGCTCAGGCGCTCGACCCGCTGTCCCTGCCGGTTCACCAGACCGTTGCCCGGTGTTACGCCTGGGCAGGGGAGTACGAGAAGGCGCTGGAGCAGCTGCGAGCAACGCAGCAGATGGAGCCGCACCATCCGTTGACCTACGCCTGGCTGGGACGAGTATTCCTGGGGATGGGCCGCTTCCAGGACGCATTGACCGAAGTACACAAGGGCATGGAGGTCGTCGGCAGGCTGCCGCTTTTGCTCCAGCTCGCCGGTGTGGCCTATGGCCAGCTGGGCACGTCAGGCAGAAGCGGGGACCATCGTCCAGGAGCTGCGGGAGCTATCGACCCGTCAGTACGTGTCCCCGATTTACCAGGCGTACGTTCTAGGGGCGATGGGTGAGCTGGACGAGGCCTTTCGAATGTACGACCGCGCCGTAGAGCAACGGAGCGGTCTCCTGTGGCTACTGAATGTTACCCAGGAAAATGCCAGCCACGCTGTTAGATCGGATCCGCGCTTCGCCGCGTTGTTGAAGAAGGTTGGGCTCGAGG
>CAWGVB010000039.1:0-11778 GCA_963825815.1 uncultured Gemmatimonadales bacterium | reverse complement strand
TCCGCCTTGACCGCGGAGAGTATCTGGAGACGTTCCCGAGGCGCCGGGTACCCACCAGTAGTCGTGTGGTCGGAATGAAAGCCACTTGGGCCTCGCTCCTCTTCCACTGTCATCTGCGCGATTATCCTTCCTACTGCACCGCGTCCGCCGCGCCCACGTTCGTGGGCCCCGGCTCGTCGGGTTCTTGGTGTCGTAGTTGATGATTCTGGCAATGATCCGGCCTGCACCCTCTGCCAGATTGCTGTACTTGTTGGCTTCAAATTCCCACCAGCCGCTGCTGGTCGCCTTCACCAGCAGGTCCTGGACATCACCGGCACCATCCCGATGATCGAACTCCAGCTATTCGTCCAGCTGCGCCTTAGATGCTCGGCGGCGACACCCGTATCGCAATCCTTGAGTGTGGTGAACGCGTGGCTGTCAGTGAACGCCGTGTCGGCGCAGGCAACTGCGTGTGCTTCCGCCGTCCTTGCCACAGCCGATCCGTACTGCCAGAGCCAGAATGCCCGATCCACCGATCTTCAGAAGGAGCCCACGGTCGGTCGAGACAGGTTGCTCACTGTAGGCCAGCGACCGCCATTCTGCTCGACGCGTCGGCTGCAGCTCCGGGGTCGGCGTCGGACCACAGCGCGAGAACGTCCCGAGCTCGACAGCCCGGCTCACCGCGCTATCGCCCGGCCTTGCCCAGCCAGCTCGGCTCTCAGCGCCATCCCCCGCACCAGCGTCGCGACCTGCGGTAGTTGGTCCAGCAGATCGGTGCCCGAGCGTGGGGAGAGCGTCCAACGACAAATCCAAAAGGTGCGGCCTCCGCAGTATCGCCGATTGCCAGGAGCAGCCACGCCTCGTGGTAGGTTCCGTCAAAGGCCACATCCCCGGGGCGAAGATCCTTTCGCACGTCTTCGCGGAGCTCCGCGAGATCGTGCCGCAACCCCGCCGTATCACCGAGCGAGCTTCCACTGCATTACCAGCCGGTAGTTTCCGCCGGCCTTTGAGCGATGCATCGGGACGCGACGCCCCGCTCGGGAAATGCGAGCACCGCGGGCATGTCGAGCAGAGCCTGCCGGGTCCGCTCGCGAGCCCCTGGCTCGACGTAGCTGGGGATCAGGCGCTCGACCCTCTGCTCCAGTGCCGCGATGCTATCGAGCGGGGCACCAAATGAGGTGTAGGCGAACAGTCCGAGGGCCGCGTCGGTCAACTGAAGCGGCACGTCCACCTCTTCCCACGCCGGGGTGAGGAAGATGTACTCCGGCGCGGCGCGCCGCTGGAGCCGTGCCGCCGCATGAACATGTCCGGTGAGGGCGGCCAGCCCGCGCAGCTGGCGAGCGTCGTCCAGGGTCGGCGTGGTTTCGGCCCGAAGCACCGAGTCCGCCAGCCGGCGCGCCGCAGCCATCTGCTCCGACTTGAGCAGAAACCGGGTTTCCCTGTTTGCCAGCCGGAGCGCCTGGGCCGGTTCAGTCGCCGTGGCCCGCGCTCGCCGGATCTCACTCGAGCGCAGAGAAGTCCTTCGACCGGCCGATCGTCAGCTCACCCAGCGTCTCGAGAACCAGTGCCAGCGTCTCGTGCGCGTCGGCGCGATGTGGGGAAGGCGCGCACCCAGGTCGTCGCAATGTCGCGCATGACCTCGCGGTTGTGCCACACCGCCGCAGTCATCGTTGCCGGAATGGCGCCCGGCTCCGCCGCGACCACCTCCGTGATTGGCCGGGGTATGAACTCCAGCGTGTCTCGGGCCATCGAGGGGAACGCGCCAAACCGCACGGTGTCCGGGCCCAGCGCGTAGCCCTGCGAATGTGGTTCGTTTCGGTGTACAGCAAGTCGGGAAGTCGGGCGTAGGCTTCACCCTTGAACGCCAGGTGCACCGAAGGAACGATCTCCAGCGCTCGACGGTAGGCATTCACTGCGCCTTGATAGCTTCCCCGGAACCGCCACCCCGACGGACTCGCGGTGTCACGAAGTACCAGTGGATCCTTTCCCTGGCACTCACCCAGGCCGAACCAGGCGGCAAAGTCGAGCGAGTCTTGCTGCAGGATCGCCCTGAACTTCTCGCACGCCTGGGGAAACCGGCTCTCGGCCAAGGCGAGCATCCCTTCGGCGACCTGGCGATCTCGAGGTGCCAGGCTGTCGCCCGAGCTCAGCGCGCCGGCAGCATAGCTCCTCCACGACTTGGCATCTCGCCCGCCCAGGCGAGAACCTGCGCCAACCACAGCTGCGCCATGCCGTATGTCGGATCGATGGCGATCGCCTGCTTCAGCTTAGCCTTGGCCGAATCCAGATCCCACCGCTGCAGGGCTGATACCCGTCCTGAAACGCGCGCCACGCGGGAAGCGAGAATCGTCCGCCGCTCGCGGGGCGGATGCCCGTCGCCACCGCCGCCGCCGATCAGGAGCGAGTCGGCCAGCTCCTCGAAGCGGGCTTGAGCGTCGCTCAGATCCGGCGCGATCCCGACCGACTGCTCCCGGACCAGCCGCTGGCCAGCCGCATCGTACAAGAGTCCGCGCACGTGGATGGTATCCTTGAACTGCCACACCTCACCCATGACTACCCTGCCGGCTCGCCGTTCCCGAGCTATCGCCAGCCGTCTTTGATGCTCGAGTGCTCCCGCGCCGGAGCGGGCGTCGCGACCCATAACGGATCCACCATCTGGACCCCGCGCCAGCGGCCGAGTGCATCGTGGAGCAACGACTCGCACTGATCGCCGTTGAGGAGCAGGGGCGCAGACTGTGCCCGATGCCGGAAAGGCATCACCATGTAGAGTGAGGCATCCAGCGTCGGCGCGCCCCGCCGGTGGAAGGCCGTCGCGGTGAGTGCGCCGGCCAGGGTGAGCGCCCCGATCAAGGCCCAGCCCGCGCGGGAGACGTGGGGGGATCGCCGGCGGACCGGCGTTGCAACCGTCGGGATCTGGGCCTCAGGCGGGGTCCGGTGGCTGGGGCAGCGCGGCCTCGAGCTCAGCCGCGCTGGCAAAACGGTCCGCCGGCAGCTTGTGCAGCGACTTGACCACGACCTGCTCCACCTGCGACGGCACGCCCGGCCGCTTCAGCCGCAGCGGCGGCGGAGACTCCTGAGCGTGCTGGGCGGCCACCGCTTGGGCCGTGGGCCCCGTGAACGGTGGCTCTCCCGCCAGCATCTCATACAGGACGCAGCCCAGGCTGTAGATATCCGCCCGGCCATCGAGCCGGAGATGGCCCGCCGACTGCTCCGGGCTCATGTACAGTGGGGTGCCCAGGACGAGCCCGGTCGCGGTAGACTCTCCTCGGCATTAATAGCGGCACTGATCGCCCGGGCAATGCCGAAGTCGGCCACGATCGCGTGGCCCCCGGCCAGGAGGATGTTCTCCGGCTTGATGTCGCGATGGATGATGCCCTGCGCGTGGGCGTACGCCAGTGCGTTGGCCACCTCGCACGCGATCTCTACCGCGTCCTCGACCGGCAGCTGGCCCTCCCGGTCCAGCCGGCTCCGCAGCGATTCCCCGGACATACGGCATCACGTAGTAGAGGAGGCCCCGGCCTCACCCGAGTCGTGGACCGGAACGATGTGGGGGTGGACGAACCCAGCCGCGATCTCGATCTCGCGAAGGAAACGCTCGGGCCCCAGGCAGCCGTGAGCTCCGGCCGCAGCACCTTCAGGGCCACCAGGCGCCTGCTTCAGATCCCTGGCCAGGTAGACCGTGGCCATCCCGCCGCGGCCGAGCTCGCGCTCGATCGCATATTGGATGAGAGCGGCGGAGAGCCGCGAAAGCACGTCACTCAAAAGGGCCGGCCGAGGCCAGCTATATGGACCGGAGATTCTACTATATGGCCCGGGAGGGCGGTCGGCCAGCCGGGGGGATACGAATTCCTGCAACCTTCCTGGACTAAATCCCGTCTAATGCGCAGTTTCCCCTTTAGGAGCACTTGCCATGCAGGCCATGCCCGTCGCCTTTCGCCCTGGATCGTTCCCGGACTCTTCGTGGCGGCCCTGCCCCTCCAGCGGGCTGTCTGCCCAGCAACCCGAGCGCTACGCCGTCTCCGGCCACGAGGTCGCCATATACAACCTGGCAGGCGAGGTCACGGTCGAGGCCGGACCCGGCCCCGATGTCGTGGCCCAGGCCACCCGGGGCGGCGCCGACGCGGCCAAGCTCAAGGTGATGAAGAGCGAGATCGACGGGACCCCGAGCCTGCGCTTCGTCTATCCCGCCGACCGGATCATCTACAACAAGCTCGGCAGCGGCTCCTCCACCCAGCTCCGGGTCCGGGAGGACGGCACCTTCTCCGACCGGCACGACGACGACGAGCACCGGAACGAGGGCCGTCGGGTCACCATCAGCGGCGGCGGCAGTGGGCTCGACGCGCATGCCGATCTCCGGATCACCGTGCCCATGGGCAAGCAGCTCTCCGTCTACCTGGCAGTGGGCAAGGTCTCCGTCACCAATGTGGAGGGCAACCTCACCATCGACGCCGCGTCGGCCCCGGTCACCACCTCGAACACCCGGGGCGACCTCGACATCGACGTCGGCTCCGGCGATGTGCAGGTCACCAAGTCCAGAGGCGATCTCTCGGTGGACACCGGCTCCGGCGCGGTGTCGCTCACCGACGTGACCGGCGAGGATGTCTCGGTTGACACCGGCTCGGGCGAAGTCAGCGGCACCACGGTGAAGACCGGACAGCTCCAGGTGCAGACCGGCTCGGGCGACATCCAGCTCGCCGGACTCACCGCGCCCCAGGTGAAGCTGGAGACCGGGAGCGGGGCCGTCACCGCGGATGTGAGCGGGGAGCTCTGGAACGTGAACGTGGAGACCGGCTCGGGCGACATCACCCTCAAGGTTCCACCCACGATCGGCGCCGAGGTGGACATCGAGACCTCGAGCGGCGAGATCGAGACCGACTTCGAGGTCGCCGTCACTCGGCACGCGCGGGATCACATGACCGGGCGAATCGGGGACGGGCGGGGGAAGATCGATATCGAGACCGGGTCGGGCGGGATCAAGCTGGTCAAAGGGAGCTGAGGGAACCACCTCATCCCTCGGTCGTTTTATCCCTCGGGATGAGGAGTCTCTTCTCTACGGTTTCGGGGAGTGATCGAGAAGTTAGTGCGCTGACGATGAAAGGAAAAATCGCCGGGAAATGGCTTAAATGCGACAGGTTTTCAGGAGTTGGCGTCGCATTTCCGCCGGCATTGACAACCGCCGTACTCAACTGCACAGTTAACTCCGCAGGACCTACGAGATCTATTGCATCCCATACAACTTCGCCGGCTCAGCCCGCCGCAGGGTACGTCCGCGACCCGCCCGAGTGACGAAGCACCGCCAGGAGCCATCTGATGCTGCGATTGATCCGCCGACATCCGGGTAAGCTGTTCGCGCTTACTGCGGCTACCCTTCTCGGGGTAGCCTGTTCCGACAATACGACCACCGAAAACTCCCGACCCGAAGCCGCCTCCAGCACCAAGTTTACGACGCCGCCTGGTTCGCGGCCACCGCCAAGCCCAAGTTCACCAGCGACGGCGGAGCGACCCCGTTCCGCACCGCCAAAACGATTCCCTACTGGAGCTCGAGCTTCACCGACCCGACCAACGGGGTCACCTATCCCTACACCATGGTCGGCACCAACCCGTTCACCACCAACGCCAGCACCACAGTACCTACCGTCATCATCCCGTTCCGCTTCGTCTTTGCCGACGGCACGGTCATGGACGGCTCGTCGGATCTGGGCTTGCTGCAGCAGTCACCGATATTCCAGAACTTCGCATACGATCTGTCCGGCGGCGACGTCACCCAGTACGGCGACGCGGTCTACCGGGCCCAGTGGAACCGGGTCACCGCAACCGATCCCTACCATGTCCGGCTGGGGCAGCCCACGGTGCTGCCCACTCAAACGATCAATGTGCCGGCCAACCAGGGCTTCGTCATTCCGGCCGACCCCACCTTTGAGCCCGCTTTCCGGCCACCGGGCTGATGAGCTACTCCTGGTTCAGCTCCAAGCTCCATAATGCCAGTGAACGCTCCTCGCACGTTGCAGCCAGAGGCGCTTCCCATGATCCTGACCCACAACACCCTGCTGTACATCCAGACCACCGACAATTGCTGCATCATCGGATACCACGGCGCCAGCGGGTCACGGAATGGCAACGGCGCCCAACAGGTGCAGACCTACTTGTTCAGCTCGATGATCTCGCCCGGCACCTTCGGCGACCCCAGTGAGCCGGGCCTGGGCTTGAGCGACATCCACGCCTTCAGCCACGAAGTCTCGGAATGGTACGACGACCCGTTCGTCAACAACTTTGTCCAGCCGTGGGAGGACCTGGATTTTGCTCCGCAGTACGGCTGCACCTCGATCCTGGAGACCGGCGACCCGGTGGTTGGCGTCTGGTTCCCACTGCCGGCAATCCGCAGCCGGGAGCGGGCGGGGTGTGGCACCCGGAGGATGAGGTCCACTTCTCCTTCTTCGCCCGGCAGACTCCGTCTATCGCGTACGCGGGCGCTACACCTACATGGGTACGTTCGATCACCCGGCGCACAACTGCAGCTGAAGCGGGCGGTCGGGCGGTCGACGGATAGGCAAAGCCAGAATCAGCCTGATCCTGTAACGCGACGAGGGATCCATTTCGGATCCCTCGTTTCGTTACCTGTACCCCGGTCCGCCTTACTGACCGCCCGTCCGCCCGTCCGCCAGTCCGCCTATCGCCTCCACATATCCCGCCCCCTGGGCCATCCGCTCATAGAGCACGCTGAGCGTCTCCGGCGCGCCGGCCAGGAAGCGACACTTCTTATCTCCCCGCGAGCGGCACTCCACTTCCATTACCGCCACCTGTCCCTGCGATACCCGGCCGAGGAAATCGGCCAGCAGCCCACAGCTCAGATGACAGGTCGGGTACTGTCCCTCGGGCTGATCCAGCGCCTCGGCCCAGTTGTCCGAGTCCAGCGCCAGCACCGCCTCCCCCAGCGGCAAAGAGGTCAGCTTGCCCCAGCCCTGCTCGGCGAAGAAATCGGAGAGCACCTCGCCCAGAAACTGCATGTCGAGGTCCGACGGCTGATCCACGTTCCGTTCGGCCTTGAGCCACCGGGCGAAGACCTCGTACAGCTCCTCGCCGCCGGCGAACCCGGCTTCCTGCAGGTGGGTGGCGGCCTGGATGCCCGCGTCGCGCTCCAGCGAGGCCCGTAACGAGTGGATCACCTTGCGGCCGAGCCGAAGGCCAGCGGGTGTTTGATGTGATGCCTGGTCGATCATGAGGAATGTCGGTTGAGGGGGAGGCTTGTCACCCTGAGCGTAGCGAAGGGGTCAAGCCGGGCCGAAAGCTACGAATCCTTGCCAACCCTTCGCAGAGTTCCTCCTCGTCTATGACCTCGACGCCGAGTGACTTCGCCTTCTCCAGCTTGCTCCCGGCGTCCTCGCCCGCGACCACGGCATCGGTCTTCTTGCTCACGCTCCCGCCGACCCGGCCGCCCGCTTCTTCTATTAGAGAGGTCGCTTGCGACCGGGAGAGAGTCGGCAGGCTGCCGGTGAGCACGTAGGTCTTGCCGGAGAGCGGGCCGTCGGCCTTGGCCGCCTTGGGCTCGACCGTGTTCACCCCCGCGGCCTCGAGCCGCTCCAGCAGCTCCTGATTGCGGGACTCGTTGAAGAAGGCGCTCACCGATTTGGCGATCACCGGCCCTATCCCCTGGATTCCGCCCAGCTTCTCCCCCCGTGCCGCCTTGGCCAGCGCATCCATCTTGCCGAACCGTCGCGCCAGCAGCTGGGCTGCGGTGAACCCCACGTGGGGAATGCCGAGGCCGAAGATGAGCAGCGAGAGCGGCTGCTGCTTCGAGGCCTGGATGGCGGCGACCAGCTGCTCGGCCGACTTCCTGGCGTAGCCCTCCAGCTCCACGATCTGATCCGAGGTGATCAGGTAGAGGTCCGCCACGTTCTCGATCAGCTTCTCGTCCAGCAGTTGCCGCACCCGCTCGTAGCCCAGCCCCCGGATGTCCATCGCACCGCGCGAGGCGAAGTGCACCACGCCTTCCAGCACTCGAGCGGGGCAGGAGACGTTGGGGCAGTAGCGCATCGCCTCGCCCTCGATCCGGGGCGTGGGGCTCTTGCAGGCGGGGCAGCGGTCCGGCATCCGCCAGGGCTCCCCCCGCTCGGCGTCGGGCTGGATGATGGGCCGCACGATCTGGGGGATTACCTCGCCCGCGCGGATCACCTCGACCCGGTCGCCGATCCGGATGTCCTTGGTGGCGATCAGATCTTCGTTGTGCAGCGTCGCCCGCGACACGGTGACGCCGGTGATCTGCACCGGCTGGAGAATCGCGTAGGGATTGAGCGCGCCGGTGCGGCCCACGTTGACCGCGATGTCGAGCAGCTCGGTCTCGGCGACTTCGGGCGCGAACTTCCGGGCGATGGCCCAGCGCGGCTCGCGTCCGCCGACCACGCCGAGCTCGCCGTGCAGGGCGAGGCGGTCGACTTTCACCACCACGCCGTCGGCCTGGAAGTCGAGATTGGGGATCAGCGTCTCGTAGCTCTCGATCGCGCTCTGCACTTCGTTGAGCGTGTTGAAGCGCTTGCGGTGGGGCTCGACCTGAAAGCCCCAGGTAGCGAGCAGATCGAGGATGTCGGATTGCGTGCGCACATTGATCCGGCCGTCGATGATCTCGATCGCATAGGCGAACATCCGGAGCCGGCGGCGGCGGGTGATGCTGGGATCGAGCTGGCGGAGCGCGCCGGCGGCGGCGTTGCGCGGGTTGGCGAACAACGATTCGCCGGCTTTTTCGCGCTCCTTGTTGGCTCGGCTGAAGCTGGCGTAGGGCAGGTAGACCTCGCCCCGGATCTCCATCAGCTTGGGGTGATCCTTGCCTTTAAGTGAAAGCGGTATGTCGTGGATTGTGCGGAGGTTAGGGGTGACGTCCTCACCTACTGTCCCATTGCCCCTAGTGGCGCCCACGGTCAGCTCCCGCTCTCGTAGGTGAGGCTGACCGCAGTGCCGTCGATCTTCACCTCGGTGGTGTAGCCGCCGGTTTTTACCTCGGAGACCTGTCGAGCATTACGCTCCTCCCACGCGGCCAGCTCCTCGGCGCTGAATGCGTTTGCCAGCGAGAGCATGGGCCGGGCGTGGGCGCGCTTGGCGAGTGCGGTGGTTGCGATCGCGCCGACTCGCTGAGTCGGGCTGTCGGGCGACTGGAGCTCGGGATGTGCAGCCTCGAGGGCCTGGAGCTCGCGGAAGAGCCGATCGTACTCGGCGTCCGAGATCTCCGGCGCGTCATTGACGTAGTAGGCGTGATTGGCCCGCTCGAGCTGCTCACGCAGACGGGTCGCTTGTTCGGCTGGTGACATTACCGGGATTATAACGCGTGCGGATGCGGTTGGGTCGGAACCGGCTAACCGACGGGATCGTCTTTACGTGGCTGGGCCGCACGCTCAACCGCTCCGGGGTGGCTGCGCGGAGCACTGCGGTCTCCTCGATCAGGCGATCCCGCAAGATGACGGGAGCCCACCCGGCTGTCGAGTTCCGGTCCGAGTGAGACCTCGACTTGAATCGGAGTGAACAGCATCTTGAGGAGACCCTCCTCTCTTTTTAGGTCCACCGCCATTGACCGGACCAACTCCGTTGGTGCGACTTCCCGCCGGGCCGATCTCGCGGCGCGACCTGCTGTGCGGCGCGGCCACCGGCCTCGCCACGTTGGCACTGGGAAGGGACGCCAGGGGCGAAGCCGCCCCGACCCAGACCGCCCAATATCCTCTTCATTCTCGCCGATGATCTCGGGTACGCCGACGTAGCCTGTTACGGGCGGCCCGATCTCAAGACTCCGAACATCGACCGCCTGGCCGCTCACGGCGTGCGGTTTCTTCAGGCCTACTCCAACTCGGCCGTGTGTACTGCCACCCGGGTGGCGCTGATCACCGGACGCTATCAGTACCGGCTGAGAGTCGGCCTCGAGGAGCCGCTGGCGAATGACCCGGCCGTGGGCCTGGAGCCGGGACATCCCACCTTGCCCTCACTGCTGAAGAAGGCGGGCTACAGCTCGACCCTGATCGGCAAATGGCATCTGGGAATGCTGCCGAAGTTCGGCCCGCTGAAGAGCGGCTACGATCATTTCTACGGCTTTCGCGGCGGGGCGGTGGACTATTTCTCGCATGCGAACCAGGGCGCGAAGGACGATCTCTGGGACGACGATGTTCCGGTCCATCAAGCGGGCTACCTGACCGATCTGCTGGGTGACCGCGCCGTCGAGGTCGTTGAAGCGATACGCGAAGTCGAGCCGGCCGTTCCTGATCAGCCTGCACTTCAACGCGCCGCACTGGCCCTGGGAAGCTCCGGGCGACGAGGCCGAGTCCCGGCGGCTCCGCTCGGCAGGGGAAGGGTCTGTTTGACCTGGACGGCGGGTCCCAGGCGACCTACCAGCGGATGATCGAGGCGATGGACCGGCAAATCGGCCGGGTGCTGGAGGCGCTGGACGCCCACGGGCTGACGGAGAACACGCATGGTGATCTTTACCAGCGACAACGGCGGCGAGCGCTTCGCCGACACCTGGCCGTTCACCGGCAAGAAGACCGAGCTGCTGGAAGGCGGTTTGCGGATTCCGGCGGTGATCTCCTGGCCCGGGCGCATCCCGCGGGGCCGCACGACCGATCAAGTCGCTATCAGCATGGACTGGGTGCCGACGCTGCTCGCGGCCGCCGGAACGTCCCCGACCCGGCTTATCCCAGCGACGGGATGAACCTGCTGCCGGTCCTAACCGGGAATGCTCGCCCGGTCTCGCGGAAGCTGTTCTGGCGCTACAAGGCGAACGCGCAGCGGGCGATGCGCGACGGCGACCACAAGTTTCTCAAGATCCTGGACAACACGTTCCTCTTCAATGTGGTGGACGACCCTCTGGAGAAGGCCAACCTGAAGGATCGCCAAAGGGACGTTATCGGCGAATGGTCCGGGAGTGGTACGCCTGGAACGCGACCATGCTGCCGGAGATCAAGGAAAGCTTCACCCACGGGCTTCGACGGCGACGAATTTGCCGACCATTATGGAGCGAAGAAGCCGACCAGGAGCCCGACATTCCGACTCCGCCGGAAGACTAGCCGGAGTGCTCTCGCCCACGTCATCGTCTCCTTTCTCTCCCTGTTTTCCCCGATGCAGTTTCCTGCAGCCTAAGCGCGGCAAGAGCTTAGGTGTTGGCACACGGCTCGCGTATTGGTCGGCCGTTCCCCAACACTTTGAGGCCACTATGAAGCGCAGCATCGCGGTGCGTTGGATTGCCGGCCTGGCGTTCGGCCTTATCGCAGCGCCACTCTCGGCTCAGACTACGACTCAGGGTGCCGTGATCGTTCAGGGCGCTCCCAAAACCGGACTGGCGGATCGGGCCCGCAGGACCATGGGCGCGGAGGTGGTCGTCGTCGAGCGGATCCGCGGCCGCAATCGCTGGTGGAAGAGGTCCGGCTATCGGGTGATCACCGTGTACTCCGACGGAGCCCGCTTCTATCGCCGCCCGTTCGGCCGCACGATCCTCGGCGAGGTGGTCGTGTATGAACGCGGGGGCCGCTACTACATCAACGACTATCAGTGGAAGCGGCACCGTAACAGTGCGAACGGCCGCGATGGCAGATGCCGACCGGGATCGCCGTGACGACCGGGATCATCACGACAACGGGAATCACTATGGCTGGGACAACCACTAGGTAAGTCGCGAGTCGCGAGTCGCGGGTCACGAGTCACGAGTCGAGAGAAAGCAGGGATGTTCTGAGGAGGACGCCCCCAGCAGCTGGGGGCGTTTTTCTTTTCGGTCGGCTTCTCCCGTCTTCGTTCCGCTTTGCCTGAGGTCGTGCTATCGTGAATTCATGGAGG
>CAWGVB010000038.1:0-6088 GCA_963825815.1 uncultured Gemmatimonadales bacterium | reverse complement strand
CCCTGAACTTACATGCCTGGACCACGGTCGGTTGTGCCGCTGCCCTCTCTTGGGCGGTGCCGCTGGCCGCCCAAACCCCCTGCCCTCCCCGCGCCGACTCGATCCTTGCTGCCGGTTGGCGAGCTTACCGGGCCGATTCTACCGCAAAGGCAAAAGAGCGCTTTGAAGCAGCGCAACGGCTCTGCCCGCAGAATGCCGATGGATGGGTAGGTCTTGGATTCACGAAACTGCGGCTGGGCGATGCCAAGGCAGCCGACGAGCTGTTCACTCAGGTGCTCAGCCGGGATGCAACCAACACCGATGCATGGGA
The DNA here is from genome assembly GCA_963825815.1 of uncultured Gemmatimonadales bacterium. Classification (GTDB taxonomy): domain Bacteria; phylum Gemmatimonadota; class Gemmatimonadetes; order Gemmatimonadales; family GWC2-71-9; genus CAVVWJ01. The sequence continues at coordinate 5,778 of CAWGVB010000038.1, read as the reverse complement.
AGGACGAACCCGGAGCAGCCTCAGGCTGGGTGACACGACTCGGGCCATCGCGTCCGGGCGGCGAGTTCTCCGCTTGAATCCAAACAATCAAGAAGTCCGCGCGCTGCTCAACGCCGTTGCCCCGGAATGGGAGCACCCGGCGCCACGAAAGCAGGAGCGCGCCACGGAGCTCCAACTGGTGGCGCGAACCCGAGGGCGGGTGTTCGAGGTGGCGTCAGGGACCGCCTGGCGCCGGTTCTATGTGAAAGGCGTGAATCTCGGCGCCGCACTCCCGGGCCGCTATCCATCGGAGTTTCCCGCCGACTCAGCTGTCTATGCCGGCTGGTTGAACATGTTGGCAAGGATGAACGCCAACACGCTCCGGGTTTACACCATTCTGCCACCCGCGTTCTACCGGGCGCTCCGTGCCTGGAACGTGACCCATCCTGACCGCGCCCCTCTGGCTGGTGCGTGGCAAGGTATCTGGACCGAGCTCCCGCCGAAACACGATTTCAACAATGCCAAATGGAAAGGTGAGTTCCCCAGGCGGAGATGCGAAGAGTGGTCGACCAGCTATTCACGGAAGCGGCCACGATTCCGGGGCTCGGCGCGGGCACGCTGCCGGCCGTTCAGACGCGGACGTATCCTCCTGGACGCTGGCCTACATCATTGGCCGGGAGTGGGAACCGTTTGCGGTGAAGGCGTTCGACAAGGGAAAGTCTCGAGGGTCCTATACCCAGGACGGTATCTCCAACTCCGGCAGGGTACGGCGATGGACCTCTGGATGGGGGCAGGAGTGCGATTACATGCTGGCCTACGAAAGAGCCGACACCTACAACGCGCTCCGCCCCATTGCCTACACCAACTGGCCCACTCTCGACCCGCTTCACTCATCCCACTGAGGCCACGATAGCAAAGAGGAGGCTCACTAGGCGCCTGCGCCCCTCGGGACGGAAGTCAGTCGCGACAAAGCTGGAATACGAAAACGACGCGGTTTCTCTCGACCCGAACCTAGTTAGGGAGCCCACCGAGGCCAACCCGGCCGGCTGGTTCGCCAGCTATCACGTCTATCCTTACTACCCCGACTTCATGAATGCTCGACCCGGGATACCGTAGAGGCACGTTCAAGTCCGAGGGAAGGTCGAGCTACTTCGGGTATCTGCTGGAGCTCCTGATTCAGCATCACAAGGCGATCCCCACCGTGATCTCGGAATACGGCGTCCCCTCGAGCCGAGGAGTGGCACACCTCCCCCTCCCGAGGGCTGGAGTCATGGGGGGCGCGAATGAGGCAGCCATGGCCGCCATCGATGCCCGGCTCACCCGTGAGATCCGGGAAGCCGGCGCAGCGGGCGGGATACTGTTCGCCTGGCTCGACGAGTGGTTCAAGAAGAACTGGGTGGTAATCCAGTACGAGATCCCAGCGGACGATACCCGGCTATGGCACAACGTGATGGATGCCGAGCAGAACTATGGGATTCTGGGAGAGTATGCCGGTGACTCGGGGAGCATTCTCCAAGGCTGGGCGGCGATCCGTCCGGCTGGCGCAGCCTTCCGCTCGTCCAGCGACAGGACGAAGCGGAGTGCTGCCGCACCCCGGACGCTTCGAGCGGGGTCGGATGAGTCATTCATGTATCTGGCCGTCGAGCTCGATCCGGCAGCCTTCTCCTGGGACTCGCTCGGTGTGCAGCTGGCCATCGACACCCACGAGGCAAAAGTGGGGCAACATACGCTGCCGCGTACCTCAACCCGAAGTGAGATCGGATTCGAGTTTCTGGTGGATCTGACGACTCCCGATTCGGCCTCGATCCAGGTGCTTCCGGAATACAACAGATATGATGCCCGGGTATCACCCGCCGGCGACGATAACGGAAGGTTCTCTCGGCGCCCGGTGGTTACCCGGAACCGCACCGATGGCCGCTTCGATCCGGAGTTCATCATCATCAATCGAGCGCGCGTTGGCCGGAACGGAGAGTTCTATCCCGCCCAACGATACGACAGAGGCCGCCTGCGCTACGGCACCGAGGACGCGTCGACCCTTTCGGATTGGTATTACGACAGGCGGGCAGGAATTCTCGAGCTCCGGATACCTTGGGACTTGATCAACGTGACCGATCCATCCAGCCGGACTCTCCTGTCAGACCCGCAAGTCAGCGGTGATTTCGGCACCGTCTCAGCCGATGCGTTTCACTTCGGAGTGGAGGTATACCGGAAAGGTGACAGCAGCCGAGTAGCGGGCGCTCTTCCGCGCTCCAGCAACGGAACCTGGTCGTCTGCCCAGTTCCAGCCCTGGCGCTGGAGAGGTTGGACGGTGCCGCGATCGCATGCCCGGCTCAAACCGGTTTACGACAGTCTCAGGCTGTTGTGGCAGGAAGCTTCCACCAGAGAGCCAGCTCCACCCGGGGGAAGAGTTCATTCAGAGTAACTGGGGGCGGGCTCCAAACTTGCGAGGCAGCTTTCACTCCCCCGTCCCCTGCCGAAGCGGAACAGGCAACTCCTTGAGTCGACAGTCATTGCGAGATTGGGCCCGGCCCGATAAACGAACTGTAAGTCGGGGTCAGTGCAAAACGCGCCCGGGCTACGGGAGCTGCGCATTCCTGATCGGCTGCCTGGCCCTGCTTGTCGCCGGCCCTTTACCTGCCCAACAGGCGGAAGCGGATGAAGCCTGGTCACACGCACAATATGATGCGGCACGTTCCGCGTATCAGCGCGTCCTGGCGCAGGAGCCCGGGAACGTACGAGCCAACCTTCGAATTGGCGTGATGTTCTCGTGGGAGAACAAGCTCGACTCTTCGCTGGTGTACCTGGCCCGCGCGCGGGTGGGGGATCCGGCAGATGTCGAGATTCGGCTGATTCAGGCCCGGGTCCTGGCCTGGGACCAGCAGTACGACGCGGCTTTGCTGCGATACGACAGCGTTCTGGCGACTCACCCCGGATTGCGCGATGCTTCGCTCGGACGAGCTCAAACGCTCGCCTGGGCGGGAAAATTGGAACAGTCGCGCTCTCTCTATGAGCAGATTCTGGCCCGCGACTCCACCGATGTGGAAGCCATGCTGGGGCGGGCACGGGTCAGCGCCTGGAGCGGCGATCTTGCGTCTGCCGAGGAGGCCTACCACCAGCTGCTCACCCGGGATTCTCGCGATCTCGAGGCGAGAGTCGGCCTGGGATACGTGTACCTCTGGCAGGGCAGAGAGGCCGCGGCCGAGCGCCAGGCGAGCTACGTTCTGGCCATCGACCCGAACCACAAAGGCGCCCGGGAGCTGCATCGGGTTGCCCGGGAGGCCTCGCGGCCGTCGGTGGATGCCTCGGTGAATTGGAGCAACGACTCGGATGAGAACACGAGCTTTTGGCAGACACTGGGATCCACCGCGGCCCTGGGGCAAGGCGTATGGGTGTTCGGATCGGTCAATGCGCTCGAGACCAGCGATCCGGTGCGGGAGGCAACCCGGGTAGGCGGTGAGGCGGGACTTTCGTATCGGACGGCAAAGGTGCAGCTGCAAGGTGCCGGAGGAGCCCGCAGGCTTACGCCCGAGGTGGCCCCACCTCGAACCGCGGCAACCTACCGCGCTCGCGCGAGCTATCGCCCGGTGTCTCTGCTGGGTGTCAGTCTGGGCTACTCCCGGCAGCCCTTCGACGAGATCGCGGCGCTGATCGAGCAGGGGCTCGACATCGAGTCGCTGGACGCAGGGGTGGACGTGAAACCAACAACCACCCTCACCCTGTACGGCGGGGCGGGCGCCGCCTGGATCACAGACGGAAACAGCCGCACCAGCTTCTCGGCAGGTCTGAACCAGAAGGTTGCACGCAAGTTCGTGGTGGGAGTATTCGGCCGAACGCTGAGCTACGAGGAGCAAGGAGTAGGATACTTTTCACCGGACCGTTTCTCCTTGATCGAGGGAACGGCTGGCTATTCCCACGAATCGGGAAACTGGGGAGCCAGTTTGAGTGGAGGACTTGGCGCCCAGCAGATCGGCGAGGAAGGAGCAGCGCAATCCGAGTGGCACCTCGAGGGCCGGATTGGGCCGCGATGGGGGAGTGGCAACCGAATCGAGGTGTTCGGACTGGTGACCAACAGTGCTGTCAGCAGCACAACCGGAGCCTTCCGCTATAGGGCCGCGGGGCTAGTCGCACGGATCGGCCTTTAGTCGCAGGAAACGCTGGATGCGCGTTCTGGTGATAGGCGGGACCAATTTCATAGGCCCCCACGTCATAACCCAGCTGCACCGGCAAGGCCACGAGGTCACGGTCTATCACCGTGGGGTGCACGAGCCCGACCTTCCCTCCGCCGTGCGCCACATCCACAGCTCCAGAGCAGCCATCCCGGTTCTGCATTTCCCCTCTGCACTGAGCGACCCTCCTCCCGACGTGGTGCTGCACATGTTCCCGGTGGGAGCGGAGGATAGCCGCGCCGCCGTCGCAAGATTTACCGGAATAACCCAGCGAATAGTGGCCGTGAGCAGCGGGGACGTGTATCGAGCCTACGGCAGACTGCTGAACACCGAGCCGGGGCCTCCGGAGCCGATGCCGCTGCAGGAAGACGCGCCGCTCCGCGAGACTCACTTTCCGTATCGCCAGGCTGCGGCCGGCCCGATGGATTGGACGTACCACTACGACAAGATTCTGGCGGAACGGGCGTTGTTGGAGAGCAGCCTCCCTGCCACCGTCCTGCGACTGCCTGCAGTCTATGGCCCAGGCGATCCGCATCATCGGCTTCGGCCGTATGTCAGGCGGATGCAGGATCAGCGGCCGGTGATCCTGATCGATGCCCTACAAGCCGGATGGCGCTGGACCCACGGGTATGTAGAGGATATCGCGCGGGCGATCGCAGCGGCCGTGGTAGATCCGCGAGCCACGGGGAAGGTTTACAACGTGGGTGAAGCGTCTACCCCCACCATGGCCGAGCGGATTCATCAGATCGGGCGATTGATGGGCTGGCGGGGGCAGCTCAGATCAATGAACAGGGAGCGGTTGCCTCGGCACCTGCAGATACCGTTCGAGGCACGGCAGGATTTGGTGATGGACAGCCGGAGAATTCGCGTCGAGCTGGATTACACCGAGGCCGTGAGCGACGAAGAGGCCCTCAGGCGTACCATAGACTACGAGCAGCGGAGCCAGGTCGTGCCGGGCGACCCCGGCGCTCAGGAGTATGCGGCGGAAGACGAGGCGGTTCAGCGAGGCGATACGTAAGTCTCGAAGAAGCCCGTGCCTGAATCGCTCACAGTTTCCCCCAATACTCTCCCCTGGAGAATGAAGCGCCCCCGCATCTGGAGGAAGGCTCGCCGGAAGCCATCGGCATTGCTGGGCGTGGCCAGCGCGTCTTCCACCTTCACGGCCAGGCGGAGAGAATCCTGGTCCCGCGTTGCCACCAGATCGAACCGGCTTGGAGCAGTGAACCCGGGGCGACCCCGAGCCGGACGGAACCCAGCGTAATGGATGTGGTTGAAGCGGAGCACCTGCTTGACTCCCAGCGAGTCCTCCAGAGTGAGGAAAAAAGGAGAGCGGACCGCGGCTACTTCGCTTGGGTTTCGCTCCGGCCCATATACCCCGCCATATAGCAGGGCCAGGCGTTTCCCCTGCCCCGCGCCCCACTCCCAGGTGACGTCCCGCCAGACACCCCAGTTGTGATCGTGATAGGCAGGAACCTGATGAAATTTCCGGCAGCGCCCAGCCACGCAGATGGAGCCAGAAGCATGAGCGACCAGGCCGGGGACGACGTAGCCGGAGACGAACTCGTCACTCCGCAGCTCGACCGGCGGGAAATAGCGGTTGGACGCGGGCTGCAGGATGACATCGATTCGGACC
>CAWGVB010000037.1:0-6102 GCA_963825815.1 uncultured Gemmatimonadales bacterium | reverse complement strand
CCCTGAACTTACATGCCTGGACCACGGTCGGTTGTGCCGCTGCCCTCTCTTGGGCGGTGCCGCTGGCCGCCCAAACCCCCTGCCCTCCCCGCGCCGACTCGATCCTTGCTGCCGGTTGGCGAGCTTACCGGGCCGATTCTACCGCAAAGGCAAAAGAGCGCTTTGAAGCAGCGCAACGGCTCTGCCCGCAGAATGCCGATGGATGGGTAGGTCTTGGATTCACGAAACTGCGGCTGGGCGATGCCAAGGCAGCCGACGAGCTGTTCACTCAGGTGCTCAGCCGGGATGCAACCAACACCGATGCATGGGAAGGACGAACCCGGAGCAGCCTCAGGCTGGGTGACACGACTCGGGCCATCGCGTCCGGGCGGCGAGTTCTCCGCTTGAATCCAAACAATCAAGAAGTCCGCGCGCTGCTCAACGCCGTTGCCCCGGAATGGGAGCACCCGGCGCCACGAAAGCAGGAGCGCGCCACGGAGCTCCAACTGGTGGCGCGAACCCGAGGGCGGGTGTTCGAGGTGGCGTCAGGGACCGCCTGGCGCCGGTTCTATGTGAAAGGCGTGAATCTCGGCGCCGCACTCCCGGGCCGCTATCCATCGGAGTTTCCCGCCGACTCAGCTGTCTATGCCGGCTGGTTGAACATGTTGGCAAGGATGAACGCCAACACGCTCCGGGTCTATACCATCCTTCCCCCATCCTTCTATCGAGCGCTCCGCGCCTGGAATCTGGCTCACCCGGACCGGCTGCTGTGGCTGATCCACGGTGTGTGGACCGAATTGCCACCGAGTCACGATTTCAACAAGCCCCCAGTTGGAAGCGGAGTTTCGAAGACGAAATGCATCGGGTGGTGGACCTGCTACACGGAAGCGCCGCGATCGAACCTAGACCCGGGCACGCGGCTGGGCACTATGACGCCGATGTTTCCCGCTGGGTTCTGGCGTACATCATTGGCCGTGAGTGGGAGCCGTTCGCGGTCAGGGCATTCAATGAGAATGCGGGCGGCGGGTACCAGGGCCGCTACTTGCAGGTCCAACAGGCGCCGGCCATGGACGTGTGGCTGGCCGCCGAGTGCGACGCGATGCTCAGCTACGAGGTAGCGGCCTACAACGCGCTCCGACCAATCGCCTATACCAACTGGCCTACCCTCGATCCACTGCACCACCCGACCGAAGCAACCAGCAAGGAGGAGGCGGCTTGGCGGCGAAAGTTGGGACAGCTCTCCGGGGCGAGCCAGCTGGAATACGACAACGACGCGGTCAGCCTGGATGCCAACCTGATCCGGGCGACGTCTGCGAACCCGGCGGGCTGGTTCGCCAGTTATCACGCGTATCCGTACTACCCCGATTTCATGAATCTCGACCCAGGATACAGAAGAGCCCGCTCCAGTGAGGGACCGTCGAACTACTTCGGCTACCTACGGGATCTCGTGCTGCATCACCCTGCGATTCCGACTTTCATCGCCGAGTACGGGGTTCCGTCCAGCCGGGGGATCGCCCATTTCCAGGTCCAGGGCTGGCACCACGGGGGCCACGATGAAGTGACCATGGCCGCCATCGATGCCCGGCTCACCCGCGAAATCCACGAGGCTGGAGCGGCGGGCTCCATTCTGTTTGCCTGGCTGGACGAGTGGTTCAAAAAGAATTGGGCGGTAATGGACTACGAGATACCGCCGGACAACACCCGCCTGTGCGCACAACACCATGGATGCAGAACAGCACTACGGGATCCTGGGTCAGTACGCCGGAGACACGGGGAGCCTTCTCCAAGGCTCGGCGACGATCCGCTTCCGGCTGGCGCCGCCTTCCGCTGGTTCAGCGAGAGGACAAAGTGATTGCTGCCGCACCCCAGACACTTCGAGCGGGGTCGGATGAGTCATTCATGTATCTGGCCGTCGAGCTCGATCCGGCAGCCTTCTCCTGGGACTCCCTCGGTGTGCAGCTGGCCATCGACACCTACGAGGCAAAAGTGGGGCAACATACGCTGCCGCGTACCTCAACCCGAAGTGAGATCGGATTTGAGTTTCTGGTGGATCTAACGACTCCCGATTCGGCCTCGATCCAGGTGCTTCCGGAATACAACAGATATGATGCCCGGGTATCGCCCGCCGGCGACGATAACGGAAGGTTCTCTCGGCGCCCGGTGGTTACCCGGAACCGCACCGATGGCCGCTTCGATCCGGAGTTCATCAGCATCAATCGAGCGCGCGTTGGCCGGAACGGAGAGTTCTGTCCCGCCCAACGATACGACAGAGGCCGCCTGCGCTACGGCACCGAGGACGCGTCGACCCTTTCGGATTGGTATTACGACAGGCGGGCAGGAATTCTCGAGCTCCGGATACCTTGGGACTTGATCAACGTGACCGATCCATCCAGCCGGACTCTCCTGTCAGACCCGCAAGTCAGCGGTGATTTCGGCACCGTCTCAGCCGATGCGTTTCACTTCGGAGTGGAGGTATACCGGAAAGGTGACAGCAGCCGAGTAGCGGGCGCTCTTCCGCGCTCCAGCAACGGAACCTGGTCGTCTGCCCAGTTCCAGCCCTGGCGCTGGAGAGGTTGGACGGTGCCGCGATCGCATGCCCGGCTCGAACCGGTTTCACGACAGTCTCAGGCTGTTGTGGCAGGAAGCTTCCACCAGAGAGCCAGCTCCACCCCGGGGAGAGAGTCCATTCAGAGTAACCGGGGGCGGGCTCCAAACTTGCGAGGCAGCTTCCACTCCCCCGTCCCCTGCCGAAGCGGAACAGGCAACTCCTTGAGTCGACAGTCATTGCGAGATTGGGCCCAGCCCAGATAAACGAACTGTAACTCGGGGTCACTGCAAAACGCGCCCGGGCTACAGAGCTGCGCAGTCCTGATCGGCTGCCTGGCCCTGCTTGTCGCCGGCCCTTTACCTGCCCAACAGGCGGAAGCGGATGAAGCCTGGTCCCACGCACAATATGATGCGGCACGTTCCGCGTATCAGCGCGTCCTGGCGCAGGAGCCCGGGAACGTACGAGCCAACCTTCGAATTGGCGTGATGTTCTCGTCGGGAGAACAAGCTCGACTCTTCGCTGGTGTACCTGGCCCGCGCGCGGGTCGGGGATCCGGCAGATGTCGAGATTCGGCTGATTCAGGCCCGAGTCCTGGCCTGGGACCAGCAGTACAACGCGGCTTTGCTGCGATACGACAGCGTTCTGGCGACTCACCCCGGCTTGCGCGATGCTTCGCTCGGACGAGCTCAAACGCTCGCCTGGGCAGGAAAATTGGAACAGTCGCGCTCTCTCTATGAGCAGATTCTGGCCCGCGACTCCACCGATGTAGAAGCCATGCTGGGGCGGGCACGGGTCAGCGCCTGGAGCGGCGATCTGGCGTCTGCCGAGGAGGCCTACCACCAGCTGCTCACCCGGGATTCTCGCGATCTCGAGGCGAGAGTGGACTGGGATACGTGTACCTCTGGCAGGGCAGAGAGGCCGCGGCCGAGCGCCAGGCGAGCTACGTTCTGGCCATCGACCCGAACCACAAGGCGCCCGGGAGCTGTATCGGGTTGTTCGGGAGGCCTCGCGGCCGTCGGTGGATGCCTCGGTGAATTGGAGCAACGACTCGGATGAGAACACGAGCTTTTCGGCAGACACTCGGATCCACCGCAGCGCTGGGGCAAGGCGTATGGGTGTTCGGATCGGTCAATGCGCTCGAGACCAGCGATCCGGTGCGGGAGGCAACCCGGGTAGGCGGTGAGGCGGGACTTTCATACCGGACGGCAAAGGTGCAGCTGCAAGGTGCCGGAGGAGCCCGCAGGCTTACGCCCGAGGTGGCCCCACCTCGAACCGCGGCAACCTACCGCGCTCGTGCGAGCTATCGCCCGGTGTCTCTGCTGGGTTTCAGTCTGGGCTACTCCCGGCAGCCCTTCGACGAAATCGCGGCGCTGATCGAGCAGGGGCTCGACATCGAGTCGCTGGACGCAGGGGTGGACGTGAAACCAACAACCACCCTCACTCTGTACGGCGGGGCGGGCGCCGCCTGTATCACCAGACGGAAACAGCCGCACCAGCTTCTCGGCAGGTCTGAATCAGAAGGTTGCACGCAAGTTCGTGGTGGGAGTATTCGGCCGAACGCTGAGCTACGAGGAGCAAGGAGTAGGATACTTTTCACCGGACCGTTTCTCCTTGATCGAGGGAACGGCTGGCTATTCCCACGAATCGGGAAACTGGGGAGCCAGTTTGAGTGGAGGACTTGGCGCCCAGCAGATCGGCGAGGAAGGAGCAGCGCAATCCGAGTGGCACCTCGAGGGCCGGATTGGGCCGCGATGGGGGAGTGGCAACCGAATCGAGGTGTTCGGACTGGTGACCAACAGTGCTGTCAGCAGCACAACCGGAGCCTTCCGCTATAGGGCCGCGGGGCTAGTCGCACGGATCGGCCTTTAGTCGCAGGAAACGCTGGATGCGCGTTCTGGTGATAGGCGGGACCAATTTCATAGGCCCCCACGTCATAACCCAGCTGCACCGGCAAGGCCACGAGGTCACGGTCTATCACCGTGGGGTGCACGAGCCCGACCTTCCCTCCGCCGTGCGCCACATCCACAGCTCCAGAGCAGCCATCCCGGTTCTGCATTTCCCCTCTGCACTGAGCGACCCTCCTCCCGACGTGGTGCTGCACATGTTCCCGGTGGGAGCGGAGGATAGCCGCGCCGCCGTCGCAAGATTTACCGGAATAACCCAGCGAATAGTGGCCGTGAGCAGCGGGGACGTGTATCGAGCCTACGGCAGACTGCTGAACACCGAGCCGGGGCCTCCGGAGCCGATGCCGCTGCAGGAAGACGCGCCGCTCCGCGAGACTCACTTTCCGTATCGCCAGGCTGCGGCCGGCCCGATGGATTGGACGTACCACTACGACAAGATTCTGGCGGAACGGGCGTTGTTGGAGAGCAGCCTCCCTGCCACCGTCCTGCGACTGCCTGCAGTCTATGGCCCAGGCGATCCGCATCATCGGCTTCGGCCGTATGTCAGGCGGATGCAGGATCAGCGGCCGGTGATCCTGATCGATGCCCTACAAGCCGGATGGCGCTGGACCCACGGGTATGTAGAGGATATCGCGCGGGCGATCGCAGCGGCCGTGGTAGATCCGCGAGCCACGGGGAAGGTTTACAACGTGGGTGAAGCGTCTACCCCCACCATGGCCGAGCGGATTCATCAGATCGGGCGATTGATGGGCTGGCGGGGGCAGCTCAGATCAATGAACAGGGAGCGGTTGCCTCGGCACCTGCAGATACCGTTCGAGGCACGGCAGGATTTGGTGATGGACAGCCGGAGAATTCGCGTCGAGCTGGATTACACCGAGGCCGTGAGCGACGAAGAGGCCCTCAGGCGTACCATAGACTACGAGCAGCGGAGCCAGGTCGTGCCGGGCGACCCCGGCGCTCAGGAGTATGCGGCGGAAGACGAGGCGGTTCAGCGAGGCGATACGTAAGTCTCGAAGAAGCCCGTGCCTGAATCGCTCACAGTTTCCCCCAATACTCTCCCCTGGAGAATGAAGCGCCCCCGCATCTGGAGGAAGGCTCGCCGGAAGCCATCGGCATTGCTGGGCGTGGCCAGCGCGTCTTCCACCTTCACGGCCAGGCGGAGAGAATCCTGGTCCCGCGTTGCCACCAGATCGAACCGGCTTGGAGCAGTGAACCCGGGGCGACCCCGAGCCGGACGGAACCCAGCGTAATGGATGTGGTTGAAGCGGAGCACCTGCTTGACTCCCAGCGAGTCCTCCAGAGTGAGGAAAAAAGGAGAGCGGACCGCGGCTACTTCGCTTGGGTTTCGCTCCGGCCCATATACCCCGCCATATAGCAGGGCCAGGCGTTTCCCCTGCCCCGCGCCCCACTCCCAGGTGACGTCCCGCCAGACACCCCAGTTGTGATCGTGATAGGCAGGAACCTGATGAAATTTCCGGCAGCGCCCAGCCACGCAGATGGAGCCAGAAGCATGAGCGACCAGGCCGGGGACGACGTAGCCGGAGACGAACTCGTCACTCCGCAGCTCGACCGGCGGGAAATAGCGGTTGGACGCGGGCTGCAGGATGACATCGATTCGGACCGTCCCCCCGGATCCCGACGCGCCGCCGACCAGATGGTACACGCCACTCC
>CAWGVB010000036.1:0-11329 GCA_963825815.1 uncultured Gemmatimonadales bacterium | reverse complement strand
TGCAACCAAGCGGTACAAGCAGGTGGTGGAACTGTTCCGGAAATACGGCGATCAGTATTCACTCGACTACTTGCTCGTGCTGGCGCAGGGCTACCAGGAGTCGAGGCTGAAGCAGAGCGCGCGAAGCCCGGTCGGCGCGGTAGGCGTGATGCAGGTGATGCCGGCCACCGGAGAGGAGCTCGGAGTTGGCGACATCAACCAGATCGACCCCAATATTCACGCAGGCGTCAAGTATATCCGCCAAATGATCGACCAAAATTTCGCCTCCGATTCGATCGATCCCCTGAACCAGACGCTGCTCGCATTTGCCGCCTACAACGCGGGACCGGGCCGGGTCCGGCGGCTCCGCTCGGAGGCCGCAAAGCTGGGCCTCAACCCCAATGTGTGGCGCAACAACGTCGAGCTGGTCGCAGCCCGGCGCATCGGTGCAGAGACGGTCACCTACGTCGCCAATATCTACAAGTATTACGTGGCGTACCGGCTGGTCCAGCTCGAGCAGGAGCAACGGGAGCAGGAACTCGAACGGATGCGGTCGCGACAGAAACCGCCGGCTCCGAAGTGAGCTGACCTTCTCCACGCCACCTGCGCGCCACATATGCCGCAACCATTCCATTACGCCTTCTTCGTTCGGGATCTCTCCTCAACCCGCCGGTTCTACGGCCAAATCCTCGGCTGCACCGAGGGACGCAGTACCGAGACCTGGGTCGACTTCGACTTCTTCGGCAACCAGATCTCGGCGCATACCACCGGTCCGGTGATGCCGACCGAGAACACCGGGCAGGTCGAAGGCATCCGGGTGCCGATGCCCCATTTCGGGGCGCTGCTGGACTGGGATGCATTTTCGTCTCTGGCCGATCGCATTCGCGCCGCGGGAGTTCCTTTCATTCTCGAGCCCAGAATCCGCTATGCCGGACAGCCGGGAGAGCAGGCGACGATGTTCCTCCTGGACCCCAGCGGCAACGCGCTCGAGTTCAAGAGCTTCAGACATCCGGAGCACGTCTTCACCGGATGAGGACGGCCTCGGTCGTCATCATTGGTGCCGGCGTGATCGGCGCGAGCGTAGCATATCACCTCGCCCGCCGCGGCTGGCGCGAGATCCTGGTGCTCGACCGCTCGGATAGCCCCGGTCAAGGCAGCACCGGGAGGGCCACCGGCGGGTTCCGAGCCCAATACGCCACGCCAATCAATGTGCGGCTGTCGCTGCTCTCACGGGAGAAGCTGCGCTGCTTCACGGAGGAGACGGGCGGGAACGCGGGATACCATCCGGCGGGTTATCTCTGGCTCGCTTCCACCGCCGTCGAGCTCGAGGTGCTCCGGTCCGCCCGGAGAGTTCAGCACCAGCAGGGACTGACCGAGGCGGTCGAGGTCGGGACGGAGGACATCGCTCGGCTCAATCCGGCGGTCAGTCTCGATGAGGTAATCGGAGGAGTGTTTTGCCCCAGCGACGGTTTCATCCGTCCCCTGGGCATCCTCGAAGGGTATCTGACGGCGGCCCGCAGGCTGGGGGTCGAGGTGGAGTGGCAGGTCGAGGTCACCGGGCTCAGGCTCGGGCCAGGCAATAGCGTAGCCGGGGTGGAGACGTCGCGCGGTCCGGTTTCCTCGACGGCAGTGGTGAACGCCGCCGGCGCGTGGGCCGCCCAAGTGGCGCAGTGGACCGGGCTCGATCTGCCGGTTGCGCCTCTCCGGCGCCAGGTGGCCGCCACCGCACCGACCGACGTCCTGCCTGACGGCATGCCGATGACCATCTTCACTACCGACGGCTTTCACCTGCGGGTGCGGGATGGCCGGGTACTGCTCCTTTGGCCCACACCTGGGGTGCCCGGACAACCATTCGATACTGGCGTAGATGATGAGTGGATCCAGTCGGTGGTCGAAAAGGCTCACCGGCGGGTTCCGCTCGTGCGTCGGGCGGCCATAGACCGGAATGCCTGCTGGGCCGGACTCTATGAGGTCTCGCCCGACAAGCACGCCATTCTCGGCGCCGCGCCGGGTTGCCCCAACCTGTTCCTGTTGAATGGCTGCTCGGGGCACGGAGTGATGCATGCGCCGGCCCTAGGCCAGCTCCTGGCGGAGGTGATCAGCGATGGGGCGGCCTCGACGCTGGACGTCAGTCCTCTGAGGCCCAGCCGGTTCCAGGATGGCGATCTCAACCCGGTTTCGGAGCTGTTGTAGGCGGAATGGCTCCCACGATGCGATGCGGGAGCCGTTTGGTTGGGTTCATCTTCCGGCGGCAACCCCTGAGCTGAGCTGCCTGCGCCGGGCCGGCGGTTTGCCTACGGCCGAGCCGGCCGCTGGTTCACGAGGACCTCGAGAATCCCGTGCATCGTGTTGGCGGCTCCGGACAGCAGCTCGCGGAAATGGCTGCGCAGTGCCTCCCTGCCACTCGCTGTCTGCTGCCACCGTCGAGTCCAGCCAGCTATCGCGTCACGACCCGATTCAACGGCCCGAGCGGGCCACTTAATCCGCCGATACCTGAGGCTCAAGCTAGCTGGCGCCGGCGAGGAGTGGGTCAAGGCCAAGGGCGGGTCGGATTGGGCTTCCTCCAAGAGGGATTGGAGTCGGGCCTCCGCCAGGAACGGCGAGCCCGCTGGCACAAGGGACGTGAATAGCGACTCGGTTACCGAGTCGAAGCGGAGGTGGCGTTCCGGTAGAACGGCGGCGCGTCCCCGTCGCCGCCGCGGAGCCGCTGGAGTGCCCTCGACGTACGCCAACCAAACCGCGCCGTCCCGATCCTTAAACTCCATCGATAGGGTGAGAGGATTCCCCCGCGGATAGAACCGCGCCAGTGACACGGTAGGAACAGCCCTTCGCGCGTGGGAGGGGGATTGCTTTCTGCGCACGGGTGCTTCTGGGGTTGCGCAGCGTGCTGTTCGCATATCCTCAGTCCATTCGGCCAGACAGTGGATCAGCTTATCGACGTCCTTCTCGGTTTTCCTGTGGTTCACTGTAGTCTCAGACCCGTGCTCGGGCTTTCTCCGCTGTCGGCGACTGTTGGCCACCTTCGGCTCAGCCGGCCCCGGCGCTACGCTCTTCCCAGCCATTGCTCCATCTCCTGGTAGAATGATTGCACATCATGGCTATGTGTGGGCCGCCACGACGGCCCGGGGCTATGTCACGATCCCGCACTCGCTGGACCATTCGCTGGATCTGCGCTGATGCTCTTGGGAGCCTGGTCTCAACGAGGAGGGGCGTTCATGTATCATCTTGCTGATCGAGTAACAGCAGGCCGAGGCCTGAACATCCCTGGCGAAAAAGCAAAATGGTGGCGAGACCGAGGGTGAGATACTGGACTTTGGTGCGACCGAGTGCCATCAGTCCCCTGCGGCCGAGCTGGTTCCAGGATCGGAGCGGCTGTAGGCCCGAGCGGCACTTACTGCTGACGGGCTCAGAAAGGGGGACCTACACTAACATCGAGGTGGTGGCCCGGCCCCGTCTCCCTAAATTCGACCCAGCGGGGTTCTCTCTCTTCCACTTCCACCCACTCTTTGGAGGACGGCATGAGCACGTATCGCTCGTGGTACCTGTCACTTGCCACGTTTCTGCTAGTCGCCATGCCCTCGTCGGCATGGGCTCAAGATGGATCACTCAAGATGGTTTACGCCGTCTGGGGAGACCCAGGGTCGGCTGCGACCATTATGCGGAACATGAACAAGAAGACTTATGACCTGGTCGAGGCCTACGCGATCATCGTGAAAGACAAGTCCGGCAAGGTGACGGTAGAGCAGCGGCACAATAAGGCCGGCGGCTCCGACCGGGCCATGGTGGCCAGCCAGACCATCGACACCTCGATCGCCAGGCTGAGCGCGCTGCCACCGAATGCTGCCGATTCCGCCAAGGCCTACGCGCCGGCGAACGGGCCGGCCAGCCGCCTATCCGAAAAGGACTTGAAGAAGGTCGTCGGGATGCTCAAACCGGGAAATTCTGCGGTGCTGCTCATCTCGCCGAAGCCGAACGTTTCGGAGATGGAGCATACCCTGGGGATGGGTGGGCAGGGGACTCCCGAGGTCGTAGAAGTGGATATCAACGAAGACTAGGCAAAAGCCATTCACGGGGCGGCGGCCACTTGGCCGTCGCCTTTTTTTGTTGGTTGAGTCACTGCGTTTGTAGGAGTCATCTATGTCGGAGCATCGTGCGAGCTCAGATGTATTGGCTGCGTAAGGATCCGGGCATGACGAGAGTGTATTCCGGCTCGGTCCGAATGGTCGCAGCCCGCTGAGGGCGATCGTCCTCAGCCGGCACGGCGGGCCGGATGTGCTGCGCCTTCGCGCTGTTCCCGACCCGACGCCGGGCCCGGAAGAGGTTCGGGTCCGGATCGAGGCGATCGGGCTGAACTTCGCCGAAGTGCTCTCCCGCAAGGGTCTGTACGGGTGGGCACCGGCCATGCCCTACACACCGGGGATGGAGGCGACCGGCACGATCGACGCGCTTGGCGCTGACGTCGAGGGATGCGCGATCGGCGACCGGGTCATCGTCGGAGCGCAGCACGGCGCGTATGCGGAGAAAATTGTGGTTCCGATGCGGCAGGCGCTGCCCGCCATCGCCGACTATTCAATCGAGGAAAATGCCGCGATCGCGGTGAACTACCTCACCGCATGGGTGGCGCTCATGGAGGTGGCCCGGCTTCGCCCAACCGACCGCGTCCTCGTCACGGCCGCCGCCGGCGGCGTCGGAACCGCGGCCGTCCAGATCGCGACCCGCTTCGGCTGTGCCACCACAGGATTGGCCGGGAGCGATCCGAAGCTCGAGGGGATCCGCGCCCTCGGCGCCGAGTCGGCGGTGAACTACCGAGGTGCCAACTTTCAGGGGCGACTTCGAGCGGCCGCCGGGCGGGACCGCTTCGACGTGGTATTGGAGCTGGTCGGCGGCGACGTCTTCCGCGCGGTTTGGCCAGTGCTTGCTCCGTACGGCCGCGTGGTATCCGCCGGATTCGCGAGCCTCGCCCTGAATCGGTGGAATCCGCTCTCCTGGCTCCGCACCTGGCGCGATCTCCCCAAGGCAGATATCCGGTCCCTCGCACCAGGATCGTATGGCTTCATGGCAACGCACATCGGCTATCTCCTGGACGACCCGCCGCGGCTCGCGCGGTACTGGGAAAGCCTGATGGCGTTCGTGGCGGCGCAGGGAATTCGGCCGGTGGTAGGGGCCACCTTCGCCTTCGGGGACATGGCCAAGGCGCACCGACTCATGGAGTCGCGGCGGAGCGTGGGCAAGATCGTGGTCCGGATATGATACGCGGCGCTCATCTGTAGGGCCGTGGTGCTGAGTCTCCTCCAGTAGGTTCTCCGCGAGCTGGTCCTTCCAGTAAAAACTCGAACACTCGGCACGTAATCTGCCAGGCAACCAGTGCTCGCGCTGATTCGATGTGATTTCTACGCGATCGGGCAGAGATCTGGTGCTAGATCTGGCGCTCAAGCTGCAGGTGCTTGCAACTCGTTCTCGTCCGGCGACCCGATCCAGCCTGCGCCGGTACAAACACTTCATAAGGAATATCGATTATGCATGGAATCATCAGACGAACCGGATTTCTGGTTGCCCTGGGTGCTTTGAGCGTAGGCTGCGGAAGCCGCAACCGGGTTGACGAGCCGACACCCCAGCTCGAAACTCCCTCGTCCACCCCAACTATCCCGTACACTCCGGTCAGTATGGAGAAGATTCCCGACGGACTGCTCGATGACGCTCACCGCGCGGTCCTGGAGCAGCGGATCTATTTCGGGTTCGATCAGTCCGATCTAAGTGCCGCCGCGCGACAGGCGCTGGAGGAGAAGGCGGAAGTGCTCCGCACCACTCCCAGCCTCTCGCTTCGAATCGAGGGACACGCGGACGAGCGTGGCTCCGATGAATACAATCTCGCGCTCAGCCAGCGGCGCTCGGCCGCCGCCAAGCGTTTCCTGGCCGGTCTCGGCATCTCGTCGGACCGAGTTGAGACGGTAGGCTATGGTGAGGAACAGCCGCTCGATCAGGAGGAGTCAGAGGCGGCATGGGCCCGCAACCGGCGCGACGAGTTCAGGTGACCTCCGGTCCGATAGCCCAGCAGTAATGAGTAGGTGAGCCAAGCATTATTGGAAAACCGCCCGCGGCTTTTGCGTGGGCGGTTTCCTTATTGTGACCAGTTCAGACCAGCCCTCCCAACAGAGTAGCCATCCCGGCAACTCCCGCGGCCAATAGGAGAATGGCGGCGCACCCCTTTTTGGCCGAGAGGTTCGTGTCCGGTGGGGCCGCCGTCTCCCGTCCGGCCAGAGCGTCGGCAAACTCGGCGGGGGTGCCGTAGCGCTCCGCCGGATCCTTGGCCAGAGCACGGACGATCGCGGTCTCCACATGCTCGGGTATCTGGACCCGCGGCCGGAGCGGCGGGGGAGGAGCCGTGAACCGGAGCATCAGCGTGACCTGCGGGGTAGGCCCCTTGAATGGTGGCTGGCCGGCGAGCATCTCGTAAATCACGCAGCCGAGCGCGAAGATATCACTCCGGCCGTCGATCGCCTTATCGCCGCTCGCCTGTTCGGGACTCATATAGGTTGGGGTTCCGACGATCATGCCAGTGGCGGTGAGCTTCTCCGCTACTTCGCTCACCGCCCGGGCCACGCCGAAGTCGGCGACCAATACCCGATCGCCTGAGAGCATGATGTTGTCGGGCTTGATGTCGCGGTGAACTACGCCTTGCTCGTGGGCGTAGGCGAGCGCGGCGGCTGCCGCAGTACCGATCCGGAGGGCCTCGTCAACCGGGAGCTGGTGCTCGCGTTGGAGCCGCTCATACACGTTTTCACCCTCGACCAAGGGCATGGTGAACCACAGCTGCCCACCCCCCGCTTCGGGGGGGCCCGGCGTCTCACCCGAGTCGAGGATTCCGAGGATGTTGGGATGCTGCAACTGGGCGGCCACGCGGATCTCCCGCTTGAAGCGGTCGGCGCCCACGGTCGGAGCGAGCTCGGGATGGAGCACCTTGAGTGCGATGGCGCTCTCGTCGTGGAGACCGCGTGCGAGATAGACCGTCGCCATGCCGCCCCTGCCGAGCACACGTTCGACCTGGTAATGATCCACCAGGGCGGCTTGAATACCTGCCAGGTTATCTCGCAAGATGGCCAGTTCAGAATGGGATCGTCCAAGATGGCTGCGCCCGGAGTTATCGGCTAGCGGCGCTATCGCGCTAATCCTGTCGTCCGGTCAACCGGACCAGGGCGGTTTTGGCTTCTTCCAGCAGTTCCCGATGGCTGGTCGTTGGCCGATCATAGCGTCGCAGAAATTCGCGGTAGTAGTTGCGGGCCGAACCGGCGCGTCCGCTCTGCTCCTCAATCCGGCCGCGCTCGAGGTCAACTAAAGGCCTCAGCATCAGGCTGTATACCGTACTGGGATGAAGGAAATAGGGGCCATCCACCCAGGTCAGCAGCCGAAGAGCCCCTGGGGAATCACCCGAAGCCGCCAGCCATCGTCCGGCAGCCAATCGGTCAACGCCTATCGTGTAGGGATGGCGCCGGAAATCCGGAGAGGAGAGCGCCGCTTCCTGCGACTCGAGGTCCGCTATCGATCTACCGGCGGCCGCCGGGTTTCCGGTGAGCGCAGCCTCAAAGGCCGCGAGGGAGCGATCGAGGGCGTTCGCGCTGGAGTCTCCACTCGCACGAAGTGCTGCACGCGCCTGGTCAGCGCACCCCGGTCGCGCCGCCCCGCCGCGGCCAAGCCGTCGAGCCAGGCCACTTCTGCGCGGCCCGGGCCGTTCGTTCCGGCCACCGTCACGGCAGCCTGGCGCCGCAGCTCGGCTTCATGTTGCTCTATGGCTCCAAGCCACGCCCCTACGACCGCCAGCCCATACGACTCGAGGGCCGCAGCCGAATCGGTTTCGCTGGCCACCAAATGGTCCATGGCGACCAAGGCCGAATCCCACGCTCCCCGCTGCACCCACGACAGTGCCAGCAGTCTACCATGGGTTGCTCGGCGAGCGGGCCGTGCCCCTGACTGGACCACCTTCCCGCTCACCTGAATCTGCCCGGCCGGCAGGCCATGGCGATATGCGTCGTAAAAGCTCCCATCCGGCACAGCTTCCGGCTCGGGGTCCAGGGCAATGCTGTCGGCCAACACCCGAGTGAGCAGGCTATCGCCCCGCTCGATTGCAGCGAGAAAGCGAAACTGCAGCATTCTGTTGCCGTAGCCGTCGGCCGTAAGGCTTGGGCCGGCGTCGAGCCGGGTGAGCTCCCGCAGGCCGCGGCCGGCCGCAGCCGTGTCTCTGTTCTCGAGCGCCAACAGCATCAGGTGTTCGTGCACCGGGATGAGGTTCGGATTAAGCTCGAGGGCCCGCAGGAATCCAGCCCGGGCCTCGGCTCGCGAGCGGCCCAGCATCGGGCCGTTGTGAAACAGCTGGTCGGCGTAGTTCAGCCATCCGAACCAGGAGTTGGGATCTCGCTCGGTGAGCTGGTGGGCGCGGTCGAGAGCCAGGGCGACGCTATCGCGCGACCAGAGAATGATCGCCTCGGCCAAGAGTCGCTCGGATTCCGGCAGCTCGAACGCGATGGCGCTGGAGTGAGTCGATCAGCATTTCCAGCGGTGGTTTTATTGACCACTGCAGGGCATAGTGCTGCCGGGCGTAAGTCAACCAGAAGGCTGGATCCGCTTCTCTGGCGCGACCGTATGAAGCGAATGCGCTGTCCCACCGACCGCCGACGATCTGTCGTTCCCCTTCCAGGAATGCGCGCAAGGCCGGAACCGAGCGGGTCTTGAGTGCCGCCTCCAGACTGGGAGTAGGGGCCGATCCCCGAGTCCAGACCTGTCGCAGGAGAACGTGGACCGCGGAGTCGGTCAGCGCAGCTACTGAATCGGAGGCGCCGGAGACCGAGGCGCGAGCCAGCGGGGTGGCGCTGCTGTCGGTCGAACGAAGAACGAAGTCCAGGCGCACACCGGCGCCTTCTCGTACGAGACTGCCATGCACGATGCTGCCGGCCCCGAACCGGCGGGCCAGCGCCGCTTCTTCGGCGGGAGAGGAGAGTACATCCGGTTTCGAATGGGCGAGTACGGTGTGGGCGTCCACCACACGGATGGCGGCCAGGCCGTCCAGCTCTGCGCTCAGGGTAAACACCAGGTCGCGTCCCAGCCGGGAAAGTCCGGTATCGGACCCGCTCGGCGTGAATGGCATGACTGCGATGCGTGAGGCTAAAGGACTGACATCTGCTCGGGATCGCCCGGACCAGAGACGAAGGACAAGCCCGGCCGCTGCCAGAACCGCCACCAGCGTCCCCGCGACTCGCCAGCCTCGCCCGGTGCCACCCGAGCCAGACACCAGCGCGCTTCCTGTCGGCTGGGAGAGAGCGTCAGCGAATTCCTGTGCGGTACCGAACCGGTCGGCCGGAGTTTTGGCCAGCGCCCGAATGATGGCGCGCTCCACTCTTGGGGAACGCTCTCCCTGACGGTTCGGATCCGGGGTACCGGCTCCAGCATGCGCTTGGCGATGATGGCCTGGGCGGTAAGCCCGGTATAGGGCGGCTCTCCGGCAAGCATCTCGTAGAGAACGCACCCGAGGGCATAGATGTCTGCCCGGCCGTCTACGCGAGGATCGCCGGCTGCCTGCTCGGGACTCATGTAGTGGGGTGTGCCGAGTGCCAGGCCCGTCTCCGTCAGCCGCTCGGCGCCCGCGGCGGAGAGGGCACGGGCGATACCGAAGTCAGCCACCACAGCCTGGCCGCCGGAGATAAGGATGTTCTCGGGCTTGATGTCGCGATGCACTACGCCCTGTGCGTGAGCATGGCCGAGCGCTGCCGCCACGTCCCGAGTGATCTGCAGGGCCTGGGCTAGCGGCAGTTGGCGCTCGCGTCCCAGCTGGTCGCGAAGTGACTCGCCATGGACATAGGGCATGACGTAGTAGGGCGCTCCGACCAGCTGCAGCGTTCCCGAATCGAGCAATGGAAGGATATGGGGATGCTGCAGACCGGCGGTGACGGCAATTTCCCGGAGAAAGCGCTCAGGCCCGAGTGCGGCCACCAGCTCGTGGCGCAGGACCTTGAGCGCAACCAGGCGGCCATGCTTGAGATCGTGGGCGAGGTAGACAATGGCCATCCCACCGCGGCCCAACTCGCGCTCGACGCGATAGCGGTCGCCGAGGTCTGCCTGAACCGACTCGGGGGAATCCGGCAAGCTTGAAGCCATGGGTACTGGAAAATGAGACGGCAGGATTGGACAACCTATTCAACGCTGGCCACGGTGGTCGCCCTCGACATACATAGAAGAACAATGTATAGTACAATTAGGTAGTCACTGTCGCCTTGCCAAAGAAGATTCCTGGACATCAACAAGGATCTGGTCGCGGCTTCTGCCACACCTTTGGTCCTCGCAATCCTGGCGGAGGGCGACTCCTATGGCTATGCCATTCTCAAGCGGGTAAACGAGCTTTCCGGCGGAAATCTTCAATGGACCGACGGAATGCTGTCCTCATATACCACCGGCTCGAGCGGCAGGGTCACATTCGGGGCAAGTGGGACACCTCGGAAACAGGCCGCAAACGCAAGTACTATCACCTCACGGTACAGGGCAAAGCACAGCTCGTGGAGCAGCGTCAGCAGTGGCAGTTGGTGGACTCGGCGCTGCGTAACATCTGGCCCGCGGTCTCGCTTCCCACGCGGTTAGCGTTCTCGCCGCGGCCGTCCCATGGCTGAGCCCGCCGAAGAGGCCGCGGTCAGCGACTCGCTCGAGGGACAGATCGAGCAGTGGCGGAGCTACCTTCGCCGCCGGCAGGCGATCCGGCAGGTGGACGTTGAGGAGCTGGAGGAGCACCTGCGCGGCGAGGTCGCTGCGCTGCGTGGCGCCGGCCTCTCGGAGAACGAGGCTTCCTGGTGGCGGTGAAGCGGATGGGTGCGCTGGACGCCATCTCGAACGAGTTCGCGCGTGAGCACTCGGAGCGGCTGTGGAAGCAGTTGGTGATCGCCGGCTGTCGGTATCCGCCCAGGGTCCGAGGTGCACCGAGCGATCGTCGTCCTCGTGCTGACGGCACTCGCAGCGCTGGCGGTCAAAGTCCGTCATTGTTTGGTCTCGGCGCCGACGCCGGTGCTTGATCCCGAACCCCTCCACCCCGCGCATCAGGATGGCGCCGGCGACACCGGCGCGCTCGGCCTCGGCGATGATCTGCTCGGCGAGGAAGCGGCCGCCAGCCACGTCGCGCTCGCCGAAGAAGACCGAGAGCTTGAGTCCCGCCGCCGCGCTCACAGCGCTCCTCCGATCAGGATCCGGATCCGAGCCAGGACGACCCCGGCGATCAGGCTGATCGCCACGTTCGCGAACGCCGACGCCGGCCTCGCCGTCCTCGGCGAGGCGATGGCTCTCGAAGATCCAGGTGCTGAACGTCGTGAACGAGCCGAGC
>CAWGVB010000035.1:0-22397 GCA_963825815.1 uncultured Gemmatimonadales bacterium | reverse complement strand
GTTGCCGGCTACCGTAGCTCCGGCCCATTCAACCCCCTGCAACACACGCGGCGAGTGAGCGCACGGCTTCGCGAGGGCAAGTACAACCTCATCCTCCTGAACCATTCTCGGCACGCCCAGGCGGGGTTGGCTCGGTTGCCCGACGATGTCGTGGCCATTCCCATTCTCCACAACGACAACGAGGAGATCTACCGGGTCGGCTGCGGGAATCCGGAGGCTTGGGAGCGTGGGCGGTGGCAGTAAGTCCCAAGGTGGCAAGCACTGCTCAACGTCGGGAATCCTCTCGCCCAATCCTGGAAATAACCTGGGGGTGGAGCTGCCGGACGTGGCTCAGTGGCAGGCGCGACGAGGCTGGAGCACGCCGTTGGAGCTGATCTTCATAGGCCGCCTCGATCATGGCCAGAAGGGCGTGCTCTGGTTGCCCAGTATTTATCAGGCCTGTTTCCAGCGCGGTGTCGACTGCAGCCTGACGATTGTGGGAGATGGACCGGATGCTCAGCAACTCCGTCGGGGTCTCGGCGAGCTTGGCCTGCTGGAGCGCACCCGGTTCCTCCAGGGGTTGACCCATCACCAGGTGTACGATCTGCTGCTGGACGCCCACGTTCTATTGATGCCCTCCTTTTACGAGGGACTGCCCATCGCACTGCTGGAGAGTATGGCCTGTGGCTGCGTTTCGTGGTGGGTTCGCTTGCCAGGCATAACTGACCACGCCATCCAGGACGGTGAAAGTGGCCTTCTGGTGGAGGTGGGCGACACCGCTGGATTCGCCAATGCTGTAGAAACGCTGTACCGGAATCCCACCCAGTGGTCTCGCATGAGCGGCGCGGCCCACATCAGGGCTCAGTCGTGCTTCTCGGTTCAGGCCATGGGCAGGTCGTACCTGCGGCTGATCGAAGAGGCCCTCGGGGGCCGGTACCCGCTTCCTCGCTCCCGCAAATTCCAGCGAGCATTCGACCCAGACCGTGTTCTCCTGGAGGGACTTTGTCCCTGACTTGCTGCGGCGATACGGACAGCGCGGCCGTGGCTGGTGGAGAACGGAGAGCCCATGGGCTTCGACGTTCAAGGCATAAAGTTCCTGCTCGCCGCCCATCGGAGCGGCGTGCAGTTCGACCGGACGGCAATGATCGGCCGGCAGGAGCTGTTCATCGACCCCGTCACGCTGCACCGCCTGCTCCGCCGCTCCAGTCTGGCCGACGGTCGTGCGGAAACGGAACGGCTGCTGACTGAGGCGAGCGGATACGCTGAGCCGTTGCTCCGGCACCTGGGTGCCCAGCAATCTCCTCGGTTGACGCATCGCACTACGAGCAGGCCTCGCTGGTGCACGACATGAACAACCCGATCCCGGAATCACTCAAGAGTGCTTTCTCGGCCGTGATCGATGCCGGCACCCTGGAGCACGTGTTTAACTTCCCGGTCGCGTTGAAGAACTGCATGGAAATGGTGCAGGAAGGTGGACATCTTCTGCTGATGACGCCGGCCAACAACTTCATGGGACACGGCTTTTATCAATTCAGTCCGGAGTTGTTCTTTCGGGTTCTGTCTGCCGACAATGGCTACGAGGTCGTGAGAGCCATTGTCTGCGAAACCAGTCCGGACGCTCCCTGGTATGAGGTGGTGGATCCAGCCTTGGCAGGACGCAGGGTGGAGATGCTCAGCAGCGCCCCTATGTATCTCTTGATTCAGGCCCGACGAACTCAAAACGCTGTAGTTTTTGAAGTGACGCCGCAACAGAGCGATTATGCCGTCATGTGGCAGGACAACGCCGGTGAGCGGAGCGCGCGCCAGTCGTCTGGTTCTTCCCTGCCCCGCCGCGCGATGCGCGGGATGGCACGGCGCCTCGGGGCGGCCTATCGCAAGGTGGCGCCCGCGGGTTTCCATCTCCGCAGGAAGCGTCCCGATTCCAGCGTCTTTATTCCGGTAGCGTGGGATCGGCCCTGTGAGTACCCCGCCAAAATCGTAATGCAGCCGCTCGTTTCCATCATTCTCCCGGCATACAATGGCGCCCGATACCTGGCCGAGGCGATCGAGAGTTGCGTCCGCCAGACCTATCGCAACTGGGAGCTCATCCTGATTGATGATTGCTCCGATGACGCGACGCCCGATATCATTGCCGAATTCCTGAGCCGGGACAACCGGATTAGAAGCATCAGGCACCAGCGCAACCGTAAGTTGCCTGAGGCGCTGAACACCGGACACGCGGCGGCCCGCGGCGAGTATTTGACCTGGACGTCGGATGACAACCGGTTCCTGCCTAGAGCGATCGAGGAGCTCTCGGCCTACCTCGATCAGCACCCTGCAATCGGTCTGGTCTACGCCGATTCGGTGCTCATCGATGATACAGGAAGCCGGATCCGCGATTACCCCTCGCAGCCGGCATCCAAGCTGGCCTATATGAATGCGGTGGGTCCTTGTTTCCTCTACCGTCGGGCGGTCTACCAGAGCGTCGGCTCGTATGATCCCCGACTGTTCCTCGCCGAAGACTACGATTACTGGCTTCGAGTCTACCGGCGGTTCGAGATCGCTCGGCTGCAGAAAACACTGTACGAGTACCGCTGGCACGGCCGGTCACTCACCAATACGGCTCCGGGCAACGCCGTCTGGGTCGGAGTGGAACAGACACTCCGAACGAATCTGCCGCACCTGACCCGTCCATCGCCGCCTGATCGCGCTCGCGGCTGGATTGTGGTAGGGGCTACGGCCGCGCGCCGGGGCGCTCCACTTCGCGCGATCGGCTCGTTCGTCCGCGCCCTTGGCGTGGCTCCGGGTTTTTCGCTGGGGTATATCGGTTCCAAGGTCCTGGAGAAGGCCAGGGCAGGCCTGGCCAACGGCAGGTCATCCGTCGGCTAGGACTTTCCGCCTAAGAGTTCCACCAGCCGGGCGGCGGCGCGGACGGGGTCGCCCCACTCCACCGCTCGGCGCGTCATCTCTTCCTCGGGCCATACTCGAGAGCCATCAATCACCTCACCAACCGCCCGGGCAAAGCCGGCCTCATCGCCATGCGGAACGAGAAACTGCGGTGGAAGTAGCTCAGTCAGACCATCGACCGCGTACGCGACCACGGGTATACCGGCGCTGGCTGCCTGCAACGCTGTCTGCGGCAGGCCCTCGAAGTGGGAGGGCAGCAACACCGCGTCCAGCAATGGGATTAAATCTCCAGCATCCTGGCGCCAACCCAGGAAGGTGACGCGAGAGTCTATGCCCATTCGTTCTGCCAGCCGCTTGATCGCGGGCAGATCAGGTCCGTCGCCGATGACGACCAGATGCACGGGCAGATCGTCGCGAAGCAACTGTGCCGTGATCCGGAGTGCCGCATCCTGGCCTTTCTGCCGCAGCTGGACCCGTCCAACCAGCCCCAACAAAAATCCTTGCGGGAGATCGTGCCTGGCCCGCAGAGTCTCACGCTCGCCCTGAGCTACCCCAGACTGGAGCGCTGCCGTGGGCGGATGAATTACCGCAGGCATTGGCAGAGCATAGCGGCCGGCCAGCTGGAGTGCACCCGCTTTCGAGACGGTGAGCAACCTGTCGAACCGTGTCAGCAGTGACCCTACCATTCTATCCCGTACCAACCCCAGCCGAGTGCCCAGACTGCTGGGCTGCTGCACCAGGTGCAGAAGTCCCCCAGATGGGCAGATCGGCCGAGACTCTCCGGGCCGCGTCAACCACGGATTGACCTCTCTCGACCGTGGGCAAGTTCACCAGCACCGCGGCGGGATCAATGTTCCGGATCAGGGCCACGAGCTCCCGAGCCACCAGTTCCCTGAGAAGAGGGTGAAGATTGGCCAACGTTCCGGGATAGAGAGCCCGGCTGCAACGATGAACCGTTACATGCTGGCCTGGCAGCGGAGCATACGCGTGCTGATGTGATGTCCACGCCGACTCGCTCAACACCAGGTGTACCTCGGCGCGTTGAGCCAATGAGCGGGAAAGCTCGAGGAAGGACAGCTCCGCTCCGCCCAGGTTCTCCTCGTCGATGACCAGCAGAAGACGCATGGGCTGGACCAGCGGATCTGAATTGTCCTTAAGGGTTTGCTCGAGGTCTTTAAGGCGCAGCGAAAAAGGTGGGGACGGGACGGTATGAGCGGTCAGCCCGCGCCCCGCATGTAGAGGACCGCGGGGATGGTCTTCAGGAGAATGCCGAGATCCTTCCAGAGTGTCCATTCCCGGATGTAGTCGATCTCCAGCCGGATGACCTCCTCAAAATCCGTGATGAGATTTCGGCCGTTGACCTGCCAGGGACCGGTAATTCCCGGCTTTACATCGAACCGGGTATAGTGATGCTCCTCGTAGAGCTCGACCTCGGCGGGCAGCGGCGGGCGGGGTCCGACCAGCGACATGTCACCACTCAAGACATTCCACAGCTGGGGCAGCTCATCCAGACTGGTTCTTCGCAGGAACGCTCCCAGCCGCGTGACCCGTGGGTCGTCCTTGATCTTGAACAGCCGAAGGTCATTGTAGAGGCTGCGAGTAGCCAGGTCTCCCCGCAGGGCCTCCGCGTCGTGCACCATGCTCCGAAACTTGGTGATCTTGAACAATCTGCCACCGAGCCCTACCCGCGTCTGCCGGAAGAAGATCGGCCCCGGGGATGAGAGATAGATGGCGAAGGCAATGAGGCCGAAGAGCGGGCACAGGAGAGCCATGCCCAGCCCCGAAACTACCACGTCCAAGGTGCGCTTTATCAGCAGCTGCCGCCCCCGAAGGCCCGGTCGGTTAAGAGCGATGAGCGGTGCGCCCCGACTCCAGACCATGCGTGACTCGAGGCCACCGACCACAAAGGTCCTCGGGATGGCGATGAGCTGGCAACCGGCAGCTCCGGCCGCATCAATCACCAGCGCCAGGGCGCGGTCGTTCAGCGGGCCGCTAAGCACCACCGTATCGGCCCGATAGCGCTTCAGCGTCTGACAGAGCCGGGAAAAGCCTTCTTGACCCTGAAGGCCCAGTTCCTCGGGATCCAGGATCCCACCTACAGCGTAGGACCGGGCATCCGACAGGGTAGGATGCTCCAGGGCCCGCAGCGTATGCTCTCCCCTGCTGATCAACAGCGCCCGGGCCGCACCCGGACCGATGGGCCACAGCTTGAGCACGGCCTGGTCGATGAGGTAACGCTCGCTGATCAGCGTGAGACCTATCAGTCCCGCAAGCAGGATGAAGCCGGGCAGTAGCAGAAGTGAGAAGTGGCTCCAGAGGTGGCTCCAGAACGGAAGCGCGAGGCCCAGGGTTGCTCCCGCCACCAACCGGCCAGCATCGCGCCGCCGATCACTTGCCCCATAGGTATCCACCGCGATCAGGCCCAGCAGCACTGCCGGCACCAACTGGACCAACGGAAGTCCCCCTGGGGGAATGATCTTGTTGACCAGCTCGCTGGTGGCGGACCCAAACCAGCCCACGTCGCGAACGCCCCGGACTACCACACGCAGCAGCAGCAACGCCACCATGTCGCCAGCGAGAAGGACCGAGACGCGAACCGCCGTGCGCACCAAGTGGATGCGCATCATCTGCGGGGCCCGCTGGGTCAGCGCGAGTCTGGCTGGAGCTGTTTTAGTGGAGGGGGTTCCGCCGGAAACCGCGCTGGGCGGTGGCGCGAGCTCTGGGGCCGCCGTGGAGCCGGAGAAGCGGGGCTCCAGTGAAGGCTGACCTACCGCAGACATGGTTCCAATCGCAAAATGAGCTCCGATCACTTCCTATATAAAGCCGACACAAAGTCCCCTAAATCGTGTCGGTTTATGCCGTTTCAGTGAAAACATGGGGCTGGTAAGCAAGTCATGAGCCAACCCCCTCGAAGTCTCGGCGAACATAGTTAAAACAAAGTCAGCCGCAAGCCTACACTTCGCATAGGTAGATCGTGAAAATGGAGAAATCAAGGCTGGGCGTACTGATTGGATAACTCCGCGGGTCAGAACGACACAAGGCTTCCATACTGTTTTTTCATCCATTCGCGGTACCTGCCGTCCATAGCAGCCCTCCACCAATCCTCGTGCTCCAGGTACCAGATTACCGTATGTCGTAAACCGCTCTCCAGTGTCGCCTCCGGCCGAAACCCAAGCTCCCGCTCGATCTTGCTGTTTGACGTGGCATAGCGCCGATCGTGCCCGGGGCGATCTGCAACATGAGTGATCAGGGATGCCGCTCCAGCTGCCCGCCCCGCCGGGCTTCGAGGATAGCGCCGGCTGAGCGACGGATCCTCGGCAAAGCTCTGGTCCAGAATTGCGGCGAGCTGGCGCACCAGATTGAGATTGGTGGATTCCGATTGGCCTCCGACATTGTAGGTCTCACCGGCGCGGCCCTGAAGCAGGATCTGTTCGATCGCGCGGCAATGGTCTTGAACATGGAGCCAGTCGCGCACCTGAAGGCCATCGCCATAGATGGGGAGCGGCTTGCCCTCGAGGACGTGGAGGATGACGAGCGGAATCAACTTCTCAGGGTGCTGGTAGGGGCCGTAATTGTTCGAGCAGTTCGTTACCGAGACCGGAAGTCCGTAGGTGCGCTGATACGCCCGCACCAGATGATCGCTGGCCGCCTTGCTCGCGGCATAGGGCGAGCTCGGATCATAGGGACTTTCTTCGGTGAACGGTGGATCGTCCGGACCGAGTGACCCGTACACCTCGTCGGTTGAGATGTGGTGAAACCGCGGATTGTTTACCCCAGACAGACTCGTCCAGCCAGACCGCTCGGGCGGCTTTGAGCAGCTGGTGCGTGCCGAGCACGTTGGTCTGCAGAAAGGGATCGGGACCGGCGATGGATCGGTCCACGTGCGATTCGGCGGCAAAGTGCACCAGCCGGGATATCGCATGCTCTCGCAGCAGGCCTTCAACCAATCCTGGGGTTCCAATGTCACCCTGGACGAACTTGAGCCGCGGATCGGTAAGAGCCGATCCCAGACTGGCGAGGTTCCCCGCGTAGGTCAACGCATCCAGCACGACGATCGAGTCGTCAGGATGCTTCTGCAGCCAGTAATGGGTAAAGTTGGCGCCGATGAAACCCGCGCCACCCGTGATCAGGAGGTTGGACAACGGGGTCACCGGGGAAAAGAAGAGGAGCTAATACTCGAGCGGCAAGGCAACCCGCCGCCCATCCCGGGCGGAGAGGTAGGTGGCGATGAGAATTTCCAGGGAGTGGAGGCCCTCACGGCCATCAGTGTCGGGCTTGGCTTCTCCCCGGAGTGACTGAATCACATTGTCGTAGTAGAGCGGGTGGCCAAAACCGTATACCGAGGTTGTCTCGTAGCTGGCCTGCTCGATACTGGAATCATCCGGGTCGGAGTCGGCAAACTCCCAGTGATCGATTCGATTCACCGCCACGCCGCCGATGCGGACGGTCCCCTTCTCCCCGATGATAGTGATCGACCCCTCGAGGTTCTTGGGATAGGTCAGCATGGTCACGTTCATGGATCCGAGCGCGCCGGTGCGCCAGCGGATACTGACCACCCCGGTGTCTTCCACCTGGATGTTCCGCTCCAGCGTGGCGGTGTATGCCTGGACGCTCTCTATCGGTCCTATCAGCCAGTCCAGCAGATCCACATAATGGCTGGCCTGATTCATGAAGGCGCCGCCGTCGAACTCCCAGGTGCCTCGCCACGGAGCGCTGTCGTAGTATGACTGCGGCCTGCTCCAGAAGACGTTGATCGTCACCATGTAGATCCGCCCGAACCGGCCCTTTTCCACGGCCCGCTTGAGCAGTTGGAGGGTAGCGTTGCGGCGGTTCTGCTTGACCACGAACAGGTGGACTCCGGCCATATCGCAGGCGTGGACCATCCGTTTGCCGTCCTGCCAGCGGGTGGCCATCGGCTTCTCGGTCATCACATGCCGGCCGGCCTCGGCCACCTGCACCGCCTGATCCGCATGCAAGCCGCTCGGCGTGGCCAGGATCACCACGTCGGCATTGGTGCCGGCCAGTAACGCGTCGAGCGAGCGGAACCCGGAGGCCCCGGTCCGCTCCTCCGCTTTCCGGAGCGCCGCGGGATCGACGTCGCACACGCCAACCAGCTCGGCGCGGGCGGCGTGCTTCTCGATGGCGTCGAAGTGGTTGGCGGAGATGCGTCCGCAGCCCACCAGCGCAAACCGGATGCGCCGGTCGGTGACGAAAGGCATGGTGATGAACATCGGGCCTGGGGTTTCCACGGCGCGTAGTATAGCAGGAGCAGCCCCTGCAAGGGATTGCGTGGGTTCCCCGGAGCGCGACGGCTGGCGAGATTCAGATGCGGACGTTATCATGTGAATAGTTTCACAAGCGCCCTGCCCTGCCTCAAGGAGACCCTATCGATGGCAACCGCGACCCGACCCGTTTCCGCGCATGCGGCTTACCCCGCGGAGGCCCTGCAGAAGCTGTTTGCTCCCCCGGAGACCGAGCAGCCCGCTGACAAGCTGCGCCGCCTGCTGCACGAGGCCCGCGCCCGAAACTCGTATCTCCACACCGCCGGCGCCTACGACGCCTTCACCGCGGCAATCATGACCCGGCTCGGCTTCAAGGCGCTGTACGGGAGTGGATGGCAGCTCGCGGCGACCAAGAGCATGTTCCCCGACATCGGGGTGTACGCTTCGCACGACATGGTGAAACTGGTTCACGAGATGTGGATGGGCATCGAGGGGGCCCGGAATACCCACTACTACGACACCGACGGCAAAGAAACCCTGGAATGCCCTCCGGCCTTCGTGGACATGGAGGCTGGCTTCGGTGGGCCAACCCAGACGTTCACCCTGGCCGTTGAGCTCATTCGGGCCCGCGCCGCCGGGGTGCACCTCGAGAATCAGGATCCCGCCAACCGGACCTGCGGGCACATCGTGAACGTAGGAAAGCAGAAGCGGAACAAGGTGCTGGTACAGCGGAAGGACTGGCTGGCCAAGCTCAAGGCGATCAAGGCCGCATCGCTGGCAACTGGGGTGGACGTCGTGACCATCGCGCGGACCGACTCGATCGACGGAGCTCTTCCGGATCGTGAGCCCGGTGGGGTGAAGATGGCGGTGGAAGACGCCTGGGAAGCCGCGGAGCTGGGCGTCGATGTGATTTGGCCGGAGTTCAACAATACCGAGATCGACCAGCCCCAGGAATTTGCCGAGGGCGTGCGCAAGTATTACCCCGACCAGATGCTGGGCTTCAACCTGTCTCCCTCGCTCTATTTCGGCAAAGCGAAGAAGGCGGGCACCCTGATCACCAACCAGCAGCTGGGCGAGCTGGGCTTCACCCTGCAGTTCTCGACCCTGTTCAACTTCAGGACCGCCGGCATGGCGCTGGAAAAAGGACTGCGCAAGTTCCTGAAGAGCGGGATCGAGGCTCTGGCCGACCTGCAGATCGAGGAAGACGAGATGGTCGGCACGCCACCCTCGACCAAGATGCACCAGAAGTTTGCCGGCATGAATCGCTGGCTGATTCTGGAGCAGGTGTTGTCCAGCGGGGGGAAGTAAGCAAACGGGGAAAAAGGAGCGTGAGCGGGAACAGCAACTGCGTAAGCGGGACAAGTCTCGTAAACGTTCGACCCTCCGGTGCCCTAGCCCGCATCGGAGGGTCTCTGCTACTCACTACCCACTCGCTCGTCGTAATCGTACCCGCTCGGCCAGATCGTTGATCACCTCCATACCGCCCCGGCGCAGACGCTCCAACTTCGACGGCTCCAGCCGGACCATGACTTCGTAGCATCCGCCGACCTCATCCCGGCTCAGCACCTCACCTTCACGGTACAGTTCCGCCAGGCGGGCTCCTTCGGCCAGCGGAACCCGAACCTTGACGGCCACCCGCCCGGCCCGGTCCAGCTCACGCAGGCGCTCCTTCAGCGGGGCCAGGCCGTCGGTCCGCATGGTGCTGGTGATAACGGCCGTAGGATGGAGCTCCCGCACCCGGCGGGTGAAACCCGTGGCATCCGTCACCGCATCGATCTTGTTGAACACCAGCAGGACCGGCCGATCGGCCAGACCGAGCTCCGAGAGCACCTTCTCCACCACCCTGAGTTGCCCTTCCCAGTCGGGGTGACTTGCGTCGACCACATGCAGTAGCACGTCGGCCGCACGGGCCTCTTCCAGAGTGGCCCGGAAGCTCGCCACCAGGTGGTGCGGCAGCTTGCGAATGAACCCCACCGTATCGGTGACCCGGGCGCGTTGGTTCTCGCCCAGCTCCACCTCCCGGGTCAAGGTATCCAGGGTGGCAAAGAGGCGGTCTTCCACCACGATTTCATGCTGGCCTGAGAGCCCGCGGAGAATGCTCGACTTCCCGGCGTTGGTGTAGCCCACCAGGGCCACACTCAGCATAGGGTCGCGACCAGACCGGATGTTCTCCCGGTGCTTCTCGACATCCTTGAGCTTGGCTTTGAGCCCCTGAATCTTGCGGCGAATGATTCTCCGGTCGGTCTCCAGCTGGGTTTCGCCCGGACCTCGAAGTCCGATACCGCCGCGGATTCGAGATAGGTGGGTCCACATTCGCGTCAACCGGGGAAGCAGATACTGCAGCTGGGCCAGCTCGACCTGAAGCTTGGCCTCGTGGCTTCGAGCCCGGGTCGAAAAGATGTCCAGAATGACCTCGGCCCGGTCCATGACCCGCACCTTGAGCTCGCCCTCGAGGTTGACCCCCTGCACCGGGGAAAGCTCTTCATCGAAGATCACGAGGGACGCGTCGGACGAAGCGACCTGCTGGGCCACTTCTTCGACTTTCCCCTCACCAATGAGGGTGGCGGGATTGGGGGATGCAATATGCTGAGAGATTCGACCGACGACCTCGGCGCCCGCAGTATCCACCAGGCGGGTGAGTTCCTCGAGATGTTCCTCCACATGGCGCGCATCGGGCGATCCTTTGCGGGGCGCGGCTACCAACACGACCCGCTCGATCGGATCGCGGACGGGAATCAGCGATCTAATAAGTGACCTTTCCTTTCACGTGGAGCCGGCGCTACCGGCGGAGCGACTGAGCGGCGCCCGGCCCTCGCGGGTGAACGAAACCACGGTGTGCGCGCCGCCCGGCAGCTTCAGCGTGGCCTGCCCCTTCATGCTATAGGGCAGGTCGCCGTATCCGAGCGCCGCTCGGACGGCACTTCCCACGCCGAACCAGCCAAATCTCAAGGGCAGCGTGAGAGTGGTTTCTCCATTTTGGGTGACGGCGAAATCATCGTCGTAGGTGATATCACCCAGGTGGGATCCTTCAACGTCGATGCCGACCTCGAGCTTATCGGCATTCAAGGTGAAGTTGTTGGGATTTTGGACTCTTACGATGAGGTCCAGATTGCCACCAGCCAGCCCGATGCCACGCACCACGGCGCGGTCGAGCCGGACATCCGGCTCCTTGAAGTTGGCGCCCAGCCCGGAACAGCCGAGCCCGGCCAGGGTGGCGATCATCCATACCAATCGAATATAGACCTCCTCGGGGCGGGAACACCCTTCCCATCAGGCTGACGATGCGGGCGGTTTGGTGCAAGGACAGTGCCCTGTGTCACACCGAGGTCTTTAGCCGGCTGGATCCTGGCTCGGACGCTCCCGGCGCTTGAGCTGGGCCCACCGTTCCATCCGCTCGGCGAGAGTCGGCTCGAACCCGAAGGTGCCGGGAACGTAGAACAACGCATCCCGCAGCTGGTCGGGAAGGTAGTCCTGGGGGATATATGCCTCCGGGGAGTTGTGGGCGTATTGATAACCCCGGTTGTAGCCCAGCTCTTTCATCAAGGGCGTAGGAGCGTTCCTGATGTGAAGCGGCACCGGCGCCGCGGGCGTGCTGCGGGCCGCGTCCATTGCCGCACCCAGCGCCACCTTGGCGCTGTTGGACTTGGGAGCCGTGGCCAGGTAAATCGTCATTTCGGCCAATGGCAAATAGCCTTCCGGCGGCCCCAGCATGTGAAACGCGTCCCGCGCTGCCACCGCCATCATGAGCGCGTTAGGATCGGCCAGGCCGATGTCCTCTGCGGCCATGGCGATGGCGCGGCGAAAGAGGGTCATGGGGTCTTCTCCGCCTTCGATCATCCTGGCCATCCAGTACAGCGCGCCCTGAGGATCGCTGCCCCGGAGCGACTTGTGGTAGGCGGACAGCAGATTGAAGTGCTCCTCGCCCGCCTTGTCGTATCGGGCGAATCGTTTCTGCATGGCCTCGCGCGCTACCTCGCCGGTGATGTGCCCGCCACTTCCCACATGCGCGGCCGCGGCCTCCAGCACGGTCAGCGCCCGGCGGGCGTCGCCGTCGGCCTCAGCTGCCATCAGGCCCACCGCATCAGTCGTCGACCGTGAGGCGGCTTTGTCCGAGACCTCGCTCGCTGTCGGTAAGAGCGCGATGGATCAGCTGCTCGATATGCTCCGGAGTCAGCGGCTGGAGTACAAAGACCCGGGTCCGCGAGAGCAGCGCGCCGATGACCTCGAAGCTGGGATTCTCGGTGGTGGCACCGATCAGGGTGACGGTACCGTCCTCGGCCGGAGGCAGCAGGCTGTCCTGCTGGGCCTTGTTGAGACGATGAATCTCATCGATGAAGAGGATGGTCTCCGGTCCCCCGCTCTCCAGCCGATCGCGTGCCTCACCGACGATCTCGCGGATGCGGGGCACCCCTTCGGTCACCGCGCTGAAGGGGACAAAGACCCGTTCCGTGGAGCTGGCAATGAGGTGAGCAAGCGTGGTTTTCCCGCTGCCCGGCGGGCCCCAGAAGATCATCGAGCCGGGCACCCCACGCTCGATTGCGTCGCGCAGCGGTTTGCCCGGCCCCAGCAGGTGCTCCTGCCCAACAAACTCGTCCAGAGTGGCCGGACGCATGCGGGCGGCGAGGGGACGGCTTTCCCGCCCTCCCGTAAACAGCGATGCTTGCCGCTCTGACGTCCGCCTGCGAGGCATTGGAGGCACCGGGATGATCTAGGAAGACGCGCAGGGAGGATAGCGCACGCGCCGGCCGACCGGATGCCCACGATCATACAGTCCCCCAGGCCGCCACGTGCGCTTTAATACTATGTGAGATCGTGCTTGGCCTGTCCACCCCCGCTCGCTCATAGGTGAATCATACCGGCAAGAATCCGCTCCGTGAGAAAGTATCCGGCCGCTCCCCCGAAGAAGGCCGCTGCAGTCAGCCATCCCCGCTTGGCCTGGAACTCCGGTACCAGGTTGGAGGCCGCGACGTAGAGGGTGACTCCGGCGGAAAGAGCGAGCCCGTGCCGCGCCAGGGAGGCGACCTGCTCGGTCAGCAGAACTCCCAGTATCGTAGCGGCCCCCAGGACCACGGCGCCCCCAACCGCCCGGGAGCGGCTCTGCCCCCCGGCGACCATTACACTCGCGATGGTCACGCCTTCGGGTAGCTTGTGCAGCAGCACCGCAAGGAACAGCAGGATCCCGAGCCGGTCCGAGACCAGAAATCCGCTGGCAATGGCCACCCCGTCGAAGAAGGTGTGCAGAGTGAGACCCAGCAGGGCCGAGGTGCCGGCCGACGCGCTCAGGTCGTGGGTCTCCTCTCCAAAATGAAAGTGGGTCGTGAACACGTGCTGAGCCAGGTGAACCGCGAAGTAGCCCGCCAGCACAAAGAGCGCTGATTCAGGGGACCCGTCCAGCACCTGGGGCATCACGCCCAGAACGGTGACGGCCAGCATGAACCCGGCACCAAAAGCCAGGCAGGCGTCGATGAACCGTAGCCCCTGGCGCAGGTGTCCGACCACCGCCATGGCACCCACAACGTTGCCCAAGGCGGCGGCGAGCGCGAAGCCTACGGTATTCACTGGAGCAGCTTTCTGGCCTGGTGCAGCAGCTGGTCCCGCTGATTGCGAGAGGGCTCCTCGAGCACCTGGTCGAGCAGTGCCGATAACACCCTTCCCACTTCCGGCCCACTGGCCCCGAGCGCCTGCACATCGTTGCCGCTGACGGCAAGATCGGCGCGGGTCAATGGATCTCCTCTGCTCCCGGATTTCCTCGACGACGGGAGACCAGGCCGGCTCCTTGCCCGTCCGAAGCATCCAGAGCGCGGCGAGATCCGGTGCTGCAGGTCCAACCTGGGAGAGCCAGCGCCGCACCGAACTCGGGAACGACTCCGCCGGCTGCTCGGGCCCCCTCTCGATTGCCAAAGCCCGCTCGATCTCGGCATTCGACGCCTTGAGCCGCCGAAGCACGGTGGACGGAGCCCGCGTTAGGAGCGCGGTCAACAACACTGGATCGCGAACCGAAGCCGGCGGCTCCGGACTTGTTTGCTTCTCATCCCGATCCAACTCGGGGATCCAGACCGAAGCGGCGCCAGCTTCTCGCCACAACGATGCGAACTGGAGAACAGACTGTGCGGTCTGCAGGCCCTTGAACCACTCGTCTCGCACCCGCTCGGCGGAGAGCTGCTTCAGTCCGGGCGCTGCGGCCCGGGCCGCACTCCAGGTCTCGGGATCGATGGCAAACTCAAACCGCGCGCTGAATCGAAGTGCCCGCAGGATTCGGAGATAGTCTTCGGCAAACCGTTGTGCCGGATTGCCTACCGCCCGGATCAATCGGGCTTCGAGGTCCTGCTTGCCGGAGAACGGATCTCTCCACTCGTGCCGAAGCGGGTGATAGGCAATGGCATTGATGGTGAAGTCGCGTCGAGCCAGATCGTCGTCGAGAGAGACGCCGTACTGGACCACTGCGTGCCGACCATCGGTGGAAACGTCCCGGCGAAAGGTGGTGACCTCGTGCAGTACCCGATCGCGATCCAGCACGCCCACGGTTCCATACTTGACGCCAACCGCCACGGTCCGGGGAAAGAGTCGCTGCACCTCCTCCGGTGTGGCCGACGTGGCAATATCGAAATCGGATTGCGGATGCCCCAGCAGACGGTCACGCAGACTGCCTCCTACGCACCAGGCCTCGAACCCGGCGTCCTCCAGGCTGCGCGCGATATTCAGGATGGGCTCCGGGATCTGCAGGACCGGGGGAAAGATCACTCTAGCTTCCGTACGCGCGGCCCGCCGAGATCGAGATCATCAGCTCCATGCGAGCCTGTGATGGGGTGCGCGGACCGGCGGGGATTGCTCCCATGGCAATGAGCCGGCTGCCACCGCCTTCGAAGGCATACACCGGAGTCACCTCGCCCAGGGGACACCGGGATGCCAGCACGACCGGCTTGCCTTCGTCGATCCAGCGGCGGATGGCGGGAACCGCACCAGGCGGCACGTTCCCGCTGCCGAATGCTTCGAGCACCAAACCATCATGAGTGGGGCGGGCCAGGTCGAGCAGCTCACCCGTGTCTCCCACCACCACGGGTATCAACGCGATCCGGGCCGAGAGATCCTCGAGATTGGCGGCAGAGTCGAGTCGATTGTTTCCGGGAAGCGGCATGGTACGACACCACGCCACTCACTACTCTGGCGATGGTGGCGCTATGCGGAGCGTCGAAGGCATCGAGATCGGTCGCGTGTACCTTCACTGCGGTCTGGCCGGCAAAAACCTTCCCGTTGAAGACCACCATTACCCCCCGCCCGGCGCTGTCAGGATCAGCGGCGACGGCTGCCGCGCTCAGCAGGTTTGCTGGTCCGTCCCATCCCTGATCGCTCGAGGTCCGCATGGCCCCAGTCATGGCGACGGGGACTTCAGAGGACCACGTGCGCGCCAGGAGATAGGCGCTCTCCTCGAGAATATCGGTGCCATGCGTGATCACGACACCTCGAACCTCCCCGGTGGCCACAATTTCCCCGACCCGCTGCCGCAACTGCCAGAGTCGGTCCGGCCCCAGGTGGCAAGCAGGAACCATGGCCCAGTTCTCTATCCGGTAAGGACCGATCCGATCCAGTCCCGCGGCAAACTCCACCAGCGCCTCGCCTCCATGAGCGGGCACGTTTCCGCCGGCGGAGGAATCGCGTTGCATGGAGATGGTGCCGCCGGTAAAGAGGAGGTGGATCACTTCACCCACACAGAACACTTCCTCCATTGACGTTCAGCACCTCTCCGGTGATGTGGCGGGAGAGGCTGGTGCAGAGAAAGAGAATGGGACCGGCGATGTCTTCGCTCGTGGCGATCCGGCGAAGGGGAATGGTTTGCTCGATTCGTTGCCGGTTATCGGCGGTGAACGCGGGCAGACTCATGTCGGTGTCGACCCAGCCCGGCGCAACGCAATTCACCGTGATGTGGGGAGCGCATTCGATGGCCAGTGACTTGGTGAACGCGATCAGCGCTCCCTTGGTGGCCGCATAGTCCGAGTGGTAGGCCTCTCCGCGTTGCCCCGCGGTACTGGACACGATGATGACCCTGCCACCCGGCCGCATGAGCGCCAATGCGGCCCGGGTGGAGAGGAAGACGGAGTCCAGGTTGGCAGCCAACGTCTGCCGCCACCGGGCGAGAGCCATGTCCTTGAGAGTCACCTCGTCCGGAGGCCACACCCCGGCATTGGCCACAAAGATGTCCAGTCCGCCAAACTCGCGCCTGACGCCCGCCAAAAGCCGGTCGGCAACTTCGGGATCGGCCAGATCGCCCCCGCCCACGAAGGCCCGCCGTCCCACGCTCCTCACCTCACGTGCGGCGGCCTCGGCCTCATCGGCCCGGGTATGAAACGTGAGGGCCACGTCGGCTCCGGCGCGAGCCAGCAGCAGGGCGGCCGCCCGCCCGATCCCCCGGCTTCCGCCGGTGACCAGAGCGGTCTGTCCGGTGAGATCAATCATGATCCCAGAAGCTCGCGCTCAACCATTTCGACGATCAGGTGCTCCAGTGCCAGATGAATCAACTGGATGAGACTGGTATCGTCGGAGTCGACGATGATTGCCTGATCTACCAGCCCGGCCAATGCACCCCCACCCTTCCCTAGAAAGGCAACACTGGGAACACTCCCCGCCCGCGCTCTGCGGGCAGCGGCGATCAGGTTCGGGCTTTGCCCGCTGGTGCTGTGCAGGATCAGGAGGTCGCCAGGGCCGCAGACAGCCTCCACCTGGCGGGCAAAAATCTGGTCAAACCCCAGATCATTGCCTGCTGCGGTAAGGATGGAGGTGTCGGTCGAGAGGGCTATGGCCGCCAGGGCTCGGCGTCCCTCGACGTAGCGCACCACGTATTCCGCCGCGAGGTGCTGCGCATCGGCAGCGCTGCCGCCGTTGCCACAGAAGTACAGGGTTCCACCGCTTCGAAGAACAGCCACATACCGATTGGCCACCTGAGCCACCTGGCCGCTGAGGCTTTGAGCAGCCAGCGCTGCCTGAGCCAGACTTTCCAGACCTTGCTCGATCCGGTCCTGGCTCACGGCCCTCCCTCCAGAAATTCCTTGATCCGGCGCATCCAGCTCTGCCGGATCCGGAGCGGGGGCACTGGAGCGAGGGGCCGGTCGGCGAGGATTGCGCCCGGGTTCAGCGTCGCGAGCAGCTCCGCCTGCTCGGCCCCGTCCTGCGCCAGGAGAAAACGGGCACCGGTGGCGACGGTCCGCTCGTCACCATGGTTGTCGCCGGCCAGAATATCAGCCAGTCCCTCAGCGACGAGCTGGCGCGCCCGTTGGCCTCGGGCCTGCGGAGTCAGCAGAGTGGTGGAGTCCACCTGCATCTTGGCCCCCAGCGACTTCCAGTGGCGCACCGCCGGAACGGAACAGGCGCTATACCGCTCCGGGTGAGCCAGAATAGGAACCAGACCCTGGTCGAGGACCTGCGACAAAGCCGTGGTGATAAGGTCAGAGGCAACCAGGCGGGGAAACTCGACCAAGATGTACCCGGTCCCGCCAAGCGTGACATTCCGCGCTATCGCCACCTGACGAGGAAGGGGCCGGTCGAGCATTACCTCGGCGCCCCGGTGCAGGCGCGGACTGGATGGCGCTTGCAGCCGGAGAGCCTCATACGCTTTCCGTGCGCCGGAGGAGGACCTGCTTCGGCTTTTCCCGCCTGGAGGTGCGGAGTGAGACACACGTCCGTCACCCCCTGTTCCAGCCATGGCGGCAAGTACCTTGATCGACTGCTCGACGGAGCGGGAGCCGTCATCTACGGCCGGCAGGAGATGAGAATGGAGATCGATCACGCCTTGGACCGCCAGGATCTCAGGACCGAGATCGCGAACTCTTCCAGCTGATCCGGGGCAGTCTGTGCCTGGGCCAGGAGAGCCAGAGTAATCAACGCATCGGCGGCAAGCAGATCGAGTGCCACCGAGCGATCGCCCGGATGACTGAGGACGCGGGCAAGCGCCGAGTCAGCTGCGACAGCCAATTGATTGGGCAGCGGTTCCCTAGCGCTGGTTGGCAGATAATGGCGGACGCGGCCCGAAGAGCTGGGGGAGCCGCAACGGTGTGCCGGTCCACCCAGTCGCCGACGTCAGCACGGTTCCTCAGGCGCCGCGACCATCGGCAAGCCAGCCGGCCACCAGCTCGGGTGTTGCCGCGCGCGCGGCAGAGAGCCGAGCAGGATCGCCGGCACCGGCGGAGGCGAAGTGGGGCCGGCCTCCTCCTTTGCCACCGCTCAGGGCAGCAATCCGGTTCACCAGATCGCCGGCCTTGCGTCCGGCCGCTACCAGATCGTCGGTCAAGCTGACGTGAATGGAGCCACGGCCGGCGGAGCTGAACAGAACCAGCACGCCCTTGGAGCGGCCCTCACGGAACGTGTCTGCCATGCGCCCGAGCTCAGCCCGATCTTCCGAGCTGGTTTCACCCACTGTGAGCTCGACATCGCCCACCCCGGGAAACCTCACCCTGCACTGCTCCGCCGCCGCTCCGAAGCGCCTCCGCGAGCCGTGCCTCCAACCGCTGCCGCTCCTCCAGGAGTTGTTCGACCCGGCGGACCAGGTGCTCCGGCTGCGACTTCAATGCCTCGGCCACCGCGGCCAATCGCTGTTCCACCGCCCGCACCGCGCGCAAGGCTCCCGTTCCGGTGATGGCCTCGATCCGCCGGACCCCCGCGGCCACTCCGGACTGACCAGAGAACCGGAAAGTGCCGATCTGGCCGGTGGTGCGGACGTGGGTGCCGCCGCAGAGTTCGAACGAAGGCCCCATTTGGACGACACGAACGACATCCCCGTACTTCTCGGAGAAGAAAGCCATGGCCCCGAGAGCCAATGCGTCGGCGTAGGGCATCTCCCGGGTACTCGACAGGATCATTGGAGAGCAGCAGATCGTTCACCTCGGATTCGATCGCGGTCAGGGTGGCGCTGTCGATGGGCCCGTGGTGGGAGAAGTCGAAGCGGAGGCGCTCCGGCTCGACCAACGATCCCTGCTGCCGAACGTGCGGACCCAGCCGTTTCCTGAGCACGTAGTGCACCAGGTGCGTGGCGCTGTGGTTGCGCTCGATGTCGTGACGGCGGGGCGCATCCACCGCAGCATGGAGCGGAGTAGGCTCGAACTCCTGCTCGAACGAGCCGCCGACAACCGTGCCCTTGGGGTCTTTCCGGACGGTATCCACCGGCAGGACCAACCCTTCCCTGCACGGCGCCGGTGTCACTCACCTGTCCGCCCGATTCCACGTAGAACGGATTCTCCCGCAGCAGCAATTCCACCCGCGGGCCGTCCTGGCGAAAGGCGAGCACGTCGGTGTCCGCCTCGGTCTTCTGGTAGCCGACAAACTTTTGCTTCCCCCGCTTGACGCTGCGCCACTTACCGGGCTTGGGCACGTGCACCGCCGGGCCGCGGCTTTGCGCTGGGCTGCCGCCGGAGGTTCGGGCATCGCGAGAACGGCGGCGCTGCTGATCCAGCGCCTGCTCGAAACCCGCGAGATCCACATCGACTCCTCGCTCGCCGGCGATGATCTGGGTGAGGTCAATCGGAAAGCCGAACGTGTCGTAGAGCTTGAAGGCATCCGATCCGGAGATGGTCCTGGTCCCGGCGGAGAAGATCTCCTCCAGGCGCCGGAGCCCGCCTTCGATGGTCTCCAGGAAGCGGCGTTCCTCGGTTTCGGTAACTTCGTGGATGTACTCCGCCTTGGCCGCCAGCTCCGGGTACACGTCACCCATCTGACCCACTACCACGGAAGTCAGCAGCGCCAGAGTTGGCTCCCGTCGGCCGAGCAGCCAGGCGTGGCGCACTGCCCGCCGCAGAATCCGCCGGAGCACGTAGCCTCGCCCCTCATTGCTGGGATACACGCCGTCGGCCAGCAGGAAGGCGACCGCGCGGGCATGGTCGGCGAGCACGCGATAGGAGGCGCGCTCGTCCGAGCTTCTGTCGTAGCTACGGCCCACCAGCTCGCCCACTCGGTCGATCAGCGGGAGAAAGATGTCCGTGTGGAAGTTGTCGTCCTCCCCCTGCATGACCGCCGCGATGCGCTCGAGACCGGCTCCGGTATCCACCGATGGCTTGGGCAGTGGGGTGAGGGTGCCGTCCGCCGAGCGATCGTACTGCATGAAGACCAGATTCCAGATCTCCAGAAACCGACCTTCTTCGGCCAGGCGCTCAAACTCCTCCTGCGAAATGACGTCTCCTCCGCCGCTCGCCTCCCTGCTTCCCCGCTGTCCGCCCGCCGTCCTCCTCAAATCCACAAAGATCTCACTGCACGGACCGCAGGGACCGGTATCGCCCATCTGCCAGAAGTTGTCCTTGTCGCCCAGGCCATAGATACGATGGTCGGGCAAGCCCGTGATCTCCCGCCAGAGTGCCCGCGCCTCATATCCGTATGGTGGACGGTGACCCAAAGTCGCTCGGGGGCGATGCCCAGGAAGGTTGGGCTGGTGACGAAC
Organism: uncultured Gemmatimonadales bacterium; assembly: GCA_963825815.1. Lineage (GTDB taxonomy): Bacteria > Gemmatimonadota > Gemmatimonadetes > Gemmatimonadales > GWC2-71-9 > CAVVWJ01. Next base: position 1,895 of record CAWGVB010000035.1, on the reverse strand, counting down.
TCCCAGGCGTAGGCGATGGCATCGCGCTTGAAGTAATCGCCGAAGGAGAAATTCCCCAGCATCTCGAAGAAGGTGTGATGCCGCTTGGTGTGGCCGACCTGCTCGAGATCGTTGTGCTTTCCCCCGGCCCGAACACACTTCTGACAGGTAGTGGCCCGGAGGTAGTCACGCTGTTCCTGGCCCAGGAAGACGCGCTTGAACTGGACCATGCCCGCGTTGGTAAACAGCAGCGTGGGGTCGTCGGCGGGGACCAGTGACGAAGAAGGCACCTCGCGGTGCCCCTTGGAGATGAAGAAGTCGAGGAAAAGACGACGGATTGTGCCGGAGTTCATCCGGAAAATATAGGAGGGGCGGCAATTCGTCGCGAGTCACGAGTCACGGCGAAACCACCCGATCCACCAGTTCCGTGATATCTCGTCCGTGAACCCTCGGCGAGCCAGGTATGCCACCAACCGGCGGCGTTTGGTCTGGCGAGGCAGTGGGCCGAGCTGGGCCGCGCGCTTCCGGGCAAGCGCGAGAGGGACGGTAGCGCGGTCGCTGCCCTCGGCCAATGGCCGGCAACAGCGCGATCGATTACGGCCCGCTCCACACCCATGGCCATGAGATCTCGGACCAACCGCGCCGGTCCACGCCCGCGAGCAGCGCGGGTTTCGACGTAGCTCTGGGCAAAGGCGGCATCGTCCAGCAGGCCGAGCTGCGCGACGCGCTCCAGAGCAATCTCGACGGCGGTCCGCGGATGTCCCTTTCGCTGCAGCCGGCGACCGAGACCGCCCCGGGCGAAGGATCGCCCTTCCAGAGCGCGCAACGCGGTTCGGAAGGCTGCCTCGAGATCGGCTGCCCGCGCTGAGCCGTTCCTGGAGCTCGATCGTTGAGCTCCCGACCACGATGAGGTTTTCCGCGGTTACGACCTGACGAGGGACCGCGCCGAACCGCACGCCGTCGATCTCGATCCGCACCGCATCCGGGCGCCGCGGATCGGGATCGAGAGCCGTTACTCGGCCTGCGGCATTCACCTAATCGTCCGCATCATCGCCGGCGCCGGCGCCAGCTCCAACTCCAACTCCGACCGGTGCGCGCATGCCCAGGAGCTCTTTGACCTTACCTTCCACCTCGGTCAGAAGCACGGGATTGTCGCGCGAGGAAGAGCTTGGCGTTTTCCCGGCCCTGGCCGATCCGCTGATCGCCGTAGGAGTACCAGGCGCCCGACTTCTGAATGATGCCGGCCTCGGAGGCGAGGTCGACCAGCAGCGACGTGTGGCTGATGCCCTCGTCGAACATCACGTCGAACTCGGCCTGCCGGAACGGCGGCGCGACCTTGTTCTTGACCACTTTGACCCGGACGTGATTGCCGATGACGGTCTCCCGCTCCTTGACCGGGCCGATGCGGCGGATGTCGAGCCGGAGCGAGGCGTAGAACTTGAGCGCCTTGCCGCCGGTGGTGGTCTCGGGATTGCCGAACATGACCCCGATCTTCTCGCGCAGCTGATTGATGAACACCACCGCGCAGTTGGACCGATTGATGGCGCCGGCCAGCTTGCGGAGCGCCTGGCTCATCAGCCGGGCCTGGAGTCCCATGTGACTCTCGCCCATTTCGCCTTCGATTTCGGCCTTGGGCACCAGAGCGGCGACCGAGTCGATGACCACGAGATCAACCGCGCCGGACCGGACCAGGATCTCGACGATCTCGAGCGCCTGCTCACCGGTATCCGGCTGGGAGACCAGCAGGTTCTCGATGTCCACGCCCAGCTTCTTGGCGTACTCGATGTCGAGCGCGTGCTCCGCGTCGACGTAGGCGGCGACCCCGCCCATCTTCTGGACGTTGGCAGCGAGATGGAGGGTGAGAGTGGTTTTACCCGAGGACTCAGGCCCATAGATCTCAGTGATGCGGCCACGAG
>CAWGVB010000034.1:0-63339 GCA_963825815.1 uncultured Gemmatimonadales bacterium | reverse complement strand
CCATCGCCGCCTTCACCCCGCCGACCAGCTGGTGGACGATGTCGCGGACCGGGCCCTTGTACGGCACCTGCCCCTCGATGCCTTCGGGCACCAGCTTCAGCTGATCCTTGATGTCCTGCTGGAAATAGCGGTCGGCCGAGCCGCGCGCCATCGCCCCGACCGAGCCCATGCCGCGGTAGGATTTGTAGGTGCGGCCCTGGTAGAGGAAGGTCTCGCCCGGCGCTTCCTCGGTCCCGGCGAGCAGCGACCCGACCATCACCGTCGACGCGCCCGCGGCCAGCGCCTTGGCGATGTCGCCGCTGGTGCGGATGCCGCCGTCGGCGATCACCGGCACGCCGCTCTTGGCCGCCGCTCCGGCCGCCGCGAGGATCGCGGTCAGCTGCGGCACGCCGACCCCGGCGACGATGCGCGTGGTGCAGATCGAGCCGGGGCCGATGCCGACCTTGATCGCGTCCGCGCCGGCATCGATCAGCGCCTTCGCCGCTTCCGCCGTGGCGATGTTGCCGGCGACCACCTGGACCGAGTTGGACAGCGACTTCACCCGCTTGACCGCCGCCGCGACGTCCAGATTGTGGCCGTGCGCGGTGTCGATGACGATGCAGTCGCAGCCGGCGTCGATCAACGCTTCCGAGCGCGCGAAGCCGCTGTCGCCGACCGTGGTCGCGGCGGCGACGCGCAGCCGCCCTTCCGAATCCTTGGTCGCGAACGGCGCCGCGACCGATTTCTCGATGTCCTTGACGGTGATCAGCCCGACGCAATGATTGTCGTCGTCGACCACCAGCAACTTCTCGATCCGCCGCTGGTGGAGGATGTGCTGCGCTTCCTTCTGGCCGGTGCCGAGCGGGACCGTGGCGAGATTGTCCTTGGTCATCAGCTCGCTGACCGGCTGCTTCGGATTTTCGGCGAAGCGCACGTCGCGGTTGGTGATGATGCCGCACAATTTGCCCGACTTCTCGACCACCGGGATGCCGCTGATGCGGTTGGCGGTCATCAGCTCGAGCGCTTCGGCCAGCGTCTGGTCGGGGGTGACGGTGATCGGATTGACGACCATGCCGCTTTCGAAGCGCTTGACCGCGCGCACCGCCGCCGCCTGCTCCTCGATGTCGAGATTGCGGTGGAGGACGCCGATGCCGCCCAGCTGGGCCAGCGCGATCGCCATGTCGGCCTCGGTCACCGTGTCCATCGCCGACGACAGCAACGGGATGTTGAGCGGAATGGCGCGGGTCAGGAAGGTGCTGGTGTCGGCCTGGCTCGGCAAGCACGATCGATTCGAGCGGGCGCAGCAGGACGTCGTCGAAGGTCAGGCCCAGCGGGATGTCGGAAGGTCGTTGAGGTCGGCCATGCGCGCCTTTGGCAGGACGCAGCCAATTCGCCAACCCTGCCGTTAGCGCGCCACCCTCGCCAGCAGCCGCTGCGCCGCCTCGACGTGCATGCGTTCGATCATCTGGTCCTCGAAGCGCTCGGCGCCGCCGGTTGACGGCTTCGAGCAGCCGGCGCGGCGCGGTCGATTTGCGGCTTCGGTCGGCGCGAAGGCGCGGTGGCACGGCTCGATCTGGCTGGGGTGGATCAGGCTCTTGCCGTCGAAGCCCAGCCGGCGGCCCTCCGCGGCCTGCGCGGCAAATCCTTCCACGTCCTCGAGGCCGTTGAACACGCCGTCGAACACGGCGATCCCGGCGGCGCGGCCGGCCAGCACGATCAGCTGCAGCGCCATCTGAAGCGGCTGGCGCGCCCGCATCGGGCGGCAGCTGGAGGTCGGCCGAAAGATCGTTGGTGCCGGCGATCAGCGCGGCCGCGTCGTGCGCGATCGCGGGCGCGGCAAGCACGCCCGCCGCGGTCTCGATCATGGCCAGCACGGGTCGCCGAACTTGCCGGTTGAGCGCCCGAACCGCATCGGCCGAAGTCGGCGCGCGGCAGGACCATGAGATTGGCCTTCGAATGTGCAACCGCGTCGACATCGTCGTCGTGCCAGCGGCTGCCGTCGCCATTGACCCGGATCGCGACCGGCATCGGCCACGGCTCGGCGACCGCCTCGACCGCCGCCCGCCGCGCCGCCTCCTTGTCCTCGGGCTTCACCGCGTCTTCGAGGTCGAGGACCACGAGGTCCGGCCCCGCTTCGCGCGCCTTGGCGATCGCGCGCGGGTTCGACGCCGGCAGGAACAGGATCGATCGCGCCGCGACGGAGGTCTATCATCATGCCGATTTCGCTTTCACCAGACCGCCGACCGTCGCATCATGGCGCCAAGATTAGAGGGGAAGACATACATGCTGACCTATTTCATGATCGCGATCGCCGTCCTGGTGCTGCTGTTCGTGATGATGGGCGTCAAGATCGTCCACCAGGGCTATCGCTACACGCATCGAACATTTCGGCCGCTTCGTGCGCGTCGCCGAGCCCGGGTTCAACTTCGTCACGCCGTTCGTCTACCCGCGTCGGGCGCAAGATCAACATGATGGAGCAGGTGGTCGACATTCCGGGCCAGGAGATCATCACCAAGGACAATGCCATGGTCGCGGTCGACGGCGTGGTCTTCTTCCAGGTGATCGACGCCGCCAAGGCCGCTTATGAAGTCAGCGACCTCTACACGGCGCTCATGGCGCTCTCGACGACCAATCTGCGCACCGTGATGGGCTCGATGGACCTCGACGAGACGCTGTCCAAGCGCGACGAGATCAACGCCCGGCTGCTCGCGGTGGTCGACCATGCGACCGAGCCGTGGGGCGTGAAGATCACCCGCGTCGAATTGAAGGACATCCGCCCGCCGCAGGACATCGTCAACGCCATGACCCGGCAGATGAAGGCCGAGCGCGAGAAGCGCGCCGTCGATCCTCGAAGCCGAGGGCATGCGCGCAGTCCGAAATCCTGCGCGCCGAGGGCGAGAAGCAGGCGCGAGATCCTGCAGGCCGAAGGGCACGAAGGAAGCCGCCTTCCGCGACGCCGAAGCGCGCGAGCGCTCGGCCCAGGCCGAAGCCAAGGCGACCAAGTCGGTCAGCGACGCGATCGAGGGCGGCAGCAGCCAGGCGATCAATTATTTCATCGCCCAGAAATATGTCGAGGCGCTCGGCATGTTCGCGACCTCGCCCAATGCCAAGACCATCCTGTTCCCGGTCGAGGCGACCCAGCTGATGGGCACGCTCGGCGGCATCGGCGAGCTGGCCCGCGAAGTGTTCGGCGACGGACGCGCGCAAGGCCAGTCCCGGCGATGCGTGCCAAAGCGGCGCCGACGCGTTCCCGAGCAGCAAGGCGATGATCGGATGGACATCGAACCCGGCTGGCTGTGGGCTGATCGGCGGCGTCCTGCTGCTGATCGCCGAGATCATCGCGCCGGGCTTCTTCCTGGTGTTCGTCGGCGCCGCGGCGATCGCGACCGGCGCTGTTCACCCTGCTGTTCGACCTCGGCACCGCGGCCGCAGCTCGCCCTGTTCGCGCTCTACGCCGTGCTCGCGGTGATGGTCGGCAGGCGCTTCTACGCGCAAGCCGCGACGACGGCGGCGACCCGCCTCGTTGAACGACCGCGCGGCGCGGTTGGTCGGAAAAGTCGTGACGGTGGTCGACCGCGGTCGACGAGCATGGCGGCCGCGTGCGGGTCGGCGACGGCGAATGGAACGCGCGCGGCGGTCCCGCCGCAGCCGGGCGAGCGAGTCCGCATCACCGGCGTTGACGGCAATTGCCTGAATGTCGAGACCGAGCGCACCCTTCCTCCCGCGTAATGACGGAGTGTCGATCTTGTTGAACGATCTGCAGCTTTCCCGCCGCGAGGCGCTTGCCGCCCTCGCCGCCAGCGCCGCACTTCGCCCTGGTCTCCGGCTGCGCGCCGCGCTCGCCGCCGCCCGGCGCCAGCGACCGACGCCCAGGCGCAGCGCGCTGCTCGATTCGATCGCCGAGAATCTGCTTCGGCTGTCGCCCGAAAGCGCGACCTCGCTCGGCATCGACAAGGGCCCGCGCGCGGCGCTGCGCTACGCAGCTCGGCGACCGCTCGCGCCGCCGGGCAGCAGCGCATCGCCGCGACGCTGCGCGCCGACCTCGCGCGCGCCGAGGCGATCGACACTCGCGGCCTGTCACATTCGCGTCCGGACCAGCGTCGAGGTCGTGCGCAGCGCCTATCGCGACCGCGCTCGAGGGCTTCGCCCTGCCCTATGGCGACGTCGCCGTCGGCGGCTGGCGCAACACGCCCTATGTCGTGATCCAGAATGTCGGCGCCTATCTCGACGTGCCGCGCTTCCTCGACACCGATCATCCGGTCGAGACCGCCGCCGATGCCGAGGCCTATCTCGCGCGGCTCGAGCAGCTATCCGCAGCCAGCTCGACGGCGAGCTCGGCGCGGATCCGCGCCGCGCGGGCCAAGGGCCTGGTCCCGCCGGCCTTCCTGATCGACAAGGCGCATCAAGCAGCTGGAGCTGTCGGCGCAAGGGCGCGCGCGAGGGCGGCGGCCTGGTCGAATCGATCGAGCGCCGCACACGCGAGAAGAACATCCCCGGCGATTGGGCGGCGCGCGCGCGCCAGATCGCGACCGCAGAAGGTCGCCCCGGCGCTCGAGCGGCAGATCGCCGAGCTGCAGGCCGCAGCGCGCCGTCGCCACCGACGACGCCGGCATGTGGGCGCGGCCCGCACGGCGACGAATATTACCGCTGGGCGCTCAAGGCCTCGACCACCACCACGCATGACGCCCGACGAAATCCACCAGCTGCGGCCTCGACGCAGCTGCGCGAGCTGCAGGGCCGGATGGACCCGATCCTCAAGAGCCTCGGCTATACCCAGGGCACGGTCGGCGAGCGGATGCAGGCGCTGGCCAAGGACCCGCGCTACAAGTTCACCGAGGGCGACAAGGGCCGGGCCGAGATCATGGCCTTCATCCAGGAGCGGCTGCGGATCATCCGCGCCCAGCTGCCGCGCGCGTTCAACACGCTGGTCCGCGGCAATCTCGAGGTGAAGCGCCTGCCGCCCGAGGAAGAGCCCGGCGCGCCCGGCGCTTATGGCGGCGCCGGCTCGATCGACGGCACGATCCCCGGCAAGTTCTGGATCAACCTGCGCACCACCGACCTGCACAGCAAATATCGCCTGCCCGACCTCGCCCACCACGAAGCGATCCCGGGCCACGTCTGGCAGGGCGAATATGCCAACAAGCTGCCGCTGATCCGCACCCTGCTGGCGTTCAACGCTTATTCGGAAGGCTGGGCGCTCTACGCCGAGCAGCTCGCCGACGAGCTCGGCGTCTATGACGATTTCCCGGTCGGCCGGCTCGGCTACCTCCAGTCGCATCGCCTTCCGCGCCTGCCGGCTGGTGGTCGACACCGGCCTCCACGCCAAGCGCTGGACCCGCGAGCAGGGCGTCGCTTCTTCGTCGAGAGCAACGGCTCCAAGCCCGAGGAAGTCGCGAGCGAGGTCGACCGCTATTGCAGCTGGCCGGGCCAGGCCTGCGGCTACAAGGTCGGCCACAGCGAGATCAACCGCCAGCGCGCCAAGGCGCAAGGCGGCGCTCGGCCCGCGCTACGACCTCAAGGCGTTCGACGACGCGGTGGTGCATGGGCGGCAACGTGCCGATGGACGTGCTCGCCAAGAACGTCGACGAGTATATCGCGACGGCGAAGAGCCTAGAGGCAGCGCGGCGATGTCGGGCCGGGATCGACCCAGAGCTTCGCCGCGCTTCGACCGAGAACAGCCGCGCCGGCGACGTAGAAGCGCAGCGGCCAGTCGCGGCGGCCCATCGGCGACAGCAGCAGCTCGTTGACCAGCTCGTGCAGCGGCTCGCTCGGGTCCGCCTCGGCGAGGAACAGCCGGACGCCGTGCAGGAACACGCGGGTGATGGTCTCGTGATAGCCTTCGCTGTCGCTGTTCACCCCGCCGACGCTCTCATTGTAGCGCGCGGATGATGCCCGGCAGCGTCGTCGTCGAGGTCGATGTCGGGCCGGCTGCAGGAGCAAGATAGGTCGTGGTCGGCGAGATGCGCCTCGTGGGTCCATTCGGGCCGCGGCAGGGTGCGCGCGAGCAGGCCCTCGCCGACATGGGCGATCTCGGCGTCGTCGACTGGAAAAGTCGTGGTTGATATTCGGTCATTGGTCGGGCTCTCTTGGAAGGAGCGCCCGATCCGTGACCGGGCTGAGCTGCGGTGGTATGCGAGTGCGGCTGGAGCTGGCGTTGGCCGCCTTGCGGCCCGCGATTGTCGGACGCCCTCGTCGACATGCTCCGCGAACTCGGCGAAATTGGTCGACGAACAGGTCGACCAGCTTGGCCGCGGTGCGGTCATAGTCGGCCTTGTCGGCCCAGGTGCCGCGCGGGTCGAGGATCGCGCTGTCGACGCCCGGCACCGCGACCGGCACGTCGAAGCCGAAATTCGGGTCCTTGCGGAACTCGGCGTTCTTCGAGGCTGCCGTCGAGCGCGGCGTTGAGCAGCGCGCGGGTCGCCTTGATCGGCATGCGCTTGCCGACGCCATATTTGCCGCCGGTCCAGCCGGTGTTGACCAGCCAGCAATCGACGCCGCCCTTGGCGATCCGCTCCTTCAGCAGATTGCCGTAGACCGACGGGTGGCGCGGCATGAACGGCGCGCCGAAGCAGGTCGAGAAGGTCGCCTCGGGCTCGGTCACGCCGATCTCGGTGCCGGCGACCTTGGCGGTGTAGCCGGAGAGGAAATGGTACATCGCCTGGTCGGGCGTCAGCCGGGCGATCGGCGGCAGCACGCCGAACGCGTCGGCGGTGAGCATGACGACGTTCTTCGGCACCGGGCCCATATTCTCGCTCGGACGAATTGGGGATGAAGTCGATCGGATAGGCGCCGCGGCTGTTCTCGGCGAGGCTGCGCGTCGTCGAGGTCGAGCTCGCGCGTCACCGGGTCCATCACGACATTCTCGAGCACCGTGCCGAAGCGCTTGGTGGTCGCGTAGATCTCCGGCTCGGCCTCGGCCGAGAGGCGGATCATCTTGGCGTAGCAGCCGCCCTCGAAGTTGAACACCGCGGTGTCCGACCAGCCATGCTCGTCGTCGCCGATCAGGGTGCGGCTGGGGTCGGCCGACAGCGTCGTCTTGCCGGTGCCGCGAGAGGCCGAAGAAGATCGCGGTGTCGCCGTTCGGGCCGATATTGGCCGAGCAGTGCATCGGCATCATGCCCTGCGGCGGCAGCAGGATAGTTGAGCATGCCGAACACCGACTTCTTCATCTCGCCGGCATAAGCGGTGCCGCCGATCAGGATCAGCTTCTTCGGTCGAGGTTGACCGCGATCACCGTCTCGCTGCGGCAGCCGTGGCGCGCCGGATCGGCGCGGAAGCTCGGCAGGTCGATGATCGTGAATTCGGGCTCGAAGCCGGCCAGCTCGTCGGCCTCGGGCCGGACCAGCAGCGTGCGGATGAACAGGTTGTGCCAGGCGAGCTCGTTGATCACGCGGACGCTGACGCGATGCTCGGGCTGCGAGCCGCCGTAGAGGTCCTGCGACGAACAGCGTGTCCTTGTCGCCGAGCGCGGCGAGGAAATCGGCCTTGAGCGCGGCGAAGTGCGTCGGGCGTCATCGGCTTGTTGACTTGCCCCACCAGACCGTGTCTTCGGTCTCGGCGTCGCGGACGATGAACTTGTCCTTGGCCGAGCGGCCGGTGTGCTTGCCGGTCCTGACGACCAGCGGGCCGTCCTTGGCGAGCAGGCCCTCGCCGCGGCGCACCGCCTGCTCGACCAGCGGCGCGGTGGTCGAGATTCCAGTGAAGCTCGGCGCGCGGTGTCGATGCCCTGTGCGTCAAGCCGATGCGCGGGACCCGCTCGGTCACGTCAATCGTCCTCTCTAAAATGTCAATGCGGCGGCGACCTGGCGCTATGCCGAGGCCTGCCGCCGCATGCGTGTGCGACGGCGCCTATAATCCCGAAGAGCTCGCGCGGTCAAAGCGACGGCATCGTGCGTCAAAGGCGCCGCGCTTGTTTCGACGCCGACGCTGGCTAAGCCGGCCTCGCGGCAAAGCTGCCTGAAGGCCATGAATGAGCCAAGTGATCGCGCTGGTCGACGACGACCGCAACATCCTGACCTCGGTCTCGATCGCGCTCCAGGCCGAGGGCTTCGTCACCCGCGTCTATTCGGACGGCGAGGCGGCGCTGAAGGCGTTTGCCGACAATCCGCCCGACCTCGGCGTGTTCGACATCAAGATGCCGCAGATGGACGGGATGGAGCTGCTCCGCCGGCTGCGCGAGATGCAGCTCGACTTGCCGGTCATCTTCCTGACCTCCAAGGACGAGGAGCTCGACGAGGCGCTGGGCCTGGCGATGGGCGCCGACGATTATATCGCCAAGCCCTTCTCGCAGCGCCTGCTGATCGCCCGCATCCGCGCCATCCTGCGCCGCCAGGAGCTGCGCGCGCGGCGCAGGCCAGCGCGACGCGACGACGAGCCCGAGGCGCCGCTGATCGTGCGCGGCCGGCTGACCATGGACCCGGCGCGGCACAAGGTGCAGCTGGGACGGCAAGGACGTCACCCTGACCGTCACCGAGTTCCTGATCCTGGAGGCGCTGGCGCAGCGGCCCGGGCGTGGTCAAATCGCGCAACCAGTTGCTCGACGTCGCCTATCAGGACGACGTCTATGTCGACGACCGCACCATCGACAGCCACATCAAGCGCATCCGCCGCAAGTTCCGCGCCGTCGACCCCGAATTCGACGCGATCGAGACCCTCTACGGCGTCGGATACCGCTTTGGCGAGGAGTGAGATGACGGAGCACGGCGACCTCGGCCTGAGCTGGTCGGGGCGGTGGACGCTCGCCCACCGCATCCTCGCGGTCAACATCTTGACCCTGGTCGCTGCTCGCGCTGCAGCATCTTCTACCTCGACAGCTTCCGCAACCGGCTGAGCAAGGAGCGCGTTCGGCCAGGCGCAAGTCGCGAAGCGGTGATGATCGGCGACGCGCTGGCCGCGGTCCCGCCGGCGCGAGCGCGCCGGCGCTGCTCGCCGCGATCGGCAGGTCGACCGGCAAGCCGGATCCGGCTCTACGGCGCCGACGGCGCGGCTGGTCGCCGACAGCTGGCGGCTGACCGGCCCGACCTACCAGCTTGCGCGATCCCGACGACGCAGAGCTGGACGCAAGGATGTCGCCCGCGCGCTCGACCGCGGCTTCAACGCGCTGGTCGGCGAGCCCAGCCGCTCGACGATTTCGCCGAGCCGGCGACCGACCGCGCTCGCAGGCCTGGCCCGAAGCGCGTCGCAGGCGCAGGCCAGCGGCGCACGCCGACACCGAGGTCCGCAACGCGCCCGACCTGACGCCGGTCTTCTCGGCCGCGGCGCCGGTCGGCGGACGGCGTCGCTGCTGCTCACCGTCAACGACCGCGACTTCACCCGCACCGTGCGCAGCCAGCGCGCGGTCGCTCGCTGATCGCGCATGGCGCTGGTCGCCGATCCTGTCGATCCTGCTGTCGCTGTTCCTGGCGCGGACCATCGTCCGGCCGCTGCGCCGGCTGGCGCTCGCCGCGCACCGGGTCCGGCTCGGCCGGGCGCGCGAGGTCAAGGTGCCGCGCCTGCCCTCGCGGCGCGACGAGATCGGCCTGCTCGCCCGCGCGGTCAGCGACATGAGCCAGTCGCTGCGGCAGCGGATCGACAATATCGAGGCCTTCGCCGCCGACGTCACCCACGAGCTCAAGAACCCGCTCGCCTCGCTGCGCTCGGCGGTCGACAGCCTCGACCGGGTCGAGGATCCCGAAGCTGCGCAAGCAGCTGATCGACGTCGTCCGCCAGGACGTCGTCCGGCTCGACCGGCTGATCGGCGACATCGGCGAAGCGGCGCGGACCGACGCCGAGCTGGCCCGGGCGCGGTTCGAGCCGGTCGACCTCGGCCCGCTGATCGAGCAGCTGGTCGTCGAGCTGGGAGACCCGCCGCGAGAACAGGCAACGTCGCGCATCGCCTTCGCCCGGCCGCGCGCGCGCCAGCGCGATCGTCATGGGCGAGCCCGGCCGGCTGGCGCGGGCGATCGACAATATCATCGACAATGCGATCTGCTTCTCGCCGCCCGGCGGCCTGGTCGAGATCGCCGCCACCCAGGTCGGCGACGAGGTCCTGATCCGCATCGACGACGAAGGGCCGGGCGTTCCCGACGAAGCGCGCGAAGCGATCTTCAACCGCTTCCATTCAGTCCGGCCGGAGGCCGAGGATTTCGGCCGCCATTCGGGACTCGGCCTTGCGATCGCCCGGGCGATCGTCGAAGGCCATGACGGGGAGATCGACGTGGCAGACCGCGACGACGCGCCTTCGGGCGCCCGCTTCACCATCACGCTTGCCGGCGGCGCCGACCGCGCATGAACGCGCCGCGCCTCTCGTCCGAGACCGTCCACGCCAGCACGGTCGCGATCGACGGCCGCGCGGTGCTGATCACCGGCCCGTCGGGCTCGGGCAAGTCCGACCTCGCGCTGCGCCTGCTCGACCGCGGCTTCACTCTGGTCAGCGACGACCAGACCATCGTCCGCAAGCGACGGCGACCGGCTGATCGCCTCGGCGCCGCCGACGATCGCCGGCAAGCTCGAGATCCGCGGCGTCGGCATCGTCGAGATGGAGCATGTCGACGACGTGCCGGTCGCCCTGTTCGTCGAGCTGACCAGCGACATCCAGCGCCTGCCCGACGACAGCCGCGAGCGGCCGATCCTGGGCGTCGCGCTGCCGCTGATCAGCGTCGACGCGATGACCGCATCGGCGCCGTCCAAGGTCGCGCGTGGCGCTCGACCGGCTCGGCCTCAAGTTCTGATGGCGAGGCGCGGCACGGCAGCCTGCCTGCCGCGCCTGCTGCTCGTCACCGGCATGTCCGGCGCCGGCAAGTCGACCGTGCTCGACGCGCTCGAGGACATCGGCTGGGACTGCGTCGACAATCTGCCGGCGCCGCTGCTCGAGGACTATGTCGTCCACGGCGAGCGCGACGCGCGGCCGCAAGGTGCCGGTCGCGGTCGGCATGGACGCCCGCAGCCGCGGCTTCGATCCCGAGGCCTTGCCTGGCCATCGTCCGCTCGATCGAAGGCGTCGCGCCCGAAATCCTCTATCTCGACTGCGCCGGGGCCGAGCTCATCCGCCGCTACGACGAGACCCGCCGCCGCCATCCGCTCGCCCCCGACCGGCCGGCCGAGGACGGCATCGCCCGCGAGCGCGAGCTTCACCGCGCCGCTTCGAAGCGCGGCCGACAGCGTCCTCGACACCACCGACCTGACCCCCGCCGAGCTGCGCGACGAGCTCCGGCGGCGCTACGGCGGCGACGTCGACCAGCCGGTGCTGACCATCGCCTCGTTCGGCTTCGCCCGCGGCATGTCGCGCACCGCCGACCTGGTGTTCGACATGCGCTTCATCGCCAACCCGCATTGGGTCGACGAGCTGCGGCCGCTGACCGGCCTCGACGCAGCCGGTCCGGGCCTATATCGGGCAGGACGAGGCCTGGGCGCCGGCGATGGACCGCATCGAGGCGCTTCTCATCGACTGGATTCCCCGCTACTGGGCCGCCGGCAAAACCTATCTGACGGTGGCATTCGGCTGTACCGGCGGGCGCCACCGCTCGGTCGCCGCGGCCGTTGAAATGGCGGAACGGTTGCGCGGAGCGGGCTTTTCGCCGAATGTCCGGCACCGCGACCTCGCCTCGCCGCCGAGCGATACGCGTCGAGGACAATGCCGCGAGCGAGGGCGCAGTGGCAGGCGAGTTGAGCGAATGATCGGATTGGTGCTGGTGACCCACGGCCGGCTTGCGGCCGAGTTCATCACCGCGATGGAGCATGTCGTCGGGCCGCAGGAGCGGATCGCGGCGATCTGCATCGGCCCCGACGACGACATGGAAGCGCGGCGCAAGGACATCGCCGAGGCGATTGCCAGCGTCGACCAGGGCGACGGCGTGATCATCCTCACCGACCTGTTCGGCGGCACGCCGTCGAACCTCGCCATCAGCCTGATGAAGAGCGAGAACATCGAGGTCATCGCCGGCGTCAACCTGCCGATGCTGATCCGGCTCGAGGGCGCGCGCAAGGTGATGGGCGTCCACGCCGCGGTCGCCGCCGCGCGCGAGGCCGGGCGCAAATATATCTCGGTCGCCTCGGAGATCCTCGGGGAAGCGGCGGCTTGACCGCCGTCTAGCGCGAAGTCCGGATCGACAACCAGCGCGGCCTTCACGCCCGGGCCAGCGCCAAGTTCGTCACCTCGCCAGCGGGCTCGACGCCGATCATCGAGGTCGAAAAGGACGGCAACCGGGTCTGCGGCACCTCGATCATGGGCCTGATGATGCTCGGCGCGGCGATGGGCGACAGCATCATCATCCACGTCGACGGCGCGATGCCGAGGAGGCGCTGGAGAAGCTCGCGGCGCTGGTCGAGGAGCGCTTCGGCGAGGACTGATGCCCCGCGCAGATCACCTCTTTCTCCAACACGACCGTCAAGCGGCTGCGCGCGCTGCGCGACAAGAAGGCGCGGCGCGAGGAAGGGCTGTTCCTCGCCGAGGGCCTGCGGATCCTCGCCGAAGCGCGGGACAGCGGCCGCCTGCCCGAGATCATCGCCTTCTCGGCCGCAGGGCGCCGAGCACCCGCTCGCCGCCGAGATCATCGCCGCGACCGAGGCCGCCGGCGGCGAGGCGATCGAGACCACGCCGGACATCCTCTCCAAGATGTCGGGCAAGGACAATCCGCAGATGCTGCTCGGCGCCTACCGGCAGCCGGACACGTCGCTCGACGGCGATCGACCGGACCGCGGCGCCGCTGTGGATCGTCGCCCAGGCGCTGCGCGATCCCGGCAATCTCGGCACGATCCTGCGGACCGGCGACGCGGTCGGCGCCGGCGGGCTGATCCTGGTCGACGACTGCGCCGATCCCTTCTCGGTCGAGGCGGTGCGGGCGTCGATGGGCGCGCTGTTCACGCAAGCCGATCGCGACCGCGCGCTGGGACGAGTTCATCGCCTGGCTGCGCGCCGGCCCGGGCCAGCTGGTCGGCACCAGCCTCAAGGCCGACGACCGACTATCTCGACGCCGACTATCGACGCAGCCCTGCTTCCTCCTGATCGGCAACGAGCAGCAGGGCTTGCCGGCCGATTATGAGGCGGAGTGCGACCTGCTGGTCAAAATCCCGATGCCGGGCAGCGCCGACAGCCTCAACGCGGCGGTCGCGGCGGCGGTGATGGCCTTCCAGGTCAAGGCCAGCTGGCGCGGCTGACGGAACAGCGCGCCGTGCGAGCGGTTGTTTCGGCCATGAAACGATCTTCTCGCCCTCGCGCCGCTGGCGCTGCTCGCCGCCTGCTACGGCCCGCCGCCGCCGGCGCCGCCGATCACGCCGAACCCGCCCGGCGGCGTTTATCGAGCGGTCGGGACCGAGCCCTTCTGGGACCTGACCATCGACCAGCGCCAGATGATCTTCACCGATCGCGGCAACAATGTTCGCGTCGCCCAGCCGACGCCGCCGGTGATCGTCGGCTTCGCCGGCGAAATCTACCAGACGCCGCGCCTCAACGTGAACATCGTCCATGCGCAGTGCAGCGACGGGATGAGCGACCGCACCTATCCCGACAAGGTGCAGGTCGACGTCGACGGCCGCCGCTTCAACGGCTGCGGCGGGCTTTAGGCGACGTCCTCATTGGCCGAGCCGGCGTCGCGCAGCTTGGTCAGCGGCCGCGGGCTCGCCTCGACCATCGGCGGACTCTCGATCTCCTTGGCGCCGCCCGCACCGAGCGCCTCGAAGCGCCGGGCCTGGGTGAACACCTGGCTTTCGAAGCTGCCGACCATCTGGTTGTAGGCGGTGTTGGCCGTCGCGAGGTTCTTGCCCATCCGCCCCATATGCTCAGCCATCGTCGCAAGGCGCGAGTGCAACTCCTTGCCGAGGCTGGCGATTTCTCGGCGGCTTCGTTCGAGCGTCTCCTGCCGCCAGACGCTGGCGACGGTGCGGGCGATGGCGACCAGATTGGTCGGCGTCGCGAGCAGCACCCGGCGCTCGAACGCCCATTCCCACAGGCCGTCGTCCTGCTCGAGCGCGGCGGTCAGGAAATGCTCGCCGGGAATGTACATGACGACATAGTCGGCGGCGTCGCCGAACTGCGCCCAATAGGCCTTGGAGCCGAGCTGCTGGGCGTGGTTGCGGATCGAGGCGACGTGGGCGCGCAAGCAGCGCCGGCGCTTGTCCTCGTCGACCTCCTCGCAGGCGTCGAGATAGGCATTCAGCGAGCATTTGGCGTCGATGATCAGCTTGCGCCCGCCGGGCAGCCGGACGATCACGTCGGGCCGCAGCCGGCCGTCCTCGGTGTCGACCGACACTTCGGTGCGGAAATCGGCGTAGGGGCTCAGGCCGGCCTGCTCGAGCACGTTGCGCAGGCTCTGCTCGCCCCAGCGGCCGCGCGCCTTGGGCGACGAGCGCAGCGCGTTGACCAGGTTGCGGGTCTCGTCGCGGACCTGCCCCTGCCCGGTCCGGACCAGCTCGACCGCCTCGCGCAGGCCGGCATAATGGTCGACGCGCTCCTTCTCGACCGTCTGGAGCTTCTCCTCATAGCTTTTGAGCAGCGCCTCGACCGGCGTCACCGCCTGGGTGAACTTCTCGCCGGCCTGCTCGAGGAACGCCTTGCGCGCTTCGCCGAGCAATTTGCCGCCGATCTCGTGGAATTGCGCCGACAGGCTCTCCTTGGCCTCGCGCAGCGCCTCGATCTGCTGCTCGAACGACCGCTCCCGCTCTTCCTGGGCGGCGCGCAGGATCGCCAGCTCGCTCGCCGCCGAGCGATTGGCGTCGCGCTCCTCGGTCACGGCATCGAGCTGGAGCCGCAGCGAGTTCGATCACCTGCGCGCCCGCCGGCCGCCGGCGCGGCCGCCGACCAGCCAGCCGATCAGCGCGCCCAGGCCCGAGCGCGATCACGACGATCAGAATGACACTCAGGTCCATCCGCCACTCCACCGGAACGAATAGCGAACTTAGCTTGCGCGCCGGCGTTGCTCAAGCGGCAAGCTTGCGATACCGCCTGCCCGACCCCGACCCGAAGGAAATTCCATGTCCATCCGCAAGATGATCGCGCTCCATCCCGCCGCCCAGGGGCACGTCAACCAGCCGCTCGGCGATGCCGTCCATCACGCGATGTATTGCGCCAAGATGTGCCTGTCGTGCGCCGACGCCTGTTCCGCCGAACCGATGGACATGACCCAGTGCATCCGCGTCTGCCTCGACTGCGCCGATGTCTGCGAGGCGACGACGACGCTGGGCCTGCGCCGAAGCGGCTCCAACGAAGCGGTGCTGCGCGAAATGCTCGAATTTTGCGCCCGCACCTGCGACGCCTGCGCCGCCGAATGCGACAGCCACGACCACGAGCATTGCAAGCTGTGCGCGATCATGTGCCGGGAATGCGCCGAGGACTGCCGCAACGCGGCGCTGTCGCTGGTCGAGATGGCCTAGGCCGCCCTTAGGCCCGCGCTCTTTCCGCATCTTGGCGAGCTTCTTGAGGACCATCTCGCGCTTCAGGCGCGACAGATGGTCGATGAAGAGAATGCCTTCGAGATGGTCCATCTCGTGCTGCAGGCAGACCGCCAGCAGCCCGTCGAGCTGCTCCTCATGCGGCTTGCCGTTCTCGTCGAGCCAGCGGGCGCGGATGTGGTCCGGCCGCTCGACCTCGGCATATTGGTCGGGGACCGACAGGCAGCCCTCGAGATAGGGCACTTCCTCGTCGGAATGGGTGAGGATCTCGGGGTTGATGAACACCCGCGGGTCGTTGACCGGCTCGCCGCCCTCTTCCTCGGGCTCCTGCAGGTCCATGACCAGGACGCGGATTGGGAACGCCGACCTGGATCGCGGCGAGGCCGATGCCGGGCGCGTCGTACATCGTCTCGAACATGTCCTTGATCAGCGCGCGCACCTCTTTGTTGACCTCCTTCGACGGGGGAGGAGATCTGGCGCAGGCGCGGGTCCGGGACCTCGACGATGGGCAGGATGGCCATGGCCTTATTTAGTCCTCGATGCGAGGCGCTTCAAGCAATCGGTCGCCGCGCCCGCAGCGCCTGGGCCAGCGTGCCCTCGTCGAGATAGTCGAGCTCGCCGCCGACCGGCAGGCCGTGGGCGAGCTGGGTCAGGCGAATCGGGAATTTCTCGAGGCGCTCGGCGAGGTAATGGGCGGTGGTCTGGCCCTCGAGAGTCGCGTTCATCGCCAGCACCACCTCGTCGATGCCGCCTTCGGCGACCCGCGCGACCAGCTTGTCGATGCCGAGATCCTCGGGCCGCACGCCTTCCAGCGCCGACAGGCGCCCGCCGAGCACGTGATAGCGGCCGGGGAACAGCCGCGAGCGGTCGAGCGCCCACAGGTCGGCGACTTCCTCGACGACGCACAGCAGCCGGTCGTCGCGGCGCGGTGTCGCGCGCAGATGCTGCACGGGTCCGACGTGTCGAGGTTGCCGCAGATCGAGCAGGTCGAAGCCGCGTCGCGACATCCTGCAGCGCCGCCAGCAGCGGCTCCAGCGCGCTTTCCTTGCGCTTCATCAGGTGCAGCACCGCGCGGCGCGCCGAGCGCGGCCCCAGGCCCGGGAGCCGCGCCAGCGCCTGCGACAGCGCTTCGATCTGCTGCGATGCCATGGCGGCAATTCCATAGGGCGCTTGGCCATGGGGGCAAGTCTCGGCCATAGGCGGGCGATGCGGATCGTCTTCATGGGCAGCCCGGAGTTTGCGGTGCCGAGCCTCGACGCACTTGGTCGAGGCGGGTCACGAGGTGGTCGCGGCCTATAGCCAGCCGCCGCGGCCGGCGGGACGAGGCAAGGCCGCCGCGGCCGACGGCAGTGCAATTGCGGGCGCGAGGCGCTCGGGATCGAGGTGCGCACGCCGGAGAGCCTGAAGTCGGACGAGGAACAAGCGCGATTCCGAGCGCTCGATGCCGATCTCGCCGTCGTCGCGGCCTATGGGCTGATCCTGCCACCGCCGATCCTCGAAGCGCCCAAGTCCGGCTGCATTAATGCGCTCTCCGGCGGCGGTGTCTCACCGTGATCATCATCGGAGGCGGTCTGGTGGGCATGGAGCTCCTGGGCGAGCTCACCGCCTTTGCCGATGACGTGCTCCGCTACTATCCCCGGATTCCCCGGAACGAGCTTCGGTTTCATCTCTTCGAGGCGGGTCCACGAACCTTGCCGGAGATCGATCTCAAGCTCGCGCAGGTCGCCTCAGAGGTGCTGGTCAAGCGCGGCGCCGACATTCGAGTGTCCGCACCGGTGCGATCGATCGAGCCGGGACGAGTCCACCTTCCCGACCAGACATTCGAGGCCGCGACCGTCGTGCTCGCCGCCGGCATCGTGCCCAGTGCCGCGACTTCGGCGATCCCGGTGGAGCACGATCAACGAGGGAGAATCGTGGTTGACGCCGAAATGCGGAGCCGCAGTCACCCTGACGTATGGGCGCTGGGTGACTGCGCTGCGATCCCCGATCCCCAGGGCCGGCCTTATCCGGCACTGGCCCAGCACGCCATCCGGGAGGCTCGACGCCTGGCGGAAAACGTGGCTGCGGTGCTCCAGGGCAAGAGCCCGAAGCCATTCGTCTTTCGATCCCTGGGGACGATGGCGTCACTGGGCCATTCCCGGGCCGTGGCCCAGGTGTTCGGCCTGCGGCTGAGGGGGTTTCCGGCCTGGTGGCTCCGGCGAACGTACTATCTGATGCAGATGCCGCGCTGGGATCGCCGGCTTCGCATCGTGCTCGACTGGACCGTTGCACTCTTCTTTCGTCCGGACATCACCAAAGTGGACATCACCAGCGAGCAGCCCCTGCCGCAGCTGCGAAGCGGGAGCCGACGTGAGCAGGCTGCGCCTCCGCCTGTCCATCTCGCTGGACGGCTATGCCGCGGGCCCGAACCAGAGCGTGCAGAATCCGTTAGGCGAAGGCGGGGAGGACCTCCACCAGTGGGTCTTCCCGCTGGCTGCCTGGCGAAAGCCGCACGGGCTGGAGGGCGGGAAGGCCGACGAGAGCACGCCGGTGTTGGAGGAGGAGCTGACGAACATCGGGGCGACCATCATGGGTCGCAACATGTTCGGCGGCCACCCCGGGCCCTGGAACAGGGCCAAGCCGTGGATGGGATGGTGGGGAACGCGCCCGCCTTTCCATCATCCGGTCTTCGTGGTGACGACTCATGCCCGCCCCCGCTCGAGTCTGGAGGGCGGCACGGTCTTCACCTTTGTCACCGACGGCATCGAGCAGGCTTACGATCTGGCCCGGCGCGCCGCGAAGGGGAAGGACGTTGCTCTGGCCGGAGGAGCCAACATCTCCCAGCAATATCTCAATGCCGGTCTGGTGGACGAGATGCAGCTGCATGTGCGTCCCGATCCTGCTGGGCTCGGGAGCGCGGCTGTTCGAGGGTGTGAAGGATCTGCATGGTCTGAGGCTGGTGAAGACCGTCGCCGCGCCGAACGTCACCCACCTCAAGTTCGTCCGAGCGTGAAGGCATCCGTTTTCATCGGCACCAGCCTCGACGGCTTCATCGCTCGAGCCGACGGTGGCCTGGATTGGCTCCCGGAGGGTGGCGGCGAGGAACACGGCTACGAAACCTTCATGGCGACGGTGGACGCGCTGGTCATCGGCCGGAACACGTATGAAACGGTCCTTGCCTTCGATGCCTGGCCCTACGGCGAGAAGCCGGTCTACGTGCTGAGCAGCGGATCCCTAGAGCCTCCGCCTTCTGGCGCCAGAATGGAACAGCTCTCGGGCGACCCCCAAGAGCATCGTTCGTCAGCTTGAAGCAACGCGGCGTCGGCCATATTTACGTGGATGGGGGCATCACCATTCAAGGTTTTCTCCGGGCCGGCCTGATTCAGCGGCTGATCATCACCCGGGTCCCTGTGCTGTTGGGGGAAGGCATTCCCCTCTTTGGACCGCTGCCGCACGATGTTCGGCTGGAGCACGTCGCCACTCGGCAATACCGAACCGGCCTGGTACAAAGTGAATACCTGGTCTTGCCGTCCCCGCACCAAACTCACACTATAGACCTCGGCGGATGATCCGCGCCCAACCTCGCCGGCCCGGCCCCAGCCCGGGCCCTCGTGAGGCAAAGGGGGGCACACTCCCGGATCCGTTCTGATCGAGCCTTTGGCGAGCCACTGGCGTCGCCGCTGGGGGGCAGCGCCCGTGGCCTGACCAGAGGATCAAGCCGTGCCCACCGACAAAGACTTCAAGCGCCTGGTCCGCGGGCGCATGCAGAAGACCGGCGAATCCTACACCGCGGCCCGCGCTCAACTCCGGAAAACAAAGCCAGCCATCAGTTCATCGGCACCGCGGCCCGCCCAGTATGCGGCCATTGCCGGCAAGAGCGACGCACTCATCAAGGAGAGGACTGGGTGCACTTGGGAGCGCTGGGTCAAGGCGCTGGACCGCGCCAAGGCGGAGACCTGGCCGCACCGCGAGATCGCGAAGTATGTCATGGAGAAGTACAAGATCCCCGGCTGGTGGGCTCAGACGGTGACCGTGGGCTACGAGCGGATCAAGGGGTTGCGCGCGGTGGGCCAGCGCCGAGACGGCTCCTTCGAGGCAAATAAGAGCAAGACGTTCACGGTGCCGCTGGATCGGCTGTATCAGGCATTTGTCGACTCGCGAACCCGGGCTCGCTGGCTTCCCGGCATTCAGCTGATTGTTCGGACGGCAACCCGGAACAAGTCCATGCGGATCACCTGGCCGGATGGGACATCGCTCGAGGTCGGCTTCACGAGCAAGGGAGCAAAGAAGAGCCAGGCTGCGCTGCAGCACGGGAAGGCTGCCGGACCGGGCGGCGGCAGCGCGAATGAAGGAATACTGGGCGGAACGGCTCGCGGCGCTGGAGCAACTGCTCGACTGAGCAGCCTCGATTGATCGAGGGATGGAGGTGGGCCAATGGCCCACCTCCATCTTCGAGCATTTACTTCTCTTTGACCCACTTCGGTTTGTGGTACGTCACCGGGTCGTACAGATCCGGTTGCAGCTTCACGTCGGCCTGGATGTTCCGGTACTTCTCCCGCTGCAGCTCCTTCCCGTCCACCTTGATCACGCAGGTCGGCGCGACCCACCCCTTGGCCAGCGGCTGATAATCCTCGAAGGTGATGTCGAGGATGGCGGGTTTCTCCTCGGGCTTCTTCGGGTTCTTGTGCTGCTCGATCAGCCGGACGAAGAGCAGCCGGTCCTGCTCGATCCAGAACTGATTGGTGACGGTGTCGCCCTTTTCCGCCCCGACCACCCAGACCTTGGTCCCTCGCCAGCTGTCCTCTCGGATTTTGCTCAGGTCCACATGCGCCGCCTTGATCTGGTCGACCGTGGTCTGGGGCGGCTGCCCGTAGACATCGAAGCCCAGGGTCATGAGGAGGTTTCGATCCTCTCTCGCCCCCACCCGCTTTCCTCCTTTGAACACGATGGCGGAGTCGCCCAGGTACATGAACGCGTTCATGCTGTCGAGCGGGGCGATGTCGATGCGGAGTTTCCCGGGAATTTCCCCCGCCTCGTACCAGGTTTCCGCCGGCCGGTCGGGAAAGCTGGTGGTCTGGGTGAACGTCAGATTGTGATACCACTTGCCGGCGTAGCGCTCGTGCATCTGGCGGACCAGCTCCTCGCCGGATTTGGGGGCGGCATGGAAGCCAAGGAGCACGAGAGGGACCAGCAGGGCGAACGGTGGCACGCAGCCTCCAGGATTGAGTCATAGAGCGAGATGCTGGCTCTACGGCATCTCGGTCAATTGAGTTTCTTGTGACTTCACCACAGAGGCACAAAGAACACAGAGGATCTCTGGTCAGCAATGCTCCCTTAGGCCGCGAGGGCAACCACCAACAACAAATAACTTGTTCTCATGCTCGTGGTAGGCATGCTCGGAGCGTTAAAGAAAAATGATCCTCTGTGGCCTTTGTGCCTTTGTGGTCAATTGTTTTACCGACCCGGATGGTATTTCCGTTCTGTGTGACCCACCAGCTGGCCGGGGTAGAAGTACACCTGTCGCAGGTTCCCTGACGCGTAGCGATCCGCCTGGTCATTGAAGTGCCGCGAGCGAGGATTGCCGCTCTCCCCTCCCGGACTCACCGCCCGCGCTCGGACGCTGTCTTTTCCGAATTCCACCACGGCGACGAACGTGTTGCCATAAGTACCGTAGCGCCGCCTGGTGCCGGGATACGTCTTGGCACCGTAGGCCGCCAGCGAGCCCCATTGGGCCGACGTGAACGGCACGGGGATGCTCGGCGCCGAGTCGCGGAAGGTCTGCTCGACATCTCCGGTGAGCCGCTGGAAGCGATTGATCTCGCCCCAGGGCGTTTTCCAGCTCCCGAAGTCCTGAGTCAGGCGATCCTCCGCCGCCTGAAGCGCCGCCAGAGCCTCCGCCGGACGAACCCGCGCAGTCATATACTCGTACGTCGTCATTCCTGCGTCTGCCGCATAGGTCTGGACCGATTGGGCCAGTGCCTCGCCCCAGTAGACGGCCAACGCCGTAGCCACCGATGCTGAGCTCCAGCGATAGTTCCATTTTCGGAGAGAGTCTATCGGCTCCGCCAGCTGCCGCTTCAGGGTGTCGGCTGACGCCGGGATCGAGTCGTACGCCGCAACCAGTGGGGGGACCAATCGAGCAAATGCGGGCAGGTAGGTGTCGAACGCTGCATCCCGCAGCCGTTCTGGACTGAAATCCTTCCTGCCGTCCAGCACCATGATGGCGTGGAGGCCTCGCGGGCTCTCCCCGGCGTTGTCCATGTAGGCCGGGAATTTCTTCTGCTTCGGGCTGTAGGGGCCGGCGGCTGAATAGGGCCAGTTGTTGACGTTCTGAATCCAGCCGTTGGGCGGATCGATCACATGAGGACTGTCTTCGATCCCATGAACTCCTTTCCACTCGGTGGCCGGATTGCTGCCGTCCACCGGCAGGTCCCAGTTGAACCGATCGTCCCGCCGGGGCACAAACTGGGGATGGAAGTAGGCGATGTGGCCGTCGGCGTCGGCGTAGACCGTGTTGTTGGAGGAGTTCGCGTGCAGCTCCATGACCTTGCGGTACTCGGCGAGGGAGCGCGCCTTGGTCCGTAGATATGACTGGCTCAGCGCCTCGATCGGCTTCTGCATCAGCCGGATGCTGATCCACCGGTCCGCTGCCGCTCGAACGATCGGCCCATGATGACTCCGGTACACGGTGAACGAGCGTGACTGCATGCCGGCCGGCGTGCGGTAGGGCACCGTGATCCGCTGGCTCACCAGCGGCAGCTCCTTCCCACCATAGCGATAGAACAGCCGATCTCCCCGGCGCACCACCGTCTCCGCATACTCATCGATGGCGTCGGCGCCGGTGGAGGTGTGCATCCAGCCCAGCCGGTCATTGAAGCCCTGATAGATGAAGAACTGGCCCCAGGTTGCCGCACCGTAGGCATTGAGTCCCTCGTCGCTGGTCATCTGCAGCTCGGAGCGAAAGAAGAACGTGGTGTGGGGATTGATCAGCAGTAGTGCCCTGTGATTCACCGTGTTCGCGGGGGCGATGGCGAAGCCGTTCGACTCGGACTTGAGGGTGGCCCGGCGGGTCGAATCCAGCGGAGAGGGGCGGCTTGCCGTGTCGCCGTAGAACCTTCGCAAGTCGTCGAGGTCTACGCTCTCGATGTCGCCACCGATGCTTCCCTCGCTGAAGCTGAGCGCCATCCAAGGCTCGAACCGGGCGATCACCTTGGGTTTCACCGCCGGATGGGTGTGCAGATAGTAGTTCAGCCCATCGGCCCAGGCGGTCATCAGGCGCTGGAGCCAGTCGGGACTCCGGGTGTAGGTCGCCCGCAGGCTGTCGGGATCGATGAACAGCTTCATCCGGAGGTCCTGCCAGACCGCGCTCTCACCCGCGGCTTCGCCCAGCCGTCCGAGTGCGTTCAGGTAGTTGATCTCGATGCGATTGAAGTCATCCTCTGCCTGGGCGTAGATCATCCCGAAGACGGCATCGGCATCGGTCTTCCCGCGAACATGGGCGATACCCCAGTCGTCACGGGTGATGCTCACCGCCCGGGCCTCCGCTTCCCAGCGCGCCAGCGAAGTATCTCGATGGGCCGAGGCCTGAATCAATGAAATCGCGGACAACAGAACTGGAAGGATTTGCATGGTATGAAGCACTCATCCCAACGAGACAGAGAACTGGAAGACAGGGAGGTTATATGCGACCTTCGCGTTGCACCACTGGCCGGCCGAAAGCCCACGCCGCATTATCTGGTGATCTCCGCGACGGGTCCGTGGTTGCCGATGGACATTTCTGGAGGCGTCTGTGCCAAAGCTCCCACGTGATGGGGCGCGACTTCGCAAACTGGCGCTGTCCTATCCCGAGGCGCACGAGGATATGCCCTGGGGACACCACGCCATCAAGGTGAAGGGCAAGTCCTTCGTCTTCCTTGCCGCGGATGAAGAAACCTTTTCCCTGTCAGCCAAGCTGCCGTCCTCCGCCGGCGTTGCAGTAAAACTCCCCTTTGCCTCGCCTACGGAATACGGGCTGGGTAAGAGCGGCTGGGTCACCGCCCGCTTTCCCCGCTCGGCCAAGGTCCCGGTCAAGCTGCTCGAGCTCTGGATCGACGAGAGCTATCGCGCTATTGCGCCCAGGAAGCTCGTTGCCCAGCTACCCGACGAGTGAGGACGGCGCGGATTCAACCGGCTTTCGCCGGGCTGATCCTGGCACAGACCGCCCATTCGATCGAGGAGTATGCCGGCCGGCTTTGGGAATCGTTCCCACCGGCCCGTTTCGTGTCCGGCCTGATTTCATCCGACCTCGAACGGAACTTCCTGCTCCTGAACGGCGCCCTCATCGCCTTCGGAGTGTGGTGTCTTTTCTGGCCCGTTCGCCGGGGCTGGCCGGTAGCTCAGACCCTGGCCTGGATCTGGGTAACGATCGAGGTGCTCAACGGTGTGGGCCACACGTTGTGGAGCCTTCTCCGGGGCGGGTACACGCCTGGGGTTGCGACGGCCCCCGTGCTGCTGCTGGTGGCCGGGTACCTTGGATACCAGTTGAAGCAGGAGGACACGCTTCCGGCACGAACCTGACGCAGGGTTCTGGCGAATGTCGACGATTTCTGGTATAAGCAGCACAGCGAGCGCAAACCGAAGAACTTCAACCCGCCGGGCAGGACCGACCATGCCGGATCCGAAATACGAACACCCGGCGGTTTTCGTCTGGCACACCCTGCTCGGACCGCTGCCGCCCGATGCCGTACCGGTCCGCAAACCGGTTGTGCCACCCGGGATGATTCCCGAGCCGGAAGCTTCGTCCGTGGCCGGCTGGGAACAGCTCATCCTGCATCTCTCGGCCGGCGACGCGGGCTCCCGCACGATCCAGGTGGTACTCGACGGCAGCGGTGCCCTCCTCAGCGCGGGTGACGGAGTGCTCTATCGCAGCGGCCTGGAGAACCCCGCTCCACCCCCCGTCAACGAGCCGGCCCTGATCCAGCAGGAAAGCCTAGGGGGTCGCTTCGAGCCCGACGGCAGCTTTCATGGCACTCGTTGGCGATCGGTGGCCATCGATCGGGGAGAAGAGGAGCTGGACTGGGAGATGGCCCGGAGCGAGCCCAGTCTCGACGACGTCTCCGGTCTGCGCGCAGTGGTGGATGAAGTGATCCGCCGTCAGTCACCCAAACCTCGGTGAGGTGAATCGTGCTCGGCGGCCGACCATGGGGCGAGTGGATCACCCGGTACTCCCACAGTCATCAGCATCCGATCAATCGGTTTTGCCACACGCTCGGCATCCCCCTGATCGCGCTCTCGGTGCCCGTGGCGCTGGTGGCCATCTTCGTGCCCCGGCTCTGGCCGGTGGCACTCGGGATGTTCGTGGCCGGCTGGATCTTTCAGTTTGTCGGGCACGCGTTCGAGGGCAAGCCACCGGAGTTCTTCCACGATTGGCGTTTCCTCTTCGTGGGCGTGCGCTGGTGGATTGCCAAGCTTCGAGGGCGCGCCTGAATTCGGCTTCAGCATGAGGGCTCCGGTCGCCCTGGCCTGGAGTGGGGGGAAGGACTCGAGTCTCGCGCTCGCGGCGCTCCAGAACGATCCTGCCTTTCAGCCAGTCGCCCTCCTCACGACTGTCACCGGCGGCTACGACCGGATCAGCATGCATGGCGTCAGGCGCAGCGTCCTCGACGCCCAGGTGAGAGAGCTCGGTCTGCCACTGGTCGAAGCCACCATACCATCAGAGGCGAGTAACGCGATCTACGAGGAGGCCTTGACGATGGCGCTGAAGGCGGTGCGCTCGCAGCGGCCCGACCTCCGACACCTCGCCTTCGGCGACCTCTTCCTCACGGATGTGCGCGCGTATCGCGAGCGGCTGCTGAATCAGCTGGGCTGGACCCCGGTGTTTCCGCTCTGGGGACGGGATACGGGCCGGCTGGCGCGGGAGTTCATCAGCCAAGGCTTTCGGGCCATCCTTACCTGCGTGGATACGACCCAGCTCGGCCCGGAGTTTGTGGGAAGGGAATTCGATGAGCAGTTGCTCGCCGACCTTCCGGAGTCAGTGGACCCCTGTGGCGAAAGGGGTGAGTTCCATACCTGCGTGTATGATGGGCCGATTTTCCGGCGCCCCATTCACCTCGAGCGAGGCGAGCGGGTCCGCCGTGACAACCGATTCGAGTATTGCGACCTGATCCTCCCGATCGTTCGGCCAGTTGCCGGAGGTTAGCGACATGAGAACCCAGCGGTACCTCTTTGCCCTGTCCTTCCTAAACCTGCTGCTTCTCTCATTCCTCCTGCTCTCGCGCACTGGGCCGGCACTGGCCAGCTCGGGATCTGATGTGCTCCGGGGGCGCGCGCTGGAGATCATCGATGATCACGGAAGAGTCCGAGCCAGCATCAAGCTGCACGAGGCCGGGACCTTCAAGCCGACCGGGAAGAAGCTGCCTGAGACCGTGATGCTGCGGTTGATCGATTCTGAGGGCCGGCCCGAGGTCAAGATCGGCGCTTCGGTCGAGGGTGGTGGGCTCTCCCTGGTGGGGATGTTCAGATTCAACTCAGCTGCTGCTTCTGGCCGACAGCAGCAGCTCGGTGCGGTTGAAGAATCGAAGCGGCCAAGAGCGGGTGATTCAACCCTGACCAAACTACTGGGTTTCGTCGGCGCCACCGCGGGTGGCTATGTGGGCTGGTGGATCGGTGCGCCGGTGGGAACCATGACCGCGTTCATGCTCAGCATGGTCGGCACGGGCGCCGGACTCTACTACGGACGAAAGCTGGGTGACCACTACTCTCCCTGATATCCGGAGTCACTTCCAGCGTTCGGCCCAGGGCGCCAGTCTTGTCGCCACGGCCACCCTTCTGCTGCTGGCCGGCTGCAGCCCGAATCCCGCTCCGGCCCCATCGCCGGCCGCCCTGAGCTGTGCCGCGGGTGACTCCGCTTTGGTCCGGGAGACGCTCTACTTCGGCCGCAACCGGCCCGGCGGAACGGTGTCGGACCGCGACTGGAACAGCTTTCTTGCCGACGTGGTTACACCGCGCTTCCCCCAGGGGCTCACAGTCACCGACGCGACGGGCCAGTGGAGCGGTGGCGGTGGGGGCGCGGTAGAACAGGAGCGATCTGAGGTGGTCACCCTGTTTCATGCCGACAACGAGGCTACCCGCCGGTCGGTGCAAGAGATCGCCCGCGAGTATAAACGCCGGTTCCAGCAGGAGGCGGTCCTGCGGGAACGCACCCCACCTGCGTGAGGTTTGAGTAGGTCGGAGGGCGGAGAGGCGGAGGGGCGGAGGTTGGCCGCCACTCCGACCCTCCGACTCTCCGCCCCTCGGTCCGATACTCAGAGGCATGACCTCGAGCATCGATCAGGCCGAGTGGCACTACGCCGGCGACTTCCCCCGGGAGCTCCCTCCCGAGGCCGGGGGCACCCATATAGGGATGTACCTCGCGTGGATCATTCAGCGTGATCTCGGCAGCGCTACCCTCCGGAAGTACGCCCGCGATTCCCTGCCCCTCCTGCGCCAGCGGAAGATCACCGGCCGCGAGCTGTTGTTCACCGACCTTGACGAGAAGTTCTATGAAACCCTGCTCACTCAGGTGGGCCGGGAGTTCACCCGGGACTACTACGAGACCGGCTGCTATATCGACGATTACGATGAAGTTTTGGGTGGCTCCCTGGCCACCATCTATCACGTGATGGACACCTGGAGCAACTACGACCGGCTGGCGCCCGTTATCGACAACCGCTATTCCCACTGGAAGGAAGGAAATTCCCCGCCTCCGGGTACACTGAAAGCCCAACTGAAGCTGCTGGAGGAGGAATATCTGGACACCATCCTGGCCGTCGCCGGTAAGCTCCCGGCCGACCCGCACGCCGCCCTGGCGATCTTCCACGAGTATCTGGCGCGGGAGCCGTTGCCGGCCTTTCGGACCCGGGTGGTCCGTGAAATCGAGCGACTCCGCCTCAAGTACCAGCTGGACGCCTGAAGCCAGTCGAGACCTGCCGAACTTTTCCCCCATACATTTCGTAAATACACCTATACCTCATCCGGAGGTTCGGCATGGTACGTCCGTTCATCCTTCCGATATTCCTGCTCTGTCTCTCGGCGCCGGCAGTAGCCCAAACCTCCCACTCGGCCGAGAAAGCCTCGGTTCAGCGCGCGATCGACGCGGGAAATGCCGCCTACATCGCAGCGTTCAAGCAGGCGGACGCCCAGGCACTGTCTCAGGTCTACGACCCCCAGGGCTCGCGACTCAACGAGAGCGGGGTTGTAGTTCGGGGGCGAGCGGCCATCGTCAAAGACGTCGGTGATTTCGTTTCCCAGGTCGGCCCCGTTCGGGTAACCCTGGAGAGCAAGGAGTTCTGGCTCATCGACAACAATGCCTACGAGACCGGGATCTGGTCCTACACCTTCCAGCCCAAGGGCAAGGCGGAGCAACATATCGGCGGCCACTATGTCACGGTGTGGAAGAAGCAGCCGGACGGCGGCTGGAAGATCTGGGCCGACATGGGAGTGCCGGGGACGTAGGCGGAGGGTCGGAGGGTCGGAGGGTGCGAAAGCGGACCGCCTGGCCGTCCGACCGCCCGATCGTCTGACCGCCCGACCATTTGACCGTATCTTCCGTTTACATGGACCAAACCTTCGAGACGCTGAAGTCGGCCCTCGCCGACCGCTACCTGCTGGAGCGCGAGATCGGCGCGGGCGGCATGGCCACCGTGTTCCTGGCTCACGACCCCCGGCACAACCGCAAGGTCGCGGTCAAGGTCATGCATCCCGACCTCGCGATGTTGTTTGGCCCCGACCGCTTCCTCAAGGAGATCGAGACCACCGCCAACCTGCAGCATCCGCATATCCTGCCGCTGTTCGACTCAGGCCAGGTTGCCAATACCGTCTTCTATGTGATGCCCTACCTCCAGGGCGAATCGCTCCGGGCCCGCATCAATCGCGAAAAACAGCTGCCGGTGGCCGACGCCATCCACATCGCGAGCGAGGTGGCATCAGGGCTGGGCTACGCGCACCGCCAAGGCGTGGTCCACCGTGACATCAAGCCCGACAACGTGCTGTTCCATGATGGTCGGGCGATGATCGCCGACTTCGGCATCGCTCTGGCCCGAAGTGGCGGCGACACCGGGATCCGCCTTACCAAGGCCGGCGTGAGTCTGGGGACGCCGCAGTACATGAGCCCGGAGCAGGCCTCCGGCGGTCACGATCTCGATCCGCGGACCGATATCTACTCGCTCGGCGCGGTGCTCTACGAAATGCTGAGCGGCCAGCCGCCGTTCGTGGGCCCCTCGGTGCAGACCATCGTGGCCTCGATCCTGTCGGATGAGCCGGTGCCTCTGGAGCAGAAGCGGAGATCGGTCCCTCACCACGTGAGCGCCGCCGTCGAACGCGCCCTGGAAAAGTTGCCGGCCGACCGGTGGCAGACCGCAGCTGAATTTGGAGACGCGCTGGCAGGCCGACTCGGCCGTCACGGGGACGGCCGGCTACGTTCGGCCGTCCGGGCTGGCACCTGGATTCCCTGGGCTGGCGCTGCTGCGGTGGCCGCGCTGGCGCTCGGGGTCGGCGCGCTTCGGCTGCGCCCACTGAAGGGGCCTGCCTCACCGCCGTCTGCCGGACCAGTTCGCTTCGAAGTGGAGTTCGACTCCGGGGTCACGCCGACGGTCACCCCGGTGATTCGGCTCAGCCCGGATGGCCGGCAGCTCTTCGTCACCGGCATCGTGGGCCGCCAGGAGGAGGTGCTCCGCCGAAGGTTCGATCAATCGCAGATGCAGGTCATCGCCGGCGCGGGACAGGGAGACCAGGGTACCGGAAACAGCCGCCCGTTCGTATCCCCAGACGGTCGTTGGGTCGCCTCTTTCAAGCAGGGGAAGCTGCGGAAGATCCCGGTGGAAGGAGGGCCTGCCATCGACCTGGCTGCCTCCGACTGGGCCGGCGGGAGCTGGGGCCGGAACGGGAAGCTGGTGTACGGCCGCTCCTATAACACCGGGCTCTGGATGGTGAGCGAAGCCGGCGGCGATGAGCGGATCATCAGCCGGCCGGATACCTCCAAGGGGGAACTGGGCCACTGGTGGCCTCAGATCCTGCCCGACGGCGATCACGTGATCTTCACCGCGTACCGTACCCCGATCGAGCGGTCCACCATCGAGGTGCTCTCGATCAGGACCGGAGAGCGCAAGGTCCTGTTCACCGGCGGTGTGTTCGGGTTTTACGTGCCGGCTGGTTATCTGATCTATGCGTCGGGTGAAGCGATCCGCGCGGTGCCGTTCGATCTCAAACGGTTGTCGGTGACAGGAACTGCGCTCGCAGTGGTTGACAGCGTCGCGATGAACCCCACCGATGGCGCCGTCGCCTTCGACGTCTCAGAGAACGGCACGCTGGCCTACATGCCGCTGGGCTCATACGTCACCGAGAGCAATCTGGTCTTCGTGGACCGGCGCGGCGCGGAGACCAGCGCAATTCCGGCCAGCGACCGCTACGATCACCCTCGGCTCTCGCCCGACGGCCGGCGCATTGCGGTCGACATTCGCTCGGCCAATTCCGCGGGAGATGTCTGGGTATTTCAGGTGGGGCGCCCGGGCGGGACCAGAGTCACCGCGGACGGCGGGCGCGACTTCGGCAGCGAGTGGACGCCCGACGGGCGAGACCTGATCTACAGCAGCGAGCACCCGTTCTACGATCTGTACCGCCGCGCCGCTGACGCTAGCCGGCCGCCACAGCCGCTGGTCACCGGTGGCTTCGACCGCTACACCGGCGGCGTCTCCCGCGACGGCAGGCTGCTCGCCTTCATGCTCAGCGCTCCCACCACCGGCTCCGAGCTCTGGACCGTTCCGCTGGACGATCGCATGCGCGCAGCCCGCTATCTGGCGAACGGCTTCGACCTGGCGCACCCGTCGATTTCTCCCGACGGCCACTGGATGGCGTACGACTCCAACGAGGGAGGGCGGGTCGAGGTGTACGTCCAGTCGTTCCCCGACCCCAAGCTGCAGCGCTACAAGATTTCGCCCAGCTTCGGCTCGGAGCCGCGCTGGACTCGGGGAGGCCGCGAGCTGGTGTATCGCAAGGGTGACAGCGTGATGGCAGTAAGTCTGGATTTCGCGAAGGGCCAGATCGGCCAGCCGGTCGCCTTGTTCGGTGGCCCCTACCCTGACAATCCCGGCTGGACCCGGCCCCGGAGCTATGACGTCTCGGCCGATGGCGAGCGCTTTCTCATGACCAAACTCCCCACCAACCGTCCTCGACCCCGTATTGCTGTGGTGCTCAACTGGTTCGACGAGCTGCGCGCCCGGGTAGGGCGGCAGTAGCTCTATTTGCCGGCCGGCTTGAGTGTCCTGCGCTACAGGAACCTTCCCCTTCGGCCGATACTCATCCCGAGCGGGGCTGGGAGTGCCCTCCTTTTTCGGGGTGAGGAACCATGCGGAACTGGCGAGCGGAATACTGGCGAGCGTACAACGTACTGGTGCGAGTGCTCGGCGTGAGCGCCGTTGCCTCCGGTACCGGCTGTGTGGGCTGGGGTGCAACCCGCCTGCTCAAGCTGGGTCTCGAGCAGGCAGAGGGCCAGCCCGGGGTCATTCTTCTGGCTGCCGGCCTCCTCTCAGCAGGCCTGGGCGCAGCCATCCTGACCACTCCCGCCTACCGCCCCGACCTGGGCGACCCCGCCATGCAGTTCGATCCCTTCGGAACCAAGGGCCGGCAGACCGAGACGGCAAAGCGCTCATGGTGGACGGGCGATCGGTAACTGCTACCGACGTCCAGCGGGAGCCGCCTCTCCAGCCTTGAAGGCCGAAGTCCGCTCCGGTCTGGCCTCTGCCAAGGCTTTTCGGACCCCGGCTGCGTCGTGGTCCGTCCCGTACACCGGTGTACCCGGTTGCTGCCGCCAACTCTCGTCCAATCCGCCGGCGTCCACTCCGTCGAAGCCAATCTGATCCAGTAGCCGGATGACAACGTCTTTTGCCCGCTGGTCGTCTCCCGCCACCGGCAGCGCAATGCGGTCCGGGTCTCCCCTGGGCTTGCCGCGCTCCAGCAGGTGCTGCGCGTAAATATTGTTGAACGCCTTTACTACGGGCCGCCGTAGTTGGGTCGCAACCCAGCGGCTCTCGGTGGTGCCCTGTTCGATGGGGTCGATCCGTCCGTCACGCTGCTGCGGGTAGTAGTTCCCGGTGTCCACCACGACCACATCGTCGGCTACACCGTCGAACAGGTTCTTGGGCAAGCGGGGAATGTTCTTCATGGGGATGGTCACGATCACCACATCTCCTGCGCGCGCAGCCTGCTCGACCGTGACCGGCTTCGCTCCGGTCTCCCTCGCCAGGTCGCCAGCGACGCGGGCCCCCTCGAGTTCGCAATGGCGCACCTCGTGTCCTGCGGCGGTCAGCCGCCGCGCCAGCGTTCCGCCGATCTGGCCAGCACCGATGATACCGATCTTCATGTCTCCTCCTGAATCAGAGCTTCAGCCCGCGGCCGGCCGTGAGCCGCAACGCAGTTTAACCCACCAGGTCTCCCCGGTCCCATGCCACCTTATAAGTCGCCTTAAGCGCCTATCGTAAGCTACGAGCGTCTGTTGTGCTTGCGAGTTTACCTTACGTCAGTAGGCCCTTGGCCCTGTGGGAGCGCACTTGAGTTTGGCTTGATTGGCCGGTCTTAACCTGAGCAACATGGAAGCACAGCCGTTTCCCGCCTCAGAGGTTTCCATGCCCAGCCAACGCCTTCGTGACCTGCCGCTTTGGATCGCCTCGATAGCATTCATGAGCTGGGGTTGCTCCTCGGACGACGCCTCCCCTGTTGGCCCGAATACCAGCCCTCAGCTCAGCGCCACCGTCGCCACTTACAGAATCCGGGATCTGGGTTCCCTGGGCGGTCCCTTTGCCAGTGCCTACGGCATCAACAACGCGGGCGTGGTGGTGGGCTCCAGCAGCCTGGGCGAGTACCCCGACACCAGAGTGCACGCCTTCGTGTGGAAGAACGGGGTCATGAAGGATCTCGGTACTATCGTGGGTGGATCTGAGAGCCATGCCAACGCCATCAATAACGATGGGATCATCGTCGGCTATAGCCTCAACGGCACCGGCGACACTCGGGCAGTGCGCTGGACCCCGGACGGAAGGAAGCGGAGCCTGGGCACCCTGGGCGGACGGAACAGCGAGGCCCGGGGAATCAACGACTTCGGCGTCATCGTCGGCTGGAGCGAGACCCTGAGCGGGCAGCGCCACGCCTTTCGCTGGGAGAACGGCGTGATGACCGATCTCGGCACCATGGGAGGGACCAGCTCGGAGGCCTACGACATCAATCGCGGCGGCGCCGTTGTGGGTGCCAGCAGGATAGCCTCGGGCAAGCTCCACGCCTTCAAGTGGAAAGCCGGGGTGTTCAAGGACCTCGGCGTGACGACCGCAGGGGGCGGATGGGAGGCGAAGTACAGCGTCGCCACCGCGATCAACACCAAGGGTCAGATCGCGGGGATTACGGGACCACCGCTGGATGCCGAGGGCGAGGAAGAGGATATCACCAGGGGATTCGTGTTCTACCAGGATCGGATGACTGGGTGTTGCCGGATTTCGGCACACCACGGAGGTCAACGATATCAATGCCAACGGCATCGTTGTCGGCATGGAGTAGGATGCGCGATCTCCGGAGGTCAACTACCAGATCGCCTGGGTGGATGAGGGAGGAACGACCACGCAGCTTCCGGGGCTTTCGGATGAACCCAGCGAAGCGCTAGGGATCAATCTGGCGGGCAACATCGTGGGATACAGCCGGCTGGGGCCGTTCGGCCCCACCCACGCGGTGCTTTGGAGAAGGCAGTAGAGCAGAGATTTGTAGCATAGATCTGAAGCATCCTGTAACCCGACCCCGAGGAGCTCGCCGATGCCGCGTTTCTCCAGCTTAACGGCCGTTGCCCTGGCAACCCTGATTTCGAGTTGGGGTTGCTCCTCCGACGATCGGTCGCCCGTCGGCCCGAATGGCTCGCCGGAGCTCGCCACTGCCTCCGCCACTTACAGAATTCGGGATCTGGGTTCCCTTGGAGGACCCTTCTCCCGGGCCTTCGGCATCAACAACGCCGGCGTGGTGGTAGGCGCCAGCACCCTGGGTGCCTACCCCGACACCCGAAGCCATGCCTTCGTGTGGAAGGCCGGTGTGATGAAGGATCTGGGCACCATAGTGGGCGGCAATGAAAGTGGGGCGAACGACATCAATACCGATGGCGTCATCGTCGGCTGGAGCCACAACAGCGCGGGCGACATGCGCGCCGTACGCTGGGCCGCCGACGGAAAGAAGCGCAGTCTGGGAACACTGGGCGGGCGCAACAGCGAGGCCCGGGCAATCAACGATTTCGGAATCATCGTGGGCTGGAGTGAGACCTCGAGCGGTCGGCGGCACGCCTTCCGCTGGGAGAACGGGGTGATGACCGATCTCGGCACCCTTGGGGGAACCAGCTCAACCGCCGAAGACATCAATCAAGGGGGCGCCATCGTAGGGTCGAGCCGGCTGGCATCGGGTGAGCTCCATGCCTTCAAATGGAGAGCCGGCGCGTTCAAGGACATTGGAACCAATCCCACCGCGCGCAACATGCGGTTCAGCTATGCCACGGCAGTCAACACCAAGGGGCAGATTGCCGGCAGCCTGGGTCCGTGGCTCGATGCCCAGGGCGAGGAGCTCGATTTCCTCGGTGGGTTCCTGTTCTATCAAGACGTGATGATCACCTGCTGCCGGTTCCGCCGTTTCACCACGCACGTGCAGGACATCAACCCGAACGGGATCATCGTGGGCTGGGAAGAGGATATCCGGGGGGCGGAGGACGACGATAACGAAGACCCCTGGATTTATGAGGCAGGGACTACCAGTCGCCTTCCCGAGCTCTCGGAGGGTCACAGTGGGGCCGAGGGCATCAATCTCCGCGGCGACATTGTTGGCTACAGCCAGCCTTCCTCTTCGACCATTCACGCGGCGCTCTGGCGGCGGCAGTAGCAAGGGCGGTGGGCAGTTTCCCGAGATATGTTTCCCCCGCCGGGGAATGGAACCCGGTGGGCAATGCGTCCGTACGCATTGCCATGACCATATCTCAGGACGACACATGACTCCGCTTCGAACGACTCTCCGCCTGCTCGCAGCAGCCGCGCTGGCGGGCAGCCCACCTCTCAGCCATCTCTCCGCGCAGACCGGGCAACCTTCTTCCTCTCCGGGCATTGATGTCTCCGGCATGGATCGCTCGGTCAAGCCGGGAGACGATTTCTTCGACTACGCCAACGGCACCTGGCTCAAGAACACCGAGATCCCGCCCGACAAGTCCAACTACGGCGCGGGCGCCATCTTGAACGACCAGACCGACAAGCGGGTGGCTGATCTCATTCAGCAGGTAGCCAAGGGGTCGGCGCCGGCCAATTCCGAGCGGAGCAAGATCGGGCTCTACTACACCACCTTCATGGATACGGTGGCTATCGAGAAGGCCGGTCTCAAGCCGCTCCGGGCCACGCTCGATTCCATATCCGCCATCAGGGATCGCCGGCAGCTGGCCCAGTTTCTCGGCTCGACCCTTCGAGCCGACGTTGATGCGCTCAACAGCACCAACTTCTACACCGAAAATCTGCTGGGCCTCTGGGTGGCTCAGGATCTGGACGACCCGACCCAGTATTCGCCTTTCCTGCTCCAGGGTGGCCT
The DNA here is from genome assembly GCA_963825815.1 of uncultured Gemmatimonadales bacterium. Taxonomy (GTDB): domain Bacteria; phylum Gemmatimonadota; class Gemmatimonadetes; order Gemmatimonadales; family GWC2-71-9; genus CAVVWJ01. The sequence continues at coordinate 28,422 of CAWGVB010000034.1, read as the reverse complement.
GGGCTTGCCCGACCGCAGCTACTACGTGGATACCTCGGCTGCCATGGGCGAGATCCGCTCCAAGTATCAGCAGCATGTCGCCGCTCTGCTGAAGCTCGCCGGCGTAACCGATAGCGCAGGGAAGGCCGAGAGGATCGTGCAGCTCGAGAACAAGATCGCCCAGGCCCACTGGACCCGGGAGGCCTCGGGTGATGTGAGCAAGGCGAACAATCACTGGAGCCGGGCCGAGTTCAGCAGCAAGGCGCCTGGCCTCGATTGGAATGCCTACTTTGCCGAAGCGGGTTTGGACCAGGCGCCCCGATTCACCGTATGGCAGCCCAGCGCGATCACCGGCATCTCCGCGCTCACGGCAAGCGAGCCGATCGAGACCTGGAAGGACTATCTGACCTTCCACGCCATTCAGTCGAGGGTCCCCGTGCTTCCCTCGGCGCTTTATCGCCAGACTTTCTCCTTCTTCGGCCCGGTACTGAGCGGCGCCCAGAAGCCGCGCGACCGCTGGAAGCGGGCGGTCGGCGCCACCAACGCCGCACTGGGATACGCGATTGGGCGAATGTACGTGGCGCGCTACTTCCCGCCCGCGTCCAAGGCGAGAGCGCAGGAGATGGTGAGCAACATCATCGCCGCGTTCCGCGATCGGATTGACAGCCTCGACTGGATGGCCGCGGCCACCAAGCAGGAAGCGAAGGCCAAGCTCACGGTTCTCAAGGTCGGCGTAGGTTATCCCGACAAGTGGCCTAGCTACTCCGGCCTGCAGATCGTGAAGGGAGACGCGTACGGCAACCTCGAGCGGTCCCGATTGTATGAGTACCGCCGCTCGCTGGAGAAGCTGGGCAAGCCGGTGGACCGGGATGAGTGGGTGATGACCCCGCAGACCGTCAACGCGGTGAATCTGCCCGCCATGAATGCACTCAACTTCCCCGCCGCCATCCTGCAGCCGCCCTTCTTCGATGCCAAGCGTCCGGTGGCGATGGACTATGGGGCCATCGGCTCGGTGATCGGCCACGAGGTGAGTCACAGCTTCGACAACCAGGGCGCCCTCTTCGACTCCAAGGGACGCTTGCACAACTGGTGGACCGAGGAGGACTTCAAGCACTTTCAGGCTTCGTCGCAACAACTGGTGGCTCAGTACAACCAGTACCGTCCCTTTCCCGATCTAGCGGTCAACGGGCAGCAGACGCTGGGAGAGAACATTGCGGACGTGGCCGGACTGGCCGCGGCGTACGACGCCTTTCATCGCTCGCTCAAGGGCAAGCCGGCACCCACGGTACAGAAGTTTTCCGGCGACCAGCAGTTCTTCATCAGCTTTGCCCAGGCCTGGCGGGGCAAGGCCAGAGAGCCGGCGGAGCGCAATCAGATCCTGACCGATGGGCACGCTCCCGCCAAGTATCGAGCCAGCACCGTCCGCAACCTGGATCAGTGGTATCAAGCGTTTGCGTGAAGCCCGGGGAGAAGCTCTATTTGGCCGAGAACGATCGCGTAAAAGTCTGGTAGGCGGTTAGCGGCAAACGGTGAGCGGTGAGGGGTGGCAGCGGTTGTTCTTACCCGGTACCACCCCTGCCGCCTGAGAAAAATCAGGGCATCCGCGCGTCTGAGGTGGAAGCAGACCGACCTCTACCTCGACGCCGGAGTTCCGATGGCTTCCCCTCGCTATACGGCCGCGCTGGTCCTTAGCGCCCTTCTTCTAGCCAGCTGCAGTGGCAGTGACAACGGCCCCACCGCTCCGGAAGGCCCATCCGATCCCGCGCTGCCGGAGCCCCACCCAGCCAATGTGACCCCAATACTCGATCAGGGCCGGATGACCTCGGCCCGGATTCCGGTGTCCGGCGGCACCCTGCAGACCACCGGCGCCGATGGTACGCTCTATACCCTCACCGTACCCCCCAACGCCTTGCTTGCGGACACCACCATCAGCATGACTCCGCTCACCGGCGTCACCGGGCTGGACCTCCCGGGAGCCCACTTTCTCGGAGTGCAGTTCGAGCCCGAAGGACTACGCTTCTTCACTGAAGTCACCTTCCGCATCGATCCACCTGAAGGGCCCCGCCACTCGGCCGTGGGCTTTGCGGCGCACGGAGACGGGACCGAGATCCACCGTTACCCCTTGATGCCGGACCCCGATCTGCTGGCGATGCCGCTGCTCCACTTCACAGTCGGCGGTATAGCCGTCTATAACAGCGACAATCCCAACCTCGGTTCGGCGGCAGACATCATGCCGTCCGATCCCGAGGATCGACTCTCTTCTCTCCTCGGCGACATCTGGCAGAACGAGCGCAACCGGGCCTTGCAGGGGCTCGAGCCTGATCCCCAGCTCGCTGACAAGCTGCAGGCCGTTTTACAGGCATTCTATAACGAGATTCTCGAGCCGGCATTCAACACCATGAAGACCGACTGTTCCGCCGCCCAAAGGTTGGCCCCCATGGCCATTCGATGGGAGCGCAGAGTGGAGCTGGTGGGTTTACACGACGAGTTTGTCCCCCAGGAAGGTGCGGTGCATGAGGCGGTGATCGCCGCGCTGGAAAACTGCTTCAACACCACCAAGGGAAAGTGCCTGGATACCTCGGATCCGGTACAGATGAACGAAGCGGCGATGTATAGCCGGCAATTGGCGCTGTTCGGGGTGGACGATCCCGCGTACAATCATCTCAACCCCGAGCTTCACTGCAGCCTCGGCTGGTCCGGTACCGCAAGCAGCACAGCACAAGTCGAAAAAAGTGAGGGCAGCGGCGTTACCGATATCATCACCACTGATGTGCAATGGGTGATCGACAGCGCCAACACCTATCCCGGGGTTCAGACCCGGTATCAAATCAAGCGCGGAAGCATTCAGTGGGAGCAGAAGGGTACCGACCAATTTGGCTGCACGCATAGTGGAGGGCCGCAGTCGTTCGACCTGGCGCCGGAGGACGGCGAGATCGTAGTCGATGAGGTCAACCACACGTACCAGGCGACCGGCGTAACGATGCACTTCACCCAAGCAGCCGTCACCTGCCCGCCGGGACAGCCTTCCTATACTGCGGACGTTGCGGTGGCCTACTGGCTCATCACCCCGGTTCTGCCGTTCCAGGAGAACGCCACGGAGTTGTCGGGCACCTACGAGTATCCGGCGTTGAATACCACCTTTGTGTGGGACTTCACGCGCTGAATCCGGGCACCTGAGAGGGAACCTCCGGGTTCCCCTCAGGGCCTATCGCAGGACCGCCCTCCTGCCCTATTCTTGAAGGACTCGCAGCAGCAAAGGCCGCATGCAGCTCACCCGTCTCGCCTACCTCCTCGTTCCCGTTGCCGCGCTGGCCTGTGGCAGCTCCACCGCACCAGCGGAGGACGATTTCACCATACAGACCACCGGCGAAGAGATCGTTCTCAGCAACGCCGCCGACAAGCCGACTTTCTACTTCATCGTGGAGCGGCAGACCGCGGCGTTGCTCGACTTTGTCACTTGCGTTCAGGGCGCTGACTGCAAGAGCGTCGCCCCCGGAAAGACGGTCCGAATTCCCTACCGCCAGATCGCAGGCTACAAGCCCGAGCGCAAGGAAGCCATCGTCTATTGGTGGAGGAGTGTGCTCGCGGCCACCGGTCCCCGGCTGGACAAACTGCGGAGCCAGGTGGTGGAGCTGTACTGAAATGATGAGAGTGCCTCAGCCGGAGCCGCCCCCGCAGCCTTTTCCCAACCCGACCAACCCTTCTCGCCGGCCGGAGCCCCCGCCCCGTCCGGAGCCTCAGCCCGACGGCGAGCCGAACTAGCGTCCTACTCTCCTGGTATCTCGCTCTCGTCCAGGTGGAGCTCGTGCCTGGCGGTCCGATGGATGATGAACACGATCACCGCTCCTACCAGCAGCACCCCCAGCAGCCACAGCTCCACCCGTTTCACCTTGCCCCAACAGCGCGATGGCACTCCCGCTCACGACGTAACCGAGCCCGGTAAAAACCAGGGTGCCGATGGTACAGCCGATGGCGTCGATCAGCAGAAATCGGCGTAACGCGCAGGCCGTGCAGTCCCCAGAACAGCATGCTGGCCGCCTTGGTGCCGTACACGAATCGGGCCGCCAGCAGTTCCCACGGGCCTAGCCGGTACGCCAGTCGCTCGATGGTAGGACCTACCCTGCGGTACAGCTTTCCCTGCCGGAATCTCGGCCCGCGCAGCCGGCCGAACCCGAACCAGATCGAGTCACCCATGAGGCTCCCCAGCGCGCCGGCGGCTATGGCGTGAGGAAACGGGAAAATGCCGAGGTGGGCCACCACGCCCGCCAATATCAGGCTGAAGTCGCCTTCGAACGCCGCTCCCAGGAACACCGCCAGCAAGCCGTAGCGGATCAGCAGCTCCTGCAGGTGCATCGGATCAGGCGCTGCTTTGAGGGGTTGGGGACGGCTGCTCCGGGGACAGGCCCAAGTGCTTTCGGGCCAGCGCCAGCGCGTCGTCGATGTTGGCGCACAGAAACTCCTCGCCGATCTCGTCCAGCAGCTCCGACCGGCCCAACGCGATGAGGGGCTGAGCATGAACGTCGGACAGCAGCACCAGGGTGCCATCCTTCCGGGTGCGCCGCACTAGGTCCCTCAGCGCATGCATTGCCGTGGAATCGATCGCCGGCACGTTTCGCATGCGGACGATGAGGACCTTGGGCTTCTTGGAGACCTCCGAGCAGGGTGTCCTTGAACTTCTCCGCGGCCCCGAAGAAGAACGGGCCGTTGATCTCGTACACCTCGACGCCCTTGGGGACCTGCCGGCGATAGATGGCTCCGGAGTCATCCCGGCTGGTCTTCGGGTCCTGGAACTCCTGGGACACCATGGTGACGTTGGTGACCTCCGCCATCCGTTTCATGAACAGGAACGACGCCAGCACCATCCCTACCCCGATGCCGGTGGTCAGGTCCACCAGTACGGTGAGGAGAAAGGTGGTCAGCATCACGATGGCATCACTCTTGGGTGCGCTGAGCTCGCTCTTGAAGACCTGCCACTCCGCCATCCGGTAAGCCACCCAGAGCACGATCGCCGCGAGGGTCGCCAGCGGGATCAGTCCGGCGAGCCGGCCGAAGAACAGGGTAACGATCAGGAGCGTAAGCGCGTGAACGATGCCGGCCACCGGCGTGCGCCCGCCGCTCTTCACGTTGGTGGCGGTTCGGGCGATCGCGCCGGTGGCGGGGATTCCCCCGAAGAGCGGGGTCACGACGTTGGCCACTCCCTGGGCCACCAGCTCCATGTTCGAGCGGTGGCGCCCGCCGATCATGCCGTCCGCCACCACGGCCGAGAGGAGCGACTCCACCGCGCCCAGCGCCGCGATCGCCAGAGCGGGCACCACCAGCTGACGCCCTTCGGCCAGTGAAACGCCCGGCAGCGAGATCCGGGGAAACCCGGCGCTGATCTCCCCAAAGCGAGTTCCGATAGTCTCCACCGGGAGATGCAGCAGATGGCTCAGGACGGTCGTCAGGATCAGCGCCACGAAGGGCGCCGGCACTCGGTGGCTCACCCGGGGCCAGAACCGGAGTACCAGGAGCGTAACGAGAGAGATCCCGACCGCATAGGCATTCACGGTCCGGATGCTGGAAAGGTACAGGCCCAGCCGCTCGATGACTTCCGGGGGCGCTGACGTCAGCCGCACCCCCAGCACGTCCCGCAGCTGCTGAACGATGAGAATGACGCCGATGCCGGAGGTGAAGCCGGTGACCACCGGAAAGGGGATGAACTTGATGGCCGCTCCCAGACGGGCCAGCCCGAACCCGATGAGGATCAGCCCGGCGAAGATGGTGGCCACCGTGAGTCCGTCCAGGCCGTATCTTTGGACGATACCGTAAACCACCACCACGAAAGCTCCGGTGGGTCCGCCGATCTGCACCCGCGATCCGCCCAGCGCCGAGATCAGAAAGCCGGCGATCACGGCGGTGTAGAGGCCGCGCTCGGGGGTCACTCCACTGGCGATGGCAAAGGCTATCGCCAGAGGCAGCGCCACTATCCCGACGATCACCCCGGCAGTGAGGTCGGCCAGGAACTGGGCCCGGGTGTAGGTTTGGAGGGTGGTGACGAGCTTAGGAAGGAGCAAGTCAGCGGGGTCGGGTGATAAGCTGGTACCAGAGCGGTCGGTTCACAGCAGCAGCGTCCCTGCCAGACCCAGCAACAGGAGGAACCCGCACACATCGGTGAACGTGGTCACGAAGATCGAGGAGGCCACCGCGGGGTCGGCGCCTAGTCGCTCGAGCAGGATGGGGATGAAGGCGCCGGCAAAGCCGGCCACCATCAGGTTCCCGGTCATAGCCAGGAAGACCACCACGCCGAGCTTGGGCCCCTCGCCGATCAGCGCCGCGACGGTTCCCACCGCGAGCCCCATGACAATCCCGTTGGTGACGCCGACCAGGATCTCCTTGCCCACCACCTGGGCAAACAGGTGCACCGGAATGAGACCCAAGGCCAACCGACGGACGGTGACGGCGAGCGCCTGGGTGCCCGCATTACCTCCCATTCCGGCGATGATCGGCATCCACACCGCGAGCGCCACGGTGTGCTGGATGGTATGCTGAAACAAATACACCACACCGCCGGCGAGGAACGCGGTCAGCAGGTTCACCGAAAGCCAGGGCAGCCGGCTTCGCACCGCGCTTTCCCAGCCGGCGCCGAGGCCCTCGTCAACGGACACACCACCGAAGCGGAGCATGTCTTCCGTGGTCTCGGCTTCGACCACGTCAATCACATCGTCGAAAGTGACCCGTCCGAGCAGTTGCCGCTGCTCGTTCACCACAGGGACGCTCGGCAGGTTATATCGGGCCATCAACCGGGCGACCTCTTCCTGGTCCAGATCGGGGGTGACGTAGATGTCGGCGTCTTCCATGAAAGACCGCACCGGCCGCTCTGGCCGGCTGATCACCAGGTCCTTGAATGGCAGAATTCCGACCAGCCTCCGGTCGGCGTCCACCACGAACACCTGGTAGAAGTCCTCGACTTCTTCCGATTGACGCCGGATCTCTTCCAAAGCCTCCCCCGCGGTCGCCGTAACCGGAACGGTGACCATGTGGGTGGTCATCAGCCCACCCGCGCTCTCCTCGTCGTAGCGAAGCAGCTGTTCGACTTCGGAGCGGTCCTCGACCGCGGCGAGAATCTGTTCCTGACGGGAGGGATCCAGGTCGCCCAGGATGTCGGCCGCGTCGTCATCATCCAGCTCGTCGACGATCTCCGCGGCCAGGTCCGGATCGAGGGCCGCCAGCGTTTCGCCGGCGTGGGCGTCTTCCGGCATCTCGGCCAGGGCCTGGCTGGAGAGCTCGGGCGGCAGCGCCTGCACCGCCGACACTCTATCCTTCTCATCCAGAGCGGTGAGGACTTCGGCTAGATCGGCCGGCTCGAAATCGTGGGCCCGGCGGGTAAACAGGCCAAGCTCACCCTTCCGGACCAGGTCCACCATCCGGTCGAGGAGCTTTCGCATCATGGGGCGGGCGCGAGAGGGATGGCCGTGGCGGCGCCGGAACGAATCAGCAGCCGCTCGATCCGGGTGGGTGAGGCCTGAACGACGTCGAACTCCAGTCCGTGTACCAGGAACCGTTCGCCTGCGTTGGGGATCCGTCCAGCCCACTCGACCAGCAAGCCGCCCACCGTCGTAGACCGCCCCGAGGGCAACGACACTCCGAATCGTTCCTCGATCGCCTGGGTGGACACGTTTCCATCGGTCTCGAACAGCGTGGGCAGTGGGGGGAGCATGGACGCGACTTCCTCGTCATGCTCGTCGAATATTTCGCCCACCAGCTCCTCCAGCAGATCTTCCAGCGTTGCGATCCCCAGAGTTCCGCCAAACTCATCGAGCACTACCGAGAGGTGGCGCCGCTCCCGCTGCATGTCGAGCAGGAGGTCGCCGCAGCTCCGGCTGGCCGGGGTGACCGACACGGGGCGCACCGGCAGCGGGTCGCCCGGCTCGAGCTTGAACAGGTCGAATGCGTGCAGCATTCCAATGATGTCGTCCAGCGTTCCCCTGATCACTGGAATTCGGCTGTATCCGCTGCCGGCAAAGACCAGCCGGATCTCATCCAGTGGTGCATTCTCTTCGATCGCGACGATGTCGGTGCGTGGTGTCATCACTTCTCGAACCGGCCGTGAGGTGAACGCCATCACCCCACCGACCATCATGAGCTCGCTATCGCCCTGTCCACCTACCGCCGCTCCCTCCCGCCAGATCGACCGAAGGTCAGTGGGCCGGGTCGCGGTACGGGCCGGCAGCAGGAGACCGAGCGCTCTGGACCAGGGACGCAGGATGGGCGTGACCCGGGCCGCTACACTCTCGGCGCGCGGCTGGGTCAGCCAGCGGGGGACCAGATAGGCGGCGAACAGGACCAGCGGCACCGCAACCAGCACCAGCGCCACGAGGGATTTGGGAGCACTGCCGGCCAGCAGACCGGGCACGGCGGCACCGAGCAGTAGTACCCCGAGTGAAGTTGTGGCCGAGGCAGCAGTGAGGTACCGGTCGATCTGCGCCAGCCCGGCCAGCGAGGCGGCGGCGCCCCGCAGTCGACGGCTAACCGCGCGGGTGAGCTCGGCCCGGCTTACGGTGATGAGCGCCGACCCCGCGGTAGCCCCAAAGACGGTGAGCACCACGCCGAGAGCGACGGCGAGCCAGATCATCGAGCCGCCCGCTCCTGCTCGACGGGAACGTCGACCGGAGTGCGGTACACCCCGATCCGTTTCACTCGCCGGCGCACGACATGCTCTACCACCAGCCGGAAGCCCTCAACATCGATGGACTCACCCGACCTGGGTACCCGTCCGAACTCCGCCAGGACCAGTCCGCCCACGGTACTGACGTCGTCCCGGTCGAAGCTGTGCCCCAGCGCAGCTTCCAGCTCGGACAAGGCGACGCCACCCTCCACCCGCCATTGGTCTTCGCTGACCACCTGAATGGGGGCCACCTCGTCGGTATCGTACTCGTCCTGGATCTCTCCCACGATCTGTTCAAGGATGTCTTCCAGGGTGACGATCCCCGCGGTGCCGCCGAACTCATCCACCACGACCGCCAAGTGGCTGGGACCGCGCTGAAAGTCGCGCACCTGGCGATCGAGCGTCTTGCCCTCCGGCACGAACGCCGCCGGACGAATCAGCGCGTGCCAGGGCCGAGGGTCGTCCTGCCCGATCGCCAGAATGTCTTTGGCGTAGATGACGCCGATTACCGCATCCGGATTACCGTCGTAGACCAGGAGACGGGCGTGCTCCGAGCTTCGGAGCGTCTTGATGACCTCCTCCGGCTCGGCCGAGAGGTCTACTGAGACGATATCGATCCGCGGCGTCATCACCTCGGCAACCGTGGTGTCGGCGAGGGAGAACACCCCGAGCAGCATGTCGCGTTGGGCCTCTCCCGACTGCCGGCTCATACTGGTCGGCGCTCGGGCGCGGGCTCGCGCATCGGCCCAGGCGGCCAGCCGGAGCAAGGGACGGAACGGCACCAGCGTGGGGATTGCCGCCCGGCGCACCGGCACGGTGATGTCAGGAGCGACTGCCGCCAACAACCGCGGGACCAGATCTCCCAGAACCCAGACCAGCAGCACCGCGAGGAAGAGCCGCACCAGACCGAGAGCCGGCGACCAGGCCCACCAGGCGACGGCGCCTCCCGCCGCGGCGCCGGCCAGCATGAGCAACGCCAGATGGGCGATGTGAAGATTGCGCGACACCGTGCCCGCGCCGCTCTCGGCGCCGATCTGCCCGCTCAAAGCGCGGGGTAGATCGGCGTCAGACTCGGCCGCGAGCGCCAGCCAGGCCGCCCAGAGCGTGAGCAGCGCTGCGAGCAGAGGCGCAATGAACAGCTGCAGCATCGCGATCATGCCAGCGCCTCGACATAGCGTTCCTGCCGGCGCCACATGGCGGACCGGGTGCGCTCCGGCCCCTCGGGATGGTCCCTGCCAAGCGCGTGCAGCGTGCCGTGAACGATCAGGCGGATCAGCTCTTCTCGAAAAGAAATGCCCCGAGCACCGGCTTCCTGCCGCGCCATCCAGGGGCAGACGTACACGTCTCCGACGATGTGCCCGGCAGGCTCGGTCAATGCGAAGGTGAGCACGTCGGTAGGGCGGTCGTGTCCCTTATGCTCGGCGTTCAGCCGGCGCATGGAGTCACGGCCAAGGAAGGTGACCGAGATCAGGGCGTCCCGCCGCTCCTGACGGAGCACGGTCTGAACCACCCGCTGCACCAGCGAACGGGAAATCGGCAAGCGGCGGCCGCTCACCGCGACTTCACTCACGCTCGGCCGGCTGGAATTCCGGGGTGACACTGCCACTCGGACGAGGATAGCCGATGCGCTTGTGGTAGGTGCCCGACATCACGCGGGCAAACTCGCGCTTGATCCGGTCCAGATCGCGCAGGGTCAGCGGCGCATCGTCCAGCTGGCCCGAGCCCATCTTCTGTTGAACCAGATGCTCGATGGCGCTGCGCACTGCCTCGGGTGTTGGGTTACCCAGCACCCGCACGGCTGCTTCGGCCGAATCGGCCAGCATGGCCACCGCCGTCTCAGCGGACTGGGGGCGCGGTCCCGGATAGCGGAAGTCGGCAGGATTGACCCGGCCGTCAGGATCGTTGCCTCGCGCCCGGCTCAGGAAGTAGGTGATGTAGGTCGTTCCGTGGTGTTCCGGAATAAACGCCTTGACCACCTCCGGCAGCGCGGCCGCCTCAGCCAGCGCCAGCCCATCGAGCACGTGACTTCGAATCAGTCTGGCCGACTCCAGCGGAGTCATCTGATCGTGGGGATTAGGCGCGGTTCCCTGGTTTTCCATGAAATGACCGGGGCTCGCCAGCTTGCCAATGTCGTGATAGTAGCAGCCGACTCGCGCGAGAAGCCCGTTGGCACCGATGATGTTGCAAGCCGACTCGCAGAGGCTCGCCATGGCCAGACTGTGGGCCCAGGTGCCCGGGGCCTCGAGAGCCAGACGCCGGAGCAGTGGTCGGCCGAGATCGGACAGCTCGAGCGAGAGTGAGGTCGGTGGTGATCCTGGTGGCCGACTCGGCCAGCGGCATCACGATCATAGCCAGTGCGGCGCTGGCGAGCGCGATCACCAGGTCGAGCAGGCAGCTGCCCACAATGGTGCTGGTGGCCCAGCCTTGTTCCAGCCCCACGGCAATGGTGGCGAGTATGCCCGCTCCAGCCACCACACCGATGGTCAGGTAGAGATGGCGCCGTCGACGCACCACCCGAATACCTACGGCCCCCGCAACCCCGCTCACCAGACCAAAGAACAGGACATAACTCTCCCGCAGGGCCCACTGCCCATCGAGCAGAATGGCGAGAGTCACGGCCGCGAACACTCCGACCCACCCGTTGTACAGCATGGTCATGAGGATGGCCACGAACGCAATGGGTACCAGCTCGGGCCGGCCCGGGAAGAAGCTGGACAGCCCCGCGGTCAGCAGTACCACCAGGGCAAAGAGCGCGCCCAGGAAAATCATTTCCCGCAGGTGGGCGTAGCTCTCCCGCCGGTAGAAAGCGATCAGCAGCCAGAAGCCGCTCAAGACCAGGGCATTGAAGAGCAACGCTCCCGCAGCGCTCCGGACGGCGAGCCCCCCGCTGCCCCGTCGGCGATGCTCCTCCAACAGGGTGACCAGCTTGGCGTGCGCCTCCTCGGTGATCGGCTCGCCGGCCCGGACGATGCGCTCGCCGGTGCGAACCGAGTACTTGATCGGATTGACGCTTCCCCGCAGCTGCGACCTACGTGCAACGGTAACCAGGGGATCGAGCACGATGGTAGGCTGATAAAATGCGCCCACCAGACGGCGCAAGGTGCGCTGGCCCACCGCGGTGGGCAGGTTGAGCCCCGCCGCCTCGGCCTGCTCCATGAGGTCGGCAAAGGTGAGAATGGAATCTCGCGGGATGATCCGTTCGGTCTCGCCCCGGCGCAGTGCGATGGTCGGGCTGACCTCGCCTCGTATCGCTCCCGCATCGGCCACGCCGCGGGAAAGCGCCTCTGCCAGGAAATGGGTGCTCAGCTCCTGGATCTGGCGCCGATTGGTAGAGTCGGTAAGAAATCGGGTTTCCTCGGGACCCAAACGGACTCGAGCAGCCACGGCCTGAGCCACGGAGTCGGGTCCACCAGTCTCGGCCGCCTTGGCGAGATCGGCAAAGAACCCGCGGGCGGCGGCGAGCGAGGAATCGTAGGCCGTGGGGCTGAAACGGTAGACGGGTTGCGCCGTGAGCGCGCGGGACTCGCCTTCACGCGCGATTTCCTCGGGTGACTTGCGCACCTCGTAGGCAAACGGCGCCACCACCGATTGCTTCGAGATCTGGCCCACAGCCGGAACCGGAGTACCGATGCCGATGAGCGGCGGAAAGGCGAGGTAGGTGAGAAAGGCCACGGCCAGGAGCGGAGCCCAGCGCGCCAGGTGATACCGGGCGCGTTCCCGGAGCGTTGCACCGCCCAGATTGACCCAGACTCGCGCGCTGGAGCGTCGAGCCATCAGCCGCTCTGATCCTCCGCGTAGGCCTTGATGATCTCGCGCACGAGCCGGTGCCGCACCACATCGGTCTCGTGCAGGTAACAGAACGCGATCCCCTCGATACCGGGAAGCACCCGCTCGACCTGGATCAACCCGGAATCCTCCCGCTGCGGCAGATCGATTTGGGTCTTGTCGCCGGTGACCACGGTCTTGCTGTTCACGCCCAACCGGGTCAGGAACATCTTCATCTGCGCGCCGGTGGCGTTCTGCGCTTCATCCAGGATGATGAACGCGTCCGCCAGGGTGCGCCCCCGCATGTATGCCAGCGGAGCGATCTCGATGGTGCGGGTCTCCAGAGCTCGCTGCACCCGATCGTGCGGCATCATGTCTTCCAGGGCGTCATACAGCGGGCGCAGATACGGGTCCACTTTGGCCTGCAGGTCGCCCGGCAGGAAGCCAAGCGACTCCCCGGCTTCCACCGCGGGACGAGCGAGAATGATTCGCTTGACCCGCTTCCGGGCCAGGGCCTCGACCGCTTTGGCCACCGCCAGGTAGGTCTTGCCGGTGCCGGCGGGTCCGATGCCGACTACGATGTCGTGGTTACTGATGGCCTGGAGGTAGTCGCGCTGGCCCTGGGTCTTGGGTACGATGGCACGGCGGAGCCCAGGCAAAACGATCTTTCCGTCTGCCGTCTGGGCGGGGAGCTCGCCTGAGATGCCCTCGGCGGCCAGACGGGAGACATCGTCCGGCGTGACCGGCTCACCCATTCGGGCCAGCTCGAGCAAACCCTGAATGACCGGTCCCGCGCGCTCCACCTGGTCCGGGGTGCCCGACAGCGTCACTGCATCGCCCCGAAGAGAGACCCGTACCCCCAGGGCGCGCTGAAGCTCGAGCAGGTTGCTGTCGTTGACGCCGGCGAACAGGAGCGGATCGGCCCCCTCCGCGGACATTCTGGTCTGGATGTCGTCAGCCATAATTCCAAGGTAAGCGGTAAGCGGTGGGCGGTAAGCGGTAGCCGCCTGGCCGCGAGCACCTCTCACCCCTCACCCTTCACCTCCAGGTGCAGGGCCTTCAGGTCCGCGGGATCAACCGGGCTCGGAGCTCCTTCGAACAGAGCTCGTTGCGCCGTCGTTTTAGGAAACGCAATCACATCCCGCAGAGAATCGGCCTGGGCCAGGAGCATGACGATGCGGTCGAGACCAAAGGCAAAGCCGCCATGGGGCGGAGCCCCTGCCCTGAGCCCCTCCAGCAGAAATCCGAACCGCTGCTCCGCCTGTTGCTCGGGAATGCCGAGCAGGGAGAACACGCGTCGCTGGAGCGAAGGATCCGCGATTCTGAGACTGCCGCCGCCCAGCTCCGTGCCGTTCAATACCATGTCATAGGCCAGCGCGCGCACCCGCTCCGGAGCCGACTCGAGCAGCTCGACGTCCTCCGGATGCGGAGCCGTGAACGGATGGTTTACGGAACTCAGTGCGCCGCTGGCAGGGTCTTGCTCGAACAGCGGAAAATCGATGATCCAGACGAAATCGGTTCTTACCCTCGGGGATGAGGTCGAGCCGGCGGGCCACTTCGCTGGCGCACCCGGTCGAGCGCCGGGCCGGAGACATGGTCCGGTGCCGCCACCAGAAATACAAGTCACCTTCGTGCTATGCCCGAGCCGAGCCACGGCCTCGGGGGAGAGGTACTTGGCCGCCGGACCCTCGAGCTCCGATTCCGACTTCTTGAGTCGGAGCAGGCCCGCGGCTCCCAGCGACTTGGCAGCGGCCTCGATCTCGTCCAGCTGCTTTCGGCTCAGTGCGGCCCCCCGCGGTACCCGGATTCCCCGCACTCGCCCACCGGCCTCGATGGCTCTTGCGGGTGACGGAAAAATCGCGCTCCGAGGAATGCCGTCAGTAGCATCGAAAATTTCCAGACCGTATCGCAGATCCGGTTTGTCCGTACCGTATCGCTCCATCGCGTCGGCGTGGCGCATGCGATGGGCTGGTAGCTGAAGGGCTGCCCCATCTCCCCCCAGATTCTCTGGACCAGGCCTTCGCCCAACTCCAGCATGTCGCTCCACGCCGATGAAAGACGCCTCGATGTCGATCTGCGTGAATTCAGGCTGGCGGTCCGCCCGCAGATCCTCGTCCCGAAAGCAACGGGCGATCTGAAAGTAGCGGTCGAAACCCGCGATCATCAGCAGCTGCTTGTACAGCTGGGGCGACTGGGGAAGGGCAAAAAACTCACCCGGATGCACCCGGCTGGGCACCAAGTAGTCGCGCGCACCTTCCGGGGTCGGCTTGGTGAGAATCGGGGTCTCGATCTCCAGGAAGCCGTGCTCGTCGAAGTATCGGCGAGTTGCCTGCATGACCTGATGACGCAGGATCAGATTGTGCTGCAGCTCCGGGCCGGCGGAGATCGAGTACCCGGTGGCGCAGCCGAAGCTCCTCGGCGGGGAGCTCCTCCTTCTCCTTGCGAGCCACCGGAATGGTGGGGGTCTGGGCCGGCCCGACGATCTCGAGTGCCGTGGCATGGACCTCGACCTCTCGGGACGGGAGACGCTGGTCGCGCGACGGCTCGGGCCTGAGCGCCACGGTACCCGTCACCAGTACGACCGTTTCCGCGCCCAGGCCGGCGGCGCGCTCCATCACCTCGGGCGACGTCCACTCCGGGTTGAAGGAGAGCTGCACCAGCCCGGCCCGGTCGCGCAGGTCTACGAACACGAGACCGCCGAGATCCCGCCGGCGGTGAACCCACCCGCCCAGCCTGACCTCCTGGCCCAGCTGTTCTCGGGTGAGCGCCCCACCGCGATGAGTCCTGAGTGCGGTGGCGCCCATCAGACGCGGGTTTCCGCCTCGGCGACTACGGCGCAAAACTCCTGGGCCGTGGCGCAGGCGCATAACTGTTGCCGGAGGTCCTCGCGGCGCACGAGGCGGGCTATCCGGCTCAGGACTTTCACGTGCTGACCGGCGGAAGACTCAGGCCCCACGATGAGGAAGAAGAGGCGGACGGGCTCTCCATCGATTGAGTCATAGGGAACCGGAACGGCGCTCACCCCGCACACGACCGTGAGCTCCCGAACCGCGGTCGAGCGGGCATGCGGAATGGCGACGCCAAAACCGATTCCGGTGCTCTGAACGGCTTCACGCTCTTCCACCGCTCCGAGTACCTCGGCGAAGGCTCTCGCCACTCCGATCGGTCAGGTGGTGAGTGAGCTCGGCGATAACACCAGCCTTGTCGCGCGCGGCCAGGGGAATCAGTACCCGCTCTGGCGCAAGAAATTCAGTCAGAAGCACAGGCGACCGTAGGCGGCATGGAGTCAAACCTAAACCGCGTGGCAAAGAGGGGCAATGCGTTATTGCTGTTGAGCTTAGTGACTCCATGCGAGGTTAAGTTTCGTCGATGGCAGCAGCTTCGCTCGACCCCGCTAGCCTGCTCGATGTTCCGCCGTCCAGCGCTCATTCAATTCTGGAGCGCTGGGTGGCGGACCGCGAGCTTCCGGCCTACCGGGCTCGGCAGATCTACCGGCATCTCTGGCAAGTACCGGTCGGTTCGTGGGCGGATGCAACGGATCTGCCTGCTCAACTCCGAGGCGAGCTGGATCGAGATTTTCCGCTGCCCAGGCTCACGCCCGACACCATTCAGCAGTCGGCCGACGGCACCCGCAAGTACCTCTGGCGCCTGACCGACGGCGAGGCGATCGAGTCGGTCCTGATCCCAACGGGCAGCCGGCGCACGCTCTGTATTTCTTCGCAGGCCGGCTGTGCCCTGGGCTGTACCTTCTGCGCCACCGGCCGCATGGGGTTCCGGCGCAACCTCACGGCCTTCGAGATCGCCGGACAGGTTCGCGAAATCGTGCTGGCCGACCCGGAGGAGAAGCCCACCAACATCGTCTTCATGGGGATGGGCGAGCCGCTGCTGAACTGGCCCTCGGTGGATACCTCGCTCAGCATCCTCAACAGTCCCGAGGGCTTCGAGATCGGAGCCCGGCACATCACCGTCTCCACTGTGGGGATCATCCCCGGAATGCTCGAGTTCGCCAAGCGGCCGGAGCAATTCCGTCTGGCGATCTCGCTCCATGCTCCGACCTCGCCGCAGCGCCGGGGCATCATGCCGATCGAGAAGAAGTACGATCTCGAGGCGGTGCTCAAAGCCGCGGAAGCATTCCGTAAGCGGATCACGTTCGAGTATGTGATGATTGCCGGATTCAACGACACCGACCGAGACGCAGATGAGCTCGCCAGGCTGGCGCGCCGCATGGGTGCGCTGGTGAACATCCTGCCACTGCACCCTGGCGGCGCGCCCGATCTGACGCCGACCACCGCGGCGCGTATCCGAGTGTTTGCGGAACGCCTCCGGAATCAGGGAATCGAAGCAGCGGTGCGAAAAAGCCGAGGGTTGGACATTAACGCAGCGTGTGGGCAGCTCAGGGTGGAGATGGAGAGAAAGCGCAGACGCGAGTCATCTCGAGCACAGCGAGAGATCGGCCCGGTAGACGGAGACAAGAAGATCCCAACGTAAGCGTCATCCGGGCCGATCCCTCACTTCGTTCGGGATGACGCGCGTGGGATAACACCGCTCACCCGGTCGCCCCGAATCCCGCCGCGATCGTATTGATCGACAAGAGTAACGCCGACAGCTGTTCTTCCTGGGACTTGTCCCCGCCGGATTCCCGAAAACGCCGCAACAGCTCGATCTGCTGCCGACTCACCTGGTTGATGGTAGGCAGCCGCCGCGCCGAGCCGCCGCCGGAATCTGGGGTAGCGCTCGACCAGCTCCCGTCCACCACTGATCTTGAGCACCGCCTCGACGGTGCGCTGGTACTCCTCCTCAACCATTGCCAGGATGGTATTTCGCACCCCGGCAGTCAGGCACCAGCTCGGCGTATTCCCGGGCAATCTCGAGATCGACGTACGTCAGCGTCTTCTCCACCTCATCTACGATCAAGCGGAACAGCCGTGACTCGGTGAACATCCGATCCAGCAGCGCGGCCCCGCGCTGGCCGCGCACCTGGAGGAAGGTGAGAATGCCGCTCCCCACGCCGTACCAGCCCGGTACAAAGTGCCGGTTCTGCGACCAGGCAAAGACCCAGGGAATGGCCCGGAGGTCGCTCAGGGACCGAGCTCCGAATCGCCGGGCCGGCCGGGAGCCCAGGTTGAGCATGGACAGCTCTTCCAGCGGGCTGGCGGCCTGATAGTAGGTCAGCAGATCCGGATGGTCGATCAGACCTCGATACGAGGCCTGCGCCGCCCCGGAGAGCGCCTCCATGGCTTCGTCGAACTCCGCCGTGGGTGCCAGGGCCTTCTCCCGCTCCGACTTGAGCGAGTGTTCCACCACGCTCGCAGCCAACAGCTCGATCTGATACTGGGCGGTGCCGCGGTTGGCGTACTTGAAGGAGACCACCTCGCCCTGTTCGGTGATCCGCATCCGGCCCTGAATCGAGCCGGCCGGTTGCGCGGCGATCGCCCGCCCGGTGGGGGCGCCACCCCGGCTGACCGATCCCCCGCGGCCATGGAAAAAGGCAATCGGAATTCCGGCTTCCTGACCCAGTCGCGTGAGCTTGATCTGCGCCTTGCTCAGCTCCCAGTTCGAGGTGAGAAAGCCGCCGTCCTTGTTGGAGTCGGAGTAGCCGATCATCACTTCCTGTACCCCGCCTTGCGCCCGCACGCTCCGGCGAACCAGGGGCACGGAGAGCAGCTCGCGCATGATGGCGGGAGCCCGCTGAAGATCTTCGATGGTCTCGAACAGGGGCACGATCGGAAGGGTGCAGCTTTCGGTGCCGGCCGTATCGGCAAAGAGGCCGGCGTGTTTCGCCAGAAGGTAGGCGCCCAGCACGTCGCTCACGCTTCGAGTCATGCTGAGCACAAAGCTGCCGAACGCCTCGCGGTCGATCTCCTCACGAAGCTGCCGCACCAGTTGAAACATGCCCAGCGTCTCGGCCGACTCCGGCGGCAGTTCCGGCGCCTGCGCGTCCCGCGACAAGGGACGGCCCAGCTCGGCGGTGATCCAGCGCCGCCACGCGTCAGAATCATTCGTCCGGGAGGTCACCTGGATTGGCCTGCCGCCAAAGGTCAGCCAGGGCAGCGCTGAGCTTGGTGGTGTTCTCCCGCACGTCGAGACGCACGGTGCTGAAGCGGAACGACTCCACTTCCCGCCGAACCGGCCGCACCAGCGTAGTCGCCAGCGAAACGCTTCCGGCTGGAGCTGAGCGCGTCTTCGATGCGCCGGAGGTCATTGGCGAAGAGCGTCGGCGGAGGCATAGCCCTCCGGACTGGTGACGATCTCGCCCCGTTCGGCACCGGTCACCATCAGATCGAGTTCGCCGCAGCATGCAGGCGAGGTACTGACGGAATACTTCGCCCGGATTCCGCGCCGCGATCTCGTCGCCCTCGCCGCTGGCGCCAACTCCTTCTCCAGCGCCGCCCGAAAGCTCTCCGGCACCGGCATGGCGCGCTCGGTAATGCTGAGCGCCCGGACCAGCTCTCCCAGCCGGCGGCGGTAGCGGCGAAGGCCAGTGAGCCGGTTCTCCAGTAGAGTGCCCCGGGTGACCGCGTTGGTGACGAAGGGATTGCCGTCGCGATCGCCTCCGACCCAGGAGCCGAACTGAAAGAATGGAGGGACCTGGAACGATTCTGCCGGGATAGGCCTGTGCCAGGGCCCGCTCCAGCTTCTCCAGCAGATCGGGGACGGAGTCGAAGAGTGTTTCGTTGAAGAAGTGAAGCGCCCAGAACACCTCCTGGGGCACTGTTGGCTTGGCCAGGCGGAGCTCGCCGGTATTCCAGAGCAGCTCGATCTCGTTCTGTAATCCGGCTACCAGTGCCTGGCGCTCGCGTGGGGTCCAGCGGGGCGACTCCAGATCCACCAGGCGGCGGTAGATGCGGCGGTGTTTTTCGAGAACGGTGACCCGTTTGGCTTCGGTGGGATGGGCGGTGATTACCGGGCGAACCCGAAGCACCTCCAGCAGCTTCCGCAGCTCCTCGGCGGAGACCTTGGCGGCGGCCGCGCTGGAGATCACCTGGGCAAAGGTGCCCCGCACCTGGTCATAGCCCCGGTCGGCTTCGGTCTGCCGCCGCCGGCGCATGGCCGCATTCTGCTCGGCGATGCTCAGCAGCTGGAACCAGAGCCCCTGCACCTGAAGAGTTCGGGCCATCAGATCGGGGCTCAGCTCGGAGGCGGGACGCTCTCCGCGCAGTGCCGGCTCCAACTCGGGCTGCCGCTCCCGAACCAGACCCAGCAGCAATCCGGAGAGAAGCTCGACGACCTCGTTGGCGTATGCGGCCGCGCTGGCGGCGGCCGGATCAGCCGACTCGGGAAGACCGACGGCTGAGAATGGATCGAGCAGCGTGTGGGTCACCCGACGGGATCGCGCAGCGGCGAACCACTGAAGAACCGCCGCAGGTTTTCCACCGCTCGCTGACCCATGGCCACCCGAGTCTCCTGGGTGGCGCTTCCCAGATGCGGCAGCAGCACCACGTTCTCCATGCTGAGGAGCTCGGGTGCGACCTGGGGCTCGTGCTCATACACGTCGAGGCCGGCTCCGGCAATGGTCCCGTCGGCGAGAGCATCCACCAGGGCCGCCTCGTCGACGACGTCACCCCGTGCGGTATTGATGAGAAAGGCGCTCCGGCGCATGCGGGCCAGGCGCTCCCGATTCATGAGATGGTGCGTCTCCGGCGTGGCTGGGCAGTGGAGCGACACGAAATCCGATTCTTCGAGAACCTGTTCCGGGCTCTGCCGTGGTTCCGCGCCCAAGGCGGCGGCCTCGGACGCCGAGGGTGGGTAGGGGTCGTGAAACAGGATCCTCATGCCGAATCCCCGGTGGGCTCGCTGGGCCACCGCACGGGCGATGCGGCCCATGCCGATCAAACCCAAGGTCTTCCCGCTGACCTGGGAACCGAGCATGTGGGTTGGACGCCATCCGGTCCAGGCTCCGCAGCGCACGTGCCGCTCCCCTTCCCCGGCCCGGCGGCCCACCATGAGCAGCAGCGTCATGGCGATATCGGCGGTGGCCTCGGTCAACACATCAGGAGTATTCGAAACGGCGAGGCCGCGGGACTTGGCGGCATTGATGTCGATGTGATTGATAGCCCACGCCGAAGTTGGCCAGCATGCGGGCACGCAGCGGCTCGGCGCTGAGAACCTCGGCCGTCAGCTTGTCCGTCACGGTGCAGAGCAGCGCGTCGGCGGTCCGCAACGCGTCCTGCAAGCCGGCTGCTCCGAGTGGTCGATCGTCGCGGTTGAGCCTGGCGTCGAAGTCGCGGGTCAGCTCCTCCTCGACCACCGACGGCAGCCGACGCGTCACCACCACCGTGGCCCGGCCGGTCACTTCACGGCGACCGGGGTGCGCTGGGATCGCTTGGCGAGGGCCGCGGCCACTGTGCTGCCCAGCTCCGCCGGACTGGGTGCCACGGTCAGTCCTGCGGTTCGCATGATCTCGGCCTTCTCCGCAGCGGTGTCGCCGAAGGCGGAGATGATGGCACCTGCATGGCCCATGCGACGGCCCTTGGGCGCGGTCAGACCGGCGACGTAGCCGATGACCGGCTTGCTCATGTTCTCCTTGACGAAGAGCGACGCTTCGGCTTCCTGGGGTCCGCCGATCTCGCCGATCATCATTACGGCCTCGGTTTCGGGATCCTCCTCGAACAGCTTCAGCATGTCCACGAAGGAGCTGCCGTTGATCGGATCGCCGCCGATGCCGACGCTGGTGCGTCTGCCCGATGCCGAGCGCGTTCATCTGCGCCGCCGCCTCGTAGCCCAGAGTTCCGCTTCGGGTGACCAGGCCGACATGGCCGCGGGAATAGATGTGGCCCGGCATGATGCCCAGCATTGCCTTGCCGGCGCTGATGATGCCGGCACAGTTGGGCCCGATGAGCGTGGTGCGCCGCTCCTTGGGAAAGCGGAGCAGATAGCGCTTCACCATCATCATGTCCTGCGCCGGTATGCCATCGGTGATGGTACAGATGAGGCGGATGCCGGCGTTGGCGGCTTCCATGATCGAGTCGGCACAGAAGGCGGCAGGCACGAAGATGATGCTGGCGGTGGCGCCGGTGGCCCGCACCGCTTCCCTGACGGTGTTGAAGACGGGGCGATCCAGATGCCGGGTACCGCCCTTCCCGGGCGTTACCCCGCCCACGATTTTCGTGCCGTACGCCAACATCTCTTTGGCGTGGAACGTCGCCTTGTCACCGGTGAAGCCCTGCACCAGCACCCGGGTGGTTTCATCGATGAGGATGCTCATGACTGTCCATTTCCTCCGGCAAGACCGCTGGCGGCACGGCCGCGGGCTGGGGACTGAGACCGAGAGGCGTTGAAGGCGTGAACCACCCGCTCCGCCGCCTCGGAGAGACTGTCCGCCGTGATGATCGGCAGACCACTGTCCTTCAAAATCTTCCGGCCTTCCTCGACGTTGGTGCCGGCCAGCCGAACCACCAGCGGAATCGCCAGCTGAGTTTCCCGGGCCGCCTGCACCACGCCTTGAGCCACCCAGTCGCAGCGGTTGATGCCGGCAAAGATGTTCACCAGGATGGCGCCGATCTTTTCGTCTGACAGCACCAGACGAAAGGCCGCCGCCACCCGGTCGGGTGAAGCGCCGCCGCCCACGTCGAGAAAGTTTGCCGGGTGTCCGCCGGCATGCTTGATCATGTCCATGGTGGCCATGGCCAGTCCGGCGCCGTTGATGATGCAGCCGATGTCGCCGTCGAGCGCGACATAATTGAGCCCGTACTCCGCCGCCTGCGATTCCCGGGGATCCTCCTCGGCGTAGTCTCGCAGCTCGCTCACGTTGGGCCGGCGGAACATGGCGTTGTCGTCGAAGGTCATCTTGCAGTCGAGGGCCAGCACCTGGCCGTCCTTGGTCACCACCAGCGGATTGATCTCGACCATGGTGGCGTCGAGATCGCGGAACGCGCGGTACGCGCCCGAGGAGGGTGGTGACGGCTCGGCTCACCTGCGCGGGCGCCAGACCCGAGTCCATACGCGATCTCCCGGGCCTGAAAGGCGCTCATCCCGATTGCCGGCTCCACCACCTCCCGGAGGATCGAGTCGGGCGCGCTCTGGGCAATCTCCTCGATCTCCATGCCGCCTTGCGGGTGAGCCACGATCATGATGCGCTCGCTTTTGCGGTCGAGCACCAGGCCGAGGTAGAGCTCCCGATCGATCGGCACGGCTGCCTCGATATAGAGCCGGTGCACCACTCTCCCCTCCGGCCCGGTCTGATGGGTAACCAGCCGCTTTCCCAGGAGGCCCTTGGCCGCCTGGCGCACCTCGTCTTCGCTGGAGCAGAGCTTGATGCCCCCGGCCTTGCCCCGGGCGCCGGAATGGATCTGCGCCTTGACCGCCCAGCGCGATCCGCCGATCTCCGAGGCGCGATACACCGCCTGTTCCGGACTATACGCCACGCCACCTCGCGGGAATGGCGACGCCGAAGCCGGCAAGGAGCTCTTTGGCCTGGTACTCGTGGATGTCCATGGTTGCTCCGGACAGCTAGGAGTCGTGAGTCAGGAGTGCGAGCGAGTCACGTCGACGAGTCAGAAGTCCCGGGTCCAGCTCGGAACGACTTAGGACACGGCGACTCGCGACTCGCGACCCGCGACTCGCGACTTGCTGCCAATAGCCTCGTCCGTATCGACCACGTTCTGAGCCATGCGGGCCGACGCCGCGTCGATCATCCGCCCATCGAGCTGGGCCGCGCCGCGGCCTTCGCGGGCCGCCTGCTCCAGTGCGTCCAGGATTCGCCGGGCCCGCTCCACCTCCTTGGCAGGCGGGGTGAACACCTCATTGGCCAGCGCGATCTGGGATGGGTGAATGGCCCACTTTCCTTCGATGCCGAGGGCGGCTCCGCGCCGG
Source organism: uncultured Gemmatimonadales bacterium (assembly GCA_963825815.1). Lineage (GTDB taxonomy): Bacteria > Gemmatimonadota > Gemmatimonadetes > Gemmatimonadales > GWC2-71-9 > CAVVWJ01. The sequence goes on along the minus strand of CAWGVB010000034.1, from coordinate 5,222 downwards.
GCGGCAAGGGTATAGCCGTCCGGATCCTTGAAGTCCCCGAAAGGACCGTCGATGGCGCGGAGCCCATAGGCCCGGCAGGCCACCACCATTCGGGACAGCGCCGCGTGCCACTGGTCCCCCGGGTAATCGGGGTTCAGACCGCCGATGTTCACCGTGCGGGCCCGGCAGCTGGCGGCGTAGTCGGCGACGCCGAAGTGCATGGCCTCGAGCCGCCGGCTCGACTGGGCGATGGCCTCGACGTTGGCCATGCCCAGAGCAGTCTCGATCAGCACATCGATCCCGATCCGCTGCTCGATACCCTTCGCCTCTTCGATCTGGGTCAGCAGCGCGTCCACCAGGTAAACGTCGGCCGGCACGCCGACCTTGGGAATCAGCACGATATCCAGCCGGTCGCCCGCCTGCTCCACCACATCCACCACATCCCGGTACATGTAGTGGGTATCGATGCCGTTGATCCGCACCGCAATCGTTTTGCCCCGCTCCCGCCAGTCGTGCTCGTGCAGCGCCGGCTATGACGTTGAGCCGGGCCTGCGCCTTGTCGGCCGGCGCCACGGCGTCTTCCAGATCGAGGAAGATGTAGTCCGCCTCGCTCTCCAGGGCCTTGCGAAACATTCCCGGCTGGGAGCCGGGAACCGCCAGCTCGCTGCGCTGAAGCCGGGCCCGCGCCGGCTCGTAGCGGGTGTGGCTCATCGCCCGGCGCCGACCGTGACCTTCTTGGCGTCCGGCGGAGGCGGGCTGCGCCTCGGGAGCCCGGGGCGGAAGATCCCGCTTGGATAAGGGAGCCGACGTGCTCCGCCAGTATTCCTGCGCCGCGGCCACGCCGCTGCCGGGAGTTACCTTCATGCCCACGTCCCGCATGGCCATCTCTGCCCCGGCGAGGGCGCCGAGCAACATCAGCTCGTTGAGATCACCCAGATGGCCGATCCGGAAAAGTTTGCCGGCCATGCGGGCGAGTCCGGCACCGAGGGCCAGATTGTAGCGCCGATACGCTACATCGATCACCTCGGCGCCATTGATCCCCGGCGGAACCATGATCGCGGTGACCGTATCCGAGTTCCACTTGGGCGCGCGGGCACAGAGCTCCAGGCCCCAGGCCTTCACCGCGAGGCGGGTCCCTTCCGCCAGACGATGGTGGCGGGCAAAGACATTCTCCAGCCCCTCCTCCAGCAGCATGGCGATGGATTCCTTCAGGCCATAGAGCATGGGAATCGACGGCGTATAGGGGAAGTAGCCGGTGGCATTGGCCTTCCTCATGTCACCAAAATCGAAGAACACCCGGGGCAGCCTGGCCTGCTCGTAGAGACCGAGCGCCTTCTGGCTGGCGCAGACGATGCCAAGTCCGGCCGGGCAGCATGAAGCCCTTCTGGGACCCGGTAACGGCCAGGTCCACACCCCACTCATCCATTCGGAAGTCGATGCTCGCGATGGAGCTCACTCCGTCGACCATGAGCAGTGCCGGGTGCCGGGTCTCGTTCAGGGCGCGGCGGATTCCCGCCACGTCGCTGGTGACCCCGGTGGCCGTCTCGTTGTGGGTAAACAGCACCGCCTTGATCCGGTGTGAGCCTGTCAGCGGCCAGCGCCTCCTGATACCGCTCGATCGGCGCGCCTTCTCCCCACTCCGCATCGAGCACCTCGACATCCAGCCCGAGTCGCTGGGCCATGTCGATCCAGAGATGGCTGAACATCCCGAAGCGGGCGGCAAGAACCCGGTCGCCCGGGGAAAGCGTGTTGGAGAGCGATGCCTCCCAGGCGCCAGTCCCACTCGCCGGAAACAGGAATGGCTGGCCGGAAGTGGTTTTGAAGACTTTCTTCAGGTCCTCGAAGATCGGCGCCGCGAGTGATGGAAAATCAGAGGAGCGGTGATCTTCCATGGCGCGGTGCATGGCCCGGAGAACGCGGTCGGGCACGTTGGTGGGCCCGGGAACGAAAAGAAAGTTGCGGCCGGCCATGGGGACCTCTTGGAAAGATTGCAGACTAGAGATGGCAGACTGAGGGCTACGTCGGATTCTTCCCGACCATAACACTTTGTGAACTTTTTCACAAGAGCGGCAGCCCTGAGCCCAGACCACCCCACTCCAGCCCCGGGATCTGCTGGCGAACCTCTACTCTGCGGCCACAGACGCGGTTGCGCCAGGACCGGCTCTGGCGCGGCGGCTGGAGGCGGTCCCGGAGAGTGGCCGGCCAGTCTGGATACTGGCGCTCGGCAAAGCCGCGTTTCCCATGGCGACCGCTGCACTGGACGTGCTTCGGCGGCGCGGGCACCTCTCCCGCCGGAGGACTCATCGTGGGGCCGGCCGAGGCGCCACTCCGCACCCTTCTCTCGATTGCGTGGCCGGAGACCACCCGGAGCCGGGGCTCGCCTCACTGGCGGCCGCGGGCGCGCTGGAGCGAACGGTCAAGCGGATTCCGAAAACCGATGAAGTCTGGCTGCTCCTTTCAGGCGGAACCAGCAGTCTGATCGCCGCTCCGGAGCCCGGGCTGTCGCCGGCGGATCTGACGTCGATTTATTCCCTGCTGCTGGGCTCAGGCCTCGACATCACGGCGATGAATCGAATTCGTAAGCGGTTCTCCCGCTGGGGCGGTGGCAAGCTGGCTCGGGCCCTGGCACCGGCCAAAGTCCGCGGATACGTGGTATCTGATGTGATCGGGGATGATCTCGCCTCCATCGGATCGGGTCCGTGTGTTCCCGACCCGACCACCGCAGCGGGAGATTCGGGAGCAATTGGAGCAGGCCGGCATCTGGCCTCGACTACCTGAAGTCGGGTCGGTCCCTGGTGCTCTCGGTCGAAGCCGGAGAACGAGCGGAGACTCCGAAACCGGGCGACAATGCATTTGCCGGGGTGAGCCTCGAAGTGATTGCCAGTAATCGGCTGGCCCTCGAGGCGGCGGCCAGAACGAGCTCGCGAGCTCGGCCTCACGGCTGTAGTAGCGAGTCATCCCGATCTCAGGCGAAGCAGCACCGGCCGGAGAGTGGCTGGCCCGGCAGTCTGCTCGATCGCTGCGCTCGGCGTGATACGCAACCAGATACCCGGCTGTGCTTGATCTGGGGTGGCGAGACGACGGTAACTCTGGGCGAGGAATCGGTCGGGCTGGGTGGCCGCTGTCAGGAGCTGGCGCTCGCCGCCGCGAGAGAACTGAGGGGTGCATCCGAGGGCATTGCCCTGCTGGCGGCGGGTACCGATGGTCGTGACGGTCCTACCGATGCTGCCGGAGCCATTGTGGACGGCCGGACCTGGCAAGCCATCGAGAGCTCGGGCCGCGAGCCTGCTCAGGATCTGGCCGAACACAATTCCTATCCGGCGCTCGAGCCGCTGGCGCTCTCCTCCGACCCGGACTGACCGGAACCAACGTGATGGATGTGGTGATTGGCTGCTGTCTCTAGGGATGCACCTCCAGCCTAGGTCGAAAGTCTTCTCCCAGAATCACGCTCACATCAACTCGGCGAAACGTGTCGATCTCTACCATCACTGCGCCGGCCCCGAGAGCAGCGGCGACGTACTTCGCCTCGACCGAGTCGCCCCTGCGGGCCAAAACCCGGGTCAGAGGGGCGGTAGAATCGGCGTTGCCGAGGAATACCACGTCCAGTCCGCTACGCCGCAGCATTCGGGTGGCGGTCCTGGCTGCGCCTTGCCGCTGAGTCCCGTTGAGGACTTCGACGGTCACTCGTCCTTTCGGCGTGATCATCGGCAGGGGCAGCAGAGGTGCGCTCCGGCTTGGGACGCGGCCAGAGCCACAGCCCCGCTCCCAGCACCAGCAGCAGCGAAGCTGCGCCTAGCGCGAGCTCCCGCCAGTGGCGACGAGACTGTTCCAGAATCGGTATGTAGGCTCGAGAACGGGCCATCCAGATTCGATGATGTGGGACAGACGAGCGCGCGCGACTTCGCGGAGGACGCCGTGGGGATCGTCAGGCAGCCGTTGGGCCAACTCGGCTCGCTGTTTCCTCTGGAACGGCCGCCCCGGATCGAGGTAATCCGCACAATATAGAATGCGGCCGACCATGTCCCATTCGGCCAGTCCAAGAGAGTGGTACCGGACCGCATCGAGCACGCCCCGGTCGTCCTCTCCCTCGGCCCGTGCCCGACCGGCACTGGCCGGGCCGTGGCGCAGCTCAGGCGGGCCCGGGGAGTCGGCGGCCCACTTTTCCAGCTCCTCCGGCGATGCGTCGCGCAGAGCATCGTGCAGCCATACTGCCCGGAGCCACCGGTGTTTCTCCGAATCGGGGACGCCGATCTGTTCCGCCCACATCGCGGCCAGCCGGGCTACCCGCTGAATGTGCTCCAGCCGTTTGGGAGTGACCACCGCCCACTCGGGCAGGGTCGGCCTGAGCTCGGCATCAACCAAGGCCCTGCGCCAGGTTGATATTGTCGATCAGCCGAGTGCTGCCGATCCGGGCAGCGATGGCGACAATAGTTCTGCCGTCCGCGGTTGAAATCGGACTGAGGCTTTCCGGCTCGACGATGGCAATGTACTCCACCCGCACGCCGGGCTCGGCGTCGAGCACCCGGCGCATGCGCTCCTCCAGCCTCGGAGCCTCACGTTCGCCTTCGCAAAAGCTGCGATGCGCGGCGAGCAGCGCGCGGCTGAGGGTCAGGGCCTGGCGACGTTCGTCCGCATTCAGGTAGGCATTCCGGCTGCTCAGGGCGAGTCCGTCGGGCTCTCGGACCGTCCGCACGGCGACAAGCTCGATGGGCCAGTCGAGATCCCGCACCATTCGCCTGATCAGCGTCAGCTGCTGGATGTCTTTTTGCCCGAAGCAGGCCAGGTCCGGCTGCACCAGATGAAACAGCTTGGCCACCACCGTGAGAACACCGGTAAAATGACCTGGCCGGGCTGCGCCCTCCCACCGTTCCGCCGTTTCACCCGGAGTGACCCGCACCTCGGAGCCGGACGGATACATCATCTCGACTGAGGGCACAAAGAGGGCATCCACACCACGGCTCAGCGCGAGGCTGCGGTCCCGAGGCAAGTCTCTGGGGTAACGGGCCAGATCTTCTCGGGGACCGAATTGCAGCGGATTCACGAAGATGCTGAGCACCACAGCATCGGTCCGGCGCCTGGCCTCATCCACCAGGGCGAGATGGCCCTCGTGGAGATACCCCATCGTGGGAACCAGACCGATGCGGCGCCCGGCATCGCGTTGGGCCCTGCTCCAGGCACGCATATCGGCAATGGTGGTGAGCTCAGTCAAAGCTGTGCTCTCGCCCAGGATACTTTCCGTCCCG
>CAWGVB010000033.1:0-18815 GCA_963825815.1 uncultured Gemmatimonadales bacterium | reverse complement strand
TCCTCCTGTATCCGCCAAGACCGGTGGCTTTACCCTGGTCGAGGTGATGGTCTCCATGACCCTGCTGTCGGTGGGCTCCCTTGCGCTCGCGAGGATGCTGGTGACCGCGACCCGCCTGGCCGGTGCCGCCGCGGCCAACTCATATCAGACCGCCATGGTGTCGGCGGAAGTCAGCCGTTACGACGCCACGCCGTTCGCGCTGCTAAATGTCGGCACGACCTGTACGTCGATCACCAACCCGTTCCAGGGGACCAACTGTACCACCATCAATAACCTGTCCGCCAAGGTGAAGCAGGTGACGGTAGTGGTGACTCCCACGGGGAACCCGCTGCTGCACCCGATCACCACCTCCTTCACCCGCTCGATTTCAGGCAACGGGAATCCGTTGAAGACCGAATGAACAGACACGTTCTGGTCCGCCGGGGATTCACCCTGGTCGAACTGCTCCTCTCGCTCATCGTCAGCGCGATCGTTGGCGCTGCCCTGGTTCGGATGGTGCTGGGCCAGGCCAGGTTCATGGATCAGCAGGAGGCCTGGCGGGGCGCCCGCGCGGTGGCCCGCGGCGGGGTGAACCGCCTGGTGTCCGATCTCCGGATGGTGGAGGCCACCAACGGCGTATCAGCCGCCGTGGCCGGCGGTCAGGACTTCACGGTGCGGATCCCCTACGCCTTCGGGGTCATATGCCTGGCGGCCGGCAATACGCTCACGCTGAGCATGCTCCCGGTTGACTCGGCCATGTACAATGCGCCGGGGCACTCGGGGTTTGCCGTTCGGGCCGACGACGGGACCTACGCGTACTACACCAGCACTGTGCTCAACGCCATTCCAGCCAACATCGGAATCGGCAACTGCACCGGCGTGGCCGCTCCAGACAAGCCGATCACCACGCTGGCCTCGATGAACGGCTCTCCGGCGGGGAATACGATCACGGTGACGTCCACCGCAGCGTTCAATCCGGCGGTCAAGAAGGGGCAGATCGTGTTTCTGTACCGTCGGATCCGCTACCAGTTCAAGAACTCGGTCGCGCTGGCCGGACGCACCGGACTGTTCCGGGCGCCGGTGGATGGAGCCGCGGGTGACGAAGAGGAGATTGCAACGCCGTTCGCTGCCACTGCCCGGGTGAACTTCTACGTGCTCAACAACGCCGTAGCCCAGGCTGCAGTGCCGGGCACGCTGGGCGATATCAGGGGCTTCGAGCTGGTGCTGGATGGAATGAGCGAACGAGCCCCCCAGGGTAGCGCGACCTACAAGACCGCCAACGTTCGTACCTCGGTCTTCTTCGAGAACCGGCCGGATTGACCGGAGGTCACGTGCGCATCGCCCTGAACCGCTCGTGGAGCCACGCTCCCGCTCACCATCATCGTGCTTGCCATTATGGGGGTGGCGGTGGCGGTCAGCTATTTCCGGCTCTCGTCGGAACGGAGGACCACGGCCGACAACCAGGCCCAGACCGACGCCTTTGCTGTCGCGCAATCCGGTTTGAACCGTTTCCTGTCCAACCTGAACGGCAAGCCGGCGGCAGCAGGGCCCTGGCCGGTGACGGCAACGTATAACGACCTGCCCGGGGGTACGGCGCGGGTGGACATGATGCAGATCCGCGATTCGACCACCAGCCTGCTGCCTGCCGTCTATGTGATTACCTCGCGGGGGACGGCCACGGGAGCCAAGCGCTACGACTCGCGGTCGCCGGCGGCTGAGCGCACCGTTGGCACCTACGCCTTGTGGACGCCGGCACCGTTCGATCTCGATGCGGCCTTCACCAGTCTTTCAGGCATAGACAAGAACGGTAACTCCGGGACTCTGAACGGAAACGATGCCTGCGCCGTGGCCGCCACCATCCCTGGAGTGGCTGTGCCCAACGGCACGTACACCGGACAGATGAACCCCATCGATGGCAACCCAGACAATACGCCTAACTACCTGGGTACGTCCGGCGTAGGGGGAACGGCCAAGGATGAAGTCGATATCGATTGGGCCGGCATCAGAGCCGGCAGCACACTGCCTCACGACTTTCTCTATCCGGCCTGGCCCACGGCCGCCCAGTTCAACGATTGGCCGGTTATTCGAGCCAATGGAGACGTCGATCTTCCCAGTGATGGCAAGGGGATTCTGATCGTGACCGGCAACCTGAGCCTGAGCGGCAGCAAGCGCTGGGACGGGCTGGTGCTGGTAGGCGGAACCCTGACATCCAACGGCAACAATACCATTCAGGGCGCCATTGTCACCGGCCTCAACGTCAAGGTCGGCAATGTCGTGGGCCAGACCGCGATCGGAAATGGTACCAAGACCTTTCAATACAGCTCCTGCAACCTGATGCGAGCGCTGGGTCACGTCGGCTCGGTGCAACGGGTACGAAACGGATGGACGGACACATGGTCGAGCTACTGATGAAACACTCTCGCGGTCACGCGTCGGATGCGGCCGGCTTCACGCTGGTCGAGGTCCTGCTTTCCATGACCATTCTGGCGGTGGGGATTCTGGTACTGGGCGGTCTCTTGACCCGCTCCGCCCGGACTGCCGACGCAACCGGACGGCTGGCCTATCAGAGCGGGATGATCGCCACCGAGGCGGCCCGCAATGACGCTCTACCATTTGCCAACCTCGTTGCCGGCACAACTTGCAGCACCACCAGCGGCGCCCCGCTTCCTCATACCCTGTGCACCACTATCACGGTGCTCTCGGCCAAGGTGAAGCAGGTGAAGATCAAGTTCACCCCGACCTCGAACTACCTGGTCTCGGCGGACTCGGTGATGTTCGAGCGCAGTATATCGGGTAATGCCGTAAATCCGTTGAACACTCCTTAACGGGATTGATCACCCAGCAGAGAGGCCACCATGAGGTCGATTTCGTTTCGGCTGAACCGGCGAGGAGCCATACTACCGCTCACCGTCATCGTGCTGGCATTGATGGCCGTGGCCGTGGCCATCACCTACGGCCGCATCTCGGCCGAGCGGGTGATCACCGGCGACCTGAAGGCGCAACAGGGCGCCTTCGCGGTGGCCCAGTCCGGGCTGAACCGCTATCTGGCCAACCTGCCTAACACCAAGCCCAATCCGGCCGGGGCCCTGGCCGATGACGTCCAACTACAATGACCTGCCGGGCGGTACCGCGCAGGTGGATATGGTGCAGCTGCGGGACTCGACCACCCCGCTGCTGCCGGCCATCTACGTGATCACCTCGAAGGGCCGGTACACGGCGGCCAAGCGGTGGAACTCGATCGCGCCTTCGGCCGAGCGCACGGTGGCGACCTATGCGCTCTGGACGCCTGCTCCGTTTGACATGAACGGGGCGTTTACCAGCCTGGGAACGGTGGGTTATAACGGTAGCTCGGCTACCGTGAGCGGAGTCGATCGCTGTGGCGTGAATCCAACCGTCGCTGGTCTGGCCGTGCCCAATGGCGATATCAGTGGGTTTAACCACCCTGACATCATCAACGGCGTGCCTGACGACGCCGCGGTAAACCTGGGAACTGCAGGACCCGGCGGCACCGCCAAGAACAACGTCAACATCGACTGGGCCGCTGTCCTAGCCGGCACGGCTTTCCCGTCCGACCGGGTTTATCCGGCGCAGACGTGGCTACCGATGACCGGCACGCCGTCGATGGCCGACTGGCCGGTGACCCGAGTCAATGGCGACCTGACCATGCCGGGGAGCGGGAACGGGATTCTGATCGTCACCGGCAACCTGACCTGGAACGGAACCCCGTTCAAGACCTGGCAAGGCGTGATTCTGGTGGGCGGTTCGATCACCATGAACGGTAACGGCTCCATCTATGGTGGCCTGATCACGAACCTGAACGTCAAGGTCGGGAACGTAGCGACACTCGACGACATCGGTAACGGTACCAAGACCCTGCAATACGACTCCTGCTCGATCAGCCGGGCCATGGGTCACATCGGCTCGATCCAGCGGATACGTAACGCGTGGACCGACAGTTGGTCCAGCTATTGATCGCTAGTATCGCAGTCATCACGAGCAATCGGCGGCCACTCGGAGGTGGCCGCCGATTTGTTTTCCCGACCTCCCTGGCTTTTACTTACTTCTCCTGACCTTCACGGCAGAGTACCCATGAGTCTCAACGGCAAGTCGTTCTGTTCTTTCGCGGGTCCCCTCTACGAGGATCTGGAGCTGTGGTACCCCAAGATCCGGCTGGAGGAGGAAGGCGCCCGCACCGTGGTAGCCGGCACCGGGGAGAAGACCTACCAGGGCAAGAAGGGTTATCCCATCAACGTAGATACCAGCGTAGACGAAATCCGGGCCGCCGACTTCGATGGTCTGGTCATTCCCGGCGGCTACGCCCCGGATATCATGCGGCGGAGCCAGAAGCTGCTCCAGCTCACCCGGGAGATCTTCCAGGCCGGCAAGCCGGTCGCCTTCATCTGCCACGCCGGATGGGTGCCGATCTCGGCCGGAATCGTGAAGGGCAAGCGGGGCACCAGCGTCGGAGCCATCAAGGACGACCTGGTGAACGCAGGGCTGCTCTGGGAGGACAGCGCGGTGGTGGTGGACGGAAACCTGATCTCGTCCCGAACGCCGGCGGATTTGCCGCAGTTCTGCAAGGCGTTGATTGCGGCCCTGGAGAAGTCACGAGACGCGAGTCGTGAGTCGCGCACGGTCGAGAAGAGCACCTCATCCCGAGCAAAGCGAGGGACCTACTCGGCGGGCTCCCGGAATTCGTGAGCTGGATCCTTCGCTTCGCTCAGGATGAGGCACTTCTGGTTCGCTCAGGATGAGGTACTTGTGGCTCTAACGGATGCTCAACAGCGGGTCGACGCCTGGGTTTCCCAATACGAGGAAGGGTACTTCCACCCGCTCACCAACCTGGCCCGGCTGGCGGAGGAAGTGGGCGAGCTGGCCCGGGAGATCAACCACCGCTTCGGCCAGAAGACCAAGAAGCCGGAGGAGCCCGAAGGCGATCTCGGCATGGAGATGGCCGACATTCTGTTCGTGCTGATCTGCATGGCCAACCGGGAGGGAATCGATTTGCAGGAGGCGTTTGACCGAATGATGGCGAAAGTCGAGTCCCGCGACCAGGATCGTTGGACTAAGAAAAGCGTGAGCGGGGACAGCAAAAAGCGTAAGCGGTGAGCGGGAAGGCCATAGCGCAGGTTCAGTTTCGGCCCCTTCGCTACGCTCAGGGTGACACCGGGTTGCTTCCCCGCTTCCTAGCTTCCCCGCTTTCACTCCCACTCCGCCGGCGCGCTCTCCAGCTCCTCCAGCAATATCCGGTAGCTCTCCAACCGGTCGGCCTGGACTCTCCCTTCATCCACCGCAGCCCGGATTCGGCAGCCCGGCTCGCTGATGTGGCGGCAGTCTCCGTAACGACACTCGCCGATGAACGGCCGCATCTCGGGAAAGCAGCTGGCCAGCTCCCGCGGCTCGATCCCCCAGAGCCCCACTTCGCTGAATCCTGGCGTGTCTACCAGGAAGCCTCCCGCGTCGAGTGGCAACATCACCGCTGAGACCGTGGTGTTCTTGCCCCTGCGTACCCGGGCGCTGATCTCGCCGATCCGGAGCTTGAGCCCCGGCTGCACCGCATTGAGCAGGCTGGATTTCCCGGCACCAGACGGCCCGGTGACCACCGAGATGCGGCCTCTGAGTGCTTGGGCGAACTGGTCGATGCCTTGCCTGGTTTTGACGCTGGTGGGGTACACAGTGTAGCCGGCGGCGCGGCAGCGCTCGATGAGCTCAGTGCCCGGATCGAGCTCCACCTTGTTCACCACCACAGCGGCAGGAATGGAATTGGCTTCGGCTACAACCAGGAGCCGGTCGATCAGCTGGGGAATGGGAGCGGGATCCACCGTCGCAGTGACCACGAAGACTTCGTCGATGTTGGCCGCCACCGGGCGGGTGCCGCGGCCCTCAGGCACCCGGCGCTCCAGCAGAGTGGTGCGGGGCTCGACTCCAACTATGCCGAAGACCTCACCTTCGGCCTCGGGCTCGAGCCGCACCCGATCGCCCACCACCACGCGGGGGGTCTCTCGCTTCGCCTTGCCCCGGAGGATGGCCCGAATCTCCCGGCCGGGGGCCGCCACTCGGTATGTCGATCCATCCCGCTCCAAGACGGTACCCACCAGGTACTCACCGTTCAAGCGGCTGCATTCCCACTACGTGCCGGTTCTTCCCGCTCACCGCTCACGCTTTGTTGTTTCCCGCTCACGGTCGTCACCAGCTCTCCGGCGCCTGGGATATGGCTTCGTCCAGCTCGGCTTTGACATCGTACAGCGAGAGACTCTCCAGCCGAGACGTGGCTTCCTCCGGTGTTCGACCCCAGGCGAGCGTGTCGGTCTCCAGATGCCCGATCGGCCGGTCTCCTCCGGGCGACCAGCGCACGAACAGGAGGGCCGCCCCGTACAGGCCCCGGAGATCCGGCTCATCCTCCACGTAGATGGCCACCGAGTAGGGCTGGCCGTCGCTCCCGCCGAAGGCCGCCGCCCGCTCGTGCTTCCGCATGTACCCGCCCAAGGTGAGTTCGGTCATCTCGAAGAACGATACCATCGGCTCAGCGCGGGATATAGCTCTTGTGCCCGGCGGCGCCGAGAACGATAGTTGACATTGTCAACTATCTGGAGACCGTCATGCTGGATACGCGGGACACCGCCCTTCGACTGCGCCAGTTCAACCGGTTCTACACCCGCCGTCTCGGTCTGCTGGAGCCCACCCACCTGCAGAGCCCCTTTTCCCTGGCCGAGGTGCGGGTGCTGTATGAGCTGGAACATCGGGAGCGGCCCACCGCCAGCGATATCGCCGCCGCACTGAGCATGGACGAGGGATACCTGAGCCGGCTGCTGCGCCGGCTTCGCCAGCACGGCCTGGTCCGAGCCCGGATCGACAGCCATGATGGCCGACGGCGGTGGCTTGCACTTACCGCCAAGGGCCGGAAGGCGTTCCAGTCCCTGAGCGGAAGGGCCACGGATAGCGTGGTGAGCCTGATCGAGCACCTCACCCCGCCGGAGCAACAGGAGCTGGTGAGTGCCGTGAGCGGCATTGAGGCACTCCTCGAGACCGCAACAGTCGAGAGGCCCGCTCCTCTGACTAGTACGGTGGAGCTGCGGCCGCCCCGCCCCGGGGACCTGGGTTGGGTCGTCATGCGGCACGGTGAGCTGTACGATCAGGAATACGGCTGGAGCGTGGAGTTCGAGCGTCTGGTCGCGGGGATCGTGGGCGAGTTCGCCACCGGCCCGGCCGCACCGATGCAGCAATGTTGGATTGCGACGCTGGCTTCCCGGCGAGCGGGCTCAGTATTTCTCATGCCGGGCCCGGAGCCGGATGTCGGGCGACTCCGCCTGTTATTGGTGGAGCCCTGGGCCCGGGGTCAGGGAGTCGGAAGCGCCCTGATTGATGCCTGCATCGGAGCCGCTCGTGCAGCGGGGTGCCGGCGACTCACCTTATGGACCAACGACGTGCTCACCGCGGCGCGGCGCCTGTACGAACGGGCGGGCTTTCGGCTGGTGCACAGCGAGCGGCACCAGAGCTTCGGTAAGTGGCTGGTAGGGCAAACCTGGGACTTGGATCTCCAGGCTCATATCTGACGCAGCGGCACGGGGCCACCCACCTGTCAGGCAGTGCCGGAGGCCGAATAGGTGAGCCGCCCACGCACAATCCGGGCTGCCGCCGTGTAGGGGTGGGAGGAAGTCGAGCCTGGCCCCAGGATATGGATCACCCCAAACCCGAGCCAGCGGAGCACATCAGCTATCAGGCCGCGGTGACATCGCCACCAGAGCGCCTCGGCACACATGACCGCAGTGCGGAGACCGAAGGCCAGGTTTACCAGCCGACCCAACCCGTCAGCAAAGGCCGCGGTTTCCATGTAGTCCGCATAACCCCGGAACGCCGGGTTGCGCCATGTCGTGTTCGGTGAATCCACTCTCGGTGTGCGTCGTCCGCCCAGCTCGGGAAACCACAGGTAGACGAGACCGCGCTTCTCCAGGGACGTCGCGAGGGCCGTCTGGGCGAAGTGGGGCCAGCGTCGTGACCCTGGGTAACGCCGGACATCAGCCACCGCCTCGATCCGGTTTTCGGCAAGGAGGTAGAGAAAGTCGTCCAGCGATCGAACCGAATGTCCTATGGTCCAGACATTGACCAGGTCATCGGCTGCTTGCATCACTCCATCCAGGGAGACCTAGGCGCCCACGATGCCATCATGAGTCACCCAAATATCACTCAAGGCAGCGACTTGGCCGAGTCTCCCGCCGTGAAAAGCAGGGTCACCGTTCGCCCGTCGTAGGACGCCCGCACGATATTCACCTGGTCGGGAAAGCGCTCGCAGAGCAGCCCGGCACGTATCCAGGCATGCCGAAGCCCGCCGCCGAGATTGGCCCGAAGCTCCAGCTGCACCATGTCGCCCTCCTGATGGGCGCCCTGCCACCACAACGAAACTTGCCGGCCGTTGCTGTCACTCAGAGCCAGTCTTTCGCGAACGTAACGGGAGAGGACCGAGTCAGCGGGCAGAGAGTCGCCGGAGCCGGAGGTTGCCGCCGCCAGGTCATCGCGGAAGGCGCGCAGCCGAATGAGCACCGCCCCGCTGTTCGGCTGGTACTCGATCTCCGCCAAGGCGCTGTGCAGCGGGTGGGAGGCCGGAGCCGGACCGCTTCCTAGAGCTACCAGCAGCGCTGCCCGGACCCAGATCGGCATCACCAAGGCCGCCGCGCAACCGCCATCCCGGTGGCTACGGCAACCACCACGAGCGACACGGTCACTACCCGAAGACCAAAGGGTGAGAGCGTCGGGGCGCGTACTCTCGCCACTGAAAGCAGCCGGTCCAGGCCCATGAGCGCCGCGCCCGCCGCCGCCAGCACCACGATCTGCCCCAGCTCGATGCCCAGGTTGAAGCCAAACAGCGGTCCGACCACGGATCCGAGAAAGAGGCGCTGGAGGTAGCCGCCAAACCCAGCTCCATGCACCAGCCCGAACACTCCGGCAAAGAGCGGCCGATAGCGGGAGGCCAAGCCTACTCCTCGAGCGCGCGTCACGATGTTGTGCAGCCCCGTGGCAACGATGGTAAGTGGAATCAGAAACTCGGTGAGCCGCTGGGGAATCAGGAGGGTTCCGGTCGCTGCCATGGCCAGGGTGATCGAATGGCCCACGGTGAATGCGGAGATCACCCAGAGGCTGCCCTTCCAGTCCCGGCCCTGGTAGATGGCGGCCAGGGCGAGCAGGAACAGAATGTGGTCGAGCGCACCGATGCTCACGATGTGGCGAAAGCCGAGGTGCACGAAGCCGGTGAATTCAGACACCACTCAGTCCGCTCTGGCAGCAATGGAGTCGAGGGTAGCTCGGGCCTGCTTCGGCTGGAACGGGTCCCAGAAGGGGTTCACCTCCAGCGCCCGCCTGAGATATGCCGCCGCGCCCGGCTGATCACCTCGAGCCCGGGCGATCATCCCGGCATGGTAGAAAAGCATGGCGTCCCGGGTGCCGAGAGACAGCGCGCTGTCCATGGCGACGGCCGCGCCGCGATCGTCGCCCGCCGAGTGAAGGGCCCAGGCCAGCAGGTCGTAGCCGTAGATGTCATGGCGAGACCGGATCTCATCCTGGACTGTCGCGAGCACCCGGGGCACTTCCCTGCCATGATCGAGCAGGAACAGGCTCCAGGCACGGTGAAACGGCCCCGGCTGCCGGAGCACGGCCACCTCCATGGCGTGGTAGTACTCTCGAGCCTTGCCGCTGTCTCCCCGAGCAGCATAGGCATCGCCGACCAGTCCGAGGGTCGCCGGATCCAGCGTGCTCGCTATCGCCCGTTCCCCGTAGTCGATCGCGCGGGACCAGCGGTGCCGGCTCGCCTCCAGCCTGGCCAACACTCCGAGTATCCGGTAATCATCCGGCGCGACGGCGAGACCTTTCCCCAGCTCCTGCTCCGCTTCGGACAGGTGTCCGTTCCGAAGAGCGAGGTCGCCCAGCCTGAGATCGAACCAGGCGAGCTGCTCCGCCGGCACACCGTGCACTTGGGCGGCCCGGTCTCGCGCGGCCCGGAGCAGACGGCGAGCCTCTGCCGGGTGACCGTGCAGCTCCTGCCAGCGAGCCAACCGGGGAGCCACGCTGAGCTGGTCCTGGTAGGTATTCAACGACCCCATGAGCCGGGCTGCCGCCCCGTAGTCGCCCAGCTCCACATGCACCTCGGCCAGCAGCGCCCGAGCGGCGACCGAACTGGAATCGTTCGCCAGCAGCCGCTCAGCGAATTCCCGGGCCTCGACGAAGCGATGCTGGGCCATCAGACTCGAGGCCAGCACGCCGAATGCCGCCGCGTTGCGGCCGGTCCGGAGCCGGAGCGAATGACGGGCGTTCTGCTCCGCGCGCAGCAGGTCTTCGTTGTCGGCGGTCTCCCGGGCTCGCTGCAGATACAACCCGCCGAGCTGGGCGTAGTCCCGCGCGCTCTGGGGGTCGCGGGCCACTCGCTGGCGGTAAAACTCGATATCGAGGTTCCGCAGCCGGGACTCGCTCGAACTCGAGCCCTCAACCCAAGCGGTCCGTGCCGATGCCGCCGGGATGGCGCTCCCGGTCGCGAGGCAGGCCAGCGCGCCGAGACCCCAACCCCAGGATCTCCACGTCATCAATTCGGCGGCGCCAGGTAGGGGAAGGTCGCGGTCACCCCGGGTGAGTCGAAGGCGACGTTGTCCGTGGTCAGCGCTTCCTTGCCCTGGGCACCGGAGGGATCGGCTCCGAACGGATCGCCGAAGAGGGCCAGCAGCGCGAGGTCGACCACGTCGTCCTGGAGCTTTCGACCGCCCCAGCCGTTGGCCAGTGGCGGCAAGCCCACCCAGTTCAGCCAACCCGCAGTGGCGGGATCCTTGTCGGTCTGCACGATGAGCATGTCAGGCAGCAGGACCGAGCCCAGCGTGTTGGCGTAGTCGGCGGACCGGCCCGCGACGCTGCCGGGGCCAGTGATAAAGGAAAGGATCTCGGCGCCGGTCAGCGCGACATCGTCCTGGGGGCCGATGGAGCCGTGGGTCGCATGGCTCCGCTTGCTCAGGAGCACCTCACTCACCAGCGGATTCCCCAGCCGCTGGCCCTGGTTGTACATCCGCGCCGTGCTGGGCCGGTGTTGTCGCCGTCGTCACTGCAGGCGGCCGATCCCAGCACGAGGGCCATTAAGGTCAACACGAGGGTCCTGTTCATGATGACTCCTGGTAGAAGCGGCTGAGTGATCACTGGCTGATACTCCCCCAGATGCCGATCTTGCCGGGCGCGCCATTTTCGAGCATGGAGCTGGGAAGCTCGATCACGATCGAGTTCACGTTGAAGCCGCTGACGTAGTTGATTCCGGGATTGCGGAAGAAGAACGGCGCCGTCGGGTTGGGACTCAGGGCGCAGCCGTCCGAAAGCGCACCGCCCACCGGGCCGTCATCGGGCAGGATGCAGAAGGCCGCCTCGAGATCGATGAAGAACGGGTCGTCGCGAGGGCCGGCAAAGACCTGAATCCCGTCGGCGCTGCCCAGGCTGGCATTGAGTGCCCCGGTGATGGCTGGGGTGACATCGGCGACCTCATTCTGCATGGCTCCCTGAACCGGCGGCGCCAGTGGGCCGCGGACCTCGACCTGCTGGCCGGATCCCTCACCGGTAAACGTCACCTGGATGACGCGGTCTTCCTTCGCGTCGCCGTTGTTGTCGATCTTGAACTGATAGAGAAGGTTGTGATCGAATGATGCCTGAGCCGGGTCCTGGGCCTGAGCCGGGGTCAGGAAGGCCCGGGTGTCCATCGCGAGCACAATCCGACCCGGTGCGGAACCGGGGAAGGCGTAGACATCGGTCAGGTCGCTCTTGGGGTTCAGCTCGACGAACGGGGTGTCCTGATGATCAGAGCCGATAGCAAGTCCTGCCGCTCCCCCGCCGGCGAGCACGACGAGCAGGGCGGCGAAGACCCTCCGCCGGAGGGTCGTTCTGGCGCGATTGGACATACCTCTCTCCCGAGGTGTCGGTGGGTTGCCTACATGGTCCTCGGGATATCTACGCCGGCAGGCGGGCAGCCGGATGCATCGCTTGCCGGGTTGATCCGGCAGCCGTATGAATCCGATTGGACGGGTTCCGGCGTACTATAGATGGACGATCGACCGCGAGCTTTGACTATACCGTCTCGAACCAGCCCCTGGGCGACCCGCTCGCCTCAGGATCAGGACTCCTCGTTCCTCCATCGCATCGCCGATGGGGACGAGTCGGCACTGACCGCACTCTACGATCAGTGGAGCGGCCGGGTGCACACCATCGCCTTCTGGATCCTGAAGGACGCGGACGAGGCCGAGGACGTGGTGGAGGAGACCTTCTGGCAGGTGTGGCGCACTGCGGGACAGTTCGACCGGGCCCGAGCTTCGGCGGCGGCCTGGCTCAGCATGATCGCGCGGAGCCGCTCACTGGACCGCTTGCGGGCCCGCCGGCGGCAGCTGGAGCGGACCGCAGAGGCCTTACAGGGTTTGACCCTCGCGGTCGAGCCGGAGCCGGTGGAGACCACCCCTAGGCTGGCCCAGGCTCTCGACGCGCTCCCCCCGGAGCAGCGCGAGGCACTGCAACTCGCATTTTTTGCTGGGCTGTCGCACGCCGAGATCGCTGCCCGGACCGCGCAGCCCCTCGGCACCATCAAGACCCGGATCCGGCTGGCGATGGAAAAGCTGCGCCTGTCCCTGGGCTTTCGAAGAGACCAGCTCGTATGAAAGACAGCCTGACACACGACCAGCTGGAGCAGCTGCTTCCGGCCGCAGCCCTGGAGATCCTGGAGGGCGACGAGCTCCTCGATCTCACCGTCCATGTAAGGGAATGCGCCGACTGCGAGCGCCTGCTCGAATCCTATCGCGAGGTGCTGGCGGGCTGGGCGACCGACTTACCGGAGCGAGCATTCGAGCCGGCTCGATCGGCCCGGGTTCGCGGCCGTTTGCTTGCCCGAATCGGATCGGGCGCGTCGGCTCCGGAAGTCGGGTTGCGGTCTCGACGCTCGCCCGGGTGGGGCGATCGTTGGGCGGGATGGGCCGTGGCAGCGGCAATGGCGGGGGTGCTCCTGGTGCACCATTCGGTCCACCGCCCGGTAGCCTATGGCTGGCTGCTGGCCGGAGCACTCGTTCTCGTGCTCCTGGCACTCGGCGTATACGCGCGGATCCAGCGGGCGCGTGTGCGGGCTCTGGAGGAGCGGCTGCGCTCGCTAGAAGATCGGGAGGACAGAACCGATGCCGGGATAACGCGATGAACGCTGATAAAGCACGATCGCTCGCCAGCTGAAACATCCTTTTCAGCCGCGGTCAATTGAATCGGGAACAGTACACCCGAATCTGCATTTTTTATCTGCGTTCATCTGCGGCCAACGTTCTGTAATCTCGACCGAAGTTTTGGGTATGCGGTCAACCTCATTTGAATGATGGCGGGGAGGGAACGGCTCAGCGGCCCGGCACCGACTCCTTCACCAGATTTCCCAGGATGAACGCAATATTGGCGGGCCGCTCCGCCAGCCGCCGCATCAGGTAGGGATACCACTGTGTCCCGAAGGGGATATAGACCCGCATGTTGAACCCCGCCTGCTTGAGCCGGGCCTGAAGATCGCGCCGGACTCCATACAGCATCTGGAACTCGAACCGCTCGGAGCCAATCTGCTCCCGTTGGGTAAACTGCCGAGCGTGCTGGATGATCTTCTCGTCGTGGGTAGCGATCCCGGGGTAGTTCCCTTCCCGCAGCAACCGCTCCATGAGCCGCACGTAATTCCGGTCTACGGCTTTCTTGTCGGGAAAGGCGACGGTTGGAGGCTCGAGATAGGCGCCCTTGCAGAGTCTCACTCGCGCCTTGAGCCGGATGAGATCGCCGATGTCGCCTTCGGAGCGGCGAAGCGCAGACTGGATCACCACCCCGCAGTTCTCCCGATAATTGTCGAACAGCCGCTGGGCAAAGAAGTCCAGCGTCTTCTGAGTGTACTCCGAGCTTTCCATGTCCAGGCGAACGAAGCCCTTGAGCGCCCTGGCCTTGTCCAGGATCCGGGTCATGTTCGCCTGACAGAGATTCTCGTCGATATCGATGCCCATCTGGGTCAGCTTGACCGAGACGTTGACCTCGCGTCCGGCTTGAGCCAGCCGGTCGAGCATCTGCAGATACTGATCGCGGGCCGCGACCGCCTCCGCCTCTACCGTGACGGATTCGCCCAGGAGATCGAGCGACGCGGTGATTCCGCGCTGGGCCAATTCTCCCGCAGATGCGACGGCCTGATCGATGGTTTCTCCTGCGACGAAACGGGAAGCGAACTTCCGGGCGAGCCGATTGCGTCGGACGAAATCGAAGACTCTGCGCTGCTCCGATAACCAGAGCAGACTCTGTCGCGTGATCAGGCGGGAACCCCCTGTTCGGTTCGTGACGGGGCAAGGCACCCGAAGCTAGCCAAGGGCTCCATCAGAAGCTCGTGAAGACTTTTAGTCAAGAGGCATTAGCCCGCAGATGAACGCAGATTCTTCGAACCGCATTCGCCACGGCTACGAACCAATCGCGTTCATGCTGCGGCAGAACTTTCTACCCGTGTGACACCGGATCACGGGTTTTACCCGTCGATTCTGGTATCCTCAGTCGCGACTGGACTTCACTTTTCACTATCCAAGCGGAATCATGGCGACTCGTCAGCGGCGGTGGCGCAGGGTGGAGAAAAAAGTCATCAAGCGGATGCGCAAGGCCGCGACGCCCGCGCCCGAGGTGATCAGCGATCCGGTCGAGTCCGCTCAGGCCGCCGGCCTACGCTATGTGAGCGACACGCAGCCGGGAATCCGTCGGAAGCGGGCCGGCAAGGGATTCGTGTACGTAGGAACGGACGGGAAGACGATTCGTGACGCCAAGGAGCTGTCCCGGATCCGCTCGCTGGCCATTCCGCCGGCATACACCGACGTGTGGATCTGCCCCAGTCCCAACGGACACATCCAGGCCACCGGACGAGATGCGCGAGCGCGGAAGCAGTACCGCTATCACCCCAAGTGGCGGGAGGTCCGGGACGAGACCAAGTTTGGCCGTATGCTAGGCTTCAGCCAGGCGCTGCCGAAGATCCGGGCGCGGCTGGAGCGCGACCTCAGCCTTCCGGGGCTTCCCCGCGAAAAGGTTCTTGCGACAGTGGTCCGGCTGCTCGAGTGCACCTGCATCAGGGTGGGCAACGACGAGTACGCCAAGTCCAACCGCTCCTACGGGCTCACCACTCTCCAGGACCGCCACGTCGAAATCTCCGGCTCCAACCTCCGCTTCGAGTTCCGCGGCAAGAGCGGGAAAACCCACAAGGTCGATCTCAATGACCGGCGCTTGGCCCGGATCGTGGAGCGCTGCCAGGACCTGCCGGGCGAAGACCTGTTTCAATACCTGGACGACGACGAGGTGCGGCAGACGATCGGATCCGGAGACGTCAATGAGTACATCCGGGAGATCTCCGGCCAGGAGTTCACCGCCAAGGACTTCAGGACCTGGGCCGGCACCCTTCTCGCCATCGAGGCGCTGACCAAGATCGGCCCTTTCTCCACTCAGCGAAACGCAAAATCGAATGTCCTCAAGGCCATCGATCAGGTCGCCGAGCAGCTGAACAACACCCGCTCGGTGTGCCGGAAGTATTACGTGCACCCGGCCGTGCTGGAGTCATACATGGACGGCAAGCTGCTGGAGCACTTGGGCAACGGCAGCAAGCAGGGCGCCAAGGACGAGCTGGCGGCCGACGAGGCAGCGGTGGTCCGCCTGCTCCAGCGGCATCTCGGAAACGGCGCCAACGGCAGGGCAACGTGAGGAACGTGGGGAACGTGTTCCGTCGTTCCGTCGTTCCGTCGTTCCTCACATTCATCGCCTGTTCCACCTCGGGCGACAATGCCGCTGTGAAGCCCGACTGGAGCCGAGTTCCGGTGTCGGTCGAGCTACGGTTGGCCCAAAGTACTTCAGCCCCTGAGCTGGTGCGACGGGAGGTGTATGGTCAGGGTCGGACGATCTATCTCCAGCCTCGAGCTCAGATCTCCAACGCGGATATCGCCCGGGTGGAGGCGCTGAAGACCAGGATCGGGAAAGGCGTGATCCTGCAGGTGTGGTATACCAAGTCCGGGGCCCAGAAGATCGCGGAATTAACCCGGCAGCATATCGGCGACAGTCTTGCCGTTCTGATCAACTCCGCGGTCGTGGCCATCCCCGTCATCCAACAGCCCATCAACCCCGGCACTCAGACCTCGAGCGACATCGGAGTTCCGCTGGAGCCCAAGGAAGCCAACCAGCTGGCGCTAGCCGTCTCGAAGACCTGGCCGACTGCAGAGGGGAAGGCGGGAAGACGGTAAGCGGGGAAGCCGCTAAGACAGACGTTCCCCACGTTCCGTCGTTCCCCACGTTCCATCGTTCCGCCTGTGTGACCCTCGCGCTCCTCCGGCGTCTCCCCTTCAGATCCCGACTGGCGCGGCCCCTCCTCGATCCTTCCCGAATCCGTTCGTTCCCCGCCAGCGGGATCTCATACCGCGGAACATGTCGTCCATGCCCGAAACGTTCGTGGAACCACTGCCGTCGTTTAAGGTAGGTCCTATGGCGATTCCGCTGATCCCCGGTCGCCAGCGGCTGGCATGGACTCTGGTGCTGGCCGGGTGGACACTGGTCGGCCTGGGGTATTTCGCATCACTCAGGTACGGCATGGCTCCGGCCCCAACCGGGACCGAGACCCAGCTCCTGGTCTATGCGGTTGGGACGTCCTGGATCTGGGCCGCGCTGACCCCGCCTGTGCTGCAGATAACCGGCAATGCCAGCTTCACTGGACGGCACGGACTGGAGAGCAGTGGCATCTATCTTCTGGCGGCTGCCGGCTTCTTTCTGCTGTCCGGCACTCTCGAGTGGGCGCTCGGCCGGGCAACCGGAATGATCGCTCAGAACCAGTTCTGGACTACCCTCTTTACCGAATGCGTGGGAACTCGGCTGCTCGCCTTTCTCTCGATCGTCAGCCTGGGCTGGGCCACCCGATACTTCGCGCTCTACCGGACCCGCCACCTGGACGCCTCGGAGCTGGAGGCGCGGCTGGTCCGCACCCATCTGCAGGTGCTCAAGATGCAGCTGCAGCCGCATTTCCTCTTCAACACCCTGAACACCATCGCCGAGTTGGTGCACACCGATCCGGAGGCCGCCGACCAGATGATCACCCGGTTGGGACGGCTGCTGCGGCTGTCGCTGGATCATGCGAGCCATCAGGTGGTGCCACTGCGCCAGGAGGTGGACTTCCTTCGGGTCTACGCCGAGATCGAGCAGGTGCGGTTTCAGGATCGACTGCAGGTGGTCTGGGACCTGGCACCGGATACTCTCGATGGCGCGGTGCCCACGCTGCTGTTGCAGCCGGTTCTGGAGAACGCCATTCGGCATGGCGTGACGCCTATGGCCGGACTGGGGCGGATCGTGATCGCGTCGCGCTGTGAGGGTGAAGATCTGGTTTTGGAGATAGGGGATAACGGACAGGGTCTCCCGCCCGGCGGAGTGCCCCGCGAGGGCGTGGGACTACGGAACGTGCGGGAGCGGGTAGCGCAGCTGTATGGACGACGGGCTCAGTTCAGCCTGCTACCCGCGCTGGGCGGCGGAACCGTCGCCCGGATGCGGATGCCGTTCATCCACTGCGACGTGCCGCACACCCCCGTGCCGCTCAGCCGGAGCACCCTGGAGGAATTGTTGCAATGACTCTGCGCGTGGTAGTGGCCGACGACGAGCCGATGGGACGACAGCGCCTGGTCCGCCTGCTGCAGGCTGAGCCGGAAACCGAGATTCTGGCTGCCTGCGCGGACGGGGAGGAAGCGGTGGAGGCAATCCGGGAGCATGCACCCGACGTCGTCCTGCTCGACATTCAGATGCCCAATCTCGACGGCTTCGAGGTGGTAGCTGCCTTGGGAGAGGCCCAACAGCCGGCGGTCATCTTCGTTACCGCGCACGATCAGTACGCGGTCCGGGCCTTCGATGTCCACGCCTTCGACTACCTGCTGAAGCCGGTGGATCAGGAGCGCTTGCGCGACGCCTTGGGACGGGCAATGTCGTCGGAAGGCAGGCCGCCCCAGGTCAACGCGACCCGGCGCATTCTCATGCTGCTGGAGGAACTGAGCGCCCGGGAACGGGGCCGCGGGCGCGACCGGCTGGTAGTTCGCACGCCAGAGCGCGCGTTCTTCCTCCGAACCGACACGGTGGACTGGGTCGAAGCGGCAGGAAAGTTCGTCCATCTGCACGTGGGTCGCACGGTTCACGCGCTGCGGGAAAGCATGGCGGAGCTGGAGCAGGAGCTGGATGCCGTCCGTTTTCTGCGAATCAGCCGCTCGGCCATCGTCAACGTCGATCGGATCCAGGAGATTCAGCCCTGGTTTCAGGGCGACTACGTGTTGATCCTGACCGACGGCACCCGTTTTGACCTTCGACCCGAGGCTATCGGGACGACGTCCGGAAACTCCTGGGACGGTCAGCGTGAAAACGGCGGGGAAGCGGGAAGGCGGGGAAGCGGGGAAGCCTCGACGATTGTTCTTTAATAGGCCTGGCGGTTGCCCTCGCGTGCTCGGCACCGAGGGAGAACATGGACCCCGAGCCGCAACCGAACGCAGGCGGCTTTGCGCTGGTCCTCACCAACCGACATTTGCTGGACGTCAACATCTTCCTCCAGCACGACGGCCAGGCCGATCGCATCGCGATGGTCAACGCCTCCAGTTCCAAAACAATGGAGCTGCCGCTCTACCTGCTGGGACAGGGCGGAGCGATCCGTTTGATTGCCGAGCCGATCGGCGACGATACCCGCTACACCAGCGATCTTTTGACCGTGCAGGCAGGACAGATCGTGCAGCTGTTCGTGGAGAATCCCATCGCGCGCTCGAATTACAGCATTCAGTGATAGAAGCTGGGAAGCGGGGAAG
>CAWGVB010000032.1:0-127883 GCA_963825815.1 uncultured Gemmatimonadales bacterium | reverse complement strand
CTCGTCCGCCAACAACCCGGCCGCGGTGAGCTGCGGTGCTGCGACGGCCGGCACCTCCTCGATCCGCGGCGGCGGCGGCTCGTAGCCCGCCGGCGGCTCGATGTCGATCTCGGCGTAGCGGTAGATGCCGCTGCCCGCCGGGATCAGGTGGCCGATGATGATGTTCTCCTTGAGGCCCAGGAGATCGTCCTTGGCCCCGCGGATGGCCGCATCGGTCAGCACCCGCGTGGTCTCCTGGAACGACGCCGCCGAGATGAACGACTGGGTCGTGAGACTCGCCTTGGTGATGCCCAGCAGCACCGGCTCGGCCTGCGCCGGCGTGCCCTTCCGCTTCACGACGCGCTCGTTCTCGTCGCGGAAGGTGAGCCGATCCACCGTCTCGCCCTCGAGGAAGTCGGTGTCGCCCGGCTCGGTCACGCGCACCTTCTGCAGCATCTGGCGCACGATCACGCCGATGTGCTTGTCGCTGATGCGCACGCCCTGCAGCCGGTAGACCTCCTGCACCTCGTTGAGCAGGT
Source organism: uncultured Gemmatimonadales bacterium (assembly GCA_963825815.1). GTDB lineage: Bacteria > Gemmatimonadota > Gemmatimonadetes > Gemmatimonadales > GWC2-71-9 > CAVVWJ01. Next base: position 127,365 of record CAWGVB010000032.1, on the reverse strand, counting down.
ACTCCTGCACCGCGCGCGGACCCTTGATCAGCAGGATGTCGTGCGGGTTCACCGGACCCTCGGTCAGCCGGTCGCCGGCCCGCACCCGGTCGCCCTCGTGCACCCGGAGGTGCTTGCCGGCCGGAACCTCGTACAGCTGCGGCTCGGCCTCGTCCGCCTGCGCCGGCCGGCGTCTCGGGGTAGACGTAGATCTCGCGCTTGCCGCGCTTGATCTCGCCGAACTTCACCACGCCGTCGACCTCGGAGATCGTGGCCGGATCCTTCGGCCGCCGGGCCTCGAACAGCTCCGCGATGCGCGGCAGACCGCCCGTGATGTCGCGGGTCTTGTACGCCTGCCGCGGGATCTTGGTGACCGTGATGCCCTTGGTCACCTTGACCGGCGCGCTGAGGAAGACCGTCTTGTCCTTGCTCTCCTTCTTGGTCTTGCTCGGCCACGCCTCGTTGATCGGCCGCTCCTCCACGTGGAACTTGGTGCTCCACGGGTTGGCGGCGTCGGGGATGTCCATCGCCCGGGTAACCGGGTCGGTGGGCGAGCCCAGGATGACGCGGCTCCCCTCCGCCAGGGTGTACTCCTGCGGGTCCTTCCGGTTCGGCATGTACACCAGCACGCTCGGATGGAGCTCGCGGTCCGGATCGGCCATGACCACCAGGCTCCGGAGGCCGGTGCCCTCGTCCAGCTCCTCGCGGAGCGTGACGCCCGGCACCAGGTCCTTCCACCGGAGCTCGCCGTCGGCCTTGATGATGCTCGGGTCGTTGTACGGGTCCCAGGTGTAGAGGATCGTGGCCCGGCGCTCGTTGTCGCCCTTGGTGACCATCTCGCCCTCCTTGACCTGCAGGAGCGCGCCCTCCGGAACCGGATAGCGGTTGAGCACCCGCTTCGGGTCCTTGGGATCCACCACCAGGATGCCTTCCTTGCTCTCGTCCGACGCCGACTCGTCCTCGCGGGTGAGCACGACCCGGATCGTTGCCCTTGGTGCCGTCCTCGTACTCGACCGGCACGTCGGCCCACTCCAGCCCGTCGGTGTACTTCACCTTGCCGTCCGACCGGGCCCGCCGCTCCGCCTCTTCCGCGATGCGGCTCGAGGTGCCGCCGATGTGGAAGGTCCGCAGCGTGAGCTGGGTGCCCGGCTCGCCGATGGACTGCGCGGCCAGGATGCCGACCGCCTCGCCCATGTCCACCATGTCCATGGTGGCCAGGTTGCGGCCGTAGCACATCCGGCAGATGCCGCGCCGGGCCTCGCAGGTGAGGACCGAGCGGATCTTGACCTTCTCGATCCCGGCGTCGTCGATCGCGTTGGAGATGTCCTCGTCGATCAGCTTGCCGGCCTCGACCAGGAGCTTGGGATCGCCGTCCTCGTCCAGCTCGTGCGGATCGAACACGTCCTCGCTCGCCACGCTGCCGAGAATGCGCTCGCGGAGCGGCTCGATGATGTCCTCGCCCTCCTTGAGCGCCGCGATCTCGAGGCCCGAGAATCGTCCCGCAGTCCTCCTCGGTGATCGGTCACGTCCTGCGCCACGTCCACCAGCCGGCGGGTCAGGTAGCCGGCGTCGGCCGTCTTGAGCGCCGTGTCGGCCAGACCCTTCCGGGCGCCGTGGGTCGAGATGAAGTACTCGAGCACGGTGAGCCCCTCGCGGAAGTTCGACTTGATCGGGCTCTCGATGATCTCGCCGATGCCGCCGGTGAGCTTCTTCTGCGGCTTGGCCATCAGGCCGCGCATGCCGGCGAGCTGCCGGATCTGGTCCCGGCTGCCGCGGGAGCCGGAGTCGAACATCATGAACACCGGGTTGAACCCGCCGCGGCAGACCCGCATCGAGTTGATCATCGCCTCGGCCACGTCGTTGTTGGCGTGGGTCCAGGCGTCGATCACCTTGTTGTACCGCTCGCCGAAGGTGATCTGGCCGGTGTTGTACGCCCGCTGGAACCGCTTGACCCGGGCATCGGCCTCGGTCAGCAGCTCCGCCTTCTCGGCCGGAATCTCCAGGTCCTCGATGCCGATCGAGACGCCGCCCATGGTGGCGAAGCGGAAGCCGAACTCCTTGAGCCGGTCGAGGAAGGTGACCGTATCGGCCAGGCCCGCCCGGCGGTAGCTCTGCAGCACCAGCTCCGACAGGTTCTTCTTCTTCATCAGCTCGTCCCGGAAGCCCAGCTCGGCCACGACCGTCCGCGGCAGGATGCTGTTGAACAGCACCCGGCCCACCGTGGTCCGGAGCCACCGCGGCGTTGCCTCGCTCCGACTCGCGGGGCGGGATGTACCAGAAGCAGATGGCCGTGTGGTAGCCGACGCTCCCGTTGAGCAGCGCCATCTCCAGCTCGGCCAGGCTGCCGAAGTACTTGCAGTCCTTCCACAGCCGCGCCCTGGTCTCCTCGCTCTTGCCCGCACCGGCCTTGCGCAGCTCCTCCTCGAAGCCGGCCGGCAGCTTGGTCAGGAAGTAGCTGCCCAGCACCATGTCCTGCGACGGCTCCGCCACCGGACGTCCGTCCGACGGCTTGAGCACGTTGTTCGACGAGATCATCAGGAGGCGCGCCTCCAGCTGCGCCTCGAACGACAGCGGCACGTGCACCGCCATCTGGTCGCCGTCGAAGTCGGCGTTGAACGCGGCGCAGACCAGCGGGTGGATCCGGATGGCCTTGCCCTCGACCAGCACCGGCTCGAACGCCTGGATGCCCAGACGGTGCAGCGTCGGCGCGCGGTTGAGCAGCACCGGGTGGTCCTGAATGATCTCCTCCAGGATCTCGTACACCTCGGGGCTCTCCCGCTCCACGATCTTCTTGGCCCGCTTGACCGTCTCGGCGATGCCCTTCTCCACCAGCTTGTGGATGATGAACGGCTTGAACAGCTCGACCGCCATCGCCTTGGGCAGGCCGCACTGGTGCAGCCGGAGCTCCGGGCCCACCACGATGACCGAGCGGCCGGAGTAGTCCACCCGCTTGCCCAGCAGGTTCTGCCGGAAGCGGCCCTGCTTGCCCTTGAGCATGTCCGAGAGGCTCTTGAGCGGACGCTTGCCCCGGCCCCGGATGGCCTTGGAGCGGCGGCCGTTGTCGAACAGCGCGTCCACCGCCTCCTGCAGCATGCGCTTCTCGTTCCGGAGGATGACCTCCGGCGCCTTGTGCTGGATCAGCTTGGTGAGCCGGTTGTTCCGGTTGATCACCCGCCGATACAGGTCGTTCAGGTCGGAGGTGGCGAAGCGTCCGCCGTCCAGCGGCACCAGCGGCCGCAGGTCGGGCGGAATGACCGGGATCACGTCCAGGATCATCCAGGCCGGATCGTTGGCCAGGTCGCCCGAGTCGCCCGAGGAGAGGAACGCGTCCACGATCTTGAGCCGCTTGAGCATCTGCTTCTTGCGGTGCTGGCTGGTCTCGGTGGCCACGCCCGAGCGCAGCTCGTCGGCCAGCTGCCGGATGTCGAGCCGGCCCAGCAGCTCGCGCACCGCGGGCGCGCCGATGTCGGCCCGGAACGCCGCTGTCCCCCTCCTCCCGGGCCTTGGCCCGGAGGGTGAGGTACTCGTCCTCGTCGAGCAGCTGGTTCTCCTCGACCTCCTGCTTGCCCGGCTCGATGACGATGTAGCTCGAGTAGTAGATCACCCGCTCGAGGTCGCGCAGCGTGATGTTGATCAGGTTCCCCATCGGGCTGCGGCAGCGTCTTGAAGAACCAGATGTGCGCCACCGGCACGCTGAGCTCGATGTGGCCCATGCGCTCGCGCCGGACCTTGCTCAGCGTCACCTCGACGCCGCAGCGGTCGCAGATCACGCCGCGATAGCGGATCCGCTTGTACTTGCCGCAGTGGCACTCCCAGTCCTTGACCGGACCGAAGATCCGCTCGCAGAAGAGACCGTCCTTCTCCGGCTTGAACGACCGGTAGTTGATCGTCTCCGGCTTGGTGACCTCGCCCCACGACCACCAGGTGCGCTGCCCCTGGAGCTCCAGGCGCTCGCGCTCCTTGGGATCGCGCGGGCCCCGGATCTCCTCCGGGCGCGGCGATGCGGATGCTGATGTAGTCGAAGCTCGAGCTCTTGGGCTCGCGACCGCTGCGAAAATCAATCATGAGTCCTCTATTCGTCGCCGGCTTCGGTGGTCCCGAGCGTGACCTTGAGACCGAGCGCCTGCAGTTCCTTCACCAGCACGTTGAACGACTCCGGGATGCCGGGCTCCGGCAGGTTCTGCCCCTTCACGATCGCCTCGTACACCTTGCTGCGGCCGTTCACGTCGTCCGACTTCACCGTGAGCATTTCCTGCAGCACGTGGGCCGCGCCGTACGCCTCGAGCGCCCACACTTCCATCTCGCCGAACCGCTGGCCGCCGAACTGCGCCTTGCCGGCGAGCGGCTGCTGGGTGACCAGCGAGTACGGGCCGATCGAGCGGGCGTGGATCTTGTCGTCCACCAGGTGGCTCAGCTTCAGCATGTAGATCGAGCCGACCGTGACCTCGCCCTCGAACTGCTGGCCGGTCCGGCCGTCCCGCAGCCGCGCCTTGCCCGCCGGGGTGAGCCCGGCCGCGCGAAGCAGCTCGTCGGCGGCGCGCATCGACGTCGGCCTCGGCCTTGGGGCCGAGCAGCCCGGCCAGCGCCGGCATTCCGGCCGCCTCCAGCACCTCGGCGGGAGACTGCCCCGCCGCCTTCTCTGCGTCCCGGAGCGCCTTGCCGAACGCCTTCTCGTCCTCGCCCGGCTCCGTTCCCCTCGGCCTGCGACCGGTGGAACTCCACCTCCTGCCGGCGCTGCGCCAGCTCCCGCTCCGCCAGCTCCTTGGCCGCGTCGACCAGGAAGTCGCGGACCGCCTGGAACAGCTCCCGGGTCTCCTGCGATGCGCTCCGCGCGCCGAGCATCGCCGATGCCCGCCTCCAGCAGCGTGGTGCGCTCGCCGTTCGGCGCCACCTTCTTCAGGTCCTGCACCATCCGGGTGATCGCCTGCGGCGCCAGCTCCGGCGGCCGGCTCCGGAGCCGGAGCCCTTCCGCCGCCCAGCGGAACCCGGCCAGCCGGAGCAGCACGCCGATCTCGGCCTCGTCGGCGCCCCGGAAGACCGGCGTCTTGGCCTCGAAGCCCAGGATCCGGGCGGCCCACCCGAGGTGGGTCTCCAGGATCTGGCCCACGTTCATCCGGCTCGGCACGCCGAGCGGGTTGAGCACGATGTCCACCGGCGTGCCGTCCGGCAGGAACGGCATGTCCTCCTCCGGCACGATCCGGGCGACGATGCCCTTGTTGCCGTGCCGGCCCGCCATCTTGTCGCCCACCGAGATCTTCCGCTTCTCGGCGATGTACACCTTCACCAGCTGGATGACGCCCGGAGGCAGCTCGTCCGGCTGGAGGATCTTGTCGATCTGGTCTTCCGCCTTCTCCTCGACCTTGGCCCGCTCCCGCGCGGCCATGTCGATGGCGGCGCGGATCCGCTCGTTGGCGGCCTTGTTGGCCACCCGGAGCGTCTTGAGGTCCACGTCGCCCAGGTCGAGGTCCTGCAGCGGCGCCGCGCGTGAGCTTGGTGCCGGCCGGGAGGTACTCCTCCACCGTGCCGGCCTTGAGCATGAGCGCCACTTCCTGGCCCGTCGAGCAGGTGGCGTGAGCTCGTCCAGCATGACCGCGCTGATCCGGGCCTTCTCGTCGTTCTCGATCCGGCGCACCTCGCCGATCCGCTCGCCCCGGTCCTTCTCGACGACCTGATCCTCGATCCGGCTGAAGATCTTCACGTCGATGACCACGCCGGCCATGCCGGGCGGCACCTTGAGCGAGCTGTCCTTCACGTCCTTGGCCTTCTCGCCGAAGATCGCGGTGAGCAGCTTCTCTTCCGGCGACAGCTCGGTCTCGCCCTTGGGCGTGATCTTGCCGACCAGGATGTCGCCCGGCTTCACGTGCGCGCCGATCCGGACGATGCCCCGCTCGTCGAGGTCCACCACGCTCTCGTCGGAGACGTTGGGGATTTCGCGGGTGATCTCCTCCTGGCCCCGCTTGGTGTCGCGGACGTGCAGCTCGAGCTCCTGGATGTGGATCGACGAGTAGACGTCGTCCTTCACCAGCCGCTCGCTCAGCACGATGGCGTCCTCGAAGTTGTGCCCGTACCAGGGCATGAACGCCACCAGCACGTTGCTGCCCAGCGCCAGCTCGCCGCCCTCGGTGGCGGCGCCGTCGGCGATGATCTCGCCCGGCCCCGACCTGCTGGCCCAGCTGCACCAGGGGCCGCTGGTTGATGGCGGTGTCCTGGTTGGTGCGCCAGAACTTCTTCACCCGGTAGCGGTCGTGCTGGTGCAGCCGCGCCAGCGGCGTGTCGCCCACGGTGCCGTTGCCGTTGGTGCCGGCGTCGACGATGATCTCGTCGGCGGTGACCCGGGTGACCGTACCGGCCCGGCGGGCGATGATGACCGCGCCGGAGTCCCGCGCCACCTTCTCCTCCAGCCCGGTGCCGACCAGCGGCGCCTGGGGGAAGAGGAGCGGCACGCTCTGCCGCTGCATGTTGGAGCCCATCAGCGCGCGGTTGGCGTCGTCGTGCTCCAGGAACGGAATCAGCGCCGCGGCGATGGAGACCAGCTGCTCCGGCGCCACGTCCATGAAGTCGATCCGGTCCGGCGGGAGCAGCGGGTAGTCGTCGCCCTTGCGGCAGAGCACCAGCTGCTCGGCGAAGGTGCCGTCCGGGTTGAGCAGCGCGTTGGCCTGGGCGACGGTGTAGTCCTCCTCGTCGCTGGCCGACGAGCCAGCGGATCTCGTCGGTCACCTTGCCGTTCTTCACCACCCGGTACGGCGTCTCGATGAAGCCGAGGTCGTTGATCCGGGCGTAGGTCGAGAGGCTGGTGATCAGGCCGATGTTCGGACCTTCCGGCGTCTCGATCGGGCACATCCGGCCGTACTGCGAGTAGTGCACGTCGCGGACCTCGAAGCCGGCGCGCTCCCGGGTGAGGCCGCCCGGACCCAGCGCCGAGAGCCGGCGCTTGTTGGTCAGCTCGGCCAGCGGGTTGGTCTGGTCCATGAACTGCGACAGCTGCGACGACCCGAAGAACGCCTGGATGACGGCGCTCACCGTCCGGGCGTTGACCAGGTCGTCGAGCGAGATCTTCTCCGGGTCGGAGTTGATGCTCATCCGCTCCTTGACCAGCCGCGCCATGCGGGAGAGGCCGACCGAGAACTGGTTGGCGATCAGCTCGCCCACCGACCGGATCCGGCGGTTGCCCAGGTGGTCGATGTCGTCGGTGAAGCCGCGGCCGTCGTGCAGGTCGATCAGGTAGCGGATGATCGCGACGAAGTCGTCCTCGGTCAGGACCGTGTGGTTCGGATCGGTCTTCAGCTTGAGCCGCTGGTTGATCTTGTAGCGGCCCACCCGGCCCAGGTCGTAGCGCTTGGGGTTGAAGAACAGCTTCTGGAGCTGCTGCCGCGCGGTCTCCAGGTTGGGCGCGTCGCCCGGCCGGAGCAGGGCGTAGATCTGCTCCAGGGCCTCGGCCTCGCTGTGGGTCGGGTCCTTGGCCAGCGTGTTCTTGATCAGCGGCGACTCGGAGCGCCCGGCCGGCAGCAGCACCTCGACCTTGTGCACCCCCGCCTTGATCAGCTTCTTCCGGAGCGTGTCGGTCAGCTCGGCGCCGGCCTCGGCCACCACTTCGCCGGTCTCCGGATCGGCCGCGTCGAAGGCCAGCACGTGGTTCTGCCGGTCGCGGGTGGTGGTCGGCTGCTCCTCCTCCCGCACGTCGAGGGTGGTGTAGCCGGCGAACACCGTCACCGTCTTCACGCCCTTGTGCCGCATCTCGTTGAGCCGCTCCTGGGTGAGCTCGTCACCCACCACGCCCAGCGGCTCGCCCGCCCGATCCTCCGGATTGGCGCACGTCCGCGGCGAGCAGCGAGCCGATCACCTCGCGCTTCTCCTGCCGGCCCTCCAGCTTGCCGGTGATGTTCAGCTCCTTGGTCGCGAAGAAGAGCTTCAGGATGTCGGCGTTGTTCCCGTGGCCGAAGGCGCGCAGCAGCGCCGTGGCCGGGAACTTCTTCTTCTTGTCGATGTGGACGTAGATCACGTCGTGGATGTCGATCGTGAACTCGACCCACGAGCCCCGGAACGGGATGATCCGCGCCGAGAAGAGCCGCTGGCCGTTGGGGTGGGTGTCCTCCTCGAACACCACGCCCGGCGAGCGGTGCAGCTGGCTCACCACGACGCGCTCGGCGCCGTTGATCACGAACGTGCCGAGCGGCGTCATGATGGGCAGCTCGCCCAGGTAGACCTCCTTCTCGATCGCGTTCTTGAGCCGCTTCTGGCCCTCGACCTCCTCGTAGACGTCGAGGCGCAGCTTGGCCTTGAGCGGCGCGGCGTAGGTCATGTCGCGCTCGATGCACTCCTCGACCGAGTACTTGGCCTCGCCCAGGGCGTAGCCCAGGAACTCCAGCTTGTACTTCTCGTTGACGTCGGTGATCGGGAACAGGTCCCGGAAGACGCGCTCCAGCGAGACGTCCTGGCGCGCGCCATGGACGTCGTCCGGGACGAGCAGCGTCTGGAACGCGGCGGTCTGGATGTCGAGGAGGTGCGGCATCGGCATGCCGCCCTCCCGCTTGCTGAACGTGATTACCGATCGGGTCTGAGGCATCAGTCACTCACTCTCACGCAACACAAATGGCCCCAGCGCGGATCCCGCGCCGAAGCGGGGTGGCTACGGGGCTCGGGAAGTCAGGAACAGTACAGAGCTTCGAGCGTGCATTCGTCTCACTGAAATAGGGTGAAAGCCCGAGAGATCCTTCGCCGTCCGAGCCCTGCGGGCTCGGGTCCGGCTCAGGATAGGGCTGCGCCCTACTTCAGCTCGACGACCGCGCCCTGCTCTTCCAGCTTCTTCTTGATTTCCTCGGCCTCCGCCTTGGACACGCCTTCCTTGATGTTGCTGGGGACGTTGTCCACCGCATCCTTGGCTTCCTTCAGACCCAGGCTGGTGATCTCGCGGACCACCTTGATGACCTGGATCTTCTTGGCGCCGCCCTCCTTGAGGACGACGGTCCACTCGGTCTTCTCTTCGACCGGCGCCGCCGGAGCCGCGCCACCGCCGCCGCCGCCGGCCGCCGGAGCCGCCGCGGCCGCCGCGATCGTGACGTTGAACTTGGTCTTGAACGCCTCGATCAGCTCGGCCAGCTCGACAACGGTCTTGTTGCCGATCGCCTCGAGGATCTCTTCGTTACTCAGCGTGGTGGTGGGCATCGTTTGTCTCTCTCCGTCCGGTGATTCGTTACGAACGCTGTGCGCGAAGCGCCTCGAGGGCGCCGACCAACTGATACAGCATCCCGTTCAGGACGCCGGCGAGCTGGGCCATCGGCGCCTGGATGGCACCGGCCAGCTGCGACAGCAGCACCTCCCGCGACGGCAAGCTCGCCAGCCGCTTGACCTGACCGGCGTGACCGGCCTGCCGTCCACCAGGCCGACCTTGATCGCCGGCTTCTCGAACTCCCTGGCGAAGTCGGTCAGCACCTTGGCCGCGCGCCACCGGATCCTTGCCCGCCAGCACCAGCCCGGTGGGGCCGGCCAGATGGTCGTCCAGCCCGGCGACCGAGTTGGCCGCCAGGGCGCGCTGGGCCAGGGTGTTCTTGACCACCACGTAGCTCACGCCCGCCGCCCGGAGCCGGCGGCGGAACTCCGTCATCCGCAGCACGTTGAGGCCGCGTGAAGTCGGTGACGTAGAGGTTGGGCGAGGCCCTGAGCTGCTCGGTCAGGCTCTCCACCGTCTCCTGCCGCTCGGTCTTGTTCATCGGTACCCCGCCGTCTCGAGCCGCACGCCCGGGCCCATGGTGCTGGAGACCGTGGCCGAGCGGATGTAGATGCCCTTGGCCGCTGCCGGCTTGGCCCGGACGATGGTGTCCATGAACGCCTGCACGTTGTCGGCGAGCTGGTCGCTGGCTGAACGACACCTTGCCGACCGGCGCGTGCACGTTGCCGCTCTTGTCGACCCGGAACTCGATCTTGCCGGCCTTGATCTCGCGGACGGCCTTGGCCGACGTCCATGGTGACCGTGCCGGCCTTGGGGTTCGGCATCAGGCCGCGCGGACCGAGCACCCGGCCGAGCGGCCCCGAGCTGGCCCATGACGTCCGGCGTGGCGACGATGACGTCGCAGTCCAGCCAGCCGTCCTTGATCTTCTGGATGTACTCGATGCCCACGAAATCGGCGCCGGCGGCCTCGGCCTCCCGCACCCGGTCGCCCTGGGTTATCACTAGCACGCGAACCGACTTCCCGGTTCCATGGGGCAGCACCACCGTTCCCCGGACCACCTGATCGGCGTGGCGCGGGATCGACGCCCAGGTTGCACGGCCACGTCCACCGTCTCGTCGAACTTGGCGAAGGACGAGTCCTTCACCAGCTCGACCGCGTCGGGGATCGGATACTGCCGGGTCCGGTCCACCTTGGCCACGGCCGCGCGGAACTTCTTGCCCCGGGCGGCCATCAGTCCACCACCTCCAGACCCATCGAGCGGGCCGTGCCGGCGACCATCCGCATGGCGCTGTCCAGGTCGGTCGCGTTGAGATCGGCCATCTTGATCTCGGCGATCTTCCTGACCTGCGCCCGGGTGACCCGGCCGACCTTGGTCCGGTTGGGCTGGCCGCTCCCCTTCTCGATCCCGGCCTCCTTCAGCAGGAGGTTCGGGGCCGGCGGGGTCTTGGTGATGAAGGTGAAGGTCCGATCGGCGAAGATCGTGACCACGACCGGGATGACCATCCCGCTCTGGCTCTGGGTCCGCGCGTTGAACTGCTTGCACGAACTCCATGATGTTGACGCCGTGGGGACCCAGCGCGGTGCCGACCGGCGGGGCCGGCGTGGCCGCCCCCGCAGGGCACTGCAGCTTGACCACTGCGTTGATCTTCTTGGCCATCCTATCTCCTTAGCGTCTGCCCGTCAGGGCGACTCCCGCGATGACCCGCGCGGTGGCGGGATCGACGGGCGGTCTGCCGGTCAGGCGGTCGGCGTCCGGACCGAGTTCTGACCGCCCGCGACGTCCGCCCGACCGCTCTAGTGCCCCCTCAACTGCAAATAGTCCAGCTCGACCGCCGTGGGCCGTCCGAACAGGCTCACCGACACCCGGACCTTCCCCTTGTCCGCCAGCACCTCTTCCACCGTGCCGCTGAAGTCGGAGAACGGCCCCTCGGTGATCTCGACCACCTGACCGATCAGGAACGGGATCTCTTCCTTCGGCTCTGCCTCCGCCACCGCCTCGGCGATGCCGAGGAGGCGGTTGACCTCGTCCTGCCGGAGCGGCTGGGGCATCTTGCCGGTGCCCACGAACTTGATCACGCCCTGAATGCTGTTCACCACGTGCAGCGCTTCCTGGCTCATGGCCATCTCGACCAGCACGTAGCCGGGATACAGCTTCCGCTCGACGTTGACCTTCTTGCCGTTCTTGATCTCGATCACTTCCTGGACCGGGACCAGCGCCTGGCGGATGAGCTTTGTCTCGGCCGGACGAGGGTCCTCCTCGATCCGCCGCTGCAGCAGGCCGCGCACCTTGTTCTCGTGCCCGGCCGTCGTCTGGATCGCGTACCAGCGGTATTCCATCTAATCAGTCCCTAGTCCGCAGTCGTCAGTCGCCAGACCGGTCTTACAGGCCTTTTCTGGCGGCTCGGGACTCGACGGCTGGCGGCTACCTCGCAAGCCTTGCCACTCCCTCAACGAGAATCAGCTGGAGCACGTAGTCCATCAGCCCGATCGTGAGTCCCAACACGATCGAGAGCACGATGATCATCCGGGTGGCCTTGACCAGCTCGGGCCGAGTTGGCCAGGTGACCTTCCGGAGCTCCTCGCGAACGGCGCGGAGGAAGCCCGCCGTGCGTGGCACCCACCCGATCAGCCTGTTGGACCGCGTGCTGACTGCGCGTGTCCACGTTTACTTGGACTCCTTGTGCACCCGGTGAGTGTCGCACCGGGGGCAATACTTCCGCCGTTCAACGCGCTCCGGGTGCTTCCGCTTGTTCTTATCGGCAAAGAAGTTGCGGTTTTTGCACTCGGTGCATTCGAGGATGATTTTGTCTCTCGGCATGCTCTTCCTTTAGCGGTAATAGCGGTATGAGCGGTAGTTACCGCTTCTTTCTCCGCTCTTTTCTACCGCTACTTCAGAATCTTGGTCACGACGCCCGGCGCCCACCGTCCGGCCGCCTTCGCGGATCGCAAACCGCAGCCCCTCGTCCATCGCGATCGGCGTGATCAGCTCGATCGTCATCTGCACGTTGTCCCCCGGCATCACCATCTCCACCCCGCCCGGCAGCTCCACACTCCCCGTCACGTCCGTCGTCCGGAAGAAAAACTGCGGCCGGTACCCCTTGAAGAACGGCGTGTGCCGACCCCCCTCCTCCTTCGTCAGCACGTACACCTCGGCCTCGAACTGGAGGTGCGGCGTGATGCTCCCCGGCTTCGCCAGCACCATCCCCCGCTCGATCTCGTTCTTCTCGATCCCCCGCAGCAGCAGCCCCACGTTGTCCCCCGCCTCCCCCTGGTCCAGCAGCTTGCGGAACATCTCCACCCCCGTCACCACCGTCTTCTTGGTCGCCCCAAACCCCACCAGCGCCACCTCCTCCCCCACCTTGACCACCCCCCGCTCGATCCGCCCCGTCGCCACCGTCCCCCGGCCCGTAATCGAGAACACGTCCTCCACCGGCATCAGGAACGGCTTGTCCATCTCCCGCTTGGGCTGCGGGATGTAGCTGTCCAGCGCATCCAGCAGCTCCTGGATCACTTTCCCCTGCTCGCTGTTGGGATCCTTGCTCTCCAGCGCCTGCAGCGCACTGCCCTTGATGATCGGCGTGTCGTCCCCCGGGAAGTCATAGCTACTCAACAGCTCCCGCACCTCCAGCTCCACCAGCTCCAGCAGCTCCGGGTCGTCCACCATGTCCACCTTGTTCATGAACACCACGATGTACGGCACGTTCACCTGCTTGGCCAACAGGATGTGCTCCCGGGTCTGCGGCATCGGCCCATCCGCCGCACTCACCACCAGGATCGCCCCGTCCATCTGCGCCGCCCCCGTGATCATGTTCTTCACATAGTCGGCGTGCCCCGGACAGTCCACGTGCGCGTAGTGCCGCTTGGCCGACTCGTACTCCACGTGCGCCGTCGCGATCGTGATCCCCCGCTCCCGCTCCTCCGGCGCCTTGTCGATCTGGTCGTAGGCCGTAAACTGCGCCAGCCCCTTCTTCGCCTGGATCGCCGTGATCGCCGCCGTCAACGTCGTCTTCCCGTGGTCCACGTGCCCGATCGTCCCCACGTTCACATGCGGCTTGGTACGCTCGAATTTGGCCTTGGCCATGGTCGCCCTTGTTCCTGGTATCCGGTTGAGTGCTGGTCGCGAGTCGCGAGTCTCGTCGGTCCCGTGACTCGTGACTCTCGACTCCTGTACCACCAAGCTCGCGCGCGGGATTGAACCGCGGACCTCATCCTTACCAAGGATGCGCTCTACCAACTGAGCTACGCGAGCGACGAAGCGGGCGACGGGACTCGAACCCGCGACCCTCAGCTTGGAAGGCTGATGCTCTACCAACTGAGCTACACCCGCGGGCGGGACAGACGGACTGGCGGTCGGGCGGACAAAATGTCCCTCGACTGCAGTAGCTCCGCTTGTGTCCGCAGTTGCTCCTTCGACTATCAGTCCGCCTGTCCGCCCGTCCGTCTGTCCGCCCGCCATGGTGGGGGTAGGATTCGAACCTACGTAGGGCGTTAGCCCGGCAGATTTACAGTCTGCTACCATTAGCCACTCGGTCACCCCACCGCCAACCATCTCCCACTTCCTATTGATACAGAACCCCGCCGGCATGAAGCGGGGTCCGATCGTCGTTGTGAGTGGGCCCAAATTTTGACAGACCCTTAGAGTAACGGCAGGCTCTAACTAGTGCAAGGGGTTGCTGTTATTCGGGTGGCAGCGACCGGGTCGGGCGGGTACAAATTGGCGGCACCGGAGGGGAACCCGGTTGGGCATTGGCGGGTTTCGCTTCCATCTCGAGCCCAGGATGGCCGGTGAGCACGCTGGAAGAGAACAAGCGAACCGTGACCGAGTTCTACGATCTCATGTTCAACCAGTGCCGGCCCGCCGAAGCGGTTCGGCGCTACGTGGGGGACAGCTACACCCAACACAACCCAATGGTCGCGGATGGCAAGGACGCGTTCATCGACTATTTCGAGCGCATGGCCCGGGAGTATCCCGGCAAGCGGGTCCACTTCCAGCGAGTCATCGCCGAAGGAAACTACGTGGTGTTGCACTGCCGTCAGGAATGGCCGGGCGGGCCGGATTGGGCCGGGATCGACATCTTCCGGCTGGATCGCAATGGCAAGATTGTCGAGCACTGGGACGTGCTACAGACGGTGCCGGAAACCTCGGCCAATCAGAACACGATGTTTTGAGCGACGAGCTGACGAGGGGAATCGAACCCCTAACCTGCTGATTACAAATCAGCTGCTCTGCCAATTGAGCTACGTCAGCGGACTTCCGGAAAGTTAGCTCGCTCGCTTGATCCGGACCACCTCGACCGAGCCATCCTGCTTGTCTCGCACCTCCCAGCCGGCTGCCCGGAGCAGCTCGCGGATCCGATCGGCTTCGGCGAAGTTTCGAGCCGTCTTCTGCTCCTTCCGCTTCTTGGCCCAGCCCAGAGCCCATCGCTCGGCCGCAGCCGCCTCGCCCGGGGGCGTTTCCGCCAACTCTCAGAGGTTCGTCCGCCGGTTCGTCGCCCTCAACTTTCATGATGGTCACCTGACTGGTGACGCCGAGCACGCCCTCCACCTTCCGCCAGGCACCGAGGGCCGCCGGGCCGGGCCGATCGCCCGCGTCCATGGCCGCGTGCCCTTCATTCATATAGGCGAACACCGCGGCCACCGCGCGGGGAGCATTGAGATCATCATCCAGGGCCGCCGCAACGTCCTGGCTCAACCGCTCCGCCGCCGCCTCAAACCGCGGTGAATCCTGACCGGCCTGGCTTCCCAGCAGCCGGTTCTGAAACTCGCCCAGCCTGCGCGACGCCTCCTGCGCCCCCGCCAGCGCCTCGTCCGTCAAATCGAGCTTCTGCCGGTAATGGGTCTGAAACATGAGCAACCGGATGGCGCCGGCATCGACGCCGTCCTGCCGGAGATCGCGCGGGGTGGTGATGTTGCCGAAGCGCTTCGACATCTTGGTGCCGCGGATGTTGAGGAACTCGCCGTGGAGCCAGTACCGGGCAAAGAGAGCCTGCCCGGTGTACGCGCAGCTTTGCGCGATCTCATCCTCGTGATGGGGGAAGATCAGGTCCACCCCGCCGGCGTGGATATCGAGCACGTCGGTGCCCCAGTGACCATCCAGGAGTGCAAGCGCCATGGCCGAGCACTCGAGATGCCAGCCGGGCCGCCCTCGCCCGAAAGGCGCATCCCAGGCCGCGCCCACCAGCTCGTCCTCCGCCTTGGCCGCCTTCCAGAGGGCGAAGTCGCGGGCATCTTCCTTGGCGTATTCGTCGCTGCTGACCCGCTCGCTGGCGCCGGTCTTGAGCTCGCGCATGTCGATCCGCGACAGCTTCCCGTATTGAGGAAACCGGGCGATGGAGAAATAGACCGAGCCGTCGTCTCCCTTGTATGCAATGCCCTTCTTCAGCAGCCCCTCGACCAGCGCAATCATCTGAGGGATGTAGTCGGTGGCTCGGGGGTATGCCGACGCCTCCTGGATCCGCAGGTACTGCCGATCCTCGTGAAACGCATCGATGTAATGCCGGACATACTCCCGGAGCGGCTTCCCTGCCTGTTTGGCACCGTTGATCGTTTTGTCGTCCACGTCGGTGATGTTCATGACGTGAAAGACGTCGTATCCGCTCGCCTCCAGCCAGCGCCGCAGCAGGTCCTCGAACAGGAAGGTCCTGAAGTTTCCGATGTGGGCGTAGTTGTAGACCGTGGGACCACAGGTGTAGAGCGACACTCGGCCGCGCCTGCAGCGGCTCGAATGGCTCGAGTTGGCGGCTCAGTGTGTTGTAGAGTCGGAGCGCCATCAGCCCGCAGCTCCGCTTGCAGCCGCCGCAATTGCCTCGCCGTCGGTTCCCCCCTTGATGGTGACGTGCACCCGGCGCTGCTGGAACGGACTCTCGACCGACTCGCGGGCAAAGCGATTGATGAGCCGGCGGCGGAACTCGCGTTCCACGCTCCACTGCGAGCCCGGCTGGGTCTTGAGCAGGGTTCGGATCACCACGGAGTTGTCCGTCATCGATTCTACGCCGAGCACCTCGGCCGCCCCATCGAGCTGCAGGCACCATTTGGAGTCAGTACAGAACTGGGCCGTCTCGTCCCGCACCACACCGATGATCCGGTCCACGTCTTCACTGTAGGGTATGGACACGTCCACCACTGCCCGGGACCAATCCCGGGTCTTGTTGCTCACCACGGTGAGTTGGCCGTTAGGGATGACGTGCCTGGTCCCCTCGAGGTCGCGGAGTACTACCACGCGGAGGGTCATCTTCTCGACCACGCCGTTTTTCCCCGCCGCCTCGATGACATCGCCCACGGCGAACTGGTTCTCCATCAGGATGAAGAAACCGGAGATGATGTCGCGGACCAGGCTCTGAGCGCCGAAGGAGATGGCGAGTCCCAGGATACCGGCGCCGGCCAGGATTGGCGCGATGTTGATGAAGGCATTGAAGGTGAGGAGCACCGCCACGGTGACGATGGCCACCCGGCCTACGCTCCGGAGCAGCTGGGCTACGGTACGACCCCGTTTTTCCCGGATGGTAGTGACGGAATCGTCGCCGTCGTCCACCGACTTCTCGATGCGCCGAGCGGCGAGCTTGACCGCGCGAAGCGCCAACCAGGCGAGCAGCCAGATGCCGAGTACCCGGCCGCCATCCGAATGACGAACTCGCCGTCGATCTGAAGAGCGGCGGCGATGCGGTCGAGGATGTCGTTGAACGAGGCCAGCAGATCCACCTTAACTCCCGGTGACAGCGCACGTTGACTCGCTGCGGCATGCAGCGGCTCGCCTCAACGTAGAGGCGGCGGCAGCACGGCGTCAACCGGAGCGTCAGGGGTGCTGTCGATACACCACCCGGCTCTCCGTCACCGGGATTCCCTGCCGCACGCACTCCGACAAGACCTCCTCGGGAGACCGAGTGGCGGTGGGCACGCTGAACCCCGTGGGCTCCAGCTGGGCGCCGGGGAAGATGTCATCCAGGAGATCTGGACCGGGCAGATGCGGGGTGGCGATAACAACCTGGAGCGCTCGCCAATGAATCAGCTCTTCGGCAGCCATTGCAACCGGGCCATTGGCGGCGCGGAGCACCACGTGGGTGCAACAGCGAAGCAGCCGGCCCAGATCTTCACCGATGAGCACCGGGGCGCAGCGACCCTTTGCCATGATGGTCAGACGGTGGGCCGCGCCGGCCCCACGAACCCAGGCACCGACTTGCGTTCTGTGGCTAATGAGGGGAATCAGCTGGAGGAGGGGAAATTCCGAGGGGAGCGGAAGGGGCGGGCCGGAGAACATGCTGCACAATGCGGCCTGAGTTCCGGCCGCCATAACCAATGCACCGCCGAGAGAGCTGTTTTAGCGCGGGATAGTGGATCAGGTCCTGCCGGCCTTCTCCATCCGCTCGGTCTTTTCCTGCTTTCTCCCCCTCAGATACCCGTCCCTTCCCCGGCGTACCGCATCCACCAAAGGACTGGGATCGAACCGCACTGGGTCGGTAGCAGGCAAACCGGTTTCCCGACTCGCGTCCTCGCAAGCCCGTCGGGCAGCATCCTCGGTCATGTCGTAGGTGTTGAGCGAAATGCCGATGACCTTGGTCGGGTGTACCGCGGATCCGATCGTCTCATAGAGACGGATGTACTCCTTCAGCGGCGGTATCCTGAGCCAGGCTGTCGGCCGGTAGTCGCCGATGAACTCCCGGCTGGACTGGTGGCACAGGATCAATCCGTCGGGGCAGGAGCCGTGCAGGAGACCCAGTGTGACCGCGGAGTAGCCGGGGTGGTTGATGCTTCCCTGACCCTCGACCAGCACCACGTCCGCTCCCTCGCTTCCCTGCAGCACCAACCGCTCCGCCGCGCCGGCCACGAAGTCAGCGATTACCGCATCCACCGCGATGCCCCATCCCTCGATCATGATTCCGGTCTGGCCGGTAGCCACGAACCGGGTGCGCAGACCGGAGGCATTGAGTTGCTTCGTGAGCTGCAGCTGGGCGGTCATCTTGCCGACGTTGCAGTCGGTTCCCACCGTGAGCACGACATAGGGCTCGACGGATTTGGCGGCGCCGGAGGCGACCGGCAGGTCGGCCGGCGGCTTTCTCAGGTCGAAGATCCTTCGGCCACCGGCCTTGGCCTTGGCCGCGAGCACCGGATCGTCTGACAGGAAGGTGTGAAGTCCGCTCCAGAGGTCGCAGCCGGCGTCCAGCGCCTCCGCCAGCCAGCCGCGCCAGTCCTCCGGCAGCCGGCCGCCCTGAGGCGCGATCCCGATCAATACCGCGTCCGGTTTGAGCGCCAAGCCCTCTCGCATCGAGCCCACAACCGGGATCGAGCCTCCGAAACCCAGCACCTGCTGCACCGTCTTGCCGGCCTGCTGCCGATCGAGCACCGCAACTGTCCGGTCGGGCAGGTAGCGAATGACCGAGTTGGCGGTCTTCGAGGTCATGGGAGCGAAGTCGCCGTCGGCGATGATCAGAAATCGGGGAGGGGCCATGGTCAGGACGGGACGGGCTGAGGTGCGATGGTGGGTTCCGCTTCGGGCGGCACCGTGCCGCTCGGCTTCACTTCGCTGAGAGGATCGCCGTAGACCTCGCCCATGAGAATGTGCCGAATCAGCACCATGACGAAGGCGAGGATCGGCACCGCCACGATGAGGCCGGCGAGGCCGAACAGCTTACCGATCAGGAGCACGCCGGCGATGGTGATCACCGGCGGCAGGTTGACCTGCCGCTCCATGACGACCGGCGCTACGAAGTTGGCCTCGATCAGGTGCACGCCGACGCCGAGCAGCGTCACCGCGATTGCCTTGCCCAGGCCGGCTACGCCGAGCGCGAAGAGAGCGGGAATCAAGGTGGAGAACAGGGTGCCGAAGAACGGCACGATGGCCGCGATCCCGGCAAAGACGCCGAACGCCAGGAAGTAGGGGACTCCCAGCAGCCAGAGACCGAGCGTGGTCAAGACCGCCAGCAGGAGCATGGCGATGAGCTGCCCCACCACCCAGGCGTGCAAGGTCAGCTTGAGATCGTAGAGGATGACCCGGGCCAGCGGCCGGCGCTCCGGTGGGACCAGCGCAATCAGTCCCTCCACGTAGATGGAGGGGGTTCTCGCCAGGTAGAGCGCCATCACGAAGACGCTGACCACCTCGATGATCAGCTCGATCCCTCCCTTGAGGTAGGGCACCACCGCCCCGCGCAGCACTCCCACCAGCTCGTTGAGCGAGGTGGCCAGAAGGCCCGGGCCCGGTGCCTTCGCTGACGCCGCGGCGGAGCACCGGAATGCTGCGGAACAGTCGGTTGATGCTCTGGTCCAGCTCGCCCAGGAACTGCGGCAGGTTGGCGACGAGGTCCTGCACCTGGGAGGCCACCGCAGGGACGATGAGGAACACCACGCCCACGAGCGCACCGATGGTGAGCGCCACGGCGGCGGCGAGCCCCAGCGTCGCGGGGCACCCCAGACCGCCGCTGCAGGAAGCCGGAGACCGCATCGAGGTAGACGCGAGGATGATGGCCAGGAATACGATGAGCAGCACATCGATCGTGCGGACCAGCAGGGCCACAACGATGACGGCGAGGAGAACCCAGCCGAGTGGGAACCCTCGCCGTCGTTCAGCTTCAGCCGGTGCCATCAACGCGCCTTCCCCTCGTCCCCTTCCTCGATCAGCTCGGCATCACGCACGTCGTTTCGCCCGGTGCCCAGCTGCTTCGATCCAGCGCCCCGGCCGGGGCCCACCAGGCCCATCTTCGTCTTCAGCTCGAGCAGCTGCTGGTCGGAGCTGCCCTTGTACTCCAGCGACTCGAACTGGCGGGCCAGGAAGTCTCCCGAGACCTCCTCGTTCAGCTCGGCGGCGGCGAGGGCCTTGCGCTCGGTGGCCTCGATCTTCTCGGCCATGCGCTCGAACGACTCGAAGGCGCTCTTGTCGGACAGCCCCGACATGGTCTCCTGAATCCGCTGCTGGGCCTCGGCCCGCTTGGACCGGGCGACCAGGATGTTCTTCTTCCGCTTGGCCTCTTCGATCTTGTCGTTGAGCTGGCGCAGCGACAGCTTGAGCTGGTCGGTCTCCGCCTTGTGCCGCATCCAGGTCTCCTGCAGCTGCTGAGCGCCCTGGAGCTGCTCGTTGTAGCGGCCCAGCGCCTGCTTGGCCAGGTCGTCACGGCCCTCCTGCACCGCCATCATGGCCCGCCGCTCCCAGTCATCCGCCTGCTTTTTCATGGCTTCGGCGTCAGCCTGGAGCTTCCGCTCGTCGGCGATTGCGGAGGCGACCTGCTGCTTGGCCTTGGCCAGCTGGGTCTTCATGTCCACGATGAGCTGATTCAGCATCTTCTCGGGATTTTCCGCCCGGGAGATGAGGTCATTGATGTTCGACCGCAGCATGGTGGAGAGACGGTCAAAGATTCCCATGACGCTTCACCTTTCGCGGTAGGATGCGAGCGCGCCGAGATGCGACGCCAACGCCAGGGTAATGGAGTCGAAGCTCGCCTCGAACTCGCTGTAGTCGAGGTTCTCCAGCTCGAGGGTATCGGTGAGCACCACGTGGTCGCCCTCCAGACCATAGGACCCGTGAACCAGCTCGCGGGCATTGTATTCCAGAAGCTGCCGGAAGAGCTCGCCCCGGCGGGGCTCGCTGGCGGGCAGCTCCATCACCCGAACCCGCAGAATCACCACCGGTGGAGCGTAGTGGACCACCACCTCCGCATCATCCGAGGTTCGGGCGAGCCACAGGTTAGGCTCGACCTCCTTGGCGATCAGGCTCCCCCCGTCGAGACGATCGAGCCATGATTGAATGTCTTCCCGGGTGATCATCGCTGTGCTCTCCGCAACGGGTTCACTGCACCTCACCCCGGACGGCCCGGGCCTGTGGATCGTGGGCTTGGGCCAGCAGCCGTTCGGTGAAGTCGACTCGCTCCTCCAGCTCCGAGACCCGGTGCTGCAAGGTATCCACCTCGGCCAATCGCGTCTGCATCTGCTCCAGGTCCGCCCGGAGGGCCGGAGTCGCCGCCACCCTTCCCTTCCAACCGCCGGGCAAAGGCACGCATCAGCGGCCAGAGGATGATAACCGCCGCCGTCAGGGCGGCGATGACGATGAGCAGCACAACGGGCGGTCCACCGTCGTTCAGGAAGATCAAGTTGGGATCGAACGGCGGAGTGGGCGGTGTGGGCGGCACCGGCGGCACGCCTTGGAGGATCATCGGGCACCTCCTCCCTTTCCCAGCTCCTGGCGGTCATGGGTGCTGGACAGGAGCCGTTCGGCGAAGTCCACCCGCTCGTGCAGCTCGGCGACTTCCTGCCGGAGAGCATCCACTTCGGCCAGCAGCTCGGGGTCCTGCGAGGGCGGAACCCGCCCCCGGATCCGTTCGGCAAAGGCTCTGCCGACTGGACTGATCGAAAGCAGGAACAGGGTTCCGCCTCCGAACAAGAAAAGTGATCGCAAACAGGCCTTCCACTAAGTAAATCCTCCGCTTGGCTCGGGACCGGGGCTCTTCCCGTCCTTCGTACGGGCAGACACCCCTCGTTGTTTCACAACGAAACGAGCATCTTTAGCGGGTGAGCGCGTCGAGAGGCTTAAACCAGTTCGACTGCCTGGATCGCGGCCAGCGAGACCGCGATCTCCGTCTCGTCATCTCCGGCGGGCCGGAGGTAGACTTCATGGGCGGTGACATGGGTATCCACACTCAGGGGGATCCCCACGAGCTCCGTGTGCGACCGGGTGATGATGCGCACGAGCTGCTCGTGCCCTCCGGCATACCCCAGCAGGGCGACGATATCCTCGTAAGTCATCTGGACTCCCCTCTGGCTGGAACTCATAATCTAGATCTCGTGGCGGGGCCTCGCCATGAGGATCCTGGCCCGGTTACGGCGCTGGATCTCTACTTGGAGCGTTCATGATCCGCACATTGTTGATCTGTACCCTGGGCTTCTCGGCCGGCATGGCTCGAGACGCGTTGGCCCAGCACCAAACGCTGGCGCCGCAGGCTCGAAAGCTGGGGGCGGAGTCCGCGCTTTCTCTTTCGGGAATGGTCTCAGGGAAGCCTATCCAGGTCAGCGGTGGCGGGACCTGTGGTCATGCTCCGGATGCGTCCATGGGAGGTACGTCCGCCTCACTCTGGACCGTTGAGTATCGGGGCTCGGATGAGGGAACGGTAAAGGAGCTCAACCTGAGGTTGTTGCGTCCGAAGGACGGCGGACCAGACCAGCTCTCTTTCGAGCTCAAGAGCAAAGGAGGGGATCACCGAATCGAGACCGGGACGGGAAGAAAGCACAAGGGTGAGGGAACGGTCACTATCCTGCCCAGCGGACCGGGCGGACGGCTCGAGCTCAGTGGCAAGGACGCCAAAGGCAAACCGATCCAGCTCTCCATTGATTGTCCTGCCTTTGGAGAGATCAAGGCCGAGGGCAGCTGAAGGCGAGAGCACCTGGTTAGCGGGTACCGCTGGCGGCCCGTTCCGTCGGCGCAGTGGGCGCCGAAGTGTCTCCCTTGAGGTTCTGGTCGAGATAGCGGGTAATCAGCTCGAACAGGTGCAGCTGGGTGTTGCGTCCCTGGCAGATACAGTGGGTCCGGTTGGGATATTCCATCATGGTGAAAGGCTTGTTGGCCGCCACCAGCGCGTTGATCAGCATCTCGCTGTTCTGATAGTGCACATTATCGTCGCCGCTGCCGTGGACCAGCAGCAGATTGCCTCGGAACCCGCTTCACGTACGTGAGCGGCGAGCCACGGTCGTACCCCGCCTTGTTGTCGGTCGGCAGCCCGTTGAACCGCTCGGTATAGACGTTGTCGTACAGTGACCAGTGGGTTACCGGAGACACCACAACCGCCGTGCGGTAGAGGTCCGGGTGTTGGAAGATCGCGTTCAGGCTCATGAACCCGCCGTAGCTCCAGCCCCAGATCCCCACACGTCCGGTGTCCACGTAAGGCCGTTGCGCCAGTAGCTGGGCCGCTCTGGCCTGGTCCCGCGTCTCCACCACCCCAAGCTGACCGTAAATCGCCTTGCGCCATTTCCGGCCTAACGGCGCCGGCGTTCCGTGGTTGTCTACGCTGACTACCAGGTAACCCTTCTGGGTCAGCAACAGGTGCCAGAGGTAGTACCCGCCCCAGGAGTCGTTCACGGTACTGGAGCCAGGCCCGCCATAGACGTGGAAGAGCAGCGGATATTTCCGGGTGGAGTCGAAGTCGGCCGGTTTCATTATATAGGCGGGCATCCGGGCACCGTCTTCGGCCGGAATGCTGAAGAATTCCACCTTCCCCCGCTTGAGCGCGGACACTCGCCTACGCAGCAAAGCATTATCCACCAGGGTCCGAATCACCTGATGAGAAGGCAGGCGCACCAGCCGAATCAGAGGCGGATTGCCGAAGCTCGAGTAGGTCTCCAGGGCGTACCGAAAATTGGGTGACCGGTCGTACTCGTGAGTTCCCGATTCGCTTTTGGGGGACAGCCGTTCCGGTTGGCCCTTCCCATCGAGCCGAGTACGGAAGAGGTAGCGCTGGGCGGGCTGCTCGGGCGAGGCCAGATAGTACAACCAGCCCTCCCGGTCATCCGCCCCGAGTACCTCGGACACATCATAGGCGCCCCGGGTCACCAGCCGGACCGACTTCCCATCGCGTGAGACCACATAAACGTGATTCCAGCCATCGCGCTCGCTCACCCAGAGGAAGTTCTTGCCCTGGTTGAGCCAGGCCAGGTCATCCGTCAGGTCGACCCATGTGCTGTCCCGCTCGGTAAGCACCGTTCGCACTTTACCGGTTTGGGCGTCGCCCAGCATCACCTCGTTGGTGTTCTGCAGCCGGTTGAGGCGCTGCAGCACCACCTCACCGGGGCTCGCTGCCCAGTCCATCCGGGCGATGTAGTGGTTGCGCGGGTCTCCCGGGATCTCCAGCCACCGGGTTGGTCCGCCACTGGCGCTGACCACGCCCACCCGCGCCGCGGAGTTGGCCTGTCCCGCCTTGGGATACTGTACCGGTATCACCCGGGAGTAGAGCGAGTCGGTGTTGTTGATCAGATCGAAATCTTTGACCTGATCCGCATTGAGCTGCCAATAGGCGACGCTGCGTCCGTCCGGACTCCAGCGCCAGCCATCGGCGTAGTAGTTCATCAACTCCTCTTCGTACACCCAGTCGAAGGTTCCGTTGATGACCGTCCGGGAGCCGTCAGTGGTGAGGGGAGTGATTGCGCCGGTCGCCAGATCCTCGACGTAGAGGTTATTCTCCCGCACGTACCCCACCCGCTTTCCGTCGGGTGAGAACTTGGCGAACATCAGCGTGGAGGGCTTGGCATCCTTCCCCCCAAGCTGGGTGAGCCGTCCGTTCGAGAGATCGAGCACCCAGTAGTCGCCTCGGGTGTTGAGCCGCCACACCGGCTGGGTGTTGGTGAAGATGAGGAGCATCTTGTTGTCGGGAGACCAGGCGTACTCCTCCACCCGAAGCGGTATGCTGTCACCCTGGGGAATGAACTGCCGGGCTACCAGCAGCACCTGCCGCGCGCCGCGCTCGGTGTCGTAGCGCACCAGGTTCTGCCCGCCGTCTTCGACCTCCTCCAGCGTAGTGTAGGAGCTGCCGTCGCCCAGCCATTTGGCCGGCCCGAAGGACTGGCTCTTGAACTCGGGCGAGCCGTAGATCCGCTGCACCGAAAGCAGGCTGGAATCGGATTGTTGCGCGCGAAGGGGAGCGGCAATCGAGAGCAGCAGCAGGAAGGATCGGGTGACAGGTGTCACAGAAGATTCCACGGGTGAAGGTGGACCATGCGATCGACGGAATCGCAACGACGCATTATACCACAGGGAAGTGAGAGGCACATGAGCGCATCAATTGGAATTACTCGAGTGGCCCCGCTGGTGGGCGTCGCCAGTCTCGTGCTGGCGGCGTGTTCCTCGAGTGCTGATCGGGCAGCAAGCCGGGACACCATGGCGATGACCACGGCCGCCGCCCCCGAAACCGCTGCGGCCGGCACAGCTGCCGCCGAGAGTTCGGCCACCACAGACACCACTACGGGAATGCGTTCCCAAAGTGCCGGAGTGACCCCGGCGCCAGTGGCCAAGAGTCGAGTGCGGCCCTCGATCGACCCCGGGCGTAAGTCCACCACGGCATCTTCTCCCAAGGCAGCCACCCGCGACACTGCTGCCTCGGCCACCAACGATACCGCCACGCCATCGGCCGCTCCCGCGGATACCGGCGGCTCGGCTCAGGGATCCAGTGCGGCGTCGGGCCAGGACAAATTCCTGAAATGGGATGCCGGCAGCAAGACGGCCACCTTCGAGCTGCAGGCCGGCCCCTTCACGTTCAACGGCTTCTCCAGCGGAGGCGGGACCCTGACCCTGCCCCCTAACGCGAACGTAGTGATCAACTTCATCAACAAGGACGGAACGCCTCATAGCGCTGAGGTCATTCCGGGCGAAGGGGCTATTCCCAACCAATCGGTGGACCCAGCAATCCCGCGGGCCTACACCACCAAGGCCCTGGAAGGTCTGCCTCAGGAGGGATCCGACAACATGAAGTTCACCGTACCCGCCTCGGGGACCTACCGCATTTTCTGTGGGGTGCCCGGACATGGGCTGTCGGGTATGTGGATCTGGATGAAGATCGATCCCGCGGCCAAAACGCCGAGTTTCGGAGCGACGAAGAAGTAGCCGTGAGTCACGAGCCACGAGTCGCGAGCGAGGGTGGTCGCACATCGCCCTCATGGCTCGCGGCTCGTGTCTGGTGATTGGCTTTGGCTAGCTCCAAGGCATTCTTGAGAAACCCGCCGGTGTAGCTTCGCTCCACTTCCGCCACTTCTTCCGGCGTTCCGGCCGCCACCACTTCCCCGCCCCGCTCGCCGCCTTCGGGCCCCAGGTCGATGATCCAGTCGGCCGTCTTGATCACATCGAGATTGTGCTCGATCACCACCACACTGTTGCCTTTGTCGACCAGGCGGTGCAGGACATCCAGCAGCAGTCGTACATCCTCGAAGTGCAGGCCGGTGGTGGGCTCATCCAGGATGTACAGCGTCCGCCCGGTGTCGCGCTTCGCCAGCTCGGTGGCGAGCTTCACCCGCTGCGCCTCCCCGCCGGAGAGGGTCGTTGCCGCCTGGCCCAGGTGGATGTACCCCAGACCGACGTCGTTCAGCAGCTCCAGCTTCTCGGCAATGCGCCGCTGGCTGCTGAAGAAGTCGAGCGCGTCTTCAACCGTAAGATCGAGCACGTCGGCAATGCTCCGGCCCTTGTAACGCACCTCCAGAGTTTCCCGATTGTACCGCCGTCCCTTGCACACCTCGCAGGGGACGTAGACGTCGGGCAGGAAGTGCATCTCGATCTTGACCAACCCGTCGCCCTGACAAGCCTCGCATCGCCCGCCCTTCACGTTGAAGGAGAAGCGGCCCGGTCCGTATCCTCGCATCTTCGCATCCGGGAGCTGAGTGAACAGCTCCCGGATGGGCGTGAAGAGTCCGGTGTATGTAGCAGGATTGGATCGCGGTGTGCGTCCGATAGGGCTCTGATCGATGTCGATCACCTTATCGATCAGATCCAGCCCCTCGATCCTCGAGTGGGTGCCGGGGACGACTCTGGCTCGATAGAAGTGACGGGCCAGGGCCTGGTACAGAATGTCGGTGACCAGGGTGGACTTCCCCGAGCCGGAAACGCCGGTAACGGCCACGAAGAGACCGAGCGGAATGTCGACCGTGAGGTTCTTCAGGTTGTTCGCCCGGGCGCCCACGATGCGGAGGCGATGCTGGGCTGGGGCCTCGCGCCGGCCGGGCGGGACAGGAATCCGCAAGCTCGTCGCGGAGATATCTGCCGGTCAGCGACTCGGGGTGATTGCGGATGTCTTCGAACGTTCCCTCGGCAACCACCTCTCCACCGAAGCGGCCGGCCCGGGGCCCCAGATCGATCACGTGGTCCGCCGACTGGATGGTGTCCTGGTCGTGCTCCACCACGATCACCGTATTACCCAGGTCTCTCAGCCCTCTGAGCGTGTCGAGGAGCCTCTCGTTATCCCGCTGGTGCAGGCCGATGCTCGGCTCATCGAGGATGTAGAGCACCCCTACCAGCCGAGAGCCGATTTGGGTGGCCAGCCTGATTCGCTGGGTCTCGCCGCCGGAGAGCGAGGTGGCGCCTCGGCCCAGCGTGAGGTAATCGAGACCCACGTCGCGAAGGAACCGCAGCCGATCGATCACTTCCTTGAGAATCGGTCCCGCGATGTCCGGATCCAGACCTCCCCGTCCATTTCCGGCGGCTCCCGCGACACCGCGCAGCGGGATGCTCTCGAAGAATTCGATGGCGCGCTGAATCGGCAGGTCAACCACGTCTCCGATGCTGGTGCCGTGCACCAGTACCGGCAAGGCTCTCCGGCCGGAGCCGCTTTCCCTTGCAGGTCTGACACGGCTGCTCGGTCATGAACTCTTCGAGCGTTGCCCGGACGCTGTCGCTGGTGGACTCGCGGTAGCGCCGCTCGATGTTCCGAAGCACGCCTTCCCATTCGCTTTCGTACTCGCCCCGGCCTCGAGCACCGTCGGTCTGGAACTTGAATTGGCCGGGCGCGCCGTGGAGCAGAGCGTGCCGGGCGGACTCGCTGTGCTCGCCCCAAGGTGCGTTCAGCTCGAATTTGAACGCCTTGGCCAGAGTGGGCAGCACGATCTTGCGCAGATAGCCGCTGGGCTCGCCCCAGGGCAGGATGACGCCCTCCAGAATGGAGATGCTGGGATCGCCCAGCACCAGGTCGGCGTTGACCTCGCGCCGGGTGCCGACGCCGTGGCAGTCGGGGCAGGCGCCGAAAGGAGAGTTGAAGGAGAACTGGCGCGGCTCCAGCTCCGGGAGCGAGAGGCCGCAGACCGGACACGCAAAGCGTTCGGAGAACACGACGGACTGCGCCGACGTCCCGCTGCCGGCTGCCGCCGTGTCGTTACCACCTCGACGATCCCGTCCGCCGTCTTCAATGCCGTCTCGATCGAGTCGTTGAGTCGAGACCGATCGCTCGGGGCGCACGACCAGGCGGTCCACCACTACGGCGATGTCATGGTTCTGCCGGCGGTTCAGGGAAGGGACCGAGCCCAGGTCGTAGATCTGTCCATCTACCCTGACCCGGACGAAGCCCCGCTTGCGGACGTCTTCCAGCATGTCGCGGAACTCGCCCTTCCGGCCTCGCACCAGCGGCGCCAGCACCTCGATCCGGCTCTCCTCCGGCCAGCTCAACACTGTGTCGGTTATTTGGGCCGCGCTCTGCCGGGTGACCGGAGTTCCGTCGTTGGGACAGTGAGGAATCCCAACTCGGGCCCAGAGCAGTCGCAGGTAGTCGTAGATCTCCGTCACGGTGCCGACGGTCGAACGCGGATTCTGTCCGGTGGTCTTCTGCTCGATGGAGATGGCCGGGGAAAGCCCTTCGATCGCGTCTACATCCGGCTTTTCCATGAGCCCCAGGAACTGCCGCGCGTACGCCGACAGCGACTCGACGTACCGCCGCTGTCCCTCGGCATAGATCGTGTCGAAGGCAAGCGACGATTTCCCCGAGCCTGAGAGGCCGGTGATGACGGTGAGACGATTGCGGGGAATCGCGACAGAGATGTTCTTGAGGTTGTGTTCCCGGGCCCCACGCACAACCAGAAATTCTTGAGCCATAGCCCCGAAAGGTATCCGAAGGCGAAGCGCGGGGTCAATGGAAGGGAGTCGCCAGTCCTAGTCCTGAGTCGCCAGTTCTGCCGGCTTCCGTTGACTGCGGGTCTGAGGACTGCGCTGACTGACCGACTGGTGACTCGCGACTCACCCATCTACCATTGAGCATCCGAAGCTTGAATGGTGGCAAATAACGACATGCACCCCGCCAGCGTGGAAAACGGGATCGCCGCCTCCGCTCCGTCGCGGGACCTCAGCCAGGCGGAGCAGCGCCTCCAGCGGGCCGATGAGTTGGCCTCTGGTTCCTTTCCCGGGCAGGCCATCCGGCACTACCGCGAGCTGCTCGAGCTGGAGCCGGTCCACATCGAGGGTCGACTGCATTTCGCCCGACTTCTGGACCGGCTGGAGGAGGCCAACGAGGCGGTCGACGTGCTCTCAGAGGGATTGAGGCGAGCGCCCGATCAGACCGAGTTTCTGGTGCTTCGAGGCTCCATTCTCGGTCGCCTGCAGCGCTATCGCGAAGCCGATGCTGATCTCCGCCGGGTCCTTCGACTTCACCCCTCCCACGCGCCGGCCCAATTCGAGCTGGGGCTTCTCCTGTGGCGGCGCGGACTAGTGCAAGAGGCTGCAGTTTCCTTTCATCGAGCACTCGAATTCCAACCTGACAACGCCAAGACCTACTATTACCTCGGCGATTCGCTGAATCAGCTGGGCGACCTCGCGGGAGCGCGGGCCGCGGTGGAACGAGCCCTTCAGGTTTGCCCCGACGAGGCCAAAGCCTATCACCTCATGGGCCGGGTGCTCGACCGTATGTGCCTGCCGGACCAGGCCCAGGAGATGTATCGCCGAGGGCGAGAGCTTGCCGGCCTGTGATTCGGGTCAGTGTCGAGGATCTGGCCCGGATCGAGGCGGACGCCGTCCTTCGCCCCACCGACGAGACTCTCGCGGCCCTCAGCCGATACCATCTCCCGCCTGGATGAGCAGGCGGGCCCGCGTTTTGCCGAGCAACGGCGTCTCAGCTCTCCCCTGAAAGCCGGAGCAGCGGTAGTGACCGGGAGTGGCGACCTTCCGGCCCCCTTCGTGCTCCACGTGGTCATCCGGGATCCCGATGCCGGGGTGGGTCGTGAGGTGGTGCGACGGGGATTGCAGTCCGCCTGGCAGCGCGCGGCCGATTGGGAGCTCGGCGTTATCGCGGCGCCGCTGGTGGGAGCGGGTGCGGGTCAGCTGAGTGTGGAGGAAGCGGCCACCCTGCTGGTCGAGACCTTTCCTCCGAAGACCGAAGGATGTCCCTTCGAGCTTCGCATCGCAGTGGAGCGCGACACCGACCGCGAGCTGGTCGAAGCCATCGTCCGGAGGACCGCTTGATCCGACTCGTTCATCTCACCAAGCGCTACGGCAAGTTCACCGCGGTCGACGATATTCATCTGGAGGTCCCCAGCGGCGAGCTGTTCGGCTTTCTCGGGCCCGAATGGCGCGGGCAAGACGACCACGTTTCGCATGATCGCCGGGATCCTGCGTCCCACCAGCGGCACGGTCGAGATCGGCGGCATCGATGTCGCCCAGCGTCCGCTGGACGCCAAATCCCGGCTCGGCTTCATTCCCGATCGTCCCTTTGTCTACGACAAGCTGACCGGCGGCGAATTCCTGCGCTTCGCCGCTGCCCTGTACGGCCAGCAAGGCCCCGCGGTCGAGCGCCGGATCGATGAGCTGCTCGAGCTGTTCGAGCTGGACCGCTGGAAGGACGAGCTCACCGAATCGTACAGTCACGGCATGCGGCAGAAGCTGATCATCTCGGGGGCGCTGGTGCATCGCCCCGAGGTCATCGTGGTGGACGAGCCGATGGTGGGACTGGACCCCAAGAGCGCCCGCCTGCTGAAGGATCTCTTCCGCCAGTTCGTCGACCGGGGCGGGACGGTGCTGATGAGCACCCACACACTGGAGGTGGCCGAGACGATGTGCGACCGTATCGCCATCGTTCACGGCGGGAAGATCGTAGCACACGGGACCATGGCCGAGGTGCAGGAGCAGACCTCGTCCGAGGACCTCGGGTTGGAGGAGCTGTTCCTCAAGCTCACCGGCGGCATGAAGGACCACCAGCTCGACACCATACTCGATAGCTGATCGCGTGAAGCCCAGAGTTCACCCGAGCGTCTGGACCGTACTGACGCCCAAGTGGCGGAGTGCCTTCGCGCGGCTGCGCGAAGAGCAGAGTGGATCGCGGGGCCCGGGCCATCCTGCTGGGATTGGTTGCCCTGGTGTTCTGGGTCGGTGTATTCGGCATTGCCTACCGGGTGCTTCGCTACTTCCGCGGTGTGGAGGACATCGGCAATCTGATTGCCGCCAAGGTGCTCGGAATCATCCTTCTGGCATTTCTGTCCATCCTGCTGCTCTCCAACATCATTACCGCGCTCTCGACGTTCTTCCTGGCCAAGGACCTCGATCTGCTGGTGGCGGCACCGATCAGCCAGTCGCGGCTGTACGCTGGCCAAGCTGGTGGAGACGGTGGTCCACTCCTCGTGGATGGTGGCGCTGCTGGCGCTGCCCATCTTTACGGCGTACGGCATCGTGTACGGCGGCGGGTTCCTCTTTCCCGTCGTGGCGCTCGCGGCCTTCGTTCCC
The DNA here is from genome assembly GCA_963825815.1 of uncultured Gemmatimonadales bacterium. Taxonomy (GTDB): domain Bacteria; phylum Gemmatimonadota; class Gemmatimonadetes; order Gemmatimonadales; family GWC2-71-9; genus CAVVWJ01. The sequence continues at coordinate 96,078 of CAWGVB010000032.1, read as the reverse complement.
TACCTGATTCTTCCGGCTGTGGTGGGTACGGCCTTTACCCTGATTCTGGTCAACATCTTCCCCGCCCGCCGGACCCGGGAGCTTCTGGGCCTGGTAGCCACCGGGGCGGTGGTAATCGTGCTGATGATCCTCCGCTTTCTCCGGCCCGAGCAACTGGCCCAGCCGGAAGGCTTCAAGAATCTGGTGGACTATCTCGCGGTGCTCCGCACCCCGACCAGTCCATTGCTGCCCAGCGAGTGGACCGCATCCATCATCATGAACTGGCTGCTCCGGGTGGCGGATCCGTGGCCGATCGCCAAGCTCTGGCTGGCAGCACCGCTCGCGGTGATTCTGGGAGCGCTGTTGCATCGGCGGCTGTACCATCTCGGGTTCTCCAAGGCTCAGGAGGGCGCCGAACGGAAGCTCCGCCGGGTGATTCGGGGGCCGGTGGCCGGGATCCTGCGCTCGCTCTCACCGTCGAAGCGGGAGTTCATCCTCAAGGATCTGCGGCTCTTCTTCCGCGACAACACCCAATGGAGCCAGCTTATTCTGCTGGCGGTGCTCCTCCTGGTGTATCTCTTCAACATCAAGTCGCTGCCGCTTCACTCCGGAGAGCGGGTGCCGTTCCGGCTGGTCACCATGATCTCGTTTCTGAACCTGGGTCTGGCCGGATTCGTCCTCGCCGCGGTGGCGGCCCGGTTCGTGTTTCCGGGCATCTCGCTGGAAGGCCGCCAGATGTGGCTGCTGCGCTCCAGTCCGCTGGATCCCAGCGCCATGCTGTGGAGCAAGTACTGGATCGGCACCATACCGCTTCTGGTTCTGGCGCTGATGATCACCGTGTTCACCAACTGGCTGCTGCATGCCAGCACGTTCATGATGGCGGTGGCGGTCGGAACCATCGTCCTCTATACTCTGGCGGCCAGCGCCTTGGCCCTGTCCTTCGGTGCGATCTACCCTCAGTTCGGCACGGAGAACGCGGCCCAGATTCCCACCAGCTTCGGCGGACTGGTGTACATGATGAGCAGCCTCAGCCTGCTTGCGGCGATCATCATGATCGAGGCCACTCCGGTGACGGCCTATCTGCGAATGGATCGCTACGGCGGTCAGCTCGGCAGGCCATTCTGCCTGAGCTGGCTGCGCCAGCCCTGCTGATCATCGGCATCTGCGCTCGCGGCTACCTTCGTCCCGCTCAGGCTGGCCCTGCAGCGCATAGAGATGATGGAGTGGTAAGGGTCGATCTCTACAGCGATACCGTCACCCGTCCCACACCCGCCATGCGCCGGTCCATGGCGGAAGCAGAAGTGGGCGACGAGCAGCAGCGCGAAGATCCCACCGTCAATCTCCTGCAGGACATGGTCGCCGACCTGCTGGGTAAGGAAGCGGCGCTATTCCTTCCCTCGGGCACGATGTGCAACCAGGTGGCCTTCGCGGTGCATTGCCGGGCAGGTGACGAGATCCTGCTGCAGGAGCAGGCCCATCCACTGCTATTCGAGGTCGGCGGCCCCGCCGCGATGGTCGGGGCGGTGCTCCGGCCCCTGGTGGGGCCCCGCGGGTTGTTTACCGCGGACCAGGTGCGCCAGGCCATCCGTCCGCCGGCCTACTACATGCCCCGCACCCGGGCCGTGTCCATAGAGCAGACCAGCAACGTCATCGGCGGGATCTGCTGGCCGCTCGAGCAGATCGAGGCGGTCTGCGGCGCCGCGCATGACGCAGGGCTGGTGGCCCACATGGACGGCGCGCGAATGATGAACGCGGTTGTGGCCAGCGGAACGCCGGCCCGATCGATTTGCGCGCGGCCTTCGATTCCCTCTGGATCGATCTCAGCAAGGGTTTGGGAGCCCCGGTGGGGGCGGTCCTGGCGGGCTCGCGGGAGTTCATCGAGGAGGCCTGGCGCTACAAGCAGCGCTTCGGGGGCGCCATGCGGCAGGCCGGGATCATTGCCGCCGCCGGCGTCTATGCCCTGAAGCACCACGTCGACCGGCTGGCCCAGGATCATGAGCGGGCCCGGCAGCTGGCCCTGGAGCTCGCCGGCATTCCCGGGATCCAGCTCGATCCGGGCACGGTGGAGACCAACATCGTGATCTTCGACGTTAGCCAGGACCGGGTTGACCGGTGATGAGTTCAATGCCCGCACCATGAGGAGCCACGGCGTCCGGTTCAGCGTGCTGGGGCCTCATACCGTCCGGGCCGTGACTCACCTCGACATCCCGGCCGACGGAATCGACCAGGCCATTGCGGCCGCGCGGGCGGCAATCGGACGGTAGTGCAAGACGACGGGCGACAGCCGTCCTATTTGTTGCCATGCGCGACAAACACCGTCCCAAGCAGGAGCTCGTCCACGAGATCACCGGCTTGCGCAAGCAGGTGAGCGATCTCAAGGAAGCGATAGCTGCCCGCCGTCGGGTGGAAGACGCGCTGCGCGACACGTCCGGTCTCCTCCGTCAGCTTTCCGACAGCGCACCGGTCGGTTTAGGGCTGTTCCGCACCGACGGCACCTTGCTCGCCGCCAACCAGCGATTTGCCTGTATGCTGGGGTATCAGTCCCCAGGTGAGCTTCAATCGCTGAGCTCAGTACTGGGAGTGTTTGCCACCCCCGAAGATCGCGCCCGGGCGCTGGAGTCCCGCCAGCCCGGTGAGTCCCCTCGACGCACGCTGTTTCGGTGCAAGGACGGATGCCGGCTGCTGCAGGGCGTGCTGGCCGGCGAGCCGATCGACGGCGGTGCAGTGGCGCTCGTCGTTTTCAACGGCATCCCCATGTCCCCCGACTCATCTTTTCCGGTCCCTCCCGCGTAACTCAGGTCCGTACTTCACATAGGCCGGTTCCTACCTTGGCGTTGCCGTCGAGCTCGCGCTTGCCGTCAGCGCACCATCACCATCCAAGGAGGAGCCATGTCCATCCGGATTACGTTCGGGGCGGTTGCCCTGGCCGCGGCGCTGGCGGCATGCGATCGGAGTGCACCAACCGCGGGAAATGAAGAATCCGCATCTCCCCCCACGGCCCAGTACTCAGTTGAGCGAAGCGCCATGGACCGCCTGGCCCGGAAGTTGGCCCGCGCTCTGGCCGACTCGGCATTCCGGTCATACCTCAAAGGCGAGCTGGACCGCTCTCCCTTTCCCGAGCACAAGCTGCAATTACAGCAGCTGCTGCTGCAGTCCGATCGCCGGGTCTTGAAGGAGGTCGCCCGCATCGGAGGCAGCTCCGAGGCGGAAGTGGATACCGACGTGGAGGAAGCCATCCCGCTGGAGATCTACTTTCCGGTCCCGCAGCACCGACACGAGTGGGACGGCGGCTCCGACCTGCTGGTGGCCAGCGCCCGGGAAGATCGAGAGGCGCCCGTGGCATATAGCGTCGATGGCCGACGGGAGGTGTTGAGCCCGGACCAGCCGCCTGCCATGCCGGTGTTGGCCGTGGTTCCCGTCGAGACCGATTTTGCCCACCCTACCGGGCCCGGGCGCGGAGGCCACTTGCACCGACTGTGGGGGAGGTGGCGGGGGCACCTCGGGCCCACCGCCCGGTCTCTATATGGCCTACTCTCACTTTGTAAAGGATTTTGAAGGTTGGTTGAAGGGCAGTCCCGAGTTTGAGTACCACATCCTGGGCCAGTCGGGCACCACCGACTCGTTGCGGGACTATCAGTGTGCCGGAGGAGCGGCGGGTGGATACTACCACTTCGACCAGAACGACTTGAACTGGACCGGCAGCGTCCTGCTCTTCAGCCAGGCCCAGCTCAACAACTACAAGTCGGCTCACCCCAATCAGAACTTCCGGGTCATTGCCCTGGAAGACGATGACACTGGGTGCGTCATCAAGTTCGACGCCAATCGCTTCAAGAGCGTTATCAGCGCCATTCAGGCGCAGTATCCCAACCTTACCGGTGCCAAGGACACCACCAGCTCCACGCTCGCAAAGATCATCAAGCGAGCCAATGCGCTCCAGAAAATCCTGGCCGCGGTGTACTCCTTCATCACCACTCAGGACGATTTCATCGGAAACGCAATCGAAGACGTGGTGGTCGGCCAGTCCTACCCCAACGCCAACTGGGTCATCAAAGGTGAAAACAACGTCACCAACGGCTGGGCCAAACTGGAGATGCGCTGATATGAAATGCACCCTCCCGATCGGTCTGCTCTGCATCCTGGCGCTTTCGATGGGCACCCCCACCCAAGCGTGGAGTCAGTGGTCCCTCGGCCTTGGCGTCGAGGCAGACCGCTTCTGGGGCGGGTCCCTGGAGAATGGCCCGGAGCAGAAGTCTTTTCGCCCCTACCGTCCTACTGTGTTCGCGGTTGGAGCAGAGCATCGCTTTGGGAGTTTCGGGCTGGGCCTTCGCGCCACGTACACGGAGGCGGCTCTGGGCCTCGAAGGCGAAGGGGCTGTCGTCGCGGTCAAGGATGCATTCGAGGTGATAGGACTGGCGCCGGAGGTCAGCTACCAGATCGCGGCGCTCGGGGCCAAACCGGCTCGTTCTCCATGCCGGGCCGCTTATCGAATTCTGGCAGCCCGTCGACTCGGAGTCGCGCACCCGGGCGGGGGCACGCGGAGCCGCGTCTCTGCTGGTTCCGCTGGGCGGCCGGTTCGGCCTCTCCGTCGCCGGCAGCCTCGCGGTGATCTCCTCACCCTTCAACAGCGATGAGTTACTGGAGCAATACGAACGTCAAGCGCTCTGGCGGAGAGGCTTTTCAGGAGCGCTGCAGTACCTGTTCTAAGGGGAAAGGTTCGATGACGTTGCCGTGGGCGGAGCGAAGCGTGCGTACAACCCATTTGCTCATGGTGGCGTCATCGGACCTGCCCACCCTCGAAAAACTCCACCACGCCGGTCTCCAGAGAGTACTCCGCACCCACCACCCGGAGGCCTCCATCCTGGATCAGCTGTTCCAGCACCTCGGACCCGTGTCGCAAGTGGTCGACCGAGGCCCTGATGTTGGCGCGCACCGCCTGCTGAATCAGCGCATCGCGATCATGTCTCAGCGGGGTAGCCAGGAGGCTCTCCACCGACGGCCGCACCCGGTCCACGATCGCCCGGAGATTGCGGGACTGATTCTCGGTGGGACGCTGCAGCTCCTCCAGCGTGGCGAGAATGGCGCCGCACTGCGAGTGGCCGAGAACCAGCACCAGCCGCGTCTCATACCGCGCAGCCGCAAACTCGACGCTGCCCACCTGCGAGGGTGCCACAATGTTCCCCGCCACCCGGATCACAAACAGGTCACCCAGACCCTGATCGAAAACAATCTCCGCCGGCACCCGCGAATCGGAGCAGCCGAGAATGATCGCGAAGGGTTGTTGCCCGGCGGCCACTTCAGATCGCCGGGTTCCAGTGACGCCATCGCCCGAGCGGCTTCGCTCCGAGACAAACCGGAGGTTGCCGGCCCGCAGCCGCTCGAGAGCCTCCGCCGCTGGAACCATTACTGGGTCTGCCGAGCCCAGGCCAGAGCCGCGCCTACGGCTCGGCGCCAACCAGCCATCAGCTTCTCGCGCTCTGTCCCATTCATCCGTGGCTCGAATCGGGTAAAACGACGGCCCGCAAGGAACTCATTGCTGGTCTTCCACACACCCACCGCCAATCCTGCCAGGCCGGCGGCCCCCAGGGCGGTAGTCTCGACCATGTCGGGCCGCTCCACCGGAATTCCCAGGATATCGGCCTGGAACTGCATCAACCAGTCGTTGGCTGCGGCGCCTCCGTCCACCCGCAGCGTGGGAACATCGAGATGATCGCCTCCCGTCATCGCGGCCAGCAGCTCCGCACTGTTGAATGCCATTGCCTCCAGAGCCGCCCGAACCAGATGCGCTCGGCTAGTGCCCCGGGTTATGCCGGTGATGGTGCCTCGCGCCTCTGGTTCCCAGTACGGCGTTCCCATTCCCACAAACGCGGGCACGAGATACACGCCACCGGTGTCGGGAACGCTGCGCGCATACTTTTCGCTCTCCGCCGCGTTGCTGAGGACATTCAGGCCATCCCGAAGCCACTGAATGGCGGCCCCGGCAATGAATACGCTCCCTTCCAGCGCATACCACGGCTCTCCCCGGGGTCCGCAGGCTACGGTAGCCAGAAGCCCGCGCGCGGGGACCGGTGGGCGTGAGCCGGCAAGCACCAGCAAAAAGGCTCCGGTACCATAAGTATTCTTCGCCAGCCCCGCGTCAACGCAGCCCTGCCCAAACAATGCGGCCTGCTGGTCACCCGCCAGACCACCAATGGGAATCGAGAAGCCCAGGTGAGTCGAGTCCGACTCGCCTACAACTTGGGATGAGCTGGCCAGCGAAGGCAGCACCTCGCGGGGTACGCCGAAAAGCGCGAGCAGGTCGGCATCCCAGTCCCGTGACCGAATGTCGTAGAGCAATGGTGCGGGAGGCGTTGGTATGATCGCTCACGTGAATCCGGCCACCGGTGAGCTTCGCCACCAGCCAGCTCTCGATCGTACCGGCCGCCAGATCGCCCCGAGCAGCGCGCGCCCGGAGCCCGTGATCCCGCAGCAGCCACTCCAGCTTGGTAGCGGAGAAGTACGGATCCGCCACCAGGCCGGTGTGCTCCCGCAGCATCCCTTCGAGCCCCGCCTGACGTAGCTCCTGACAGCGCTCGGTGGTCCGTCGATCCTGCCACACGATGGCGGGCCCAACCGGCGCGAGGGTTCGCCGGTCCCACAGCAGCACTGTTTCCCGCTGGTTCGTGATACCCAGCGCGATGGGCTTTTCCTGCGAGGCGGAGAGCGCCTCCCGCATGGCGTCGACGGAGACCCGGAATATCTCGTCCGCGTCATGCTCCACCCAGCCAGGTTGGGGAAAGTGCTGAGTGAATTCCCGGTATCCTCGACCCAGCACCCGCCCGTCCTGATGAATCACCAGAGAGGTTGATCCCGTGGTCCCTTGATCGAGGGCGAGAATCGATGGCACTAGTCGATGATCCGGGCGACGTCCTTAGGGGCGACAACGCCGCGGTCCGTGATGATCGCCGTAATCAACTCGGCCGGGGTCACATCGAAAGCGGGATTCCACACCCCCACGCCGTTCGGTGCGGAACGCTGACCCCGCCAGGCCATGATCTCCTCGGGCGAGCGCTCTTCGATTGGGATTGCCGCCCCGTTGGGCGTGGCCACATCTATGGTCGAGGAGGGCGCCGCCACGTAGAAGGGGATCTGATGGGCCCGGGCGGCAAGGGCCAACCCATAGGTGCCGATCTTGTTGGCGACATCGCCGTTTCGGGCAATGCGGTCGGCTCCGACAAAGACCGCCCGCACATCGCCCAGGCGAAGACGGCTGGCCACCATGCTGTCGGCAATGAGGGTGACCGGCACGCCGGCGCGCTGCAGCTCCCAGGCGGTGAGTCGGCTGCCCTGGAGCAGCGGCCGGGTCTCGGGCACGATCACGTGGGGCTCGCCTCGGGCGCGGTGCTGTACGTACACCGGCGCGAGCGCGGTTCCGATGCCACCGGTTGCCAGAGCGCCGGCGTTGCACACGGTGCACACCGTGGCTCGATGCGGGATCAAGGGCGCACCCAGCTCGCCGATCCGGTCGCACATCCGGCGGTCCTCATCCCAGATGGCGTTGGCCTCCTCCAGCAAGGCATCATACAGCTCGTGCCCCTGCCGGACCGCGGCCTCCGCCCGGCGCGCCATCCGATCCAACGCCCACTGGAGATTGACTGCGGTCGGCCGCGTCGCCCCCAGCCGCGAGCATGCCTCCCGTATGCTTGACAATTCTTCCTGCCCGCTGCCCCGCTGCTCCCCGCCGCCCGCCCCGCATCCCCGCTTCCCAGCTTCCCCGCTGCCATCACCACTCCCATAGCCGCCGCGATGCCGATCAGCGGGGCACCTCGCACCCGGAGCGAGCGAATCGCCTCGGCCAGCTCCTCCAACGTCCGAAGCTCCAGATAGCGCTCTTCCTCCGGGAGAAGAGTCTGGTCCAGAATCCGGATCGTCCGATCCGTACTCCATGCGATTGGTTCGGGAATGGTGGTGGGCATGAGGAGAAGATAGTCAGCGAGTCGCGAGTCGCGAGCTCAGTCGGTACTCGGGATACCGGAGGTGCCTGCACCAATGTAGGTTTGGTACTCGAGCCGAAAACCTCTCGACTCGTGACTCTCGACTCGCGACTGGCGACTATGGCCTCTTCTCTCACATTCGACCTCACCGACGGCATCGCCCGAGTCACCATCAACCGTCCGGACAAGCTCAACGCTCTCAATGCCATTGTCATCGCCGAGCTGGGCGACGCGGTGACCCGGATCGAAACCGATCCGGCCATCCGGGGAGTCATCGTCACCGGGACCGGCAGCAAGGCGTTTGTGGCCGGCGCGGACATCAACGAGTTGACCGAGCAGGGCGTGACCGGGGGCCAGAAGCGGGCGCTCGCCGGGCAGGCGGTGTTTCGCCGCCTGGAGCGCTGCGGAAAGCCGGTCATCGCCGCGGTGAATGGATTCGCTCTGGGAGGAGGCTGTGAGCTGGCGATGGCCTGTCATCTCCGGATTGCGAGTGAGAACGCGAAGTTTGGCCAGCCCGAGGTCAAACTGGGAATCGCCCCGGGCTACGGAGGCACCGTCCGGCTACCCCGGCTCGTCGGCAGGGCGCGGGCGCTCGAGTTGCTGCTCACCGGTGACATGATCGATGCCGAGGCGGCCCGGCAAATCGGACTGGTCAACCGGGTCGTGCCGGCAGACCGGCTCATGGCAGAGGCAGAGTCACTGCTACGAGCGATTCTGGCCAACGGTCCCCTCGCCATTCGCGCCTGCCTGGAGGCGGTGGACATGGGCTCCGACATGACGCTGGATCAGGCTCTGTTGCTCGAGGCAGGATACTTCGGTCTTCTCTCCGCCACCGAAGACATGCGCGAGGGCACCAAAGCCTTCGTGGAGAAGCGAAAGCCCGGCTTCAAAGGGAAATAGTCGCCCTGCAATTTCCCTCCCAAACCGACTATTTTTTGGGGATGCAGAAGAGGGGGAAACCCCCGAGAAAGTGTCGCCTTCGGGGTCGCAGCAGCAGCGTGGTGAGCCTCTGCGCTGCGGTGCTCGCGGTGGGTTGCGATGAGCGCGAACGCCTGACATTTCCCACTCCGAGCGATGGTGCTGGACCGGTCACCGTGATCGATCGTCCCAACGCTCCCGACACGACGGTCACGGCCGGGCCAGACTACTTCGTGAACGGGCGGACCATCGATCCGGACGGGGTGGACACCGTCTATTTCTTGGTCATCGGCGGTAACCAGAACTTTCAGCCGTTCGTGCCCCGGCCGCCCAGCGATACGGTGCGGTTTGGCTTGCCGATCACCACCGCCGGCCACCAGGGCGACACGATCCAGGTCCAGATCCGCGGGGTGGATTCTGAGGGGAATCCCGGGAACACCTCGTTTCGGCAGATCTTCGTTCAGTAGTGCGGCTACGGAACCTGATCGCCCGAGGGTATCGGAATCTGGCCGACCTGGAGCGGGAGGCTCCGCCGCGCGGCGTTGTCCTGCTCGGCGCCAACGCCCAGGGCAAGACCAATCTGCTGGAGGCGGTCTACTACCCGGTATTGTTCCGCTCTTTCCGCGGAGCACGCGGACCAGCAGGTGAGCGGTGGCAGCCTTGGGTTCCACGTCGAGGCGGAGCTGGATGGTTCCAGCGGCCACGTGGTGGCCGCCACCTATCAGGCCCGAAAGAAACGCATCACGGTGGATGGCGAGGAGATTGGAAGGCTCGCCGACGCGGTAGGAACCTGGCTGGCCGTGTCGTTCCTGCCTTCCGATCTCGGCCTGGCCTCGGGACCGGCCGCCGTTCGGCGGCAGTATCTGGATCGTTTGCTGTCCCTTGCCAGCAAGCGTTATCTGCTGGCGCTCAGCCGCTACCGCGCAGCGCTGGCGCAACGGAACAGCGCGCTACGGCAGGGCCGGTCCGATCTGGCGCAGGCATTCGATGGGCCGCTGAGCGCCGCCGGTGCCGAGCTGATCTGGGCGCGGCTCGAGTTCGTGAAGTGGGCCCAGCCGCAATTCACGGCCGAGTTCGATTGTTTGGGCGAGCAGGGCGCTGCCCGGCTGGAATACCGCGGCAGGAGCGAGCTCGCGCGGCAGGAGGCCTGGACTGAGCTCCTGGCGGCAAGTGCGGCAGAGGATCGGGCGCGGGGCATGACCACGGTTGGACCGCACCGGGACGACCTGATCCTGGAAATCGGAAATCGCGGGCTCCGGGACTACGGCTCGACCGGACAGCAGCGCAGCGCGGCGGTTGCCCTGAAGCTGATCGAGATCGCCGCGCTCCGCGAGGCCCGCGGCACCGAGCCGGCGCTTCTGCTGGACGACGTCTTTGCCGAGCTGGACCGAGACCGTCAAACCCGGTTGGCGCTGCGGTTGATGGGGCCGGAAGATCGACAGGTGTTCGTGACCAGCCCGCGAGCCGACGAGCTGCCGCCCAATCTGGAGCTGCCGGTGTGGAAGAGTGGAGAATGGGAGAATTGTTTGAGTCCGCGAGTCACGAGTCAGCGCACGGCAGATTCGGTCACTGGCAGCCGATCAATCGGCGTGATTCACTCGATGACTCGCGACTCGGGACTGGTGACTAAGAAGAAGTCTCAACCGACGCCCGCTGGCCGAGGCCCTGACCAGCTACTTCAAGCAGGCCGGGCTCACCAAGCGGGTGCAGCAGGCGGGCATCATCGAAGAGTGGGCCGAGCTGGTGGGGCCGCAGATTGCCTCAGTCACTGCGCCGGAATCAGTTACCCCGGACGGCGTGCTCCGGGTCCGAGTAGCCTCGGCGCCCTGGGCCAATGAGCTGAGCCTCATGTCGCCCAGAATCCTGGCCCGATTGAACGCCGGCCGGTCGGGACGAGTCAAGGAGATCCGGTGGATGCCGGGACCCCTGTCATCCTGAACATTTAGCCTCTAGCCCCAACGAGACATGGCCAAAGACGACAGCACCGTCCTCGAAACACGACCCGAGTACAAAGCCGAATCGATTCAGGTCCTCAAAGGCCTGGAAGCGGTCCGTCGCCGGCCGGGCATGTACATCGGCTCCACCAGCGAGAACGGACTGCACCACCTGGTCTATGAGGTGGTGGACAACTCCATCGACGAGGCGCTGGCCGGCCACTGTGACACGATCAACGTCACCATTCACGCCGACAACTCGATCACGGTGGCGGATAACGGCCGAGGCATTCCGGTGGATATGCATCCCACCGAGAAGAAGCCGGCGGTCGAGGTCGCGCTTACCATGCTTCATGCCGGCGGCAAGTTCGACAAGAACACCTACAAGGTGTCGGGCGGACTGCACGGCGTCGGTGTCTCGGTGGTCAACGCGCTGAGTGAGCGGCTGGAGGTCATCGTCGACCGCGATGGTCAGCGGCACCACATGAGCTTCGTCCGGGGCAAGACCACCAAGAAGCTCACCGTGATGGGCAAGGCAAAGGGACAGGGCACGATCGTCCGCTTCAAGCCCGATCCCGAGATCTTTACCGTCCTGGAGTTCCACTACACCACGTTGGCCGATCGCCTGCGCCAGCTCGCGTTCCTCAACCGCGGCATCAGCATCACCATCAAGGATGAGCGGGAGCAGCCACCCAAATCGGAGACGTTCTTTGCCAAGGGCGGGCTGATCCAGTTCGTGGAGTGGCTGAATCGCAATAAGAAGGCGCTCCACCCCAAGCCCATCGCATTCAACGCGGTCAAGGACGACGTGGACGTCGACCTCGCGCTGCAGTACGAGGACGGATACAACGAGAACACCTTCACCTTCGTGAACAACATCAACACCCACGAAGGCGGCACCCACCTCACCGGCTTCAAGAGCGCGCTGACCCGGACCATCAACGACGTGGCCAAGCGTCGCGACTTCCTGAAGAAGGAGGATTTCACGCTGTCGGGTGAGGACATCCGGGAGGGGCTCACCTGCGTGCTGCACGTGAAGGTCAAAGAGCCGCAATTCGAGGGGCAGACCAAGACCAAGCTGGGGAACTCCGAGGTCGAGGGGATCGTCAAGGCGGTGGTCAACGAGCACCTGGGCAACTACCTGGAGGAGCATCCTCCGGTAGCCCGCGCGATCATCGAAAAGGCGGTGAGCGCGGCGAGGGCTCGCGAGGCCGCCCGAAAGGCGCGGGACCTGGTCCGGAAGAAGTCCGGGCTGGAGAACGCGGTGCTGCCAGGCAAGCTGGCCGATTGCTCGATCGACGATCCGTCGGTGAGCGAGATCTACCTGGTCGAGGGCGACTCGGCCGGGGGAAGCGCCAAGCAGGGTCGCGACCGGTCATTCCAGGCCATCCTCCCGCTTCGGGGAAAGATCCTCAACGTGGAGCGGGCCCGGATCGACAAGATTCTGGGGAACGAAGAGATCCGGGCCATGATCACCGCCATCGGCACCGGCGTGAAGGACGACTTCAAGTTGGATGATGCCCGCTACCACAAGATCATCCTGATGACCGACGCCGACGTGGACGGCGCCCACATCCGGACCCTCCTGCTGACGTTCTTCTTCCGCCAGATGCAGGAGCTGGTCGAGGCGGGATACGTCTACATCGCGCAGCCACCCCTCTACCGGGTGGCCAAGGGAAAGGATGAGTTCTACGCCTACAGCGAGCAGGAGCGGGACGAGTATTCCAAACGGCTCACCAATGGCGATGGCAAGGGTTCGATCAACATCCAGCGCTACAAAGGCCTGGGGGAGATGAATCCGGACCAGCTCTGGCGGACCACGATGGACCCCGCCACCCGGACAATTCTCCGGGTCACCATGGAAGATGCCCAGACTGCAGCCAAGCTCTTCGACGAGCTGATGGGCGACGAGGTCGAGCCCCGCCGGCTGTTCATCGAGCGGAACGCGAAGTACGTCAGCAATCTGGACGTGTAGGGAGAGGACGGAGCTTCCACCAACCTCTCCCGCTTCGTCTCCGTCCTCTCCGCCTTCTTCCCTCGCGACCCTTCCCTGCCCTGGTGCATCTCCCGCCGCAGCACCTCTTGATTGAAATGGGTCGACGGGATAGAATGTCGCCCGCCACGTAACTACAAGCTACTAAGGCGTATGTCTTTACTTGCCCTCGACGGGGTTTCCAAGCGATTCGGCGGTATCACCGCTGTCGATCAGGTCTCCTTCCAGGTGGATCGCGGTCAGGTGGTAGGCTTCCTGGGCCCCAACGGCGCCGGGAAGTCCACCACGATGCGCATGATCACCCAGTTCATCGAGCCCGATACTGGATCCATCAAGCTCGACGGCGTCCCCCTGGATGATGCCGGACGCGAGGCCAAACGCCGGCTCGGCTATCTCCCCGAGAACAATCCGCTCTACATCGAGATGTTGGTTTCGGAGTACCTCGATTTCGTCGGGCGCCTCCGGGAGCTGCCTGTCGCCGAGCGGCGGAGCGCGGTGGATGAAGCGGTGGCGGGAACCGGACTGGAGCCGGTGTTCCACCGTCCCATCGGCGAGCTGTCGAAGGGCTTCCGCCAGAGAGTGGGCCTGGCCGCGGCCATTCTGCACCGGCCGGACCTGTTGATCCTGGATGAGCCAACCGAGGGTCTCGACCCCAATCAACGGGTCGAGATTCGCCACCTGATCGGCAATCTGGGTCGGGAGCGGACCGTTCTCCTCTCCACCCACGTGTTACCCGAGGTGCAGTTCACCTGCTCCCGGCTCCTGATCATCAGCCAGGGGCGCATCGTGGCCGATGGTCCGGTGGATCAGCTGATCGCCCGAGCCAAGGGCGCGTCTCGCATTGGGGTGGAGGCGGCGGGGAAAGCCATTGCCAGCCGGCTCGCTGCATTGCCCGGAGTCGCCAGCGTGGAGCCCCACGAATCTTCCAATGGGCGGGAGCGGGTGATCGTCACCGCGGCAGGCGCCGAAGACCTCCGTCCCCGGATTTTCGAGCTCGCGAAGGCCGAACGGTGGACGCTGTACGAGCTCCACCAGGAGGCCGGTAGCCTGGAGGATCTGTTCCGCGAGCTCACGATTCAGCAGGAGGCTGTCTGATGCGCATCTGGACCGTGGCCCGGCGCGAGCTGAAAGCCTTGTTCGACCTGCCCACTGGATACGTGCTGCTGGTCGTCTTCCTTGCGATCAATGGATTTCTCTTCTTCCGTCAGGCCTATCTCACTCAAGTGGCCAGCCTCAGGCCGATGCTGGATGTGCTCCCCTGGCTCTTCCTCTTCTTCGTGCCGGCGGTCACCATGCGATCGCTGGCGGAGGACATCCGGGGTGGCCAGCTCGAGGTGGTACTGGCCCAACCCCTGAGCGAGCTGGAGCTGCTGCTGGGCAAATACGTCGCCTCGGTGTTGTTCCTCTGGATCGCTCTTGCCCTCACCATCATGCATCCCGCTGGGGCTCTCACTGGGTGCGGCCATGCCCTGGGGCACTGTTATCGCCCAGTATGTTGGGGCCGGTCTTCTGGCTGCAGGCTTTGCCGCCATCGGGACCTGGGCCTCGAGCTTGAGCCGGAGTCAGATCACCGCGTTCATGCTGGCCCTGGTATTGATGTTCGTCCTGATTCTGGTGGGTCTCAACCCTCTGTTGGTTGGCCTTCCCGCCGGACTCTCCGCCATTGCCGCGCGGATCGGCGTGCTGTCCCACTTCGACAGCATTGGTCGCGGGGTGCTGGACCTCCGGGACATCATCTACTTCCTCTCGCTCGCGGGAATTTTCCTGGCCCTCGCGTACGGCGCGCTGCTGAGCCGGAAGCTCGCTCCCAAAGGCGGGGCGCTGCGCCGGCTTCGCCTCGGCGTGGGTTTGCTCACCGCATCATTGATCGTGGTCAACCTGCTGGGCGGGTACATCGGAGGCCGGCTCGATCTCTCGCCGGGGAAGGCGTACACCCTTTCGCCCGGCACTCGCCGGGTGCGTGGGCAATCTCGACGACCTGGTGACTATCAAAGTCTTCGCCTCGGCCGAGCTACCCACCGAGGTCGCCCTGATGAAGCGCGACGTGGACGACCTCCTTCGGGACGTGCGCTCCGCGGGCCATAACCGTATCCGCGTGGTCGAACGCGACCCGTCGAGCGATCAGGCCGCCCAGAAGGACGCGCAGTCACTGGGTATCGAGCCGGTTCAGTTCAACGTGATCGGCCAATCCGAGCTGCAGGTGAAGCAGGGCTACCTCGGGCTCGCCATCCAGCACGGCGACCAGACCGAAACCATTCCCTTCGTGCAGCACACCGATGACCTGGAGTACCGGCTGGTGTCCTCGATCCGGAATCTGACTCGCGCCAAGAAGCCGGTCATCGGGATCATGACGGAACAGGCTGGCGGTCCAGGCACTGGATTCCAGCAGCTGCAGGAGGAGTTGGGCAAATCGTATGAGGTTCGGCCCCTGAATCCTTCCGATACCGCCAAAGGGGACACCGCATTTGCCGCCGTGGTGCTGGCGGGAGCTCCTGATTCGGTACCTGCGTCGCAGCTCAAGCGGCTGCAGGACTACGTGAACGGCGGAGGCAGCATCCTCGTACTTGCCGGCGGGATGAAGGTGTCACCCCAAATGCCGATGGCAAATCCGCAACCGCTGCCCTGGAACACTCTGCTGCAGCACTTCGGCGTCTCCGTCCGCGGGGACATGGCGTACGATCTCGTGGCCAATGAGGCGATACCGGTGCCCAGCGACTTCGGGCGAGTGCTGCAGGTCTATCCCTTCTTCATTCGGGCGGAGAGCAGCCGTCTGTCTCCAGTCAACAAGGACATCGGTGCCGTCGTCCTCACCTGGCCCAGTACCATCGATACAACCAAGGCCACAAAGGGGACGGTGACGCCGCTGCTGGCCACCAGCCGGGCTGCGGGAACTTTTACCAACTCCACTTCGATCGATCCCCGCAGTGACTTTCCCAAGACCGATCTTGGCCGCAAGCTGCTGGGCGTGCTGGTGTCATCGAAGGACAGCGCCAAGGCTCCGGGCCAGAGGGGCCGCGCCGTGGTGGTCGGAAGCAGTGACTTTGCCTACCGACCGCTTCGTCCAGTTCGCTCCGGAAAACCTGGGCCTTGCGCTGAACGCGGTGGACTGGCTGGCGCAGGATGAGGAGCTGATTGCGATCAGGTCGAAGGATCGGCAGCCGGTACCGCTGGTGTTCCAAAGCGCGGCTCGAGCGAGACGTGGCCAAGTACGCCAACCTGATCGGCCTGCCACTCTCGTGGCGCTGCTCGGGCTCGCGCACCTGATACAGCGCCGCCGCCGGACCCGCGATCCCTATCGGCCTCTGGTTCCGGCCGGGCAGGCGGCCACATGAGCGCCAAGCAGCTCGTGCGGCTCGCGGCAATCCTCGGAGGGCTTCTTCTGGTGTGGGGCGCCGCTGCTCTCGCGCGCCGGCGGGAAGCAACCCCTGCAGCCGATGCGTTCCGGCTGCCGAAAATCAGTCCGGTCCGAGGTCGACACCGTAACTATCTTCCGGCCCAAGGACACCACCATCCTGGCGCGGAGGGACACCAGCAGCTGGACGGTGAATGGGCAGCCCGCGTCTTCGAACGCGGTGGGAGATCTCCTCACCGCCCTGGCAGACAGTGCGCCCGTCCAGCGAGCTCGTAGCTGAGCAGAAGAGGTCCCAGCCGGGACTGGGAGTGGACGACAGTGCCGGATCGAAGGTCCGGATCAAAGGAAAAGGCAAAACCCTGGCGGATCTGGTGCTGGGCAAACGGTCACAGGACTTTTCGGGCGGTTACGTTCGGCGAGCCGGGCAGGAGTCGACCTACGTGGTACGCGGTCAGCTCATCGATGTGCTCAATCGAGCCCCGGATGACTGGCGGGAGCACCGGATTGCCAGGATTGCGGCTGACAGTGTCGCCCGAATCGAGATAACCCGGGGGCACAAGAGCTACGCACTCGTGAGGAACGAGAAGAGTTGGAAGCTCGCTTCCGGCGCTCCGGCCGACTCTACCAAGATGGGAGACCTGTTGACCGCCTACAGCTCGGTAGACGCTACCGGTTTCGCCTCCGCCGCGCAGGCAGACTCGGCGCACTTTGGGCAGCCCGACCGGCGGGTGCGGTTGCTCCGAAAAAACGGAACTCCGCTCCTCACCCTTCTTTTCGACTCGACCGCTGCGGGGTTTTGGGTGCGGCCGGACACCAGCAAGACGATCTACCGGATCGAGAGCTGGACCGCAGACCGCCTGGCGCCTGCTGATACCACGCTGCGGATGCAACACACCACGCAAAACGGAGTCGAAGCCCAAGAGCTAGGCGTCAGAGCCTTTCGGGGGGCCTCGGCCGAGTTGCGCCGGGGCCCCAATCATCTCCCAGAAACCCATCGTCCGCCCTCTGTTGCGATTCCAAGTCTCGCACCTCCCGTTCGGCCGCTTCCAGCTCCTCATGGTCAATGCCGCTGTCCCCATGGAGACGAGGGCCCGGGATACTTCCGGTCGCGGCTGAACCAGATGAGCAGAGCGGCGAGCGCCGCCAGCGCAATGAGCAGTGTTCCCATGGGCTCGGTGATTATGGGCATTGTTCGTCGCTCAAAATGAGGTCACCCCATCGGCCGTCACCCGGTGGGTGATCAACGGTGTGAGCCTCCCGGACTCACCGATCGTGATCGCCTCACTCAGCGCCTTCATTGCGCGGTCAATCCCATCCGCATTGCGGGCAAACACCGAGGCAAGCGGCTCGCCTTCGGTTACCGAGTCACCCGGCTTTACCGGAATCACGAAGCCCACCGCGGGGTCGATCGCATCCTCAATCGTGCGGCGGCCACCCCCCAGCTCCACGATGGCTCGACCGATCCGGCGCGGTTCGATTCGCGTCACCACTCCATTTCGCCGGGCGCGGAACACTTCAACCTCGTCCGCCTGCGGCAGGCTCTCCGGATTCTCGAGGACGCGAGGGTCGCCTCCCTGGGCCTCGATGATCCGGCCGAAGGTTTCCAGCGCCCGGCCGGAGCTGACACTGCCTTCGAGTTTACTCCGGGCTTCGGCGGGAGTTGCCGCGGCCCCGACCAGCAGCAGCATTTCCACTCCGAGTGCGTAGGTGACCTCCATCAGATCCAGCGGCCCGTCACCCTGCAAACCCTGGATCGACTCCTCGACTTCCAATGCGTTACCACACGATCGGCCAAGCGGGCGGTCCATTGCCGTGAGCAGTGCCACAGTGGGGCAGCCGCGCTCATGGCCCAGTCCAATCATGGTTCGCGCCAGCTCGATGGCCTGGGAGAGTCTCGGGCATGAACGCGCCGCTCCCGGTCTTCACGTCGAGCACCAGGCCGCTGAGCCCTTCAGCCAGCTTCTTCGACATGATGCTGGCCGAGATCAGCGGGATCGACTCGACTGTCCCGGTAACGTCCCGCAAGGCATAAAGACGCTTGTCGGCGGGCGCAATTTCCGGTGTCTGCCCCAACATCGCGCAACCGATCCGCTGCACCTGCGCTTCGGCCTCCCGCAGCGAGAGGTTGGTCCGAAAACCGGGGATCGACTCCAGCTTGTCCAGCGTTCCGCCGGTATGGCCCAAACCCCGGCCCGACATCATCGGTACGGCCACGCCGCAACTGGCCACCATGGGCGCGAGCAGAAGCGAGACCTTATCGCCAATGCCGCCGGTCGAGTGTTTGTCCGCCACTGGTCGGTCCAGCCCGTCGAACCTGAGCCGGTCACCCGAAGCGATCATGGCATCGGTCAGTGCAGCCAGTTCCGCGGAGGCCAGCCCGCGAAATACGACTGCCATCAGCAATGCCGACATCTGATAGTCCGGCACCCGGCCCTCGGTGTATTCGCGGATCAACCGCTTCCATTCTTCGGGCTCGAGTGCGTTCCCGTCGCGCTTGTGCTGGATCAGGGACGGGATCACCATTCGAGATCAACCATGGAGTCACGCATCTCGTGTTGAAGCTTCCCCTGAAAGTGATGCTCGCTCTGGCGGCGCTCACCGCCGGACTGAGCGCGCAGACGCCGGCCGACCATGTGGCCCTTGGAGTCTCGGCTGAGGAGGCGCACGATATCCGGACGGCCCTGCAGCACTACCAGGCCGCCCTGGATCAGGACTCCTCCGATTACGACGCGAACTGGCGCGGTGCCATGACGCTGCTCACGCTGGGGGAGCAGCTCGCCGGCTCAAAGAATCCGGAGCGCGATTCGCTGTATGCGCAGGCCGAGCGGTACGCCCGCCGGGCAGTGGCTTCTAATCCAGCCGGAGCCGACGGCCACTTTGCCCTTGCCGCCTCACTGGGGCGGGTGTCCCTCACCAAGGGCACAAAGGAGCGAATCAAGAGTGCCGGAGAGATCCGGAGAGAAGCGCTGCGTACCCTTGCCTTGAACCCGAAGCACGACGGCGCCTATCACATTCTGGGGCGCTGGAACGCTGAGATCATGCGCATTTCCGGCTTCAGCCGTTTCTTCGCCAAGAAATTCCTGGGAGCCGGGGTGTTCAACCAGGCCTCGTGGGAGCAGGCGATCTACAACATGGAGAAAGCAGTCGAGCTGGACTCGACCCGGATCTATCACCACCTGGAGCTGGCGGAGATCTACGCCGACCGAAAGCGGGTCGCGGATGCCAGGACCCAGCTGCGGCTGGTTGACTCACTCCCCCTGCGCGAAGTGATGGATACGGCGTATAAGCGAGAGGGCGCGGCGTTGAGCCGCCGCCTCGCGAAGCACTAGTCCGCGCGCTCCTTCACTTCCTTTGCCCGCTCCCGGGCGCGCTCCCGCAGCCGTTCCAGTTCAAGCTTGAGCCGCCGCTTGCGCCGGCTCAGCTCCTTGCTGGTTCGGCTGCCTGCGCGATCGAGGCTGTCCATTGCATCGGACTGCAGCTCGCGCATCCGTCCCCGGAGACGCTTGCGCATCTCTCCTCCCCGCTCGGGGGCGAACAGCAGGGCGAGTCCGGCGCCAAGAAACGCGCCGAATACGATGCCGGCCAGGAACCCGGCCCTCCCGTGGGCTGACTCGGAGACCTCGATCTTGGTCTCCGCCAGCTCCGGAGTTTCCTCCGTGGTTTTCATTTGCGGCTCCGGTTTTTTCGCTGGCTAAGAAGCTAGCTGAGGAGGCAGGACGGCGGTACGGCTTCGCGGCAGGGTTGTCAGTCCACCAGGCGGTACCCTACACCAGGCTCGGTGAGAAACAGTCGCGGCCGCGTGGGATCGCGCTCGAGCTTGTGGCGCAGCTGACCCATATACACTCTGAGGTAGTGACTCTGCTCCGCGTAGTTGGAGCCCCAGACCTCCTGCAGCAGCTGCCGGTGAGTGACGACGCGGCCGGCGTTTCGAACCAGCGCGGCCAGCAGCTTGTATTCGGTTGGCGTAAGGTGGGCCAGCTTCACCGGCGCGAAAGACCTGCCGCCGCACCAGATCGACTTTGAGATCGCCGGTCTCGAAGCTGGTTTCGCCATTACCTCCCGGGGCAAAGCTCGAATGTCTGAGGGCCACTCGAACTCTCGCCAGCAGTTCGGGAACGCCAAACGGTTTGGTCAGATAGTCATCGGCGCCGAGGTCGAGCGCATTCACCTTGTCGCGCTCCTGCCCCCGGGCAGAGATCACGATGATCGGGGTGCGGGTAGAACGGCGGAGCTCCCGGGTTACCTCGAGACCGTCCCGGTCGGGCAGGCCGAGGTCGAGCAGGATGATCTCCGGGTTGCGGCCGGCGGCCTGGGCCAATCCCTCGCGTGCCGATGCGGTTTCGACCACCTGGTATTGGTGGGCCCGAAGGGTTGCCCCGAGAAACCGGCGCATCTGGGGTTCGTCCTCGATCAACAGCACCAACGGATTTGCCGTGGTCAATTAATCCTCGACTACTTCTACCGGCACCGGGCGGGGCTCGGGCCCGTCGAGCGGGATGCTGAATCGAAACGCCGCCCCCTTCCCTCCATTCCGCTCCAGCCAGATCCGCCCGCCATGGGCCGTAATGATGCCGCGGCAGATCGTGAGCCCGAGGCCGGAGCCGCCCGCCGGCGCGGCGCGGTCAGCGCTGGAGCTGCGATGAAACTTGCGGAAGATGGCCTCGTCCTCCCCCTCCGGAACTCCGTCACCCTCGTCCGCTACCTCCACCACCACGTCACCGTTTTCCGGCCAGGCCGAGATGTTGATCGGGGTATCCGCCCGTGTGTGGCGGATGACATTCTCGAGGAGGTTGAGGAAGACCTGCTCGATCAACAACTCATCCACCGGAACCAGCGGGAGCGAGTCGGGCAAGCTGGTCTTTACCGGGTGCCCGCCCAGGCGCTCCTCCAGGCGTAACAGCGCCACGCCCAGCGCTTCTTCCAGTGGTTGCCATTCTTTTCTTACCATCAAAGCGCCGGTTTCCACCCGGACCATGTCCAGCAGGTTGGCGATCAATCTGGTCATTCGCCTGGACTCTTCCAGGATCGTCTCCGCCATGTCCTGGCGGGCGTCCGGTGACAGAAAGCTTGGGCCCAGGAGCAGGCTGCTGGCCGCGCCTTCGATGCTGCCCAGAGGGGTGCGGAGATCGTGAGAGAGCGAGCTCAGAAGCGCGGTCCGGAGCCGCTCAGATTCCACCTCTACCCGCGCCTGCTCGTGGCGTTCGGTCAGTTGCGCACGTTCGAACGACACGGCGGCCTGTTCTGCCAGGGTCTCGATCATTCGGCGCCGCTGGAGAGGAAGCAGATCGTCCGAGCTTTGAGGGTAAAGAATGACGATGCCCATGACCCTGACCGAGCTCTTGAGCGGCACTACCAGGGCCTCCGCATCGGCCCCGTGTGAGGTTCCCCAGCCGGCGCTTTCACCCTGCTCGAGCGCCATCCGGGCCGCGACTCGCACGGCCACGCTGTCGACCGCGTCGAATCTCCCGATGTCGGCGGATCCCGTGCTGTCGCTCAGCAGGATGAGCGTTTCGCCCTGGCCGGCCTGGGAAATGTGGCGCGTCGCAATCGCAATCTGCTCCTGTAGCCCGGCGGCATCGGCCAGTTCCCGGCTCAGGGTATACTGCGCTGCCGCCAGCTGCTCGCCTTCGATGGCCTCCTCCGCCTGTTCTCGGATCCGTCCGGTGAGCTCGCTCATGCCCATGGCAACCACGAGCATCACCGCGAAGGTGAGGAAGAACGCCGTGTTGTGAACGTTGAAGGTGTAGAAGGGTGGCACGAATCCGTAGTCGAACGCAGCGATACTCAGCACCGATGCCAGCAGCGCCGGTGCCCGCCGGTGCCGGTAAGCGACCACCACCACCGCCAGCAGGTACAGCATTGCGACGTCTATGGTCTGCAGGTACGGACGCAGAGCGAGGGCGATACCGGTGGCAGCACCGATGATGCCGATCGCCCAGCCATATTCCTTCAGCGTAGTCCGTGTCATCCTGCCCACCCTCCGTGTCTAACCAAAGCTAGAGCAAGTCGCATCAAGATTCTGTAAAGATTCTTGTTGCCCGCCTGACAGCGGCACTCGGCCGCGGTATCCTGGTCATCCCATGGCGAGGAAACTTGTGACCGACGCTCCCTTGCAGCCCGTTAGCTCCGGCCGGCGGCTTCGGCAGTTGCTGGTGGGGAAACCGCGTGACCTTCACGACCGGCGGCTATTTCACCGGCTCTCGCTGATCCCCTTTCTGGCCTGGGTAGGACTCGGCGCAGACGGCCTCTCCTCGTCTGCCTACGGCCCCGAGGAGGCGTTCAGAGCGCTGGGCAGCCACACCTATCTGGCAATCGCTCTGGCAGCGCTCACCGCTATTACCGTGCTGCTGATCTCCGCCGCATACCGGCGGATCATCGAGGAGTTTCCTACCGGTGGCGGCGGTTATGTGGTGGCCAGCAGCCTGCTCGGTCCCAACGTGGGGGTCGTCTCCGGCGCGGCGCTGCTGGTTGACTATGTGCTCACGATCGCGATCTCGATAGCTGCCGCCGGCGATGCGCTGTTCAGCTTCCTGCCCGCGGAGTGGCAGCCGTACAAGCTCGGGTTGGAGTTCGGCTTCATTCTGCTGCTCATGGCCTTGAACATCCGGGGCGTGCGGGAGTCGGTTCTGACTCTGCTTCCAGCCTTTCTCCTCTTTCTATTGACCCACGCCATTGTGATCGGAGGGGGCGTTCTGGGCCACCTTCCCGAGCTTCCGGCCACCGGCGAGGCTGTGCGCAAAGGCTTCGAACAGGGTGCTGCCTCATTGGGGCTGGGCGGACTGCTGCTGCTGTTCATGAGGGCGTACTCGCTCGGTGGAGGTACCTACACCGGCATCGAGGCGGTCTCCAATGGATTGCCGATTATGCGGGAGCCCAAGGTCGAGACCGGAAAGCGAACCATGATTTACATGGGGACCTCGCTGGCTTTCACCGCCGCGGGCCTCCTTCTCTGTTACCTGATGTGGAACGTGACGCCGGTTCCGGGGAAAACCATGAATGCGGTGCTCGCCGAGACTCTTGCCGCCGGCCTGCCCTTTGGGGGCACCTTTGTCGTGCTGACACTGTTGTCCGAGGCAATGCTGCTGGTGGTGGCAGCCCAAGCCGGATTCATCGATGGCCCACGGGTCCTGGCCAACATGGCGGTCGACTCCTGGGTCCCTCATCGATTCGCCGCGCTCTCCGAACGGCTTACTACCCAGAACGGAATCCTCCTGATGGGATTTGCAGCCCTCGCGGCCCTGATGTACACCATAGGAGACGTGAGCCATCTGGTCGTCATGTATAGCATCAACGTGTTCCTCACCTTTTCCTTGTCGATGCTGGCGATGCTCCGGTTCTGGCTCCGACACCGGAAGGCCCGGCCCGAATGGCGGACGCGAATTGGGCTCTTCGCGCTCGGTCTCGCTCTCTGTGGCACAATCCTCCTGGTTACCCTGTACGAGAAGTTCTCGGCCGGAGGCTGGATCACCGTGGTCATCACCACGCTCGTCATCACCCTCTGCTTTGTGATTCGGCGGCATTACCGGGCAGTCAACGCCCAGCTGGACCGGCTGTATCAGGAGTTGGACGACCTCCCTCTCCCCAGCGCCCCGGCTCCGGCCGTGCCGCCCGATCGGACACAGCCGATGGCCGCAATCCTGGTCGGTTCGTACGGGGGCGTGGGCATACACACCGTGCTCAATGTGTTTCGAACCTTTCCCGGACATTTCAAGGGCGTGGTCTTCATCTGTGTGGGCGTGATCGACTCGGGCGAGTTCAAGGGGGAGCACGCGCTGGAGGAGCTCACCACCCGAACGGAGGATGTGTTGGCCAGGTACGTAGAGTTGGCGGCGGGCCTGGGTGTACCAGCCACCTCCCGCCTGGCCATCGGCACCGAAGCAGTCTCCGAAGCCGAGCGAGTCTGCCTGAGCGTGGCGCGGGATTTCCCCCACGTAGTCTTCTTCGCGGGAAAGATGATTTTCAAGCGGGAGAAGTGGTACCACCGGCTGCTGCACAACGAGACGGCGCTCGCGGTAGAGAAGCGGCTCAGGTGGGCAGGGCGGACCATGGTGACGATGCCGATTCGGGTTACCCAGACAGGGTAAACCGCGGCAACCGTCCGTCGCTACGTCTTGAGCAGCTCGCGGAGGGCGCGTCCGGCAAACCTACTGGACAAGAGCCGGGTGCCGTTCTTGAGGTATACCAGGTAACTGCCTTTCCCGTACGGCTCCAATGCGTCGATGGAGTCCGCGTTGACCAGAGCGGTCCGGCGGACCCGGACGAATCGTCCTCGGAGCCGCTCCGACAGCTCGGCCAGCGTCCGCCGCAGCAGGTGCTCCTTACCGGCGGCGTGTAGCCGGACGTAGTTGCCGGCCGCCTCGATCCAGTCCACCGACTCTACCGGTACGAACGAGAGCCGCCCTCCCTCCCGGACAACGAAGCGTTCGAGCGGCTGGCCCCCATCGTTCCCAACCAGAGCCGCGATTCGCTTGTCCGGCTGATCCGTTTCCAGTGCCACCCGTTCGGCGGCACGCCCCCAGGCCTCTCGAAACCGATCGGGGTCGATCGGCTTAAGGAGATAGTCCACCGCATGGGCCTCGAAGGCGCGAACCGCGTAGCGATCGTACGCGGTCACGAACACGATAGCCGGAACCGCGTCGGTCCCGACTCGCTCCAGCACGTCGAGTCCGCTGACCGCTCCGAGCTGAATGTCGAGAAACAGGATATCCGGCGCATGCTTGACGATTGCCTCGATGGCGGAAGCACCGTCAGCGCACTCGGCGACGATCTCCGCGTCGGGCAGTCCCGCGAGCTGCTGGCGCAGGGCCAGTCGGCCGGGCGGCTCGTCGTCCACCAGGATCACCTTCATCCCGGGTGATTCGTGCGGAAGGGAAGGTCCATGGTCACCAGGGTGCCCCCACTCTCCAACGCCCTGAGCTCGAACTGGTGTCCGCTGCCATAGAGCGCGATCAGCCGGGCTCGGGTGTTGCCGAGCCCGACGCCGGCTCTGGCGCCGTTGGGACCGGGGCCATTGTCGGAAATTTCTATCCGCAGCCGGTCTCCTGCCCTCGCGGCCCGGAGCCGCACCCGTGCGGCGTCGGCAGTCCGCCTCACCCCGTGCTCCACGGCGTTCTCCACCAGAGGCTGCAGCAGCAGGGTGGGGATCAGCCCGCTCGCCGCGGCATCGGGTATCTCGACATCGATGGTCAGCCGCTCACCGAAGCGAATCCGCTGAATCTCGAGATAGGGTGCCAGCAGCTCCATCTCTTGCGCCAGCGGCAGCTCGGCAACATTCCCCCGTTGAGTGTGCGTCGCAGCAGCTCGCCCAGACGGGCGATCATCCGCTGGGCTCGCTCGGGCTCTCCTATCACGTAGGCCGAGATGGCGTTCAGCGTGTTGAACAGAAAGTGGGGGTGCAGCTGGAGTCTGAGGGCATCCAGACGGGCCTCGGTCAACCGGGCTTCCAACTCGCGCCGCGGTGACCCGCTGTTCCCGGTACATCCGCTGGTAGACGAATGCAGCCTGGATCCCGAGGATGACCCAGTAATACAGAAATCCAGTGAGCGTTCCCCAGACTATCCCTCCGCTAAGGCCGATGAGAAAGCTGCCGATCGTGCCGGGAGGCTCCCGGCCGGTCAGCGATAGACCCAGGTAGTGCAGCGTATAGGTGGTAACGATCTGGACTGGTGCCAGGACCATCATCACCAGGAAATGGGGGGCGAGGGTCCGCCCCGCTCCTGCGGCGCCGAGTGGCCAGCGACGCCCGGCGGCCAGAACGAGAGCGGAGAAGGCCGCCCAGGTCAGGGCGTAGACAAATTCATGATAGACGTCCCATTGCCAATCCAACGGACGGTGGCGGGCGGCGCCGACCAACACGTTCTCGGCGCTGAAGAAGACCGCGACACCGCACCAGACCGCCGCGAGACGTACTGCTGGAGAGCTCGGCAACGCGCATGTGAACATCTTCGCGCGCCGTCCGGCGGACCGCAACCGCTCGAAGAGTCGGGTCCCGTTCATCACGCGCGAGTCCGCATTCGTCCCCGATGAATGCCGGTTTGGCCCATCAGCGTTGGCGTCCGCGAGCCGGGATGTCAGCTTGGATCTCCCCCGGATCCGAGGACTCCATGAAGGGTTTACTCACCATCAGCATGCTCGGCGCCGTCCTGCTCTACGGACGCGCGCCCTCGGCTCACGCGCAAACCGCCGCCGATTCCGCCGCAATCCGAGCCACCGCCCTGGACTACATCCAGGGCTGGTACACCAACAACCCAACCCGGATGGAGCGCGCACTGCATCCTCATCTGGCCAAGCGGCTCGTCTGGGCCGATTCGACCGGGAGAAGCCATCTGGTAGATCTCACGGCGCTGGAGCTGATCCAGGGCACCAAGTCCCATCCGCCGACACCGGCTTCAGAACGCCGCGACGAGGTCAGCATCCTCAGCAGCTACGGCAATGTTGCGATCGTGCGGATCGAAGCCACCGACTGGGTCGATTTTCTGCAGGAAGTCAAATGGAACGGCAGTTGGAAGATCCTGAATGTGGTCTGGGAGAACCGGCCGGAGATGGCGGGTAAGATGGTGAAGCGGTAGGTCGGACGGAACGACGGAACAGAGCGAACGACGGAATCTGGTACTTCCGTCCTTCCGCTCGCTCGGTCAGTCGTTCCGTCGTTCCCGTCAGGCCGTCTGTTCCACCAGCTCCAGCGCTCGCCGAATCGCGGCCAGATGGTGATAGCTATGCCTCACGGGATGGTCTTCCAGGAAGAACTGACAGGTCAGGGGCGCATCCGAGTTGAGTGACACCGGGGCGGCCCGGTCCAGTTGCTCGTCGCTCAGGGCACGAATACCCGCCGCGGCTGCA
This sequence comes from uncultured Gemmatimonadales bacterium, assembly GCA_963825815.1. Classification (GTDB taxonomy): domain Bacteria; phylum Gemmatimonadota; class Gemmatimonadetes; order Gemmatimonadales; family GWC2-71-9; genus CAVVWJ01. The sequence continues at coordinate 69,093 of CAWGVB010000032.1, read as the reverse complement.
GCGCTGTTCTTGCGGAGCAGTTCAATGGCCTCCTGCTTGGTGGTTCCAGCGAATTCCCGGGAGTGCTGCGCGTTGATCTCGTGCACGGCATCCCAGGTCACCCCGGCAATCGGCTTCCCCTCGGCAAGGGTCCCGGCCAGGGTCATCTCGAGGGGATACATGCTCGCGACGTGATGGATGACGACCCCGATCTTTCGCCCGTCCTTGGGCAACGGGGTCTGCCACTCGGCATCAGTCAGTTCGTTTGCCAGGGCTTCGAGGGCACGGGCACCCTGCTCCAGGCGTTCGGCGAGAAGATTGGAACGTCGGCTCATCGGTGTTCCTCCGTCGGTGATGGGTCACATGGAATCGAGCGATCATTCTGGCCCAATCGGCCGGCTTCTCAAATGATCAACCGTCCCGACTTCCTGCTCCAGCGTACATGCTTCGCGTGCTGGCTGATCCTGCCAGCAGCGCTCGGAAGCACCACAGCTTGGTTTCTTCGAGCACCCTGAAGTGGATGCGAACGCAGCGCCGACGGCCGCAGACATCTGGGCTCCGCCGAGAACCAGGCTGGGCGATCATCGCGCTCACAGTGGGTCCTGACGCGTCCTCGAGCGGGTCGACTGAGCGGCCGTTCCCCGCTGGCGCAGACGCCCTCACTTCGTTTATTTCCTGCTCCCCCAAGATTCAAAAATTTAGTGGAGACCCCCACGTGAGCGGACCATCCAAGGGTACCCGCGTCCCGGCTGGCGGCATTGCGGCCATAGCTGCCCTGTATGCCGTCGGCTATTTCGTGTGGGAGCAGAGTCACTGGGGCTCCTCTGCCATCCGGGACCTCGTCGGCAACGTCGCCTTCATGCCGTTCAACCTCGGCGTGATGACGCTGTTCGCTCTCGCGTCGAGGCAGAGCGTTCTGGATCCCGGGATCCGCCGGGCGCTGCGTCTGCTTGCGCTGGGTGGGGCAATGGTATTCATCGGCAATGCCATCTCCACCTGGTACGTCGTGGCGCTTCAGTCTAACCCTCCGGTCTCCTGGGCCGACCCCTTCTTCCTGTCGGACTCGCTGCTCACCCTCGCCGCCCTGCTCTCATTTCCGCTGGCTCGCCGCAGCCGGCTCGAGCGCTGGAAGTTCGTGCTCGACGTTACCATGGTGCTGGTGGGCGGCGGCGTCGCCATCTGGTATTTCTCTATTCGGCCAACCGCGGCTTCGCAGGAGAGCAGTGTCGTGGTCACCCTGCTCGCGTTCGCCTATCCGCTGGCGAGCATGCTGGTGCTGCTCGGCGTCACCACGGTGTTGCTCCGAAAGCCCCTCGACGGCAACCGTCTGGCCTTCCGGCTCCTGGTCACCGGAATCTCGGTGGGCGTTGTCGCAGACCTCACCTTCAACCTGGTGCAGCTCGAGGCCGGCGGCCGGAGTGCCAGCTGGGCCGATGGCGTGTTCCTCATCTGCTACGTGATCCTGATCTACAGCGCGGAGCTCTACTGGCGCCGCCCTGCGGCCAATCAGCCCGCGGCCACCGTAACGGTCCGCTTTCAGCCGATCAGTCCCCTGCCCTACCTCGCCGTGGGCTCAACCTACGCCCTGCTGCTCTTTGTAGCGCTCCAGCCCTGGACCGACCCCATCAGTGGCCTGGCCCTGGGCGCCCTGCTCGTCACCGGCGTGGTGGTGCTGCGCCAGGTGTTGACGGTGCGGGAAAATCTCCGGCTTCTGGCCGAGCACTCGGCTCGACAGAACGAGGCCCGGTTCCGTTCCCTGGTCCAGCACTCGTCTGACGTCATCATCGTTACCCGGGCCGATGGTACCGTTCGCTTTGTCAGTCCTTCGGCCACTCGGGTGTTCGGCTACGATCCCTCGGAGATGCTGCGCCACAGCATTGCCGAGCTGCTCCACCCCGATGACCGGGAACGAGCCGCCACCTTCTTTCGCACCGCATCGCAGTCGCCTGGCGTGACCGGACCCGTCGAGTGGCGCTTCCGCCAGCCGGACGGATCCTGGCTCCATGCCGAGATCCTGGCCACCAATCTCTTGCATGACCAGAGCGTCAGAGGCGTCGTCCTCAATACCCGGGACGTGAGCGAACGCCGCCGGCTGGAGGAACAGCTCACCCACCAGGCGTTTCATGATCCGCTTACCGGACTGGCCAATCGAGCGCTCTTCCGCGACCGCGTCAGCCACGGGCTTGCCCTGGCCCAGCGCCGCGGCACGCCGGTAACCGTCCTGTATCTGGATCTGGACGACTTCAAGAACGTCAATGACAGCCTGGGTCACGCGGAGGGCGACCGGCTCCTCATCGCCACAGCGGAGCGATTTCTTGCTTGCGCCCGCAGCGCAGACACCGTGGCCCGACTCGGCGGCGACGAGTTCGCCATCCTGATCGAGGGAGCCGACGGACGCGAAGGCCTTCCCGAGCGGCTTGCTGCCGCCATGTCCCACCCCTTCAGGCTCAGCGGCAACCAAGTACGAGTGACCGTCAGCATCGGGGTCGCATCGGCCTCGGCCGAGGACAGCGCGGACGATTTGCTGCGGAACGCGGACATGGCAATGTACGCGGCCAAGCGGCACGGAAAGGGACGGGCGGAAACCTACGAGTCGAGGATGTACGCCGACATTCGCGAGCGACTCGACCTTGAAGCCGCCCTCCGAATAGCCATCGAACAGCGGGAGTTGACCCTCTTCTACCAGCCGATCGTGAACTTGCAGACCGGTGCCATTTACGGGGTGGAGGCATTACTCCGGTGGGAGCACCCGCAGTTCGGCCGGCTGCTGCCCCAGCATTTCATTCCGCTGGCCGAGGAGACCGGCCTGATCGTTCAGCTCGGCGCCTGGGTTCTGGCCGAGGCCTGCCGCCAGCTGCAGGCCTGGAAAGCGAGCCATCCGCAGCATAGCCTGTCGGTGTCGATCAACATTTCGGGCCGGCAGCTTCAGGGAGTAGGCTTGGCCGAGGCGCTGCGGCAGACGCTGACATCGTCCGGCGTGAGTCCTTCGTCTGTGGTATTGGAGATCACCGAAAGCGTGCTGATGCAGCAGACCGACGCTATTCTGGAGCGGCTGCAGCAGCTCAAGGCGCTCGGGGTTCGGCTTGCGATCGACGATTTCGGAACCGGCTACTCGTCCCTGAGCTATCTGCAGCGCTTCCCGATCGACATTCTGAAGATCGCGAAGCCGTTTGTTGAAGAGGTGGGCCAGGGCGCCGACCGCTCGGCCCTGGCCCGCGCCATCGTCGGCCTGGGCGACACGCTCAAGCTGCAAACCATCGCCGAAGGAATCGAACGGGCCGAGCAGCGAGCCGCCCTGATCGAGCTCGGCTGCAGCCTCGGTCAGGGACACCACTTCTGGCCCGCGCTCTCGGCAACAGCGCTGGAAGAGCTACTCTCGACCGACCGGTTCCCCCGCCTGCGGCTGGTCGAGGGCAATGCCTCCTGAGTCGCAGCCTACTTGCTCGGGTCGTCCGCCGGATTCACGTAGGTCATCGCGAACGGCCCCATTGACGACACTGATATCACGGTCGCGCCTTTAGCCGCTGCATAATGGTGCTGCTGCGCCGGCAGGCTCCCCTTAGCGCCTGCCTTCATCGGCTTGGCCTTCGACAGATCCAGCGAATCCCCCTTCCCCACCAGGAAAGTCCCCTTCTTCACCACCACGGTTTCGGCGGTGGGATGGAAGTGGGGGGCGATCTTGTAACCGTCCGGCATCGAGAGCTCGATGGTGAACGGCGCCGCCTTAGCGGGATCGCCACTGACGACTGCCATCTTTGCCCCTTTGGGGAACACTGCCGGTGCGGGGCCCCAGGTCAGAGAGTGGCTCTTGTGGGTCGAGGCCGCCTGAGCCTGGAGGGTGACGGCCGGTAGCAGGAGGCAGGCGGAGAGCAGAAGCGCGCGCATAGGGTCTCCAGAGCGAGTGGTAGGTTAGCCCGCAGACTTCACCATCTGGAGATGCCCGAGCCCGGCCGTGACGACGCACCCTGGTACGGAGCGAGCTCAGCGCTCGATCGTTTGCGGCCCCCTTTTCCTCCACCCGCCCGGAGCCACACCCGTTGCCTTCTTGAAGGCACGGCTGAACGCGGCCTCCGAGTCGTAACCCACATCCCCGGCTATGGCAGTCATCTTGGCGTCGGTTTGGCTCAGCAGGTTGGCTGCCACCTGCATCCTCCACTGACTCAGGTACTGCATGGGCGGCTGTCCTACCAACTCGGCGAACCGCTTTGCCACACTGGTGCGGGATGAGTTTGCCTCCCGGGCCAGCTCCTCGAGAGTCCAGGGATGCCCCGGCCGGGCATGAATCAGCGACAACACACGGCCCACCACCTCGTCCCGCAGTCCGGCCAGCCAGCCAGTCTGTCCCGGCGGCAGCTCCTCGAGATACCGACGCAGCAATTCGATGAACATCAACTCCGCCAAGCGGGTGAGCACGCCGTCTGCACCGGGGCGGCCCAGCTGGGCTTCCTTGGTCACCTGGCGGGCAAAGCTGTCCAGCCAGCCGCTCGACATTCGCCGGACGTGCACCATCCGGGGCAAGGACGCCAGCAAAGGATTGAAGGGACGGTGGTCGCAACCCAGGAAACCGCAGACGAATGAGGCGGCTAGAGGCCTGCCCCCGCTGAGGATGACCGTGTCCGGGTAGCGCTTGGGAAAGCTGGTGGTCACGTTGGGTGCGCGAAGATCTCGCCCACTCGACATCACGTTTGGATCGCCGTGGGGAAAGACGATGACGTCTCCGGGCAACATTTCGACCGGCTCTTCTCCCATCAGCCGGACGTAGCAGTGGCCTTCTGTCAGAATGTGGTAGTTAATGAGGTGCTCGGAGCGAGGCAGGATCTGGGGCCTCAGCTCCCGGGCATGCGCCGACTCCACGATCCAGGGCTCCGCCGCCTCGACCGCGTAGAAGTACGCGCCGTCCAGTCGTACTACCCGTAACAGATCTGAGAGCGTGTCGATGCTATCCTCGAAGGCTGTCGGTTGGGACGTCGAAAGTTACCACGGTCGAGTCTCGCCAACCTTCATGATCCAGGCGCGATCGGGTCCCCATCCCTGCCGGTCAGCTTCCGCGCGAAAGCGGCGGGCCGGCTCATCGACGGCCTCGTCCGCCAGATCGAAAGTGCCGAAGTGCATGGCCACAATGGTCCTTGCGCCCACATCCTTCCCGATCTGGAACCCTTCCTCGGGCGTGGTGTGTACTGGATGCATCATGGCCGCGGGAAGGTACGCCCCAATTGGGACGGTGGCGAGATCGAACGGCCCCAGCCGTTTTCCGATTTCCTCGAAGTGGTCGGGGTATGCTGTATCACCGGCATCGTAGAAACGCCGGGTGTTTCCCTGCACCACCCAGCCGCACCAGAGCCGACGGTTTCGGTCCCGCAGCGTGCGCCCGGAGAAGTGGCGAGCCGGAACGCAGGTGATCTTTACGCCGTCAAGCTCGGTGTGCTGCCACCACTCCAGCTCGATGGCGTGGCCCCCGGCGCCTCGAACCCACGCTGCCAGCCCTCGGGGCACCACAAAGGGCACACCGCTTCGGGCAAGCTGCACGACCGTCGGGACGGTCGGCATGATCGTAGTGGTCATGCGTGAGCAGAACGAAGTTCAGCCGGGGAACAGCGTCCAGCGGTAGGCCGGGTGGCACCATGCGCCGCGGGCCCATGAAGGAAAAAGGGCTTGCTCGCTCGGAAAACATGGGGTCCGTCATGAAGGTGACGCCATCCATGCGCACCAGGAAGGTCGAATGCCCGACCCAGGTGAGACTGGGCTCGCGACGAAGTGCCGCAGGATCGTAAGGCATCCGCTTGGCCGCTCCGGAGCGCGGTCTCAGGCTCACCCGTATTCTTCTGAGGAAGAACGGCAGGGTGACGCTCAGCCCGGGAAGCTCAAACTTCGAAGGAGGATTCATTGAGGCAATATTATGTCGTTGCAGGGCTGCTCCTGGCGAGCCGGCCAATATTGGCGCAGACCGCGTCAGCCGCCCACGATCCGGTGGTCAACGATCCGGCTCGCGGTGATACGCTTTACCCGCCCAACACGGCGGAGCTGTCCTTCCAGAGTCATGGCTCCCGTCTCAACGGCTTCTTCTACCTGGCACAAGGTGGATCTCCCCATCCCACGGTAATTCTGCTGCACGGCTTCCCGGGCAATGAGCGCAACCTCGACCTGGCGCAGTCTCTTCGGCGGGCGGGAATGAATGTGCTGTACTACGACTATCGAGGTTCCTGGGGAAGCGCCGGAACTTTCTCCTTCGCTCACACACTCGAGGATGTCGCCGCGGCCATGGAGTTCGTGCGCTCTGACTCGAGCGTCAAAGCCTTCCGGGTCGATCCTAAACGGATAACCCTGCTGGGACATAGCATGGGCGGATGGCTGGCACTGATGAGTGCGGCTGCAGACTCGTCAATCGCGTGTTCGGTGGCGCTCGACTTCTGGAACGTGGGCGAGGATGGGCGTGAGATGTCATCCGATCGCAAGGCCGACTCCACTGCCACGGCTTACATCCAATCGGTCAGCGCGGCGGGTGCACCGCTCAGCGCCGATGGACTCGCATTAGCAGCCGAAATCAAGGCGCATGGGAACGAGTGGGATCCGATACGATCTGCCGCGCTCCTCCGCGCTCGGCCACTGCTGCTCATCAGCACCACCGCAAACCAATCGCACCAGCGGCTGACTGCCGCGGTCCGCCAGGGCAGCACCAACCGGCTGACCGCGCTGCAGTGGAAAACCGACCACGGGTTCTCGGACCGGCGCATCCGGCTGGCCCATACCGTTGTAGAGTGGCTGCAGCAGCGTCGCTGCATGAGATGAGCTTCGGCCATGGCCGACCTCTAACGCACCTGAACTCTCGGCTGTAAGTTAATGAAACTACAAAGACATACCTTCTTGTGCTGTAAGTCACTTCGAACCTGTTCCCAGGTACGTACCTTTTGAGCGTCTCTTATTCACGCTCCCCACTCTCGACGAGTTGAACTGGTGCTCCTGCCCCGGATCTGCTCCACGTTTCCCAATGCCCGGTTCCCTTGGACGGGCAGGGCCGGATGGCGCAAACTGTTTGCGCTGATGCTTGCGACTGGATGTGCCGGCAGCGACCTGATGCTGCCTAACGGTGGTGGTTCCAAGACAGTCATGCGAGTGGTGGCTGGAGACAGTCTGGCCGGGCAGGTGGGAGAGCTCCTCGGTGATCCGGTGGTGGTAGAGGTGATTGGCGCAGACAGTCAGCCAATTGCCGGGGCCACCGTCGAGTTCGTGTTCACCTCCGCGGGCGACGGCGCTGAGATCCACCCGCCTAGCGTCACGACCAATGACTTGGGCCAGGCGGAAGCACACCTGTTGCTGGGAGACAAGATCGGGGCCCAGACCGGAGAGGCCAGGCTCGTGATAGATGGCGCGATCGCGTCCAAGACCGGCTTCGTCGCGGTGGCCAACGCCGCCGATCCCGACAATCGTCCGCCCGAGGCCGATTTCAACTCGCACTGCGACGACCTGGTCTGTCAGCTTACCGATGCCAGCAGCGATCCGGACGGCACGGTGAGTGCCTGGAGCTGGCAGTTCGGCGACGGAAACGGATCAGATCAGGCCAATCCACTCCATGCCTACGCCGCACCGGGAACCTACACGGTGACGCTGGCCGTCACCGATAACGGCGGCGCGACCGCTGAGAAGTCCACTGAGGTCAAAGTCTCCGCCGCTCCTCCTCCACCGAGCAACCAGCCGCCCCGAGCCGAGTTCGAGGTCCGCTGCCATGATCGGTTCTGCAGCTTCAGCGACGAGAGCAGAGACGATGATGGCAACGTGGTGAGCTGGAACTGGGACTTCGGCGACGGGCAAAGCTCGGACCAGCGCAGCCCGTTCCACTTCTATGGCGATGAGGGTCACTACGACGTGACCCTCACGGTGACCGACAACGACGGTGGATCCGATAGCAAGACCCACGAGGTCGACGCCAAGCACTAACTCCCAGTAGCGAGCTCCCGCCCGCTGGATCGCTCCCAGTTCACGAAGAGAAACCCGCCTGGCGCCTCGAAGGGCGGCTCCCCCTTGGCCGGCGTGACCTGCAGCTGCAGCTCGTCGATCTTGTTCTTCGAGCAGTCCCAGCAGCTCAGGGCAAAATCCTTTTCCCCCCGGGTGCGCGACAGAAGCATCACGTGCACCTGCGCGTTGTTGGTGACCAGACTGCCGTTTCGGTAGAGGTGGCCGACTGACCACAGGGCAACGGCGCTGTTGATGGTCGGCACCAGGGGCGTGTGTACCGTGGTGATGCCGTGGTAATAGAGTCCCATGATCACGCCGCCGAACCTGGGATGATGCGGCACGTCCTTCGTCTGCACCCGATCGAGCACCAGCTTCCAGTGAGCGGCATCCTTGGTGGTGAACTCCGCCGTGCCGTTCACCGAGTCGCCCGCCGCGCCCTTGTCCCAGGCAGTCAGGCTGAAGGTTCCCGTCAATCGGCGCCACGTTGTTCGAATACGGGCCGGACTGCGCCTGAGCCTCGAGGGTTGCGCGCTCTTCGCCGAAGGCGGGAAGCACGGGGCGAACGCTGTCGGCAAAGGGAAACGGGCCGGGCAAAATCTGGATGACCGTTCCTCCCCCGCTCACGCTGATCGCGTGAGTCTTGGTTCGGCCAGCAGTGGAGTCCCCGGCCACCGTCAGGTGAGTCTCCATCCCCAGCTTCTTGTGCGAGTCATCCCCCACCGGGCAGTAGACCTCGTATGAGCCTGGCGTCAGGTTCAGCCGGCAGGGTGGCGCTCGAGCCCGGCTGGATCAGCTCGGTCCGTTGCTCGATTCCATTGCCCTCGATCTCGAGTTGGTGCGGGATGCTACCGGTGTTCTCCACCGCAACCGTCACCGGACCTCCAGGGAGCGTTTGCCGGGACAGCTCGACCTTCCACTCCGAGAGTGTGGCGTGCAGCTGGGTGGCTCCGCCCGGCTTCGGCAGTCTCAAATGAGGGCGCAAACAGTATCGCTCCAGCCGCCAGGGATGCGGCGCTGGGCAGTACGCGGAGGTATCTTCGGGTCATACCGGTCTCCTGACGAGGTTGAGTTGATCTGCTCGCGCCGAAGACCGATGTGGGCGGAAGGTTATTCCCGGGAATAGACCGCCCTCCGGCGGAGTCTTACCGGCAGGGCATCCAGGCTGTCAGCCAGGAGGACCGTGGATCCGACCGAGGTGGGACGATTCGAGGCGACTGTGCTGCCGCACCTGGATGCGGCGTATACCCTCGCGCGATACCTCCTGCACAACGAGGACGACGCGAAGGATGTGGTGCAGGATGCCTATCTCCGGGCCCTGAAGTACTTCGGCGGGTTCCGCGGCACCAGCGCAGGTGAAGGCCGCCCCTGGCTGCTGGCCATCGTCCGCAACACTGCGTTCAGCCGACGCCGCCGCCAAAGCCAGGGAGCCGCAGCTCACCGAATTCGACGAGCAACTGCACAGTGACGCAATCGAAGATGTTCACCCCGAATCCGAGCTCCTCGGATCTGATGCCCGCGAATCATTACATCAAGCCATCGATGATCTGCCCCTCGAATTCCGTGAGGTCATCATCCTGCGTGAGCTGGAAGGGATGTCGTACAAGGAGATCGGAGAGGTGACCGGGGTACCGCTCGGGACAGTCATGTCCCGCCTGGCCCGTGCCCGCGATCGATTGCAGCGGGCGCTCTCGGCCGAGCGGAGGGGCGTACGATGACCCACGACGAAATGCAGCTCCAGGTCGATGCCTATCTGGATGGAGAGCTGGCGTCGCGCGATGCTCGGGAGCTGGAGGCGCATCTCCAGAAATGCACGCGAATGCTCCGCCCTCCGGGATGCGCGAGTGGCGTTGAGCACCGCAATCCGGAGAGAAACTCCGCCCTTGCAGGCGCCCCAGGAGCTGAAGAGTCGCATTCGCCAGGCGGTGACGTCGGCCGGCGGAGTCGCAGAGCCTCCGCCCGAGACCGGTACCTCCTGCCTGGCGCTGGCTTGGCCTCGCTGCTTGCCTGGCCGTTGCCGCGCTGGGCGGCTGGCGGGTTGGCGTGCGTCGAGCGGCGGACACCACGCTCACCGATCAGCTGCTCGCGAGCCACGTCCGCTCGCTCATGCCTGGCCATCTCACCGACGTAGTCTCATCCGATCAGCACACCGTCAAGCCGTGGTTCAATGGCAAGCTGGACTTCTCCCCGCCGGTTTACGATCTCGCCGCGCAGGGGTATCCGCTGATCGGAGGGCGGATGGATTATGTCGGTGGCCGTCCCGTAGCGGCGCTCGTCTATCAGCGGCATCAGCACCTGATCAACGTCTTCTTGTGGCCTGCAACGCAGAACGCCCCAGGAGAGCGCACCCCGGTCACTCGGCAGGGTTACCATCTACTGGGCTGGACCGGCGGCGGCTATGAGTGCTGGGTGGTGTCGGATGTCGGCACTGCGACCCTGACCGAGTTCGCCGGGCTCCTGGGGCAACAGGAGGGCGCCGGTCAGTGGAAACCCTGAAGAGGGAGTTAGGGAAGAGGGACGGCCCCCTCGGCATGAACCCGGAGCGACGACCCAGTTTCCGGCGGGGTGACACCAGGAGGTAGGCGCAGATCGACACGATCCGGGCCAACCACACCAACGACATGCAGGTGATTGCCCATGTCGATCACCTGCTCAACTTCCATCTCAAAAGGAATCGGACCATTCCCCGGCCGGAGACTGCCCAGCGGAATGGCCAGAAGACCGCCGTTTGCGGGTAGCACGGTGTAGCCCAGCAGCTCCGCCGTCGTCCGGTCCGGAGGATGGGCGTAAACCGAACCCTTAATTCCTGCCGCTCTCACTTCTCCTTCAACCAGCACGACCAGCCGATCGGCCAGGCGAAAGGCCTCCTCCCGGTCGTGAGTCACCAGAATGGTTGTCGCGGTGAACTTGGCCAGCAGCCTGGGCAGCTCGGCCAGCAGCTGGATCCGGGTGATCCGGTCCACTCCCGCCAATGGCTCGTCCAGCAGCGTGACCGGAGCTCGAAGCGCGAGCGCCCGAGCCAGATTGACTCGCTGAGCCTCACCTCGAGACAATTGTCGCGCGGACCGATCCAGCAGATGGGCCACGCCACAATCTCTCGCCGCCTCTTCCAGGCGAATTCCGCGCACCGCCGCTGGGACATCGCGCAATCGGAGTGCGAGATCGAGGTTCTCGCGTACGGTGCCTCGGAGGAAGACAGCGTTCTGAAACGACATGCCGACCAGCCGCCAAGCCGGGTCCCGGTCGGCCGGGAGCCCACCCAATCGCACCTCGCCCCGATCGGGCTGCTCCAGTCCAGCAATCGCGCGGAGCAGCGTTGTCTTTCCCGAACCATTGGGACCGAATACCGCGGTGGTGGTGCCGCTGGGGAATCTCAATCCTGAGATCTGCAGTACCGTGCGGCCGTTTCTGAGCACGCTGAAGGTCGGTGACTGAGACATCCATCAGCCGCGCTGCTGCTGAATGACGGTGAGCAAGATATTCACCCCGAACGCGAGCGCCAGGAGCAGGAGCCCGAGCGCCAGGGCAACTGAGAGATTGCCCCGCCCTGTCTCGGTTACGATCGCCGTGGTCAGCACCCGGGTGCTGCCGCGAAGGTTACCGCCCACCGTCATCGAGGCCCCCACCTCGGAGATGACAGCGCCGAACCCCGCCATGATTGCGGCCAGCAGTCCGAGCTGCGCCTCCCCCGCGATGATCCATAGCCGGCGGAGTCGGCCGGCGCCCAGGCTGTGAAGTAGATCGGGCAGCTCCGCCGGAAGCGCCTGGATCGATGCGGCGGTGAACCCGACGACCAGCGGGGTGGCAATGATGAACTGCGCCAGCACCATCGCTTGCTTGGTGTAGATCAGATCCAGCGAGCCGAATGGCCCGCTGCGGGTGAGCAGCAGCCACACGATCAGGCCCACGACCACCGGCGGCATTCCCATCCCGGTGTTCACCGCGCTCAGCAGCATGGTGCGCCCGGGAAATCTCCCGCGCGCCAGAGCGTAGCCCAGCGGGATGCCGACCATCATGGCGAGCAGCGACGCCGCCACGGAAATGGCCAGGGAGCGGAAGATGATCCGATACAGCTCGGCGTCGCCGGTGAGCAGCAGGCGAAACGCTTCCTTCATCGTCAGGTCACTCCGGCATCGGGCACGAACAGCGGCTGGCCGAACTTCTCCCGGCCGAACTGCCCGATCCATTCCTGGATCTTGGGCTCGACGAGAAAGCGCACGAAGCGGGAGGCCTCCGTCCGCTTGACGGTCGGGTGCTTTCCAGGGTTGACCACGTACGCGTGGTAGATGTTCCGCAGCCGCGGGTCGCCCTCCACCAGAGGCACCAGGGTGAGCTTGTCCTTGAACGCGAGATAGGTGCCCCGGTCGGTCAGGGTGTAGGTCTGCCGCTGCTCGGCGACCAGCAGCGTCGCACCCATTCCCTGCCCGGTCTCCTCCCGTCTGGGCAAGGAAGAGGGCGAGACGCCTGCCTCCTTCCACAGCGCCAGCTCCTTCTTCTCGGTGCCCGATCCGTCGCCCCGGGACACGAACGAGCCGGCCGCCGCGATGGCTTTCATCGCCTGGGCCGCATCCTTCTCACCTCGCACCCGGGCCGGATCGCCCCTGGGCCCGATGATCAGAAAGTCGTTGTGCATGATCAGGCGGCCATCGATCAGCTCGCCGCTCTCGACGTACGCCTTCTCCGCCTCCGGCGCGTGGACCAGCACCGCATCGGCGTCGCCCCGCTCGCGCCATCTCCAGTGCGGCGCCAGTACCCACGGCGATCGGCTTGACCTAGATGCAGCTCTCCCGCTGGAACATGGGAAGCAAGGAGTCGAGCAGGCCGGTGTCCTGGGTGCTGGTCGTCGTCGCCAGGACGATGTCGCTGCATTTGCCCTGGGCCGAGAGCGATGGAACGGAGGCGAGCCAGAGGACTGGATAGGATGAACCTTAGGAACGAGCGGCTTCATGGGACCTCAGAAGATGACTTGGGCCTGGGCCAGCGCGAGACTCTTGCGGACGCCTGGCTCGCCCACCTTGCGGCTGACGTACTCGAGGGTGAACCGCGTGGCGCGGCCCCAGGGAAACAGATTGACCGCCAGCGGTCCAGCGCCCGGTTCTTCAGTACGCCGGTGGGAGCAATGCCGGCGCGGTCGAACCATTCGTACTTGAGCACCGGCTGGAGCCAGGGACGCAGCGGTGCCGCGACCAGGGCGTACCAACCCTGGTCATCTTCGACCCCGAGCACATCCCGATGCTGGCCGATATACTCCCCCCGGAGAATGATCCAGGGCGACTCGACGCTTGCATCGGCACCATACCGCGTGCTGTCGCCGAAGTAGCGGGCGGCGTTGACCCCCAACAGCAGATACGGCAACGGCCGGAATGCCACCCGGGCGACACCCAAGGCTGAAGAGTCGGTATTGGCCGTGATGTTCTGGCCCTCGCCGTTGAAGATCCCGGCCGAAGATCAGGGCCCGGCCGCCGAGGGCGTAGTCGGCCATGAGACCGATGTCGCGCTTGGGCGCGAGCGAGTCCACGACCGTCGAGCGGTCGGCGGTCTCGACTTCAGTGAGCGAGGTGATGAACTCGCGGGTAAACGGGGTCTTGAATTGACCCACTTGAATGCCGAGGGCCTGGTGGGCCCACCGCACGTAGGCGTCCTGCAGCGCAACGCTCGCCCTTCCCGTCCCTACGCTGCCGGTACGGAACTCGCCCTGAATCCGCCAGCTCACGTCGCCGAGGACCGTGCCGGCTGCGGCCAGTCGGGCGCGGTTGAGGGTGGCGGTGAGCCCCACGTTGTCCTGATACACCTCTCGCCCCTGGATGTAGCCGCTCAGCTTGACTGAGGGCGCAGGCGGGCTGGAGGAGTTCTGAGCGAATACCCGCGGTACGGCCAGCAGAAGCGGAGGAAGGAGGAGCGCGAATCGGGCGAGCATGGGCCCCTTTCGACGAGGAGTACGTTGGGCCGAACGTACACCTCCCCGAAGCGTTAGGCAACGCCGTGCCTATCGCTTGAGGGCCTTTCGGAACGCGCGCTGGCTGTAGTCGGACATGTCGCGTTGCCAGCGCTCGAAGATCGCCACCAGCCGCCGGCCTTCTGCGCTCAACCTCGCTCCACCGCCCGAGCTGCCGCCCCGCGCGGTCTCCAGCACCCGCAGGCCGAGGATCTCTTCCATCCGGCGGATCCGGTTGAGGCAGGTGCGGTAGCTCCAGCCCACGGTCTTCCCTGCCTGCCGGATCGTCCCGCTCTCTTCTACCGCCCGGAGGAAGCGGAAGTAGTTGGGTCCCATCAGGAATGAGTTCCCCAGGGTAAACCAGATCTTATGTCTGGGGCGTAACTGCTGGGTGAGCCTTCGAGGGGCTGTCTTGGGCATGTGGACTCTTCCTCCTACCCTGCCGGAAAGAGATGCGCCGACTGCGGCGGCGCGTCGGCCAATTCATCCACTCGCGCTTCGATCTCGGCGTCGGCGCCGGTGAGCCGGCCGTGGTGCTGTCGCAGATGCTCCTCCCAGGATGGCACGGTGTACTCCTCCACGAAACGGTTGGGGAACGCGCCGTCGCGGTAGAGCTCCCAGCGAATCGCTCCGGTGCGGAGCCGGGACAGGCGAAGGTCGCGCATGGCCTGGAGGAATCGCTCCTGCCGTTCGGGAGCGACGGTGTACGTCGTCGCCACCAGACACAGGCCCGATGTCCTCTTCAGGCTCCATACCTAATTGCGGCTCAGGCCACGGTTGCGACGGATCGCGATTCAATCCGGAGATGTCGTACAAGGGCCAGAGCCGCAGAGACACGGCGGTCAACAGTAACAGGCCCGCGGCCAGCAGAAACGCTATGACCAATCCAACCGAGCCGGCGAGCAGTCCCCACACCAGTGCCGCCGCCGCTTGCGAGCCAAAGAGCACGATCTGGTATGCCGCAAGGCCTCGCGCCCGCACCCAGCCCGGAAGGAACAGCTGAATCATGGCGTTCATGCTGGAGATCACCACCACCCATGCCGCTCCCGCCGGCAGCAACACCAGGAAGGCCGGGAGCGGATGTCGCACCAGCACGAGCACCGCCATCGCTCCGGCGTAGACGGCGCTCGCGGCCGCAAGCATACCATTGGGCGTGAGATTCGAGCTGAATCGGGGGAGCAGGAGTGCGCCGGCCACCGCGCCACCGCCCAGTGCGCCGAGCAGAAGGCCATAGCCGCCGGATCCGAGGTGAAGCAGCCGGGTGGCCACCAGGGGCAGCAGCGCCCAGACCGCTGTGGCCGGCACGATGAACAGCCCGAGCCGTAAAAGAATCCGGCGGGTTATCGGCGAGTATCTGACGTAGCGTCCGCCCGCCCGGAGCGCGGGAAGAAACCGCTCCGGCGCCTGCGCGGCGGCCTCGATCGGACGGCGCCATACCAGCAGCACGCCGATCAGGAGAAGAAAGGCCGCCGTGTTGATTCCGAATACCACGCCCACGCCGACCCGGGCAATCAGAAGACCCGCGAGTGCTGGACCGATGGCGCGGGCCAGGTTGATGCTGATCGCCCCCAGCGCGGAAGCGGAGGGGAGCTGCTCGCGGGGAACCAGCTCCGGGATCAGCGCCTGATACGGGGGAAGCGTCATTGCCGAGGCGCCGCCCAGCGCGAAGGTGAACGCCAGGAGCAATGCCGGAGTCATGTGCCCGGTGAGAGTGAGGGCAGTGAGGCCGGTGCCGATCGCCACCTGAAGCAGCTGAAGGATGATCAGGAGCCTCCGGCGGTCGAACGCATCCGCCAGCGCACCGGCGGGAAATGCGAGCAGCACATCAGGCAGGGTGTCCGCGGTCTGCACCAGCGCAACCAGCGTCGCCGCGCCAGGCAGTCCCACCAGAAACCATTGCGCCCCGACCGTCTGCATCCAGGTGCCGATGTTGCTCATCAACACCGCGAGCCACAGGAGCCGGAAGATCCGCTGCCGGAGCGGGGCCCACGGCGATGGCGGGGAAGCAGGGATGCGGGGAAGCGGGGAGAGAGAGGCGGTCAGGAGACGCTCGGCGGTAAGGTTGACAGGGTTATAATGCCGAATGTCTTCGCCCGCTGCGACCCCCTGCAGGAGCGCCCCCCGTCATGCAAGCCGAGCCACTGCTCACCTGGTCTGAGCCGGTCCGCGAGTTCATCGGTTTCGTCTCGCTCTTCCTCGCCAATGGCGCCATTGGGTTTCGTTACGCCGCAGTGCGCGGCCGGCTCACCGAAGAGGGATCCACGGCGGAGGCACGGGCGGTCTACGGCCGTGCCATCCGGCGCGCCGCCGGCCTGGGGCTAGTCGGGGCGGTGGTTCAGGCGGTGCTCCTGCTGCTGCAGCTGCCTCACCTGGCAGAGCGGATGCACCGATCGGTGGGACAGCTCCTCACCAGCGATCCCCAGACCATCGCGCGATGCGTACTCTTGCTGGCCGGAATCGTGGGGCTCGCTTTGGCTCGCAGAACTTCCCGGAGCCGAGCGTGGCTGGTTGCGGCGGTGGGATTGATCGGGGCTCAGCTCGCGGTAATTCTGTCGGGTCGCTGGGTGGGTCTGGTGAATCCGGCTCACCAGCTCTTTGGGAGCCTCTGGCTCGGCACGCTGCTGGTGCTGGTACTGGCGGGACTCTCCAGTGTGCTGCGAGACGCGCCTCGGCTGCAGAGGAAGCATCGCGGCCGACATGGTGAATGGCTTCTCCCCGCTGGCGCTCACGGCGGGGCCGCTGCTGGTGGCCACCGGGATCACCACGGCTCTGCTCCACCTGCACCCCTTCTCCTCGCTCTACAACACGCCGTACGGCTACGCGCTGCTGGTGAAGCTCTGCTTTGTCGCCCTGGTCTTCATCCTGGGAGCCTGGAACTGGAGGCGGCAGCGGCCCCGGCTCGGCAGCGAGGAGGCCGCCGGCCGGATCCGACGATCTTCGATCATGGAGCTGAGCGTGGCCACGATCGTGCTGATCGTGACCTCGATCCTGGTGAGTCTCCCTTCACCGCGGCACTAGTCTAGACCTCGGCCGGGATCGGAATCTCTCCCTTGTGCACCGCCAACCATTCCTCGAACGTCTGCAGCTCCGGGATTGAGCGACCGGCTGAGCTCCAGGCTCCGCGCCCCGACGAAGTAGTCGTTGAAGTCGCGCTTGAACTGGAACATGTTGCCCAGGTCGTCGGCGCCGGGGAAGCCGAAGCTCCGGTACACCTCGGGCGGCACGTTGTTGTAGCGCACCTCCTGGCCCAGGGCCTGGGTCAGCTGCCGCGGCCATCTCGGCGCCGGTGAGGTGCTCGCCCGCGATGCCGACAGTCCGGTTGATGAATTCCCGTCCCCGTTTGAAGATCCCGTAGGCGCACTTGCCGATGTCCTCGACCGCGATACTGGGCAGCGGCTTGTCGTCCATCGGAAAGGTGATGGCGAGAACGCCGTCGGGCCCGCGCTGGGGACCGGCGCCGAAGTAGATCAGGTTGTCCCAGTAGAACGAGGTGAGCAGGAACGTGGTCGGCACGCCCAGCTCCCGGAAGATCCCGTCGGCCTCGCCCTTGGCGTCGAAGTGCGGCACCTTGTACTTGCCCATCAGGGTCGGCATCCGGTCGTCCTCGAGCGGAACCCACTTCCGGGTGTCCTCCAGAGTGGACCAGATCACGTGCTGCAGCCCGGCATCCTTGGCCGCCTGGGCCTGGTTTCTGGCCTGGGCAAGCTCCCGCTCGGGCGAGAAGTGCTCCCAGAAGTTGGTGAGACAGAAAGCGCCGTAAGCGCCGGTAAAGGCGCGGCGAATGCTCGCCGGATCGTCCGCGTCGCCGGCAACGACCTCGGCCCCGGCGTTCTTGAGCGCCTGGGCCTTCTCCGAGTCCGGCTTCCGGGTGATGGCGCGGACAGCGAATCCGCCGTTCCGGTCGGCCAGGATCGCGCGAGCCAGTCCCCCGCCCTGCGCACCGGTGGCCCCGACGACGGCAATGATCTTCTTCTCGGGCATGATGATTCTCCAAAGTGAGTGACCTGAACCAGGCGAGAACATATCGCCAAAACACTGAACCCACAAAGCACCCGGAGCACCCATCGCGCCGCCATCTGGCCGCCTATTTCCTGCGGCTCGGTGCCCTGGGTTTCGGCGGGCCGGTGGCGCTGGTGGGATACATGCATCGAGATCTGGTGGAGAGCCGCCGCTGGATCAGCGAGGAGGAGTACCGCGAGGGCCTGGCGCTGGCCCAGCTGTCCCCGGGACCGCTGGCCGCGCAGCTCTGCTTCTATCTGGGCTACATCCGGGGCGGTGTCACCGGCGCCATCATGTCCGGGCTGGCCTTCGTTGCTCCCAGCTTCCTGATCGTTGTCGCGCTGGGCTGGGCGTACCTGCGCTACGGCGGGCTCGCCTGGATGCAGGCCGTGTTCTACGGCGTGGGCGCGTCCGTCATTGGGCTCATCGCCAAGAGCGCCTACGGACTGGCGCGGAAGACGATGGGACGGGACGCCCTGCTCTGGGGGATCCTGCTCGTGGTCGCGCTTGCGACGGCGATGACCGGCCGGGAAAGCGTCTCGCTCATCGTTGCCGGGGGCGTCGTTGTTTGGCTGGTGCGGGCGCCGCCCAACGTGCTGCGGAGAGCCGGCACCGCCGGCGAAGGCGCCAGCGCCATCCTGCTGCTTCACCTCCTCGGCTTTTTTGCCTACGCGGGAACCTTCGTCTTCGGCAGCGGCCTCGCGATCGTCCCCTTCCTGCACGGCGGCGTGGTGCTGGAACACCGCTGGCTCACCGAGCGGCAGTTCCTGGACGCGGTCGCCGTGGCGTTCGTCACGCCGGGCCCGGTGGTGATCACCACGGGGTTCATCGGCTATCTCGTGGCCGGCATGGCGGGTGCCTGCGTGGCCGCTGGGGCGACGTTTCTCCCGGCTTTTCTCTTCACGGTGATCCCCGCCCCGTACTTCCATCGCCACGGGAAGCGTCCCTGGCTCGCTGCGGTGGTGGACGGGGTGACCGCCGGCGCCACCGGGGCCATCGTCGGCGCGGTATTCGTGCTGGGTCGAGGCTCGATCATCGATCTGCCAACCGCACTGATCGCGCTGGGCGCCTTCGCGCTCACCTGGCTGCAAGTGGAAAATTCCCGAGCCGGTGATCGTGCTTCTGGCGGCGCTGGTTGGGCTGGTGGTAAGGCGGTAAGGCGGGGAGGCGGGGAGCGCGCTCGAGGCGGCGCGGGCATCGGGCAGCGAGGCAGCGAGGCAGCGAGGCAGCTGAGGCAGCGAGGCAGCGAGGCAGCGAGGCAGCGGGACAGAAAATGCGAGGGAGTCATTGCGAGGGCAGATTCGCTCCCCACAATGACTCCGATGATCGCAACGTTCTACGTTTCCGTCGTTCCGTCGTTCCGCCTACGACCCCGCCACCGGCACCGGCGACAGCTGCCGGCTGGTACTGCTGCCGTCACCCAGCTTGCCGGCGTGGTTATCACCCCAGCAATAGCCTCGGCCCGTGGTGCTGGCGCCGCATGCATGGACCTGCCCCGCTGATCTGGGCGAAGGTGATATTCCCGGCCACGGGGGCGGGGGTCAAATGGTCGCTGATGGTGCCGTCGCCCAGGTTGCCCTGCGCATTGGCGCCCCAGCAGTAGCCCTGTCCGGTCGTGGTGAGTACCGCAGGTGAAGAACGAGTAGGCGCTCACGCTCTTGAACTGGACCGAACCGGACACCGGACGAGGTGCGACGCGGGTGGTCTTGGTCCCGTCGCCCAGCTGGCCGCTCGAACCCATACCCCAGCAGTACGCCCGGTTGGTCGTGGTTACCGCGCAGGTGTAAAGGCTGCCCGACTCGATATCGCGGATCGAGAGCCCACCCATGACCGCGGCGGGGGAAGACTTGGAGATCCTGACCGCGCTCGTGCCCAGCTGCCCCTGGGTGTTCGATCCCCAGCAGTAGGCCTTGTGGTGGTGGTGACCCCGCAGGTGTGATCCAGCCCCGGACTAATCCAGTGCCAGTGGAGCCCGCCACCCACCCGCACCGGCGCCAGACGCGATTTATGAGTGAAGTCGCCCAGCTGACCTTTCGTGTTCGATCCCCAGCAATAGGCCACGTCGTCGGTGGTGATCCCGCAGGTGTGGCTGGTCCCGGCGCGCACCAGCCGGAAGTTGAGTCCGCCCGTAACCGGGAACGGGGTATCGTGGAAGTCGGAGGTGCCGTCGCCCAGCTTGCCGTTCCCCTCACCCCAGCAGTAGGCCTTGTTGTTCGTGGTGACACCGCAGTTGTAGCGGAAGCCCGAGCTGACGTTCCGGAAGAGGAGGCCCGCCGGCCACCGCGACGGGAACGTTGCTGGCGAAGTCGCCCCCGTCCCCCAACGCGCCGACGAAGTTACTGCCCCAGCAGTAGGCCTTGTTGGTGGTAGTCACCCCACAGCTGTGGGCGTCACCCGCGCTGATGGCACGGAACACCAGGGTAGCCGCGGCGGTCGCGCTGAGCTCCGGCGCCGCTGTGGCCTCAGGACCGGTAGGAGACTGGTCCTCGGTACAGGCTACGGCGGACAAGAGAATGGAAAGGGCCAGCACCGAATGGTATGACCTCATGGAATTTCCTCGATTGGCATCGGGTTATGAGCATCAGATGCTCAAATGAACGAAGCCAATTTTTCGGCGCTTAGTCAAGCGGGAATCAAGCGAGCGGAGTGGCCTACTTCGATTTGCCTCCCAGCGCGGTGAAGCCGAGACCCACACTCCACAGCCCTTCAGTTTCGTTGTCTATCAGGTAGTAGTGCCGGATGACGTCCAGCCGGACCCCCGACCTCTTACCGGTCTGAACGATCATCCCGCCGCCAAAGTGGAACCCGGGCTCGAAGGCAAACCCACCTCCCAGCGCGGTCAGAGTGCTGACTCCGCCCTTGAACAGCCGGCTGAAGCCTGACCCCGGCGCTGCTGATGCCCCACCCAGATCGGTCGCCAGATACAGCGATCCAGCGGAGAGCGCGTCAGGAAAGAGCGACACGCCGATTTCGCTGCCCACCTTCCGGGCCCGGAGTCCGGTATAGCGGAACGAGACCGCGGTGATACCCGCGCCTTCGTAGATAAACCGGTCCACCGATGCCCCAGCGGCAGGACCATCCGGCAGGGTGTTTTCCTGGGCAGTAAACGAATTGGACGGGGGGAAAACAGAGCGAACGCAACGAAGGCCGACAAGGCGAAGTTGAAGCGGCGGGTCATGAGAGCCTCCTCGACCGGACCGCTTCAACTTACCTCCAAACTCGGAGCTCCGCGAATCGAGGTTACTTCCGGTCGAATGGGCCCAGGGGAGTGCCTTTGTCGTTGGTCAGGGTGAGCTGGGGGCTTCCGTTGTTGTCACTGAGCTCCCAGGTGTACGTGTCCGTCTCGCCAGCCTCGTCGGTAGTCGCATCCTCCCCGCATGTGTTAGTGACCTTCGTCATCCCCTTGCTCATGTGGAGCAGGAGAGCTGGAGCCCTGCACCTCCGCGGTCCCCTCCGACTGGTGAAGTACCTCCATATTGCAGGGCGGGAAGTTCGACTCGCCCACGAACACGTGCTCGAAGTGGCCGTCGGCGCCCAGGGTGACCGTCTCGCTCTGGTCGGCGGTCGACACGCACTGGCCGCTCTCGGGTCGCAGTTCGGATCCAGGATCTGCTGGTAATGCCACTCGCCCACCAGCTCGGCTGGGAGGTTGCTGAGGCAGCAGGCGGGATCGTTGGGAGCGGTGGCGTCGCCGCCGGAGCCGCAGGCGAGGGTCAGCGCAAGCAGAGCCAGGACGGCCGGGAAGCAGAGGAGGAAACGCGGCATATGATCTCCAAGAGATTCGGACTGAACGATGCTCTTGGAGTATGACGCTGGCGGCACCCATCCTTCTCACCCCAGCTGAAGCTGGTGCCGAGCCAGGAGCTCGGGCAGGCTGGAGAAGTCGAACTCCACGCCATACCGCCCGGCCAGGGCGGACAGGGCTTCGAGATCGGGTGGCCCTTGCCGAGCCAGGAGCGGAGCCAGCTCCCGGAAGTAGCCGGCAAAGGCGCCCGGAGCAATCACCTCCAGAAATCGGACCGGGCCAGTGCCAGGGTTCCAGAAGGTGTGAAAGATCCCGCGCCGCTTGAGGATCGTCTCTCCCACCCGCGCGGTTTCAATCCGGTCGCCCTGCTGCACCGCCAGCTCTCCCTCCAGCACGTGGGAGATCTCGTCCTCTCGGCTGTGCCGGTGGAGCGGCGACCCCAGGTGCCTGGGGCCGAGCACGTGCTCCACCACCGCGACCGCACCGCCCGTCGCCTCACTGGGCACTTTATAGATGGTGCCGAAGCTCCCGATCCAGACCGATTCTGCCTCTGCGATATTTGGCATCCCGATTCCCGCTAAGAAGTGTGCAAGGTTTCCCCTCGACCAACCCTATAATTCTTCCATGAAGTTTGCTACGTCACCGCTGAGCTGGGCGACATCGTCGTGGCGTCGATGTACCTGCCCAACGGCGGCAAGGACTATCCGGCCAAGATTGGTTTCATGAGACCCGTTGACAGCGGATGGCCGGACAGGCGGACAGGCGGTCTCAATGTGCTGGTTTGATGGCCCTGTCGTCGAAGTACCGAAGCAGGTTCTCCGGGTTGCAATCCGAATCGGCCAGGGCGACGTAGCCGTCAGGCCGAATCAGGTAGAGTGCTCCGCGCTCGAGGCCGGCCGTCTCCATCGCTGGTATCCAGGGGAAGACGTGCAGCGGCAGCCGGAGAGCGGCGCAGCCCTCGGCCAGTCCAGCGCGAGCCTCGCCGTACAGGTGAACCTGCCAGTCGATGGACGCCAGCGGCACAAAGTTGTCTTCTCCCTGCTTGATCGGGACCCAGGGCAGGCGGTCGCCGCCCTGGATCGAGCCGGCGGAGCCGGCGCTCAAAGGGCTCTCGTCGATAGTTCACCACGATCTGCGAGACGGTGCGAAACAGGAAGCGCCGAAACTGCGGCAGCCGGCTCAACAGGGGCACCAACATGGGAACCAGCCGGGTGCGCACGAATCGGGCGATAGCACCACGCCGGGTGACGAGGGTGAATCCCCGGTCGGTGGTGGCCACCAGGCGCCGGGCGAAGGCGATCCGTTCCGGCTCGTAGCTGTCCAGCAGACTCGGCGCTGCCCTTCCCTTCAGCACCGCCGCCAGCTTCCAGGCCAGGTTCACCGCGTCGCCG
The DNA here is from genome assembly GCA_963825815.1 of uncultured Gemmatimonadales bacterium. Lineage (GTDB taxonomy): Bacteria > Gemmatimonadota > Gemmatimonadetes > Gemmatimonadales > GWC2-71-9 > CAVVWJ01. Next base: position 46,097 of record CAWGVB010000032.1, on the reverse strand, counting down.
ATGCCGGTGTTCATCCCCTGCCCGCCGACCGGGCTGTGGATGTGGGCGGCGTCGCCCAGGAGGAAGGCGCGGCCGTTCCGGAAGCTGTCCGCCACCCGGTGGTGCACCCGATAGGTCGAGAACCAGTGCACGGTGCCAATGCGTGAGCCTCAGGTGCTCGATGGCCTTGCCGCGCACATCGTCGAAGCTCAGCTCACCGGGTCCGGGCATTTCCTGCTCGCGCACCAGGCCAACCAGGCGAACCCGCCCCTGCTCCTTCATCGGGAACAGCAGCACGAAGTCGGCGTTCTCCAGATCGACGTGCAGCTCCCGGTCGATCGCCGGACCTGACGCATCCACGTCGGCCACGTAGAAGAGTCCCGAGTAGGTACCTCCGGGAAAGCCGATGCCCAGCTGCTCCCGTATGGTGGAGGAGGCGCCGTCGCATCCGGCCAGGTAGTCGACTCGGCAGTTTTCCTCGGATCCGTCAGGACGGCGAAGAGTGACGCTGACTCCGGCGGCATCCTGGCTCATCCGGATCAGCTCGGTCCGGCGCTCCACCGCTACACCCAGCTTTTCCAACTGCGCGATCAGCAGCCGCTCGTGAGCATCCTGCGGAAATACCAGGGCGAAGGGGTACGGGCTCATCCCCTCTCCGATCTGGCGCAACGGCACCCGCGCCGCGCGGGCCCCCTGAACCCAGAAGTTGATCCCGGCGATCTCGACGCCGCCGTCGATCACCAGATCGGCGATGCCGAGCTGTCGGTAGAACTCGAGAGTGCGGACCTGAACCGCGAGAGCGCGAGAGGTGAGTCCGGGGCCCGGTGCTTCGGTCAATGATGCGGACCCGAATGCCGAGGCGGGTCAACCACAGGGCAAGCGCGAGCCCGGTGGGTCCGGCGCCGGCGATCAGTACCGGGGAATCGTTCATCTGATCTGGTCCATTACTCGCCAAGATAGCTGCCCGGTGCGATCTTTCAGAATCATGGTCAAACGCCATCACGGGATCGTACGGGTCACCCATTGGCTCAATGCAGTGCTGCTGCTCGGCATGATCGGGAGCGGGCTCCAGATCTACGGCGCCTACCGGCATTTCGGGCCCCGGGGAGACGTCTATCCTCTACCGAATCCGTGGGACGGGAAGAGCTTCCCCCAGTGGGCCCGGCTGGGTGGATGGCTGGCCGCGCGGTCTCAACTGGCACTTCGCTCTCGCGTGGCCCTTCGTCATCACCGGCCTGGTCTATCTCGGCTTCCTGGCACTCACCGGTGAATGGCGCTCGCTGCTGTTCCGCTTCCGCGACATCGGTCCCGCCGTGGCAGATGCAGCGCTACTATCTGCGGTCTTCGCCCGGAACATCCCGCGCAGGGAAAGCACAACGCGCTGCAGAAGCTGGCCTACACGCTCATCGTGCTGCTGGGCGCGCTGGCCACAGCCAGCGGGTTCGCCATCTACAAGCCGGTGCAGCTCTCCTGGCTCACCGCGCTCTTCGGCGGCTACGAGCTGGCCCGCTACTGGCACTTCCTCTTCGTCTGGGTATTCGTCGCCTTCACTCTGCTGCACGTCGCTGCTGGTGCTGCTGGTGGACCCGGCATCGCTTCGCGCCATGATCACCGGGTGGTACCGGGGAAGGTTTCCCAGCCATGACTGAGCCCACCCGCGGCTTGAGTCGCCGCGATCTCTTCAGGCTGGGAGTCGTGGCCGGACCGCTGGGTGCGTTGGCGGCGTGCGGCTGGGACGGAGGCTCCGCGCTGGCGCCGAAGCTTCGGCTGTTCAGCCGGGTCAACGACTGGGTGGGCGAGAAGATCTTCCTGGGGACAACCGACTGGCTCCGGAATACCCGGTGAGCGCCCGAACCGCGCCGCAGAACTTTCCGTCATACTCCATCACCTACAACGACACCGGAAAATTTCCCGGCGTGGCGCAGGAGACCTGGGCGCTCGAGGTTGGCGGGCTGGTGCGACAGCCGCTCCGGCTCACCCGCGAGATGCTCGAGGGGCTGCCGCGGGTCACCTATACCGTGAAGCACCACTGCGTGGAAGGCTGGACCGCGATCGGGACCTGGACCGGCGTTCCGGTTTCCACTGTCGCGGCGCTGGTGCAGCCGACGCCTGAGGCGCGGTATCTCCGCTTCGACAGCTTCGACCGGAATTACTACAACGGCTGGGACCTGGCCAGCGCGATGCATCCGCAGACGATTCTGGCGTACGCCTGGAACGACCGGCCGCTGATGATGAATCACGGTGCGCCGCTCCGGCTCTACTCTCCGATCAAGCTGGGCTACAAGCTCACCAAGTATCTCACCGCCATGACCTTCACCCGCGAGCGGCCGGGCGGCTACTGGGAGGATCAGGGGTATCCCTGGTTTGCGGGAGTGTAGGCGGGAGGCGGCAGCGGGGCAGCGGGGCAGCGACGAATCGCCGCAGGACGATCTCGTCGCTCTCTTTTAAGCTATTCCTACCTAAATCAATTTCACCTGGATGCGCGTTGATTCGAAGCTGCGGGCGCCACCACCTACGTGATCCTTACTGCCTGAGCTGTCCTCGAACTGATCGTCGCCAGAGTACGCAGCTTCGATCGTATAGGTGCCTGCCGGGCTCGCAGGGAACGTGCAGGTCGCAATACCTTCGCTATTCAGGGGCACGTTATCACATCCACCTGTCACGTCGAACGAGAACACGTTTACGGTACCGGTTGGGATGCCCTCTCCCTGGCTGCTTACCCGTACTGTAGCCGTGAAGCTCTTCAGCCGAAGTTGAGGGCTCCGGGGCGATCGTAATTTCGGTCACTGAGCCCTGCATGAATCACCGTGATCACTTCGGTGTCCGTCAGAGTCACCCCGCCAGCAGTCGCGGTAATGGTCTTCTTCCCGGCAACTGTGGAGCTGAAGGTGAAGGCTGGCTTTGCCCTCCTGATCGGTCGTGGCGCGAAACAGGGGTGATCGTGTTCCCCTCGCCCGTGGCAGTGATGCTCACGGGGATACCGGAGAGGGGCCCACCACCCGCGTCTTTCACGGTCACCGTGATAGTGCTGCTCCCGGTCGCGACCAGAATGCTCCCGGGATTGGCCAGCACATGGATCGCGATGCGCTCGGCTGGGGGGCCGGGCAGTCAATCGCGAAGGCCGCTTCCGCGATCTGACCCTCAGTCACCGTGACGTTCTTTGAGGTTCCACCGGCCACGCTGCAGTTGGCTGCCACGTTCGACAGCACCACTCTATGAGCTCCGGTGGGAATGCCTGGTACTGTCACTGCACCGCTGGGATCGATGTGCTGGGCGGTTCCCGCGTCAATGGCGAACTGGTAGCCATCAGCGTCCGGATTGCTCCCGGTGGTGTTGGTCGTGACATGGATCGACCCGACGGCCGGAGGTATGGCCGTGCAGGTGATGGTGAACGCCACGGTCGCCGTTGCTCCTGCCGTCACCGTCGCCGTCTTGGATGCGTTGTCTGCGCTACAGTTCGCCGCGATGTCCGAGAGCACCGCAGTGTGCGCCCCTGCCGCGGTGTTCGCCAGCGCCAATTGGCCATTCACTCCTATCGCCTGAGCCGGCCCACCGTCCACTGCGACCTTGTACCCATCCGCGTCCGGATCCGGTCCGCTCGTGGAGGCGGTGATCCGCAGAGTTCCCGTGGATGGCGGAATGGCGGTGCAGGTCACGGTGAAGCTCACCTGGCTCGCTGCGCCGGCAGAAACCGTGGTAGACGCAGTGCCGCCACCGGAGGCCGTGCAGTTCGCAGCCAGTCCGCTCAGTGTCACCGTATGATTGCCCACCGTAACGCTGGGGAAGGTGGCGGATCCGGTGGCGGGAACTGGAATGGGAGTTGTCCCGTCGAGTGTCGCGGTGTAGCCATCAGGATCCGGATCGGGACCTGTGGTATTGGTACTTACCTGGATGCTGCCAGTGCCCGGTTGAGGCGTAGAGCAGGTGACAACGAAAGCAACCGATGCAGTAACGCCCGACGAGATCGGCACCAGACGGGGGTTGTCGCCCTGGACCTGGCAGTTGTCCGCGATCCCGGTAAGCCCGACGGCATGGTTGCCGGCAGCCAGCCCTGACACCGTAACCGGGCTGCTTCCGTTCAGAGCACCTCTTCCGGCGCCATCCACCACCAGGGTGTAGCCATCGGGATCGAGGGAAGATCCCGAGGTCGAGACGGTCGCAGTGAGGCTGCCGCTACCGACGGTGCCCTGCGTGGCTGTCCAGTTTCCGGAGAAAGTGAGATTCCCATCGGTCAGCGTATGACGACCGCTGATGGTCTCTCCTGAGGCCGTGCCGCTGAAGGTCCAGCTCCCCCCGTTGGCGATGCTGCCCAGCGTGAACGACACCGTTCCGTTCGGGCTGACCGAGGCCGACTGGATTGCTACGTTGCCGGCCGTGGTGACGTCGCCATTGATGGTTGCCGTCACGCTCATGGTCCCAGTGAGTTCCCCGGTCTGTCTGGAGGCCTGGTTTAGGATCAGGCTCCCGACAAAGGAGGCCTCGTCGGCGGTGAGATTGTCGAACCCGCCCTGAACGTTGTAGACACCGGCAACGTCGGGAAAAGGATCGTCGGGATTGGTGGTGTCTCCACCACCGCCACCGCAGCCACTGAGCGAGAATGAAACGAGCATCGAAGCGATGAACAGCCGAGAAACTGCGACGGGCTGTGGGAAAGGCATATTCGAATCCCTTGTGAGTGGGACCTGGTCCTTCCGGTTTGTGGGGGGTGGAAAGAAGGTAGTTCGGAAACTGCAATGCGATAGGTTTGTCGCGTTCGCGGTGGTCGCTGCTGGATCACGGATCGCTGCACACCACCTCGAACGTCTCCGAAGCCGCCTGACCGGGCACGATCCTCACCAGACGCGGGTTCTGCCCCTGAACGTGACAGTTGCTCGCAACCAGGCTCAGACCGATCGTGTGGTTCCCCGGCGCCAGCGCCGCGAACGTCACCTGGTCAATCCCGTTGAGGGTGTCCCGCACCGCCCCGTCCATGGAGAGGGTATAGCCGTCCGGATCGAGCGGAGCCCCACTGCTTGCCGTCGCAATGCTCAGGCTGCCGGTGCCGTCCGTGCCCGTGGTGGCGCTCCAGGTCCCCGGGAATGAGGCCGTTTGCCCATCGGTCAGCGTATGAGTGCCGGTGATGGTGATTCCCCCTACAAGCGTGCCGGTAAAGGTCCAGCCGGCGGCGGGAGATGGGCCCAACCGGAAGGAGACCGCCCCCTGCTGACTCACGGAGGCCGACTCGAGCGGTGCCTCGCCGGTTGAGTTCACCGTTCCTTGGGCGGAGATGGTCATCGTCAGTGAGCCGGTGAGATCTCCGCTATGCGGGGAGGCCTGAATGAGGACGAGAGTGCCGGCAAAGGCCGCCTGATCCTCGGTCAATCCATCGAACCTGCCCTGGATGCTGTAGACTCCGGCCACCTCGGGAAACCCACTGTCCGGCCCAGTCGAGTCTCCGCCGTCACCTCCACAGCTGCTCAGGGCGAGTGAGACGATGGTCGACGCGACGGTCCGGCGAGAAGCGGAGATGGTGGTCATTTGAATTGAAGGTACCCCGGAAAGCGGGACGCGATTGAGAATCTACCAGTGTGACGCTTCAGAGCGGATTTGTGCCACCAGGTCATGACAGTTCCTGAACGGACCGCTCGGCAGCCACTCAGGTGCAGGCATAGCCCAAGGAACTCCAGCTGCCGGTCCGACGTTCAAGTCCATGGAGAAGTTCCCCTCTCAACCAGCGGACCATATGCGAGTGCTGTCGGTCAACGTGGGCTTGCCCCGCGAGGTCGAATGGCGGAACGAGCCGGTGACCACCGCCATCCACAAGGCCCCGGTGTCGGGACCGGTCCGGGTCCGGCGGCTCAATCTCGACGGCGATCGTCAGGCCGACCTCTCGGTGCACGGCGGTCCGGACAAGGCGGTCTATGTCTATCCCAGCGAGCACTATCCGTTCTGGAAGGAGGAGCTGCCCGGGGTGGCTCTTCCCTGGGGCGCATTCGGGGAGAATCTGACGGTCGAAGGGGTAGACGAGACCGCGGTTAGAGTGGGCGACGTGCTCCGGGCGGGGACCGCCGAATTCATGGTGACCCAGCCTAGACTGCCTTGCTACAAGCTCAATATCCGGTTTCAGCGGCCCGACATGGTGAAGCGGTTTCTCCGGAGCGGCCGAACCGGGTTCTACCTGGCCGTTATAAAGGAAGGGGAGCTCGCCGCCGGCGACGAAATCGAGCTGGTCCCCACCGACCTCTCCGCGGTCACCATACCCGAAGTCGTGACCCTGTACACGTCGAGAAAGGGAGACAGTGCCCTGCTGCAGCGTGCCATCGCGACCCCTGCCCTGCCCCAATCCTGGCGCGAGTACTTCCAACGGTCTCGTCCGGAGCGAGGGTTGTCATCCTGAGCGAAGCGAAGGATCTAGCCCGCATTAGGTAGATTCTTCGCTGCGCTCAGAATGACATTGCTCGCTCAGAATGACAGCCTGGTCAAGAGCGACCCCTTAGCAGCCGACACTAAGTACGTCCCCTAACTCCGAATCGCGCAGGATCGGCGGCCCATGTCGAAGCGAGCCATATCCGCAAAGCAGCGCGCCTGGCTGCTGGACGAGCTGAACGTCTGGCGCCGGGACGCCATTGTTTCCGAGGAACAGTCCCGCCGTATCGCCGACCTCTACGAGGGCGCCGGTGAGCTGGCCGAGCGGGGGCGGTCTCGGGCGGTGTTCACGCTCATGGCTGCGGCGGCGACGCTGGTGGGTCTGGCCGCCCTGCTCCTGATCGGCTACAACTGGAACCAGCTCGATCGCCTGACCAAGCTCGCCATGGTGCTCGGCACCATCGCGGTCACCCACGCCATCGGCTTCTCACTCCGCTACGGCCGGAACGCTCGAGCCGGCTCGGAGACGGTCTTCTTCCTCGGCTGCCTGTTTTACGGGGCGGGCATCTGGCTCGTCGCCCAGGTCTTTCATATCAACGCGCACTATCCCGACGGACTCTGGTGGTGGGCCGTAGGTGTCCTGCCTTTCGCATTGTGTCTCGAGACCAGGCTGCTGCACGCGCTGGTGGTCGGCATCCTCGCGGTGTGGGTGGGCCAGGAAATCCTCAACTTCAGCTATCTGGGCGGCTGGTTCTTCGGCCGCTGGAACGTCATCCCCAACGCCGCGTACAGCCTGCCACTCCTGGCTTTGCCCGGGATGGTGTGGGCGTACCGGAAGGATTCGGTCCGCACCCTGAGCATGTACGTCCCGCTCCTCGCCTGGTGGACCGTGCTCCAGGCGTTTGCCTGGAAGCTGGGATCGAACCCGATCTACTTCGTGGGCGCGGTCGGCGCGCTGCTCCTGGTGATCGCCGAGTCGCATGCCGAGGGGAGCCGGTTTGCGGTTCCGTATCGGTATTACGGCAGCCTGCTGGTGGGAGGAGCCCTGGTGCCGCTCAGCTTCTACGACTTGGGCAAGCACCTGGGCGAAGACTCGATGAGGGTGGTCATCCCGCCGGCTCTGCTCGCGCTGGTGGCCCTGGCGATCGTGCAGCTGGGGGGGCGGAAGATCACCCAGCGTCAGATCGTGCCGGTGGGACTCGCGCTGCTGATGACGGTGTTGCCGCTGATCGCCGTGGGATTCAAGGGTCCGGGCGGCGCCGGGAACGGCGCGCTGCTGGCAACCGTGTTGGTCAACGTCGCCATGGTGGCGGGGGCCTTCTGGCTGATGCAGACCGGACTCAGAGAAGACCGCGGACGGCCCTTTAGCGCCGGCGTGCTGTACTTCCTGCTCTGGGCGGTGTTGCGCTACGTGGATCTGTTCGGCGGCGCCGGAGGCATGGTGGGCGCGGCCATGATGTTCTTCGGCTGCGGCGCGATCCTGTTCGCCGTGGGCCGGTACTGGCAGGGACGCAAGGAGGTACGGTATGCCTGAGCGGTGCTGCGCTGGGTGGACGCCAACGTCCTCGGATGGCTCCAGGCCCGCGAGCGAAAGGCTCTCAAGTTCACCGTGGTGGCTCAGCTGGCGATCCTGGTCGCGATGATCGGGCTCCGGGCCATTCCCCTGGTGACCGGGCAGACGGTGCTGGTCCGGGTGCAGCCGGTGGACCCGCGGGATCTGTTCCGGGGCGACTACGTCACCCTCAGCTACGACTTCAGCCGGGCCTCCCGCTCCGGGATCCAGGGTCTGTCTGAAAGCGAGGTATGGGGCTCGAAGAAGACGGAAGGGCGGCCGGTATACGTGACGCTGGTGCCGGACTCGGACCGGGTGCACTGGCGGGCCGACAAATACACCCTGGCCAAGCCGGACGGCGGGCTCTTTCTCAAGGGGCAGATGGGCCGTTACGGCTCGCTCCAGTTCGGGATCGAGTCGTACTTCGTGCAGGAGGGCACCGGCCACATGTACGAGCAGGCGGTGCGGGAGCACAAGCTCTACGGCCGAGCTGGCGGTGACGTCGAGTGGCCAGGCCGCACTGAGGTCGCTCCGCATCGAGTGATGTGGCTCCCCCCACCTTTTGTGTATTGCCTTTCAACTCCCGCCATAACACTCTCCGCCCGCCTAGATTCAGCAGACCACCAACGCCAGAGACCAGGACGACGTAGTTCTGGTGCCGAACACCAGGCCCAGGCGCGACCGATCAGAGGAGTTGTTGCATGTCACTCAGATTTACCGCGCCGGGCAGGTAAGACGGGATGTTCGGACGCCGGCGGCCGTTCGGCCTGGGGCTGGTGCGTCCGAGTCCGATTCGGAAGCACACGCCATTCGAGGAATGGGAGCAGCTCAGCGCCCGGAAGCCGAATTCGCCAGGGGTAGCGGTCAGCGTACTGCTGCACGCGGCGATCATCCTCCTGGTGATCTTTTCCACGACCACCAAGCGGGACGACAGAAGTAGCCCATCTCAGGACCGGCCGCAGGCAGTACAGATGGTATACCTGCCGCCCAAACCGGCGCCGCCGAGACCCAAGCCGGCGCCGGCGCCCAAGCCCAGCCAGCGCCAAAACCACCGCCGGCCCCCAAGCCACCTCCTCCGCCTCCCCCACTACCCCGAGCCTTGGCCGACGCCTTCCGTCGTCGCCCGACGGAGCTCGCTCTGCCGGGAAAGACCGATGTGAAGGTGCCCGAGCACGATAAGCCGGCCGCCGCCGACCCCCACCCGGAGAAGCCGACCGCCAACGCCACGGCGGCAGAGCGGGAAGATCCGATGGTCAGCGAAGCCCGCCGGCTGTTTGGCCCGAAGTCGCCCCGGGGCGGGAACGTTGGCCCGGTCTCCGCGGGATTGCCGGTGAGTACCATGACTGCCGGAACCCGCTGCCCCTTCAGCGGCGAGCAGGTGCAGGATGTCCCCCGACCGACCGAGGGTGTGATCGAGGGAATCGTGCGGGTGGAGTCGAACGGACGCCCAATCCCGGGCGCCTTCCTTCAGGTTCTCGGCACCGGCTTCTCGACGTTTGCCGATCAGACCGGGCACTACCGGCTCCGGTTCGATCCGGCGCTGGTGGATGTGTGCCGCAGCCAGCTCGTGCGCGTGACTGCTCCCGGTTATCGGGCGCGCACCATGATTCTCAGTTACGGGCAGGCGGCCGACAACTCAGTGGATCTGCCGGCCAAGCAGTAACGTGATTCACCCTTATCTCAAGCCAGAACTTTTCGGCACAGTTGGGTGCCGGTGTCCCGGACCGCGCCGAACTCATCGGTGAAGGTCCACGCGTAGCGGTCCGCTGACAGGTCAAAACGGACGACGCCGTGCGCCACCACGACCTTCTCGCTGTTGGGGTGCTGCGTCACGATGTCCCGCAGCTTCACGCCCGCGGTGCCGACCACGAACTGCCGGATGCCCTTCGCGCTGACCACCCCGTCCGCGGTCATCCGCCGGAGGCGCTCCCACCGGTGCGCGTGCCCGCTCAGCGCGAATTCACAGCCGGCTGCCTGCAGGATCCGCCACCATGGCCCCACCCGCGCCTTCCACGTCATGTCCTTCGGGTGGCCGGCGAGCGCTGTGTGGTACTCGCAGACGCTGGCGAACATCGGGTAGTGGAACAACGCGAGGTACTGCCTGTCCGGGTGCGCCGCGAGGTCCGCCCGGAGCCAGTCGGCCTGCACGGTCGGGCTCGCCCCGCCGTCCGCGGCTCCGCTGCAGTTGAGCACGTACGCCCGCCAGTGGTCGCCGATGTCCCGCGCGAAGTAGCGCGGTGCCTTCGTGTAGGCGTAGTAGGCGGCGCCGGGAGGGTCCACGTACTCCGTGTCGTGGTTCCCGATGCAGAAGATCGTCCGGTCGCGGAAAGCGCCCCACGTTGGATGGTAGTAGTTCGTCAGCTCGGCGGCGCTGCCGTTGTGCGTCAGATCTCCCACCATGAACGCCACGGCCGCCGGATCCGCGTCCAGGGCCCCCTTCACCAGTGCCGCCGTCCGCTTCCGGGGCAGCGCCCCCGAGCTCGCCGCGTGCAGGTCGCCGGCACCGATCAAAGTGGCGGCTCCCCCGATCGATCCCGTGGAGAGGCTCGGTGACAGTAGCCGGTCGCTCAGGCAACCCCCGATCCACGGTGCGGCCGCGGCCGCAAGTATATTCTTCACTGCGTCTCGTCGTCTCATGATTTGACCTCCTGTGTGACTTTCCTCGCCAGCCGTTTCTCTTCCCCACATCACGCGCGGGTGAGTCGACATCCTTCTGCGCGTGCCTTTGTCGATGGCTTCGACCGCTGTCGGACCTCCCCCAGCAATGGCACGGGTCCAGCGGCTTTCCGCTTGCGGGGCTGGTGTGCTCGAGTTCGCAAGGTTGTGGGGAGAGGTCAAGCGAGGATCAAGTATAGCCATGATGCGGCATTGAAACCTTACGACATCGGAGCGAATCTAAGGGGTCCCATGGATTCTTACCAGCCTACGGCGTAGGGTCGAGTCGTGTCCCGGGGTGAGATCGAGTCGAGGAACAGGAGATGCCAAGCGAGGGGAGAGGTGGAGCGCTAGCGCGGGGTCTTGCCGCCCGGGTTCACGGCCGCCTTGTCCCGCTCCGCGGCCATGAGATGCAGTGCCAGAGCCTTGCGGGAGTGGAGGCCCAGCCGGGTGAGCACCCGCTCGAGATAGTGCCGCACCGTGTGGGCGCTCAGCCGCATTCGCTGGGCGATGGCAGCATTCGAGAGGCCTTCCGCCGCCAGCAGCGCAACCTGCGGCTCCCGGCCGCGAAGTCCGAAGCTCACCCGGAGCTCTCGCGTAGTCGGAAGGTCCGGCCCCACCCGATCCATCAGGATCAGGACACCGGCGTCGGGCAGCAGTGTCCCCGCCGGCGCGCGCTTGGCGATCAGACGATAGCTCCCTCCGGACAGCTCCAGCTCCACATAATCCTCGCGCATCGATCCAACCGAGGCCGCGGTGTGTCCGGCCTGGCGGGTGATCAGCTCTCGCAGGCGGTCGCGCTGCGGCTCATCGTCCAGCAGCTCGTCCCATCGTTCGTTCCGCACCACCTGCTGAAGGCCTTCACGGCGGAAGATCGCCATCCCGGCGTTCACGTCGTCGCACACGTGGCCCAGCATGCTCAACCACTGGTCCAGCCGGCGAAGGATCGCGAGGCCGGCAGCGAGGGCGCAGCGCATGGACACCACGGGGAGACATTCCTCGGAGGCGGCCGTCACCTGCGGCAGGAGACTTCCCGGCGAGGCCCCATCCGCCGAGTCGAGCGCCGCCTGAAGCCAGCCCGGCTCGTCACCGTCCAGACGGAGCAGCTCCTCCAATTCGGCGCTGGCGACCGAGCCGGAACAGCCCGGCACACCGCGAGCCTCTCGGACCCGGGTGAGGCTCTCGGCCAGCCAGGCGTGCCGGCTGCCCCACTCCAAAGGGGACACCAGCGCATCCACTGCCCGAACGACGGCAGCCAGGTCGATAGGTACCGCGGGTGAGGTCACTCCTGCACTACGCGTCTTGTTCTGGCGGGTTTCCGGACCCCGCCTCAGGCCCCGGCAGCAGGGTTCAGGTCATGAAATGGGGGATCGGCGGCGTGAAATCATGGGACGAACGTCCCCTGCGCAGGTCGGTACCGGCAGCCAGCTTCAGTCCGAACCCGATGCACAGGATGAATGCTGACTGTCCGCTCTGCCTCAGGAGGAGTTCTTATGAACGCTTCACTCGCTAGCCGCATTACGGCGGCAATGGTGCTGTTTGCAACCGCCGGGCTGCCGAGTGCCGCGGTCGCACAATATCGGCTCCCCACCATCGTCAGCTCGGTGAAAGCGGATAGCCTTCATGAGATCGCGGCCAAAATGGTGGCCGACGGCCGCTGGCGCGACGCGGCCCGGGTGTATCGGCAGTCGGCGGAGTTCCGGGCGATGGAGGATTCCATCGGGTACCAGTGCCTGACCAGCGCGGCGGCCCTGGCCTACGCATCCGGAGACCGGTCAGCGGCCCGGGGCGACATGGCCCATGCCGCCGAGCGGGCCCTCGCCCGGGGCGATCTCCGCGCAGCGGCGCTGTCCTATCTCGATGCTGCCTGGATCGCGCAGGAGCAGCAGAAGCCGAATCAGGTCTGGGAGCTGGGTCATCGGGCCGAGATTCTCGCGGCCTCGCCGCTCCTCAGCCAGTCGGATCGCGGCGCGATTCTTCAGCGGATCGAGCGGGCCCCGGGGGCAAGTCAGCAGCTGGTTATCGGGCGGTAAGGCGGGCGGGCGGCGGGCGGTAAGACGGAACGACGGTAGGTGATAGACGAAGGGGTCGAAACTCTGAATCGAGTTTCGGCCCCTTCGCTTCGCTCAGAGCCTGCCTGAGGAGCGTTAGCGACGTAGGCGTGACACGCTTCCAACGTTCAAACGTTCCGCCGTTCCGTCGTTCCGTCGTTCCGTCGTTCCGCCTACTGCCACTTGTCCTTGTGATTGTCAGGGTCCTGGCCGTAGTGATGGCCGTTGTTTCCCTTCGAGTCCTTGCCGTCGTCCTTCCGCTTCTCATCATCCTTCCGCTTGTCGTCGCCCTTGCCCTTATCGTCACCCTTCCCCTTATCGTCGCCGTTCCGCTTGTCGTCGCCCTTCCAATCGTGATCGTCTTTACGTCTGTCGTCGCCCTTCCACCTGTCATCGTCCCTACGCTTGTCGTCCCATTTGTCGTGGTCCCGGCGATCGTCGTCGTTGCGCCACTTGTCATCGTGACCCCACTGATGGCTGCGGTCCCGCGTCCACCGATCGTCGTCGATGTAGTAGCGGCCGGCGCGCTCATACACCACCACCTTCTGAAGCGACCGGCGATCGAACGGCCGGCGGTAGAAGCGGCTGCCGTCGTAATACACCGTGATCACCCTGTACTGGGACTGCTTCCACCAGCCGTAGCGGCGGCCGTGGACCCGCTCGACGATCACGACCTCGCGCTGAGGAACGATGACGGTAGTCGAGGTGACCCGACGGGTTTCGGTGACGGGATTCGGCTGGGGACGGTTGAGAACATCCGCGGCCCGTTGGACCGTGGTCTGGGCTCGCACGGGCGCTGCGATCGCGATCAGCGCGATCAACGCCACCGCATTCCTGTACTGCATGACGGCCTCCGGGAAGTGGGAAATGGCCGTCTGGTATGCGAAGGCTATGCCAGTACGTAACTGCTTAGACTACAACGGTGCAAGAAGATGCAGCCGCCCGTGACCGGCCTCACGGTCGCCGGCGCACTCGAGCGGCAGCTTCAGCCCTTGATCCTGAAGGCTTCTGAGTCCTGGAGATACAAGATGAGCAAGACTGAGGAGAAGGTCGTTGGCGCTGGAGCGGAGATGGAATCGTCGGTTCCCCCGCGTGGAAGGCGGGGCACCATGCGCGGCGCTGTCCTCTACGGCCCGGGCGATGTGCGATTCGAGGAGCGAGCCGCGCCCACCATCTTGGAACCGACCGACGCCGTCCTCCGGATCTCGGCCACCTGCGTGTGCGGATCAGACCTATGGCCCTACCGCGGCATCCAGCCGATTTACCGAGCCGACCCCGATGGGCCACGAGTACTGCGGCATCGTCGAGGAGGTCGGCAGCGCCGTCAAGAACGATCCAGCCCGGCCAGTTCGTCGTCGGGTCGTTCTTCGCCTCGGACAACACCTGCGCCATTTGTCGGGCGGGGCTATCAGAGCCGGTGCGTGCAGGCCCAGCCGCTTGGCGCCGAGGGCGCACAAGCTCCTTACCTGCGGGTCCCGCTCGCGGACGGCACCCTGGTGGCCACGCCGGACATTCCGCCCGATGACCTGGTCCCCAGCCTGCTTGCGGCCTCCGACGTGCTCGGCACCGGCTGGTTCGCCGCCGATGCGGCCGCGGCAGGACCCGGCAAGACGGTCGCGGTCGTCGGCGACGGCGCCGTCGGCCTGCTCGGCGTTCTATCGGCCAAGCAGATGGGCGCCGAGCGGATTATCGCGATGAGCCGCCACGAGGCGCGGCAACAGCTCGCCCGCGAGTTCGGCGCGACCGACATCGTGACCGAGCGGGGCGACGAGGGCGTCGCCCGAATCAAGGACATGACCGACGGGCTCGGCGCGCATTCGGTGATCGAGGCAGTCGGCACCCAGGAATCGATGATGCAGGCCATCCGCTCCACCCGTCCCGGCGGGCACGTCGGCTTCGTCGGCGTCGCTCACGGCGTGGAGCTGCCGGGCGATGGAGCTGTTCTTCGCCGAAGTTCACCTGCTCGGCGGCCCTGCTCCGGTCCGCCGCTTACCTGCCCGAGCTGATCGATCTGATCTGGAACCGAAAGATCAACCCCGGCAAGGTCTTCGACCTGACACTGCCGCTCGATCAGGTCGCCGAGGGCTACCGGGCGATGGACCAGCGCCGCGCGATCAAGACGCTGCTGCTACCCTGAATTGGACACATCATCCCGAGCGCAGAAGGGGTCTACCAAGATCCCTCAGTCGCTTCGCTTCCTCGGGATGAGGTGTTCTTGTTAGCTGACCGCCTTCCGCCTTACCGCCTGTGTCGATGTACATGGATCAAGTCCTTCGGCGTCTCCAATCACAACGCACCTGGCCAGGGCAGAAGTTTCCACAGTTCCTTGTCTCACGTGATATCGCACGAGATGCGATCACTCCCCGCTTGCCCGAGGAGGTGCCCAATGAACGCCACGCTCACCCGTCATACTGCTACCGCCATGGTGCTCCTTGCGACTGTCGCCCTGCTACCGGCTGCCGGTTCGGCGCAGTACCGCCTGCCCAGCATTGTCAGCGCGAATAAGGCTGACAGTCTGCATGATTCGGCCGTCCAGTTCGCCCAGACCGGCCGGTGGCATGAGGCAGCGCGTCTCTATCGCCGGTCAGCGGAGTTCCGCGCAGTCGAGGATCCCATCGGGCTCCAGTGCCTGACGGATGCCGCGGCGGTGGCCTACGCTGCCGGTGACCGTTCCGCGGCCCGGAGCGACATGGCCCATGCGGCCGAGCGTGCGCTCGCGCGAGGAGATATCAAGTCAGCGGCAATGGCGTATCTCGACGCGGCCTGGATCGCGCAGGAACAGAAGAAGCCGGATCAGGTCTGGAACTGGGGCCACCGTGCCGAGCTACTGGCGGAGTCGCCGCTCCTGAGTGAGAACGACCGCAGCGCGATCCAGCGACGGATCGAGCGAGTGCCGGACGGGACGCGGCTGGTGATTGGAAAGGAGCGTAGCGGGGACGCGGGGAGGCGGGGACGCCAGAAGGACAGGCTGTCACCCCGAGTGAAGCGAGGGGCCGGAACCCAAGGCTTTGACAGACAGCCTGAGTTCCGGCTCCTTTGCTTGGCGCAGGTGACCACCGAGGCTGACCGCCTGACCCACTTTAGTTCGGACGTCCGGGAGAGTGAAGACGCAGGAGGTAGAGGAACCAGCCAGGAAGGTTCCACCAACGGGGTCGTACTTGACCGTCGAATTCCATCGTATTGTGCTTTTTGTACTGGTGCCAGGCGGCATACCATCCTTCCCGCTCGGCCTCCCGGACGGCACGTCGAGCCGCATGCGCCGCCTGCTGGGCTAACTCGGCATCGAGTCGATCCCGCCACATGCGAAGCTGGGGGTGTTCGTCTGCCTCCAAATCACCTCATAAGGCGGGGACGGCCGGAAGTTATCGGACACCACCGGCTTTGGCCATGCGACTGCTGGGGATGAGGTGTTCTTACTTGCCGTCCGCCTGTCCGCCTGCCCGCCGTCCGCCCGCATCACCGGCAACTCCAACCAACTCCTGTTCGACCACCGAATCGTCATCGGCTCGCCCGCATCCGCGATGGTCTCGTCGTTCACGTCCTTCCCCGTTCCATAGTTGATCTGCTGGTTCGGGCTCTTCCCCACGCCGAGCACCATGACGATGCGGCTGCCCGCCCGGCAGAGATGGCTTGCGAGACGGATGCTCTGGAGATCGAGCACCTCGCGTTTGCCCGGCGTGAGTAGGCGGCGCCGGGTCACGTCGCCCACGTAGCTGGCGCGCGACTGCGGCGGAGCGGGTAGTCGTGTCTGCGATGGCAGCAGGGGACGGACAGCGCCTGGGCCTCCAGCCGATAGGCACGAGAGGCGCCAGGAGCAGAGCGAACGACGGGAGTCGAGACGAGATGTATTTGGTCATGTGGCTTGGACACCCAAGCTCGTTCGAGAGTTGCTCTGCCGCGGGATGCAACTTCAGCCTGGGAGGACCGTAAGTTCCCAGTATGGTTACCAAGTCCTCGCTAAATCCGGCCACGCCGGCAATGACGAGCGTGACCCCTCCCGCCGCTCAGCGAAGCACGGACTGGCTGCTGGTTACCCTGCCGGGGATCATCTGGGGTGCGTCATTTCTCTTCATAGCCGAAGGTCTGCGATCGGTTGGGCCAAAGGGCGTGACCTTCGCGCGAATCCTGGTCGGCTTTCTGACGCTCACGCTGGTTCCGGCGGCGCGGCGCCCGGTGGCAAGGGCGGATCGCGGCGGGACGGCGCTACTGGGGCTCGTCTGGATGGCGTTTCCGCTCAGCATGTTTCCCTTCGCCGAAGAGCGGGTCTCGTCGGCGCTCACCGGAATGCTGAACGCGGCGGTGCCGTTGTTCGCCGTCATTGTGGCGGCGGTTTTGGCTCGACGACTTCCCTCGCGCGAAGTCACCGGCGGTCTGGCGGTTGGAATGACCGGAGCGGTGCTGATGGCCTGGCCGACGCTGCACGAGGGCCGGAGCAGTGTGGTCGGGGTGCTGCTGATCCTGGCCGCACTGATTTCCTATGGATTCGCCATCAACCTGGCGCGACCGCTGCAGCAGCGGAACGGCGCGTTACCGGTAGTCTGGCGGGCCCAGGCCGTGGCCCTGGTGCTGACCGCTCCGCTGGGATTCTCCGATCTGCTGCACGCGCGCTGGGCTACCGGGCCGGTGCTCAGCTTGCTCGCCCTGGGCGTGCTCGGGACCGGGGTCGCGTTCGTGATCATCACCATCGCTGCGGGACGGGTCGGGTCGGCCCGGGCTTCCTCCGCCGCGTTCCTCATTCCACCGGTGGCGCTGCTGCTCGGCGTCCTGGTGCGGCACGAGCACGTGGCCGCGCTGTCCATCCTGGGAGCCGCGGTGTGTGTGGCTGGCGCCTGGCTGATGAACCGAGCCCGTTCCTGAGTTTTGCTGGCGACGATGATTTCGACGCCCACGTGCTATTTCCGAAGCGCCACCTTCCAAGATTACCCTGCATCACTGGCATCTACTTACCAAGCGTCGTACCGCGATGTACGTTGATCTCAGCCCGCTTGCCAGTCCATCCGCCGTCGATCTTGAGACGTTCTCAACGTCCAAGTGTACGGGAGCCGGCGACGACGCCCGGTGCGAGCTGCGGTTTGCAGGCATTCTGGATCGATCTAACCCTGCCCTCCCGCACCTGGTACGGCCTGACCTCCGGCCTGGGTGCGCTGCTTCTGTCCGCCTGCGGCGGCGGCGGCGACGCCGTAGCGCCGGCCGGAACTAGCGTCGATCACCCTCTCCCCCGCCAGCGCCAGCCTGTGGCTGTCGGCCAGAGCTCAGACCCTCACCGCCCAACGGCAGGGACCAGAACGGCACCACCGCTCGACCGGGACTCAGCTTCACCTGGGCCTCTTCGAACAGCAGCGTCGCCACCGTGGCTGATGGGGTCGCGACCGGAGTCGTCGGTCGGCACCGCGAGCATCACGGCGTCGAGCGGCGGCGTGACCAGCAACCCGGTCACTCTCACCGTCACCGTCACCAGCGGCCCTACCAGCCGCGTCGTCATCGACAAGGCCTCGGTGCTCCTGCCGGGCAGCGGCGCAGTCGGCCCAGTTGACCGCCCAGATATTGGACCCGCAGGCGTGCCGACGTGGCGGGCGCCGTCACCTGGACATCCAGCGCACCGGACAAAGTGTCGGTCGATGCCACCGGCCACCTGGTGGCGAAGGCGATCGGCTCGGCCCAGATCTTTGCCGAAGGCGCGGCGGAGTCCGATCCGCCCCGACCCTGGTCGACCGTCGCCGAGCCGCAAGCCGGCGCGCTGCTCGTCACCGACGCGCAGGTGGTGTCGGTCGGTCCACCGCTGGGCTTGCCCCCGGAGCAGTCGCCCGGCGTGGGCACCGAATACGAGGTCACCCTCAGCGGCGTGGCAGCGCGCCCGCCCCCGGCACGGTGGTGCTCGCCGCCGAGACCGCCCCGGTCGCCGGCAAGGTCGTCACGACCCGGCAGGATCCGGCGGGATCTGGTGGTGACGCTCGCGCTGGCGCCGCTCTACCAGCTCTTCAGCGCCTACGATATCGCCCTCAGCATCGACCTGGCGGCCTTCCCGGCCGAGGCCGTGCCCGAGGGTGCGCGCGGAGCGGCGCCGAGCGCGTCGTGGAACGCGGAAGACCGCACGGCAAGCCGAGCGGGCTCCGAGCGGCTCGTGCGCGCGACCGACCTGGAGCCGTTCAAGGCCTTCGATTGCGACTGCCAGCATCAAGCCCCAGCTCATTGACGCGCCGATTCAGCTCACGTTGGAGAACAAGCTGACGCTCGTCCTCGACGACCGCCCGGGCTACAGCAAGCATGCGCTGGAAGGGTCCGCGGCACTGGTCGGCAGTGCCGGCCTCAAGCTCAAGGCGGGCTTCAAGGCTTCCGGGAGACTGCAATGCCCAGGCGCAGATCAAGTTGCCGGTCTTCGGTGGGTCAGCGTGATCGTGATGCCGGCCGTCCGTTTCGGACTCGGTGCCGGGGTGGAGGGCGAGATCACCGCTGGTGCAGGGCGAACTGGGTGTCGAGGGCAAGGTCGGCGTTCAGCCCGGTCGTCGGCTGGGAATGTGGTGGCGCTACCCCCGCTTGCCGGGCGCTGGACGGCATCACCGCCGCTGCAATGACTTCAAGACCAAGTCCTCGATCCCTTCCGAGAACGACATGCAGGCCAAGGTCTCGGCCCAGTTCTACGTGCTCGCGGGACTCGATGCCGTCGTTCGCTCTCGGGCTTGCCAACGCCGAAATCCTGGAGGCCAAGGCTCGGTCCGGAACAGTCGTTCGACCTCGCGTTCGAGGATGACCAGGCCGCCCGAGCCGACTACGCCGCCAGCCTATGACCTGAAGCTGAAGGCGGGTGGTCGAACCTGGCGGGGCGCTCAAGAAGGCGATCGAGAAGGTCATCGATGACGACGGGGTCGGGCGTGACCTTCAAGGCCGAGTTTTCGACCGACCTTTCGGAATCACCCAAGGGCAGCCTCAGCGCAAGCAAGGCCGCTGGTCCGGCCCGACCGAGGCGGTGAACTTCACCGTGGAGCTCACGCCGAATACCATCGCGTACTTTCTGCTGGGCTACAACGTGACGGGGGTCGAGCTCTACCGGAAGCGGGAGAACGAAGCCGAGTTCACGGCGTGGAAGGCGATGGACTCAGATCGCCAGCAACCGGACCACCTATCAGTATCAGTGGGTGCCGGTCGAGGCGGACGCGGGCAAGTATGAGTTCGCGGCCCTGGTGAACACCCAGCTCCTGACGCCGTTGCTCGAGGTGGCGCCCGAACTCGATCCAGGCCGGTCGAGGTGAGCTGTTTCTCGGCGCGGTGCCGCAGTCGGCCATGGCCGCGGCGACAGCGACGCGGTCTGCGCCGATAGCTGGATCGGGACCTCCAGATCGTCATCCTCAAGACCCCGGGGCTCGCCACAGGCAACATCGCCAGCCAGTCGAACATCACCTGGACCTACGACCCGAGCACCAGCGGCACCGGCATCATCAACTATACCGCGAGCGGCAGCTTCGACCTTTCATTCGGCACGCACGAGCGGGCTGCACCTTCACGCCTGACCCCTCACACCTTTGAGATCGTCAACGACCCGCTGACGCCATCGAGATTATCGATCATCGACAACGGTGTCACTCCCCCGATCTACAGCATGTTGGGCAGCCAGATGGTTGACTTCACCTCTATCGCGTCGTGTCCCGGTCAGGCTGACGTTGTCACCGACTTCAAAGGTTTCCTCGTGCCAATCGCCCAGGTAATGGCCCCTACTCTGCTGACCTTGTGGAGCTGTCGGGCTCGGCAGATGATGGTTCTGTTGCGAGCACCTGGAACTTTCACAGACCGTGACCCGGCCGCCGGGCAGCGTCTGAAGAGGGTCCGAGAGCCAAAGACTGGTCAGCGACTCTTTACCCTCGCCGCCTCCACCATCGGCCTCAGCTCGGGATCACAATCCTGCCATAGCTGCACGAACTTCCGGTAGTGCTCGCGGGCCTGCTGCGGTTCCCCCAGGCGCTCATACATCTCGGCCTGCCTGAGGTGCGCCGGGGCGAGGTAGGCGATCTGATCGACCATGGTCTCTCCGCTAGCCGCGTACCAGGCCAGCGCGTCCCGCGGACGTCCCATCTGGCTCAATATCTCACCGCGCAAATACCGCTCGGGCACCTGAGCACCCACCGCCGTCAGCAGGAGTCCCTCCGAAACCAGCGTCAGCCGGCCGCGGTCGAAAACCTCCAGCGCCTCTCCCGGTTTCCCTTGCGCCGATTTCTGCGTGCGCCCGCACGGTGGTTGCCAGTGCCTGACCGAAAGCGCGCGCCTCTGACCCGGAAGCCGCCGCCAGCGCGAGAGAATCCAGCAGGGCCGCGCTTCGCGCTGCTGTACCGGTCTCGCCCAGCCGCGCGTCCAGTACCCCGGTCAGATAGGCGCGTACCAGTCGGTGCATTCCGTTGAGCGGAGCCAGGACGACATAGTCGGCCGGTTCGGGCTCCCCGGCCGTGCTCGCGACGTCTGCCCGCGCCGCTTCCAGCTCGCTCCGCGGCCGCTCCAGGAACGGCGCAGCCAGGATCAGGGCCCGTTGTTCCCGGGCGATCTCGGGCCGCAGCTGTTCCGCCGCGGTGAGCTGGGTCTGCGCCGAGCGCCAGCGGCCCTGCGCGAGCTCGAGCTGGGCCAGCCAGACATGCGCCATGGCCCGCACGTCGCGGGCGCGTGCCGGGTCGGCGAGGAGTGCCGCGATGCGCTCGGCCCCGGCCAGATCGTGGGCGTGAACCGCAACCCGGTCGAAGCTCCGGTGCACCACCTCATCACGCGCCTGGCGGAGCGCGCTGACGGCCGCATCCTGCTCGGCCCGGTTTCCCAAGGCGAACGCATGAAAGGCGCGCAGCTCCAGCACGCCATCGTCCTGGGTCAGCTCGAGGGCGCGCGCGAGCAGAGCGTCGAGCTCGGCGGTTCGACCCTCTTCGGCGGCTATGCGCAACAGGTGAATCAGCGCGCCCCGATGCCGGGGCTCCAACGCCAGGACTCGCTCGAACGCGGCCCGCGAATCCAGAAAGGAGCGTCCCCGGAGCGGATTACAATGGAAGAGCACCTCACCCAGCTGGTACCACCCCTCGACATCATCGGGGTAGGCCGCCACCAGGGTGCGATACAGCCGCTCGGCGTCGTCGTAGGCGCCCCGGTTGTAGTCGTGGAACGCTTCTACCAGAAGCCTAGGCCGGCGGCTCAGCCGATCGGCGTGTCGCACGGCCCGGCCGCTGGCCTCGATGATACGGTCCCAGGTCCAGATAGCTCCCCAGGTCGCGGCCTGGCTCGATCGCAGGTGCGCGAGAGCGAAACCGCTGTCCAGCGAAGCCGCATGCTGATAGGCGTCGAACGCGGCGGGATAGCGGCCGGCGCGATACTCCTCCTCGCCTTCGAGGTAGGCCTTGAGTGCCGGGAGAGAAGGCGTGGTAATCGCGGCGATCCGGACCAGCTGGTCGGCCGAGCCTCGAGAGTGCGCCGCCAGGAGCTGCACCGTGAGCCGATCCACCAGAGCGAACAGCTCCGCAGGCGTTCCTTCCACCACCGCCTGTGCCAGTGGCGTCCCGCTCTGCCGCTGATCGTAGAGTGCGGCCGAGATCCGAAGCCGGTCACCCGCTGCCACCACGTCGCCCAGCACGTAGAGTCCGGCGCCGAACCGGCGAGCGATCGCCTGCGCCCTTGCCGGAGCCAGCGCCTGGCCATCCGTTCGTTCGGTGGAGGCGAGCACTGCACGGGGATCCACCGTACGCAATGCGCCCGCGCCGTCGAGATTGGTACTCAGGAGGTCCACCATGCCCTGACGGAGATACTGTACGCCGGGGCCTCCGCGCACCTCGAAGGGAAGCACGGCGACGGCGCTGGCTGAGGCCGCCGGAGATGGTTGCTTCCACCCTTTGCCCAGGAGTGCAGCGGTGGTGATCAGCAGGAGAAACAGTGCAGCGGCGACGGGACCGAGATGGCGTCGCCGCCGCCCGGTCGGTGCGGGAGATGCTGCGGGCATCTCGTCGCGCCGTCATGGGCTCGGGCTCGGGGCGATCCGGCTCCTCCTCTGCTCCGCCCCGCTCCGGGCGCCGTGCCGCAATCTCTTCCGCCAGCCTCCTCACCTGAGTTTCGGGTACGGCGCCGAATTCTCGCGCAAGGCGCGCGGTCAGACGCTGGTAGGCCTTCAGCGCCCTCCGATCGGCCTCACCAGTTTCCGGCGCCGCGAGAGCAGTCAGCTGGGCGACAGCCGCTTCGGCGGAGAGCGGCGATGCGTCGAGCCACCGCTCCGCCAATTGGGCGCAGTCGTCCCATTGCCCCGCGCGGGCGAGCAGGGCGCACTGGCGTTGGCAGGCCTGGAGAAACAGCGACTCGAGCCGAGCGCGATGTCCGTCGGCCCAGTGCTCGAAGGACGCCGACCCGCTGACGTATACGCCCTCGAGAAAAGCACCGGCATAGAGCGCAACCGCGTCGCCGTACTGCTGCCGCTCGAACAGTCCGGCGAGCTGGACCGCATCCACGTCGAGCGCGAGGTCGTCGGCCAGGGCGACATCCGCCTGGCGGGCGGCGATCGAATCCCGGCCCAAGACCCTCCGAAGGTGGGAGAGCGCCTCGCTCAGTGAGTGGCGGGCTCGGGCCTCCTCCTGGTCCCCCCAGAACATCTCCACCAAAGCATCCCGGGTGACCGGCCGGCGGGCCATCGCGAGCACGGCCAACAGCGCCAGCTTCCGCCTCTGTTTAGCCAGCCCATCATCCTCCTCGTTCCCCGGGCCGAGCAAGGCCAACCGGCCCAGGGTGACGAGGCGGAACTGATTGTTGCTCATCGTATTGACATGTTGAGAAGCAGTTGATTCCGGCACCTAGCTTGACCCCCTGAGTCGAAGGTAACGCCCGCCGAGGACGGCGCCAGAACAGGGGCCGTGCACCATGGCGGCTCATCCGGATCCCATGCCTCGTTCACTCGGTCTGACCCCGGCAACAGCTGCGGCGTCGCTCCTCATGGTGCTGCCGCTCCCGGCGTGCCGGGACAAGACCGGCGACATCCAGCGAGGCCGGCGGTCTTTCCCCTCCGGGCCAAGCCGGTCAAGGTGGGCGTCACCCGCGACAGCTCCCACGCTGCCCGCGCGGCAGTGCCAATGGGCGGGGCCACCATCACCGCGGTCGGGGGCGACGGCAGCCGCTTCACCCTAACCATCCCGCCCAACGCGTTAGCTACGGACACCACCGTCACGCTCACGCCGGTGTCGTCCATCGCCGGCCTGCCGATGAGCGGCGGACTGGTGGCGGCGGTGCACCTCGAGCCGGAGGGTCTCCACTTCAACCCGCCGGTGGTGCTGCGCATCGAGCCGGCACGCACCGTCGCTGCGGCAGAGCAGATCGGGTTTGGCTATCTCCGCGACGGGGACGACTTCCATCCCTATCCGGTCGACAGTGGGAGCGCACTCCAGCTGCGACTCCTTCACTTCAGCGGGGCCGGCGTCGCGCTAGGAACCTCGGCGGACGCGAGCGCGCTGGCGCAGCGGGCACCGGCGAGCGCCGAAGCGCAACTGGAGCAGAAGATCTGGGAGCTGCTGCAGACCGAGCATCAGAGACAGATCCAGGGCGAGCCCGGCGACCCCGAGCTGGGCAGCAAGCTCACCGGGCTGCTGGAGGACTTCTACGACCAAGTGGTCGTGCCCAAGCTCGATGCCGCCCGGACTACCGACGACTGGCGGGTGATGTTCGACGCGGTCCAGACCGCCACTTTCTTCGCCCGAATGTCCAACATGATCGGGGAGGACCAGTCGGCGCTGGCGAAGCTGCTTCCCCGGCTGGAGCCGATCCTGGTGCGGGGGTACGAGCAGGCGTATCAGCGCTGCATTCGGAAGCTGGGCGGCGATAAGGAGGCCCGGCTGCTGATGATCGTCACCCGGAACGCGGCAGTAACGATGTTCGGGATCAGTCAGGAGGATCCGCGTTTCTCTCAGAAAAAGCTTCAAGAGTGCTACGGGGGCGGCTTCATGTTGCCGAAGCACCTGGAGCTCTCGTTCGAGGCGACGATTCTCCTGCAGGAGTACGAGAGCCAGATCCTGATCACGGCAGGCTCGACCATGCAGCTGGATCAAACACCCGGCTCCACCACCTATTACACGCGAGGAGGCTTTGCCCCCGTCACATACCGCGGCGACCCCGTTATCGGCGGGAGCGGATGCCCCGCGGTTAAAGACCTGAAACTGCACGACGGCCGGGCGAGCATGAGTCTGTTCGTTCATCCCGACGGCCACATCGCTGCCAGCGGCCTGAGCGTCGAGTTCCAAAAAGGTCCGTGGGAAGAATGGACCACCGATCTCTGCGATGGGAGGACCCACCCGGAGAACGATACGATCGGGCTGTGGGCCCGGGCGCTCAACACTCTCGAAGGGGTGTTGACCAAGGAAAATCCGCCCGGCTACGCCGGAGTGCCCACGGGCATGACGTTCTTTCCTGCGCCCGGCAACCTCTCGTCCACCATCGAGCGAACGGACTACTCTCCCATGTACCAGAAGGGTGTGATCAGATACCGCCTCAAGGTGCTGCCGTGATGCGGCACCTGAGCTTCCTCCTCCTGGCGGTGTCGCTGGGAGCCTGCCGCGACAAACCGGCCGAGCCGAAGAAGGCCGGCACCTTCACGCTCCAGCCGAACCCGGTCAAGGTCGGCGTGAGGCGCGACAGCCTCCAAACCTCGAGTGCCACGGTCGGAGCAGCCGGTGGAACCATCACGGCAGTTGGCAGCGACTCCACCCGATTCACCCTGACGATTCCACCCAAGGCGCTGGATGGCGACAGCGGCATCACCATGACTCCGGTGTCGGCTATCCAAGATCTTCCGCTGAGTGGCGGGCTGGTGGCCGCGGTGCACTTCGAGCCCGAAGGGCTGCGCTTCAATATTCCGGTGGAGCTCAAGATCGAGCCGCCCCGCGAGGTCCCTGTCGAAGCGGCAGCTGGGTTTCGGCTACCTGGGCGATGGAAACGATCTCCATCTCTATCCGCTGGAGCCAGGGCCGGACCCTGGCGATGCGGCTGCTCCACTTCAGCGGCGTCGGCGTCGCCCTGGGCTCGCCGGCCAACGTGAGCAGCCTGCAGCAGCACCCTCCCGCCGACCCCGCGGCACAGCTGGAGCAGCAGATCGCCAACCTGATCAACGCCGAACGCGCGGCGGCGCTGGCACGAGGAGCCCGGTGACCCCGAGTTCGGCACCAAGCTAGAGAAACTCTTCGAGGATTTCTATCAGCAGGTCGTGCTGCCCAAGATCGAGGCCGCGAAGGCGACCGACGACTGGCACGTGATGTTCAACGCGGTCCAGGTCGCGACGTACTTCGCCCGACTCTCGGCGATGATTGGCGAGGGGGAGTCCACGCTGGCCAAGCTGCTGCCGCTCATGGAACCCATTCTGGTGCGGGCTTTCAGTCGCGCCTATGACCGCTGCATCCACAAGCTGGGCGGCGACAAGGAGGCGGGCATGCTGATGATCGTGGCCCGCAATGCGGCGCTGACGATGTTCGGCGTGAGCGCCGACGATCCCCGGTTCTCCCAGAGCAAGATCGCCGAGTGCTTTGCCGGCGGTTCCCCACTGCCCAAGCACGTGGAGCTGTCGTTCGAGTCGGCCTTTCAGTACGACGACGCCATCGCGACGGCCACGATGATGCTCGGCTCCACGCTGAAGCTCGATCAGGTAGCGGGGAGCACCAGCTATCAGACCCGGGACTGGACCACGCTCGAGTACCGAGACCTCAACCTCACGCCCGGAGCCGGCTGTTCGTCGTACAAGGATGTGAAGGCAAATGACGGGCGGTGGAAGGTGAACCTGATGGTGCATCCCGACGGCCAGATCGGGATGACCTGGAATTTCATGGGTCTCGAGGGTGTTCCCACGGAGCAAATGACGATCGTGCCCTGCCCCGGCAGCGGAGGCCACCCGCATGAAACCTACGCCCAATGGTGGCGGGCCTGTCTGAACCAGATCTCCTCCCAGGACGTCGAGCGGGCCATCCAGGAGGGGAAAGGCTACATCGGCATGGTCACCGGCATGGCGTTCTTCCCCTGGCCCAGCAAACTCTCGTCGAAACTCGACCGGAAGGATTTCCTCTGCAAGCAGGGGGTCATCAACCTCCGACTCAAGGAGCTGCCGGATGACGCGACCTAGGGCGGAATCCACGGCAGCTCTGATCGCCTGCCTGTTCATCGTCTCAGGGCCGCTCCGAGCACAGTCCTCGACCCCGCCGGCGCCGGGCCAGCACCCGGCTGCTCTGGCCCAGCAGTTGGCCCAGGGACGACTGGTGCTGCGGGAGATCCGGTTCGCGCCGGGCTCGGATCGCATCGACCAGTCCTCCGCGACTGTGCTTCGCGACCTGGCGCAGGCACTGATCGAGAACGCCGGTGTCTTCCTGATCGAGGGACACACCGATGCGGGGTCCGATGGCGGGTCGGCCCAGCTCCTCTCCGAGCGCCGAGCCGTGGCGGTCAAGGCGCGGCTCGTCTCCGAGGGCGTCGCGGCGGGGCGGCTGCTCGCCGTGGGCTATGGCGCGTCCCGTCCCCGGCGCGACGACGGCAGGCACAATGCCCGGATCGAAGTCACCCGGGTGCAGTGATCCAGCAGCATCTCACCCTTCCTTTATAGAGGTCATCATGCGAACCACCTATTCTCTCGCGCTTGGCGCACTGCTTCTGGCGTTTAAAGCCGGCACCGAGCCGGTCACCATCGCGCTCACCGTCGCCGGCAAGGAGTACAAGGTCAAGGGAGACGGGACCTGCCACTACGCCCCGATGGCGTCGTTCTATGACATGCGAGCCAAGATGTGGTCGGTCGAGTACACCGGTGAAGACAAGAGCGGGCTCACCAATCTCACCCTCACCGCCTGGCGTCCGCTCGCCGGCGGCGCCGATCAGATGTCCCTGTCCGTCCACATCGGATCGGCCGACCATCGCATCGACACGGTGAAGAAGAGCCAGAACGTGGGCAGCGGCACGTTGAAGCTGACGCCGAAGGACCAGGGCGGAACCTTCGAGATCGACGGCAAGGACGACAAGGGCGCCACCATCAAGGGTACGGTCGAATGCACGACCTTCTCCTCACCGCCGGCGGTGGCCGGATGAGGCCGGTCGCGCTACTCCTCATCGCCGCGGCCTGCGGGGGAGACGGCAGCTCCACCACCACACCGAACGGGCCGGGGACCCAGCCGGGTGACTCGAGCTTCAGCTCCACCGGCAGCATCGCCTTTGCCCGGGGCGGAGAGATTCGGCTGGTGGAGCCCGACGGCAGTGGCGAGCATACCGTCTGGACGGCGCCGGCCGGATTCGCGGTCAGCGGTATCGGTTGGAGTCCCAACGGCGGCGCCCTGGCCTTCTCCAGCGATCACGAGATGGCGACATCGTTCTACGAGCGGGACATCTACACTGTACTCCCGGACGGGACCCGCCTTCGCAAGCTGACCAACGGGCCCACGCACGCCGAGCTGGCCGGCTTTCCCCAGGGGAGCGTCGGGGTGACGGTACAGAACAACACCAGCGACGGGGGACCCTACTTCATCTACGCCGTGGGTGCCGCGGAGCCGCAGTCGCTGGTCATCGCTCCCGGCAGCTCCGCCACGCTCACCCTGCCCAACGTCGCCGACCTCGGCGCGTTCGTGCAGCCGGTGGTGGCCATCAATGGTGGCTTCCGCTGGATCGGCGCGGCGGCGGATGTGGCGAGCGGGAGCACCCGCGACGCGGGACTCCTGGTCATTACACCAACGGGAGGCCTGGAGCACTTCGGCGCGGCGGGACCAACCTGGCGGGCCGACGGAGCGGACATCGCGTTCATCTCGGGCGCCGCTACCTGCACGCTGGAGAAGATTCCCCCCAATCCGCCGGCCGGCCGCCTGGGAGACCCTCTCCTGGCGCCGGACAGGTCGGGTGCATTCTGCACCTACGACCGGTCGCCGCTGGGGTCACAGGCAAACCAGGTTCTGGTGGCGGAGACCGACTTCAGCGCCGGACAGGGCCACATCTACCGGATGACCGAAGGATCGGGGAACCGCGGGGCTCCGCTGGTGAGCTATCCGGACTACGTCCAGATCCTCGACCTCCGCTGGCTGCCGGACGGCTCGGGTTTCCTCTTTGCGGCCGCGCGCTACGAGGACGTGATCGACGAGAGCTCCAATCTCTACGAGTACAGCTTTGCCGGTGGGAGCATTCGGAAGATCACCGGGCTCACCAACGAGTACGTGCGCGGCTTCAGCATTTCGCCCGATGGCCAGCGGGTGGTGTTCGAGCGGACCACCGATCTGAGTGGTCCGTCCGACCTCTGGATCGTGCAGCGCGACGGGTCGGGCCTCAGGCTGCTGATGGGAAACGCGGGGTCACCGGCCTGGAACCCGACCCGCCCATAAGGCCGCTTCCCCCGGCGGCCGTTACGATCACGTCGCCAGTTTTCATTTCCCGTACTCGTCGTGGCGGCGGAACCAGATGTTGGTCTCGTTGCGGCCCTTGGGTGCCCGGTCGAGCCACTGGTACATCCCCCACATGGCATCCAGTCCGCGCGCGTAGGAGGAGTAGGTGTGGTAGACCGCGCCGTTCTCCAGCGCGAACGCGCTCATCCCCGGACGCTCCCGGGTGTAGGTGGCCACGTCGGTGCCGGTCCTCGCCGCCATCCATTCGACCGTCCCCTCGCCCTCGTCCGACTGCCACTGCTGGCCTTTCTTGCCCACCAGCGTGTCCTTCATCGGCTGCTCGCGGCGGTAGTTGTACTCGATCTCTCCCTCGCGCTGTTCCTGCTCGCTGAACCCCACGCTGAAGTCGTGGTTGAAGTCGCTGCCGAATGAGGAGGCCCAGGGGAAGGTCCAGCCCATCCTCTTCTTGTATGCGTCGAGCTTGGCGTAGGGTGCCCGGGAGACCGCCCAGAGCATCACGTCATGGTTGGCCAGGTGTACGGCGAATCCGTTGAATCCATCGGCGATCGCGGAGCAGGCGGGACAGCCGGCGGTGTAGTCGGGGCCGAACATGAAGTGGTACATCAGAATTTGCGAGCGGCCGCGGAAGAGATCGGCCAGTGAAGCGCTCCCCTGATCGGTGTCGAAACGGTACTGCTTGTCGATCCGGACCCAGGGCAGCTCCATCCGGCGGCGGGTCAGCTCGTCGCCCTGGCGGGTGTGCTCCTTCTCCGCCTTGAGCAGCTCCAGCCGGGCGGCGAGCCACTGCTCGCGGGTTCCGGTCGCGGTGACCGGTGGTGGTCTTCGGGTCTTTGGTGATGTTGGCCATAGTGATTCTCCTGAGTGTCTGTCGCCAGTCGCGTGCGGACTGGCGGCTGCGCAGACTGCGCGACTGGCGACTGCCTATTGTGTTCGGCCTGCAAGCTGACAACATTCTACCGTATGGTTGAACGTTTGTCTACCCGGTCCGCGGATCGGCGGCGGCTGGATCGGGTCTATGGGGCGATCGCGGATCCCACCCGCCGAGCCATGCTCGGCATCCTGTCGGGCGGAGAGGTCAATGTCGGCATGTTGGCCCAGCGGTTTCCCATCTCGTTCAACGGCGTCTCCAAGCACGTGAAGGTGCTGGAGCAGGCCGGCCTGGTGCGGCGGAGCGTGCGGGGGCGGGAGCACTGGCTCACGCTCCGCCCTGCCCCGCTCCGGGACGCGAGCCGCTGGCTGGAGCACTATCGGGAGTTCTGGGACAACCGTCTCGAGGCGCTGGAGGGTTTCCTGCTGCAGCAGCATGGCGACCCCGATGTCAAACGCCGGCGCAGCGGCGGCAGGACGGGGAAAGAATGAGTCGTCCCGAGTCGGGCGAGACCCTGGTGGTGCGGCGGTTCATCCCGGCGCCGAGGGAACGGGTGTTTGCCGCCTGGCTGGACCCCGAGAGTCTGGCGCAGTGGATGCGGCCGGGCGGGGCGACCGACGCCACGGTGGAGGTGGATCCCAAGGTGGGCGGCAGGTTCCGGATCGTCATGATCGAGGGGCCCAAGCGCTACGAACACAACGGCGAGTATCTCGTGATCAAGCCGCCGGAGCGGCTCGAGTTCACCTGGATCTCCCAGGCCACCGACCACCAGCCGACGGTGGTCACGATCGAGTTTCTGGAGCGGGACGGCGGGACGGAATTGGTCCTGACCCACCGCCGTCTCCCTCCGACGCAGGTCGGCTCGCATCGGGCGGGCTGGACCGACATCATGAGGAAGCTCGAGGCTCTCTCAGGCACTGGCCCCACGGCATAACCAGTCATCACATTAGCTGGCGGGATGGGGACCCGATCCCATGTTCCTCATCTCATCACATCTCTCCTTGAGCTGGGGACCTATGCGCAGTGCAGTGCTTGCCTGTCTGCTGCTGGTTGGATGCCGTCCGGACAACAAGGAGCCGCCATCCAGCTCATCGTCTGGGACGAGTGAGGCGGAACGGGTAGTGCAGCGGGGACTGGAGGCCTGGAACAAGCATGATGTGGAGGGTGCGCTGAGCGTCTTCTCACCCGACGTGAAGCTCTACCGCTTTCCCGACAACCGAGTGGCCAACCCGCTGGACAGCATGCGCGTCCGCTGGCAGCAGCGGTTCGCCAAAGACCCGAAGGTGCACGTGACCGTGTCGCCCCGCATCGTCCACCACGAATTTCGTCATCGACCATGAGATGGCAACCGGCCTGGCGAATGGAGGGACCCGCACAGCCGACTGGATCTACGAGGTTCACGGCGGCCGGATAGTTCGGGCATGGCTGCTTCCCGAATGATCCAGTGCACCGATTGAGGTGGGACCTGCCCCGGGCTTCCTAAGTGAGCGCGGGGCCGGAATCGCGGATGCGGCTTTCCAGAGCAGCGAGTGCCTTCTCTTGACGGTCCATCATCAGCCGCTGGCGCTGGAGTAGCTCCTTGAGCTCGGCTAGAGACCTGCGTGCGTCGGCCGCCGCAGCCCTCGAGTCCTCCGCCGCGTCGCGGAAGGTCTCGGCTATGTCCCGGGCCTGCTCCGCGACCTCTCTGCCGCCCTCCTGCCCATCGCGGAGAAGCTCTGCGGATCTACGAATCTGTTCGAAGTCGGCTCGGCCACCTTCCTGGGTAGACCTCAGAGCTTCTTCGGTCGTACGGTCGCCCTCGCCATCCTCGCGAATCTCTTCGCCTCGGTCGCGCAGGCTCTCACCGATCCCTCGGCCTTCCTCGCGCTGCCGCCGATACAGCTCTGCTGTTTCGCGCCGCTGCTCAGCAGCCTCACGGCCGCGTTCTGCGGCCGCGGGATCAACCACGGGTTTATTGTCCATTGGCCACGGGTACTCCCGCCGCAAGCAAACGTTTGTTGGAAAAGCCCTTGACCCGGCGAAGTACCGGAGGCAGGAAGGAACGAGCTACTCAATATACTCAGAATAGCGTTGCGATACTTCGCTTATCAGTGCAGCACCAGGCGAAGACCCCAGATTGATCATGCTTCCCTCCAACGGCGCCCACGCGTCAACCGTCCACCTTCCGCCCGGGCCCGGCTCCGGCCGAAGCAGTGGCTGATAGTCACTTAGCCGTACGTTCGTCAAATTCTCGGCATTCAGAAACACGTTGGCCCGTGCCCCAACCGCTTCATCGCCAGGAAACCGACGATCATGTAGGGCTGACTCACCGTCCGATAGGGATCGTCCTCCAGCGCCTGCTGCCCGATGTAGCTGACTTCGAGTGCCACCTGCCCCGTCTCCTCCTCTTCGATGATCCCGTCGAACGTCACCACGTGTTTCGGCGTAAGCGAGACGGTGCGGCGCAACCCTGGCGCGGCATCGGGATCCGCCTCCGTCGCGTCGGTATAGGTGTAGGTCGCGGTCAGCAGAAAGGGGTCGTGGGTCCACCGGGCAAACAGCTCCGTGCCCCAGGTGCGGGTTGGGGTCGACGCGTTGATCACCCGAAGCGTCGGCGCGGTCGGGTCTGCCGACGGCGGTACGGTCGCCATCTGGAGAGCATGGTCGATCGCCGAGCCGAACAGCGTGCCATCGAGCTCGAATCCGCCGAAGCGGCCGGTGAGCGCGAGCGACGCACTCCTGGCCCGCTCTGCGACCAGATCTCCCAGTGCCGCCACAGGCTGCAGCCCGGTGACGGCCGTCTCCTCCAGCCGCGCCGTAGGCGCCGCGAAGCCGGTGCCTCCGCTCACGCGGGCCGACCACTGTGGGCCCATCTTCGCGAGGATCGAGACCCGTGGGCTCAGGATGGTGCCGACGAGATTCGAGTGGTCCAGCCGGATGCTGGTGGACGTGCGAAGCCAGGGCGTGAATGACCGGTCGTATTGCACGAAGGCGCCCGGGGTAGCCGTGGTTCGGTCGAAGCGGGGGACGTCGTACGCCAGCAAGCCTTCGGCGTCGATCGCCGCGCCCAGGACCCAGCTGGCACTGCGCCAGGTCGGGCTCGCGTCGGTTCGCACCAGCGCGACCTCGGCAAAGCCGGAGCGCACCCGGTCGCGCTCGGTCCTCTCGCCGATCAGGTGCTCCTGGAACTGATGGACCGCGGCGCCCCTGAGGCTGAGAGTCCAGCCCGGAGAGAGGACCCGCTGTCCGTTGACCCCGAGATCGAAGTGCCTGGTTTCGATCGCTTCGGGAAAGGGCTCTCCCGCGGGCGTCAGGCCACCGCCGACAGTGCCGGCTTCACGGTTTTCCAGCGTCGTACCGGCGGTGACGAGGAGAGTCGAACCGGTGCTGTCCGACCAAAAGAGACGCGGCCGCAGCGCCAGACGGCGATATCCCGGAAGGTCGGTCCAGCCGTCCTCATCGACGTCACGGCGCTCCTGCCGGTGGCCGCCGGCCAGCAGGCTGTACGCCCACCGCGAGTCCGTACTCAGGGGACCTGCCGTGAAGCCGATCAGGTCCGTCGCATCGCGATAGGCCTGCGCCGCCAGGAGCTCATGGCGGCGGATCGGCTCGCGCGAAAACAGATTTATCACGCCTCCGAGCGCCTGTCCGCCGTAGAGCGCCGACGCGGCTCCACGAATGATCTCGACCCGGCCGAGATCGAGCGGCGGGATCTGGACCAGGCTCAGGTCGCCGGACTCGGTTCCGTAGATCGGCAGGCCATCGGCGAGAATCTGGGTGTAGCGGCCGCGTAGCCCCTGAATCCGCACCGCCACGCCGCCGAGCGAAGGCGCGGTGGTCTGCACCTGGAGCAGCGCATTAGGTTCCCGGAAAATGTTCACCGCCGAGCCGGGGGAGCTCTGCGACTTCTCCGAGATGTCCTCCTGGGCTACCACGTCCACCTTGAGCGGTGAGTTTTCGGGGTTGGTGCCGATCCGGGTGGAGAGCACGGTGACCGAATCGAGCTGGACAGCCACCGGCTCCAGCGTGACCGTCACCCTGATCTCCCGAGCCCGCGAGACCTGCACCTGGATGGTGGCCGGCTCGAATCCGATTCGGGTAACTGTGAGGCGTTGAACGCCGGCGGGCAGAGTGAGCCGGGCCAGACCATCCGCGTCGGTAGTCGCCTGCCGGCTCTCGGCCCGAACCTCAGCGTCGGCAAGAGGGGCGCCAGCCTCGCTCCGCACCGCTGCTATCACTACACCGGTGTCCGGTGGGCTTTGAGCGCGAAGAAGCGTGGGTGCGCAGGAGACGGCGAGGAACACCAGGGCCGAGCGTCGCACCCCTACCTTTCGCCGTTTGCTGGCTGACCCGCCTGCAGCAGCTGCGCCCAGTCGAGCTCCGCCCAGTCCAGCTCCTCCTCGACCCGCTGAAACGCGGCGTCGCCGATCGTGCCGTCGGCGCGGAGCGCCACCAGCCGCCGCCGCTGGGCCTCGGTCGCCGCGCGCACGACCGCCGCGTCGCCGTCCCGAACGGCGGCATCCTCGAGCGTCACCGGCGTAGACGGAACCCGCTTGCCGTCTCCGCTCTTGGCCGCAAACTCCTCCTCCGCGCGGCGCAGCTGCAGCTCGTAGCGGTGCCGGACCAGCTCCGCCGTCTCGGCTCCCCGGGCAGCACTCGGCCGCCGCCAGCGCCGCCCGCAGCGTCTCGACCCGGGCGAGCCGCACCTCGCGGTCCACCGTCCCGTCGTCCTCCAGCCGCAGGCGCAGCAGCAGCGGCCGGAGCGTCAGTCCCTGCAGCACGAGCGTGCCGAGCACCACGCCGAACGCGGTCGACCAGGATCAGGTCCCGGTAGGGAAATCGCGATCGGGAGCGCGAGCGCGGCGGCGAGCGTCACCGTGCCGCGCATGCCGCACCACCCGACCAGCAGCGCGCGCCGGCGCGTCGAGCGCCACGGCGTCGTGCGGCCCGGGCTTCCCGTCCGGCGCGGGCGGCAGCGCCACCGGCTGAACGCCGCCGCGCCGGTCACCCACGCGATGCGCGCCAGGATCACCGCGACGCACACCGCCGCCGCCACGACCGCGTAACGCGCTCCCGGTCGCGCCGGTCAGCCGCGCCGCGATGGACTTGAGCTGGAAGCCCACGAGGATGAACGCGAGCACGTTCAGCACGAACACCGCACCTCCCACACCGCCCACGACGGGATGCGGATGCGCGCCGGCATGATCTCGGCCGCGCGGCGCGACGCCGCCATCGCGAAGACCACCATCGTGATGATGCCCGAGAGGTGCAGCCGCTCGGCGAGGATCCAGACGCCGAACGTCCCGCAGAACTGGAACACCACCGCGGTCGCCACGTCGTTGATGCGCCCGCTGATGAACGAGCGTCGCGCGGGACGAGCACCAGCCCGAGCACGACGCTGCCGAGCGTGACCACGAGCAGCGTCGGCAGCACGCTCCAGCCGGAGAGGAAGCCGGTGACCGTGGCGCCGACCGCGAGCCGGTAGACGAGCAGCGCGCTGGCGTCGTTGAAGAGGCTCTCGCCTTCGAGAATCACGAGCAGCCGGTGCGGCGGGCGGAGCTGCTTGAGCACCGTGGTGGCGGCCGCGGCGTCGGGCGGGGCGACGATGGCGCCGAGCGCGATCGCCGCCGCCCACGGCATGTCCGGGCACGAGCAGCCGGGCGACGACGGCGACGACGGCGATGGTGAGCGCGACGGCGCCGAGGGCCAGGCTCGGGACCGCGCGCCAGTTCGCGCGCAGGTCGCGCGGCGAGGCGTCGAACGCGGCGTCGACCAGCACGGGCGCGACGAACAGCGCCAGCGCGAGCTCGGGATCGAGCACCAGCGTGGGCACGCCGGGGATGAGCGCGAGCGCGGCGCCGGCGAGCGCCACCAGCGCCGGATAGGGCGCGCCGACCCGCCGCGCCACCGCGGCGAGCGCCGCGCCGCCGAGCAGCAGCGCGATGACGACCTCGAATACCTCCATGAATTCACGATAGCACGACCTCAGGTAAAGCGGAACGAAGACGGGAGAAGCCACTGAAAAGAAAAACGCCCCCATCTGCTGGGGGCGTTCTCCTCAGAACATCCCTGCTTTCTCTCGACTCGTGACTCGTGCGACTCGCGACTTACCTAGTGGTTGTCCCACCCATAGTGATTCCCGTTGTCGTGATGGTCCCGGTCGTCACGGCGATCCCGGTCGGCATCGCCATCGCGGCCGTTCGCACTGTTACGGTGCCGCTTCCACTGATAGTCGTTGATGTAGTAGCGGCCCCCGCGTTCATACACGACCACCTCGCCGAGGATCGTGCGGCCGAACGGGCGGCGATAGAAGCGGGCTCCGTCGGAGTACACGGTGATCACCCGATAGCCGGACCTCTTCCACCAGCGATTGCGGCCGCGGATCCGCTCGACGACGACCACCTCCGCGCCCATGGTCCTGCGGGCCCGATCCGCCAGTCCGGTTTTGGGAGCGCCCTGAACGATCACGGCACCCTGAGTCGTAGTCTGAGCCGAGAGTGGCGCTGCGATAAGGCCGAACGCCAGGCCGGCAATCCAACGCACCGCGATGCTGCGCTTCATAGTGGCCTCAAAGTGTTGGGGAACGGCCGACCAATACGCGAGCCGTGTGCCAACACCTAAGCTCTTGCGGCGCTTAGGCTGCAGGAAACTGCATCGGGGAAAACAGGGAGAGAAAGGAGACGACTACGTGGGCGAGAGCACTCCGGCTAGTCTTCCGGCGCAGTGGGAACGTCGGGCTCCTGGCTCGGCTGCTTCGCTCCGTAGTGATCGGCAAACTCGTCGCCGCTGAGCCCGTGGGTGAAGCTTTCCTTGATCTCCGGCAGCATCGTCCTGTTCCAGGCGAACCACTCCCGCTCCATTCTCCGATAATCGTCCCGCTGGCGATCCTTCAGGTTGGCCTTCTCCAGAGGGTCGGCCACCACATTGAAGAGGAAGGTGTTGTCCAGGATCTTGAGAAACTTGAGGTCGCCGTCGCGCATCGCCCGCTGTGCATTCGCCTTGTAGCGCCAATACAGTTTCCGCGAGACCGATCGAGCCTTCCCGGTTAGGACCGGCAGCAGGTTCATCCCGTCGCTGGGATAAGCCGGGTCGGGGACCGTGCCCGCGGCCGCGAGCAGGGTTGGGACCCAGTCCATACTGATGGCGACTTGATCGCTGGTGCGGCCCCGGGGGATGCGTCCGGGCCAGGAGATCACCGCCGGAATCCTGAGACCGCCTTCCAGCAGCTCGGTCTTCTTGCCGGTGAACGGCCAGGTGTCGGCGAAGCGCTCCCCGCCGTTGTCGCTGGTAAAGATCACCAGCGTGTTGTCCGTCAGCCCATGAGCTTCGAGCGCCGCCAGCACCCGGCCGATTTGGCGGTCCATCGCCTCGATCATCCGCTGGTAGGTTGCCTGGGAACCGCCGTCCAGGTGAAACAGACCCTTCCCCTCCGAGCGGAGCCGCCGGGACTCGGCTTCGTCCCCCGGCGCTTCCCAGGGCCAGTGCGGCGCGTTGAAGTGCAGGCTGATCATGAACGGCCGGCTCGACTTCGCGTATCGCCCAACGACCTCGACGGCGCGGTCACCCAGCAGATCGGTGAGGTAGCCCGCCTGCTGAACCGG
Organism: uncultured Gemmatimonadales bacterium; assembly: GCA_963825815.1. GTDB lineage: Bacteria > Gemmatimonadota > Gemmatimonadetes > Gemmatimonadales > GWC2-71-9 > CAVVWJ01. The sequence continues at coordinate 8,727 of CAWGVB010000032.1, read as the reverse complement.
TACGTCGTCGTCCCAGAGATCGTCCTTCGCGCCCTGGTTCGCATGCGAGTAATAGTCCACCGCCCCGCCGCGAAAGCCGTAGAAGTGATCGTAGCCGCTCTTCAGCGGGCCGAACTTCGGCAGCATTCCCAGATGCCACTTCCCGATCAGGGTCGAGCTGTAGCCCGCCTGTTTCAGGAGTGAGGGCAAGGTGGGATGCCCCGGCTCCAGGCCCACGGCCGGGTCATTCGTCAGCGGCTCCTCGAGGCCGACTCTCAGCCGGTACTGATAACGTCCGGTGATGAGCGCCACCCGGGTGGCGGTACACACGGCCGAGTTGGAGTAGGCCTGAAGCAACCGCACGCCGTGAGCGGCCAGGCGGTCGATGTTCGGAGTCTTGAGATCGGGCCGCCCGTAACAGGCTACGTCGGCGTACCCGAGATCATCGGCGAGAATGAAGAGGATATTGGGCGGTCTGGGTGGGCGGCTTCGCCCTTGGCGTCCCTTCCCAGTGCCAACGTGGCGAGGCCGGTGGCCGCGCCGCACAGCAGGTCGCGCCGCGAGATCGGCCCGGCGGGAAGTCGCACCAACGGAGTTGGTCCGGTCAATGGCGGTGGACCTAAAAAGAGAGGAGGGTCCCCTCAAGATGCTGTTCACTCCGATTCAAGTCGAGGTCTCATTCGGACCGGAACTCGACAGCCGGGTGGGATCCCGTCATCTTGCGGGATCGCCTGATCGAGGAGACCGCAGTGCTCCGCGCAGCCACCCCGGAGCGGTTGAGCGTGCGGCCCAGCCACGTAAAGACGATCCCGTCGGTTAGCCGGTTCCGACCCAACCGCATCCGCACGCGTTATAATCCCGGTAATGTCACCAGCCGAACAAGCGACCCGTCTGCGTGAGCAGCTCGAGCGGGCCAATCACGCCTACTACGTCAATGACGCGCCGGAGATCTCGGACGCCGAGTACGATCGGCTCTTCCGCGAGCTCCAGGCGCTCGAGGCTGCACATCCCGAGCTCCAGTCGCCCGACAGCCCGACTCAGCGAGTCGGCGCGATCGCCACCACCGCGCTCGCCAAGCGGGCTCACGCCCGGCCCATGCTCTCGCTCGCAAACGCATTCAGCGCCGAGGAGCTGGCCGCGTGGGAGGAGCGTAATGCCCGGCTGGTCTCCGAGGTAAAAACCGGCGGCTACACCACCGAGGTGAAGATCGACGGCACTGCGGTCAGCCTCACCTACGAGAGCGGGAACCTGACCGTGGGCGCGACCAGGGGCAATGGGACAGTAGGTGAGGACGTCACCCCTAACCTCCGCACAATCCACGACATACCGCTTTCACTTAAAGGCAAGGATCACCCCAAGCTGATGGAGATCCGGGGCGAGGTCTACCTGCCCTACGCCAGCTTCAGCCGGGCCAACAAGGAGCGCGAAAAGGCCGGCGAGCCGCTGTTCGCCAACCCGCGCAACGCCGCCGCCGGCGCGCTCCGCCAGCTCGATCCCAGCATCACCCGCCGCCGCCGGCTCCGGATGTTCGCCTATCGCGATCGAGATCATCGACGGCCGGATCAATGTGCGCACGCAATCCGACATGCTCGATCTGCTCGCTAACTGGGGCTTTCAGGTCGAGCCCCACCGCAAGCGCTTCAACACGCTCGACCAAGTGCAGAGCGCGATCGAGAGCTACGAGACGCTGATCCCCAACTCCCGATTTCCAGGCCGACGGCGTGGTGGTGAAAGTCGACCGCCTCGCCCTGCACGGCGAGCTCGGCGTGGTCGGCGGACGCGAGCCGCGCTGGGCCATCGCCCGGAAGTTCGCGCCCGAAGTCGCCGAGACCGAGCTGCTCGACATCGCGGTCAACGTGGGCCGCACCGGCGCGCTCAATCCCTACGCGATTCTCCAGCCGGTGCAGATCACCGGCGTCACCGTGTCGCGGGCGACGCTGCACAACGAAGATCTGATCGCCACCAAGGACATCCGGATCGGCGACCGGGTCGAGGTGATCCGCGCGGGCGAGGTGATCCCCCAGATCGTGCGGCCCATCATCCAGCCCGACGCCGAGCGGGGCGAGCCCTGGCGGATGCCGGACCGCTGCCCCGCCTGCAAGAGCCCCACGCCTCGGATCGAGGGCGAGGCGATGCGCTACTGCCCCAACGTCTCCTGCCCCGCCCGGGTGCTGGAGGGCGTGGTGCACTTCGCCTCGCGCGGCGCGATGGACATCCGCGGGCTGGGCTACGAGCGGGTGCGGCAGCTGCTGGACGAGAAGCTGATCGAGAACGTCGCGGACCTCTACCTGATCACCTCGGATCAGATCGTGGAGCTGGAAGGCTACGCCAGGAAGTCGGCCGAGCAGCTGGTCGCCGCCATCCAGGCCTCGAAGCAGCAGCCGCTCTCGCTGCTCATCTTCGGCCTCGGCATTCCCCACGTGGGGTTCACCGCAGCCCAGCTGCTGGCGCGACGGTTCGGCAAGATGGATGCGCTGGCCAAGGCGGCACGGGGGGAGAAGCTGGGCGGGATCCAGGGGATAGGGCCGGTGATCGCCAAATCGGTGAGCGCCTTCTTCAACGAGTCACGCAATCAGGAGCTGCTGGAGCGGCTCGAGGCCGCGGGGGTGAACACGGTCGAGCCCAAGGCGGCCAAGGCCGACGGCCCGCTCTCGGGCAAGACCTACGTGCTCACCGGCAGCCTGCCAAGCCTCTCCCGGTCGCAGGCCACCTCTCTAATAGAAGAAGCGGGCGGACGGGTCGGCGGGAGCGTGAGCAAGAAGACCGATGCCGTGGTCGCGGGCGAGGACGCCGGGAGCAAGCTGGAGAAGGCGAAGTCACTCGGCGTCGAGGTCATAGACGAGGAGGAACTCTTGCGAAGGGTTGGCAAGGATTCGTAGCTTTCGGCCCGGCTTGACCCCTTCGCTACGCTCAGGGTGACAAGCCTCTCCCTCAACCGACATTCCTCATGATCGACCAGGCATCACATCAAACACCCGCTGGCCTTCGGCTCGGCCGCAAGGTGATCCACTCGTTACGGGCCTCGCTGGAGCGCGACGCGGGCATCCAGGCCGCCACCCACCTGCAGGAAGCCGGGTTCGCCGGCGGCGAGGAGCTGTACGAGGTCTTTACCCGGTGGCTCAAGGCCGAACGGAACGTGGATCCGCCGTCGGACCTCGACATGCAGTTTCTGGGCGAGGTGCTCTCCGACTTCTTCGCCGAGCAGGGCTGGGGCAAGCTGACCTCTTTGCCGCTGGGGGAGGCGGTGCTGGCGCTGGACTCGGACAATTGGGCCGAGGCGCTGGATCAGCCCGAGGGGCAGTACCCGACCTGTCATCTGAGCTGCGGACTGCTGGCCGATTTCCTCGGCCGGGTGTCGGAGGGACAGGTGGCGGTAATGGAAGTGGAGTGCCGCTCGCGGGGAGATAAGAAGTGTCGCTTCCTGGCCGGCGCGCCGGAGACGCTCAGCGTTCTCTATGAGCGGATGGCCCAGGGGGCGGGGTATGTGGAGGCGATAGGCGGACTGGCGGACGGGCGGACGGGCGGTCAGTAAGGCGGACCGGGGTACAGGTAACGAAACGAGGGATCCGAAATGGATCCCTCGTCGCGTTACAGGATCAGGCTGATTCTGGCTTTGCCTATCCGTCTGACCGCCTGACCGCCGCGCCGCTTCAGCTGCAGTTGTGCGCCGGGTGATCGAACGTACCCATGTAGGTGTAGCGTCCGGCGTACGCGATGGACGGGGTTTGCCGAGCGAAGAAGGAGAAGTGGACCTCATCCTCGGGGTGCCACACGCCGCCCGCTCCCGGCTGCGGATTGCCAGGCAGTGGGAACCAGACCCCAACCACCGGGTCGCCGGTCTCCAGGATCGAGGTGCAGCCGTACTGAGGAGCAAAATCCAGATCCTCCCACGGCTGGACGAAATTGTTGACGAACGGGTCGTCGTACCACTCCGACACTTCGTGGCTGAAGGCGTGAATGTCGCTCAAGCCCAGGCCCGGCTCACTGGGGTTGCCGAATGTGCCGGGCGAGATCATCGACGCTGAACAAGTAAGTCTGCACTTGTTGGGCGCCGTTCCCATTCCGTGACCCGCTGGCTCCGTGGTATCCGATGATGCAGCAATTGTTGGTGGTGTGGACGTACAGCAGGGTGTTGTGGGTCAGGATCATGGGCAGCGCCCCTGGCCCAACGTGCAGGAGCATTCACTGCATTATGGAGCTTGGAGCTGAACCAGGAGTAGCTCATCAGCCCGGTGGCCGGAAAAGCGGGCTCAAAGGTTGGGTCGGCCGGAATGACGAAGCCCTGGTTGTCCGGAACCTTGATCGTCTGCGTGGGTAGTACCGTGGGTTGCCCCAGCCGGACATGGTACGGATCGGTTGCGGCGACCCGGTTCCACTGGGCCCGCCAGATCGCGTCGCCGTACTGGGTGACGTCGCCGCCGGACAGATCGTATGTGAATTCTGGAAGATCGGGGACTGCTGCAGCAAGCCCAGTATCCGACAGCCGTCCAGCACTTTGCCGTTGGCAAAGACGAAACGGAACGGGATGATGACTGTGGGCACGGTGGTGCTGCCGTTGGTGGTGAACGGGATTGGTGCCGACCATGGTGTAAGGATAGGTGACCTCGTTGGTCGGATCGATGAAGCTCGAGCTCCAGTACGGAATCGTCTTAGCTGGTGCGGAACGGGGTCGCGCCGCCCTCGCTGAAGGAACTTCGGCTTGGCGGTGGCTTCGAACCAATTGGCGTCGTAAACTTTGCTGCTGGAGGCGGCTTCGGGTCGGGAGTTTTCGGTGGTGGTATTGTCGGAACAGGCTACCCCGAGAAGGGTAGCCGCGGTAAGCGCGAACAGCTTACCCGGATGTCGGCGGATCAATCGCAGCATCAGATGGCTCCTGGCGGTGCTTCGTCACTCGGGCGGGTCGCGGACGTCCTGCGGCGGGCTGAGCCGGCGAAGTTGTATGGGATGCAATAGATCTCGTAGGTCCTGCGGAGTTAACTGTGCAGTTGAGTACGACGGTTGTCAATGCCGGCGGAAATGCGACGCCAACTCCTGAAAACCTGTCGCATTTAAGCCATTTCCCGGCGATTTTTCCTTTCATCGTCAGCGCACTAACTTCTCGATCACTCCCCGAAACCGTAGAGAAGAGACTCCTCATCCCGAGGGAAGAACGACCGAGGGATGAGGTGGTTCCCTCAGCTCCCTTTGACCAGCTTGATCCCTCCTGATCCGGTCTCGATATCGATCTTTCCCCGCCCGTCCCCGATTCGTCCGGTCATGTGATCCCGCGCGTGCCGAGTGACGGCGACCTCGAAGTCGGTCTCGATCTCGCCGCTCGAGGTCTCGATGTCCACCTCGGCGCCGATCGTGGGCGGAACCTTGAGGGTGATGTCGCCCGAGCCGGTCTCCACGTTCACGTTCCAGAGCTCCCCGCTCACATCCGCGGTGACGGCCCCGCTCCCGGTCTCCAGCTTCACCTGGGGCGCGGTGAGTCCGGCGAGCTGGATGTCGCCCGAGCCGGTCTGCACCTGGAGCTGGCCGGTCTTCACCGTGGTGCCGCTGACTTCGCCCGAGCCAGTGTCAACCGAGACATCCTCGCCGGTCACGTCGGTGAGCGACACCGCGCCGGAGCCGGTGTCCACCGACAGATCGCCTCTGGACTTGGTGACCTGCACATCCCCGGACCCGACGTCGATGTCGAGGTCGCCCCGGGTGTTCGAGGTGGTAACCGGGGCCGACGCGGCGTCTATGGTGAGGTTGCCCTCCACATTGCTGACGGAGACCTTGCCCACTGCGAGGTAGACGGAGAGCTGCTTGCCCATTGGCACGGTGATCCGGAGATCGGCATGCGCATCGAGCCCACTGCCGCCGCCGCTGATTGTGACCCGACGGCCCTCGTTCCGGTGCTCGTCGTCGTCATGCCGGTCGGAGAAGGTGCCGTCCTCCCGGACCCGGAGCTGGGTGGAGGAGCCGCTGCCGAGCTTGTTGTAGATGATCCGGTCGGCGGGATAGACGAAGCGCAGGCTCGGGGTCCCGTCGATCTCGCTCTTCATCACCTTGAGCTTGGCCGCGTCGGCGCCGCCCCGGGTGGCCTGGGCCACGACATCGGGGCCGGGTCCGGCCTCGACCGTGACCTCGCCTGCCAGGTTGTATATGGCGACCTCGTGGCCGGAGACGGCATAGCGCTCGGGTTGCTGGGCAGACAGCCCGCTGGAGGGGATCAGGGCCGCCCCGACGAGTCCGCGAACGATCCAGGGCGAAAGGCGACGCACTATGGCCTGCATGGCAAGCTGCTCCTTATGGGGAAACTGGCGGTTAGACGTGGCTTAGGCCCGAAAGGTTGCAGGGAGAGAATGGGTTTTAAGGGCTGGCCGAGGCCGGTTCCGTCCCATATAGTAGCATTTCCGGGAGATATCGGCCTGGACCCCCACCGTGACTGACTACCTCACGCGGCTGACTGCCGCCCTGGGCAACCAATACGCGATCGAGCGCGAGCTCGGGCGTGGCGGCATGGCCACAGTCTATCTGGCCCATGATCTGAAGCATCACCGCCGGCTGGCCATCAAGGTTCTTCGGCCGGAGCTCAGCGCCGCATTGGGGCCCGAGCGATTCCTCCGAGAAATCGAGATCGCAGCCCAGTTCAACCACCCCCACATCGTTCCGGTATACGACTCGGGGAGGCTCAGGGGCTGCTCTACTACGTGATGCCTTACGTCGTCGGCGAATCGCTGCGGCGACGGCTGAGCCGCCAGGTCCACCTGCCGATCGACGAGGCGGTCGAGATCGCCTGCGAGGTAGCCAACGCTCTGGGATATGCCCACGCACAGGGAATCGTTCACCGGGATATCAAGCCGGAGAATATCCTGCTGACGGAAGGCCACGCCGTCGTGGCCGATTTTGGGATTGCCCGGGCCATCAGCGCTGCTGTCAGTGCCGAACACGATTCGGTGACCGGGACGGGTTTGGTGCTGGGAACTCCGCTCTATATGAGCCCGGAGCAGGTGGCTGGGGATCTCACCTGGATGGCCGCTCCGATATCTACAGTCTTGGCTGCGTGATATACGAGATGCTGGTGGGCGAGCCACCATTCCGGGACCCACTCCGCAGTCGGTCACCACCCAGCACGTCATCGAGTCCGTTCCTCCCATTCGGATACGGAGGCCCGAAGTCCCGGCGAAGCTCGAGCACGTCGTGCTGAAGGCGCTGCAGAAGATTCCGGCCGACCGCTTTGCCACAGCCTCGGAGTTCGAGGCCGCTCTCCCCAGTCACCGGACCCCACCAGAGCCCCAGAGCCCCACGTACCGACTCCGGTACTGCGGCGACGCCGGCTCCACGTCTCTCGCGCCGGCTGGGCCTTGATTGGTGCATTGGCTCTCGCGACCGGTCTCACTGCGACCGCATTCCATCGCCGAGCCGCGCCGGTGATGAATCAGTCGCTTAATGGTGCTGCCCTTCCGCCATCGGGCGGCGTCGGCTCCCCGGCTCCTCAACGGAGACCAATGCGAGTCGCTGCTCCACGACGCGCTGGCCCGGTGGCGCGGGGTACAGATGGTCGATCCACTCTGGGTCGCTGACGCCCGCTCGCGCCGTGGCAGTACTGGAAGCATCGTTGACGGACTCGCGATTGCACGGGAGCGTCGGGCCGGGCGGGTGATCCTCGGCGAAGTGTGGGAGTTCAAGGACACCATTTATGTGCGGGGGCTGCTCTACGACGCGGCCGGTCAGAAGTTGGTCCGGGAACAGTCAATCCGTATTGCGCCCGATCTCAGCGATGCCCAGTCACGGTTCGAGGAGCTCGCCGATTCGCTCCTGATCGGCGGTGGGGTGGCGACCGGCAGTCCGCCCCGGAGCGGCGACCAACTCTCGCTTCCAGCCTGGCGTGCCTTTCAGGACGCGTATCTGGCGATGCAGCGTTGGGACCTGGATTCGGCCAAGGCCCGGCTGCAGCGGGCGCTCGCCTTGGATCCGTCTTACGGCATGGCCCAGCTCTCCCTGGCGCAGGTGCTGGCCTGGAGCGGCGAGGAGCCCGAGTCGTGGCGTGGGTATGCGGCCGGTGCGTTGAGCTCGAGCGACAGCCTGTCGCCCCGGGACCGAGGGCTGGCCGAAGGGATGCTGGGCTTGGCCGACCAGCGCTTCCCTGAGGCGTGTGACAGGTTCCGCGCCCTGGTCAGCCGGGACTCGCTGGACTTTGCGGCCTGGTTCGGCCTGGGAGAGTGCCAGGGCAAGGATCCGTTGGTGGTGCGCGAGCGGGCGAGTCCATCGGGATGGAGGTTCCGCGGCAGTTATCAAGCGGCGGTGAACGCCTATCGCCGAGCCCTCGAGATCGTACCTTCGGTGCACCTCGCATTTCGGGGTGACGGTTTCTCTCGCCTTCCCCAGATCCTGTATACCGAGACCAATCGAATTAGGCAGGGATACGCGCTCGCGCCCGACACGGTTCGATTCGGGGCATTTCCAGCGCGAGCTGGCGACACTCTTGAGTTTGTGCCTTGGCCAATTCAAGCGGTGGTGGCCGCGGAGCCGCAGGCGATGCCGTCGACGATCAGCGCTGCGGTGGAGCATAACCGCGAGCTCATGCGAGACATCGCGGTGAGCTGGGTGCGCGCTTTCCCCCAGCGCGCTGATGCGCATGAAACCCTGGCACTGGTGCTGGAAACATTGGGCGAGCTGAGCGCGGGCCGCTCGAAAGAGTATTCCGCGATCGGCGAGATCCGTCGCGCAAGGTCATTGGCCACGAAGCCGGCCGCCGCGCTCCGGCTGGCAAACATC
>CAWGVB010000031.1:0-53444 GCA_963825815.1 uncultured Gemmatimonadales bacterium | reverse complement strand
TGGAGCGGACCGGGATCGAACCGGTGACCCCCTGCTTGCAAAGCAGGTGCTCTCCCAGCTGAGCTACCGCCCCGATAGTACCAACAGCCCTACAAATTAGCCGCCACCGGAGCGGTTCCCAAGCTACGCCTTCGCTCGCAGTCGGAGCCCGGTGCCCCAGGGATCCCGGGTCACCAAATCCTTCCCCGCCTGCTCTGCGGCAAATCCTGCGCCTCTGAGGCTCTCCGCTGCCGCCGACACGTCGGCCGAGCTCCGGCAGCTCGATGGTCCATTCGAGGAGCTGGGCATCATCCGGAGCGGGAGGAGTGGCTCCAGCTCCCGCCCAGGTATTGGTACCGAGATGATGGTGGTAACCTCCGCCGGCGAGGAAGAGCGCGCCGGGGTAGTGCCAGACCATCCGGTCGAAGCCGAGTCCCTCCGAATAGAAGGCAGCCGCCTGCCCCAAGTCGCCCACGTGCAGGTGCAGGTGTCCCATCGTGGTGCCGGCCGGCATCCCGCTCCACCGTTCGTCTCCCGCCGCCTCGATCAGATCGGCAAAGTCCACCGGGTCCGTCGCCATCATCAGCTCCCGCCCAATCCGGCGCCAGGTGCTGCGGGGACGGTCGGCGTAGACTTCGATGCCCAGATTGTCGGGATCCTGGAGATACAGGGATTCGCTCACCAGATGGTCGCCGGCGCCGGCCCGGGCGTTGATCTCACCCAGATGACGAACGAATCGGCCCAGTGACGGCCGGTCCGGCAGCAGAATGGCAAAGTGATAGAGACCGAGCGCCCCGCGCTTCGGTATGGTTCGCGCGCCTCTTCGGGCTCGGAGATGGACCAGCGGAATGTCGCTTTCCTGCGGGGCCAGCGTGGCTTCCGTGGTGTCCCGCTCCAGCGGCCTGAGGCCGAGCACATCCTGATAGAAGGCGAGCGACCGGCCGAGGTCGCTTACCTGCAGCCTGACTGGTCCGAGGCGAACCTGTTCCGGCAGACGAAATCCGCTGGGCGCCTCTCCGTACGTTCCCGGTATTGCCGGCTCGGCGGTATCAGCCTGGCCGAAGATGTCTCGTATTGTGGCTCCCATCGGTTCCTCCGCTCGCCTGGGTCTTTCGCAATGTCGGCCCCGGTTGGTGCGGTGGCAAGGCTGAAAACCAAACGGCCCCTGCTCTCAGTGATCGAGAACAGGGGCCGACGAACTGCTGGTGGCTTTGGCGGCGAGTGCGCCGGCTGCTATTTGGCGGTAGCGTGCAACCCGATCACCACGTCGGCGAAGTCCGGCTCGCCCGGCTGGCCAGCCTGCGACCCATCCTCGAAGTGCATGATCCAATCCGGATAGGTTCCCTCGAAGGTGGCAGAGGGAGGGTTCGGCCACAGCGCTCCGTGCGCGTCGGCGAAGCCCTGGAAGAACCGGATCACCACCTGCGATCCAGCCTCGTACACGATCAGCTCGTCCAGCGGCCCGCCGAAGATTCCGATCGAGCTGCCCACCGGCAAGGTGCAGACGTTGAGGAACATCTGGTCGTTGATCGGGGGCGGCGCCACGACCCGCTGCCCACCCGGGATGTTCTCGCAGGCCAGGCCGAGGATCGTGACCTTCATGGTGGACTTGACCGGGACGTTGAAAGCGCAGTCCACGATATTCCGGGCAGGGTTCCCGATCGTCTTGCTGACGCAGCCTTCGGCACCGGCCGGCGCCGGAGTCACCGAGACCGTCTGGGTTGACACGGCAGTGGCGCCCTCGTTGTCCGTCACCGTGAGACTCACATCGAAGCTCTGGGGCGCGGTAACGACGTAGACGTGCTGCGGATTGGGCTGGTCCGACGTTCCGGCGTCACCAAAGTTCCAGGCATAGGTGGTGATAGTCCCGGGTGCTGCGTCGGTGCTGGTGCTGATGAAGGTGCAGGTGGTTCCGTTACACGCGGCGGTAAAGCTCGACGTCGGCGGGGTGTTCACCGCGGGAGGGGCGATGGTGATGGTCTGGGTCTTGGTGTTGCTGTGCCCATCGGCATCCACCACGGTCAGACTGACATTGTAGTCGCCGGGCGCGGTATAGGTGAATGCGGCGTCGGCCGTGGTCGCGTCGACCGTCTGGTCGCCGTTGAAATCCCAGCTCCATCCGGTCACGGCCACATCGTCGGTGCTGCTGCTGGAGAAGCTGCAGGCCACGTTGATGACACAGGCCGGCAAGGCAAAGTCGGCTACCGGGGCGCCATTTCCGGCAGTAACGGTGACCGTGGCAGTCACGTCATCGCTCAGACCCGCGGCATCAACGACGGTCAGAGTGACGGGATAATCGCCGGCCGCGGCAAAGGTGTAGGCGGCCGTTGCGGTGGTGGCGTCGGCAGTGCCGTCGCCGTTGAAATCCCAGCTCCACCCGGTCACGGCGACATCGTCGGTGCTGGTGCTGGTGAAGTTGCAGGGAGCACCCGCCACGCAGGAGGGGATCGCGAAGCTGGCGTTAGGCGCCGCGTTGTCCGGTGGGGGAGTACTGCCGCCGTCATCACTACAGGCTGAGGCCAGGACCAGCATTCCGGCTACGGCAGCACGCAGAGCGATCGATCGCATAGAGTTTTCCCAACCGAAGTTGCGCAAGAATTGTGAGTGTGGAGTCCCGCCCCGATGAGCCAGAGCCGTGCCACCGCCCGCCATCAGTTTGGCGGCTCCGGCTCGTGCGCACAACACCTGATGGTACAAGAACCTAGAGTTCGCGAGTCCCGGGAGCAGCCTACCGGTGCGCCGGGCCCACACCTGTGGCAGACGGGCGGTTTCCGGCCTTCCCGCTTGTTCCACCCGTGGAAGGGCGACAAGTCTCCGGCGTCCCAGGCTTCGCGCAGCCCAGGCGTGCTCAGGTCCCAGTCCGGCCGGATCTCGCTCGACACCTCCCGCAGGTCGTGCCAGAGGTCGACCACCGACGGCCGGCCCCAGAACCAGTAGCCGTTGTAGATCCGGTGGATCACCAGTCCCGGCTTGAGTACCAGGGTATGCGGGACCATCGGGTCGTGCTCGGGGTCGGTGTACTCCTGGATTTCGAGGTCCCGCTGCACCATCCGCTCCGGATCCGACAGGAAGGTCCACTGGGCTCCCACCGACGCCCGGAACTCCTGGAGCGTGTGGTGATCGTCGGTCGCGATGGTGACGATCTGGGTGTACGCCACGGCGATCTTGGGATAGAACGCGGCCAGCTCCAGATGCTGCTGGTGCTCCTTGGGACAGTAGTGCCCGCGGGCGAGCGTGAGGATCAGCGGGTCCTCGCCCTGCAGCTCGCTCAGCCGCCGGGGCGTGCTGGTATGATCGGGCAGCTCGTAATCGGGAAACGTGGCTCCGGGCACCATGTCAGGTCGCATTGCTCGACTCCTTCACTGGGACAGCATTCCAGAGCAGTCTCAGTCTATTCGGCGCTGGTGCTGCTCCTCCGGGGCGCTGTAGCACTCGACGGTCGGAGCCCGGGGGTTCCCGACAGTCCGAGGAAGCCCGAACGTCTGACCCCGGTCTCCTCCCCTCGTGCTAACGCGCCCCTCCGGAGCAGTCACCATCGCCGGATGCTCATAACAGTTCTTCAAATCGGTGGCTCGCGCCATATCAGACCTACTCTGCCTTGTTAGACGTCATGCCTGCGAGTGGCGATGGGCCGCGCAGGGCGCGTTAGCACGAGGGGAGGAGACCGGGGCTGTGCCCTGAAGGAGTCACGTATGATCCCGATCGCCCGGGCTCCGACCGTCGAGTGCTACAGCGCCCGGAGTGGCCCACGCCACTCGCTCACACCCGCCATCTGCACTGGCCCGTCCACCAGGCACTCGCTCACACAGGCAGTTCGGTGCCGGCCTGCTCCGCCACCATGTACGTCGCGTACCAGGTTGGCCAGTCTGCGTCTCGCACGCCGGTGCGCTTCTCGTGCTCCCCGTGGGCGGCTTCCGCCCGCCGCATCGCGTTTGCCAGATCGCTCACCGAACCGAACGCCGTTTCGCCGGCATCGATCCGGCCCGGGAATCGAGTGGTGACCTCCTGCAGCACCCAGCCATTCCCATCCGGGTCGGTGAACGCGGCGTACGAGCCGTAGCTCTGGTGATCGGGCGCGGCGCCGCTGACCTGCTCCCCAAACGGCGGGCTGGCGAAATGGAAGACCTCGCTCACCTCGACCCCGCGTTGCATCAGCTCGTCGCGCGCAGCCTGGATGTCGGAGACCACCAGGAACGATCCCTGGGCCGATCCGGGCTTGCCCTTTCTTGAGAAGTGAATCGAGCAGGGCGATCCCGGGGGCGTGAATTGGACGGCCCGATCGCTTCCGTTTCTGAAGTCGGCATCGAGCCGCCAGCCGAGCCCTCCATAGAATTCCTTGGAGCGGTCGAAATCCGAGACCGGGATGGTGATCACCTCGAGCTTCAGGTCGGCCTTCGACACCCGGGCGTCGGTGGTCGAGCCTTCACTGCGGGTTGCGGTGGTGCTCATGGCTGCCTCCTGGGCCGCGTCGATGTTACCGGTATCCCTGTGGACCAGAGATCCGCTCGTCTTCATCCATAATGCCGGCGCGACCCGGCCGACATTAGACCTAGGTGCCTATTCTCAATGTCCGGAGGAGTCCCCCCGCCGGTCTGCCTCGAACAGGAACCAGGTCCGCCGCTCGGTCTCGTCGATCCACACCTCGATCAGGCTGGCGGTGGCGAGGTCGCGATGCTCCTCGCACACGTTGTGCGCCTCGCGCAGCCGCTCGGCCAGACTCTTGTTGTCCTCCCTGAGCTCGGCCAGCATATCCGAGGGCTCCACGAAGTCCGCATCGTTGTCGCTCACCCGCTGCAGCTGGGCGATGTTCCCGATCGATCTGAGGGTGAGACCACCGATCTTGCGCACCCGCTCGGCGATCGGATCGGTCATGGCGTACAGCTGGTCGGCCTGTTCGTCGAGCAGGAGATGATAGTCCCTGAAGTGGGGACCACTCATATGCCAGTGGAAGTTCTTGGTCTTGAGATAGAGGGCGAAGACATCCGCCAGGATGGCGTTCATCATGGCGGAAACTTCCTTGGTGGCCGCGGCAGTCAGGTCGGTCGGCGTCTGTAGCCGGGCGTCCCGGCGCTGGGTCAGCACCTGTCGCTTGGCCGCTGTTGCTGTGCTCATCAGTTTTTCGCCTCGTTCAGGGGGTTAACTCGTGCTCGAGCCTTGGGCGGCTTGATCGATGAGCACCCGGACCGCGCTGGCCAGGATCTCCAGCGTGAACGGCTTGCTCAGGAAGGGGTGATCCGGCTCGATCAGGCCCCGCCGGACCATCTCGTCATCGGTGTAGCCGGACATGAAGAGAACGGGTAGTCCGGGCCGCAGCTGCCGGAGTTGCGCGGCGAGCTCGCGTCCATTCATTGACGGCATCACCACGTCGGTTATCACCAGGTCCAGCCGCCCAATGTCGGACCGGATGGCCTCCAGCGCTTCGGCGCCGTCTCCGGCGGTCAGCACCTTGTACCCCTCGCTCTCCAGCAGCCTGCCGGTCATACCGCGGACCGCCTCCTCGTCTTCCACCACCAGTACCACCTCGCCTTCATTCGCGCCGACCGGCGCCGGCTCCATCGCAGGCGGTGTCGCGCTCGCGGACACCTCCTTGGGCAGGTAGATCTTGAAGGTGGCGCCCTGGCCCGGCTCGCTGTAGGCCCAGATGTATCCGTCGGATTGCTTCACGATCCCGTAAACGGTGGAAAGTCCCAGGCCGGTGCCCTGCCCCACCGGCTTGGTGGTGAAGAACGGCTCGAACAGGTGGTTCAGGGTCTTCCGATCGAAGCCCTCGCCGGTGTCGCTCACGGTTATCAAGACGTAAGGGCCAGGCCGGATCGTCACATCGGACCTGAAGCTGGCGTACTCCTGATCCAGCTGGACGGAGCTGGTCTCGATGCTAAGCCGTCCGCCCCGCGGCATCGCGTCACGCGAGTTGAGGGCCAGGTTGAGCAGTACCTGCTCGATCTGTCCCCGGTCGGCCCGCACCGGTCCGATGGTGCCGTTCGGACGCAGCTCCAACGTCGAATCTTCGCCCAGTGTTCGCCGGAGCACCGGGGCAAACTCCTCGATCACTTCGTTGAGATCCAGCACCTGAGGCCGCAGAATCTGTCGCCGTCCGAAGGCGAGGAGCTGGGCCGTCACCGCCGCCGTGCGCTGGGCTGCTCGCTGGATGCTCTCCACGTCGGCTCGCACCTGTTGGGGCACATCGGTGCGCTGCAGGATGAATGACGCTGCCGAGAGCACCACGCTCATCTGGTTGTTGGTCTCGTGGGCCACTCCTCCGGCGAGGCGCCCCACCGCTTCCATCTGCTGCACCTGGCGAAGATGCTGTTCTACCCGCCGGCGATGGGTGACGTCATGGAAGGTGCTCACCGCCGCCACGATGGTTCCGTCCCGCAGCCCGAATCGGTGCCGCATTGACGCTCAGAATGGCGCGGATACCGTCCGGCCGAACCACCTCGATCTCTTCCCCGCTCACGGTCTCGCCCCGGATGGCGCGGACCAGCGGCCAATGGTCCGCTTCGTAGGACCGCCCATCGCTGTGATATCCGGCGAGCCCGGATTGCCCCGCGAGCCCTCCCGGTTGATCCTCCGAAATCCCTCGGAGCTGAGCGACCGTCCGGTTGCGGAAGGTGATCCGGCCCGACGGCGCCTCGGCCAGAACCACTCCCACCGGGATGTTGTCCAGCACGGTAGCCAGTCGCGCTCGCTCGGCCTCCAGCTCGGCACGGGCGGCGCGCTCCGCCTGTCCCAGCCTCGCGTTTTCCGCGACCAGCCGGACCTGGCGGACTTCCTCGGACAACCGTGCGATCTCGATGGGCGCGGCAGATTGGTCGGCAACGGCGGCGAGCACCATCTCATCTTCGTCTTCCCAGGGCTCGGTTCCAGAGCGGGTCACTGCCAGAAGGCCGGTGACTTCTCCCTGCACGATCAAGGGGATGGCCATGAACGACCCTTGCCCCGACACCAGCACACTTTGCAGGTGGGAGATGAGATTCTCGTCCAGCTTCCCCCGAAGGGTATCGGCCACGCGGGCGTCGACCCCTACCGAGGCGCGGACGTGGGCGAGCCCGTCGTCGCCCACCAGCATGACCAGGCTCTGCTCCGCATCCAGAATCGCCGAGGCGTGGTTGGCCGCAAGCTGGAGGATCTGGTCCAGAGACTCCGCCTGCGCCACCGCCCGGCTCAGGCGGGTCAGCTGGCGCAGAAGGGCCAGGGCGGGCAGATCGGCCCTGATACTGCCGCTGGTGCGTCCGGCGCTACTCGACATGCACCCCGCTGCCGGTGAGCCGGAGGGTGTGCACCTTGTCGTCGTGGTGGCTGGCTCGGGTCTTATAGATGCTGATGTAGCGCCGGAGGCGCTTGCCCCGGCTCACTTCGAGAAGGATCAGGTTGTCGCAGAGGTAGCTCAGGCGTCCGAAGGCCGTCGCGGGAGCGGAGCTTCCCAGCGGGCCCTGGGCGGTGTCTTCCAGCATCAGAAGCGCGGTGATCCCGCGGACCGTGAAGCGCTGGACCAGAGCATACAGGTAATCGTGAATCCGCTGCTGGTCGCTGGCGGCCATGGCCAGATCGCCCACCGCGTCGATGACCACCCTCCGGATTCCCTGGGCTTCGATCATCGAGAACATCTCGACGATGGTCCGGTCGATCTGCAGCTCGACTGCGCTGGTATACAGGAAGTGAAGATAGGGCCGGCCATCGCCGCCCCCGGTGGGGTCGAGGGCGTTCAGGATGTTGCCCAACTGGGTCGGGTTCTCCTGGAAGTTCACGTACAGCGTGGGCTCGTTGGCCGCAGCAGCGGCCAGGGCGAATTGCAGTCCCAGGGTGGTCTTTCCCGAGCCGGTGGGACCGATGACCAGCGAGGTGGTTCCCCGGCGGAGCCCTCCGTCCAACATCTCATCGAGCCCGCTGATCCCGGTCCCGACCCGCTCGTCGGATATCCGATACCCCTTGGGAACAACGGGACTGACCAGCCGGGGATATACCTGGACTCCATCAGCGGTGATGTGAATGGCGTGGAGCCCCTCCAGGTACGAGCTTCCCCTGAGCTTACTCACCCGCATGAACCGTTCGTCGGTGGTCGTTCGCTTCTGCCGGGCAAACTCCACGATGCCGTCTGCTACGGCAAACTCGGGGTAGCGAGCGATGTCGTCCAGGCAGTACTCCCCCACCAGGATGGTCGTCGTGGCGTAGGCGCTGAGCAGACCCCCCATAGTGGAGATCAGCTCCCGGATCTCACGGGGAGAGCTCGACAGATCATGGATGACCTTGAAGGAATCGATGACGATGAGCTTGGGGCCCAGCGTCTCGATGGCGGTACGGATATGGCTGACGAGGGCGCCCGGCCCCTCCTCTGCCAGGGCTGCCCCGATATCCTCATACACCACTGCGGTTCCCAGCTTGGCCTCGTCATAGAAATGGAACCGCTGCAGGTAGGTGATCACCTTGCTCAGCGGCTCCGACAGGGTGGTCAGGTACAGCACCGGCCGGTCACCGTCTGCATTGGCGAACAGCAACTGCTCGGCGAAGAGCGTTTTCCCCGTGCCCGGCTCCCCCATCACGATATTGATGGAGCTGGGAATAAACCCTCCGCCGAGGACCAGATCTGCCTCCCGGTTTCCGGTGGAGATCCGACCGGCGGAAACAGCGGCAGCGACTGTGTCAGGAGCGGCACTCATGAGCGAAGCTCCCGGGCTGCGGGGGATTTGCTGTCCTGCTTGGTGGACCTGGCGTTGAGCACGCTGCGAACCCGCTCTTTCAGCACTTGAGGCGAGAGTGGCTTGGGGAGGAAGGCGTCGGCGCCGGCGTCCTTGGCCCGGCTCTCGGCTGAGAGCAGGCTGAAGACGAGAACGGCGATGTCGCTGGTGGCCGGATCGGACTTGAGCCGGCGGCAGAGCGCCAGGCCGTCCAGCCGGGGGACCAGAATCTCGGTGATGATGACGTTGGGATGGAGCTGTTGAGCCAGCTCGAGCGCCTTCACTCCATCATCGGCAAAAGTGACGCTGAACCCGGCTTCAGTGAGGAAGAAGGTTTCCAGCTCCCGCACGTAGGGATCGCGTTCCACACACAAGATCATCGCGCGGCCGGGATCGACTGATCCGGACCGGGAAGAAGCCGAAGCGCTCACAAAAACCTTAGACGAAGATTGAGCCCCAGATCCCTGCATCAGCAGGTCTAAACTAGGGCGGCTCGTGGCGGAGGCAAGTTAAACTCCGCCGGACCACTCCCGCGGCTCCAGCATGGCGAGCAGCTCGGCCTCGAAGGAGCCCGCCGGATACTCCGGCGAATACTCCCACGCGGCCAGCGGCGGCAGGCTCATCAGCACGCTCTCGATCCGGGCCCCCGTCTGGAGACCGAACAAGGTACCCCGGTCGTGTACCAGGTTGAACTCGACGTACCGTCCCCGGCGGGACAGCTGAAACCGGCGCTCCCTCTCACCATAGGCGGTGTTCCGGCGCTGCTCGACAATGGGAGCATACGCCGACTCGAGAACGCCGCCCACGTCGGTCACGAACTCCAGCAGGCGCTCGAGGCAGAGTCCGCCTTCTCCCGCCCGAAGGTTGTCGAAGAAGATCCCGCCGACGCCTCTGCGTTCGTCGTTCCGGTGCGTGTTTACGAAATAGTGATCGCACCAGAGCTTGAACCGGGGATAGAAGCCCGGGTGGTGGCGGTCGCAGACCGCCTTGAGCGCACGGTGGAAGTGAGCCGCGTCTTCCGGATAGGGATAGGTCGGCGTGAGATCGGTGCCTCCCCCGAACCAGGCGTCCACCGGCTCCCCTTCGGCATCCCCGATCTCGAAGTACCGAACGTTGAGGTGAACGGTGGGAATCATCGGGCTCCGGGGATGGACCACCAGGCTCATTCCGGTCACGAAGAAGGTGGCGGCGCGTGCCCCCTGAGCTCCGATTCGCTGCGCCAGGTCCGGCGCCAGCGTGCCTTCAACCAGAGAGCGGTTGATGCCGGCTTTCTCGAAGGTCACGCCTTCGGTGAGCGCCCGGCTTACCCCGCCGCCGCCGCCCTGCCGCTCCCACTGGTCTTCCCGAAAGGACCCACCGCGGTCCAGCCCGGTAAAGAGCTCGGTGGCCGCATCGTGCAGCTGAGTGATTCGCTCGGTGGCCTTGTCGCGGAACCCTGGCGGCATCATGGGCTGCGCCACTCCCGTACGGCATCGACGAAGGCTCGGGCGTGCGCTACGGGCGTGTCCGGAAGAATGCCGTGTCCCAGGTTGGCGATGTGGGACCGTCCCCCGAAGGCCTCGAGCATCTGGTGCGTCCGCTCGCGCAGCACCGCGGGCGGTGCGTACAGCCAGCAGGGATCCAGATTCCCCTGCAGGGTCACCTGGTCGGCCGGCAGCCGCAGCCGGGCCTCGGCAGCGTCAGTTTGCCAGTCGACTCCGATTACGTCCGCTCCGGTGGACCGGGCGATTTCCTCCAGCGCCCAGCCCGAGCCGGGACAGAAGGCTATGACCGGCGCTCCGGCCTTCCGGGCTATGCCTACGGCTTCACTCATATAAGGAAGGGCAAACTCGCGGAAATCACGGGGAGCCAGCGCTCCCGACCAGGAGTCGAACAGCTGCAGCACCTGCGCTCCAGCCTTTACCTGGGCGGCCAGAAAGTCTCCCACGACGCGCGCCAGCCGCCCCAGCATGGCATGCGCCGTGGCGGGCGACTCCACCAGCAAACGCTTGGCGTAGCTGAATGACTTGGAGCCTGCCCCTTCAATCATATAGCTGAGCAGGGTCCAGGGGGCGCCGGCAAACCCGATCAACGGCACCCGCCCGTCCAGCTCCCGCCGAGCCAGCCGCAAGGCCGAGAGCATGTAACCGAAGCCTTCTTCCGGCGAGACGTCCCGCAGCCGTTCGAAGTCCCGAGTTGAGCGCAAAGGCTGATGGAACCGCGGACCCACACCTTCGTCCACCGACAACCGCATCCCCATGGCCTGGGGCACAATCAGGATATCGCTGAAGATGATTGCCGCATCCACGCCGATCAGCTCCACCGGCTGGAGGGTGACTTCCACCGCCAGCTCGGGGGTTCTCACCATCGTGAGAAAGTCGGCCCGCTCCCGCACGGCTCGATACTCGGGCAGATAGCGGCCGGCCTGGCGCATCATCCAGACCGGCGGACGCTCTACCGGCTCCTTGCGGCAGGCCCTGAGCAGGAGATCGTTCACGCTAGCGAGGGGACAGGAGCCCCGCGATCGCCGAAACGAGAGCCGGGGTGGAGGGAGCAGCGGGCACCGCGGCGGGCGGCCACCCGGCGGATCGCGCCGCCGCGGCCGTGGTGGGACCAATGGCAACCAGCGCCGGCCGGTCTGAAGCAGGGCAAGCTTCCACCAGAAGCTGAAGCACGCTCGGGCTCGCCACCAGCACCATCGAGGCTCCTGAGACCGCCTCCCTCGCCTGCTCTGCGCTGGCCAGCACCATCCGATAGCATATCACCTCGTCGACCACCAGTCCGTTGGCGCGCAGAATACCGGGGAGCTCGTCACGGCGGTTCTCGCCGCAGGGAAACAGCACCGGACCGGCTGCGCCGGCCGACAGCATAACCTGCGCGAGCCGCTCGGCCGCGCCCAAGTCGGCATTCGTCTCGGGAAAGCTTCCCTGGACGGATCCGAGCACGCCCTGCAGCGCCTCGGCGGTAGCCGCTCCGACGGCCCACACTCGGGGAGTGTGACCCACCCAGCTGATGCCGCAAGCCCGAATCCGAGCCGCGACCGCAGCCGCGGCGCGAGGTGAGGTAAGCGCGAGCGAACCGTAGCGGTCTCGATGGTGGAGTGCCTCATCCAACCGGGCCCAGTCATCCGGGGGCTGGGAGCTGATCAGCGGCCGCTCGAGTGCCTGCACCGAGATCTTCCGCAGTTCGTCGGCCAGGCCGGAGAAGGAGCCGGACGAGGCGGTGATGACCAGTTTCTCCATCAAGGCTCGCTGATGGCCGGGGCACCAGCCCGGGCCTGAGCGAGAATATCTCCAGCCCCCTGCCCCAGCAGCTCGTCCGCCAGCGCCGATCCCAGCTCCCTCGCATCCGCCTCATCGGTCACCGCACGCCGCTGTCGTCCCTCGATCAGTGTCCTTCCATCCGGAGCGACCACCCTCCCGTGCAGCAGCATATCGCCCCCTTCTCCCTGGCGCTCGGCGTATGCCGCAATGGGGACCTGGCACCCCCCCTCCAGTCGCGCCAGGAACGCCCGCTCGGCTGAGATCGTGAGCGCGGTTGCAGGGTTGTGCAGCACCGAACGGACCAGTGCGAGGACCGACTGATCATCCGCCCGCACCGTAATGGCCAGAGCGCCCTGACCGGGCGCCGGTAACAAGAGGTCGGGAGACAGCCGCTCGCCAATCCGGTTCTCCGCTCCGAGTCGCACCAGGCCGGCAGTGGCGAGAACGATGCCCGACCAGTCGGCGTTGGCCGCGAGCTTGGCGAGACGGGTATCGACATTTCCCCGGATATCTACGATCCGGAGATCGGGCCGGTGGTACAGCATCTGCGCGCGGCGTCTGAGGCTGCTGGTGGCCAGCATGGCGCCCCGAGGCAGCTCTTCCCAGCTGATGGAGCTCCGGCCGACCAGCGCGTCTCGCGGATCCTCGCGCTCGCCCACTGCTCCGATGACGATACCGTCCGGCAACCTGGTCGGGAGGTCCTTCAGGGAGTGAACGGCGAGATCGATCCGTTCGGCAAGGAGCGCGTCATCGATCTGCTTGGTGAACAGCGCGCGGCTGCCGATCCGGGACAGGGGGACGTCGGGCGTGAGGTCGCCCGTGGTCTTGATCTCGACCGGCTCCGCGCTGGATCCCGCCGCCCCCAGCAGCGATCGGATCCGTTCGGTTTGCCAGCGGGCGAGTGCACTGCCCCGGGTACCGATCCGGAGCGGCCGGTTCGGGACATTCAATGCAGCTCCGCCGCCGAGACGCCTCCGGCGATGGGTTCCTTGCTCAGCATCGTGCTTACCCGATCGGCCGCTCTGATGCCCGAGCTGATCGCATCGTTGAGGGAGACGCCGTCGCGATAGGTGCCGGCCAAAGCGAGCCCGGGATTGTTCTGCTCTACCTGGTCTGCGATGTCCTTGAACCGGCCGTACCCGAGCACGTACTGGGGGATGGCCTTGGGCCAGATCTGCACTGCCCGGTAGGACGGCTCTCCCCGGGTGCCCAGCAGGATTCTCAGATCGTCCAGTACCCTGGCTGTAAGGGTTTGGGGATCGGCGTCGACGAAGTCAGGATCGCGGGTACCTCCGGCAAACACCGTGAGCAGCACAAACCCCTCGGGCGCTCGATCAGGGAAGAGCGTCGAGGAAAAGATGCCGCCCAGGACCCGACGCCGCTCGACCTCGGGAACGAGGAATCCGAAACCATCCAGCGCGTGCGTCACCTGCTCGCGGGGGAAACCGAGCGCCAGAACGGCGATCGGTGGATGGACGATGCTGGAAAGCGTGGACAGGCGCTCTCCGCCGGTGAGATCCAGGTCAATGTCGTCCAGACTGTGCGCCGGCGCGGCGTAGATCACTGCGTCATACGTCTCCGGCCCCTGATACGCCGCACCGACGGTCCAGCCCCGGGCTCCACTGCGCAGCTGGGTAACCGGCGCCCTGAGTCGCAGCTCGGACGTGAGCTCGCGGGCAAAGGCGTCGACGATCTCCTGCAGCCCACCCCGAAAAGAGATCAGGGGAGATGCGCCCGGTGCCGCAGTGCCGGAACCGCGCTCGGCCTTGGCCGCCTTGAGAAAAGCCTTCATCACTGAGCCGTGGGTTTGCTCCAGCGTATGGAGCTGGGGCAGCGCATGGCGAACAGACAGCTGCTCCGGATCGCCGGCAAAGGTCCCGGCGACGAAGGGGTTCACGACGTAGTCCAGAACCTCCTGGTTAAACCTTCGGCGCACGAAGGCGGCGACGCTCTCGTCCACCGGCGAGTCGCCTCGCTCGATCAGGGGCTCGCCGAACACCGCGAGCTTGGCGGTGTTGGAAAGGAGCCGGGAGGTGAGCAGCTCTGCCGGAGTGAGCGGCAGGCGGACCAGCTTGCCCCGGCGGACGATGTACCGGGTGCGCGCCTGGGCGGAGGGGAAGATCCGCGAGGCATCCAGCCCCAGCGCTCCCAGCATCTCACCGACCACCGGGGTCGGCGCGGACATCGAGTTGGGCCCGAGCTCGGCGAGGTAGCCGGAGCGGCGTTCGGTCAGCACCACTCCGCCGGCGCGATCAGCAGCCTCGTAAAGAACGACGCGATTTCCCCGCTGCTTGAGGCTGTAGGCAGCGGCGAGGCCGGTGAGTCCGGCGCCGACGATCGCTACCGCTGCCATGCTGTAGTGAGCGCGGCCTCGAGCAGTTCCAGCTCCCGATCGCCGTGGACCACGGAGGTGAACGACGCCTCGAAGGCCGAGGGCGGCAGATAGATCCCGGACTCGAGGAGGGCGTGGAAGAACCGGCTGTAGGCGTCGCGGTCGGTCTGTTTCACCTCGGCAAAGGTGCGAACCGGCGTTGGACTAAAGAAAGGAGTGAACATGGTGCCGACGCGCTGGACGACAACCGGAACTCCAGCCCGCTCGGCAGCGGCCGCGATCAACGTTCCTGCCCGCTGAGCCCAGTCGGCGGCACGCTGCCACAGCCCGGGCTGCCGCAGCTCCTCCAGGGTGGCCAGCCCCGCCGCCATCGCGATGGGATTACCGGAGAGCGTCCCGGCCTGATACACCGGACCTGCCGGCGCGATCAGCTCCATCAAATCCCGGCGCCCGCCGTAGGCCGCAGCCGGAAGCCCGCCGCCGATCACCTTGCCGAGACAGGTGAGATCGGGAGTGACGCCATAGAGAACCTGGGCGCCCTGAGGATGCACCCGCCATCCGGTCATCACCTCATCAAAGACCAGCAGCGCATTGTGGCGGTGGGTGATGTTCCTCAGACCCTGGAGAAAACCGGCGACCGGCGGTACCACCCCCATGTTTCCCGCCACCGGCTCCACCAGAATCGCGGCGATCTCGTCTCCTCGCACCGCGAAGAGCGTCTCCACCGCGGCCAGATCGTTGTAGGCGAGCACCAGCGTATCGGCTACCGTCGCGGGCGTTACCCCGGGCGAGTCGGGCAGCCCCAGCGTGGCCACTCCAGAGCCCGCCGCCGCCAGCAGCGCGTCGGCATGCCCGTGGTAGCAGCCGTCGAACTTCAGTATCAGCCGGCGGCCGGTGGCGGCTCGCGCCAGCCGGACGACGCTCATAACGGCCTCGGTGCCGGAGCTCACGAAGCGGACCATGTCGAGCCCGGGGAAGGTGGCGACGACTCGTTCAGCGAGTTGGACCTCCAGCTCGGTAGGGGTGCCGAACGTGGTACCGTGGCGGGCTGTCTCGATCAGGGCGGCGAGCACCTGGGGATGGGCGTGACCCAGGATCAACGGTCCCCAGGAGAGGACCAGGTCCACGTACTGATTCCCGTCGGCATCGATCAGGCAGGGGCCTTCGCCCCGGACCATGAAGCGCGGAACGCCGCCCACGCCCTTGAAGGCCCGAACCGGGCTGTTGACTCCTCCGGGAAGCACTCGCTGCGCGGCCGCGAACAACCGCTCCGACGCGGCGGTTGCCCCCGGAGCGATCCGCGTATCGGTCATGCCGCTCCCGCGGACCTGAGCCACACGGCGGCGTCCTTGGCGTGGTAGGAGATGATCGCGTCTGCCCCGGCGCGGCGCATGCCGGTCAGGGCCTCCAGCACCACCCGGCACTCGTCGATCCAGCCGTGACGCGCGGCAGCCTTCACCATCGCGTATTCGCCGCTCACGTTGTAAGCCAGCAGCGGCAGCTGGGTTCGCTCCCGGACGGCACGGACCACGTCGAGATAGGCCAGCGCCGGCTTGACCATCAGGAGGTCGGCGCCTTCGGCCTCGTCCAAAGCCGCCTCGAGCAACGCCTCCCGGAGATTGGCTGGATCCATCTGATACTGGCGCCGGTCGCCGAAGGCAGGAGCGCTGTCTGCAGCTTCGCGAAAAGGGCCATAGAACGCGCTGGCGTATTTCACCGCATAGCTCAGAATGGCCGTCTGTTGATGGCCTGCGCCATCCAACGCCGAGCGGATTGCGGCAACCATCCCGTCCATCATCCCACTTGGAGCCACGATGTCCGCGCC
The DNA here is from genome assembly GCA_963825815.1 of uncultured Gemmatimonadales bacterium. Classification (GTDB taxonomy): domain Bacteria; phylum Gemmatimonadota; class Gemmatimonadetes; order Gemmatimonadales; family GWC2-71-9; genus CAVVWJ01. The sequence continues at coordinate 37,391 of CAWGVB010000031.1, read as the reverse complement.
GGCGTGCGCATGACTCACCCCGACCCGACCCAGAATCTCGAGCGTGGCGTCGTTGTCCACCGACCCCTGCCGAATGACACCGCAGTGCCCGTGGCTGGTGTACTCGCAGCAGCAGACGTCGGTGATCAGGAGCAGGTCTGGATGGCGTTCCCGGATGCGACGCAGCGCCCGCTGCACGATCCCGTCATCGGAGAAGTTTTCGCTGCCGATCTCATCTTTCGTGGCGGGTAGGCCGAAAAGAATCACCGCTTCGATGTCACGGCTTCGGATATCATCGATTTCCCGGTCAAGTTTCTCGTCGGCCGAGAGTTGGAAGACTCCGGGCATGGAGCCGATCTCGCGCTCCACCCGGCTGCCATGAACCACGAACAGGGGCTGAATGAGATCGGCGGGGGAGAGCTCGTGCTCCCGGACGAGGCGGCGCATGGCCGGCGTAAGCCTGCGGCGGCGGGGCCGACGGAGAGGGGGAAGGGGCACAAGGGAAGACTAGAGAGCGGAAAGCCGGCTCGCAACCAGCGCAGCGTGCCAATGGCGGCTCCTGGCACGTGCTTTGCCTTCTTTTACCCCTGAACCTGTTTTTCCGCTTTCACGTTCTTATTGAGGAGGGCTTACACTGGGAAAGAGGTTGGCCACGCACCCGGCTGCATAGCGGATTCCGAGTACGCTGAACGGGTTAGCACCTTGCGGGCGTAGTGTTCCTGGTCACGGTCCAGGTAGCCCCGGAAATCACGGCCAATCGCATTCTTTCCCCGCATCTTGAATTGGGTCCCGGTGGGTGCCGACCCCCAGACGGCTGTTGTGCCGCGTCGCCCGCCAGCGCCAGGAGCGCACGGTATGCAGCTTTTCCCCTCGATGGGTTTCTCTGTCCTAACATTGACGCTGGTCTTGAGCGCCTGCGGCGGAAGTCCGCCCCCGCTCCGAGAAGCCCCGGCGCCCGACCCCACGGTTGCCATCGTCCGGGCAACCCTGTGGGACGGCACCGGCCGCGGCCCGGTCAGCAATGCGGTCACCCTGATCCGCGGCGATCGAATCCTCTGCGCCGGCTCGGCCGGAGAGTGCCCGGTCCCGCGTCGCGCGCGAATCATCGACGCCAACGGCCAGTGGCTCATCCCGGGCCTGATCGACAGTCACGTCCACCTGTTGTTCCTCACGGCCGGCAGCGCCACTGAGGAGCTCTCGCTCGACCTGCGGGACCTTCTGGCTCAGGGCGTCACCACCGTCCGCGACATGGGCACCAATCCGGCCGAGCTGCTGGCGCGGGTCCGGACTCTGGATGCCACGCCCCGGGTTTACGCCATGCAGCTGGTGGCGGGGCGCCGGTTCTTCTTCAACGGCTTCCAGGGCACTCGAACCGCCCGCGGCGTCGTGTTCCGGCAGCCGCCCGCCATGACGATGCAGTCGCTGGGGTGGACGCCCATCATGTACAACCGCACTGACGATCCGGATTCCATAGTGGCCATTGCCCGCGAAGCCGGAGCCATGGGCCTCAAGCTGTACGCCCAGCTGGACCTGGAGTCGGTCACTAAGCTGGTGGCTGCGGCCCATCGTGCCGGCATGCCGGTGTGGGGGCACGCCTGGGTGCAGCCGGCCAGTGCGCTGGAGCAGGCGCTCGCGGGGCAGGATGGAGTGGTGCACGCCGCGGGCCTTGCCGGCGAGCTGTTCACGGCCGAGGAGCGGGATACGCTGGTGAACGACGGGACGCTACAAGTAGCTACGGCGGAGGTCGCCACCGTAGGGGCGGCTCACGATCCGCGAATCACGGATGCACTCGACTCCATGGCCCGGCTCGGCACCTTCTTCGAGCCCACCCTGGACGCCACAAAGCACAGCGTGGCGTACTTCAACGCCAAGCGCCGGCACATTCCTTCGGAGCAGGAGGAATATGTCCGCGCAGCTTCCGGCTTCGGAATGGAAGTCACCCGCGAAGCGGTGCGCCGCGGGGTGCGGATCAGCGCGGGCAGTGATCACGTAGCCTACGGGCCATCCAACGAGCGAGCGTCACTGTTCGGAGAGCTGCGCCTGCTGGTGGACTCCATATCCCTGACGCCCACCGCGGCCCTGCTTGCGGCCACCCGCGACGCGGCCCGCGCTATCGGCGGAGAAGCCGCCCAGCGACTCGGCACCATCGAGGCCGGACACTACGCCGATCTGGTGCTCCTCAGCAAGAATCCTTTGGCCGACATCGACAACCTGGATTCGGTCGAGTGGATCATGAAGAGCGGACGGATCTGGCGCCCGGGTCAGCTCCGGAGTGGAATTGCGATGAAGTAGACGCAGACAGCGGGCGTAGCTACTGCCCCGCTGCCACCCTGCCCCGCTGCCCCGCTTCTACCGGCAGGTCCACCCGCTCAGCCCACTCGGTCCACGACCCCACATAAATGCGCACCCTGCGGATAGCCCAGCAGATATCGCAGCGTGAAATGGACGTGGCTGGCTTCAGTGGTGCTGTTGCAATACACGATGATGTTGCGGTCGGGCGTGATGCCCTGTTTGGCGTAAGCGGCCTTCAATTCTGCCGGCGACTTCCAGACGTGCCCAAAGCCCTCCTGCGTCAGATCGTCCTGCCAGTAGTGGTTGATGGCTCCAGGAATGTGGCCTCTCCGCATCTGGGCCCCGGCCTGTCCGGCATATTGATCCGGCGGCCGCGCATCAACCAGCATGGCGCTGCGGTCAGTGATCGCCCGCCGCACCTCTTCGAGTGAAGCGCGTTCCGGGCGGAACGAGCCGATGGGAAAATCCACCGCGGCGATCCTCGGGTACTCTCGGGCGAGAGGCCGCTGTTCCAGTTGCCACTTGAAGTAGCCGCCGTTCAGCAGATACACCCGAGGGTGGCCGAACCCGGCGAGCAGCCAGGCCACGAAGGTGGCATCGATGTTCCGGGTCTCCCCTGCGCTGTAGATCACGACCGGCTTGCTCGAAGCTCAGTCCCAGGCGGGAAAAGAGCTCGCTGTAGGCTCGCGCGCTCAGGAGCTGCACCGGAATCCCGCCGTCACTGGCCCGCAGAGTCTCGGGATTGAGATACACCGCGCCGGGGAGGTGGTCTTTCAGGTAGATGAACACGTCGGTTCGGACATCGACGATGTTCACCGGGCCCTTCTTCAGCCAGGCAGCCAGCTCCTCGGTAGAGACCAGCCGCGGCGCGGGCGCCGCCCTCACCAGGGTCGAGAACAGCAGCAGTGCCGAAAGGCCGCTCATGGCACTGAGTCCAGTCCCATATAGGCTCGCTCCTCTTCCAGATACACCCGAAGCGCATTGCGGCGGCGGCGGGAGTTCAGCGACACCGGTCGGGTCTGATCGGCCGGAGGAAGGCTCTTGAGCGCTCGTCCCATCGGAACTGCCATGCTCCACGGCCGACCGCATCTCGGCTCGAAGCCCGGTGATGTACGTTCTGGTCGTGGCCACCAGCTCGGAGGGCTCCCGCGGAATCGCCCCGTGGCCGGGCACGACCACGCGTGGGTGAAGGCTGTCGATTGCGGCCAGTGCCTTGAGCAGCTCACCGGAATTTCCGTCCACCACCATTGTCACCCCGTCCTCGACCAGCAGATCGCCGGCAAACAGCACCCGCTCCTGAGGGAGCCACACCATGAGATCTCCAGCGGTGTGAGCGGCACCCGGGTGACTGATGATGATGGTGCGCTCCCCTAGCCTGGAGCGTATCCACCCCGGTGACCGGACGATCGGGCGTATCGGCGAACTCAAATCCTCGCATGGCGTCGAGCCCGACGACCCGCACCCAATCCGCAATCAGCGCGTCCTCGCCTGCCTCGGATGCCAGGACCCGCCGATCGGGATGGGCGATGACTTTAGCGCCGAGCCGGCGGAACACAATAGCACCGAAATGATGGTCCGGGTGATGGTGGGTCAGGACGAGCCAGGTGATGGGTGCCGGGGTGACTCGCCGGATCGCGTCCACCAGCTGCTGCACCCTGCTGCGGGCTCGCCAGCGCGTCGATGACGACAACACCTTCACTGGTGACCACGAAGCCGGCGTTGGGTCTGCCCTCGGAACCGCGGCCGGTATCGCCCGATGGCGGCGTACACGCCGGGCGCAAGGCGGCGAAGGATCGGCTGTGGCGGCGCGAAGGAGGCTCGCGGGCCGGCCAGAAGTCCGAGCGAGCAGGAGAATTGGAGGGAGCGAAAGGGTCAGGCGGCGATGAAGCTGATGTTGACCGACTGTTTGAAGGAGGCGCCTTTGTTGTCGGACCACACCATGGTAAGCGGTGCTTCCTTGTCCGCTTTCAGCGGTAAAGCTTACCACCGGGTCTCGGCTGATTCCGGAGGTCCACTCGAACCGGGCGACTTCCTGGTTGCCGTAGGTGACCACGACGTCCTTGATGAAGTACGCCGGGATCGGATCGCCCTCGGCGGTTCGGAAGAAGCCGGTGTCCATCGGATGGGAAACAATCGCATTGACGGTGATGAGATCTCCCCGCCTGATCTGGTCGGGGACCCGGATCCTGGCTTCGCCGATATCATTGATCATCATCCACATCCGTTGAGAGTGACGAGCACCCGGGCGTACCCGGCCCAAACCTCACCGTTACTGGTCTCCAGGATGGCGCGCACCCAGGTGGTGCGCTTCATCTTGATGCGGGTGGAGATTGACACCGAGCCGATGGCCGGAGTCAGATGAAACGCGGCGAGATGCGGGTCGGGGTTGTGATCCACGATGAGGTGGACGCCTTTCACGTACCGATCATCGCTCATCGGCAGGTCGCTCTCGATGATGACCGGAACAACCCGGCCGTCCTCGGCCACGACAGGCATGTCCAACTGCACGTGTCCCCGGCGAATGGGACGGTCCCCGAAGAGCTGCTTCAGGATACGGGCGACTTCCTGATTGGGCACTTCGGGGTCTTCGGGCCCAGCATCGAGCCCGGTTGCGGCCAGCAGCCGTTCGGTGCGCGAGGTCAGCAGCCCGGTCAGGGCCAACGCGCAGGAACGGAAGAACGCTCTGCGTTCACTCATGAATGCAAGGTCGGATAGGGTCCGGCCCAAGTCAAGCGAGACTCACTATGGCTTCAAGCTCCAGACGGTACGAAGCCGGGTCGCGCTCGATATATGTCGCGCGAGCAGCAACCTGGCTGACGCTGGCTGAGTACTGCGAGGCAACGCGCTCGTCGGGAATGTGAACGCTGCGCCACGTTCCCGGGGCTCAGATTGCCGGTCACTATCACCTGCAGCGTCGCAGGATCCGGTCGGCTGGTGTAGAGGGTGTACCCGGCTGCATCCACCGAGTCCACCCGGCCGCCCGTGACGGTGAAAAGCAAGGCGCCGTCATCATTGAACGGTGTGGACAGGGAGACTTGAAGCGTGGCCGCGACCGGACCGGAGGGCTGTCCCGAACAGCCGATCAGCATGGCCAGTGCGGCCGGCCACCACGACCAGCCAACCCAGAGAGAGCATCGCGACCCTCTTCATGGTTTAGGTGCTCCGCGCCATCTCCGCCGACGCCGACGCTCGGGAACGATCTTCAGCCGCAAGAAAATCTCCCAGGTCGTACATTCCGTTTCGGTTTCCTGCAGCATCGAGGAATGCCGCTTCCTCCGGCCGCAGGTTTGCCGTCCCGAAGAGCGCATCGGCGGCTCCGCTGAGCTGCACCTCCTGAACGGCGATGAAGTTGGCGGTGAGGTCGAAGGGATGCCGCATGATCAGCGTCAGGGTGTCGGTCGCGGTGGTGGTGTCGCCGCTCCAGCCCAGAAACACGGCTCCCGGTTGAGGGTTCGCTCGAACTGACGTCTGCGAGCCTTCGGTCAGAAATACTCCGGTGCTGAGGTCTCCCGCGACCGGCGAAGTGATCGCAGCTCCAGTTGCGCCCTGTACGCTGGTGCGGAGACGATGAGCCACTGCCACCTGCGCCACGATCGTGTCCGGCTCCTCCCCGATGGTGACGCTGTGGGTCTGCGCCCCTCAGCGTCACTCCAGGCCAGAAAATCGAATCTGGTGCGGCCAGACTCATCGAGCTGGGCGGAATCGACCGCGAGCTCGACCGTGCTCCCGGGCACGAAGAACTGATCGATCCGCGAGACCGCGGTGCCGTTTACTCGAATCCGGGCGGGAGGATGATCGGCAGCGAACACCGATCGGTAAGCGATGTATCGGAACGCCATGCTTCCGCCCGGAGTGACCTGGGCAATATGGTCGAGACAGAAGTGAGCGAAGACACCGTGATTGTCGGTCACCGCGGGTCGGGTGGTGCGGCAGACGGATGTGTTGCCGGCCGAGCCCGGATAGCTATCGCCGTTGTCCCCCCGATTCCCGCGACCGGGCAGGCCCGAGATCGTTGCGGCCATCGGCCTGCACCAGAGCCACGCCATGGATCGGCCCCGCATTCACCCGATTGTCCTGATCGAACCCATGCTGGTCGATCTGGCTCTGATCGATGTGCCAGACCAGCAATCCCGGGCGACTTCTGGCGCAGCCCGAAATCGGGGTTCATCTGCGCGGTATCGCTCTCCTGGGCCTGGCGGTTCTCCAGGAGATAGAACTCATCGGTGCCGGGCACCGGGAAGTACAGGACGGTGTCCGAGCTCGCCACCGGCCCCAGCACTACGTCCCGGCCGGAAGCCAGTGTGTCAACGGCGACCCACCCCATCTCGAAGAGTGACCATGCCTCGTACCGCGATGGGCTGTAGGGGCGAGCGTAATTGCCGCTGCCCATCAGCCCCCACTCGCCGATCCCCTGAGTGGCGAGTGGAGCTGTTGCAGCTCGGTGTCGTACAGATCGGGCAAGCCGAAGGTGTGCCCGGTCTCGTGGGCCACCGTCCCAATCGGCATCGGCGCCAGCACGTCGCAGGCGGTGCTGCCTCCGAGCGCGCTCTGCATGATGTAGTCGTCAATCTTGAGAAACTCGCCTGGGTGGCCGGTCCAGGGTGTGCGCGTGACATACGGAGATCCTCCGTTCCACGCCCGGATGATGAAACGGTGAGCCCAGATGTGGCGGGAGTTGGGACATGCTCCATCCTGGTCCGCTTGCAGGAAAGTGACAAAATCAACGAACCCGTCGTCATCACCCGAGTTGGGCTGGCCGTCCGGTCCATCGTTATCGAACTGACTCCAGAGGTTCGCGGCGCCGGTGGGAAGAGACACCTTGTCCAGCGACCCGATCAGCAGTTCGCCCATTCGGCTCACCGCCCGCGACGGACAGGGCGCGAGCACACCGATCCCGTTGCAGCCGTCCTCGTAGTAGGTATCTGTCGTGTCGGCCGTCACCCAGGGAAACACTCGGCCTTCCACCGTGAGGTTCCCATTGGATAGCTGTTCGTAAAAGGACTTGAGGCTGTAGGGACTGCCTGGCGGAGGCGAGCTGAAGAACAGTTCCTCATACCGGCTGGCTGGATACGGCGCCGGCACGTTTTTAAAGGCAATTGGAATGACGGGGATGATGATCCGGCCGCTCACGCGGGAGGCCCCAAAAGCGCTGGGCGCGGCGAGATTCAGTGCGGCGATGGAACCAGCGCGAAGGAGCCGGTGGCGAGCGTTACGGACAGCCGCAACCCGCTTTCGCCAGGCACCATCCCGGCGAAAATCAAAGCCGCGAACTTCGAACTGACCTCTCTGAGCACGAGGGAATTGCGCCTGAAGGGGACCCGGGGCGAGCAGCACGGTCACGCACGCCGCCGTCACCCAGCGAGACACACCGAGCAACAAGCTGCACCTGTGGTTGGGACCGGGCAAAAGTAACCTGGTGTACGCCAAGATCACAGGCGGCGCAGCCCTTGCGCGGCTGCGGCCGCCCGATCCGGCGGCTTGTGCCGTCCCCCCCGGCAGCACTAGTTTAAGCCTTTCCTGGACATAGTGATGTGGGGATTTCTGACCTCCACTCGTGCCGAGGTACTGTGGATACCCAAGAACTTCAGCAAGTCGCGCTATTCGAGAAATGCCGTCAATTCACGAAAGCGCGTGAGTTGCAGGCCGTCGGGCTGTATCCGTACTTCAATCCGATTTCGGAATCGGAGGACACCGTCGTGGTTATTGACGGTCAGAAGCGGATCATGCTCGGGTCGAACAACTACCTCGGTCTTACCCACCATCCCAAGGTTCTCGAGGCTGCTTCCCGGGCACTCAGTCGCTATGGCTCAGGTTGCACCGGCAGCCGTTTCCTCAACGGAACTCTGGATCTTCACGAACAGCTGGAGAGCGCGCTCGCCGAATTCGTTGGCAAGGAAGCCTGCCTGGTCTTCTCCACCGGATACTCCGCCAATCTCGGTCTGATCTCCGGGCTGGTGGGACGGGGTGACGTGGTATACCTCGACAAGCTCGACCATGCCTCGATTGTGGATGGTGCCAAGCTCTCCTATGGCGAGACGGAGCGATTCAATCATGGCGATCTGGCCAACCTCGAGCGCCGGATCGAGCGGAACGGCACGGGACGCGGCGCCATGATCGTCGTGGACGGGGTGTACTCCATGGAGGGCAACATCGCCGACGTCCCGGCGCTGTCGCGGATTGCTCGGAAGCATGGTGCCGCGCTGGCGCTGGACGATGCCCACGCGCTAGGCGTGCTCGGCCCGAACGGCGAAGGCACCGCGGCGCACTTCGGAATGACCGAGGACGTGGATATCATCGCGGGAACGTTCTCCAAGTCGCTGGCCTCGATCGGCGGCTTCGTCGCCGCGTCGGACAACGTGGTGCATTATCTCCGCCACCACAGCCGCCCGCTGATCTTCACCGCATCCCTGCCTCCCGCCAATACCGCCGGGGTTCTCGCCGCGCTCGAGGTGCTCCAGCGAGAGCCCGAGCGGCGCGATCGACTGTGGGCCAACACCCGACGCCTGCAGGACGGGTTCCGGGAGCTCGGCTTTGACATTGGTCCCACCGCGACGCCGATCGTCCCGGTTCTGATCGGCCCGCTGGAGAAGACCTTCCTCATGTGGCGCCGGCTGTTCGATGCGGGCGTATTCACCAATCCGGTGGCGCCTCCCGCAGTGCCCCCGTCGCAATGCCGGTTGCGGACCAGTCTCATGGCAACCCACACGTTCGAGCAGATCGACTTTGCCCTGGAGCAGTTCGCGGTGATAGGCAGGGACCTGGGGGTCATTTGACCGATCGCCTTCGCGTCCAAGCGGCGCGCGAAGGGCGAGATCTTCGACGGTTCATCGATCTGCCGTATCGGCTGCATGCGCGGGACCCTCTCTGGGTCCCGCCTTTGCGTCGGGACGTTGCGACACTGCTCTCCCGCACCAAGAATCCCTTCTTCGAGCACGCCGAGGCCGAATACTTCATTGCGCTGGATGGTGATGAGGTCGTGGGTCGCATTGCGGCCATCAGTAATCGTTTGCACAACGAGACCCATGACGACCGGGTGGGCTTCTTCGGGTTCTTCGAGTGCATCGATGACCAGGATGTTGCCAACGCGCTGCTGAATACCGCGGCCGACTGGTGCCGCGCCCGAGGCCATGATGTGATTCGGGGGCCGGCATCGTTCTCGGTGAACGACGAATGCGGCCTGCTGGTGGATGGGTTCGAGACCCCGCCTACCCTGATGATGCCCCACAACCCCCGCTATTACATCCGGTTGCTGGAGCAGGCGGGCTTCACCAAGGCCAAGGATCTCTGGGTGTACCAGGGTGGCAGCATGGAAGCCTACGTGCCGGTCCCGGAGCGGCTCACCCGGGCCACCGAGCTGATCCGGCAGCGGCATGGCATTACGCTGCGGCCGCTGAATATGAAGGACTTCGACGGAGAGGTGGAGCGGATTAAGGAACTGTACAACGCCGCCTGGGAGAAGAACTGGGGCTTCGTTCCAATGACCGACCACGAGATCGACCACCTTGCCGAGCAGTTCAAGCCGGTGGTCATCCCCGAGCTGGTGCCGATGGCCTACAAGGACGGCAAGCTCATTGGCTTCGGGATCGCGCTGCCCGATCTCAATGTGGTCTTCCGCAACAACCGCTCGGGCCGGCTGTTTCCCATGATCTTTCGGCTGCTCTGGGCCCTCAAGATGAAGCGTATTCGGCGGGCGCGAATACTTCTGCTCGGCGTGGTTCCCGCCCAGCAAGGCAAGGGAATCGATGCCGTGCTGTATCACTGGATCTGGACCAAATCGGGAGAGCGGGGGATCTACTGGGGGGAGGCCGGCTGGATCCTGGAAGACAATCCGGCCATGAACGCCGGGTTGGAAAAGATGACCTTCAGGGTCTACAAGACGTACCGGCTTTACGACCGGCAACTATGAGAGCGCTGGTTACCGGCGCCACTGGCTTCGTGGGAAGCCATCTGGTGGATGCTCTGCAGCGCCGCGGAGCCACGGTTACCGCGCTTGCCCGGTCGCCCGATAAAGCGGCAAGCCTCACCTCGCAGGGCGTTCGGGTCGTCGCCGGACATCTGCACGATGAAACAGCCCTCCTTCAGGCCGCGCGAGACCAGGATGTAGTGTATCATGTGGCCGGCGTGGTGGCGGCCCGGAACGAGGCGGAATTCCTTCGGGCTAATCGGGACGGCACCAAGCACGTCGTTGCGGCAGCTGAATCGGCCGGGACTCGAAATTTCGTCTTCGTCTCGTCGCTGGCCGCCGGCGGCCCGTCGCCCCGGGGGTTGGCCCTGGACGGGAGCGAGCCTCCCCGGCCGGTGACCGCCTATGGCAGAAGCAAGTTGGCCAGCGAAGAGGTAGTCCGATCCAGCCGGCTCCAGTGGTCGATTGTCCGACCCCCCATGGTCTACGGGCCAAGGGATCGCGAGGTGTTCAAGGTGTTCCGGCTGGTGCGATATGGCATCGCTCCCGCTCTTCGGCGATGGCACCCAGGAGCTCTCCGCGGTTCACGCGGCCGATCTCGCGAACGCCCTGGTTCTGGCTTCGGAGGCTCCAACTGGCAAAACCTACGTGGCCTGCCACCCCGAGGTTTTCACCAGCGCGGAGTTTGCTCGCGTGGTCGGCCGCACGATGGAGCGCTCGGTCAGAACGTTGAAGGTCCCCCCGCTACTTGGACGGGCCCTACTCTCAGTCACTGAGGCAACGGCCCGGCTCACCGGCCAAACCACCATTCTGACCGCCGACAAGGCCAATGAGTTCTTTCAGGCTGCGTGGACCGGAGACCCGACACCCGTTGATCAGCGACACCGGCTGGCAGCCCGCGTATGACCTTCAGGCCGGAATGGCCGACACCTACCACTGGTATCGAAAGGCAGGATGGCTTTAGCTCCACCGATGACTGCAGCCGAGACCGTCCCTTCACCCACCTCACTGCGAGCCATAGACTGGTTGCTGCTGGCGTACCTGGGGATCGTTTCCGTTGTCGCCGCTCTTCGGGTATCCACCCAGCCCGAATGCTGGTGGCTCCTGGTGGCACACGGCCTGTTTGTGCTGTTCCTGGTTTTCCTGACCCGGCCGGGACAGGGCGTTGTCGGGAGGAGCTTCCGCGAGCTGTACCCGCTCTTTTTGCTTCCGGCGCTCTATAGCGAGCTCGACATCCTCAACGCTCCTTCAGTTCTGGTGCATGATCGGCTGGTGCAGCACTGGGAGCTACTGGTATTCGGAATGCAGGTGAGTCGGGAGTGGTGGCAACGCGCACCCAGCCGCTTCTGGTCTGCCGTGCTGCACACTGCTTACCTGTCTTACTACGTCATCATTTCGCGCTCCGGCTCTGTACTACGCCTGGAAAGGAGATCTGCCGGCGGTCCGCCGATTCGTGCTGGTGGTGATGACCACCTTCGTGCTCTGCTATCTGATCTTCATCTTCTTTCCGGTCGCAGGACCTTACTACATGTTCCCCCGCCCGGCCGCGTGGTTCACCGACAATCCACCGGCTCGACTGGTCTATGACGCCCTGGCCAAGGGGAGCTCCTATGGGGCGGCGTTTCCGTCATCTCATGTAGCGGCTTCCCTGGCGGCGACCCTCTCCGCCGGCCGCGCCTCACGAAAACTCGGGCTGCTGCTCGCGGTGCCTACGCTGCTGCTGACCGTTGGAGTGGTGTACTGCCAGATGCATTACGGAGTAGACGCGCTGGCGGGTCTGGTGATGGGCGCCGTTGTAACGGGAGCCGTCCTCCATAAACCAGCGGCCCTCCGGTTCGATTGAACCAGAGGGCCGCGCGCGGTTTACGCCCTCGAGCGCTGACGCTTCTTACTGAACCGTCAGCTTGCCCTTCATGCCCAACGCCAGGTGCGGCAGGCAGTAGAACTTATACTCGCCCTTGGGCGCACCGGCAAAGCTGATTTCGTACACCGCGTCCTGCTCGGTCTCGAGGGGACTCTGCAGGGGGGCCATCTGATTCGGCATGTTCTTGGTGAGCACAGCCGAGGCACCGCTGGGAATACTGTCGGGCCAGAAAGAGACGTTATGGGGACCACCGCTCTTGTTGTGGTAGCGAACGACGTCGCCCGCCTTGATCGTCAGTGTTGCTGGATCGTACTTGTACGACGATCCCTCGAGCACCATGTTGACGTCGTGGGTCTTTCCGGTGCCGGCCGGAGCATTGGCTGCCGGGGCATTGGCTGCCGGCGCTGCCGAGCTGTCCGCCGGAGCAGACTGCTGCTCGGGAGCCGCCGTCGTCCCCTGATCTTCGGTCTTCTTTTCGCCGCCGCAGGCCGCCAAGACCAAAGTCAGCCCCGCCACCATCGAAGTAATCCGCATGTTGCCGCTCCGCCTCCGAAACATTGAGTAAATCGACTTTGTGAACCCATTCACTATAAGCGGGGGCGGTGCAAACGGAAGAGGGTCAGGATAGCTTTTTGCATGCCTCTCGCCCTTCCAACCCTGCCGCTTCGCAGCGCCAATCCCCCCCCACCCTGCCGCAGTCTGGGCTCCCAGTGCCGGGGGATTCCCGTCATCCTGCGGGTCGGTGCGCTGGAAGAAGGAAACCGGTCCCTCGATCATGAAGCCACCTGGCTGATCGGGCATACTCAGCGCATCACCTTCTACGACCTGTGGGAGGACGAGGGGGAGTTATACGTGGACGCAATGCTCCACGTTCCCTGCCGCTACCTGCAAGCCGACGGAAACAGCGCCCGCTGCGCGGCGCATGGCTTTACGGGACCGAACCCACGCGGCCCCACTAAGCCGAGCCAACCTCGTCAATTGGGCGGTGACCGGTTCGTGGTGGTGGAGAACCGGCGGGAGACGGTCCGCCGCCTACCCACCCCTCCCCGGCGGCTTCCGGTGCTTGGCCAGCGGTAACCCCTGCGCTCTGGCCGCCTGTCGGACGGCCGACAACCTGCGGGGGGCGGCATGCTGCCGGGACCTCCAAATCGAGATCATGTGCACCAATCGGCAGCGCAAACTGGAGGCCCTGGTGCGTTCGCGCCGTTCGCCGTATCTCTGCAAGGTGGAACGTGCGGGGGATTACTCCATCGAGGCGGAGATGATCTCGGCCTGCGGGTATCTCGACGACGATGGCATCGGCTGTACCCTGCACGAGCGCCGGACGGGCGGATGGCCGGCCGGCCAAGCCCGACCTGTGTAGCGATTGGCCCCCGAAGAAGCACACGCTGCACCCCGGCTGTGTTTTCGCCCGCCGTGGAATGCGCCCGGCATGACCATTTTGTGCAATTTCCCTCAGGTCGGCCGTCCTCATGGGCGACCCGGTGGAAGCATTCCGGCCCGGTGTCCCTGGAGCGCCAGTCATGGATGAGCTCGAGCAGCTGTACCAGACCACCTACACGGCGGTAGTGCGTTTCCTTTACCGCAAGGTGTGGGACGCGGAGCGGGCGGAGGATCTGGCGCAGGAGGTGTTCGTGCGGGCCCTGGCTCACCGCCCGGAGAAGCCCCGCGCATGGGTGTTTGCGGTGGCCGCCAACCTGGCCCGGGACGAGGCTCGGGCGGCGGTGCGGAGAAAGCGGCACCTGACGCTGCTCAAGGCCGATCCTGTCGCCCAGCCCACGATAGAGCCGGCGGCAGATACCATGGTCGAGCACGACGAGAGGATGGCTGCGGTACAGGAGGCGCTCAGCGCCTTGACCCCCAGAGATCGGGAGATCCTGCTTCTGTGGGATGCGGGGCTGAGCTACCCCGAGATTGCGGGGCAAACGGGTCTGGCTCTGGGGGCGGTGGGCACAACCCTGGCCCGGGCAAGGCGGCGTCTGGTGGAAGCACATGACCGGCAGCATGCAACCAAAGGCGGCCATGCGGCACATTCCTGAGGAGGAGCTCCACGCTTATCTGGACCAGGGGCTCAGTCGTTCCCAGTGTGTGGAGATCGAGAGCCACCTGGCCGCTTGTCCCGCGTGCCAGTCCGAGCGGGACAGCATTGCCGCCCTGCGCGACCGCACCACCGCCTTGCTGGCCAAGCTGGCGCCCCCTCGGGGCTTTCCACCCGCATTCGAGACCTTGCAACGCCGGGCTCAGGTTCAAGCCTCCGCGCACCGGCGGCGGATGCAGATCGGCGCCTGGGCAGCGAGCCTCGTCGTCGCCGTCGGGCTCGGCTGGACCGCGAACTACTTGACTACCAAGCCCCAATCCCCGGTCCCCCATTCAGTCGTCAGCAGTCCTTCCGTCGGTTCCGTCCCCAGCACCCCCATCAGCCGAACTTCCGTAGCCGCCCCCGCCGTCGTCCGGCAGGCTCGCAGGAGCCCGCGTGAAAGCGGGCAGCGGCCCCCGGCAGCAAAGCCGGTGAACGTAGCGGCCGTCGAATCGCTCCCGCCGGTGGTGCCGGCGCCTACCCTGGAGCTGACCTCGGTCGACATCCCGCGCTCGGATCCCGAGCTCGAGCTGGATGGCATGTGGCGTACCCTGTCGTGGGATGGAGCCCAGGCGGAAGCCGGCGACCAGGTCCCGCACATCGATGGCCTACCGGTGGTGCAGGTGCAGCTCCAGACGGTGGAACAGGGCAAGCAGCCGCTGATGGTGGTGGCTCAGCAGCTCTCCTCCGGCGAGGTCATTCGCACTATCGAAGGTCCCATGGGCGACGTGTCCCACCTGCTGGCGGGCCGTACCATGTCCAGCCTCGATTCCACGGCGGGATCCAGTGTAGCCAAGTCGGACTCGACCCGATCGCCTTTGGGGTCCGATCACGGCGACCGCACCATGGCCATGCAGCGGGGCGATCGGATGCTGGTGATCACGGGCGCGCTCCCGTCCGACAGCCTGCTGGCGATGATTCGGAGGTTGAACGCGGAGATGCGGAGTAAGTAGCAAAGCGTGAGCGGGAATAACGAAAGCGTAAGCGGTGAGCGGGTATTCCGCTAAAGAAGCCCTCCGGTGTCAAGGATACCGGAGGGCGAATCATTGATGAGTTCCCGCTTACCGCTCACGCTGTGCTCTTCCCGCTCACGCTTTTGCTATCGCGGCCTGGCTCCTTCGCTCCAGCAACTCATCCGGAACATAGTCACCGGGCCCTTCTTCGTGGTCGAACTCGGCCGCTACGACAGCGTGGCCTCGCTCGCGATCCAGCGTGATCTCCGCCAGCCGGGGCGAAAGCATGGGGAAGGTTCGGCCGAAGAGGGCGTAGCAGATCAGGAACAGACCCGAGAAAGGTCAGGGTGGCGCCCAGCTCGGGTTGCCCGAAGATCGGGCGCGGGTGAGGCGGTGACCGAGGGCATGACCAGCAGGTACCGCTCCAGCCACAGTGCGATGAGACTCACCGAGGCAAAGAAGCCCAAGGTGACCCGCACCTTCTTCGGCTTCACTCCCAGGAGTCCGAAGAAGGGGATGATGAACACTCCCCAGCCCACCGCCACACCGATCGGCAGCCAGTGCCCCCAGAGCCGCGCGAAGACGAAGCCGGTCTCCTCCGGCAGGTTTCCGTACCAGATCACCAGGAACTGCGCCCACATCAGGTAGGTCCAGAATACGCGTGAACCCGAAACAGAGCTTGCCCAGGTCGTGCCGCTGCTTGGGTGACACCAGGTCGGCGACGCCCAGGTGCTTGGCGCCGTAAATCATCAGCAGCGCCAGGAGCATGTGAGCGCCCAGAAACGCGCCCATGAAGATCAAGCCGCCCAGCAGGTTGGAGAACCAGTGCGGCTGGAGCGCCATGATCCCGTCGAAGGCGACCAGGGTCAGCACGTAGGCATACAGCACGCGTATAGGCGGGAGCCAGCCGGTAAATCCTGGCATCGTGCGCCGCTATCGTCGCCGAGGCGGCATCGTAGCCCTGGGCCCATCGCTCGATAGCGGAACCGCCGCTCCTCCGGCCGCCGAGCGCTGCACGGCATACATGTCGGGCTTCATGTCGGCCCAGACCAGCTTCCAGCCGACGATGGTGAGCGCGAGCAGGCCCAGCCCCAGCCGGGCGAACATGAAATCGTGGGAGAGCCACACCGCCTTCGAGTGCTGCATCTCGTGCAGGGCGCTCTGCATTGGGCCGTAGATCGAGTCGTATCCCGACAGTGAAAATCAGCACCAGCCCAATCAGTGAGACAGGCAGGAAGGCGACCGCCGCCTCGGCGAACCGGATGATCATCCCCGACCACTTGGCATTGGTGATCTTCTGCACCGCGGCAAAGGCAACGCTACCGCGCAGCCAAGCCGGTGAAGTAAATCCAGTTGACATGGAACAGCTGCCAGGCGCGATCGGCCATGGCCGGTCCGGCCAGAAGTGCGCGCACGAACAGGATCAGTCCCAGGATGGCGAGCCCAGCCCCAATGGCCAGGAACATGTCGTACTTGCCGGCCACGGACCGCTCGGCCAGGCGCTCGTGGAGGGTGGGAGTCATGGCGCGGCTCCGGTGGAACCGGTGGCGCTGGGACCGGGCGGAATCGGTGTGGCGGCGCCCGGAGCGGCCGGCGGAGCCGGCGATTGTCGCTGCAGCTTCCGAACGTGATTCACGATGGCCCACCGCTCCACCGGAGCGTACACCTTGTCGCCGTACCGGGGCATGACGCCTCGTCCGTAGCGGATGATGCTGTAGATGTACCCGTCGGTATACGCCCGGGCCCGTGCGGTGAGCAGCGAGGGAGCCCCGATCTGGCTGGACACGGTACCGTTGGCATTGCCGGTCGGGCCATGACAGACACTGCAGAAGTTTTGATAGAGAGTGTCACCCGCTGCGTCGATCTCCCGCGGAATCACCGAGGTACCAGGACCCGGCGGGCTGGGCCGCCCGCCGGCGGCAAAAGGATTCCGGAGCGCGTTGGCCGTAGCCGGGTTCCCCGACACCCATTCCGCCGACCAGTCGGGCTCACCCCCGCTCACCGGTACCGTTCCCGCAGGCGTGTTCCTCGGCACGTTCTGCGTCTCGTAGGGACGGATGTACCGGGCGTGGATCATGTGGTCGAACCAGGGAATGATGTGCCAGAGATCGTCCGGAGACGGAATGCGGTAGTAGTAGTAATCGCAGGCGCCGCACATCAGCGTCAGGACGGTCAACGCCAGGGTCTCAAGCCGCTTCATGACGAACCTCGACGGCACCGGCCGACCGGAGCAGGTTCTCCACCCGGCCAATATCATCGGAGCCGGCGGGGACGAAGATCCCGATCTGGTCGTCGCTGAAGCGGGGATCGTAGGCAATCCCCCGCTTACCCAGGAGCACGGAAAACAACCCCACGGCCGCGACGGTGCTGAGCGCTCCCAGGAGAATGGTGAGCTCGAAGGCAATCACGACGTAGGGCGGGATCGAAGCGATCGGCTTTGCGCCCACCAGCACGGGCCAGTCATACGACATCCAGATCGTCATCCCGAATCCGGCGGCACACCCGGTGAGCCCCCCGATCAACGTGAACAGCCGCACCGGACTCACCCGGTGATTCAGGGCCTCCTCCAGCTCGTGATTGGGTGACGGGCTGTACACCACGAGGTTCCGGTAGCCCATCGCCCGCAGCCCTCGGATGGCGTCCACCGCAGCATCGATATGGATGAAGGAGGCCAGGAGCCCGGGCATGCGCTTGGCGCGCGTGAGCAGACCCATCAGTGGTGGCTCCCGCGGAGCCGCGGCATGGGGATCATTTCCTTGATCTCCTGGATAGCCACGATGGGAAATCCCTTGGCGAACAACATGAACCACATCCCGAACCAGCCGAAGGAGCCGGCCAGAATGCCCCAGTCGGCCCAGGTCGGGTTCAGTATGCCCCAGGCCCAGGGCACGTAGTCGTTGCTCAGCGACGAGACGATGATGACGTAGCGCTCGAACCACATCCCGATGTTGATGAAGATGGAGATGATGAACAGGGCGGTGATGTTGGTCCGGATCTTTCTGAACCAGAGCAGCTGGGACACGAACGCATTGCAGATGATCATGGTCCAGCCGGCCCACCACATGGGCCCGAATGCTCGCCGGAAAAAGGTGGTCTGCTCGAACGGGTTTCCGCTGTACCAGGCGATGAAATACTCCATGCCATAGGCGTAGAGCAGAATCGACCCGGTCAGCAGCGTGAGCTTGGCCAGGTTGTCAAAATGGTACTCGGTGATCATGTGCTCGATCCTGAGTGCCCGCCGAAGCGGAATGATCAGGGTGAGCACCATGCCGATGCCGGAGTAGATGGCGCCGGCCACGAAGTAGGGGGCGAAGATGGTGCCGTGCCAGCCGGGCACGATGCCGACGGCGAAGTCCCACGACACCACCGAGTGCACCGACAGCACCAGCGGAGTCGCCAGCGCGGCCAGGTAGAGATAGGCCCGGGAGTAATGGCGCCACTGATTGTCGGTGCCGCGCCAGCCGGCCGCGGTCAGGGTATAAACCGTCCGCCGCCAGCCGGAGACCTTGTCGCGCACGGCGGCGATGTCGGGAAGCAGACCAAACACCAGGAACGTGGTCGAGACCGTGAGGTAGGTCGAGATCGCGAACACGTCCCAGATCAGCGGCGACTTGAAGTTGGGCCAGAGGAAGCGCTGGTTCGGGTAGGGCAGCAGCCAGTAGAAGATCCACTGCCGCCCGATGTGGATGATGGGGAACAGGCCGGCGGTCATGACGGCGAACACCGTCATGGCTTCGGTCGAGCGATACACCGCGGTGCGCCACGGCGACCGGAACAGAAAGAGAATGGCCGAAATCAGAGTGCCCGCGTGCCCGATGCCCACCCAGAACACGAAGGTGGTGATGTACACGCTCCAGAAGATCGGCGGATTGTAGCCGGCGTGCCCCAGACCATCCTTGATCAGCATCAGGAACGTCAGGATGCCGATCAGGAAGAGGGACACCGCTCCCAGCAGGAGAAGCACGTACCCCCGGCTGGCCGGGCCGAGCGTGGCGACCACGTCGCGGGTGACATCAGCGTGCGTCCCCGTCGGATGACCTTCCGGGACGACTCGGGGAGCGGAAGTAGCGACGGCCATGATTACGCCTCGTCCGGCAGGGTGACTTTGGCCAGGTAGGTGATGGCCGAACGGGTGTTGAGGTCGTCGAGCACGCGATACCCTCGATTATCCTGGCGCAGGCGAGCCACCCTGCTGGCGGCATCGGTGAGATTGCCGAAGACGATGGCATCGGATGGGCAGGCTTGGGCGCAGGCGGTGGTGAATTCGCCGTCGCGGAGGGGTCGATCCTCCAGCCGGGCGTTGTTCTGGGCTCCCCGGATCCGCTGAATGCAGAAGGTGCACTTCTCCATGACCCCCCGGGCTCGCACGGTGACGTCCGGGTTCAGTTGGAGATGCAGTGGTGCCGGCCAGGCCGACTCGTTGTACTTGTACCAGTTGAAGTACCGCACCTTGTAGGGACAGTTGTTGGCGCAGTAGCGGGTGCCCACGCAACGGTTATAGACCTGGCCGTTCAAGCCGTCGGCCGTGTGATACGCGGCGTAGACCGGGCAGACCGGCTCGCAGGGCGCGTTGGTGCAGTGCTGGCAGAGCATCGGAACAAACCGCGCCGTGGCCCCGGCACCCGGCGCCTTGTCCTCCTCCCAGTAGCGCTCGATCCGGATCCAGGTCATCTCCCGACCCTTGTAGATCTCGCTCTCGCCCACGGTCGGGATGTTGTTCTCCGCGTAGCACGCGGTGACGCAGGCCTGGCAGCCGGTGCACTTGGCCAGATCGATGGTCATTCCCCAGCGAGGATTGGCGGCCGCGTAGTCCCCATACTGCGTTGCCTCAACCTGCTCCTGGCCCCACCCCTTGACCGCCTCGAGCTCCCGCTCGGTGTTGACCTCGTGTTCTCCCCGACCCTCGGCGATGTAGGCCTGCTCGATGGTGAGTCCCTTGCGCGCCGCGTCGAGGGAGATGCTCTCGGCGATGCCTCTTCCCAGCTGGCGCGGAGTTCCCTCGATGGTGGCCAGTCGCTGGTAGTGGCCGGTCTTGGCGACCTCAACCCGGGTCGAGACGTAGGACAGAAATGGTCCGGGCGGTGCGCCCAGCAGATCGAGCGCATTCACCCCGCGACCCTGAGCGAATTGTCCGTACTCGGTATGCCCGAAGCCAAGGGGCATGGCCACCACGTTGGGATGAACCCCGGCATAGATGTAGGCCGGAGCCTCGACGGTGCCATGGGGCGAGGTGAGCCGGAGAACCTCCCCGTTGCGCACGTCCAGCTGCTGCGCCAGGTCGGGATGGATCTCGACCCAAGAACGCCAAGTGATCTTGGTGACCGGATCGGCGTTTTCCAGCAGCCACGGCTTGTTGGCGCCGCGGCCGTCGTACAGCATCCCATGGGGGTAGGCGACGAAGGTCAGCTCGCCGTTTCCTTCGAAGCTGGGACGGGTGTACTTGATCTGGCCGGCCCCGGCGGCCAGCGAGACCGGCTTGGCGGGTGCCGGAGCAAAGAAACCGCCGCGCTGCAATGCATCATGCCAGAAGGCGGCGGGGTCTCCCTGTCCGTGCTGGGTGGCGAGTGCCTGCCAGCGCGACTGCAGGTGGGCCTGGTAGGAGGTCGCGTTGAAGCGAGCCAACGCTCCGCCCGCTTTCTTCGCGGTCCGGAGCAGGATCTCGCCAGCCGGCAAGGTGTCGAACACCGGCTGCATGACCGGCTGCATCAGGTTGTAGACGCCCGCCCGGGGCCGGAGGTCGTCCCACCGCTCGAGCGCGTGGTGCTGTGGCAGGATCAGGTCACAAAGAGCGCTGGTCTCATCCAGGTACATCGAGATGGAGACCTTATAGCCCACCTTTTGGAATCGCGAAGCGAAACGGGCCGCCTTGGGCACGGTATAGGCCGGATTGGCATCGTGAATCAGAGCGACTTTCACCTGGCCCGCATCGATCGTGGTCAACAGCGACTCAAGCGCGGCGTAGCCGTCGGCGCTGTCGATGTCAGATCCAAAGCTGACGGTCTCGCCGACGTTGCCGGCTACATAGTTGAGCAGGTTGACCGCAGCGCAGAGCTCGACTGCTCCGCTATGCTGGGTCCCAATCCCGCCGGCGACCGCCAGACTCGGACGCTGCGCGGCAAATTCCCGGGCCAGGCGCTCAATAGTGGCAGCGGGAATTCCGGTTTCCTTGGCGGCCATTTCCGGAGTAAAGGCGGCGAGCGATGACCTGAGCCCCGCATTGGCGCCTCGCTCGCCCGAGACCACGTTGGCCATGGCCAGAGCCAGCGCCGTCTCCGAACCCGGTTGAACCGGATACCACTCATCGGCGTTGAGCCCGGTCAGATCGCGCCGGGGAGCCAGATACACGAACTTCGCCACGCCTGCTCCAGTGAAGCCGTGGGATTGGGCAAAGCCGCGCTGGTGCTCGATGGAGCCGGGCCAGGACTCCAGGAAGTCGGCGCCGAAGGACACGATGTGTTTGGCCTTGGCGAAGTCATACGACGCGAGCTGGTTCTGGCCGAAAACCTGGCGATTGGCCGCTCGCATGGCCTCGGCGGCAAACGGCTGATAGCGAACCACTCGGCCGCCCAGGGCGCCAATCCACTCGCCGAGAAGATCCGAGAAGGTCCCCCGCCCCGCTCCGGAGACCGCAACGACCTGTCCGCCGGCGGCGGTGAGCTTCCCGGCAAGCCGGCCGATGGCATCGTCCCAGGTGATCTCCTGGAACTTCCCGTTGGCACCGCGGGCCATGGGTCCTTTCAGCCGGCCGGGGTTGTACAGCCCCTGGAGCGCCGCCTGACCGCGGGAGCAGAGCTTGCCCTGGTTAATCGGGTGCTCCGGATTGCCTTCCAGCTTGACAGCCCGCCCCTCACGGGTCCGCACGTGTACCCCGCATCCGGAAGCGCATTCGGTGCAGCTGCTGGCGTAATAGGTAGCCACGCCCGGTACCTGGTCTTCGGACTGAACCAGATAGGGAATCAGCTTCTCGACCCGGTCGGTGGAGCATCCAGCGAGGGCCACTGCACCTGCGCCGGAGGCTCCGAGCACGGTGAGGAAGCGACGGCGGTCTATGCCCTGTGGTTCGTCGGCCATTCTAGGACCCTGAGTTGTCATCCTGAGCAACGCGAAGGATCTCTCCAGATGCGAACGGATCCTTCGCTGCGCTCAGGATGACTCGCGACCGCGCGCGGTCAGTAGTGACATACCGAGCAGTCCCGCGACACCTTCCGCTCCGTATGGCAGGTAATGCAAAACCCCATCCGATCCACGTTGTTCACCTTGAAGACCTGGGGCATCCGCTGCACTTCGCCGTGACAAGTGCCGCAGGCGTTCGGTCCCAGGGCTTTGATGTGCCGCTGGTGGGGAAAGTGGGCGTGACGGGGCAGGTAGTGAATGCGGATCCATTCGATCGGCTTCTTCTCCGTCCAGGCCTGGCGGACCTTCTTGATCTCCGCCTGATGCGAGCTGTCCCGGCCACCGATCACCAGATGGCATCCCATGCAGGTCTGGACCGAGGGGATCCCCGGCTCGGGAGAGACCGTGACCGAGTAATGGCAGTACTGGCACTGGATTTTGTACTGCCCGGCATGGATGTCGTGACGAAAGAAGATTGGCTGGCGGGGGCCTCGCAGACTTCCGGTATCGCCGGCGGCGAGAGTCGGTGCGAAGGTGGAGTCGGCTTTGGATGGGGCCTGCTGGGCGTGGGGACCGGCGCCGCCGAACGCGAGGAGAGCAGCCAAGCCTCCGGCTGCAACGCCACCGACGACGAAAGCCAGCTTACGCATCATCATCTCACTGCTGAGGAAGACCTTGGCCCCGCCTCGGGCAAATGCGCGCCGAAGTATAGTGCGGCCATTTCATTGCACAACCCGACCAGCGACGTAATCCGACTGATTCAGTCGGCTTCGGCAGCCGCTCCTCCTTTCCCGCCGTGGAGGCGTGGCGCCCGCCGGGGTGCGGGCCGTTCGGCCAGCCATTCCACTTTTCGCCGGGCGAGATTGAGAAACGCATCAATGGACCGCCGGTCGCTCAACTCCAGCCAGCACCACTTCACCGGGCCGGTGCGCTGGCCCTCCACCAGCGCCCGAGCAATGATCCCCGCCACCTTCGTACCCTTGGTCAGCCGACTCTCGTCGCTATCGGACAGGGTGAAGGTCACGTCCACACTGTTCTTCATCAAATGAAGCCAGCACACCTTGCGATTTCCCAATCCGTATTCCCAGGCCCAATGCCAGGTTGGCCCCATGAAGCGAACCTGTTCACCCACTCCGGGAAGCTTCAGGAGCCCATCGCGGACCATGCGAAAGCGGGCCGCCAGTGGCGGAGCGAGATCGGTGAGCGGAGCCGCAGGATCGGGCTCCGCATCTTCGGAGAGATACAGGTTGGACTTCCAGTAGGCGCTCGAGCGACCCATCAGGGTTCTCCTGAGTGTACCCGGTCCAGGAATCGCACGACTTCGATTCCCATGGCCCGGAGCAGTGAAGCTTCACGACCATCGAGCTCCGCCCGGAACACGATCTCGCGAAAGGATCGCATCACGTTGTCCGGTTGTCTCGTCTTGAAGAAGTCGATGGCCCACAATGCGCGGGTCCAGTCGGCGAAGAGCTCCTCCAGCTGGCCCGAGGTAGCCGGCGCGGCCGGATTGCGGGGAGGCTTGATCGGCAGACTCTCGCCTCCGCGCGCATTCCAGGTCTCGTAGGCCATGATTGCCACCGCCTGGGCCAGATTGAGCGAACGGTGGCCGGGATCAGTCGAGATGGTAACCAGCGCGTGACAGAGGTCCAGCTCGGCGTTGGTGAGGCCGCTGTCCTCCCGTCCGGCGATCATTGCGACCGGTCCGCTGGCGGCCGCGTCGACCAGCGCTGCGGCAGCTTCACTGGGCCGAAGCACCCGCCGCTTGGCAGCGCGCTCGCGCGCGGTCAACACGGCGGTAAAGACGCAATCCTGGATGGCCTGCTCGAGCGAGTCGACGATCTCAATCCGGGCAACCAGATCTGCCGTGTTGTGGGCAATGCCTTCGATGCGGTAGGGGTCGAAGACCTCCGGGTTCACCAGCCTCATGCGGTCGATCCCGAAGTTTTTGGCGATCCGCACCGCGCTGGCGATGTTCACGATGTCCTGCGGGTTGACCAGAACCAGGATCGGCGGCGAAACGCTCATTCACCCAAAAACGATACGTCGTACCGCTTGGCTTTCAGTCCAGCGAGGAAGCCCTGCTTCTCGACCGACTTCATGTACGCTTCCTTCGGTTCCACCAATTTCGCGTCGACCAATTCCATCAGCGCATCGTTCAGCGTCACCATCCCGCCCTTCCGGTTGGTCTGCATGATCGAGGGGATCTGGAAGGTCTTCCCCTCACGAATCAGGTTGGAGACCGCCGGAATGGAAAGCAGAACTTCCCGCGCGGCCACGCGGCCCCCGCCGATCTTCTTGCAGAGGGTCTGGGCGATGACACCCCGCAGGGATTCAGACAGCATCACCCGGACCTGCGACTGCCGGTCGGCCGGAAACTGGTCGATGATGCGGTCGATGGTCGAGGAGGCGGTGGTGGTGTGGAGCGTGCCGAAGACCAGGTGGCCGGTTTCGGCGGTTTCAATCGCAATAGAGACCGTTTCCAGATCTCGCATTTCGCCAACCAGGATGATGTCCGGATCCTCTCGCAGAGCCGCCCGGAGAGCATGCTTGAAAGATCGGGTATGTACGCCCACCTGGCGCTGAGTCACCAGGCATTTCTTACTGGGATGAACGAACTCGATGGGATCCTCGATCGTGATGATGTGATCCGTGCGAGTGCGATTGATCAGATCTACCAGGCCTGCGAGCGTCGTGCTCTTGCCCGAGCCGGTTGGTCCGGTCACCACCACAAGTCCCTTGGTGAGATAGCAGAGGTTTTGTACCTCCTGACTCAGCCCCATCTCCTCCGCGGTGCGAATCTGGTTGGGGATCACCCGGAACACCCCCATAGCGCCGTAGCGGTCACGGCCCGCGTTGCAGCGGAAACGTGCCAGGCCTTCGATCTCGTACGCCCAGTCGGTGTCTCCCCCGTCCCGGAATTCCCCGATCTCCTTGGCCGTCATAATGCTGAGGAGCATGTTCTCGACCCGCTCGGCCGGGAGCGGGGGCTGGTCCTGCCGGGCCAGCTCGCCGTGGATCCGCAACATGGGCGGCTCGTTGCTCCGCAAATGAAGGTCGGAGGCGCCAGACTGAACCAGGGTGCGGAACAGCACGTCCATGTTCGCCCGATGTTCCGATAAATCCTGGGTCGTGCGAGCGGCGGGCGAGGGTGATGGAGGAGGCGGTGAGAACGGAGCCGAAGGTGAAGGCGGAGGCGCCGCAGCGGGAGGTGCCGAGCTCGCCGCGGGCGCAGTGATTCCGGGTTGGGCTGATGCCGGCCGGAGTACCGCAAGGCCGTTGGCACCGACCTTGAGCTCTACCCGAACTTCACCGTACGGCGATCGGTAGGCGAAGGCCAACGGCTCGGCGGAGCCGAACTGCGAAGCCGCCTCCGGTGAGGCGATTTCCCGGACCAGGCCCTGGATCTGAGCATCGCTCAGCGGCTCGCGGGTGATGGGACGAAGCGATCCATTATACATGAGCGACGCTGGCTTGCCGACGGCGAGCTGGAGCGCTTCTGCCCGCTGCTCCTGCATCACCTGTATCAATCTGTCGAGTCGTGCCACGATTGCATCTCAGTCGAGAGGGCGGATCAGGCGTACCTGGGACTTGTTGATGTATTGCATAATCCCGTCAGTGGCCAAGGTAAAAAACCGGCCCGGCGCATTGACGTAGTCGAGAGCCCGGGCCCGGTTGGGTGGAAGCTCGAACGAGCTGCGGCCCCGGTACTCCACGCCGTCGGTCAGCTCGACCGACAGCATGACCAGCTTGGCGGCAGTCGCGCGATCGGGATCATCGCGCGGCTCAAGATTCTGGCAGGACACCACTGCCACCTGGGCTTTGGAGACGAAGGCGACGCCTCCTTCACCCAGACTCAAGGCAAAGAAGGGATCGTCGCGATTCAACATTTCCAGCGGACTTTCGCTCTCGGACGGGTAGGTGGCCCGGGCCAGCAGGTGGAGCTCCCCCGCCAGCACGACACCCTCGGCAAGCACCACCCGGGCCGTAACCCGCTGTGTGGCGCCCCAATCGCTCATTGAATTGTTCGGTGCATGGCGCCGGAAACTGAACGAACCAGCCCAGCCCGGGCAAGTGCCGGTGTCAGCCCCGGATCTCTACTGCGGCCCGTTGTTCGATCCATCTGATCGCTTCGAGGTAGTCGGCCTCCTCGCCTAGAGCAGCTCGAACCTCGGCCAGCAGCTTCCCCGAAGTGGCGATGATGTTCCCGGCAACACCGGTGTCCTTCAGTAGGTCACAGGCGATGGCCACATCCTTGTCCAGTAAGGCCAATCTGAAGGTGCGGGGCCAGGCTCCGGTCAGGACCCGCTCGGGGACCAGCGATTCGCTCACGAAGGAACGTCCACTCGAGGCATTGAGGACTTCGACCGCAGTCCGGGCGGGAACTCCCCCCTTTACCAAAGCCGCCAAACCTTCTCCTACAGCCAGGATGTTGACCGCCAGGAGGGCATTGTTGACCGCCTTCATGGCGTGCCCGGTTCCAACCGGCCCCATGTGCTGAATACGCTGTCCGAATGCCTGCAGCACCGGGACGGCTCGCTGGTAAGTGCCCTCATCGGCTCCCACCATCACCGTGAGCGTTCCGGCCTCGGCGCCGTTGGTCCCCCCACTCACGGGGGCATCGGCAAACGCAATGCCCTTCTCCGCCAGCCGCTCGGCGATGCGCCGAGAGCTGGCCGGATCACCCGAAGTGCAATCGAGCAGCAGGGCTCCGCGCCTCAGACCGGCGAGCAATCCGTTGGCCCCGTCCAGCAGAGCCTCGACCTCACGGGAGGTAGGAAGACAGGTTACCACCACATCCGAGCCGTCGGCCGCTTGCCTGGGCGTGTCGGCCACCCGAGCGGGGTAGCGACGGGCGAAGTCAGTCGCTCGCGCGGTTGTCCGGTTGTAGACGGTGAGCTCGTGCCGCTGGGCCAGGTGCATCGCCATGGGCCAGCCGATGGCCCCAAGACCAACAAAGGTGACACGCATGCGGCAAATTAGCCGCCGGCTGATCACCCTGGCAGCCCTCGACAAAGAGTCGGGTGAGCGCGACGATTGTGCATGGACGTCCGTTGGTCTCGTGTAATATTGGCCGGCCTCGGCGCCTGCCTTGTCCTCTTTGTGATCGGGCCGCTGCTTCGGCTGCTTCTGGAATCGTCGCCGCGGACTTTGGCCGAGGCGATTCGAGATCCAGAGCTTCGCGCGTCGATCGCGCTGACGGTTTTGACGGCAACCGCAGCTACGCTGCTCGGCGCACTCCTCGG
Source organism: uncultured Gemmatimonadales bacterium (assembly GCA_963825815.1). Taxonomy (GTDB): domain Bacteria; phylum Gemmatimonadota; class Gemmatimonadetes; order Gemmatimonadales; family GWC2-71-9; genus CAVVWJ01. Next base: position 9,967 of record CAWGVB010000031.1, on the reverse strand, counting down.
CATTCCTCTGGCTTACCTCCTGGCCCGCCGCAGCTTTCCCGGACGCAGGATCGTACAGGGAATCATCGACCTGCCAGTGGTGATCCCGCATCCCGTGGCCGGCATAGCCCTGTTGCTGTTTCTGGGACGCCGATCCACCGTCGGTGGCATCCTGTCCCACATCGGTCTGGAGTTCGTGAGTCACGTCCCGGGAATCGTGGCGGCAATGCTGTTTGTCTCCGTACCGATCCTGGTCAGCGGCGCGCGGGAGGCATTCCGCGGAGTCGATCCGCAGCTCGAACGAGTTGCTCGTACCCTGGGCGACACGGCGTGGGGAGCCTTTCGCCGAGTGACGCTACCGCTTGCGGGAAGGGGAATTCTCGCCGGTTCCATTCTCGCCTGGGCCCGAAGCGTCAGCGAGTTCGGATCCATCGTCATTTTGACGTACAATCCGAAGGTGGCGAGCATCTTCATCTTCGATCGATTCACCGCGTTCGGGCTGCCGGCAGCGGTGCCCGCCGCCGTGATTCTGCTGGTGGTGGCTCTGGCGGTGTTCCTCCTGGTCCGAGTGCTGCAGCCCGAGGAACCGGCGTGATCCGCCTGGTAGATCTGCAGGTCAGAGTGGGAAGTTTTCACCTGCGCGATATCTCGGTGGAAGTCCCGAGCGGCGGGTACGCCCTGATCATTGGTCCCACCGGTTCCGGAAAAACCACGCTGCTCGAGGCCATTGCGGGTCACGCCAGACTCCTTGGCGGCAGGGTCTTCATGCACAATGAGGATGTCACTAACCTGCCGCCGGAGCGGCGCGGCATCGGCTTCGTGTATCAGCAGTATCATCTCTTTCCGCATCTCACCGTGCGGAACAACATCAGCTACGGCCTCACCGGCCGGGGAGGACGGAACGGAGCCGCCCGGGCCGAAGAACTGGCGGATTTGCTGGGAATCACGCCGCTGCTCGACCGGCCGGTACGCGGGCTCAGCGGCGGTGAGCAGCAACGCGTCGCACTGGCCCGGGCGCTCGCCCCCAAGCCAACGATCCTGCTCCTGGACGAGCCGTTCGCCGCCGTCGATCCATCCACCCGGCAGGTGCTCCGGCGCGAGCTCCGCCAGCTGCATGAGCGAGAGGGAATCACTACGCTCCAGGTTACCCATGATTTCGACGAGGCGCTCCGGTTGGGAGATCTGGTGGCCGTGCTGTCGGAGGGGAGAATTGCCCAAAGCGGAGCTCCGGAGCAGGTGTTCCGATATCCTAACTCCGCATTTGTAGCGCGTTTTGTGGGCAGCGGAAATGTCATTGCAGGAACCGTCCAGCGGAGCGATTCCTCGGAACAGGGTGTGCCCTTTCGCGGACGGTTTCAGGCAGAAAATCTCAGTCTTGACGTCGTGGCCGAGCGAGAAGGTCCGGCGCATGCCGTGATCCGGCCGGAAGACATCGTCCTGAGCCTGACCGCGCACCCGGATTCGGCTCGCAATCACAAGGAGGCTGTGGTGACTCGTCTGGAGCGGCTGGGGCCGGTTACCCAGGTTCACCTCGACGTGGGCCGGCCGCTGATCGCCTCGGTGACCACCGCGTCCGCGGACGAGATGGCGCTGCACCCGGGACTCAGGGTGATCATAGCCCTCAAAGCAACCGCCATTCTCCTGGTGTAAGCTCCACTATGCCCGCCCGACTCCTGCACGTCGATCTCGATGCGTTCTTCGTCGAGGTCTGCCGCCAATACTATCCCGAGCTCCGTGACATCGAGCTGCTGGTGGTGGGCGGGCGCCGGGATCAGCGCGGCGTGGTTCAGTCGGCCTCGCATGCGGCACGCCGCTTCGGCATTCACGCCGGGATGCCGATTGCGGAAGCCGTTCGTCTCTGCCCTCAGGCCACGTTCTTTCAGGGCTCATTCGTGCACTATCGCGATGCCTCCCACGCAGTACGGGCCGTGCTGGAAGATTTCTCCCCCACCGTGGTCATGGCGTCTCTGGATGAGGCGTACCTCGATTTCGCCGGAACGGAACGGCAGTATCCCACATCGCTGCTTCCGGTGGCAGAACAGGTCCGCGATACGGTCAAACAACGCACCGGTCTGGACGCGAGCATCGGCATCGGGCCCAACCGGATGATCGCCAAGATGGCATCCGACTGCGCCAAGCCCCGTGGCCTGATGGAAGTGCGAGCCGGATGGGAGAAAGGCTTTCTCGCTGGGCTTCCCCTCTCTGCCCTTCCTGGTGTGGGGCCCAAAACGGCTCAGCGCTGGGCCGTGCTGGGGCTGGTGAACGTGCACCAGATTCAGGAGATGACGGAGCGAGAGCTGGAGCAGTTCGTTGGTGCGGAGGCCCGCTCACTCAAGCTTCGGGCGAATGGCCGGGGCGGGACGGTGCTCCGGCCGGACCGGCTACCCAAATCCGTGAGTCGGGAGACCACGCTCTCCCGCGACCTGCGGGACCCTGCGGAGCTCGAACGGATTCTCGCGCTGCTCACCGCGCGGGTGGCCGGTCAGCTCAGGGACGAACAGATCCTGGCCCGGTCGGTCACCCTCAAGCTCCGGCACGACGATTTTCGGACGGTGACCCGCCGGCGTACCCTGGAAACCGCGACCGATCTGGATGCGGAGATCTACCACGCCGCGAGGGAGCTGTTTCGCTCAGCCTTTGCAGATGTGCGGCGGCGGGATCGTGGAGTTCGGCTGATCGGGGTGGCGGCGACCAATCTGGGGACCGCCGCGGAGGAGGATCTGTTCGAGGCTCCTGCGCGGGTCCGGCTGCGGCACCTCACTGAAGCCGTCGACAAGGTCCGTACCAAGTACGGATTCGATGCGGTGACACCCGGATCGATCGTCGAGCTCAGGCGGAAGCGGCCGCGCTCCTAGTTCAGCGGAAGTCCTTGGACTCAAACCGGAGGCCGACAGTACCGTCGGCCGCAGTTACTCGCGGTCCAAGATCCCGGAAGGTGGCGGTTCGGCCGGTGCTGTCCCGGGCTCGCACCGTGCTGTTCTGGTAGAGCCGATAGTATCCGACAAAGACGCGGCTGGCTCCTGGGCGGATGGCGCAGCCACAGTCCACGGCACCTTCCAAGCCCGCGTTGGTGGTGATCCGAAGCAGCTCCTGACTGGCGTTGGTGATCAACGGAGCGAAGTACGCGGTCCCGCTCTCCCGAATCGTGGCACTCCGCCGAATCAGTCCCCGTTTTTCCCGAATGACCGCCGAGCCGCGCAACTCCTCTCCCATGGGCCGCTGATTGGCTGAAAGGGGCCGGGCCAGATTCCACTGCACCACAACTGACCCCGAGGGAAGCTCCACCGTCTGAGCCGTCCCCGGTTGGAGCGTCACGGGAGCGCGCTGGGCCACGGCCAGCCAGATGGGGGCGGCCAGCTCGTTGCTGAATTCCAGCCTGCGTCGACCGGAGAAGTACCACGCCGCCACACCGCCAGCAATCAAAACCAGGACAATCAGGATCGGCGCGATCCTGGGAGGACGCTGTCTCGGCCGGGCTACCGGAGATTCGGTGGTGGGACCGGTCACATGGGCTCGCCGGAAAGGGGGATTCGAGGGTACAAGGATAATGCTGCGCGAGACCGGCTGGCATGGCCCCCACTCGGATCGGAGTCGTGCGCCAATATTTGCACGTTCTGCAGCCCAGTACCGGCACTTACGCCACTGGCGGCTTAGATTTGCAAGAGTGTTCACGATTTTTTGCGAAATATGCAGAAATGGCTTGACAGCCCGTATTTGAGATCCTATACTCAGGCCAGGTAGAGTTTCTCCCAGACACGGACACCATGCGCCGCCCTATCTGCCTCAATCCCAATCCTGGTGGTCAGCGAAACCGGAGCATGCCTTCGGTCGAACCGCCTGGTCCTTGGCCCGAGTAGTCTCTGTGCCGGCTGATGCCCCCGCGTTCGACGAGCCCACGCGGGGGCATCGTCTTTTAGGGAAACCGATAATACCTGACCCCAAATCCGAGAGATCCATGGCCACGACGGTTCGACCCACAGCTGACCCGCATCCATCCACCGCCAACGACGTACAGCAGGTGCTGGAGCTGATCAAAGAGAAGAAAATCCAGGTCGTGGACGTGAAGTTCTGCGACCTGCCCGGCACCTGGCAGCACTTTTCGATTCCCGCGGCCACTCTCGACGAGCCGATGATCCGGGACGGGCTGGGCTTCGATGGATCTTCCATCCGGGGCTTTCAGGCCATCAATGAAAGCGACATGCTGCTGCTGCCCGACGTGTCGACCGCCTTCATCGACCCGGTCCTCACGGTGCCCACGCTCTCGCTGACCTGCAACATCTACGACCCGCTGACCCTGGAGCCGTATACCCGCGATCCCCGGTTCGTGGCGTTCAAGGCTGAGGAGCATCTCAAGACCACCGGGATCGCGACCACATCCTATTGGGGCCCCGAAGCCGAGTTCTTCATCTTCAACTCGGTGCGGTTCGATCAGAACGCGCACGAGGGGTATTACCACATCGACTCAGAGGAGGGCGTGTGGAACTCGGGTCGGAATGGCGTGCCGAACCTGGGTCACCGCCCACGCCACAAAGAGGGATACTTCCCGGTTCCTCCAGTCGACCGGCTGCAGGATGTACGCTCGAAGATCATGGTGGCGCTGATCGAGGCGGGGGTTCCGGTTGAGGTGCAGCACCATGAGGTGGGGTCCGCCGGGCAGGCGGAGATCGACTTCCGCTTTGGCACGCTGGTCAAGACAGCCGACCGGCTGCTGGTCTACAAGTACATCGTGAAGAATGTGTGCCACAGCCTGGGGCTCACGGCCACCTTCATGCCCAAGCCGATTTTCGGAGATAACGGGTCGGGAATGCACGTGCACCAGTCACTGTGGAAGGGGGACAAGCCGCTCTTCTACGACGAGAACGGTTACGCACTCCTCTCCGAGACGGCACGGCACTACATCGGCGGTCTGATCGCGCACGCTCCCGCGTTGCTGGCGCTCTGTGCCCCCACCACCAACAGCTATCGCCGACTGGTCCCCGGATTCGAGGCGCCGGTCAATCTGATGTACTCCGCCCGCAACCGCTCGGCGATCTGCCGGATCCCCTGTTACTCCAGCAGTCCCAAAGCGCGGCGGATCGAGTTTCGGGCGCCCGATCCCACAGCCAATCCATACCTGGCGTTCTCGGCGCTCCTGATGGCGGGGCTCGACGGGATCAAGCGCAAGCTGGAGCCGCCGGCACCGATCGATGAGGACCTGTACGAATTGCATGATGAGCGGAAACAGACGATCAAGACGGTACCGGGCTCGCTGGACGAAGCCGTGACTGCCCTGGAGCGGGACCACCAGTTCCTGCTCGAGGGCGACGTCTTCACTCCCGATGTGATCGAAACCTGGATCGCGATGAAGCGGAGCAAGGACATCGCCCCGGTCAATATGCGACCGCATCCGTACGAGTTCTTCCTGTATTACGACGCGTGAGATGGCAGTCGGCAGTCGCCAGCCCCCAGTCGTCAGACTCATGAAGCCTGACGGTAGAACTCCACGACTGAGGACTGGTGACTGGCAGCTGGCAGCCACTCACTAGGCTCAATCACTCTCACCTGGACTCTCACGTGCAATCCATCAACCCCGCCGACACCGCGTGGATGCTGGTCTCCACCGCACTGGTACTGCTCATGACCCCGGCCCTCGCTTTCTTCTATGGAGGCCTGGTGCGGAACAAGAACTCGCTCAATACGATGATGATGAGCCTCGTGGCGCTGGGCGTCGTCGGGGTCACCTGGGCGCTTGCGGCATACAGTCTGGCCTTCAGTGACGGCAGCCCCTTCCTGGGCGGTCTCGCCAACATCGGGCTGCAGGGCGTGGGCACCGAAGCAAAGGGCACCATCCCCCACGTGCTATTCATGGCCTACCAGGCCACCTTCGCTATCATCACCGCGGCCCTGATCTCGGGTGCCGTGGTCGAGCGGATGCGGTTCGGTCCCTACGTCGCCTTCATCACCCTGTGGACCCTGCTGGTGTACGCCCCAGTGGCGCACTGGGTCTGGGGCGGCGGATGGCTCATGAGCCGCGGCGCGCTCGACTTTGCAGGAGGGACCGTGGTCCACATCAACGCCGGCGTGTCGGCCCTGGTCGCGGCACTGGTGCTCGGCTCCCGGAAGGACTACGGACGCACCGCGGTCATCCCTCACAACGTCCCATTCGTGCTGCTGGGTGCAGGCCTGCTCTGGTTTGGTTGGTTCGGCTTCAACGGCGGCAGCGCGCTGGCGGCCAACGGTCTTGCGGCCCTGGCGTTCACCAACACCTTCCTGGCCCCGGCTGCCACGCTGGTTGTCTGGACCCTGCTGGACTACTTCCGCACCGGAAAGGCCACTGCCGTGGGTGGGGCCACTGGCATTGTGGTTGGGCTGGTCGCGGTCACGCCAGCGGCGGGATTCATCAGTCCGCTGAGCGCCCTGATCCTCGGCGCGATCGCGGCGTTCCCCAGCTATTTCATGATCCAGCTCCGCTCCCGTACCCGGATCGATGATTCCCTCGACGTTTTCGCCGGCCACGGAGTTGGGGGGCTCACCGGCGCCTTGCTGACCGGCGTACTGGCCCAGAAGGTCTGGAACTCGGCAGGCAGCGACGGTTTGTTGTTCGGCAACCCGCATCAGCTCGCGGTGCAGGCGCTCGCCTGTTTGAGCGCCGCCGCGTACGCCGGGATCATGACATTCGCCATCCTGAAGGGGCTGAGCCTGGTCCTTTCACTCCGCGCGGTGCCGAGGATCGAGGGTGTGGGGATGGACGTGAGCCAGCACGGTGAAGAGGCCTATGCCAGCGGCGAAGGCTCAATTCTGGTGCATCCGGACGTGCTCGCGGCCGAGGAGCTATCCGGAGTGTTGGTGCCGGCCACGGCCTCAGCCCAATAGGAGATCCGGTCATGAAGCTGATAGTCGCCATCATCCGGCCCGACCGCCTGAACGAGGTGCTGGAGGCACTGTACCGATGCGAGGTTCGGGGGCTCACCGTCTCCCGAGTGCTGGGCCACGGGGGCGAGACCGAGCGAGTCGAGACCTATCGAGGCACTACGGTGAAAGTGGACCTGCAGGAGAAGGTGCGCCTGGAGATCGGGGTGTCCGAGCCCTTCGTGCTGCCCACGGTCAATGCCGTTCTCAAGAGCGCCCGCACCGGAGAGGTGGGAGACGGAAAGGTCTTTGTTCTCGATGTCGCCCAGGTGTACCGGATACGGACCGGCGAGCAGAACGAAGCGGCGGTCACCCCGGCGGAGCCGGTGGTCAGCGGGTAAGTGGGGAAGCACCAGCCATGCACCTCATCCCGAACGAAGTGAGGATCTTCTCAGCGGGTTTAGGAAAACCGCGAAGTAGATCCCTCTAACGGACCGCGCATCAGCTGCGGCGACTGGCCCGCCTACTCACAATCCGACGTTCCTTCGAACTGAACCGCCCGCCAGCTGCATGCGCTTGTTAGGTGGCGCTTACCGGCGGGACGCCCAATAGGCATCCGCTTCTGCTTCTAGCTTGTCTAAGCGCGCGTAGTAGTCCGGAAATTCCTTGAGGTGCGCCCAAGCAATCTTCCCCGTGAGCTTGAGATCGTCGTTTGTGACGTTGGTCTCTGGATCCCGCGCGCCATGCTCCAGTTCAACCTCCAATCCGCGGCGGAACTGCTCGGGATCAATTTTCTTCCAGTCCATCCCCAGAGTCGTGCCTACCTGCTTAGCCTCATCTGCGCTGATTTGACGTTTCTTAGCCACGATACGCCTCCATTCTCCATCAGCTGTGCATAGGCCTGCTATGATTATCAACGTTCTTGGACCAGAAACCACCCGGCAGCTGCATGCGCTTGTCAGGCGGCGCTTCCATCCCTGCGCTCGGCTGCGCAATCCATCTAGGCTCCGAGCCCGGGAGTCAAGAACGTCGCGTCCCAGTGATTTGCCGGGTTCCTCTTATTTGGGGAAAGGTGCACTGTCAAAGTAGATGTTAAACGACTCGATCTTGTCATTTCGCACTTCGAATACTTCCGCGACGTGGCTCTCGAACACGGGGCCAGCAGGTGGCTGAAGTTCGTATCGGGTCAGAACGCAGGCTCTTTCTCTATCCACGATGATGGGGCCCTGGATCTCCAGAGTCTTGATCATGGAGTAGAAACGCTTTGTTGCTTCGAGGTAGGCCCCTCTACCCCTCACGCGCTTGATCGGGTTGGTGAAGCTGGTGAACTCTATCTCATCAGCTAGAAACGCTTCCCATCCTCGCTTCGCTTTCAGACAATCGAAGTAGCTCTGAACGACATCTCTCGTCGTCATGAGGTCGCTCCACAGGTCTCATGCTTGTATCCCAGATATCATGCATCGTCGCCGCCTAACGGACCGCGCATCAGCTGCGGCGACTTCCCCGTTTGCGCACTATCTAACGTTCCTTAGACCTGAAGCGCCCGCCAGCTGCATGCGCTTGTTAGGCGGCAGCCCCCGAGACCGTCGTGCTCATCCTTGCCGGTAGATCGGCCCAGCACGAGGATCAGGAGCACGGCTCCCAGAGTGATCGCGATGTCCGCAAAGTTGAAAATATAAAATCGTGCCCCACCGACACCGACGTCTATAAAGTCCACAACCCCGCGTGCTGACCGGAGGCGGTCAAGCGCGTTACCGAGTGCGCCTCCTGTCACTAGAGCAAGTGCTGTCGCGGCGAGTTCGCGGTCCGGTGATAGACGATGATAGAGCACTCCGAGCAGCAGCAACGCCGCTCCTGCCAGGATCGAGAAGCCCACCCGGGAGTGATCCCCAGCGAAAGACTCATCGCAGCGCCAGGATTGTAGGTCAGCGTGAACCGGACAATGTCGCCGAAGACCGGGTGCGGAACATGTGCCGGCGCCAGGGTCGCCTCGGCTACACGCTTGGTGGCGCAGTCGGTCAGGACGATACCAAGGGCCAGGGGAAAGAAGCAGCGTGCCTTCCGCGTCCACCGCATTCTCAAGCCCTCCGATCCTGGGGGTGTCCGCCTAACGGACCGCGCATCAGCTGCGGCGACTTCTTAACCGCACAGAATTCAACGTTCCTTCTACCTGAAGCGACCGCCAGCTGCATGCGGATGTTAGGCGGTGACTCGCACGTGAAGCTCGTGCTCAGGAGGTGGCTGCAGTGGCATGCGACCAAACGACTCGCCACTCTGCTCCCTGACGCTCATAGAGGTCGGTATGCCAATACTGCTGCCGCGGTATGTGACGGCCCTGCACGACGATCTCGAGCTGCGACCGGTATCGGATCACCGCAGCTCGAGATCGTCGTGCAGGGCCGTCACATACCGCGGCAGCAGTATTGGCATACCGACCTCTATGAGCGTCAGGGAGCAGAGTGGCGAGTCGTTTGGTCGCATGCCACTGCAGCCACCTCCTGAGCACGAGCTTCACGTGCGAGTCACCGCCTAACATGCGCATGCAGCTGGCGGTCGCTTTAGGTAGGAAGGAACGTTGAATTCTGTGCGGTTAAGAAGTCGCCGCAGCTGATGCGCGGTCCGTTAGGCGGACACCCCCAGGATCGGAGGGCTTGAGAATGCGGTGGACGCGGAAGCCACGCTGCTTCTTTCCCCTGGCCCTTGGTATCGTCCTGACCGACTGCGCCACCAAGCGTGTAGCCGAGGCGACCCTGGCGCCGGCACATGTTCCGCACCCGGTCTTCGGCGACATTGTCCGGTTCACGCTGACCTACAATCCTGGCGCTGCGATGAGTCTTTCGCTGGGGAGTCACTTCCGGGTGGGCTTCTCGATCCTGGCAGGAGCGGCGTTGCTGCTGCTCGGAGTGCTCTATCATCGTCTATCACCGGACCGCGAACTCGCCGCGACAGCACTTGCTCTAGTGACAGGAGGCGCACTCGGTAACGCGCTTGACCGCCTCCGGTCAGCACCGCGGGGTTGTGGACTTTATTGACGTCGGTGTCGGTGGGGCACGATTTTATATTTTCAACTTTGCGGACATCGCGATCACTCTGGGAGCCGTGCTCCTGATCCTCGTGCTGGGCCGATCTACCGGCAAGGATGAGCACGACGGTCTCAGTG
>CAWGVB010000030.1:0-124795 GCA_963825815.1 uncultured Gemmatimonadales bacterium | reverse complement strand
CAACCAAGCGGTACAAGCAGGTGGTGGAGCTGTTCCGGAAATACGGCGACCAGTACTCACTCGACTACTTGCTCGTGCTGGCGCAGGGCTACCAGGAGTCGAGGCTGAAGCAGAGCGCGCGAAGCCCGGTGGGCGCGGTAGGCGTTATGCAGGTGATGCCGGCCACCGGAGAGGAGCTCGGAGTTGGCGACATCAACCAGATCGACCCCAATATTCACGCAGGCGTCAAGTATATTCGCCTGATGATCGACCAATACTTCGCCTCCGATTCGATCGATCCCCTGAACCAGACGCTGCTCGCATTTGCCGCCTACAACGCGGGACCGGGCCGGGTCCGGCGGCTTCGGTCGGAGGCCGCAAAGCTGGGCCTCAACCCCAACGTGTGGCGCAACAACGTCGAGCTGGTCGCGGCCCGGCGCATCGGCGCAGAGACGGTCACCTACGTCGCCAATATCTACAAGTATTACGTGGCGTACCGGCTGGTCCAGCTCGAGCAGGAGCAACGGGAGCAGGAACTCGAGCGGATGCGGTCGCGGCAGAAACCGCCGGCTCCGAAGTGAGCTGACCTCCTCCACGCCACGTGCGCGCCACATATGCCGCAACCATTCCATTACGCCTTCTTCGTTCGGGATCTCTCCTCAACCCGCCGGTTCTACGGCGACATCCTCGGCTGCACCGAGGGACGCAGTACCGATACCTGGGTCGACTTCGATTTCTTCGGAAACCAGATCTCGGCGCACACCACCGGCCCGGTGATGCCGACCGAGAACACCGGGCAGGTCGAGGGCATCCAGGTGCCGATGCCGCATTTCGGGGCGCTGCTGGACTGGGATGCGTTTTCGGCTCTGGCCGATCGCATCCGCGCCGCGGGAATTCCCTTCATTCTCGAGCCCAGAATCCGCTATGCGGGACAGCCGGGAGAGCAGGCGACGATGTTCCTCCTCGACCCCAGCGGCAACGCGCTCGAGTTCAAGAGCTTCAGACATCCGGAGCACGTCTTCACCGCATGAGGACGGCCTCGGTCGTCATCATTGGTGCCGGCGTGATCGGCGCGAGCGTGGCGTATCACCTCGCGCGCCGCGGCTGGCGCGAGATCCTGGTGCTCGACCGCTCGGATAGCCCCGGTCAGGGCAGCACCGGCAAGGCGACCGGCGGGTTCCGAGCCCAATACGCCACGCCGATCAATGTGCGGCTGTCGCTGCTCTCGCGCGAGAAGCTCCGCTGCTTCACGGAGGAGACGGGCGGGAATGCGGGATACCTTCCGGCGGGTTACCTCTGGCTCGCTTCCACCGCCAGCGAGCTCGAGGTACTCCGGGCCGCCCGGAGAGTTCAGCACCAGCAGGGACTGACCGAGGCGGTCGAGGTCGGGCCGGAGGAGATCGCGCGGCTCAATCCCGCAGTCGCTCTCGATGAGGTAATCGGAGGAGCGTTCTGCCCCAGCGACGGTTTCATCCGTCCCCTGGGCATCCTTGAAGGGTATCTGACTGCGGCCCGGAGGCTGGGGGTGGAGCTGGAGTGGCAGGTCGAGGTCACTGGGCTCAGGCTCGGGCCAGGCAATCGCGTAGCCGTGGTGGAGACCTCGCGCGGTCCGGTTTCCCCGGCGGCGGTGGTGAACGCGGCCGGTCCGTGGGCCGCCCAAGTGGCGCAGTGGGCCGGTCTCGATCTGCCGGTTGCGCCGCTCCGGCGACAGGTGGCCGCGACCGCACCGACCGACCTCCTGCCCGACAGCATGCCGATGACCATCTTCACGACCGACGGCTTTCATCTGCGGGTGCGGGAGGGTCGGATTCTGCTCCTCTGGCCCACGCCGGGAGTGCCGGGACGACCATTCGATACTGGCGTAGATGATGAGTGGATCGAGGCGGTGGTCGCAAAGGCGCACCGGCGGGTGCCGGTCGTGCGTCGCGCGGCCATAGACCGGAATGCCTGCTGGGCCGGACTCTACGAGGTCTCGCCCGACAAGCACGCCATTCTCGGCGCTGCCCCGGGCTGCCCCAACCTGTTCCTGTTGAATGGCTGCTCGGGGCACGGAGTGATGCATGCGCCGGCCCTGGGCCAGCTCCTGGCCGAGGTAATCAGCGACGGCGCGGCCTCGACGCTGGACGTCAGTCCTCTCCGGCCGAGCCGGTTTCGGGAGGGCGATCTCAACCCGGTTTCGGAGATGTTGTAGGCGGAATGGCTCCCACGATGCGATGCGGGAGCCGTTTGGTTGGGTTCATCTTCCGGCGGCAACCCCTGAGCTGAGCTGCCTGCGCCGGGCCGGCGGTTTGCCTACGGCCGAGCTGGCCGCTGGTTCACGAGGACCTCGAGAATCCCGTGCATCGTGTTGGCGGCTCCGGACAGCAGCTCGCGGAAATGGCTGCGCAGTGCCTCCCTGCCACTCGCTGTCTGCTGCCACCGTCGAGTCCAGCCAGCTATCGAGTCACGACCCGATTCAACGGCCCGAGCGGGCCACTTAATCCGCCGATACCTGAGGCTCAAGCTAGCTGGCGCCGGCGAGGAGTGGGTCAAGGCCAAGGGCGGGTCGGATTGGGCTTCGTCCAAGAGGGATTGGAGTCGGGCCTCCGCCAGGAACGGCGAGCCCGCTGGCACAAGGGACGTGAATAGCGACTCGGTTACCGAGTCGAAGCGGAGGTGGCGTTCCGTAGAACGGCGGCGCGTCCCCGTCGCCGCCGCGGAGCCGCTGGAGTGCCCTCGACGTACGCCAACCAAACCGCGCCGTCCCGATCCTTAAACTCCATCGATAGGGTGAGAGGATTCCCCCGCGGATAGAACCGCGCCAGTGACACGGTAGGAACAGCCCTTCGCGCGTGGGAGGGGGATTGCTTTCTGCGCACGGGTGCTTCTGGGGTTGCGCAGCGTGCTGTTCGCATATCCTCAGTCCATTCGGCCAGACAGTGGATCAGCTTATCGACGTCCTTCTCGGTTTTCCTGTGAGTTCACTGTAGTCTCAGACCCGTGCTCGGGCTTTCTCCGCTGTCGGCGACTGTTGGCCACCTTCGGCTCAGCCGGCCCCGGCGCTACGCTCTTCCCAGCCATTGCTCCATCTCCTGGTAGAATGATTGCACATCATGGCTATGTGTGGGCCGCCACGACGGCCCGGGGCTATGTCACGATCCCGCACTCGCTGGACCATTCGCTGGATCTGCGCTGATGCTCTTGGGAGCCTGGTCTCAACGAGGAGGGGCGTTCATGTATCATCTTGCTGATCGAGTAACAGCAGGCCGAGCCCTGAACATCCCTGGCGAAAAAGCAAAATGGTGGCGAGACGGAGGGTGAGATACTGGACTTTGGTGCGACCGAGTGCCATCAGTCCCCTGCGGCCGAGCTGGTTCCAGGATCGGAGCGGCTGTAGGCCCGAGCGGCACTTACTGCTGACGGGCTCAGAAAGGGGGACCTGCACTAACATCGAGGTGGTGGCCCGGCCCCGTCTCCCTAAATTCGACCCAGCGGGGTTCTCTCTCTCCTCACTTCCACCCACTCTTTGGAGGACGGCATGAGCACGTATCGCTCGTGGTACCTGTCACTTGCCACGTTTCTGCTAGTCGCCATGCCCTGGTCGGCATGGGCTCAAGATGGTCACTCAAGATGGTTTACGCCGTCTGGGGAGACCCAGGGTCGGCTGCGACCATTATGCGGAACATGAACAAGAAGACTTATGACCTGGTCGAGGCCTACGCCGTCATCGTGAAAGACAAGTCCGGCAAGGTGACGGTAAAGCAGCGGCACAATAAGGCCGGCGGCTCCGACCGGGCCATGGTGGCCAGCGAGACCATCGATACCTCAATCGCCAGGCTGAGCGCGCTGCCGGCGAATGCTGCCGATTCCGCCAAGGCCTACGCGCCGGCGAACGGGCCCGCCAGCCGCCTATCCGAAAAGGACTTGAAGAAGGTCGTCGGGATGCTCAAACCGGGAAATTCTGCGGTGCTGCTCATCTCGCCGAAGCCGAACGTTTCGGAGATGGAGCATACCCTGGGGATGGGTGGGCAGGGGACTCCCGAGGTCGTGGAAGTGGATATCAACGAAGACTAGGCAAAAGCCATTCACGGGGCGGCGGCCACTTGGCCGTCGCCTTTTTTTTGTTGGTTGAGTCACTGCGTTTGTAGGAGTCATCTATGTCGGAGCATCGTGCGAGCTCAGATGTATTGGCTGCGTAAGGATCCGCGCATGACGAGAGTGTATTCCGGCTCGGTCCGAATGGTCGCAGCCCGCTGAGGGCGATCGTCCTCAGCCGGCACGGCGGGCCGGATGTGCTGCGCCTTCGCGCTGTTCCCGACCCGACGCCGGGCCCGGGAGAGGTTCGGGTCCGGATCGAGGCGATCGGGCTGAACTTCGCCGAAGTCCTCTCCCGCAAGGGTCTGTACGGGTGGGCACCGGCCATGCCCTACACGCCGGGGATGGAGGCGACCGGCACGATCGACGCGCTTGGCGCTGACGTCGAGGGATGCGCAATCGGCGACCGGGTCATCGTCGGAGCGCAGCACGGCGCGTATGCGGAGAAAATTGTCGTTCCGATGCGGCAGGCGCTGCCCGCCATCGCCGACTATTCAATCGAGGAAAATGCCGCGATCGCGGTGAACTACCTCACCGCATGGGTGGCGCTCATGGAGGTGGCCCGGCTTCGCCCAACCGACCGCGTCCTCGTCACGGCCGCCGCCGGCGGCGTCGGAACCGCGGCCGTCCAGATCGCGACCCGCTTCGGCTGTGCCACCACAGGATTGGCCGGGAGCGATCCGAAGCTCGAGGGGATCCGCGCCCTCGGCGCCGAGTCGGCGGTGAACTACCGAGGTGCCAACTTTCAGGGGCGACTTCGAGCGGCCGCCGGGCGGGACCGCTTCGACGTGGTATTGGAGCTGGTCGGCGGCGACGTCTTCCGCGCGGTTTGGCCAGTGCTTGCTCCGTACGGCCGCGTGGTATCCGCCGGATTCGCGAGCCTCGCCCTGAATCGGTGGAATCCGCTCTCCTGGCTCCGCACCTGGCGCGATCTCCCCAAGGCAGATATCCGGTCCCTCGCACCAGGATCGTATGGCTTCATGGCAACGCACATCGGCTATCTCCTGGACGACCCGCCGCGGCTCGCGCGGTACTGGGAAAGCCTGATGGCGTTCGTGGCGGCGCACGGAATTCGGCCGGTGGTAGGGGCCACCTTCGCCTTCGGGGACATGGCCAAGGCGCACCGACTCATGGAGTCGCGGCGGAGCGTGGGCAAGATCGTGGTCCGGATATGATAGGGCGGTCCTCATCTGTAGGGCCGTGGTGCTGACTCTCCTCCAGTAGGTCCTCCGCGAGCTGGTCTTTCCAGTAAAAACTCGAACACTCGGCACGTAATCTGCCAGGCAACCAGTGCTCGCGCTGATTCGATGTGATTTCTACGCGATCGGGCAGAGATCTGGTGCTAGATCTGGCGCTCAAGCTGCAGGTGCTTGCAACTCGTTCTCGTCCGGCGACCCGATCCAGCCTGCGCCGGTACAAACACTTCATAAGGAATATCGATTATGCATGGAATCATCAGACGAACCGGATTTCTGGTTGCCCTGGGTGCTTTGAGCGTAGGCTGCGGAAGCCGCAACCGGGTTGACGAGCCGACACCCCAGCTCGAAACTCCCTCGTCCACCCCAACGATCCCGTACACTCCGGTCAGTATGGAGAAGATTCCCGACGGACTGCTCGATGACGCTCACCGCGCGGTCCTGGAGCAGCGGATCTATTTCGGGTTCGATCAGTCCGATCTAAGTGCCGCCGCGCGACAGGCGCTGGAGGAGAAGGCGGAAGTGCTCCGCACCACTCCCAGCCTCTCGCTTCGAATCGAGGGACACGCGGACGAGCGTGGCTCCGATGAATACAATCTCGCGCTCAGCCAGCGGCGCTCAGCCGCCGCCAAGCGTTTCCTGGCCGGTCTCGGTATCTCGTCGGACCGAGTTGAGACTGTAGGCTATGGTGAGGAACAGCCGCTCGATCAGGAGGAGTCAGAGGCGGCATGGGCCCGCAACCGGCGCGACGAGTTCAGGGTGACCTCCGGTCCGATAGCCCAGCAGTAATGAGTAGGTGAGCCAAGCATCATTGGAAAACCGCCCGCGGCCTTTGCGTGGGCGGTTTCCTTATTGTGACCAGTTCAGACCAGCCCTCCCAACAGAGTAGCCATCCCTGCAACTCCCGCGGCCAATAGGAGAATGGCGGCGCACCCCTTTTTGGCCGAGAGGTTCGTGTCCGGTGGGGCCGCCGTCTCCCGTCCGGCCAGAGCGTCGGCAAACTCGGCGGGGGTGCCGTAGCGCTCCGCCGGATCCTTGGCCAGAGCACGGACGATCGCGGTCTCCACATGCTCGGGTATCTGGACCCGCGGCCGGAGCGGCGGGGGAGGAGCCGTGAACCGGAGCATCAGCGTGACCTGCGGGGTAGGCCCCTTGAATGGTGGCTGGCCGGCGAGCATCTCGTAAATCACGCAGCCGAGCGCGAAGATATCACTCCGGCCGTCGATCGCCTTATCGCCGCTCGCCTGTTCGGGACTCATATAGGTTGGGGTTCCGACGATCATGCCAGTGGCGGTGAGCTTCTCCGCTACTTCGCTCACCGCCCGGGCCACGCCGAAGTCGGCGACCAATACCCGATCGCCTGAGAGCATGATGTTGTCGGGCTTGATGTCGCGGTGAACTACGCCTTGCTCGTGGGCGTAGGCGAGCGCGGCGGCTGCCGCAGTACCGATCCGGAGGGCCTCGTCAACCGGGAGCTGGTGCTCGCGTTGGAGCCGCTCATACACGTTTTCACCCTCGACCAAGGGCATGGTGAACCACAGCTGCCCACCCCCCGCTTCGGGGGGGCCCGGCGTCTCACCCGAGTCGAGGATTCCGAGGATGTTGGGATGCTGCAACTGGGCGGCCACGCGGATCTCCCGCTTGAAGCGGTCGGCGCCCACGGTCGGAGCGAGCTCGGGATGGAGCACCTTGAGTGCGATGGCGCTCTCGTCGTGGAGACCGCGCGCGAGATAGACCGTCGCCATGCCGCCCCTGCCGAGCACACGTTCGACCTGGTAACGATCCACCAGGGCGGCTTGAATACCTGCCAGGTTATCTCGCAAGATGGCCAGTTCAGAATGGGATCGTCCAAGATGGCTGCGCCCGGAGTTGTCGGCTAGCCGCGCTATCGCGCTAATCCTGTCGTCCGGTCAACCGGACCAGGGCGGTTTTGGCTTCTTCCAGCAGTTCCCGATGGCTGGTCGTTGGCCGATCATAGCGTCTCAGAAATTCGCGGTAGTAGTTCCGGGCCGAACCGGCGCGTCCGCTCTGCTCCTCAATCCGGCCGCGCTCGAGGTCAACTAAAGGCCTCAGCATCAGGCTGTATACCGTACTGGGATGAAGGAAATAGGGGCCATCCACCCAGGTCAGCAGCCGAAGAGCCCCTGGGGAATCACCCGAAGCCGCCAGCCATCGTCCGGCAGCCAATCGGTCAACGCCTATCGTGTAGGGATGGCGCCGGAAATCCGGAGAGGAGAGCGCCGCTTCCTGCGACTCGAGGTCCGCTATCGATCTACCGGCGGCCCCCGGGTTTCCGGTGAGCGCAGCCTCAAAGGCCGCGAGGGAGCGATCGAGGGCGTTCGCGCTGGAGTCTCCACTCGCACGAAGTGCTGCACGCGCCTCGGTCAGCGCACCCCGGTCGCGCCGCCCCGCCGCGGCCAAGCCGTCGAGCCAGGCCACTTCTGCGCGGCCCGGGCCGTTCGTTCCGGCCACCGTCACGGCAGCCTGGCGCCGCAGCTCGGCTTCACGTTGCTCTATGGCTCCAAGCCATGCCCCCACGACCGCCAGCCCATACGACTCGAGGGCCGCAGTCGAATCGGTTTCGCTGGCCACCAAATGGTCCATGGCGACCAACGCCGAATCCCACGCCCCCCGCTGCACCCACGACAGTGCCAGCAGTCTACCATGGGTTGCTCGGCGAGCCGGCCGTGCCCCTGACTGGACCACCTTCCCGCTCACCTGAATCTGCCCGGCCGGCAGGCCATGGCGATATGCGTCGTAAAAGCTCCCATCCGGCACAGCTTCCGGCTCGGGGTCCAGGGCAATGCTGTCGGCCAACACCCGAGTGAGCAGGCTATCGCCCCGCTCGATTGCAGCGAGAAAGCGAAACTGCAGCATTCTGTTGCCGTAGCCGTCGGCCGTAAGGCTTGGGCCGGCGTCGAGCCGGGTGAGCTCCCGCAGGCCGCGGCCGGCCGCAGCCGTGTCTCTGTTCTCGAGCGCCAACAGCATCAGGTGTTCGTGCACCGGGATCAGGTTCGGATTGAGCTCGAGGGCCCGCAGGAATCCAGCCCGGGCCTCGGCTCGCGAGCGGCCCAGCATCGGGCCGTTGTGAAACAGCTGGTCGGCGTAGTTCAGCCACCCGAACCAGGAGTTGGGATCTCGCTCGGTGAGCTGGTGGGCGCGGTCGAGGGCGAGGGCGACGCTATCGCGCGACCAGAGCATGATCGCCTCGGCCAAAAGACGCTCGGATTCCGGCAGCTCGAACCGATGGCGCTGGAGTGAGTCGATCAGCATTTCCAGCGGTGGTTTTACTGACCACTGCAGGGCATAGTGCTGCCGGGCGTAGGCCAGCCAGAAGGCTGGATCCGCCTCTCTGGCGCGACCGTATGAAGCCGATGCGCTGTCCCACCGACCGCCGACGATCTGTCGTTCCCCTTCCAGGAATGCGCGCAAGGCCGGAACCGAGCGGGTCTTGAGTGCCGCCTCGAGACTGGGAGTAGGGGCCGATCCCCGAGTCCAGACCTGTCGCAGGAGAACGTGGACCGCGGAGTCGGTCAGCGCAGCTACTGAATCGGAGGCGCCGGAGACCGAGGCGCGAGCCAGCGGGGTGGCGCTGCTGTCGGTCGAACGAAGAACGAAGTCCAGGCGCACACCGGCGCCTTCTCGTACGAGACTGCCATGCACGATGCTGCCGGCCCCGAACCGGCGGGCCAGCGCCGCTTCTTCGGCGGGAGAGGAGAGTCCATCCGGTTTCGAATGGGCGAGCACGGTGTGGGCGTCCACCACACGGATGGCGGCCAGGCCGTCCAGCTCTGCGCTCAGGGTAAACACCAGGTCGCGTCCCAGCCGGGAAAGTCCGGTATCGGACCCGCTCGGCGTGAATGGCATGACTGCGATGCGTGAGGCTGAAGGACTGACATCTGCTCCGGATCGCCCGGACCAGAGACGAAGGACAAGCGCGGCCGCTGCCAGAACCGCCACCAGCGTCCCCACGACTCGCCAGCCTCGCCCGGTGCCACTCGAGCCAGACACCAGCGCGCTTCCTGTCGGCTGGGAGAGAGCGTCAGCGAATTCCTGTGCGGTACCGAACCGGTCGGCCGGAGTTTTGGCCAGCGCCCGAATGATGGCACGCTCCAGCTCTTGGGGAACGCTCTCCCTGACGGTTCGGATCCGGGGTACCGGCTCCAGCATGCGCTTGGCGATGATGGCCTGGGCGGTAGGCCCGGTATAGGGCGGCTCTCCGGCAAGCATCTCGTAGAGAACGCACCCGAGGGCATAGATGTCCGCCCGCCCGTCTACGCGAGGATCGCCGGCTGCCTGCTCGGGACTCATGTAGTGGGGTGTGCCGAGTGCCAGGCCGGTCTCCGTCAGCCGCTCGGCGCCCGCGGCGGAGAGGGCACGGGCGATACCGAAGTCAGCCACCACAGCCTGGCCGCCGGAGATAAGGATGTTCTCGGGCTTGATGTCGCGATGCACTACGCCGTGTGCGTGAGCATGGCCGAGCGCTGCCGCCACGTCCCGAGTGATCTGCAGGGCCTGCGCTAACGGCAGTTGGCGCTCGCGTCCCAGCTGGTCGCGAAGTGACTCGCCCTGGACATAGGGCATGACGTAGTAGGGCGCTCCGACCAGCTGCAGCGTTCCCGAATCGAGCAATGGAAGGATATGGGGATGCTGCAGACCGGCGGTAACGGCAATTTCCCGGAGAAAGCGCTCAGGCCCGAGTGCGGCCACCAGCTCGTGGCGCAGGACCTTGAGCGCAACCAGGCGGCCATGCTTGAGATCGTGGGCGAGGTAGACAATGGCCATCCCACCGCGGCCCAACTCGCGCTCGACGCGATAGCGGTCGCCGAGGGCTGCCTGAACCGACTCGGGGGAATCCGGCAAGCTTGAAGCCATGGGTACTGCAAAATGAGACGGCGGGATTGGACAAGCTAGTCAGCGCTTGCCATGGCGGTCGCCCTCGACATACATAGAAGAACAATGTATAGTACAACTAGGTACTGACGTCCCTTTGCGGAAGAAAGTCATGGACATCAACAAGGATCTTGTCGCCGCTTCCGCCACACCGTTGGTCCTCGCCATCCTGGCCGAGGGCGACTCCTATGGCTACGCCATTCTCAAGCGCGTAAACGAGCTTTCCGGCGGAGATCTTCAATGGACCGACGGAATGCTCTATCCAGTGCTCCACCGGCTCGAGCGGCAGGGTCACATCAGGGGCAAGTGGGACACCTCTGAGACGGGCCGCAAACGCAAGTACTATCACCTCACGGCACGGGGCAAAGCACAGCTGGTGGAGCAGCGCCAGCAGTGGCAGATGGTGGACTCGGCGCTGCGTAACATCTGGCGCACGGTCTCGCTTCCGGCGCGGTCAGCGCTGTCACCGCGGCCGTCCCATGGCTGAGCCGGCCAAAGAAGCCGCGGTCGAGCCACTCGCTCGAGGAGCAGATCGAGCAGTGGCGGAGCTACCTTCGCCGCCGGCAGGCCATACGGCCGGTAGACGTGGAGGAGCTGGAGGATCACCTGCGCGGCGAGGTGGCTGCGCTGCGTGGCGCCGGCCTCTCGGAGAACGAGGCGTTCCTGGTGGCGGTGAAGCGGATGGGTGCGCTGGACGCCATCTCGAACGAGTTCGCCCGCGAGCACTCGGAGCGGCTGTGGAAGCAGCTGGTGATGTCGCCGGCTGTCGGTGTCCGCTCCGGAGGCCGAGGAGCAGACCGAGACGATCGTCGTCCTGGCGCTGGCGGCACTCGCGGCGCTGGCGGTCAAAGTACCGTCGCTGTTCGGTCTGGAGTGGGGCGCGGACATGGCCTTATTCCGGAACGTCAGCTTCTTCGTGCTTCCCATTCTCACCGGCTATTTCGTCTGGAAACGGCGGCTGAGCCCGCGCACCTGGACGTGGCTGGCGCTGGCGTTCGGCGCCGCGGTCCTCTTCGCCAACGTCTATCCCTTCAAGCCCGGCAGCGACACGGAGGTGCTTACCGTGCTGCACCTGCCGATCGCGCTGTGGCTGCTCGTGGGAGTCGCCTACGCGGGGGGACGCTGGGGCGAGAGCGCCGGGCGCATGGACTTCGTCCGCTTCTCCGGCGAGCTGTTCATCTACTACGCGCTGATCGCGCTGGGCGGCGGCGTGCTCGTCGGCTTTACGATGGGGATGTTCCAGGCGATCGGGATCGATGCCGAGCCGTTGGTCCAGAAATGGCTGGTGCCGTGCGGCATGGCCGGGGCGGTGATCGTCGGCTCCTGGCTGGTCGAGGCGAAGCAGAGCGTGATCGAGAACATGGCTCCCGTGCTGACCCGGATTTTCACCCCGCTGTTCGCGCTGACCCTGCTGGCCTTTCTGGGGACCATGGTCTGGACCGGCCGCGGGATCGACATCGAGCGCAATGCGCTGATCGCCTTCGACCTGCTGCTGGTGCTGGTGCTGGGCCTGCTGCTCTACTCCATCTCCGCGCGCGACCCGCGAGACGCCGCCCGGCGCCTTCGACCTGCTGCTGGTGCTGCTCCTCGTCAGCGCGCTGGTCGCCGATGCCTTCGCCCTGGCGGCGATCGGGGCCCGGATCTCGGAGTTCGGCTTCACGCCCAACCGCGTGGCCGCGCTGGGCGAGAACGTGATCCTGCTGGTGAACCTGGGCTGGTCCACCGTGCTCTACGTCCGGTTTCTGCGCGGCCGCGGCTCCTTTGCCGGCCTGGAGCGCTGGCAGACGGCGTACCTGCCGGCGTACTCTCTCTGGGCCGCGATCGTCGTCATCGGCTTCCCACCGCTGTTTCGGTTCAATTGAATAGAAGCGGTAGGCGCCACCCAAAAAACAACGGCCGGCCCCAGAGGGAGCCGGCCGTCATCCAAATCAACGAAGACTTACTTCGTGATCTTTACGACGTTCTCTGCCGCGGGGCCCTTCTGGCCCTGCACGACATCGAATTCGACTCGATCGCCTTCGGTCAGGCTCTTGAAGCCCTGGCCTGAGATGGCCGAGTGGTGCACGAAGCAGTCCTTCTGACCGTCCTCGGGCGTGATGAATCCAAAGCCCTTCGCGTCATTGAACCACTTGACCGTGCCGGTGGTGCGTGCCATTTCCTACTCCTGAGACTGGTAATCGGAGCCGGACGTGCCGCACTCCCGACTACGTTATGCGTGGGTTCAGCCCCCACGCGGGCCGGCGACAGCGGCGCTACTGCGCCAGGAACTATCGCCCAAACAAAAGGGACCGGCGCCAAGCCAGTCCCCTGTCCTCGCTGGAAGCAAACATAGCATAACCTGCCAACCAGGGCAATGGATTTCTCCTGCTTTAGCGCGCCACCCGGTTCAGCCGGGTTACCGCCGAGAGCACGACGGCCGGCTGCTCCTCCTGAATAAACTGGCCGGCACCCCGTACGGTTTCGGTGTTGAAGGCCCGAAGCTTGGTTTTGAGCAGCTGCCGCTGCTCATCCGGTACGCCTGAGGGGTGATCCACCGTTCCCACCAGCAGCACCACGGGCGCCAGGCAATGCTGGAGCCGATCGGCCAGCGAGGTGTTCTCTTTTGACTTGGCCATTTCGTGGAAGGCATCGATCGACCCGCCGAGGTCGGCGGTTTGGCCGGCGGTGTAGCTGCGAACCACCGCGTCGGTGACCCAGCTGGTGTCGCCCGAGTTCTTCACGATCTCACGCCGCACCTCATGTCTCAGCCTGGATTCGTCCATGGTGAGCTTGACCAGCCCGCCGCCGAACTTGAATGCCTTCTTCATTCCCGGCGTGGCCGCGCTCTCGGCCGGCCCGCCATCGATGGAGAGAAAACCCCGCACCAGGTCGGGCCGCTTGACCGCGAGGCGAAAGACAATGGCGGCGCCGCTGGACTGGGCGACGAAGAGCGCGCGCTTGATGCTCAACTGATCGAGGGTGCGAGCCACGCGGTCGCTCTGGGCCCCGAACGAGTAATCCGCATCCTTGGGATGAGAGGAGAAGCCGTAGCCGAGTGGCTCAATCACGATGGTACGGTATCCCTGGGCTACCAGTGGCCCGGTGATCTTTCGATAGCCGAACGCTCCACCAAAGATCCCGGGAATCAGAACGATGGGCTGACCGGTCCCCACTGAAGTCGTGCGGAGGGTCTCACCATCGGCGACTTTTATGTCTCGCACCACCGCGCTATCGACCGGGAGCGTGAGGAGAGCCAAGCTAAGCAGGAACATGGGGGTCTCGATAAGGCGTTGGAGAATGGGGAACCTGAGGCGGGCCGTCCTCAGTGGACGTATGCCCTGTGGACCTCAAAGAGCAAGGGAGCAGAACGCGCGGCTAGTATCCGACGCTCCAGCCCGGTATATTGCACCACGCAGTCCGCTTACCCAGACTGCCTTCCCGAAGGACCCTCCCTCTTTGACGACGAGAGCTCGTTTGTCCGAGCAGTTGTCCGCATTTTCATATTCCGCCGGCCCCGAGCCTCACCGCGACCGCACCAAACAGATACTCCGCCGCCATCCTGAGATTCGGAGCCTCATTGGATCGAGCCCGGTCACCTTCTGGTGCATCCTGGGGCTGGTGAGCCTGCAGTTCGGCGTGGCCTGGTTTGTGGCAGACCGGTCGATGTGGCTTGTACTTGCACTGGCCTACACCGTAGGGGCGTTCGCCAGCCATGGGCTGTTCGTCATGATCCATGAATGCGCCCACCGTCTCGTCTTTCGCCGGCGGTTGCCCAATGTTCTCACCGGGATCGTGGCCAACCTTCCGCTGTTTGTGCCGGGCTCCTTCTCCTTTCAGAAGTACCACCTGAAGCATCACGCGTTTCAGGGCGTCTACGACCTGGATGCCGATATACCGAGCATCTGGGAGGCTCGGCTGGTCGGCCGCTCACCCCTGCGGAAGGCGCTCTGGCTGATGTTTTATCCGCTGTTCCAGGCGGTGCGCTCGTTTCGGGTCAAGGCGGTGCCACCGCTAGACGCCTGGACCGCCACGAACCTCGCGATCCAGATCGGCGTCAACCTGGCCGTATATCTGATGTGGGGCCCCCGGTCGTTCGCCTATCTGGTGCTGGCGTTCTTCTTTTCCATCGGCCTGCATCCACTGGGCGCCCGCTGGATCCAGCGGCACTACCTCGTTGATGGCGGTGATCAGGAGACTTTCAGCTACTACGGCAAGCTGAATCTCCTGACGTTCAACGTCGGATACCACAACGAACACCATGACTTTCCCTCGGTCCCGTGGCATCGCCTGCCTCAGATCCGTGCGATCGCGCCCGAGTATTATGCCGATTTGGCCGCCCACACCTCCTGGACCCGGCTCCTCTTCCGATTTTTGTTTGATCCGGAGATCTCGCTGTATTCCCGGATGACACGGGAGCAGGCAACGGGAAGAGGCGTGGCGGGTCCCGCCCTGGCCACGTCCAGCCTCGGCGGACACCAGAGGTTCATAGCACCAGGCTATAGGGTTCTCAGATCGGGGCGTCCCGGCCCGGGGCCCAGGAAAGACAATCAGAGGCGCGATCGAGCTCAGGCCGGTCGCGTCTCTTCGTTTTGCGCCACTCCTTCTTCCGCTCTCATTGGACAGTCGCACGACTGTTACGGTTGCGCCCAGTCTCCGACGAAACCATTTGGGCCAACCGGCCGTCCAAGGCTAGTGACCCCCGATGAGTAGAAAACGACACCAGGGAAAGGATGAAGGAAATGGCCGTCAAATTGCTCGTTCCCGCAGCCGTGGCCGGTCTATTGCTCGGCGCTGCCGCAGGCGCTAAGCCCGCGGCGGCCCAGCAGCCAGCGTCGCTGGCGGCGGACAGTGTCTTCATTCAGACAGCCGGTAGCGTTGGTCTGTTGCAGGTGAAGCTGGGGAAGCTCGCGGAAAAGAAGGGCTCCAGCCCGGCCGTGGTGGAGTTTGGCAAGAGGATGGCGAGCGACTACTCCAAGACCAACCAGGATCTGGCCACAGCAGCCAAGCAGGCTGCCTTCCCGGCACCGGTCCTCCTGAGACAGGACCAGCAGGCGTTCGACCGCTTCAGCCGGATGGGCCGCTCCTCCTTCGATAAGGCGTACATGACCGAAATGGTCACCCAGCACGCCGACGAGGTACGGCTATTTCAGCGGGAATCCGAGAGCGGGAAGGTGCACCTGCTGAAACAGGTAGCCTCCACTATGCTGCCCGATCTGCAGGAGCGCCTCAGTCTTGCCACCCAGACCGCTGGCTCGATCGGGGTGAATGTCACCGCATCGGCCGCGGCGGCGGGGCAGGGGTCAACCGGCAAGTAACGGAAACACCGCCGGCTTCCGAGGGATAAAAGAGAGGCGCCACATCAGAGTATCTGGTGTGGCGCCTCTCTGTTACAGGAAGAGGGTACGTGGCTGGGCACGCTCAGTGGACCAGCGGGAGCTCCGCGGCCACTTCCGTCTGGGCCACCAGGGAAAGTCGGCGATCGATCTCCATGGCTCGTACGGCCATCTTCGTGGGCAGCACCTTCTGGAACTCGGCCAGCCACTTTTTCCGCAAGGCGGTCATCTTGGCGTCCCGATCGAGGTGGGCGTTGAGCATGGCCAGCGCCCCGGCGTCGTCCAACGTGTTGTAGCCTTCCACATACTTATGGATGCTCTTGAGCTGAGCGTCCATGATGAGGTTCTGCTCCTTCTGGTAGTTTTGGAAAACCGGCCAGAACTTGGCCGCCTGATCGGCGCTGAGCGTCAGGTTCTTTGCCATGATGTCTGCTCTCGTGCCCTGCATGTCAGCCCGGTAGCTCTTCAGGGCATCCTCTAGCGAGGGGGCTGACGCTGTGGTGGCCGAGGCCGGCTGCGCAGTGGTCTGAGCCTGCACCGAACTGACAACCAAATACGGGGCCACGAGCCATGCCATGAATGCGGTGCATCGCTATTCCTCCAGAGTAAGGGGCCGCCCATAACGCCCCGCCGATATTTGACCAGCTCAAATGTCTGCCTCCAGTGCTCAAGAAGGCACTGGACCTTGGTCTGGGCCGTGGCACTCCCGCCTCAGCGCTTCCGCCCAGACCCGGCGCCACCATCATTGTCTCACTGCCGCTTGCGACTAACCCTTCCTGACTTATCGGCCCACCAGCCCTGAGCTGGCCTTACACCCTGGCACCGGTGGGCATTGCAGCGGGCCGCCTTCCCGCCTCTTCCCTGGCCAGAGCAATGTGGCTCTTCAGGATGAACAACCGCTGGGAGAAGCGCAGCGGGACCGAGAGGTGGTTTGCCCGCCTTGCCAAATCTTCCAACCTTGTGACCAGATCGTATGGGGCTGGTCCGGAGCCGCGGTCCAACTCTGCTTCCAGCATCATCAACTCGCCGTAAAGTTTGTAGATCCGGCGCTCTATGATGTATGAGTAGATGGCCGGCAGGAAACGGATCGCGGGAAATACCAGTACAAACAATGGTATAAGGAGAATCAGCAGACGCTGGGTTATGCCTGCTAACCAGAGTGGCAGGACCTGGTAGACAAAGGGCAAGCCGGACTGATAGAACTCCCGTGCCGGTGTACTCAAGGGCAGGTTGATGGCTTCGGCTGCGGGGAATCGGCCGGCTTTGTGAAAGATGTCCGGACCACCATGGATCTCGGACGCAGCCTCGAGCAGGAGGTACTGCAACGCAGGGTGGAGGTTCTTCCGTACCACCAAGCTCGTCTCGACGGCAAGCAGCGTCACGTCACGGGGCGGAATATTCCTGGCCAGATCTGCCACGCCGGTGGGGAGCACCACCTTATAGAGACTGGGAAACAGCGCGACGTAGGCGTCCGCGCGAGGATAGCTCTCGAGCACAACGCCGTCGGCCACCAGCAGCCTCCGCACCACCGGCGATCGCCACGAGCTCAGCATGACGGCGCCGTCGATTTCCCCATGTAACAACGCTTCGGCGCTTTGTTCCGGCGGGAGGCCGAGCAACACGACGCTGGTCTCGGTTACACCGTTGAGCGCCAGCAGCCTTCGAGCCAGAACTCGGGTGGCACTGCCCTCGGGCTCGATCGAGATGCGCTTGCTCGTGAGTTTTGCTCGGGCTCCGTTCCCTTGGGTTCCGCCGCGGAAGAAGGACCAGAGGGGCTCGAGCGAGACGGTGCCCAGTGAAAGGAGGTCTGGAGACTCCTTCTGGTTTGTCAGTCCGCTCTCCAGGAAGCCAACCTTCACCCCCGAGGCAGGGTCCTTCAGGCGTGCAAGGTTCTCCACTCCCCCTTCGGTCCGGATCACCCGCAGATCGATCCCTGCGCGCCGAAGCACCTCCTGGTACCGGGCACCGAGCTCATCGTAAGCGCTCCCCGGGGGTCCGGTCACCATGGTGAGCGTATGTGGAGGGAAGGGGCTGCCCACGGTCAGGACCATCCAGACCCCGGCACCGAGGGCAGCAAGGCCGGCGAGGGCAGCCGCGAGCCGGCGGGGAGACAAGGGCGGTTACATCAGCGCGGCGGCTGGAATGGCCAGGAGGGGTGCGACACCACTGCGCAACACGCGCTCAGTAGTGGATCCGCGCAGCGCATCGAGGAATCCGTTGCGCCCGGCCGTGGTCATCACAATGAGGTCGGCCGCGCACTCCCCGGCCACGGCAACGATGGTATCCACCACGTCGCCCTCCCGGGTCACCTTCTTCCAGGTCCAACCGGGCTGCTCTTCGGCCTCGACGGAGGGAATTTCGCCGCGGCCCACGTGCAGCAGAGTGAATGTGATTTCGGGACAGTGCAGGGCCCACGCCAGCCGCCAGGCGGCCTCTATTGCCGGTTCCGGCCGGGGTGCCGAGTCAACCGGCAGCAGGATGCTCCGAAGAGAAGAGCTCCCGTCGGCCTGAGAGATGAAGCCCTCGCCTCCATAAGGCAGGAACAGCGTAGCGGCAGAGGCTGCCTTCGCGATCGGCTGAGACACCGAACTGCGAGTCCAGCGCATGTGGCCCTGGTGGGCGTGCGCGGCAAGCACCACCAGATCGGTAGGGTTTTTTTCGAGAAACCGTTCCGCCGCCCGGACCGGATCCGAGTCCTTCATCACGACCTTCCGCACATCGATTCCCAGTGAGGCAACGGCTTTGCGCGGGCTGTTGGGCGGCAACAGCTGCCAGCGCTCGAGGGTGCCGCGGACACCGGGGAACTCGGTCCAGCCCAGATCCCGCTGCTCCGACACGTGGAGCATGTCGAGCCCGGCTCCGGCCGCGAGCGCGATCTTGAGCGCGTGCGCGAACGCCACCTCGCTGCCTTCCGAGAAGTCAGAGGGGTGGAATATCGACTGGATGGGGCGGGTGGCAGAGACCGTGGTGGCCTACTTTTTCAGTATCCGTGAGTCCACGCGAGTCCTAGGCCGAAGCTCACAGAAAACCCAATAGGGGGCAAAAATGCTGAGCCCGGGAATGCCGGCCAATTACACGAAAGGCTAGGTCAGCCCGGTACCTACACTAACATCGAGGTGCGGAACTGGTTTTCTGTTCCTAAATTGGACACGGCGTGAAAACCATCCCCCCCTTTCCAACTTGATGGAGAAGAGCAATGAGCACCTATCGCGCGTGGTACCTGTCACTTGCCTCCTCTCTACTGGTTGCCAGCCCATGGACGGTGCAGGCCCAATCCCAGGAACCGGTCAAGATGGTTTTCGCGGTCTGGCATGACACAACCGGGGCCGAGGCCGCTGTGAAGCGCATGAGTACGTCGGCCAAGGACCAGATCGAAGCCTATGCGGTTCTCATCAAAGATCCGGCAGGTAAGGTTGACGCCCGGCTGAGGCACCATCGGGGCAATTCCGTAACCGGGGTTCAGTCAAGCCAGACGGTGGACAGCGCAATTGCCCGCCTGAGCGACCCCAGCGACTCGGCTCAGGCCTACGCCGTAAGCTCCGGGAACACCCACTTGTCGGAAGGGGATCTGAAAAAAGTCCTGGGCATGTTCGATCCCAACGAATCGGCGCTGGTTGTCGTGACGTCAAAGCCGAACGCCGTGGAGATCACGCATACCCTGGGGATGGGGGCCTATGGCCACCCCGAGGTCGTAGAGTTGGAGGTCAAGAAGTAGCCGACAGACGGGCAGCTCCGGGTCAGGAGCTTCGGTAAGGCTCCGGACCCGGGCTGCTCGGCTCCTCGGCACGCAGGAACCTCTGACCCGCAGGGAATCACTCCAGACGTTCTTCCCCGCGCATCCTATCCGACATATCGTATCTGGCCCGTAAGCCGGGTGCTCGGCCAGCCTGGGGGTGTTCTTGCACCTGGGGTCTCACCACTCGTTCGTCAGGAGGCAGACAGATGGCGCCTGTGCCCTACCGGATTACGGTTCACAACATTGAAGCCTGTAACTGCGACACCGCCTGCGGCTGCCAGTTTTCCGGCTTCCCCACCTCCAACGATGGGGGCTGTGAGGCCCTGATCGGAGGAGAGGTCAAGGAAGGGAAGTACGGCGATATTGTGCTCGATGGCGTCCGCTATGTGCTGGCCATCGACTATCCCAAGGCCATCCACCAGGGGAACGGGAACGTCGCGGTGTTCATCGACGACAAGGCCAGCGACAAGCAGGCCGAGGCGATCGCCATGATCCTCTCGGGTCAGGCTGGAGGGATGCCGTTCGAGGCATTGGCGGCGACGATTGCGGTGCTGGAAGGACCGGTGCGCAAGCCGATCGAGATGAAGGTGGACGGCACCCGCTCGAGCTATCGAATTCCCGGCGTGCTGGAGCTGCGGCAAACCCCCATCCGCGATGCCGTATCGGGTCAGTACAAGGAGGTGCAGATCGTCTATCCCAAGGGTGGCTTCTTCTGGAACACGGGCAACATCGCGACCACCGAGGCGCTCGTAGTCGATTACGGTCCGTTCAAGTTCCGCCACGGGGGCGGATTTGCCAGCTACGCCATCACGACCTGGACCAATCAGCGGTAAATCCCCCTGATGAGTAGCACCACGGCCGGTCCAGGGCTCATCGACCAGGTCCTCCGCCGGGACCGGCTGGTGGTGGCCGGCGGCCTCGCCTTTCTGGCCGCTCTGGCGTGGGGATACATCGTCCACATGAGTCGCACGATGTCCCCCGGCATGCCGGCGAGCATGGCGATGCCAATGCCGGGCGCGCCCACCGGACCTGAGCTGCTCTGGCTGGTGCCGATGTGGATCGTGATGATGGTGGCAATGATGATCCCCTCGGCCGCTCCCATGATCCTGCTCTTTGCCGGCGTCGCCCGGCAACGGCAGGTCCGCCACGTCCCCACCGCGTCGGCCGCGGTGTTTACCCTCGGGTACCTCCTGGTCTGGGCGTTCTACGCCACGATCGCGGCTGTCGCGCAGTGGCAGCTGCACCGGCTCGCCCTCCTTTCTCCGGCCATGGCCGCCGCAAGCCCGCTCCTGGGTGGAGGACTTCTCGTCCTGGCGGGCATCTATCAGTGGCTGCCGGCCAAGGGAGCGTGCCTCTCTCACTGCCGCTTTCCCCTGGGGTTCTTCGGCGATCACTGGCGGGAGGGCAGTTGGGGTGCCCTCCGGATGGGACTCGAACATGGGACCTACTGCGTAGGCTGCTGTTGGGCCTTGATGGCGCTGCTTTTCGTTGCCGGCGTCATGAACCTCCTCTGGGTCATTGCTATCGCAGTGTTCGTGCTGGTCGAAAGACTCCTCCCCCGAGGTCGACTGATGGGTCGGGCGGCTGGCCTGCTGCTGATCGGCTGGGGACTCTGGTTAATGATCGGCTTGACTCCTGCTTGATCCTGCCGCGGCAAAATCACATCTCTGTAGCTCACCGCGACCGCTTCTCGAAAGGAGCAGGTCCATGAAGCTTTTCAATCTGGTCACATGCCTAGGGGCGCTCGGGATACTGGGATGCACCGCGGATACCCCGACCCAGCCCGCCGATTCCGAGGATGCCTCGCCCATCCAAGCGGCGCTAAGGGCTGCGAACAGCTGGACGCCTAAAGCCGCCTATCCAGCTCCCGGTCTGTTCGACGCCTTTGCTGCCATGGCGCCCAACTCCGCCGGCCAATCCATCGTGTACCTCATGGGGGGCACCGATGGTCAAGGGGGGACCGGCTTTGGCGTAACGGCCTACAATTCAGCCACCGATACCTGGACCCGGATGGTGTCGCGGGTCGGCGTATTCGGCTCGAATGGAGCCGAGAAACTGGGAAGCCGGATCTACTTCACCGGCGGCTACAATGCGGTCGAGACGCCCTCCAGCTTCACCAATGCAGTCTGGGCCTATGACTACGGCAGGGACCGGATGATCAGGAAGGCGGACCTTCCGATCTTCGGTGCCGAAGGAGTTTCCGGCGTGATTGCCGGCAAGCTCTACGTGCTTCCGGGTGCCTGCTCCGGCGACCAGTATCCCAATGCTGGCTACTGTGCCGAGGAGCCCACCCGGCGCTTTTACCGCTATGACCCGGATGCGAACACCTGGACCAGCCGGCGACAGGCGCCGCACTACCACCGAAGAGGCGCAGCCGGAGTCATCGATGGCAAGCTCTACGTTGTCGGCGGCTTCCACGGCTTCGATCCGGTCGCCAATCTGGACGTGTATGACCCCGGGTCCAATAGCTGGAAGTCGCTGGCTCCGATTCCCACGGCTGGAGCGGCCATTGCCGACGTGTTACAAGGGAAGCTCTTCGTGACCGTGAGCGGAGGCGACGGGCTGCACACTTACGCCTATAACCCCAACACCAATACCTGGAGCGCCCGGGCGTCACCGGCGCATGCGCACGACGCCATGGTTCGGGTCAGCCTCAACGGCAACTTCCGTCTCCTGGCGGTAGGTGGAAGTGAGGGAGCCGGTCCCCCTCCGCCACTGGAGCCGCGCGAAAGCGAGCTGTACATCCCGTAAGCCGGGACCGGGACAGAGTTCCCGGGCAAGAGTATCCTTTCCGGTATGACAAAACCGAGGAGCAAGTCCTCAAGCTCAAAGAGGAGCGGGCCCGAGCTGCTCGTGATCGGGGAGCACGAGGTCGCAGTCACGAATCCGGGCAAGGTGCTCTTTCCCGAGCGGAAGTACACCAAGCTCGATCGTAGTGCGCTACTATCTCGCCGTCGCCGACGGAGCTCTCCGCGGCGCCGGCGGCCGGCCGAACATGCTGGTGCGCTATCCCAACGGCATCGCCAGCGAGCACTTCTATCAGAAGCGCGCCCCGGAATCCCGGCCGCCCTGGATCGAGGTCGTTTCGCTCCGCTTTCCCTCGGGGCGGAGCGCCGATGAGGTGGTGCCGAGGGACGCCGCGGCCCTGGCCTGGCTGGCCAACCTCGGCTGCCTCGAGCTGCATCCTCATCCGGTCCGGGCCGACGATCTGGAGCACCCCGATGAGCTCCGGGTCGACCTCGATCCGGTCCCCGGAGTGAGCTGGCAGCAGGTGCGAGACGTCGCCGGAGTCGTGAACCAGACGCTCCGGGACTTCGGCCTGACCGGGTGGCCCAAGACCTCGGGCTCGCGCGGCATCCATGTGAATGTGCGGATCGAGCGCCGGTGGAGCTTCGATCAGGTGCGGCGTGCCGCTCTGGCGCTGGCCCGGGAGGTGGAGCGACGCGCGCCCAGCCATCGCTACCAGCAAATGGTGGAAGGAGGAGCGGCACGGGGTGTTCGTGGACTACAACCAGAACGCCAAGGACCGGACCGTGGCCTCCGCCTATTCGGTCCGCCCCAAGCCCGAAGCGCCGGTGTCTGCTCCGCTCAGCTGGGAAGAGGTGGAGACCTGTGAGCCGGGCGACTTTACCCTGGCCACCATGCCGGCCCGCTTTGCCAGCATCGGCGACCGCCATGCCGCCATCGACCAGCACGCCGGATCACTCGAGCTTCTGCTGCAGCTGTCGGCCGAACACGAGCGCGAGGGCTTGGGCGACGCCCCCTGGCCTCCCCACTACCAGAAACAGGAAGGTGAGCCGGCCCGGGTGCAGCCCTCCAAGCGGCGAACTTCGAAGTTTCCCTTGATCGAGATCGGCCGCGCCCAGCGGAAGGAAGACGCGCTCGCCGGACTGGAGCGCTGGAAGGAGCGGCATCCCCAGGCCGCTTCACACCTGGAGCCCGCCGACGTGCTGGTCGACGCCATGCGCGGACGATTCACCACCTGGACCCGGATCCGGGTGAACCTGCAGCACGTCCCGCCCGACCTCCGGCCGGTTCAGGAGCCGCTCGACCCCGACGAGAAGACCTTCGTCCAAATCGTAGGCTCGGGTGACCTCGAGCTGATCGTAGCGGCAGTCCTTCGGATCTTTATCCGGCCTCCAGCGGAGAAACGTTGTGGCGTGGCGGAAGCGGTCGCCTTGCAGGTGATCGTATTTGACCTCTGCCACCCGCTCGATCCGAAGCGGTTCCCAGGAGAGATTCTTTCCCGCGCTCCAGCGGCTCTGGGCGCCCGGCATGCGGTCGGTTTCACTCCCATCTGCCTGGGCCCAGTCCTTCCACGGATGGTGCTCGAAGGCGTTTTTCTGGAGGGGGGCCAGCTCGGTCGCGAGCTGCCGCCGCATGGCCATGGTGAATGACGAGGTCACGCCGACGTGTTGCAGGATGCCTCGGTTATCGTAGAGACCCAGCAGCAACGATCCCACCACGCCCTTTCCCGTCTTGTGCCAGCGGAACCCTGCCACCACGCAGTCGGCCGTGCGCACATGTTTGATCTTCAGCATGGCCCGCTTGCCCGGCTGGTAGCGGCTGTCGGCCGGCTTTGCGATCACGCCATCCAGCCCCGCGCCCTCGAACTGATCCAGCCATCGAAGCGCTTTCTTCCGGTCGGTGGTCGTGGGGGTGAGGTAGACCGGAGGGCCCAGCTTCGCCGCCAGGCGCTCGAGCTGGCGCCTGCGCTCCTGCTGCGGAGCATCCATCAGACTCTTCCCGTCTACTGCCAGAAGATCGAAGGCCACGAACGAGGCCGGCGTCTCCTTCGCCAGTTTGGCTACCCGCGAGGCCGCCGGATGGAGCCTGAGCTGCAGCAGGTCGAAGTCGAGCCCGTGCGGGGTCATGATCACGATCTCTCCGTCGAGTACGCATCCCGGAGGCAGCTCCTTCAGCAGGCTGTCATGCAGCTCGGGGAAGTAGCGATCGAACGGCCGCAGGTCCCGGCTCTGGATGTACACGTCGGACTCGCTGCGAAATACGATCGAGCGGAAGCCATCCCACTTGGGCTCATACAGAAAGCTGCCTTCCGGCGGCAGGGTGTCGGCCAGCTTGGCCAGCATCGGCTCGATCGGAGGCTCTGCTCCGGTAATGTCTCCGGATTTGGAACTCATAGGTCCCAAGTTACTCCGGCTGGTACACACCGTAATCCCATTGGGTCTAGTGATGGGGCTCGGCGCGGGGCAGGAGCCAGCATCGGGGAAGAAGCGGTAGCGCTTACCAGCTCAGCCAGTAACTCGCCTTGACGGCGAGCACGTTCCGTGATTCGCCGCCGGCGAAGAGCGCGTTCACATCCCGGCTCAGCTGCAGGTTTCCGAACGAGTCGTCATTGGCCCGGTTCTGCTGCCATACCAGGAACAGCGTCGACCCGGGGCTCCACTCCCAGCGCAGAACCGCGTTGGCCCTGAGCGAGCGGATGGTGAAATCCTGGGGGGAACAGTGAACGAAGCTCCTCCGTCGCCCGGATCGATTGCGGTTCCTTCGCTGGTTGGCGTGATGGTGCCCTTGTCTCGGCCGTATACCGAGAAGTCGTAGCTCCGGGGACTGGAGAATTCCTTCAGGTCGGTAAAGTCACCGGCGGAGATGAGCGGCTGAAAGAAGAACTGCAGGCTCAGCGTCGGAGTGAAGGTCCAGTCCAGCCGGGCAATCATGGACAGCTCGCGCTGATCGAGTGTGGCAAAGACGTAACGCGAGCCGAAAGTCGCGGTTGCCACCGGGTCCGGCCACCGTGGTCACATACTGTGACTGAGTCCGATTCAAGGTGAGCGCAGGGCCCAGGCTGAGGTGAAAGGCCGACGAGGGCCGCATGCTGAGCGTCAGGTCCGCCTTGGTCTGATGCTCGTCGGCCGCGGTCCACGACTGGGTAAAGTTCGCCGTCAATCGGGTGGTCTTTCGGGTGTCCGAATTCACCGTCACCCGCACGTCGCGGGAGTGCGGCTGTCGAGCGAGCGGTCCACCCCGGGTCAGCCGGTCATCGTAGATCGGTGGCGCATAGTCGCCGCGCAGCTGAAAGTCCCAGAAATTCCTGAGCTGGGCCGCAAAGATGAGCCCGTAGGACCCGAAGATCAGATCGCCGTCGAAGTTCCACTGGTGGTTGGTAAACGGGAAGATCTGATAGTTACGGAACACCTTGCCGGGCTGATGCTCATGGTACTCCAGGTCGGTGGAGATGCCGCGGGATGAGGCATCAGACTGGAAGCCAAGGTCGTTCGACTCGAAGGCGGGACTGACCTCCTGATAGACCAGGCCGCCCTGCCAGTGACGCCCACTGTTCTTGCCCAGAGCCAACTGATAGGAGTAGCCGGTCAGCGAGGTGCGGGTGGAATCGTAGTGGAAGCTGGTGGCATCGGGCCGTTGGAAGTACCGCGCGCTCGACCGCTGGGTTCGACCAATCGCGTCCGGGCTGCCGCTGACCGTACTGATGCCTACGGAGCCGTCGAGCGACCAGGCGCGATTGGACCAGGAGTTGGTAAAGTCGGCGCCGAACAGGTAGGCGCTACTCCGCAAGAGAGACATGAGCTGAGCATCTCCCTCGTCCCGATTCACCGCAGTACCGATCACGCCGAGCGTGGTATTGCCCTCTCGAAGATCCTTGCGCACCCGGCCCACGAAATAGTTGGTCAACGGCTCCACCGGGGCCGTCACCCTCGCCCCCAAGTCGTCTACGTAGCGCGCCTGCTCTCCGGCGGTCACCGCATCCAGCACGCCGAGAGACCAGCCGGAGTGGGTGCGCCCGGTCAGCTTGGCGGCCGTACGGATCGAGGTCTCGCTGGGCCGGTCGAGGTAGCTCACCCCATCGCCTTCGAGGTTGCGCTGCGGCTCCCGTCCGATCCGGCGGCTGAAGAAGGACTCCGGGAAGTTGAAGCTGTTGTTGGCCCGAATCCCGCCGAAGCGAAAGACGTCGGCACCCTCGACGAAGAAGGGCCGCTTCTCCGGATAGAAGGTCTCGAATGCGCTGAGGTTCACCACCGCAGGGTCAACCTCGACCTGGCCGAAGTCCGGGTTCACCGTGGCGCTGAGAGTCAGATCGCTGGTGAGACCGTACTTGAGGTCGAGCCCGGCCGAGCCGTTATAATCGTGCCCGCTCCGAAACGGGTCGCCCACTACCGTAGGCTGGTAGGCAGCCCGAGCCAGCAGATACGGCGCCAGCTCCACCCGCCGCTGCGGCCGCAGCTTTCCCAGGCCCACCAGATGGGCGTAGCGGCTGACTCCGCCGAACTCGCTCTTGGGCACGAACGAAAACCAGTCTTCCTCGCCCTTCCGCAGAATCTTGCGGTACAGCTGAATGCCCCAGATGCCATTGGCGGTGGAGTTGTAGCGGAGCTGGGAGAGCGGGATGCGGAGCTCCGCCGTCCAGCCGAGGGAGTCCACCTGGGCGGCGCTCTCCCAGACCGGGTCCCAGGAATCGTCTTCATCGCTTCCCTGCGCCGAAGAACCCAGGATGCCGTCCAGAATGGCGCCTCCTGGCGTTATCCGAAACCGGACTCCGCTCAGATGGTCGTGGAAGGTGTCGAGGTAGACGTCGAGCTCGTCCGACTCGACATCGTCGTCCCGGCGGGCCAGGACTGCCTTGACCCGTCCCGGCCCCGCGATCGTAGAGCCGA
Organism: uncultured Gemmatimonadales bacterium; assembly: GCA_963825815.1. GTDB lineage: Bacteria > Gemmatimonadota > Gemmatimonadetes > Gemmatimonadales > GWC2-71-9 > CAVVWJ01. The sequence continues at coordinate 97,974 of CAWGVB010000030.1, read as the reverse complement.
GCTCCGATGTAGAGCGCATCGGTGCCGATCAGCACTCGCACCTCGGTGCTCTCGGTGGCCGGCTCGCCTTCGATCGGATCGGTCTGGGTGAACCCCGACGCGGGCTCGGCGCGGCGCCCACGCCGGCTCATTCAGATGCCCGTCTATCTCGACGCTACCCTCCAGCTGGGCAGCACGGATCTCACGGGCGTGAGCGTGCGCGCCGCCGGCACGAAGCGAATCGCGAGACTGGGCGGGCATGGGGTTCTGCAGGGTGGCAAGCATTATAGAAGCAAGCGGGATGGAAATTCCGCTGAGCATACTACTCCTCGGCTGATGGCTTCTTGACTGCAGGGGTCTTTGACACGCCGCCAGGCCGAAAGGTTGTCAACTAGATTGGCTGAGTTTCCGAACCGGAGCTCCAAATGGGGGAAAGGGCTACCCAGGACCGGCTGCCTCGCGGGCAGGTGCTCACCAGGAAATGGCCGGTCCTCACCTATGGCGAGACGCCTCGGCTGGATCTCGCCAACTGGACCTTTCGCTGTTATGGGCTGGTTCAGGAGCCGGTGACCTGGACCTGGAAGGAGTTCCTCGAGCTTCCCCGGGTTGAGGTGACTTCCGACGTGCACTGCGTCACCCGCTGGAGCCGCTTCGACAATCGGTGGGAAGGAGTGGCGGTTTCCGAAATTCTTCGTCGGGCACGAGTCCTCCCCGAGGCCAGCGCGGTGATGGTCCACGCGGATCCGGATTACACCACCAACCTCTTATTGACGGACCTGGTCAGCGAGGATGCTCTCCTGGCGTACCGGCACGATGGGGCATCCCGCTGCCGGTGGAGCACGGTGGTCCCTGCCGGCTGGTGGTACCCCGGCTGTACTTCTGGAAAAGCGCCAAATGGGTGCGTGGGTTTGAGTTTCTCGATCACAACGCGCCCGGGTTCTGGGAGCAGAACGGCTATCACCTGAGGGCGGATCCCTGGAGGGAAGAGCGCTATGCGGCCCAGGAAACCGACGCGATGCAACGGATGCGGGCAGAGTCGGCTCGGCGCCGCCGAGGAGTTTGATCGCAAGAACCGGAGCGCGACCTCGGGCGTGGGCTGGTAAACTGATCGTCAGCAGAACGAACCTGAAACTGAAAGGACGATCAATGAACGCTCCAGCCATCGCTCGGCAGCCAGCCGAGCTCCACTATGCGATCGGCCATTGTTCGATGGGCTCCGTCCTGGTCGCCCGGGGAGAGCGGGGGGTCTGCGCCGTTCTCCTGGGCGACGATCCGGAATCCGTTACCCGCGAGTTGGAAAATCGGTTTCCCCGAACCGCTCTGCTCCGGCGGGACCAGGAGCTGGCTCAGTACCTGTCCCAGGTGATTGGGTTGATCGAAGCCCCCGGCCGGCCTCTCGACCTCCTGCTCGATCTCCGCGGCAGCACCTTCCAGCAGCGGGTCTGGCAGGCGCTACGGGAAATCCCTGTGGGCACCACCACCACCTATACCGAGGTGGCCAGCCGGATCGGAGCGCCCAAGGCGGTCAGAGCGGTAGCTCGCGCCTGCGCCACCAATCCGCTGGCGTTGGTGGTCCCCTGTCATCGGGTGATCGGAAAGGTGGCAGTCTTACGGGCTACCGCTGGGGACTCGAGCGAAAGCGGATGCTGCTGGATCGGGAGTCCCAGCGGTGAGCGCGCCCGCGGTATGGCAGCGCCATACAGCTGGCTGGAGCTGGAGCGGGATCTCGACATCCAGGGCAACGCGGTGCTGCATCAGCTCATCTCCCCGGAGGAGTGCGGGCAACTGGCCGCCCTCTACGATCAGGAGGATGGCTTCCGGTCGCGCATTGTGATGGCGCGGCACGGCTTTGGCCGGGGCGAGTACAAATACTTCGACTACCCGCTACCGCCGCTCATTGCCGAGCTCCGCACCTAGTCTCTACCGGCAGCTGGCCCCAATCGCCAATCGGTGGAACGAGGCCATGGGCATCGGGGTGCGATACCCCGGTAGCCATGCCGAGTTTCTGGAGCGTTGCCACCAGGCAGGGCAGCGAAGGGCCACCCCGCTTCTCCTCCGCTACACGGCAGGGGACTACAACTGTCTCCATCAGGATGTCTACGGTGAGCACGTCTTCCCGCTGCAAGTCGCCATCCTGCTTTCCCGGCCGCAACAGGACTTTACCGGGGGTGAATTCGTGATGACGGAGCAGCGCCCCCGGATGCAGTCCCGGGCCGAAGTGGTGCCTCTCAGCCAGGGCGATGGAGTTGTCTTCACCGTGCGGCAGCGGCCGGTGCAGGGCTCCCGCGGAGTGTACCGGGTCAACCTGCGCCACGGCGTGAGCCGGATCCGCTCAGGCCGGCGGCACACGCTGGGCATCATCTTTCACGACGCGGAGTGAGTGGCACGGTTCGGCTCCGGAGGAAGCGGCTCGTTGCAGCAGCAGCTCGCGCTCCCGGGCATTCCTGGTCAGCGAGGCCGCACGCTCGAACTCGCCCCGGGCCTCCTCATTCCGGCCCAACTTGGCTGAGCAGGTCGCCCCGGACCGCCGGGCAGCAGATGATACTCTTCGAGCACGGGATCGGTCAGCAGCTTGTCCGCCAGCTCCAGACCGGCGGCCGGCCCGTATGCCATGCCCACTGCGACCGCACGGTTCAACTCCACGACGGGAGAAGGTGTGAGCTGCGCCAGCCGTTCGTATAATGATGCGATGCGGGCCCAGTCGGTCTCTTCAGCCACTCGCGCACGCGCGTGACACGCGGCGATCGCCGCCTGCAACGCGTACGGTCCCAGGGAGCTCGCCCAACGCCTCGGCCCGCGCAAGCGCCGCCAGACCCCGCCGGATCAGCAGCTGATCCCATCGGGCCCGATCCTGTTCCAGCAGGAGGATCGGTTCACCCGTGGACCGGTCCGGGCTCGGAGCCGAGAGGCCTGGATCTCCATCAGCGCCACCAGGCCATGGACCTCCGGCTCCTGCGGGGTCAGCTCCGCCAGGATCCGCCCCAGTCGGAGGGCTTCTTCACAGAGCTGGGGACGCATCCAGTCGTCTCCGGCGGTAGCCGAATAGCCTTCATTGAAGACCAGGTATAGAACGCCGAGCACCGATGATAGACGAGCCTGGAGCTCGCTGCCCCGGGGAACCTCGAACGGCACGTGAGCGTCGGCCAGGGTACGTTTGGCGCGAACGATTCGCTGCGCGATAGTCGGCTCCGCAACTCAGAAAGGCCCGCGCGATCTCCGGGGTGGTGAGGCCGCCCACCAGTCGGAGGGTGAGTGCGACTCGTGCTTCCGTCGACAGCACCGGGTGACACGCCATGAACATGAGCCGGAGCAGATCATCGCCGATATCGTCATCGAGCGCCGCGTCGAGATCGGAAACCGCGGCTTCCTGGCGGATCTCCATCTCGTGGCCGACCTGCACGTGCTTTCGGTCCAGCATCTTGCCTCGGCGCAGCTGGTCAATGGCGCGATGCTTGGCGGTGGCCATGAGCCAGGCCCCCGGCTTCTCCGGGATGCCCGACTCCGGCCAGCGTTCCAGTGCGGCGACCAGCGCATCCTGAGCCAGGTCCTCGGCCAGGCCAACGTCTCCAACCAGGCGGGTCAGCCCGGCAATGAGCTTGGCCGATTCGATTCGCCAGACGGCGTCTATGGCGCGGTGTGTGTCAGTAACGGTCACGAGTCCCAATTTAAGGAGAACGGGGGAAAATCATGCGCTGCGCAGCGCTGATTCCATTGATGGTGGTGCTTTCGGCCAAGCCAGGGGTGGCCCAACGGAGGAGCGCTGTGGCTGAGCCGGCCGGCTGGACAGCCTATATCAGGGCATTCGATGCTTTCGCTCAGGGCGACAGTGTAGTCGGCGCCAGCACGCTTGTTCTGAATGATGGGAAGATTGCGGCTCACCACGAGTACGGCTGGGCTGACCGGGAGCGGAAGCAGCGAGTGGAGGAGCGAACCATCTTCCACTGGGCCTCGATCACCAAGACGCTCACCGCGATCGCCATCATGCAGCTGCGCGACCGGGGCAAGCTCTCGCTGGACGACAAGATCACCCGCTATGTGCCGGAGCTGCGGCAGGTCCACGACAGCTTCGGGTCGATCGATGAGATCACCATCCGCATGCTCCTCTCCCACTCCGCCGGCTTCCAGGATCCCACCTGGCCTTACAGGCGGGGCCTGCCCTGGGAGCCGTTCGAGCCGACCCGCTGGGAGCAGCTGGTGTCGATGATGCCCTATCAGGAGATCATTTTTCGGCCGGGTTCCCGGTTCGGCTACAGCAATCCGGCGTTCATATATCTGGCTCGGGTCATCGAGCAGCTCACCGGAGATCCGTATCAGAGCTACATCCAGAAGAACATCTGGACGCCCCTGGGGCTCGGCTGGAGCTACTTCGGGACCACGCCGTATCACCTCGCCCACTGGCGTTCGAACAACTACACGGTCCGGCGGGACAGCTCAGATCGAGTCTGGGTGCAGGGAAATGGCCCGGACTTCGATCCCGGGGTCACCATTCCCAACAGCGGCTGGAACGCGCCCCTCACTGATTTGGCGGTCTATTTGAGCTTTCTCACCGGCGGGAGCCGGGGAGACACGGCACTGGCGAACCGCTACGAGACAGTTCTGCGGCGCTCTTCGCTCGAGGAGATGTGGCGAGTGGTGGTACCCACCGGCTCCCAGGACGACATACCCGGTGCCGTTGGACTCTCTTTCTTCATTTTCGAGCGGGGACATAACCGGTTGGTGGGACACACTGGGGACCAGGCCAACTTTCGCTCGTTCTTTTATCTCAGGCCGGACACCCGCACCGCAATCGTGACGGTGCTCAACACCACCAACGAGGCCGACGCGGAGAAGGAGGAGGCAGGCTGGACCTCCACCAAGCGGGCCGCCATGGCGCTGCTGGCCCCCTAGGAGGCCAGCAGCGTCGAGTGGTTACTTCTTGGTCGCTACCTGCTGGCGGATTCGCTCCTCCTGCTCTCTGAGCTCGGGAGTGAAATCGGCTCCGAAGTCCTCCGCTTCGAACACCTGACGGATCTCGACCTCTCCCTCGCGGAATGGCGCCCGCTTGAGCCATTCGATGGCCTCTTCCTTCGATTTCACCTGCCAAAGCCAGAACCCGGCGACCAGCTCCTTAGTTTCGGAGAAGGGCCCGTCAACGACGGTTCGCTTGTTGCCCGAGAATCTGACCCGCGAGCCCTTGGAGCTCGGCTGGAGACCCTCGCCGGCCAGCATTACACCAGCCTTCGCCAGCTCCTCATTGAACTTTCCCATCTCGGTAAGCAGCTCCTTGCTCGGCAGTACCCCCGCTTCGGTGCTCTTGTCGGCTTTGACGATCACCATGAAACGCATTGTCTTACCCTCGCGATGTGGTGGCCTCTCCCGCCTTCCCCCCTTCCCCGCTTCCCCCCTCCCATAACCCGTCGAGCGGGCACCTCCGGAATCGACAGGCTAGGCAACCTGGGCTTTGAGTGACCGCTCCAGCAGGCGACCCTCTTTCAACCGCTCGGTCATGGCGGCGAAACCCGCAGTCGGTCCCCGCCAGCGCAGCTCCTCCACGCTGGAGAAGAGCGGGGCATCGCTGATCAAGGTGGCCAAACGCTTGAAGAGCAGAGCCAGCTCCGTTTTTTCGCCCAAAACAGTCGCCGGAAAGTCCTCGATGGGCCCGTATTGATTGAGCAGGCGGGCCGCCGTGGTTTTCCCGATACCCGGAATGCCGGGATAGCCGTCTGCCGCATCGCCCACCAGGGCGAGGAAGTCGGGAATCAACACCGGATCCACCCCGAACTTCTGCGCGAACCCCAGCCGCGTTCCTGATGTTGCGGCTCTTTTGATCCACCTGAACCACCCGGTCGTCCCGAACGCACTGCCCGAGATCCTTGTCGGGAGTCCAGATGCAGACCTTCTCCACTGATCCGTCTCTGTCCGGCAGGGAGCGCGGCTGACGCGAGCGCGTCATCCGCCTCCAGCTCGATCATGGGCCACACCACCACGCCCATTGCCGCCAGGGCCTCCTCCAACGGATGAAATTGCGCGAGCAGGGCGGGCTCGATCCCCGCGCCGGTCTTGTATCCAGGCCACAGGTCGTTGCGGAAGGATTCAATAACGTGATCGGTGGCCACCCCGACATGGGTGCCTCCGGTCTCGATCAGTTGCAGCACCGTGTGGAGCACGCCGGCCACCGCGCCATAGGGCCGGTCAGTGCCCTTGGTGAAGCGGCGCAGGCCGTAGAAGTGCCGGAACAGCTCGTAGGTCCCATCGAGAAGATGAACGATCATGCGGCAGGCCGGCGCTATCGAGGTTCGCGGAAGTTTCGGAAGGTAATGGAATAACGCAGGCTATCCACCGCGGGAATGCTGTGCTCCCACTCGTTGCGCGAGGGGCCGCTCAGCAGATAGGCCGAGCGCGGATCTGCCATCAGGGACACCCTCTCCCAACCGGGTCCGGCCTTGCGCCGAAACCGGAAGCGGCAGCTGGAGAGGAGGGAGATGCCGATGACCTCGCCGAAAACCGCTTTGTCCCTATGCCAGCCGATGCTGGCTCCCGGCCCGTATTCGATCACCAGCACCTGTTGAAACTGGGAGGCCGGCAGCCCGGCAAATGCGCCGGCCCGCTCGCGAAGCGAGTGCAAAAAGGAAGGTATATCGTCGGCCTTCTGCAGCGCTCGCTCGTTGAAGTCGTAGCGCCAGCCGTAGGAGACCGTGCGCCGCTTCCCAACAAAGCCCTGAAACTCGAATTCCTTGAACGGCAGTCCTCGTACCTGCTCCAGCAACGCCGCCTCTTCATCGGGAGGCACCACGTTCGCCTGGTACCTGAAACCCTCGGGCCAGGTTTCGCTCTTGCCGAAGAGGGAGAGCTGCTTCCTGGCCATGTCAGCCGCGAAGCGGCCGGGCCACCAGAATTCCGCTGGCCCGGCGGATAGCAGCCACGTACTCGGGAAGCGTTGTTCGGGTGATTTCTACTACCCCTCCGGACAGAGGTGCATGGCACACCCGCAGTACTCCCTCCCGATCGCGGTATGCCAGCGCCGAGTGAGTCACGTCCAGCCCCGGAATCTCGGTGGCGAAAGCCAGAACGTCTCCAGTCTGGATTCGGTCGACGATCGCGGGGATCTGCTTGGTTGGTACCACATGGCGCGGCCGGCCATCCAGGCCCCGCTCGATGCGCTGGATCTCCTGGAATACGTGGTCATCGTGCAAGGCCAGGTACTTCGCCCGATGCTCCGTCATGAATCGAAGCGGACGGCTGTCTTCGGCTGCGCCCAGCTCCGGGCCCATCTCTCGCACCAGCCCGCGCCGCGCTCCATCGGTGATCCATTCACTGAAGTAGTGCAGCCGGGAGCTGTAGCCCAGTCGCTTTCCGTCGCGATAGCGCATCCGCTCCACCTCGCGCCCAAACTGCTCCCAGCTTGCCGGCTGCTCGGTGGCCGCTACCCGGCTTACCGCCAGGCACGCCTCGACCAGGGTGACGCAGTCGAACCGGGTCAGGGAAAGAGTCAGCGGCTCAGCGGAGGGGGCCCCACCGTGCTCGAGGTACGCCTCGAGCGTGAACGGGACGTACGGACTGCCGCCGGCCAGCTCGCCCACGCGGCTAACGCGCGCGCCCAAGGGGAGCTGGGCCTTGGTGAGCCCCTCGGTACGCAGATGGTCGGTCCAGGAGAGCAGGCGCTCCTGATCGGTATCCGCGATGCCGGGACCGTGCAGGCGCGATTTCCGGCGGCAGGCCAGAAGCGGGGTGGGGAAGGCCATCGCCGCGGCTGCAGCCGCGGCCTGTCTGAGCAGTGCTCTCCGGGAGAGAGTCGAGTCCACGGGCATCTCTGGATGGAAGTCAGGCGCCTGAACCGAAACGCACGGTTTAGAACTATAGAAACGTCACCTGTACTCGCCAGGTGACACTGATCCGGCCTGGAGGGACACAGAAGAGCATTCGGGGCCTTGGTGAAGCGGCGACGACGAACCCCATATACCCACCTCACAACGACTTGCCCCGTTGGGCCCGATTTTGGTCTGGGAGTTGCTAGAACCGCTGCGCCGGAAGGTGGGGAACGTGGTGCTTGCCATCACATCTCAGGGCGGGCCAGAGCCCTATCCTCACCCCGTATCCCGAGGAATTGGCGCCGAGTGGCGCGGGCGTTTTCGAGCACTTGAACGAAAGGAAGGTCGAATGTCAGGACCGAGAATCATGGCCGCGGCCAGCGGGCTGGTAGTCGCCCTTGCCGCCGTGCCTCTCGCCCCGATCCACGCGCAGGGGCAGATAAGCCAGTTGAGCCAGGACAGCAAGCTCATCTTCCAGATGGCCAGCAGCAACATCATGGAAGTGAGGCTGGGACAAATGGCCCAGCAGAAGGCCAGCAATGCCGCCGTCAAACAGTTCGGCCAGCAGATGGTGACCGATCATACCAATCTGGAAAACCAGCTCACCGGCCTGGTCTCGAAGAACGGCACCAACTTCCAGCCTGCGATGAGCAAGGAGAATGAGGCCGAAGTCTCCCGGCTGGACAAGCTCTCCGGTGCCCAGTTCGATCAGCAGTACATGACCTCGATGATTCAGCACCACCAGCAGGACATCTCCACCCTGCAGAGTCAGAGTCAGTCAGCCAAGTCGGGCGAGGCTCGGCAGATGATTGCCGCGTCGATGCCGGTGCTGCAGCAGCACCTGACCCTGGCCACCCAGGTAGGTGGACAGGTGGGCGCCAATGGCGGAGTGGCCGTGGCCACGCAGCCATACCGGAATCCCACTACCAATCCTCCGGTGAGCACTCAGCCGGGGCAGGTAACCACGCAGGGCGACATCAGCGCCGACATGGGCTTCGTGCGTGAGGCCGCCAGCGGCAACCTGATGGAGATCCAGCTGGGGCAGCTGGCCCAGAACAAGGCCTCCAACCCGGCGGTGAAGCAGTTTGCCCAGCGGATGGTGGCCGATCACAACAACCTGGAGAATCAGCTGACCAGTGTTGCGTCCACCGGGGGCCAGAGCTTCACGCCTACGATGGATTCTCGGCACCAGAATCAGATCAACCGGCTCCAGGGGCTCTCGGGCGCCGAATTCGATCGCAACTACATGAGCCTCATGATCCGCGCCCATCAGCGGGACGTGACCAACTTCCAGACCCAGAGTCAGTCGGCCAATTCCGCTCAGGTGCGTACCCTGGCGACCAACAGCCTCCCGGTACTGCAGCAGCATCTCAGCCTGGCCCAGCAGGTCGGAGCCCAGGTCGGCGCCGATAGCACCGGGAACTATGCCGGCGGGAACGGCGGTAACCAGGGTGGTGGCGCCCACGGCGACATCAAAGCCGATGCCGGATTCATTCGCGAGGTGAACTCGGACAATCAGATGCAGATCCAGCTGGCCCAGCTGGCGCGGCAGAGATCCAAGAACCCGCAGGTCCGTCAGTTCGCCGAGCAGGCCATCACCGATCACAACGGGCTGCAGAATCAGTGGAACGCCATGGCCTCCCAGAACGGCATGACCCTGCATCAAGGCCTCGGCCCGCTGCACAAGGAGAAGATCACCAACCTGAAGAAGGCGAGCGACAAGAACTTCGATAAAGCCTACATGATCACCATGATCCAGCAGTACTCCGATGAGACGAGCTACTGGCAGAAGGAAGGTCGCGCGAGCCAGTCGGCCCAGGTGCGGCAGTTGGTCAACGCCGGCCTGCCCACATTGGAGCAGAATTTCAACGAGGCCAAGCGCCTTGGGCGGCAGCTCGGCATAGATCCCAATGAGGCGCTGAAGAACCGGGAGGATGTAGCCAAGAACAAAGGCAAGAACAACGAAAAGAACGACTAAGAGTCTTGAGCCAGGAAAGAAGGGGTGTCCTCCGGGACGCCCCTTTTTTCTGTCCTTTCTTTCCCAACTCCCCGGGCCACGATCTCGAACGACCGCAACCGTGCCCGGTGATCGAAGATCTGCGAGGTAAGCATCAGCTCATCCGCGCCAGTCCGCTCGGCGAACGCCTCCAGCCCTTTCGCGACGGTCTCTTCGGTACCCACCACCGCGGAGCTCAGGGTCTGCTCCAGAATGGATCGCTCCAGCATGCCCAGCCGTTCGGCATACCCTCTCTGGGGAGGCGGGAGCTTGCCTGGGCGTCCCAGGCGAAGATTGATGAACGCCTGCTGCAATGAGCTGAAGAGAGTCTGAGCCTCCTCTTCTTCCTCCGCGGCAAACACGTTGACGCCGAGCATGGCGTAGGGATGCTCCAGCTGATCGGAGGGACGAAATCCGGACCGATAGAGATCCAGCGCCTGATCCATCAGCGCCGGGGCAAAGTGGGAGGCAAAGGCAAAGGGAAGCCCCATACGCCGCGGCGACCTGTGCTCCGTAGAGACTGGAGCCCAGAATCCAGATCGGAACCTCGAGACCGGCACCCGGAACCGCCTGAACCTTCTGGCCTGGCTGCACCGGCTGGAAGTAGTGCATCAGCTCGGCAACATCGTGCGGGAAGCTGTCGGCGGCGGATGGATGCCGGCGGAGCGCCCGCACGGTGAGCTGGTCGGTGCCGGGAGCGCGGCCCAGCCCGAGATCGATTCGCCCGGGAAAGAGCGAGGCCAGGGTTCCGAACTGCTCGGCGATCACCAGCGGCGAGTGGTTCGGCAGCATGATCCCACCGGCTCCAACTCGTATGCTCGATGTGCCTCCAGCGATATGCGCGATCACCACGGATGTGGCGGCGCTCGCGATCCCCGGCATGCCATGATGCTCGGCTAACCAGAAGCGGCGGTATCCCCAGAGCTCCGCGTGCTGCGCCAGATCCAGCGAGCGTCGCAGCGCCTCCGCGGCGTCGCTGCCCTCGGGAATTGGGGCCAGATCCAGCACGGACAGCGGAACCATGCTACCGATCGACCGTGGCCATCATCTGTTCGTTGTACCGCGGTCCCGCCACCTTCTCCGGCGGGAGGGCTGCATCGAGCTGTGCCATCTCCGCGGGACTCAGCCGCAGCTCGGCCGCCGCGACGTTCTCTTCCAAATATTTCCTCCGCTTGGTGCCGGGAATCGGAGCCAGGTCGCTTCCCTTGTGCAGCAGCCACGCCAGCGCGATCTGCCCCGACGTCGCGCCCTTGCGGTGGGCTATATCCTGAACCTCCGATGCCGCCCGCATGTTGGCGTCGTAATTCTCACCCTGGTATCGGGGATCTCCCCGGCGGTAGTCGCCCTCGGGATATTCCTCCGCCCGCTTGGCGGTCCCCGTCAGGAACCCTCGCCCCAGCGGACTGAACGGTACCAGACCGATCCCGAGCTCGCGGAGTAGCGGGATGATCCGAGGCTCCAGGTTCCGTTCCCATAGCGAATACTCACTCTGCAGCGCGGAGACGGGGTGCACGGCATGGGCTCGGCGAATGGTGCGCTCGCCCGCCTCGGAAAGACCGAGAAAGCGCACCTTACCCTCATTGACGAGATCGGCCATCGTTCCCACCACCTCTTCGATCGGAACTTCAGGGTCTACCCGATGCTGATACAGCAAATCGATGCGATCGGTGCCCAGCCGGCGCAGTGAGCCTTCTACCGCCTGGCGGATGTGTGAGGGCCGGCTGTCGAGCCCGGTGATCTTTCCGGCTTCGATCTTGAATCCAAACTTGGTGGCGAGAACGACCTCGTTGCGTCTCCCTCGAATGGCCCGGCCCACCAGTTCCTCGTTGATGAACGGTCCATATACCTCCGCGGTATCGAGGAAGCTGCAACCCAGCTCGAGCGCCCGATGGATGGTGGCGATCGATTCCCGTTCGTCCCGCTCCTCCGCCGTTCCATAGGACTGGCTCATCCCCATACAGCCGAGACCGAGCGCGCTGACTCTTAATCCTTGACTGCCGAGATTTCGCTGTGATAGAACCATGGAATCCTCACGATCGAAGACGCACATCCCCACGAATTTCCTAAGCTAACCCAGTGCACTGGCAAATGGTTTCTGTCTCCGACGTCGCTGTTGAAAATGTTTGAAATGTTCACGTAAGTGGATAACTATCACCCTCTTGCGCGATGAGAACACTCTTCCTATGTTGTCTTCGCCAATTCGAAAAAAGATCATTTTCGTGTTGGAGTGTTGAGACCAATCGCGTGTCTCATCCACGCTGCAGTAGCGCGGCAGCGTGCCGAGCAAGAGGTTGATCCGCGATTCAGCCGACTTGCAGCGCACACACTGGTGAACCGAGTGGTCGCGCAAATCATTCGGGAATAAAAACCGGAGCTCTCGAGGCCAGACCGCAAACGCTTCAGTTTAGGCGGTGGCCGAGGGAAGAAAAACGGAGGAGTAAATCCTCCGACTCCGGATAACCAGTGTGAAAACGGCCCGCATTTCCACCCGGAAGTGCGGGCCGTTTTGTTTGTGATTCACATCACAGAGCCCTTCGTGCCTTGCCCGTAACACTGACTTCAGTGTCTATCCAGGAGTGCAGTGTGAGTAAGGTGAAGGATCCGGTCTGCGGCATGTGGATCCAGGTGAGCGATGCCGCCGGCAGCACCACATACGAATCGCAGCCAGTGTATTTCTGTTCCGACCAGTGCCGGCGGGACTTCGAGTCAGACCCGGCGCGCTACTACGACCGGTTGGAGCGAAGACGTAACCGCATCACTGTGACGAACGGTTAGCGCGCCCGGTATCTGCGTTGATGTGGCACGTGGCCGGGTAGCCGGGACGGGCCGGCCGGCTCAACGTAGCGACCAGCCCCGCAGGGTGTAAGTTGGCTCCATGTCCCAACGCCGGCTGATCCTGACGATTGCGATCGTCGCCTTTCTGGCGGCGATCCTCTTTCCGGCGTTGATCGGTCTGCTGACCGACTGGTGGTGGTTCCAGGAAATCGGCTACCAGGCCGTCTTCTCCCGGCCGCTCCTCACCGGTCTGCTGCTCTTCGTCGGAGTCGGCGGCATCACCTTCGGCGTACTCTATGGCAACCTCCGGCTGGCCCAGCGGGGACTGGTGCCATATCCGGTGGTGCTCCGCTTTGCCCAGAATCAGCCGCGGGTGGATCTCACCGGGCCGCTTCGCCGCGCCAGCCTGCCGCTGTCGCTCGTGATCGCCCTGATCGCGGGGTTCGGTGCCACCCCGGCCTGGGACCTGGTGCTCCGGTTCGTCTACCGCAACCCCTTCGGTACTCGCGATCCGGTCTTCTCCCGCGACATCGGCTTCTACGTCTTTACCCTGCCCGCGCTGTCTGCTGCCTTGGGGTTCCTGTCGACCCTCGCGCTGATCTCGCTGCTGATGATTGTTCCGGTCTATGTGGTTCGGGGCGACATCCTGATTGGTCCGGGCGCGGGTAAAGCACCCCGGCTTCGGATCGAGCCCTCAGCCGGAACCCACATCGCGGCTCTGCTGGGCGCCGAATTTCTCTTGCTGGCTCTCCGGCTCTGGCTGGTGGACACCTCGAATCTGCTCTACTCCACCACCGGTCCGCTGGTGGGCGCCAGCTACACCGATCTCCACGCCACGCTTCCTGCTCTGAGAATTCTCTCCGTCGTGTCCGTCATTGGCGCGCTGGCCGTCATCATAGGCGCCGTTCGACGAGAGCTGGGGCGCTACGCCTTGCTTGCGATCGGCGCCTACTTGGTCACCGCGATTGTCGGGCGCGGGCTGGTCCCGAGTTTCATGCAGAAGTTTCTGGTCTCTCCCACCGAGCTCACCCGGGAGACGCCCTACCTTCGCTCCCATATCCTGGCGACTCGGCAGGCCTGGGGACTGGATAGCGTCGAGACCCGCGAGCTGACGGGCGAGACCAACCTCAGCATGGCGGACATCCGCGCAAACGCGCCCACCATCGACAATGTGCGGCTCTGGGACCGGGATCCGCTGCTGCAGACCTTCGGCCAGCTGCAGGAGATCCGGACGTACTACGACTTCGTCTCGGTGGACGACGACCGCTACTGGATCGACGGGAAATATCGCCAGGTTCTGCTCTCGCCCCGGGAGCTGAATGTGCGGTCGCTCCCGACCCGCACCTTCATCAACGAGCATCTCACCTTTACCCATGGTATGGGGCTCACCCTGAGTCCGGTCAATCAGGTGACCGTCGAAGGACTGCCGGTTCTGTTCATCAAAGATTTGCCGCCGGTCTCCACCGCGTCGCTCAAGGTGAGCCGCCCTCAGCTGTACTACGGCGAATTGGCCAACGACTACGTCTTCGTGAATACCCGGCAGCGCGAATTCGATCACCCCTCGGGCGAGAAGAACGTGTACGCCTCCTACGCCGGGAAGGGTGGAGTGCCAGTCCGGAGCCTTCTCCGTCGGGCGGTGCTCGCGGCGCAGTTCGGGTCTTCCAAGATCCTCTTCTCCGGCGACATCACCGATTCCACCCGGGTGCTCTACAACCGGGACATCGTTCAGCGGGCCCGGAAGGCGCTCCCCTTCGTCAGCTTCGACCGCGATCCCTATCTGATGGTGGCGAACGACGGCACCCTCAAGTGGATCCTGGACGGCTACACCAGCACCACCCGGTATCCTTATGCCGAGCGGCTTCGGAATGGCATCAGCTACATGCGAAACAGCGTCAAGCTGGTGGTCGACGCCTACGACGGCACCCTGATGGCCTACGTGAGCGCGCCGGGCGATCCCATCATCCGGACCTGGTCGCGAGTCTTCCCCGGCATCTTTGCTCCGCTCGACCGCATGCCCGCGGATATCAGAGCGCATATCCGCTACCCCGACCAGATCTACCGGGTCCAGGCCGGGCTCTATACCACCTATCACATGGACGACCCGGTGGACTTCTACCACCGGGAAGACCAGTGGCAAATCCCCGAGGCCTCGGAGGCTGAGGGCAAGGTGCCGTTCATGCGGCACATCGTGATGCGGCTCCCCGAGGAAAAGAACGCGGAGTACATCTACATGGTCCCGTTCACTCCTCGGGGAAAGGACAACCTGGCGGCGTGGATGGCGGCCCGGAACGACGGAGCCGAGTACGGCCGGCTTCGGGTGTACCGGCTCTCCCGGCAGAGTCTCGCCTTCGGACCCCAGCAGATCGTGAACCGGATCAACCAGAACACGGAGGTCTCTCAGCAGCTGACGCTTTGGGACCAACGGGGCTCCCAGGTGATCCGGGGCGACCTGCTGGTGATTCCGATCGAGGAGGCGCTGATGTACGTCCAGCCGATTTACCTCCGGGCGGAGGGCGGGCGGATCCCCGAACTCAAGCGGGTGGTGGTGGCGTATCAGAACCGGGTGGTGATGCGGGAGACTCTGGAGGAAGGGCTGGCGGAGATGTTCGGGGAGGAGTCGCGAGTCGCGAGTCAGGAGCCGCGAGACCAAGTGATGTCGCTGCGGATACATCCGTCGCCGACAATCCCGCGACTCCTGACTCGGGCTCCCGACTCTCCTTCGCGAAGCGAAGCAGCACTACGACGCGGCCATCCAGGCCCAGCGGGACCTGGACTGGGCCCGCTACGGCGAGGAGATGCGCCAGCTGGGCGAGATCCTCGACCGGATGAATTCCGGGCCCAGCCGCTGATCAGCTTGCCGAGTTTCGGGTTAATCTGCATACTAGAGTGAGTCGCAAAATCCAGGAACGTTCCCACAACCAACAATAGAAGTGCTCGGAGTGAGGTCCTATGAGTAGTATGGCGTGGGTCGGCAGACTGGCCGGCTCCATGGCTCTCGCTGTGCTGGTCGGCTGCGGCAGTGAAGAATCTACCGCTCCAGAAAAGCCGCTCTCCGCGGATGCCTCACGATCAGAGGTGCACGCGCTGGCAGCGGAGGTCCGGCTGCTTACGGCAGGGCGAGGTATTACGGCGTTAGCCAAGCCACCCCAGGTCCGCCCGGCGCTGGTCCAGCTGGGTCAGGCCCTGGCGTTTGACAAGATCCTGAGCGGCAACCGCGACATCGCCTGCATGACCTGTCACCTGCCCTCGTTCGGGACCGGTGACGGCCGAAGTCTGTCGATGGGTCAGGGTGGTAGCGGGTTCGGTCCGGCTCGAACCAATGGCGTGGTGATCCCCCGCAACTCGCCCGCGGTGTTCAACCTCTTTGCGATCAGCGAGCTCTTCTGGGACGGGCGGGTGAGTCGGGACCAGGCGGGGAACTATCATACTCCGGCCGGCGCTGCTCTGACTCCGGCAATGACCAGGGTCTTCGAGTTCGGCGCCGTCTCCGCGCAGCCCATGTTCCCGGTGTTATCCCGGGAAGAGATGCGCGCCTTCAGCGGCAATGAGCTGGCGGCAATTCCCGACGAGCAGCAGCAGCAGATCTGGGCCGGTATCATGGCCCGGCTCGGCGCCGTCCCCGAATACCGCCACATGTTCGAAAAGGCCTACCCGGGCACCCGCTTCGAGCAAATGACCTTTGCCCACGCCAGTAACGCTATTGCGGGCTTTATCATAGACAAGCTGTCGTTCAATAATTCGCCCTGGGACCGGTTTCTCCGGGGGAACGATGAGGCCATGACCCAGGTGCAGCTCCAGGGAGCCAAGGATTTCATGAGCGCCCGCTGCTCCATCTGCCACAACGGCCCGGCTCTGACCGATAACAAGTTCCACAACGTGGCCGTGGCCCAGTTCGGCCCGGGCAAGGGCGGTGAGGACGGCAGCGACGATTTCGGCCGTTTCAGGGAGTCTCATGTCGCAGCCGAGAAGTACGCCTTCCGAACCCCTCCGCTTCGGAACGTGGAGCTCACCGCCCCCTACGGCCACGACGGCGCCTTCTTCAGTCTGCGCGATTTCGTGGATCACTACAGCGAGTCCGACATCAAGCTGATGAATTTCGACGCCTCTCACCCGGAGATTCCGGGGGTGCTGAACAACAAGACCGATATCCTGGGCAGTCGGGATCCATTGCTCCAGGGCGTGGTCTTCGCTCCCCAGACGGTGGATGAGGTTACCGAGTTCATGAGGGCATTGACCGATCCGGCCGCCCGCAACCTGACCGGGGTGGTGCCGGGTCGGGTACCGAGTGGCCTGCCGGTGGAGGGAAAGAGATAGCCAACCACGCGCGCGACCGAGAGCTGGTCGCGGTACTGGTGGGCTGACCGCGACCGATGTCTCTCGAGCTCACTGACTCCACCGGCGCCCTGCTTCTGGCGGCGGCCAGCGTCATCGGCCTGCTCCTGATCCCGTTCGGCTTGCCCGGCCTCTGGGTGATCCTGTTCGGCATTATCGGCTACGGGTGGATCACCAACTTTCGAACTCTGAGTACCGGCTTCCTCATCCTGGCGATTGCCCTGGCGCTGCTGGGCGAGGTGCTCGAGTCCTGGGTTGGCTTCCGCTTCGCCAAACGCTATGGGGGGTCGAGCAGGGCGGGGTGGGGTGCATTGGTGGGAGGACTGGTCGGCGCCGTTGTGGGGGTGCCCATACCGGTTATCGGCTCCGTCATCGGCGGCTTCGTCGGTGCCTTCATTGGCGCGGCGGTGTTCGAGTACACCAAGGCGCGCCAGGCCCAAGGCTCGGTCCGGGCCGGCTGGGGGGCCGTGCTCGGCCGGGCTGCCGCGGTAGCCATCAAAATGGGATTGGGAGTGGCTATGGTGGTGGGCGCCGGCTTCGCTGCAATGTCATCCTAGATAAAAAAGCGTAAGCGGTAAGCGGTAGGCTCGGACCTGTCACCCTGAGCGCAGCGGCGGCCGCGTCATCCTGAGCGAAGCGAAGGATCTCTTTGGTTAGGCAGACCGAGAAATCTCCCTGAACTTCGACGGCGAGAACCCGGTGTGCTGCCGGAACATGTTGGAGAAGTGACTCTGATCGGAAAATCCCGCTCCGAGCGCAATCTCCGCCAGGGAGCGGTCGGTGTCGGCCAGCTGCATCGTTGCCCGTTCGATCCGGAGGTTGCGGACATACTCGCCCACGCTGCAGCCGAACCCCTGGCGGAACCCTCGCGCCAGAGTCACCGGATGGACCCCTACCGCGCCGGCCAGGTCGCTCAAACTCGGCCTGCTACCCAGCTCGGCATGGATCCGCTCGCGCGCCTCCTGCAGCCAGCGCGGCAAGCCCCGGCCGCGCTGCAGGTGGACCTTCAGTCGCGACGCTGCCGCCACCAGCTCCAGCAGTAGACCTTCGATCGCAATCGGCGCGGTCGAGTCCATTACCTGCAGCTCGTGATATACCCGCCAGCCATAGGTCGACAGTGGTCCGCCCTGGAAGGCCTCCCGCTCGTCCAGCACCACCGAGTGAGGCCGGATGGCGGCGACCTGCCGCTGATCCGCTTCGATCAGGAGACCGCGGACGTCGCCCCGATTGAACCGGTCCCAGTGACGTTCCCCCGCAGGCGTGATCTTCAGGGTTGAGCTGGTGCAGGCGATCGATCCACCACGCCACGCCTCGGTGAATGCGCCTTTGAGCACAAAGCAAATCGTGGGCGTCGGGTGGTCATGCCAGGGCAACTCGGCGCCGTGCCGGTGGATGCCCTCGGTGACGGTAAATCCCCCGGCGACGACACGCCGGCCTCTGCTCGAGTCAGCTCTCGGCTTTCGTACCATAGGCCCTTACTGACGTCCCTGGCGGTCCCGGCTTCACAGCGCTAAGTCCCTTCAAGGGAGCTATCCGCTTACAAGACCATGGTCAAGGTCTGGGGTAGCGTCAGGAAACACTGGCGTTGAGCTAGTCCGGCCAGGCCGCTCCGACCGGGAATTTTCCGGCAGGCAGAGGAGTAGGTCGAATAGCGACGTATGCTCGCCCACCAAGCGGGCTTCCTCAATCGGAGATCCCATGAGACACCTGCGTCTAATCCTTGCTGCGGCGGGAATTGCTGCCCTGGCCTGCTCGGGAGACGATAGCCCCAGCGCGCCGACCGGCGGTGGATCCTCAACCGTAACCGTCGGAACACCATCTGGGGGGCTGACTTTCAGTCCGGCCAATATCACCGTGGCGCCGAACGGCACCGTCACCTGGAGCTGGAATTCTGGGGGCGTGATACATGACGTCACATTCCCGGACGGCACTCACTCGGGGCCCATGAGCTCGGGAACGTTTCAAAAGACATTCCCTACTGCCGGCACGTTCAACTATCATCTGCAGCATTCATGGCTCGGCGATGAGCGGTACGGTCACTGTTAGCAGCTCGTCCGGCGACAATGGCGGGTCCACCGGTGGGACCGGTGGTGGTAGTGGCGCGGGCGGAGGCGGCGGCGCGTACCCCTGAGCGCTTAATCCATTCTACCTCTAGATTCCCTGAAGCCTTCTCCTTCAGGGAATCTTTTTATGGCCGATCTCGACGTCGCCTTTCCCGTTCTCAGCCCCACTGACATCGCTGCACTCACAGCGCGCGGCAAGTCGCGTGAGATGCACGCCGGTGACACCCTGTTCTCCGAGGGCGATCGGAACCGCGCCTTCTTCCTCGTGACTGGACGGAGCAGTGGAGATCGTGGAGAACTCCCGGGGTACACCCGCGGCAAATCACGGTGCATCGCCCGGGCCAGTTCACCGGCGATATCGACGTGCTCAGCGGTCGCTCCGTGTTGGTCACCGGACGGGCCATAGAGGATGGCAGCTTGGTCGAGCTGAGCTCGGCAGATCTCCGCCGGGCGGCGGACGAGTTGCCCGAGCTGGGCGATACCATCATCAAGGCCTTTCTGCGGCGCCGGGAGCTGATCCGGGCGGACGGGTTCGAGGGGGTCAGGATTGTTGGCTCCCGCTTTTCCTCCGACGCCCACCGTCTCCGTGACTTCGCCCAGCGTAACGGGATTCCCTATCGCTTCATGGATGTGGAGACCGATCCCGAGGCTGAGGTGCTGCTGCGGGAGTTGGGCGTGCCCCCAGCGGACACACCGATAGTGGTGGGACAGCAGGGCCGCTTTCACCGCAACCCCAGCAACGAACAGTTCGCCGGCTGCGCCGGGCTCACGGCCGAGCTGGAGCCGGGTCACGTCTATGATCTCGTGATCGTCGGGGCCGGACCGGCCGGTCTGGCGGCCTCGGTCTACGCCGCGTCGGAGGGGCTCGATGTGCTGACGCTGGACTCGCTGGCCGCCGGGGGGCAGGCCGGCACCAGCTCCCGGATCGACAACTATCTCGGTTTTCCCTCGGGAATCTCGGGCGCCGAGCTCACCGACAATGCGATGATGCAGGCCCAACGGTTCGGTGCCCAGATCACCATTGCGTCCCCGGTGGAGTCCCTGGGCCTCGACGGTGGCGACCGAAAGGTGAAGCTGGAGAACGGGATTCGGCTCCAGAGCCGGTGCGTGCTGATCGCGAGCGGCGTGGAATACCGAAAGCTCGCCGTGCCCGGATTCGGCGAATTCGAAGGAGCGGGCATCTACTACGCGGCGACGCCGATGGAGGCCAAGCTGTGCGGTGGCGAGGAGGTGGTCGTGGTGGGCGCGGGCAATTCCGCCGGGCAGGCCCTCGTCTTCCTCGCGAAGTATGCCCGGCGGGTGCATCACCTGGTGCGAGGCAAGGACCTGAACGCCAGCATGTCGCGCTATCTGATCGACCGAGTGGGCGGGCTGGAGAATGTCGAGACCTACCTGGAAACTCGGGTGACCAAGCTGGAAGGCAACGGGCGACTGGATGCGGTGTGTGCCCAGCGGTCCGATGGACGAGAGTTCCGGTTCGACACCAGCTCGCTGTTTCTCTTCATCGGCGCCGACGCCAACACCGAGTGGCTCCGCGACTGCGTGGAGCTGGACAACAAGGGATTCGTCGTCACCGGCGACGGGCTTCCCCGGAGCATCGTGGCGAACGACCGGTGGCGCGCGGCCGGCCGGTCACCCTTTCTCCTGGAGACCAGCCTGCCCGGCGTGTTTGCCGCGGGCGACGTGCGCAGCGGTTCGATCAAGCGGGTCGCCTCGGCGGTCGGCGAAGGCGCAATGGCCGTCAGCTTCGTCCATGCCCACATCGGCAAGGTTGTCTAGCCCGAGCCGGTCGATCCGCCAGCAGCATGAAACCGCATCCTCCTCTCCCTTGCCGCGCTGCTCGCCGCCTCCCGGCTTGCCGGCCAGTCACCCGCCCGGGTCGACACCGGAGTGGCCATCCCCATGCGAGACGGCGTCGTGCTCCGAGCCGATCTCTACCGGCCCCCCAGCGACGAACGGTTCCCGGTCCTGGTCTACCGAACCCCGTACAGCCGGGTCGAAGCTCCTCCTGACCCGCTGGTGCTCGCGGCCGTGCGCCGGGGCTACGCGGTAGTGCTGCAGGACGCTCGGGGCCGCTATGGCTCTGGTGGGGTGTTCGAGCCCTACCAGCAGGAGGGCCGGGACGGGTACGACACCATCGAGTGGGCCGCGCACCAGCCGTGGTCCAACGGATCGGTCGGCACTTTCGGTCTCTCCTACCCCGGCGCGGTCCAGTGGCTCGCTGCGGTCGAACACCCGCCTTCGCTCAAAGCGATGGTACCAGCCATGACCTTCTCCAGCCCGGAGAGCTTCTGGTATTCGGGCGGAGTGTGGGATGGATCCTGGCTCGACTGGACCTGGCTCAACATCGCTCCCGACCTCCGCCGCCGGCTCGGCGTCACAGGACCGAAGACCGACGAGGAGGCCGCGCGGAGCTGGGAGCAGGAAGGAGCCGCCGCTCGCCGGTACCGGCCCATGCTCGAGCTGCCCCAATTCCAGGGTGTCGCGCCCTGGTATTTCGAGTGGATGCGCCATCCGCCGGGCGATCGCTATTGGAGCTTTGCCCGGCTGGACGGCCGCTACGCCCGGGTGGACGCAGCGGTGCTCAACCTCTCCGGCTGGTTCGACGAGATGTACGGGCCGAGCGGGGCGGTAGAGAACTTTCAGGGCGCGGGCGGTGCGCTGGTGTTGGGACCCTGGACTCATGGCGTCGCGTCGGTTCAGCGGAGCAAGGCCGGCGAGCGGGACTTCGGACCATCAGCGGCGCTGGATTACGGCGCGACCGTGCTGGGGTGGATGGACCGGCACCTCAAGGGAGTGGAGTCTCCCAAGGCTCAGCCCAGGGTTCGGGTGTTCGTGATGGGCTCGAACCACTGGAGAACTTCAGATCGCTGGCCCCTGGCCGGCGTCCACCCGGACACCTTCTACCTGGCGGGTCACCCCGAGCACAGCAAAGAGGCTGCGGGACTTCTGGTGCAACGTGCGCCTGCAAGTGGCAGCAGCACAACCGTAATTCGATCCGACCCCGCCCATCCGGTCACCGATCCCTTCGATGGAAAGTTCGGCGCGCACGACTACCGCTCGCTGGTGGCCGGGCCCGGCATCGCGATATTCGAGACTGCCGCGTTCAATACGCCGGTGGAGATCATCGGCCAGGTGGTGATCGAGTTGGCCGCGAGTGCCACCGTACCCGACTTCGACCTCTGGGCCCAGCTCTACGACGTGGCGCCGGACGGGACCGCCTGGAACCTCTCCACTCCGGGCACGGCTCTACAGCGCGCGAGCTATCGGGAAGGCGGACCCGAGCGGCTGCTGGTAAAACCGGCCGAGACGGTGAAACTCCGGATGGACCGATTGGTGACCGCCAATCGCTTTCTCCCGGGGCACCGGTTGCGCCTGGTCATCACGCCGCAATTCTATCCGCTGTTCTCGGTCAATCCTCAGACCGGCGTGCAGGAGTTCGAGAGCGACAGCGTCAGAGCCGGGGGAGATCCGAATCGGACACTCGGCCGACCGGGTCTCGCGCATTGTGCTGCCGGTGGTTCCCATCGCGAAGTGAGGTCCGGCGCACGCGCCGTAGCCAACGTCCGATTTGGACTGCACATTCGGCCGGAGCATTTCGTCGCCACCCGCAGAGGAGGCATTGTGAAGAGGTCTGGTTCCCTATCGGCATACTGCTGGTGATTGCCTGGGTCGTCGGTTTCCTGGTGTTCAAGGTCGCCGGGATCCTGATCCATCTGCTGATCATCGTCGGTATCATCATGCTTATCGTCGGCTTCTTCCGGCGGGTGAGCGGCGACGTCTGATCCTCATCGATGACTGAGATCCGCACCCGAACCGATCGGGCCGGGGGGCTGGGCTGATGCCGGCCCAGACCCGCTCGACCAGCTGATCCATCTCTCCCACCTGATCGGCCACGATACCCGTCTGGTCCAGCCCGGCGGCGGGAACACTTCCACAAAAGAAGGCGACACCCTGCTGGTGAAAGGGCAGCGGCACCGATCTCCGCACCATCGGCCGCGGCGGCTTCACTCGGCTCTCTCTTTCCCGTCTGGCCCCGCTGCGCGACGCGGAATCGATGAGCGACGCCGAGATGATGCGGTTCATGGCGCAGTGCATGGTGGAGGATGGCCCCGCGCCCAGCGTCGAGACGCCGCTCCATGCGCTGCTTCCCTACACGGGTCATCGCCCACACCCATGATGTCCCCACCATGAGCCTCACCAACATCCGGGACAGCGAGGCCGAGCGGCTGTTGGGTGAGCTGTTCGATGGCAGGGTGGTGTACGTGCCTTACGTGCGTCCGGGATTTCCGCTGGCCCGGGCAGTGGCCCAGCTCATTGACGGAGAGTCGGAGAGGCGGAGGGGCGGGGATCGCCGAACAGGCGATCGCGCTTCGCCTTGGCCCATCACGGGCTGGTCGTCTGGGGTAAGGACGCCGCCGAATGCTACGACCGCCTGGTCGAGATCACCGGCAGGATGGACGAGCTCATCGCCATCAAGCGAGCCGACCGCCCCTCGGACCTGGCCTCGCTGCGCCCGGTGCCGCCGCCGGCCGAGCGGCATCAGCTCGCCGAGCTCGTGCTCCCGGTCATTCGCGGCGCACTCGGCCGGAACGAGCGGGTCATTCTCCACTTCGACGATTCGGATGAGCTGGTGCTGGCGCTGGATGGCGAGGAGATCCCTGAGCTGGTCCGCCGCGGCATGGCCACCCCCGAGCACCTGCTCCGCGCCGGGCGTCTGCCCGTCATCCTGAGCCCCTCCCTGTCCTCCTGAGCGAAGCGAAGGATCTCGCCGCCATCCGCGCCGCAGCTCACCACCGCCCGCACCGAGTACGAGGCCTACCACCGGAGACACGCCAAAAGCGGCGAGCCCCCGCTCGACGACTGGGCCAAGGTCATCCTCCTCCCCGGCCTCGGCATGGTTACGGCCTTCGCCGACAAGCGCGGCGCGGTCACCGCGAACGTCTGCTATCGGGCGGTGCTCGAGAGCATCGAGAATGCGGAGGCGATCGATCGCTTCGAGTTCATTCCCGAAGCGGACGTGTTCGAGTTCGAGCACTGGCCGCTGGAGCGCCGCAAGATCGAGGAGCAGATCGCGAGGGACCGCGCGCACCAAACTCCTGGCTCGGCACATCGTCGTGATCATCGGTGGGGGCAGCGGCATCGGAAAGTCGGCGGCGGAGCGCTTTGCCGAAGAGGGCGCCCACGTGGTGGTGGCGGACCTGGATGGCGAGCAGTGCGAGCGGGTTGCGGATGGAGGTCGGGCGCAAAATTTCCCGGGCGCGCCATAGCGGTGCCGGCCGACGTGCGGGACGACGCCAGTCTCGACGCGCTGTTCCGAAGGACGGTGCTCGAGTTCGGCGGGCTGGACTGCCTGTTCTACACCGCCGGCCTGCCGCCGCGTTTCGCTCCAATCACCGAGATCAGCCGGGACGATCTCCAGCGGCAGCTCGAGGTCCACTACCTCGGCGCTGTCCGGGCGATCGGCCGGGCGGCGGCGATCATGCAGCGCCAGGAGCTGGGCGGCTCGATCGTGGCGTCGGTCTCCAAGGCCGCGCTGGTGCCGGGTCGAGACGCGGTGGCGTACGCCGGGAGCAAGGCCGCGCTGCTCCAGGCCCTCCGGGTCGCGGCGGTGGAGCTGGGCGCCGCACAACATCCGGGTGAACGCCATCAACGCCGACCAGATCGAGACTCCGCTGTTCATGCAGTTCGTGCGGGAGCGCGCCGCCAGCCGCGGCGTTTCCGTCGAGCAGCAGCTGGAGGCATACCGGAGCCGAAACCTGATGGGAGCCACGCTGATCCCGCCGGAAGCGGTGGCGGATCTGGCGGTACTGCTCGCCAGCACGCGGTTCCGCTTCACTACGGGAGACATCCTCACTGTGGACGGAGGACTGCCCGAAGCCTTTCCCCGTTAGCTGAGTGAAGTCACTTAGAACGGCAGGCTACTGATCAGCTGCCGGATCGAAATCCGCTCCAGGAACGGGCAGCCCCACGCCAAACGCGACTCGGAAGGGACGTGAGCTTCCGCCCAGCTGGTCGCCGAATTGGAGGCGCAGGACGCGCTGCTCCACCCTGACCGAGAGGCTCACCAGTTGGCGGAACCGGTACCGAACGCTGGTGCCCACCGAGGCCGTCATGGTGGACCCGTCGAGCAGCTCCATATAGGACGGCTGCCCGCCGAAGACGAGTCCCACCCCGGAATGCACCTCCCAGGCGAGTGGCAGATCCCGCGGCCGGATCCAGTAGCGCGCCGCCGTGGCCCCGGCCAGCGACTGCGCCCCGGAGCTCACCTGGACCCGTTTCGTGGAACCGCTCACCGTAGCGTAACCCGGACTATACGTGACAGCGCTGGTCACATCGAAGCGCTCGTTGAAGCCTGACGTTCATCTGGGCGCCAAACCGGAAACCCACGCGCTGGCTCACGTGGAGGGTGCCGTCGTGGAGCGAGAACTTGGTGGGGAGGGAGAATTTGGCGATGGGTCGAACTTCGATTTGCTGGGCTTCGAGCGGGACGGCAGAGGCGGAGATCAGGCCGGCTGCGGCCCCGAGGAGCAGCAGCCACTGAACTCTCGTCCCAAGCAGCGTCGCCCGAATGGCCATCCCGCCTCCAGCGCTGAGTAGATCCCGATACAGTATGGATCGCGGTACCGAAGGGCGTTGTGGGCGGGGTCACCGCGTTCGGACCGGCTCCGGTCACTTGTGACCCAAGTCGCTGACGAGGCGGGGCTTGGAGGCGAGTGTGTGGCGCGCTTGACTGGTGCTTGACTCACCTTGCCTATCCTGCCGCCAACGATTTGGAGGCTAAGCCAATGCGAATACTCAGCGTAGTGCTCTCGTTTGCCGTTGCGATGTCGCTGGCCGGGGCGGGTCTGACCTACCTGGTCAACCGGATAGGGGAGCAGCGTATCGTGGTGCAGGACTCCTGGATCTCATCGGGCGAGGAAAGGGGTTACCGGGCCTATGGCGACGTGGCGACCGCGAACGCCGACAGCAATCTCATCGATGTAGCGGCAGGAGACACGCTCGCCGTTCGCTGATCGTATTCTGCAGCACTAGCACTTCCGCCTCTGGGCCTGTAGCCTAGAGGCCACCCCTCGCAGGAATTCCAGCTGACCGATACCGTCATTCGCCGGGAACGCGCCACCGGTACAGGCATGCTGCGCCGAGTCCTCGGCCTCTCCTTCGGTATCGCGCTGCTGGTCGGCAATACCATTCTCATAGGCATTCTGCGGACACCCGGTGACGTGGCCGCACAGCTGCCCCATCCTGCGCTCATCATCGGGATCTGGATCATCGGCGGCGTGTATGCCCTGATTGGGGCCATCTCCCTGGCCGAACCGGGCGCCATGCTCGCCCGATCCGCCGGTCAGTACGTAATCGTACGCCGAGGACTGGGAGAGTATCCTGCGTTCGTGGTGGGCTGGAGTGATTGGATCTCCACCTGCGGACCGATCGCCCTCGGCGGCATGGTCTTCATGGAATATCTCGAGCCGCTGATTCCAGCGTTGGCCGGTCGAAGAGTGCCGGCCGGCGTAGGACTGGTGCTGCTCTTTGGACTGCTGCTCTGGCGCGGGATCCGGATCGGCGACCTCTCGCAGCAGGTCCTGAGCGCGGCCAAAGCACTCGCGTTCGGATGCCTGATCGCGGTCTGTCTTCTCGCCCCCGTGCCGGGGGTGCCCGGCACGGTCGGAACGTTGCCCTCTGGTATTACCCTGGTCACAGCGATCCTGCTCGCACTTCAATCCGTCATCTATACCTACGATGGCTGGACCGGACCGCTCTACTTTGGTGAGGAGACGAAGAATCCGGGCCGCGACATCCCGCGCTCCATGGTGATGGGAGTGCTGCTGGTGATTCTGATCTACGTCATGATCAACATCGCCTTCGTACGGGTGCTTGGCCCGTGCCGGATGGCCGGCGATCCCTTCGTGGCCGCCAGTGCAGGCAAAGTCTTGTTCGGTGCGCGGGGCGACCTCGTGATCCGCTTGATCGTGCTGATTTCCATCCTGAGCGGCATGAACGCCTGCACGCTGATGGCGGCCAGGGTCCTGCTGTCGATGAGCCGGGACCGGCTGCTTCCCTCACGCCTCCAGACCATCAACCCGGGCGGCACCCCGACGGTGGCCCACTGGACCACCATCGGGGTTGCGGCGGGGTTCATCATTTCGGGAACGGTGGCGACGGTGCTCGCGCTCTGCGCCTTCTTCTTCGTCTTCAACTACACCATGTCGTTCCTCAGCGTGTTCGCGCTCCGGCGAAAGGAGCCCGATACGCCCAGACCGTTCCGGGTGCCGGGATACCCGGTGACCACCGCGGTGGCTTTGGTGGGGTCGCTGGCTTTCATCGGCGGCTCGCTGGTCAGCGACTGGACCAACAGCTGGAGGTCGGTGATCCTGCTGGCGCTCAGCTACCCGGTGTATCGCATGGCCGTTGCCAGGCGCCAGATGGCAGACACCAGACCCCAGACACCAGACGGCAGACCCTAGTCTAGACTTAGACCCTAGACCTAGACCGGACCACCCATGCATTTCACCCATGCCATAGTCCGTCCCCCGGCATCAACCTTTGCCGACGGGATCACCTCCTCCGACCTCGGCCGTCCCGATCTCTCGCTCGCGTTGCAGCAGCACGAGAGCTACTGCCGGGCCCTGGAAGCCCTCGGTCTCGCGCTGACCCGGCTTCCGGCCGATCCCGAGTTCCCCGACTCCACCTTTGTCGAGGATGCCGCCATCGTCACCGCCGAGGGTGCGATCCTCACCCGTCCCGGTGCTCCGACTCGAGCGGGAGAGGTGCACGGCGCTGGGCGAGGCGCTGGGCCGGTGGTTTCCTCGAGCTGGACCGGATTACTCCGCCGGGCACACTCGACGGCGGCGATGTCTGCGAGGCGGGCGACCACTTCTTCATCGGCGTATCGCACCGCACCAACGAAGAGGGGGCCGCTCAACTGGCGGGGTGGCTCGAGCAGCGCGGCTTCGGGTCGAGTCTGATCGATATCCGGGAGATTTCAGGGATGCTGCACCACAAGACCGGGATCTCCTGGCTGGGCGGTCGCCGGCTGCTGGCGTGGCGCGGAATCGCTGGACACGAGGCGTTTCGGGGGTGGGAGGTGGTGGAGGTGCCGCAAGGCGAGGAGTACGCGGCCAACTGCATCCGGGTGAACGATACAGTGCTGGTCGCCAAGGGGTTTCCCAAGACCGCGACTCGGCTGGGCGATCTGGGCTACGACATCCTGCCGATCGATATGTCGGAGTACCGGAAAATGGATGGGGGCCTGAGCTGTCTCTCTGTGCGCTGGTGAGCGGGGCGACAGGTTACGAGGACAGATAGCTCGCATGCGAAATCCTACAGGGGAAGCCGTTTAAGCACCATTTCCGGTAGGCTGGTAAGCACGCCCATGATCGGACGCCAGAACCAGGGTAGGTAGACGACATCTTTGCGCCGCACGATTGCACGGTGGATACCGCGCCCAATGCGTCCGGCATCGGCAAAGAGCAAATTCTTTCTTAGCTCCCGCGGTCATCGGGGTATCAACGAACCCCGGTTTGACCGTCAGGACAGTCACGTTGCACGGGAACAAACGGCCGCGGAGACCCTGAAGGAAGATCTCGACCCCTCCCTTGGCTGCACCATAGACATAGTTCGTCCGCCTGCCCCGGCTGCCGGCCACGGAACCGATGACGGCAAGGCAGCCGTGCCGCTGGGATTCCAGCCGATTTGCGAGCAGCGTAAGCAGAGCGATGGTCCCCGTGAAATTGACGTGCAGCGCTTTCACTGTCTCCTCTACCTGCTCCTGGCAACGCTCCTGATTCGGAAGAGTCCCATGCGCAACCAGTGCCACGTCAATCTCCCCAAGGGTGGCGAACGCCGCTTCGATCGTGGGGCCCTGGGTGGCAAGATCGGCAACATCCAGGATAGCTGTCTCGACCCGAGCCGCTCCCCGGACTCGAAGGTCGTCTGCAACCGCGGCCAGGCGGCCGGCATTCCGACCGGTCAGGAAAAGGTGGGCCCCGTTCTTGGCGAATTCCTTTGCCGTTTCACCCGCGATGGCCGAGGTCGCGCCCACGATGAGCACCCTGGCGGGCGCGTCATGCCGCAGAGACACGGCGCCAGAACGAGGAGGAGAATTTGGGGTCGATCTGCGACGCGAATGACTCCCAGTTGGGAAAG
Source organism: uncultured Gemmatimonadales bacterium (assembly GCA_963825815.1). Classification (GTDB taxonomy): domain Bacteria; phylum Gemmatimonadota; class Gemmatimonadetes; order Gemmatimonadales; family GWC2-71-9; genus CAVVWJ01. The sequence goes on along the minus strand of CAWGVB010000030.1, from coordinate 68,896 downwards.
AAGCGCTGAAAGCTTGGGCCACTCATTCGCGCATCCTTGGCGGGGTAGACCGCTCCGCCGGCTTGGGCCACAATATGATCGAGTCGCTCGAGGAGCTTCAGGGTGGTGGAGCCCCGCATCGCAAAATCGATGGCGAGGGTTATGCCTGGCCGGGGGAATGAGAGCATTCCGGGGGAGGGAATTCGGCCGAACTTCTTGAGGACGGCGAGCGACGGAGTTTCACCCGAGCGCGCCACCTGCTCCAGCAAGTCCACGACCGCGCTCTCCGAGTCTTCCCGCCGTCACACATTGGTACTGCAGAAATCCCTTCTCTCCATAGAGCCGGTTCCAGGCTCCGATACCGTCCAGCGGAAAGAAAAACGGCTCGTAGAACAGCGTTCTACGCTGCGTGCTTCGGAGCTGGGCGTGATAATACAACGTATTGAAGAACCTCGTCGCGGCCCGGCCGATCAGGCCTGAAGGGAGATCGACTGGAACGGTGATCGCCGGACGGTCGTCGCGCTGCGCCCGGCCGGCTCCGGCGACATGGTCACCCCGCAGGAACAATCCCCGCCCCAGAGCTCTTCCCCGCGCCAGGCAGTCGATCCACGCAACGGTGTATTCGTATTCCTGGTCGTCGCGGGAGAGCTGGTAGGAACTCGCTCAGGCAGGAAAACCGAATCCGATCCATGGTGATCCGGGGTCCGGGTATTCTCTTGAGCCGGAACTCGGCCCAGAGAATGAGGCCGGTCAGGCCCAGCCCGCCGATCGTGGCCCGGAACAACTCCACGTTGCGCTCCGGCGAGCAAAGAAGTCGCTCGCCCGTGGATCGCAGCAGCTCGAAGCACGTCACATGCGCCCCGAAGGTTCCGGCCCGGTGGTGATTTTTCCCGTGAACGTCATTGGCGATTGCCCCGCCGACCGATACCCTCTTGGTACCGGGGACCACGGGAACGAACCAGCCCCGGGGGACGATCAGTGCCAGAACTTCTGCCAAGGTGGCCCCCGCCTCGCAGCGCAGAACTCCGCGAGCGTCATCGAAGCTGATGAACCTGCGTAATCCGGAGACATCCAGCAGGGCGCCTCCGGCATTCAGGCAGCTGTCGCCGTAGCTGCGTCCGTAGGCGAATGGCAGCAGCTTCCCGGACACCTCAGACAGCGCGAGCGGGTCGGAACGCCAGAGCACCGGGACGACACTGGTGTGTTCGGCGCGGGGGTACCGTCCCCAGGACTGGTGTACGGGCACGGTCGGTGAGTTAGAGGGGATAGGCTGCAACGTACATGATCAGGGCAACCAACGTTCCGATGCCATAACTGGCGGGATCGCGAACCGCCGCGACGATGGGATCCTGATGGATTCGGCCCCGGTGAGCCAGGAGCCACATCCGGCTGATCCAGAGAAGGAGCAGTGGACAGATCAACCAGAGCAGCAATGGACGATGGTACAGCGCCACGACCTGATCGCTATTGATATAGAGCGCCAGGACCAGAACCGATATGTAGCCACTGGAGCCACCCATCGAGGCGAGCCACTCGCGGTCACCACGGAGATACCCGCGACGAGCCACAGACTCCTCCGCTCCTTCCTGAAGCTGGCTCAGCTCGGCATACCGTTTCAGGAATGCGAGACTCAGGAAGAGAAACATCGAAAAGGCCAGGAGCCAGGTCGAGAACCGTACATGGGTGGCGGCCACGCCGGCCAGCACCCGTAAGCTGTAGAGTCCGGCCAGGAGGAGAACGTCCAGGATCGCGACCCGCTTGAGAAAGACGGAGTAGGCTGTGGTCAGTACCACATACAGCGTGAGCAGCATGACGAATTTGGGTGCCAGCGCCAGAGAACACAGCAGGGCTCCAGCGAACAGCAGTGGCACCATCAGCACCCCGAAGGGACGGCTGAGGGTCTCCGCCGCGAATGGACGGTGCCGTTTGGTCGGATGATGGCGGTCGGCCCTATGGTCGAACAGATCGTTCATGATGTACGCGCCCGACGCCGCGAAGCAGAATGCGGCAAAGGCGATCAGGGCTTTGAGCACCACAGCAGGGTCCGACACCTTGTGGTCCAACAACACAGGCACCAATACCAGAAGATTCTTGACCCATTGGTGGATCCTGAGAGCATCGGCAAGTGCGAACCACTGGGATCGTGCGGGCGCTCTGAGATCGAGTGTGGTCATAGCAGGGCTCTCGCGTCCTTTAACGGGTTCGCACGGGGCATGGAGCGCAGGCGAAAGTTCGCGATCGACTCGGACAAGGCCGACGCCCGGCCCAGCTCCCCGAGCAGTGCGCTCGCGGTGGCTACGCCGGAGCCCAGGGCGGTGCCGGTCGATACGATGGAAGGAAACGTGCGGTAGTTGCCGGCGAAGTACACGTTGCCCCATGATGTGCTCATCATCGGCGGATTGCGGAACCCACGATCGAACACGGGCGAATACATCGGCACTCTGGATATGTGGGTCCAGAACGGCTGCAGCTCGAATCCGAACACCTCGCGAAAATCATCGGCATATCGGGCCATCAGCTGGTCCTTGGGGAGCCTGAAGAGCGGGTGGTCACATCCGGGGAGGTGGGTCACGAAATTGACGCAGGTATCACCCTCCCGGCCTATGGTGGGATTGAGCGCACTGAGCAGGAAGATCGCTCCCGCCGTTCGGTCCAATGATGCCAGGTTGTTCCAGTATGCCTGCGGCGTCACTGCCTGACGAGTTGCACAGATGGCGGAGATCAGAGCGGTGTAGCGAATGCGGCTCAGCTGCGGAGTGGTATCCTCCGGCACCAGCCCCAGGTAGATGCGGGTAGGAACGGTACTGATGAAGACATCACCGGAAATACGCTCCCCGCTCTCCAGTTCCGCTTCTACCACCCGAGCCTGGCTGGTGTGGAGGCGGGCAACTGGCGCCCGGAGTCGGATCTGGATGCCAGCCTCTTGGAGCAGCTGGGTCACTCCATCGCACAGCACCTTGGTCCAGTTGGCGTGAGGGATGTAGCCCAGGGGAGCGGAGCCTTCGCGGAAATGGAGCCGGGCACCGAGCCACGCCCCGCTGACGTCCCGGCAGGGCAAGTCGAACTTCAGGCGAGTGAGACGCTCGAAGAGTGCTTCGCGCACGCCGGCACTGCCGTAGTGATCCACCAGTTCGGCGGCACTTCGATCCTGCCAGCCGGTCCAGTCGGGTTGGCTGAAGGTCTTCACCATGAGGCGGATGAACCGCGCTTTGTCGGCCAGGCTCATGGGAAAGCGAAGAAAGCCGCTCGGGCTGGCGAGATCATACGCCTGCCCACCGAGATGGAACAGCATCTGAATCCGGCGCCACACGACGTCGGGAAGGGCACCGATCAATTCCAGGAAATAGAGCAGCGCCCGGTCGCGGTGAAGGATGTGATGATACCCCAGGGGGTAAAAGTGATCCTCCCGCTCGAAGCTCCCGGCCAGACCACCGAGGGTGGCGCCGGCTTCGAGCAGGGTGACGTCGCCGACCCCGGCGCGCGCCAGGGTATAGGCTGCCGCCATACCCGAAAGCCCGCCTCCCAGGACCACCACTCGAGGAGTCCCCATGGCTAGAGCGCTGGCTCCAGCGTCTGGTTGACCTCTGGCTCTCTCCCTATTTTCCCGGTCAATGAATCTCCCAGTTGATTCGGAGCCGATCGCTTGAGTCCTCGGTCGAGGCGCATGCTTTCGGCTCTTCTCCTGTTCGGCGTGGCCGTCGTGCTGCGTTTGGTCCTCGCCGGCGAGCGGGGCCTCTGGGCCGACGAGCTGTTCTCCCTCGCCATGGCCACAGGTCACAGTCTGGAGCATCCGGCGGCTGACGCTGACCCCGCCCGCGGCGACTTCGTCGAGCAGCGCGAGGCTCAGCCGCCAGCCGCGTACGCTCGGTACCTGGAGCATGAGAGCCCGCCGGCCGGCGCCCGCCGCGTCATCCGGGCCGTCCAGCTCTCCGACACGAGCCCGCCACTCTACTACTTGCTGCTGAACCTGTGGACCCGGGTGGCCGGTACCTCCGACCTGGCCCTGCGTCTCTTTTCGGTGCTCTGGGCTCTGGCAGCCTTTCCCCTGATCTGGCTGCTCGCCGAACGAATCGGCGGTCGACCGGCCGCGTTCTCGTCGGCGCTCTTGTATGCCGTGGCGCCACTCAGCCTGTACTACTCGGTCGAAGGGCGAATGTACGCCATGCTCTGGTTCCTGGCCGTTGCATTCATCTGGCTCACCTTGAGACTGCATGAGCTCGGCACCCGTCGCGCAACTCTCGCCTTGTGGATCCTTGGCGGCGCGGCCGGGTTTCTTACCCACTACTTCTTTGCGTTCGTCTGGTGCGCCGGTGTGCTCTGGCTGGTGCTTCATCCCGGGCGCTTCTTCCGCTCTCACCTGGCCGCGGCCGTTCTCGTCACCATTGCCGCGGTGCTGCCCTGGTACGCGCAGCTTCCCGAGAGTCTCAGCCGCTGGCGGGTGACAGGGTCCTGGCTGAACGGACCGCTCTCCTTCGCCCAGGCACTGAGCGCCCCCGTACTCCTGGGCTGGAACCTGCTGGCGGGCCGAGGGGTCTGGGGCGGCTCCCGCTGGTCAGACCGTTTTCTCGCCGCGCTGCTGCTGGTACTGGCCTGGGCGGTGTGGCGGCGCGGTCTTCGACCCCTCTTCTCAACTCCGGTTCAGTTGCTCTGGCTGTGGCTGCTCGCCGCCTGCTTTGGGCCCCTCGCGTTCGACCTGCTGCGAGGCACCTTTGCCTCCCTGATCGGTCGCTATGCTCTGGCGGGTCTGCCCGCCGCGATCCTGCTCCTTGGCTTTGCGCTGAGCCGCCTTCGTCCCCGCCAACAATTGGGATTCCTCGGTCTCATCATCGTTGCCTGGCTGCCCGGCATCCGGGCGGTGTTTCACCATCCCCGGGCGTGGGAGCCCTACGTACAAATCGGCCACATCCTGTCCGCCGAAGCCCTCCCAGGAGACCTGGTGATCGTGCACTCCATCCCTTCGGGAGTGATCGGGGTCGCTCGCTACATGACGGCCAGCGTGCCACTTGCCGCTTGGGTCGGTCAGCTCGATCGACGCCAGATACCCCAGGACCTCGATGCTCTGCTTCCCGGCCACACCCGCGTCGTACTGGTTCGAGTGCATGAGGTCGGCGAGCCCGCGCCAGAGGACGATTGGTTACGCCGTCACGCGCAGACTTTCGGGACAACGAAAGGTCCAGCTCGACCGAGATCCTTTACTTCGGTCCCAAAGAGGGTACGACCTTCGTGGCGACCGCCGCCGCGTCCACCCGCCGGTAAATTCGGGACGTGCTGTCCGGCGACGAATAGATCAGTTGCCACTCCCGGGCATATTCCCGTGCCACGGGAGCGGCGTAGCGTCGGGTTACGTCGAGGAACTCCAGGCCGTCCACGACCAAGTATCGGACCGGCACCGCGTCGAGGAGATCCCGGGCGGCCCGTACATCCGCTTCGAAGGGCGGAAGGATCGCCCGGGAACCGGTCTTGAGGTACGCCCAGTGTGGAGTGGAGGTGGCGATGACGTCTTCGGGTCGCGCGATCCGACGCAGCCAGTCCAGTGCGGCGTCGTGGGTTCGCCAGGCTTGGGTATAAAAGAAGTATCGCTGCTCATGGCGCCGGCCCTGGCGATCCTGGTAATCGACTTCGCGGTGTTGTTTGGTGTACACCTTGTGAATCACGAACGTTTCCTGGCCTAGGACTCCCACCAGCACCGCTACCAGCATCAGTCTCCCCAGCCGACCCGCCCAGGGCCACCTGGTCGTAGAGAGCCGTGTCCGCAGGGTCAGCAGACTCAGGAGGAGCGTCAGGGCGAGAATGGGCGTGAGGGGGGCCAGGTACCTCTCGAACTGACCTGGCCACGGCGTCAGACCCATCAAGACGATTGAGCCGAGGACGTACAGCGGGATCAGCCACTCGCCGCGCTGGGCGAGCAGCACCAGGCCGCTCAACGAGAGTATGCCCAGTAAGACCAGAGGGACCTGTACGATCCAGACCGGGATCGAGATGGGGAGCTCTTCGGCATTGAGTCGCTTGATCTCAGACGTCTGACCATTCCGCTCGGGAGCTCACCGCTTCTCCCAGGCTGGCGGGCATCTTGACCAGGGCGGCGCCCATTCTCACAGCCATGGCGCCCGCCGATACCGTGCCGAGCTCAGGCGCGAAGGGATCGACGTAGCGGAGGTTTTCCAGGTAGCTGACGTTGTAGTACTGGTAGGGGGCCCGCTGATACGCATACGCCGGGTGAGCGTACTCTGGACTGGCCTGCACCTGCCCGATGTAGAGCTGCCAGCCGAGTAACGGAATCAGGGACACCACTCCGCGCGCGATCAGCTGCCGGGGGTTTCGCCGCAGGAAGCTTTCCGCAACCCAGGCAACCAGCGCGGCAATGCCGATGCTGCGGAGGAGATAACCGGCGGCAGCGAGTACTCCTGGGAGACCGGTGCGGACCCGGCCGCGGCTGGAGGCGGCGAGCAGGAAGAGCACGGTGGTCAGAGCGAAGGGGATCTCGGTGAACAACAGATCCGACATCCAGGTGGTATGGACCTGGAGCAGCGTAATCAGCCCGGCGACGAAGGCAAAGCCGGCCGGCAGAAAACGACTGGCCAGAAGGTACACGGCCGCGATGTAGGCAAGGAACACGACGGCGTAGGTGATTCGAAGCCAATGGCCGGCGATCGCCGGATCACTGGTCCCGGCCAGCCGCTGGTGTACTGCAACGACGAGGGGGAGTAGTGGCGGGTACTGGACTTCCTGGATCGCTCCAGGCTCGCTGAGGAGTCGGTAGCCCCGCCCTTCGGCCAACGACGTGCCGAGGACGTAGTACACGCCGGCGTCATAGCGGAGGTCGAGCGGCCCCCGCAGGCGGGGAAGCCACAGCGCCACCGACAGCGCGATGAGAATCGCCAGGTATGCCCGATGTCCTCGCGCCATCGGACTATTGCTCCTGCCGCTGCATCGACATGGCGGAGATGAACAGGGACGAGAAGAGCGTGCTCGCTCCGATGATAAAGAGCGTGGCCCCCAGCGACGCCCATTCCGGGCGGGGCAACGGCAGCATGGCGGCCCGCAGCCATTCAATGACCACTCCGGCCAACACGCCGCCTCCCAGGAGGAGAAGGGCTCCACCCAGTAACAGCCCGGTTTCCAGGTTGAACCGACGATAGAACCGCTCGAGAGAGCGGTTGTGCCGGTCGAAGCGGCGAGTCCAGGAATAGGTCTTGGTATGGAGGCCCAGGCTCAGGATCTGAAAGCCCACCACGCTCAGAATCGTCGCGAACACACCGGTGACCCCGGCCGCGGGACGTCCGTCCCACCGCACGAGCCCAAGCAGCACCGCCAGATGGATGGCGAAGCCCAGCACGAGAAGCAGCGAGCCGGGCAGCAGAAAGAGCAGATTGGGCGAGTACAGCAACATCATCCTGAGGCTCCGCCACCCGTCCCGGAAGGTCCGCAGCTTCGATTCACCCTTCCGGGGAGCGAGCTCGATGGGAAGCTCGGTGACCCGCAAACCGGCCAGCCCGGCGTTGATCGCCAGCTCGAGATTGAACTCCATGCCCGGGCTCAGTGGACGAATCACGTCATAGGCTCGCCGGCTGAATCCCCGGAACCCGCAGTACACGTCGGTGTATCGGGTGCCGAAGAGGCCGTTGAGAAGTGAGGTCAGAGCCGGGTTGCCGAATATCCGGTGCAACGGAGTGATGTTGCGGTGCCCGCCATTCAGATAGCGGCTGCCGGTCACGAAGTCGTACCCCTGCGTGGTGAGCAGATCGAGCAGGCTGGGGATGAGCGTAAAGTCGTAGGTATCGTCGGCGTCGCCCATGATCAGGTACTGGCCGCGGGCGCTGGCGAAGCCCTTGAGGTACGCATTGCCGTAGCCGCGCGACGGCTGATGTACGACCCGCGCCCCCAGGCGCTCGGCAATGGGCACCGATTGATCGGTAGACCCGTTGTCGCACACCACGATCTCCCCGTCGATCTGCGCCTTGGCGAAGGTGGCCTGAATCTTCTCGAATGCAGGCCCCGATCGCCGCTTCCTCGTTGAGGCAGGGAAGCACAACCGAGACCAGCGGCTGCGACATCGTGGCGGTCACGTGGCTCCTCGTCTGTGGTTGGGTGAATCCTTGGCAGAATAGGCCGCGAGCACGGGGCCCACGGCGCCGTCCATCCGGATCGCTCCCTGCTCCAGCCACACGGCCCGGGAGCAGAGCTGCCGTATCTGATCCATCTCGTGCGAGACCAGGATGAGCGTCCCACCCCGGGCGTGATAGGCGCGGAGCCGGGCCAGGCATCGCTCGCGAAACGCCTGATCTCCGACCGCGAGCACCTCGTCCAGCAGGAGCACGTCCGGCTGCAGGCAAATCGCAACCGCGAAGGCGAGCCGGGCCTCCATGCCGGAGGAGTAGTACTTGAGCGGGGTATCCATGAATTCCCGCGTCTGAGCGAAGTCGACGATCTCGTCGTAGCGGGCCAACAGCTCCTTGCGGCCGAGGCCCAGCACCGCGGCATAGAGACCGACGTTATCGGCGCCGGTAAGCTCAGGGTGGAACCCGGCTCCCAGCTCGATCACCGCGGTCAGACGCCCCTTGGTCTCGATCACTCCACTCGACGGCTGGTAAATCCCCGCGATGAGCCGAAGCGCCGTGCTCTTGCCGGAGCCGTTGGAGCCGATCAGCGCGACCGCTTCGCCCGGCGCGATGCGAAGGTTGAAGTCGCGGAGGGTGAACTCCGCTCGGCGGATGTGCAGGGGACGGCGCAGAACCCGGCGGATGAACCACTCGCGCAGGCTGCTCGTGCGGTGCTCGTAATAGTAGAACCGCTTCGAGACATCCCGAAGCTCGACGGCGGCCGCAACGGCGCGCTCAGACGATCTCGGAAAAAACGCTGGCGTAGCGATGGAAGATGCCATAGCCGGTGAGGTAGACCAGGAGGGCCGCAGCGAACATCCCCAGAAGCCACGTGGGAGACGGGATGTGGCCGGCGTAGAGGATCTCGTGGTAAAGCGATAGCAGGCCGGCGAGAGGGTTAAGGAAGTAGAAGGCCCGGGCCGCCTCCGGTACCATCTCCGCCGGATAAAAAACCGGCGACAAATAGAACAACGTGGTCAACGCAATCGGGAGCGCGTGCTGGACGTCGTAGTAGAAAACGGAGAGCGTCGCGATGGGGAGAGCCACGCCGATCACCAACAACGTCTGAATCACCAGCAGCAAGGGAAGCAAGGCAAAGCTGGCGGGAACATGGTGATGACGGAACGCGACCAGCAGGACCATGACCAGCATGATCTCCGCTATAAACTCCAGCAAGCGGGAGCCGACGGCCCCGAACACCAGGATCTCACTGGGGAAGGCGACGCTGCGGGTGAGCCGTGAATGCTCCGCAAAGATGTAGGTGCCGGTGTTCAGGGTCTGGAGCACGCAGTTCCAGACGAAGTATCCGCTGAGCACGAACGCCCAGTAGTCCGGCAGGGGAATTCGGACCACATGGCTGAACACCAGAACCAGAATCCCGACCGTGAGGAGCGGATTCAGCATCGTCCAGACGAAGCCCAGCAGTGAGCGCTGGTATTTCACCTTGAGATTGCGGATAACCAGACTCCGCAGCAGCTCACGAAACCTCCACAGCTGCCCTAACCGGAACGGCGCCTCCGCCGAGGCGGCAGGACGAGCCAATTGGAACGGGACGCTCATGCGGCGTATTGCTCCCGCCGGGTTCTGGCGATCCGGCTGGCGAGTGGATAGGCGCCCAGGCCCATGAAGCAGTTGCCCCACATTCGCAGCAGCACACCGATGGGGAGCGGATCGCGACCCAATCCGCGCCGCACCACCCGTACGCCTGGCTTCAGGAGTCGCCAGCTCAGATACACCAGCAGAGGCAGCGCGCCCCGGAGAGAAGAGTGCGATACCTGCTTGCACAGAAAGGCGAGTAGGGCTCGTTGATGCCCGATGATTTGCTGATATGCGGCCTCGGCCTCGCGACGGTGCTCGTGCCAGGCCACGGCCTCCGGCTGATATTCGACTCTCCAGCCGGACTGCAGCGCGCGCCACAGGAGATCGTGGTCTCCGCCTCCGGGCAATGCGCCGCCCAGGTCGAGCGCCTCATCGAAGCCGCCCAATTGCAGGGCCACCTTGCGCCGGACCGCGTAGGCGCAGCCGCAGCCAACGCTGATGGCCCACGCGATGAGCGGCACCGGCCATCCATGGAGCCGTTTGGCAGCATGGTCGGGCAGCCGGATCCGGCGACGACCCCGGGAAAACCCTCCGTTCAACTCGAACAGAAGTTGTCCCGGGCTCGCCAGAATCAGCGGCTCGACCCTTCCGGTGCACACCGCGACCTCGGGAGCAGACTCGAACACCCGCTTCAGTGCCCGGCACCAATCCCGGTCCGCCACGGCATCATCGTCGAGAAAGGCAACGATCTCGCCGGTGGCCGCTCCCAGTGCCCGATTGCGGGCAAAGTCGAGTCCGGGCACCGGCTCGCGCAGATAGCGGACTCCGGAAAAGCGCTCGGTCACGAGCAGCGCTGTCGCCTCATCAGACGGCGCATTGTCCACCACCATGATCTCGGCTGGCGCCATGGACTGAGCCAGCAGCGACTCGAGGGCCCGCGCCAGCAGGAGGGGGCGGTTCCGAGTACAGATCGCTGCCGTGATGGTGGGCGACGTCATTCCCAACGAGCCCTGGTAGCAGGAGCGAGCGTTCCGTAGCGAATCCATCGCACCCCACCCGCGGCGAGGCCCATCGAGTAGGCCAGCCGGGCGGCGAGTACCGCGGGCAACATCAGCAGTGGCTCCAGGACACCGGCGCGCAGCCAGCAGCCGACGATGTAGCCGGTGCTGGCGATTGCCAGAGGAATGCTGGCCGCCACCAGGAGCCCGGGATAGCGATAGAGCCATGCCATGCGGGCCGCCTTGGTTGCCGCCTTACTCTCGATGGCGCTGTAGCCCCAGCGGTAGTTCCGTTTGAGCAGGTTGGCGAAGCCCGGCCGGTTGTAGTGCCGGACCACCGCGGCAGGCTCGAAGACGATCGCACCACCCGATCGCTGCACTTCTCCCTGCCAGGCCAGCTCCTCATGGGCATAGGCTACCGGCTGTTGCTCGGTAAAGCCGCTACTCAAGGCGAACACCTGGCGGCGCACGCTCAAGTTGCCGGGGGGATGGTTCGGAACGGCCCCTGAGGGTCGCTTGGAGTGGACGTGATACCACCCGCAGTAGTAGTCGCAGCGGGCCGTGAGGGGCACACCCTGCGGCAGATCCAACGCACCCCCGACCACCGCTGCTCCCCCGTCGTGGGCCACCAGCAAGCGGGCGAGCCAGCCTGACTCGGGAATGCAGTCAGCGTCGAGAAAAACGATAGGATCGCCCTTGGCTGCGGCCGCTCCGAGATTCCTGGCTCGTGCCGGATTTCCGCCCTCGCTCCCGGACTCGAGTACCAAGGCTTGTGCGCCGGCGGCCCGAGCCCTGTCCGCTGTTCCGTCGGACGACCCGTCATCGACGACGATGATCTCGAGATCCCAGCCGGCAGGACTCTGTGCCTGGACGGCCTGGATGACCGCGGGAATACCGCGGGCTTCATTGCGGGCCGGAATGATCACGGAGACGATATTGGCGCGGGGCACGATCAGCTCAGGCCGATTTCGCAGGCGCATGCTGGTGCACGGCCTCGTACAGCTTACCCAGAGAGTCGACGAATCTCGCCCACCCGAGGTGCTCTTCCGCGTACCGGCGGCCGGCACGAGCCAAGCGGTCGGCGCGCGACGGGTCCAGCAGCAGACTCAGGATTCCTCGCGCGAGCTCGCTGCTCTGGGTGGGAACGAGCACCGCCCGGTCTTCGTTGAGCACCGTACGATGCGTCGGGATATCGGTGGCAACGATGGGGCGGCCTGCCGCCAGGTAGTCGAAGACCTTGAGTGGAAGGTTGCCGCCGTAGGAGCGGGGCGAGACCAACACGTCGGCGAGACCAAGGTAGCCGGGTATTTCGTGCCGTGGTTGACGATCGATGACATGCAAGGCTCCCGACTGGAGGAGCGCAGCTCCTTGAGCCCGAACCGCCGCACCAGTTCCGTTCTCCGCTCCTACCAGCACGAAGGTGGCGTCCGGTACCACCGCCCGTACCGCCGGGATGGCCTCGATCAGCTGTCCCAGTCCCTGATAGCTCTGAAAGGTCCCGCCATAGAGCACAACCGGCCGGCCCGGTGGAATAGCGAGACGCCGGCGAAGCCGCTCCGCGTCGCCTCGTGCGGCTGGAACCATGACGCTCGGATACTGCCACTCATGTAGCGGAGTCTGAGGAGCGACTTCGCGTACCCGGCTCGCCAGACCGGCGCTGCTGACGACCAAGTCGGCTCGTCGCAGAAGCCAGGATTCCAGCTGCTCCAATAGGTATCGGACGGGTGTGGCACCTAACCCGGGATGTGTGGCGAGCTGCTCGGGAAGGCTGGACTGCATGTCGTAGATCACCGGCACTCTGTAGTGCCGACCCAACAGAACAGCGGGGAAAGCCGCCTCTTCGACGGCATGAATGCAAGAGTATGCACCGGTGCGAAGGCGAGACAGAAGCGCCAATGTGAGTGGGATGTCCAGCAGGACCTTCTTCACCGAAAGGCCTACCGGAACGCTCTTGAATCGAAGCGGATTTGCCGTCCGCATCAGGCGCACGCCCGGTACTTGAATGTCGCTGCCAACAGGATACGCGAGGAGATCGACCGAATATCCGAGCTGGCTGAGCCCCTCAACCACCTGGCGAACCGCAATCGGGGTCCCCCGATCCTCGTAGAATGGCTGGGGTGCGACAATTAGCACCCGGCGGTAGGCAGGAGCGGACGGACGGCTCTTCAGGACGGGAGCTGCGGTGGCTTTCGCCGGTTCCGCGGCTTGGAGAAGTGCACCGGTAACAGCATGTCCGGCAACCAGCTTCACGGCACGCCTCGGCAGGTTGACTGTCAGACTGCGTAACCATCCGATAAGGAGCCGGCAGAGGCTCCAGCTTACCTGGAAACGGTCAATGTCTTGTTTAGGGAGTGCGGCAACTCACTGCAGTGTGGCGGGGTCGCAAGAAGCCTGCCCGACGGGGTCGAGACGCAGGCGGAGGTGGTTCGTCCGCTTTATCTATTATCGTCCGCGGCGACCTCCTCCCTCTGCGATACATCGCTACTCACCCGCTGTACGCTCACCTCGTGCCGAGCGCCGTCATCGACCAGGCGAACCCAGCCGTCGGCTGACGGAGCTCCGTCAATGATGACCTCGACCGCTCCGCCGGATATTCCCTCCTCGTTGCGCACCGCGATCACATAGACGCTCGCACCGTATCGGTATTCGATGGTATAGGCTGACCAGGAGGTGGGGACTCTCGGCTCGATGTACAGCCGGTCACCCCGCTTGGTGAAGCCGAGAATGCCCTCGAGTCCCACCCGGTACATCCAGCTCGCAGAACCGGTGTACCAGGTCCACCCGCCCCGTCCCAACTGGCCGTCTGCCGTGTACACATCGGCCGCCACGACATACGGCTCGACCTTGTAGACCTCTACCTCCTCCGGCGTGCGCGCGTGAGTCAGCGGGTTGATCATCTGATACAGCTCGAAGGCCCGGTTTCCGTTGCCCTGGAGAGCGGTGGCCAGCACGGCCCAGAGCGCGGCGTGCGTGTATTGCGCCCCATTCTCCCGGACGCCCGGCAGGTAGCCCTTGATGTATCCGGGATCTTTCTCGGTCTTGTCGAATGGGGGAGTCAGCAGCATGAGCAGCCGGGCATCCTCGCGCACCAAATACTTCTCCAGCGACTTCATTGCGGTGGTCGGGCGGTCGGGCTGTCGGGCGGTCTGAAGATCCGTCCTTCCACTGGTCTTCCCGCCTGACCGACTGGCCGCCTGCCCGCCTGCAATTACACTCCAGCTCTGCGCGATCGAATCGATTCGGCATTCCTCGTTCGTCCGCGAGCCAAGCGGCGTTCCGTCGTCAAAGTAGGCCCGGCGATACCACTCTCCGTCCCACCCGTGCTGCTCCACCGCCATCAGATAGGTGACGGCCTGACCCCTGAACTCCGCCGCGATAGCCACGTCTCCCCGAGAGTCGGCCTGCTCGGCAAAGGCCTTGAGCGTAGTGGCCAGGAACCATGCCAGCCACACGCTCTCACCCTGACCGTGAACCCCGACCCGGTTCAACCCGTCGTTCCAGTCGCCGATGCCGATCAAAGGCAGGCCGTGCTCGCCCGTAGTGCAGGCCCGGCGGAGGGCCCGAACGCAGTGCTGGTACACGCTCGCCACCTCTGAGCTCACCTCGGGCAAGTCGTAAATCTCGTGCTCCTCCGGACCCAGCTGACGCATGGTCAGGAACGGAACCGGCTCATCCAGCACCGACGTATCGCCGGTGACCCGGACATACTGGTCCACCACGTAGGGCAGCCAGGCCAGATCGTCGGAAAACCGGGTGCGCACTCCCCGGCCGCTGTGGGGATGCCACCAGTGCTGCACGTCGCCTTCCACGAACTGGCGAGCCGGAGGCCCGGAGTATGTGCTCCCGCGCCAGTGCGGGCTCGGCATAGAGGAACGCCATCACATCCTGTAGTTGATCGCGAAAGCCGTACGCGCCGCTGCTCTGATACAACGCCGAGCGGCCCCACATCCGGCAGGAGAGCGCCTGGTACAAGGTCCAGCGGTTGATCATCGCGTCGAAGGTGGGCTCCGGTGTCTTCACCGTGATGACCGAGAGCCGCTCGCTCCAGCCGGCAATCGTTTCATCGATCGCGGCCTTCGCTCGGGCCGGGTCGCGATACTCCTCAGTCAACCCCTGAGTCTTGAGCTCGGTTTCCGCCGCGCCCAGTATGATGGCGATCTCCCGGTCTTGGCCCGGCGCGAGCTCGATCGAGCACTGCAGCGCCGCGCACGGATCGATCCCGGCGCCGGTAACACCGGAGAGATTCCCGCCATCCAGCAACGCGGCGGGGTTTGCGACTGAACGGTTCCGGCCGATGAAGTCCCGGCGGCCGGCCGTGTAGGCAATCACCGGCTCGCTGATGCAATGGAATCCGGTCCAACCGGCAAAGCTGGGGTCGAAGTAGTTGGTGGCCCGCAGCGTCTCCCGCTCCCGATCGAATCGGGTTTGCACCTGGTGCTGGGTGTGCTCCCGGAGCACCCCCAGAGCCCATTCCATATATGTGGTGATCCGGAGCCGGCGGACCCTGTCGCCCAGGTTGCTCAGACGCAGCACCGAAAGCTTGACTGCCGCGTCCGGGGCCAGGCCCAGAATCAGGTCGCTGGCGATATCGCCGTGCCGGTGAGAAAAGGAGCTGGTGCCCGGTGCGTGCCGGACAGTGAAATGATCTCCTCCGATCGGACCCGGAGTGGCGCACCACAGCTCGCCGCTCTCCTCGTCCTGGAGATAGATCACCTCGCTCACGGGGTCTGACACTGGATCGTTGTGCCAGGGCGTCAGCCGGAAGAAGTAGCTGTTCTCGGCCCAGGTGCACCCGCCGCCCCTCTCGGTGACCATGAATCCGCCATGGCTGGTTGGCTATGACGTTGGACCAGGGAGCCGGCGGTACGCGATTCCCGTTCACCCGAATGTGATAGTCGCCGTCGCGACCGATCCCGCCATAGCCGTTGTCCAGCGCCAGTCCACCGCCGCGCGCCGGTCCGGAACATGGGGCCGGCGCTGGGGTGGCGAAGCTGTCGGCACCAGCAGGGAGGGCAGGGTGGCGCCAATCCGGCGAACCACCCGGGCCATGCGCGAGTCGCTCCGTGCCGGCGTCCGGAGCGGGGGAGAGATCTCCTCCAGCTCCTCATCCAGCGATTCATCGGGCAGCGCGGTGGCGAGCACCCGGCCCAGCGTCTGCCCCTGACAGGAGAAATGCATTCGCGCGGTGGCCCGGAGCATCTGCAGCTGGTCGGGCGTTGAGCAGGTCCTGCCGCCGCACGAAGACGCCGCCGGGAACATCCACGAACGTGGGATCACTGGCCGAGAAGGCGGTGGAGGTGATCCGGTCGGCCATATCCTGGATGTAGCTCGGCGGATGGGTGTTCAGCACCACCAGGTCGATCTTCATTCCCCGGCGCCGCCAGTAGTGGTGGGCCTGGAGCACCTGCCGCAGACGTCGGAAGTCCTTCGTCCGAATCGATGGTCGCCAGCAGGATGGGCCAGTCGCCGCTCACCCCGATAGCCCAGAGCAGTTGCTGTGAGCCGCGGTTTCTCCGGAGCTCCGACTGGGGCGCGCGGAGCGACGGGCTGCCGTAGAGCAGGATCGCGGCCAGCTCCTGAAACACCGCCGCATCGCTGGGGGTGAGATTGAACTCCCTGAGCTCCACCTGGCTCGAGGTCCAGGCCAGGTCGAGCGCCCGCTGCGAGGAGTGCGGATCGCGGTACCGGTCGGCCAGCTCGAAGGCCCGCTCCCGGCTGGTCGCCACCAATGTGGTGAAGCTCGACCGAAGCCGATCGCCCCGGCCGGAGCCGCACCCTGGTCCGAAGAGCAAAGATCGGATCCAGCACCGAGCCGATGCTGCCGGAGAGCGGGCTCTCGGCTGCCAGGGCCACTGGATCGCGAGTCGTGCGTCCCCGGCCGATGAACCTGGCCCGGTCGGTCTCGTAGCTCACCGGGCCGACCCGCTCCGGTCCCGCATCGTCCACCACGTGCACGCACCAGAGCGGCTGTTCCTTGGACGAGCGGGCGCGACGGGTGGCGCTGATGGCGTTACACCAGTCGTGCCATTCGGTCTCCACGAAGAGATTGCCGAACGCCGGATGGGCCCGGTCGCTCTCCGGAGGCGCCAGCACGATCTCGCCGTAGCTGGTCAGCTCGATCTCTCGAGTCTCGTCGCTGTGGTTGGTGATGGTGACCCGCCGAACCTCGGCGGCGTCCTCCGGCACCACTGCGATCTCGGTGCTGGTCTCGATCGAGCCATCGATCCGGTGGAAGGTCACCCGGTCGGTGGCGAGCAGGGCCTGGTAGCTGTCCGCCGGCGCGCATACCGGCTGGTGCGCCGCCGACCAGATGCGGCCGGTGGAAAGATCCTTGAGATAGCAGAACTGGCCGGTGAAGTCGCGGGTGCCGTCCGACTGCCAGCGGCTCACCGCCAGCTCCTCGTAGCGGCTGTACCCGGCGCCACAGTGGCTCACCATGATGGTATAGGGGACGTGACCCAGCAGCGCGATGTGGGGCTGCGCCGTGTCGGGCGTGTCCAGCTCCCGAACCGACGGACGCTCGGTGTCGGCCTCGGGCATCGCCTCGTCGGGCCGGAGGTCCTGCGCCTCCTGCACCACCAGCCGGCGGGGGATCCGCTCGTGCAGCAGCAACTCGGCGGAGCGGACCATCGGGTCGGCGTGAAACCGGCGCTGCCAGATGTTGTTGCTGAGCACGTTGGTCATCGCGACCAGGCTCATCCCGATGTGGTGGGCGAAGAACGCGCCCACCAGGGCGTAGCTCATCTCGGGATCGGGCCGGGTATAGTCCAGCGATTCCCGGAAGCCGTACGGCCCCAGTGCGCCGAGCCGCTCCAGCTCCCGCAGGTTGGCCAGCGCCCGCTGGGGATCGATCATCGCGGCCAGCAGCGAAGCGTAGGGCGCCACCACCAGCTCCCGGCCCAGGCCACGCTTGAGCGCCAGGTCGGGTACGCCGAAGGGGCGGTACTGATAGGTGTGGTGCCGGTCGCGCACGTTGTAGGCGCTCTCGCTCACGCCCCAGGGCACGCCGCGCTCGCCGCCGTAGGCCACCTGCCGCACCAGCGCGCCCTTGGTACGTCTGCGCCAGCACCGTGCTGGGAAACGAGCGCATCACCAGCATCGGCATCAGATACTCGAACATGCTCCCGCTCCACGACACCAGCGCCGGCTTGCCCGGCGGCGTAGGTCAGGGTGCGGCCCAGGCGGAACCAGTGGTCCACCGGCACGTCGTTCTTGGCCACGGCGAGAAGCTCGCCAGCCGCGCCTCCGAGGCGAGCAGGTCGTAGTACGAGCGTCGAGAGTGTGGGTGTTGGCCTGCAAGCCGATGGCGAACAGCTTCCGCTGCTTGTCGAACAGAAACCGGAAGTCCATCTCCATGGCGTAGCGTAGGCCCGGTCGGCGATCGCCTCCAGCCGGCGGAGCACCTCGGCCGCCAGCGGGGAGCGGCTAGCTGACGCGCGATTCGCTGACTCCGCGACTCCCGACTTCGCCGATCCACTCGCCTGGTGCGCTCAATCAGCCGCAGACTCCACGAGGTCCATTCCGTCAGCGCCTCCGCCAGACCCGGCCCCGAGTCCCGCCGAGTTGACCTCCGTTCGTACTGCCGGAGTGCGTCGCCTGACGCCGGGCCAGCCTGGAGGTAGACGGCGTATGCCGCCCGAACTGTGATACCAGCTTGAGCGCCGGCCCGCAGCTGCTTTCCCGCGGAGTGATTGGGGATCAGCTGCTTCCGCCGCTCGTCGGCCAGCGGCAGCGCCGTGTCCAGCGCCCGGCCGACCCGTCCATCCAGCGGCTGCTCGATCAGCGCCAGGCACGCCTGCCGCAGCGCGATGAGGTGGCCGGCCAGATTGCCGCTGTCCACCGTGGACACGTAGGCCGGCTCCAGCACCCGGAGGTCGGTCAGGTCGTACCAGTTGTAGAAGTGGCCCTGCAGCCGCCGCATCCGCTCCAGAGTGCGGAACGCGAGCTCCAGCCGGCGGGCCATATCATCGAGAGTGATGAAGCCCAGGTCGTAGGCGCTGACCGTGGCCAGCAGCTGGAGGCCGATGTTGGTGGGCGAAGTGCGCAGCGCCACGACCGGCTTGGGATCCTCCTGGAAGTTGTCCGGCGCGAGCCAGTTGGTCTGCTCGCTGACGAACCGGTCGAAGAAACGCCAGTGGAGCAGGGCATAGCGGTGCATCTGCCGCCGGCCCTCTCCCGCGCAGCCGCAGCTCCCTGGGCAGGGCCGGCGCCGCAAGCGCCTGCGCGATCAGCGGGCGAGGCGATCCAGGCGAGTCCCAGCGGCAGCACGCCCACCACGTATCTCCCAGTCTGGCACGCGCTCAGGCTCGGCACCGCGCGCCAGGCCACCAGCGCGATGATGAGCGCCGCCAGGGCGACCGCCGGCCACATCTGGCGCCACACCGCTCCGGTCGTGCGTCCCGGTCCCGCGCTCGATCTGCGACGCGGTCTGCCACTCGCAGCAGGTGCCGGTGGCTCACCTTCATCCGCCAGAGGGTGCGGACGATCGCGTCGGCCGAGACCCAGGCCTGGTGGGGCAGGAACGCCGACCGCCAGCGCGATCTGCTGAATGCTGGTGACGAAATCGTGCCCCACCGCCGCATAGTAGGCCCGCCAGGACTTGTCCAGCGGCGGACGCACCAGCGCGAGCAGGAGCGAGACGATCCAGGGCGCGGCGATGGCGCCGATGCCCGAGCAGCGTCCAGCGGATCGGCGAGCCGGGAAGCAGCGTCCAGCCGGCCACCAGGAAGACCAGCTGGGCCAGCTCCACCGTGCTGCGCCGGAGGTTGTCGATGATCTTCCAGCGCGAGAGGATCGACAGCCGGTTGCGCTCGCGCCCCTCGGGGCCCGGCACCCGCGCCGGAGCCAGGGCAGCAGCTGCCAGTCGCCCCGGATCCAGCGGTGCTTGCGGCGGGTGATAGGTGAGGTAGCGGGTCGGGTAGTCGTCGTAGACGATCACGTCGGTGGCCAGACCGGCGCGGGCGTAGTTGCCCTCGATCAGGTCGTGCGACAGCAGCGTGTTCTCGGGGAAGCGGCCGTGGGTGGCGCGCTCGAACGCCTCGACGTCGTAGACCCCCTTGCCGGTGAAGCTCCCCTCGCCGTAGAGGTCCTGGTAGACGTCGGAGACCGCGGTGGTGTAAGGGTCCACGCCGGGGTGGCCCGAGTGGATCGAGGCGAAGAGCGAGCGGTGCGCGCTGGGCAGCGAGACGCCGACCCGCGGCTGGAGGATGCCGTAGCCCGCGTACCACCCGGCCCAGCTTGTCGATCGTACACCGCGCGGTTGAGCGGGTGGGCCAGCGCGCCGACCAGCAGCGGGCGCCGCGTCGGGCGGCAGCACGGTGTCGGAGTCGAGCGTGATCACGTACGCGCACCGCATCGGAGCGGCTCTTGTCGCCCACGATGACGGAGAAGCGCGTCTCCTCGCCGGTCAGCACGAACCGGTTGAACTCGGCGAGCTTGCCCCGCTTCCGCTCCCATCCCATCCAGACGCCCTCGTGCGGATTCCAGCGGCGGGGGCGGTGGAAGAGGTAGAACGCGTCCTCGCCGTCCGGCGGCGTAGCGGGCGTTGAGTGCGTTGACGCCGTCGACCGCGGCCTCCAGGATCGCGGCGTCGTCTTCCCGGGTCTCGGCTGGTCGAGTCGGTGAAGTCGCTCAGCACGGCGAAGTGGAGATGGGCTTCCCGGTTGGCCAGGAACTGGACCTCCAGGTTCTCCAGCGCCTCGTCGCACCGCGTCCACGCTGCCGAAGAGGGTGGGGATCACCACCGCGGTGCGGTACTCGGGCGGCACGCCGTGCTCGTGCAGGTCGAGCTTGGGGAGCGGGCGCGGCGGGAGGAACGCGGTGACCAGCTGGTTCACCACGTTGACCGCGATGTCGTTGGCCGGGATCAGGCCCAGCAGCAGCACCCAGCGGCCAGACCGCGCGGGCCGCCGGCCCGCCGAGCCAGAGCACCGCGGCCAGAGCGCGCGATGCGTGGCCAGGACGATGCCGCCGACGAACACGACGTTGGGATGGCGCCGCACCCAGCGGTCAACCGCTCTCGCCGGGCGCCGGACGTGTAGCCGGGCCAGGCGCTCCAGCTCGGCCAGACCCTCGTCGACCAGGTAGTAGCCCACGTGCGCGCGGCGCTGGTCGTCCGGGTGCTCGTCTCCAGGCCGGAGCGGGCGCACTCGATCGCGTGCCGGGCCACGGCTCTCCTCGCTGAGCCGGGTCCGCTTGGCGATCCGCTCCACCGCGTGGCGATAGCGGTCCCGGGTGGCGAAGGTCATGCTGGCCGTAGAAGCCCGGACGGATCCTTCGCGCAGCACCGCTCGATCCGGCTCTGCCGCCTCGACGAAGGTGCGCCACTCCATCCGGCCGATGGCGCGGAGGCTGGTGATGCTGTTGGCCATCACCACCTGCGTGAGGGCCAGCCGCTGGGTGGCGCGGGCGGTGGCCTCCTCCGCGCTCAGCGCCTCCTCGGCGATCCACTGCTCCAGCCGCACGACGGCGGGGAGCGCGCCGCCCTCGACCCGGAGCTGCTGCAGGAAGCGGGAGACGAAGGTCGGGGTGAGCGGCGGCGGGTCGGAGGCGAATCGGTCGAGCTCGGCGTCGAGCGCGCCTGTCCCTTCGACGGCGCGCGGCGGCGAGCCGCGGCCGCGGCCGAGTCGGCCGCCTCGATCTCGTCCAGCCGCTGCACCGTGCGGAGCGCCATCCGGCGGACGTTCTCGATCAGCCCCAGCCGGAGCATGGCGGGCATCGCCCACAGCTCGCCGATGGTGAGCACCGAGACCTGCTGGAACGCGTCGACGAAGCCGCTCACGTTGTCGAGGTCGATCCGCCCTTCGGTGTGGGAGATCAGCGTGATGGCCAGCTCGTAGACCCGGGGATAGCCGGCCAGCGGGCCGCCGGCCAGCACCGGCAGCTCGCGGTAGTAGCCGCTCGGCAGGCTCTCCCGCACCTCGCCGATGTGCTCCTGGACCACGTGGTAGTTGTCCAGCAGCCACTCGCCGGCGGGGCCGACGTCGACGCCGCCGTCGGCGGCGGCGGTGAGCCGGGCATAGGCGTCCTCCAGGATCTTCCGGGTTCCGTTCAGCCGGGCCAGCAGCGGGGTCCGGCGGCCGCCGCCGTCTGACCGAGAGCCGCTGTGCCGCGGCCACCTCCTGGGCCCGCTCGGCCAGGTGCTCGGCGCCGAGCAGCTCGCCCCGGATCGGGCCGGCCAGGAGATCCTCGCGGGCATCCGAGCGGAGAAGAGGAGTGAGCGTGGTAATGGACCGGCGCAGATCGAGCGGGATGGTGGGTCTCGCTGTGGTATGGGCTCTAGGCTATGGGCTCCAGCTATAAGGTACATGGAGGAGGGAGAGAGCCAAACGGATTCCTGACGTTCCGTCGTCCCTCACGTTCCGTCCGCCTCGTCATACGCCGCCTGCACGGCCGGTCTCACGAAGAAGCTACGGAACAAGAAGTTCATCCACTTCTCGTCCCGGGTGACGGACCGACGAACCTCGTCCAGGGTGACCGTCTTCAAGACGGCGCCCAGCGAATCACCCCTGGCCGCGGCGGCTGACGTCTCCCGGTCGATTCGGGCCAGCCAGCCC
Source organism: uncultured Gemmatimonadales bacterium (assembly GCA_963825815.1). Taxonomy (GTDB): domain Bacteria; phylum Gemmatimonadota; class Gemmatimonadetes; order Gemmatimonadales; family GWC2-71-9; genus CAVVWJ01. The sequence continues at coordinate 46,726 of CAWGVB010000030.1, read as the reverse complement.
CGGACCGAGCGAATGTACCCCAGATCGCGCAGTACCGGTCCGTGTCCCGGCACGATGACACGCGGCTTCAGCGCGACCAGCGAATCCAGCACTTCGACCCAGGACGTGGGATGGGAATTGAATGCGAACGGCACCGGCGCCACCACCAGATCTCCGCTGGCCAGGATCCCCCGCTCGGGCAGATATACCACCAGGTCTCCTCGGGTGTTCCCCTGGCCGAACCAGATCAACTCGATTCGGTCTTGACCCGCGCCCAGTGTCATCCGCTGGTGCACGGTGTCAGTCGCCGCCACTGGGCTGAAGCCCGGCGCTTCTTTCACATACTGCCGGGCAATCCGAATCGCACTCTCCAGCGCCGAGCGCTCCATCGGCGTCGCCGGAGTGCTGTCGAGGCCAAGACCCATGGACAACAGCCGCTCGAGCCGGTCGGCCACGGGCGGAGCGCCCTCGACCTGTTGCTTTCGGTTGGGCGCCCCCAGCGTCACCAGATCCGCCGCGGTGTTCTCCTGCATCACGAAGCGCACGCCGGGAAAGCTGTCCCGATACACCTGATCACCGGCCAGGTGATCGTCGTGCCAGTGGGTGTTGATCACGTAAGCCACCGGCTTGCCCGTGATCCTCCGAATCGCCGCGATAGTCTCCTGCGTCGCGGTGCGGGTGAACTGGGCGTCCACCACGACCACGTCCCTGTCACGCACGACGATCATGTGAATTGGAGTTGACCGCGAGACTGAGCGGATCCTTGCGAATGGCGGCGTACACATCGGAACCGAGCCGGACCAGCTCGAGCCCCTCTGCACTGTCATTCTGAAACGGGAGAATCGCTGCGAGCAAAAGCAGATGAAGCATCGGGGCAATACGCAGCGCGATGGAGCGGGGTTTCCGGACGAGAAACTCTTATACTCCAGTCCTATGTCGCCGGACACTCCTCGTCTCAGCCTGATTCCCTGCACGCACCGAGCATCTGCTCGGCTTGATTCAACATCCGGAAAGATTTGCCGAGCTCACCGGATTCCCGGTGCGGAAGGCCTGAGAAACTTCTTCGTCTCGGGTGAGGTGTCTCCCGAATGGCTGGCCCAGCTCGAGAAATCCTCCGTCCCGATCCCTGGCGCTACGGCTTCTTCGTGCTGGAACGGGAGAGCCACACGGCCATCGGGACCGCCGGTTTCAAGGGACCGCCGGATGGGGCCGACACAGTCGAGATCGCCTACGGCATTGTGCCCGCCTTCGAGGGCAGAGGCTACGCCACCGAGGCCGCGGGTGCGCTGGTGGAGTTCGCCAGTGCCAGCGGCGAGGTTCGGCTGGTCCGCGCCCACACGCTGCCCGAGCGCAACGCTTCAGCCCGGGTGCTGGAGAAGTGTGGCTTTCGCCTGCTGGGTGAGGTTGTGGATCCTGAGGACGGGCCGGTGTGGCGCTGGGAACATCGTCTGCCCGGCCCATGAGGGCCAGGCTCTAAAATTCTATCCCGATACCCAGATTGACCTGAACACCCGACTCCGTATCCACCGGCGGCGCATAGTCCGTGCGAATCTCCCGTGCCTCCAGCCCGATCACCGCCGGCAAGGGCCGCCAGATCAGGTGTCCGCCGTACGCCAGGTTTCGAAGCCGGGACGACGCAACCAGATCTTCATCTTCCGGATCGTCGATCCCACCCCCGGCTCCCAGCTCCCAGCTCCCAGCTCGATAGTTCAGCTGCACCCATCCGCCCTTGGCTTCGACCGGCACGCCGTTCCGCACCATGTTCTGCCCGATGCCGCCGCCGCCCAGTCCGGCCAGCGCCTGCCCGACGAAGGCTTCGCCCCGGAGCTCCAGGCCGCCGGCGATCGGCGTCCACACGCTCACCGCCAGCGCCTTCGAGTCGATCCGGCCGCCGGTGCTGTCCTCCAGCCAGCCATAGTGCCCGCCGAAGCTGATCTCGCCGAGCCGGTCGCCCTCGCCCCAGCGGGCGCGCAGTCTTCCCTGGAGATAGGGCCGGCCGCTCCGCTCCGCGGCATCGGGTTGGGTGAGGAAGGTCTGCTGCGGCTCGCCCGAGGTCGGCGCCAGTGCCGCGCCCTCGATCCCAAGGCGAACGCCGCCTATCGGGGCGAGATCGGCGCTCAGCCGGATCTGCGGGATCCAGAGCCAGAGGTTGCCGGCCCCGGCGAAGAGGGGAAAGCCGATGCTCGCGATGGATGACGGGCTCACCTCCGCGATGGGGGGCGACTCCTGTCCCACCAGAACCGCGAACCGGGCCCAGGCCAGCTCGGCGAACGCCCGGCGGATTCGAAGCAGTGGAAACGTCCGCCCGCCGGTCGAGGGCTGCTGCCCGCCGAAGAAGTCCACGTCCAGCTCGCCCGTCAGCGTGCCGTCGGCGAAATCCTGGGCCACGCCGGTCACCGTCACCCGCGACTGCCGCACCGTAGCGCTGGTCGTGGTCCGCGCCGGCTCTCCCGCCGGGAGCACGAACTGCGGCACGTCGCTGTTGTTCATGTCGTCGCTGGTGTAGAACCCGTTCATCAGGATCAGCCCGTGCACGCTGGCTTCGAGCTTCGGCTCCTGCGCGGCGAGGAGCCGGCTGCCCAGCGGCAGCAGGAGCAGCGCCACCAGCCACGCCTCTCGCGACTCGCGACCCATGTCTCGCGACTCGTGACTCGTGACTCATCTCTCGTGACTCGCGACTCTCGCCTCGTGCCTCGTTGACGCCCTCTGGAGCGGACGGTACCGTTCCGGCATGCGAGCCAAGATAAGTCGCGTTTTGCCACTCCGCTCCGTCCTGGGAGTGGCGGGAGTTCTGTCTCTCGCAGTCGCCAGTCCTCAGTCGCCAGCCCTCAGACGTCAGTCGCCGACGTCTCGAGCGACTCTCCAGACTCTCTGCGCCGAGCTCGCGGACTGGTGACTGCGCGACTCTGTCACCGGCCATCTCACCCTCCTCGACAAATCCGACAAACAGGCCGAGGACGTGGGGCAGGCGGTCATCTGGCTGACGGCGGACAAGCCGGTTCCGCCGGCCCCGGTGCGCGCTGAGATCACCACCGCGGAGAAGCAGTTCTCTCCCCATGTCCTGGTGGTCCCGGTCGGCTCCAGCATCAGCTTTCCCAACCACGATCCCTTCAATCACAACGTCTTCTCCCTCTCCGAGGAGAATCCTTTCGACCTGGGGCTCTATGGCCGGGGCGAGACGCCGGCAGTCAAGTTCGAGCGGGCCGGAATCGTGCGGGTCTACTGCAACGTCCATTCGCAGATGAGCGCGCTGGTGGTGGTGCGGGACAATCCCTGGTACGCCCAGCCGGCGAGCGACGGCTCGTTCACCATCCCGGCGGTGCCGCCGGGGCATTACACCCTCCACGCCTGGCATGAGCGGGCGCCCGCCGTCTCCCGTCCAATCGAGGTGCCCGCGGCCGGCCTCTCGAAGCTCGAGCTCCAGCTCGATGCCCGGGGTTACCAGTTCAAGCCCCACCTCAACAAGTTCGGCCGGCCCTATCCCCAGCAGGGGCGCCGGTACTGAGATGCGCCTCCCCCTCGGCACCCGGATCTTTCTGGGCACCGCCCTGGTGGTCACCGCTGTGCTCGGTATCGCACTGCTCATCACCAAGCGCCAGGCCGACCGCGCCGCCGATTCCGCCGCCCTCCAGGCTCTGCGGGCGACTCAGGCCACGATCCGCGACGCCCTGGGGGGCCGGAGCCAGACCCTGAGCCAGCTCACCGCCGCGCCTGGTGCAGGTGCCGGTCTACGTCTCCCGCATCGGTGAGTCGGTGAGAATCGGGAACCGGGCCGACCTCCTCGACCAGGCCGACGAGCTGCGGAGTCAGACCGGCGCCGATTGGGTGCTGATCACCGACCCCAGCGGCGTGCTTCGGGCCTGGACCGCCGAGCGCGATCTGTTCGACCAGGACTTCTCCCGCGGCGCCTTGATCGGCCGAGCGCTGGAGGGGAAGACCACATCGGGACTGTGGATCGAGCCGAGTGAGGCGGGTGACCAGCTGTACCAGGCGGTGGCTATGCCGGTGTTGAGCCCGGGGTCGGCCACCCCGCTGGCGGTGGTTGCCGCCGCGCTCAGGATCGACAGTACCTTTGCCGCCCGGCTCCGGCGAAACACCAACTCGGAGATCGTGTTCTTCTCGCTCGATACGCTAGGGCTGCCCTATGTCGCGGCCACTACTGTTATGGCGAACCAATCCCGCAGCCGACTCAGCGAGGCCCTTCGCGGTCTTCGCATGGGGACTGGTCCCCGCTCGGACTCGCGCATCCATCTCACCCTGGACAACACCGAGTACGAGGGCACTGTCGGCTCGCTCACCACCGCCGACAGCGTTCCGGTCGGCGGATACCTGGGACTTCACTCCCGCAATGCCGACCTCGCCGCCTACCAGCAGCTCCGCCGGACCATCCGATGGGCCTTCGTTGTCGGGCTGCTGCTTGCGGTGGGGTTCTCCCTTCTCGCCGCGCGGCACATCGTCCGTCCGGTTCAGCGCCTGGTCGCCGCAACCCGCAAGGTCACCCAGGGCGAGTACACCGGCCCGATCGATGTGGGCACCAGGGACGAAATCGGCGACCTGGCCCACGCCTTCGGAACGATGGTGGAGGAGCTGCGGGAGAAGGATCGCCTGGTCCAGTATCTCCGGACCGGCGCCGCTGCAACCGAGGTGGTGAGCGACGGCAGGCGAGATGGTCAGGGACTCCTCGCTACCGGCCGCCTCTTCGCCGGACGCTACGAGATCCAGGAATCGCTCGGCGCTGGTGGAATGGGCGTGGTCTACCGCGCATTCGACCGGCAGGTGGGCGAGACCCTGGCGATCAAGGCGATCCGGCCCGACGTCGGGCAGCTCGATCCCACTCTGCTGGAGCGCTTCAAGCAGGAGCTTCGGCTGGCCCGGCGGATCACCCACCGGAACGTGGTACGCACCTTCGACCTGGGCGAGGCCGACGGGATCTACTACATCACTATGGAATACGTCCGGGGCACGACCGTCGCGTCGCTGATCAAGGAAGCAGGGCGACTCGATGCCGCTGCGGCGCTCACCATCGGCAAGCAGGTTTGTCGGGCGCTGGAGGTGGCGCACGAGGCGGGCATCGTGCACCGCGACATCAAGCCGCAGAACCTGCTGGTGGATCCCACCGGTTTTCTGAAGGTGACCGACTTCGGGATCGCGCGATTGGCTGGAGCCCAGACCGATGGCAAGGCGCTCACGGTGGAAGGGGTGGTCGTGGGCACTCCGGCATACATGGCGCCGGAGCAGCTGCTGGGCGAGCCGGTGGACGGTCGGACCGACATCTATGCGACCGGTGCGGTGCTGTTCGAATGCGTCACCGGCCGCCGGGTCTTCGAAGCCAGCGGAACCCTGGCACTTGTGGCGCATCATTTAAAGCAGGAGGAGTCTCAACCGACCAGTCCGGCCGAGCTCAATCCCGAGGTGCCGGATTCGTTCAGCCGAGCCATCGTCAAGGCGCTGGCTCGAAAGCCCGAGGCCCGCTGGTCCTCGGCATCCGACTTCTTGCGAGCGCTGGAGGCAGTCGAAACGCATGCCTCGTCATCGCTTCGTGGCACCTTGTCATCCTGAGCGCAGCGAAGGAGCCGAACCTGATTGGCATTGGGATCAAATCGGCCGTTTGGAGCGTTATGCTGACGTCCCCCACTGGAGTACCGCGGTCATGACCCGTCCCACCATCCGATTCGCCAGTCTTATCGCCTTGTCATTGCTGGGTTTGACCCTCCTGGGCCTGAAGCTGCCGGGCACCGCTCGGGCTGGCCACGCCCAGCTGGCCGTTCTGCCGGTTCCCACCGGCGCCCAGAAGATTGCGATCTTTGCCGGCGGCTGCTTCTGGTCGATGCAGAAGGCGTTCGATGGGGTGCCCGGCGTGGTCGAGGTGACGGCGGGTTACGCCGGTGGCTCCCAGCCTAATCCGGACTACGAATTCGTCGAGACCGGAAAGACCGGCTACGCCGAGTCGGTGCAGGTGATTTATGAGCCGGCCCGGATCTCGTACGACGGGCTGCTCGACATCTATTGGCACCACATCGATCCGACCACGGTCAACCGGGCCTTCTGCGACACCGGTCCCCAGTACCGCTCGATCATCTTCTACCGCGACTCGGCTCAGCAGCGCGCGGCGGAAGCGTCGAAGCAGGCGCTCGACCGCTCGCACCGTTTCAAGACTCCGGTGGTCACCGAGGTCCAGCGGGCGACGAAGTTCTATCCCGCGGAGGAGTACCACCAGCAGTTCTACAAGAAGAACCCCGAGCGGTACCGGGCCTACGTGATCGGCTGTGGGCGGGAGGAGAGGATCAAGGAGTTGTGGGGGGATGCCAGATGTCAGCGCAGTCAGGAGTCAGGAGTCGACGAGCACGTGCTCGATACTCCGACTGCCGACTGGCGACTCCTGACTCGCAGACCTTCGACTCCACAACCAAACCAACAGGATGGAACCCCGTGACCTTCAAGAAGCCCAGCGACGCCGAGCTCAAGCAGAAGCTCAGTCCGGAGCAGTACCAGGTGACCCAGCACGAGGGCACCGAGCGTCCGTTCGGCAATGCCTACTGGGACAACCATGAGGCGGGGATCTACGTGGATGTCGTCTCCGGCGAGCCGTTGTTCAGCTCGCTCGACAAGTACGACTCGGGCACCGGCTGGCCCAGCTTCACCCGTCCCCTGGAGCCGGCCAACATCGAGACCAAGACCGACCACCAGCTCTTCGCCGAGCGGACCGAGGTGCGGTCGAAGCACGCCGACTCCCACCTGGGCCACGTGTTCGACGACGGTCCCGCGCCCACCGGTCTCCGCTACTGCATGAACTCGGCGGCGCTCCGGTTCATCCCGGCGGACAAGCTGGAGGCGGAGGGCTACGGCCAGTACGCGGCGCTATTCCAGAAGGGGAGCCAGAAGGTCTCCCAGAAGTAATCCGCTGGTTGTCATCCAGAGCGAGCGAAGGAGCAGAAGCTACTACGCGCCTTCGCTCCGCCCCGGGGAAGCACCCTCTGCAGCATCTAATCAGCTTTTTTCCCTCGCAGCTGTCTCTGTGATGCCCGTCACGGGACAAATCCCGCAAGTACTAAGCTGTAAGATCTTGACTGTCACTTGAGGTGCTCGGGGCAGGTTCCCGTCAAGCCTTCCGATTCGGGAAGGCCAGTTGGGTATTAACCTGTTCCAGCTATGGAGGATAGAGATAATGCAGCAGTCCAGACTACCATATTTGCTTACCACGGCTTTTCTGGCCGCCGCTTTCGGCTGCCAGCCTGACGATAGCACGCCCATGGGTCCGGAAGCGGTCTCCGAGGCGAGTGACACTCCCGAGCTCGCCGCAGCGGCGACCGGGTGGGTAGCCCGACGCGACATGCCGGGCGGAACCCGCAGTTCTGTCGCTACGGCAGCCGTCAACCAAGGCGGACAGTATGTCATGTACGTCATCGGCGGCAAGACGGCGTCCGGTGCCAGCCTGAGCAGGGTTCAGGCCTATCACGTCGCCAGCAATACCTGGACTTATCACCCGAACCTACCGCTGCCGTTGTTTGAGACCAACGGTGGGGCAACGATTAACGGCAAGGTCTACGTCTCTGGCGGGAAGGTCGGTGAAAACACTTGGACGAATGCCCTCTTCATGTTCGATCCGGCCACCAACCGATGGACCCGAAAGCACGACATGCCAGAGGAAACCTCCGGCGGGATGAGTGCGGTGTCCAATAACAAGCTGTACGTGGTGACCGACTGTCAGGGTGAGGGCTGCAACCCGAGCAACGACATCCCTCGCTTCTATCGTTACGACCCTGTCACCGACACCTGGGCCACGCTGCCCACTCCGCCCAACGATCACGAGCACGGCGCAGCCGGGTTCATCGGCGGGAAGTTATATGTGACCGGGGGCATCGGGATCGGCGATCCCAAGCAGGTCGACGTGTACAATCCGGCAACCAATCAATGGAGCTCGGAGTCGCCGTTTGGCAGTGGCCGTACCTACATGGCCGGACTGGCGTACAACGCGAAGCTGTATCTGATCGGCGGCTATGACTGATGCCGACGGAAGCGACGCCGGTCCGCGCCACGAACATCTACAATCCTGCCACCAAGCAATGGACCACGGGAGCGCCTCTGCCCACCGCTCGAGTCGATATCAGTGCGAGCCGAGTGGTGCTCAACGGCGTGTCACGGATCGAAGTGGTGGGTGGTCCTGCGCCGGGCAACAACCTGTCGTATCAACCGTGAGGATTTCTGAAGTGGGAACGAAGCGGGGGCCTCAGGGCCCCCTCTTTTCACTCAGGCTGACGTCTGGCGTCTGGCGTCTGCGGACTGGGGACTACTTCACTATCTCCGTCACCCACACATCGCTCTGCGGATCACCGATGTTGATGTAAAGCCGGTCTCCTCGCACTCTCACACGTCGAACGGCTGAGGCCGCCCGGACCCCCGTCGTACCACGCCACCGGCTGGGATGGGCCTCCATCCACCGGGACCCGCCAGATCCCGCCCTCTCACCGGCGGATTTATTCGGGATGTAGTAGACGAACTTGCTGTCGCGAGAGAACGCCCAGCCGAGTTCCTCCGTCCGCTTGATCCTGCGGCGTGCCCAATACCCTGGGTGTTCCGCCTCGAGCCGGCACCACTGCCACCGCGAACTTCCCCCGGTCGATCGGCATCTGGGTCGCGATCTTGGTCCCGTCGGGACTCCAGATCCCGGCGGCACCTCCCTTGAGCAGTGTTCGCGGGGCGCCCCAGCGTCCACTCTGCGTCCCGGCTCACGATCGCGGTCTCCTGTTCGGGCGAGAGCGCGTTCCTCACGTAATACGATCGAGCGCCCATCGGGTGACCAGTTGGCGATCCTGGAGTGGGTCTTTTCCGCCGTGACCTGGACCGGCGTGCCACCTTCCACCGGCATCACGAAGATCTGGCGCACACCGTCCCGAAAGCTGTGAAACACCACTTCCCGGCCATCGAACGAGAATGCGGGCGCGAGAGACGGCGAGTCGCCGCTGGTCAGCTGCTCCACGTCGCCACCCGGCATCGGCATCCGATAGATCTGCTGGACCCCGCCCCGATTGGAATCGAACGCCAGCCACCGCCGTCGGGCGATGGATCGAACCCCTCGATCTCCTGGCTGCCGGTCGTCACCGGCTGCGCCCGGCTCAGGCTCACGGTACCGGAGCGGGGAATCGGCATCGACCAGACGTTCGCGATCCGGGAGAAGGTCGCGTAGGCCAGCCGGTTCCCCGTCGGCCGCTACGCTCACCGTCGCGGCGTTGAGGCCGGTGCTGAGCCGGACCGCCTCGTGCGCCGGCCGTCCCGAACGGCCGAGCTCGACCTGATACAGGTCGCGTCCGCCTTCCCGGTTCGAGACGTAGAGCAGGGAAGATCCGCCGGGGAGCCAGGCGGGGCTGGTGTTGAGCCACTCGTCGTCGGTCACCCTGACCGGCGCTCCCGCCCGCGGATGGGATCACCCAGATGCTGCTGGTGGCGATGTTGCCGAAGTCCTCGTTGCGCACGAACTGGCGGTTGCCCGAGACGCAGGCGATCCAGCGCCCGTCGGGCGACCAGCTGCAGGAGTGCGCCTCGGTCAGCCGGGCCAGGCCTCGGACTCGTGCTGCCGTCCACCGCTCGCACCAGCACCGAGTCGCCCGAGGCGTAGACGATCGACTTTCCGTCGGGCGACCAGGCCGCATCCAGCCAGCCACCGGCCGGCAGCGGCACCAGCAGGCGAGGTGTCCCGCCCAGTGCCGGAATCAGCTCGATCCCCCGGTCGGAGCTGAAGACCAGCCGCTGGCCGTCGGGCGACCACCGCGGCATCCGGGCGAAGCCCTGGCCCTCCGGCGTGATCGCCACCGGATTGCCGCCCCCTCCACCTGCCGCACGTAGAGCCGGGTTCGGACCAGCGGACCGGTGACGAACGCCACCAGCTTCCGTCGGAAGAGAGCGCGGGATCCAGCTCCAGTCCCGGTGGCCAGCGTGAGCTGCAGCCGCCGGCCCAGCCGGATCTCTCGCGAGCGATGGTTCAAGGCGAAGAGCAGCGATCCCGACGACGACGAGGAGCAGCGCCGCGACGACGAGCCAGCGGCTTGGAACCGGAAGCGACCGGGGCTGGTGCTCACCGACTTCATCGGCCGAGTCGTCGTCGGCGTCGTTCCCCCGCTCGGCGTGCGCCAGCGGCTCGAGCTGAGCCAGCAGCTCGTCGGCCGTCTGCCACCGGTCGGCCGGCCGCTTCGCCAGGCACTTCATGATCACGGCCTCGAGCTCGGCCGGGCAGGCGGGGCGATGCTGGCCGAGCGGAACCGGCGGCTGGGTGACGTGCGCCGCGAGCACCTCCTGGGAGGTGCGTCCGCTGAACGGAGTCCGCCCCGTGATCAGCTCGTAGCCCAGCACCCCGAGGGCGTAGATGTCCACCCGCTGGTCGATGTTGGGCTCGCCCGCCGCCTGTTCCGGCGCCATGTAGGCCGGCGTGCCGAGCGCGACGCCGGCGGTGGTGAGCTGCCTGGCGCCCGGTGGCCTCGCTCACCGCCTTGGCGACGCCGAAGTCGGTGACCAGCGCGTGCCGGCCCGAGAGCAGAATGTTCTCCGGCTTGATGTCGCGGTGCACCACGTTCTGGGCGTGGGCGTAGGCCAGCGCGTCGGTCACCTCGATCAGGATCTTCACGGCCTCGTGGATCGGCAGCTCGCCCTGGCGGCTGATCCGGTGACGGAGATTGTGCCCGTCGACGGAGGGCATCACGTAGTAGAGAAAGCCCTGGGCCTCGCCCGAGTCGTGCAGCGGCAGGATGTGCGGATGCTGCAGCCGGGCCGCGACCTCGATCTCCCGGAGGAAGCGCTCCGGACCCATGGTCGCCGCCAGCTCGCCGCGCAGCACCTTCACGGCGACTTTGCGCCGGTGCTTCACGTCCTCGGCCAGGTACACGATGGCCATGCCGCCGCTCCCCAGCTCGCGCTCGAGCAGGTAGCGATCACGCAGGGCATCCGCGACGGGTGAGCTGCCAGCGGTCACGATGGACGGGGTTAGGGACGACGGAATGTGGGCGTAGGGGGTGGATAAAGGAAGCTTAAATTGTCCTAGCCCTAGCTCTCCCGCGCCACGGCCCTCGCAACGATCAGCGTGATGTTGTCTGTCCCGCCCCCGGCCAGTGCCTCCTCCAACAGATCCTCACACACCTGTTGCGCCGAGGTCATGGAGCGGAGCCGGTCGCGGATGCGCTCGTCGGAGACGTGGTTGGTGAGTCCATCGCTGCAGAGCAGGACGACGTTGCCCCACTTGGCATCGAGCCGGGTGACCACCGGCGCCGTCTGGCGTCCACCGATCGAGCTCGAAAGGGTGTGGGCCAGCCGGGTGTTGGCCGCATCGCCCTGAGACATTGCACCGAGATCGATCAGCTCCTGCGCCATCGTCTGGTCGCGGGTGATCTGGGACAACTCTCCGTTTTCCAGAAGGTAGCAGCGGCTGTCTCCCACCTGGAGCAGGTAGGCCCGGGGCCACACGCCGAGATAGAGCGTGAGCGTCGTGGCCATGCCGCGGTATGCGGGGTCGATCTCGCCCCGCCGCAACAGCTCCACATGGGTCAGGAATGCCCCTTCCTTGAGTGCCTCATAGAACTCTCGATCGTCCACCCGGGCGGCATAGTAGCAGCGCATGGTGTGCTCGAAGTACTGAGTTACCGCCTCGACCGCCGTCCGGCTCGCCGCTTCGCCTTTGACCCCGCCGCCGACCCCGTCGGCCACCATCATTAAAAAGGCGAGCCGCTCAGGCTCCGGCGAAATGCTGCGGAGCTCGGGAAGGCTGGTCTGGCGGACCACCAGCTGCTTCTTCAGGGCACAGATGAGGAAGTGGTCCTGATTCTCCTTCCGGACCTTTCCCGCATGGGTGAGACCGTAGACATCGATCTCCTCGTCGTAGGGCTTGCGCTGCGGGCCCGCGAGGGTGGGTGTGGTCATGGCGATTCAGAATCTGGTGCTGCGAACCCTAACGCGCCAGCGAGGCGATCGCTCTAGTTGACCGACCGGAAGCTTGACTCCGGGCTCCTGCCCGGAGAGCCTAAAAGGTATGAAACGGATCCTCGTCCTCCTGGGCGGCCTGTTCGCACTCCTGCTGGTCCTGCTCCTGGTTCTCCCCCTCCTCTTCAAGAACCAGATCGCCGCCAAGGCCAAGGAGGCGGCCAACCGGAACGTCAACGCCAGGGTCGACTGGCGCGACGCCGGGCTCAGCTTCTTCCGCCACTTCCCCAACCTGACCCTGCGGCTGGACGACCTCACCGTCGCCAACGCCGGACCGCTTCCAGGGCGACACCCTGGCCGCCGTTCGCCACCTCGGGGTGGTGCTGAGCCTTCCCAGCGTGGTGAGCTATGCCCTGAGCGGCAAGCCGATCGTGGTGCGGGGAGTCGAGCTGGATCAGCCGAGGCTCAACCTGATCGCGCTGGAGGACGGAACCGCCAATTGGGATATCAGTCGGCAGACGGCAGACGCCAGTCGCCAGTCGTCGAAGCCGATGGACTTGAGCCTGCGGCGGTTCGAGATCAAGAATGGCGACATTGCCTTCGACAACCGCCGAGCCAGGCTCAAGGCGACCCTCAAGGGCTACGACCAGTCGCTCAGCGGCGACTTCAGCCAGAAGCAGGTCGCAGTCAAGACCAAGGCCGACGCCGATACCGTGAGCGTGAGCTTTGCCGGCATCCCCTATCTCAACCGGGTTCGGCTGGGTCTCGACGCCGACGTCGCCGCCGATCTGGCCAACAAGGTCTACACCCTCAAGACCACCGACCTCAGTCTCAACGACCTCAAGCTCGGCGTCACCGGCTCAGCCCGCTCGACCGGCAAGCTCCTCGGGCTCGATCTCGCCTTCAAGGCGCCCAGCACCAAGTTCCTCAGCATCCTGTCGCTGGTGCCGGCGGTCTACGCCCACGACTTCGACAAGGTGAAGACCTCGGGCGGCTTCACCCTGGACGGCCGGATCAAGGGTGAGTACGGCGACAGCGCCTTCCCCGGCGTTCGCCTCAACGCCAAGGTCGACAACGCCGCGTTCCAGTATCCCGATCTCCCGCTGCCCGGCGCGCGACATCGTGATGGACCTGGCGCTCACCAATCCCGGCGGCAGCGCCGACAGCACGGTGGTCAACCTGAGACCGCTTCCACCTGCGGATGGGCGCGAACCCGGTGGACGCGTCGCTGGTGGTGCGGACGCCGGTGTCCGATCCCAACGTGGATCTCAGGATGAAGGGCAAGGTGGACCTGGCCGACGTGCGCCGCACGGTCAAGCTGGACAAGGTGGACCAGCTCACCGGCACCATCGCCGCAGACGCGGCGGTGAAGACCCGGATGTCGGCGATCGACAAGCAGCAGTACGACCGGGTCGCGGCCAGCGGCACGATGGACGTCGACCGATCTCACGCTGAAGCGGCGAAGGCGCTGCCCGCATCCCCTGCGCGATCCAGCAGGCGTCACTCACAGCTCGCGCCCCGAACGGGCCCAGCTCACCCAGTTCACCGGCACGGTCGGCAGCAGCGATCTCCGGGCGACCGGCTCGATCGACAACCTGATCTCCTACGCCTTCCGGGACGACACCCTCAAGGGCAGCGCGACGGTCCAGAGCAACCACTTCGATCTGGACGAGTGGCGCTCGGGCGAGGGCGACCTGCAGATCATCCCGGTGCCGCCCAAGATCGACTTCGGGCTCAACGCGACGGTGAAAGAGCTGACCTACGACAAGCTCAAGATGACCGGCGCGACCGGAAAGCTCCGGATCAAGGACCAGCGGGCGACGCTGCAGGACTTCCGGATGAACACGCTGGGCGGGCAGATCGTCCTGAACGGGTCGTACGACACCAAGATCCTGGCCAAGCCGGCGTTCGATGTCGGCCTCAAGATGGTCAAGATCGACATCCCCTCCGCCTTCCAGGCCTTCACCACGGTGCAGATGTTCGCCCCGGTGGCCAAGTACGCCTCGGGCACGGTGAACACCGATATCAACCTGAGCGGCGCCCTGGGCAAGAACATGATGCCGCTGTTCAGCGCCCTCACCGGCAAAGGAATCCTTCAGAGCCAAAATGTCGCCCTGCGAAATTTCCCCGGGATGGAGAAGCTGGTGGACGTCACCAAGCTCCAGATCCTCAACAACCCCACCATGCAGGCGATCAAGACCGGATTTCAGATCAAGGACGGGCCGCCTGGTCACCCAGCCGTTCACCGTGAAGCTGGCCGGCACCAGCATGAGCGTGGCCGGCTCCAACGGCATCGACCAGACCATGGACTACACTCTGGGGCTGAGGCTGCCGAAGTCGCTGGTAGGCGGTGCCGATCAGGCGATCGCGGGGCTGGCGTCGAAGGCGGGCTTCAATCTCGGGGCGGCGTCCGAGGTACCGCTCAACATCGGGCTCACCGGCAAGATCACCGACCCCATCGTCAAGGTCGGCCTCGGCAGCGTCACCTCGACGGTGGCGTCGGGCGCGCAGCAGGCGGTGACCCAGGCCGTCACCCAGAAGGTGGACTCGGTGGCGCTTCGGGCGGTGGCGGAGGCGGAGAAGCAGGCGGCGGCCATCCGGCAGCAAGGCGGAGTCGCTGGCCGCGCAGGTGAAGCAGACCGGCTATCAGCAGGCCGACTCGCTGATGGGGAGGGCGGGCGACAATCCGCTGCTGCAGGCCGGGGCCAAGGTCGCGGCCGACAAGCTGCGGCAGGAGACCGACACCAAGGCCGCGGGCATCGTGGGCGAGGCGAGCAAGCGGGCCGACAGCCTGGTCGCCGCCGCCCGGAGGCAAGCCACCGCCAAACCGTAGAGTCTAGACTCCAGACGTTTAGACCCTAGACTCAGCACTATGCCCCCCGAGCTGTCCGTCGTAGTTCCGGTGCACAACGAGGCCGACAACCTGAGCCGGCTCACCGGCGAGATCCGCCGCGCGCTCGAGGGCAGGGTGGACTACGAGATCGTCTACGTCGACGACGGTAGCGACGACGGCAGCGCCGAAGGTCTGGCGCGGCTGGCGGGAGAGGAGCCGCGGATCAAAGTGGTCCGGCAGGGGAAGCGGACGGGCCAGAGCGCCGCGATCGCGAGCGGAGTGCGTGCGGCCCGCGCTCCCTGGATCGCCACCCTCGACGGCGACGGCCAGAACGACCCCGCCGACATCCTCCCCATGTTGGACATGGTGCGGAACCTCCGTCCGCCCCTCCGCCCGCTCCGCCCCTCCGCCGGTCCTCCCCTCCGCCTGATCATCGGCAACCGCCGCCAACGCCGAGACCGCTGGGACAAGCGGATGGCGGGCCGGATCGCCAATGCCGTTCGGAGCCGGGTGCTGGGCGACGGAACTCCGGACACCGGCTGCGGCCTCAAACTGTTCGAGCGGTCCGCTTTCATGTCGGTGCCGCACTTCGATCACATGCATCGCTATCTTCCCGCCCTGTTCCTCAGGAGCGGGTGGGGGGTCGCCTCGGTTCCGGTCAATCACCGGCCTCGTGGCTCCGGCCGCTCCCATTACGGGGTGTTCGACCGGCTCTGGGTCGGCCTGCTCGACCTGCCCGGGGTGTGGTGGCTCATGCGCCGGCAGATTCGGCCGGCAATCGCGGAGAATTCCGATGACACATGACCAGCTCTGGCTTGCGCTCGGCTTCCTCGGCCAGGCCCTGTTCGCCATGCGCTTCCTGTTCCAGTGGTGGCGCAGCGAGCGGGTCGGCGCGAGTGTGGTGCCGGTCGAGTTCTGGTACTTCAGCCTCGGCGGCTCGCTCCTGCTTCTGTTCTATGCCATTCACCGGCATGACCCGGTGTTCTTCGTGGGCCAGCTCAGCGGCTTCGTGGTGTATCTGCGCAACCTGCAGCTGATCCACCGGCCCCGTCGTGCCGAGGCCTGACCGGCTACCGAAATTCCTGAGCGGTTGGAGCTGGTTGATTCTCTGGGGCCTGGCGGTTGCTCTGGCTCTCGCGCTGCGCCCGTTACTCGCGATCGACGAAACCCGCTACCTGTCGGTGGCGTGGGAGATGTGGCTTCGCCACGACTGGCTGGTCCCCTACCTCAACGGCAATCCCTATCCCGACAAGCCGCCGCTTCTCTTCTGGGGCATGCTGCTCGGCTGGCGCCTCTTCGGAGTGAATCAGTGGTGGCCTCGCCTGCTGCAACCAATTTTTGCTGTGGTCAGCGCGCTGCTGCTGGTGAGACTGACGCGCAGGCTCGAGCCGGAGCTGCCCGACGCGGCGGATCGAACGCTCCCGTTCCTGAGTGGGCTGCTCTGGGTGACCTACTCGACGCTGGTACTGTTCGACACCCTGCTCACCGCCTGCGTGCTGCTGGCGCTGCTCGGCCTGGTGGAGGTCTGGCGGGGACGGGCACTCAGGGGATGGATGGCATACGGCGCCGGACTGGGACTCGGTCTTCTGGCGAAGGGTCCGGTAGTCCTTATCCACGTGCTCCCCGCGGCGGTGCTGGCGCCGTGGTGGACTCGGGATGCCTCACCGCGTCGCTGGAGTAGTTGGTATCTCGGACTGGTCGCGGCGCTCGCACTCGGCGCCGCGTTAGGTCTCGCCTGGGCTCTCACCGCCTCGGCCCACCAGGGCGGAGCCTATCGCGACGCCATACTATGGGGCCAGACAGCGGGCCGGGTCACCAAGTCGTTTGCCCACCGCCACCCTTGGTGGTGGTACATCGCGGCGTTTCCGCTCGTGCTGCTTCCCTGGAGCCTCTGGCTTCCCTGGTGGCGCTCGCTGGCAGGTGCGGTTCGCGCGCGGGAGAGTGTCGTCATTCGGTTCGCGCTGGCCTGGGTCGTTCCCGGATTTGTCATTCTGTCGCTGATCAGCGGAAAGCAGCCGCACTACCTGTTTCCGCTGTTGCCGGGTGTCGCGCTGCTCGCGGCGAAGGCGCTGCCGTCAGACCGGCGACAGACAGTGATCGCGCTGAGTCTGGTGAGCCCGCTGCTGGTGATTCTGGTGGAGACTGCCGGTAAGGGATATCTCGACCGCTCCGATCTTCGGCCGGTGTCGAGCTATCTCCATCAGGCTGAGGCCTCCGGCCGGCCGATCGCATTCAAGGGGCAGTATTCCGGTACGTTCCACTTCCTGGGTCGGCTGGAGCGCCCGATTGCCCAGCTGAGTTGGGCGCAGCTTCCCCAATGGGCTCGGGATCATCCCACCGGTCTTCTGATTCGTTCCACTCGGTCGCCGAGTGACACCGTCGGCGCCGTCTTTCACCAGCCTTATCGCGGGGGATCGATCAGCGTGTGGAGGGTTGCCACATTGTCACACTGAGGCCGTCTGTCACCGCCGCGCTGCCCAATCAAACAATCCTTCCACCTCATCCCACGGCGCCGCCTTCGCCAGTCCGGTGAACTTCCCTTCGCTCGCGATTTCCTTGGCCGCCTGGAGGAACCCGCCCCATGCCGCCCGCGCCAGCGCACCACCCACGCTGATCCGCCGCACTCCCAGCTCGGCCAGCTGCTCTACCGTGGTGAAGTCGCTCCCGACCAGCACGTTCACCGGCTTGGGCGACACCGCCTTCACCACCGCCGAGATCTCCTCTCGACTCCGGATCCCCGGCGGATAGAGACAGTCCGCTCCCGCCTCGGCGTACGCCGTGAGCCGCCGAATCGTCTCCCGGAGATCCGGCCGCCCCACGATGAATCCCTCCGACCGGCCCACCAGCAGGATCCCGCTGCGGCTCTGGTCAATGCCCGGCGCGCGGCCCGGATCCGCTCGACCGCGAGCTCGAAGTCGAACAGCGGCTTATCCGAGTCGCCGGTGGAGTCCTCGATCGAGAGCCCGGAGACCCCGGTCTGCGTTGCCGCCGAGACGTTGAGCGCGACGTCCTCGGGCTCGACGGCGAACCCGCCCTCGAAGTCGGCGTTGATCGGAAGATCCACTGCCGAGGAGATCTCCTGCATGTGGGCGAGGGCCTGGTCCAGCGTGATGTGGTTGTCCCGCCGTCCCTGCGACCAGGCGAATCCGGAGCTGGTGGTGGCGAGGGCGGGGAAGCCGAGCCGGGCGAGGATCCGGGCGCTGCCGATATCCCAGGGGTTGGGGATAACGAAGCAGCCGGATTGGTGCAGCTCGCGAAAGCGCTGCCGTCGTTCTGCGAGGGAAGTCATGCCAGAAGATACTGAACGGGAGGAACGTGGGAACGACGGAACGACGGAAGGACGGAACGGACGGATAGGCTGTAAGCGAGCTACCTCATCCCGAGCGAAGCGAGGGATCCATTCCACCTGAAGCAAGGCTTGGAGTAGATCCCTCGATCGTCCGTCGCCCTCGGGATGAGTAGCTTCCTGCCTACGCCTTCCGTCGTTCCGTCGTTCCCCCGTTCCGTCCTTCCGTCGTTCAATCCGGGATATTCGGGTTGTTGTTCCGCTCCACTGTCGGAAGGGGGAAGCACACCTGCGTCCCGTACTCGCCCGAGCGTTCCCGCACCCACTGCGAAGGGCGTACCCGGGGCCGGATAGAGCGGCACCCCGTACCGGATGATGTCGCCCAGGCGCTGGCCCTCGAGAAACAGCTCCCGGCTCCGCTCGTCGATGATTTGGGCCAGCACTTCCTCCGGAGTTCCTCCGCCGTAGGCCGGAAGTCCGGCATTGGTGTGCAGCGTGTTGATGATGCTGACTGCGCCACCCACGTCACCCGCCGCCAGGTCTGCCTCCGCCAGGATCAGCTGGGCCTCTTCCCATTTGCCGACCACGATCGGCGCGTCGATGCTGGTGTACTTGGCCGGAGCAAAGATCTCGGTGGCATTGTCGGCGCCGGTAGTGCCCAAATCGGTTACCGTCACCCGGGGATCGGGCACGCCACCGAAGGTGAGATCCCGGAAGGGAACGTCCACCGTAAAGGTGAGATCCCGATACATGGAGGTGAAGATCAGGTTCTCTCGCTGGGTCTTGGTGCTGGATCGGGTCGCCGTTACCAGGAATCCGGCCGGAACCAGCGCGGCGTCGGCTCCCGCGCCCGGCTTGTTGCCGAGATCCAAGCGCGCTCGGGCTCGGCCGACCAGGGCCAGGTTCAGGCCCGAGTTGAGGCTGAGACTGTCATCCGCTGTTGCGCCGTGGTGAGCGCTGCCGTTGCCGCGTCGATCGCCCGGGTGAATCGCGCCTCCGCCTCGGTCAGGATCTGTGCCGGGCGTCAGCTCCGGGCCGACATCGAGCGCCGCCGAGCACATGCCTTCGCCCAGGAGCACCAGGCTGTACCCGGCATAGGTGGCGGCGACGCTGATCAGCGCGGTCCGGTCCGGCACCTGCTCGTCGGTCCAGCCGTCGAGCAGCTGGAGCGCCTTGTCGGCGTCGTAGCGCGCGATGGACAGCACGGTGTAGACGGTGGGATTGCCGTCGTCGCAGGTATCGGTCGAGTAGTTGGTGAGGGTCGGAACGATGGTGCGCCGGTCGAAGTCCCAGAGGATGTTCCCCAGATTGGCGTTGGCCAGCTCGTCGCTCACCGCGCCCGCGGCCACGATGTAGTCGTTCAGGGCGCACTCGAAGTCGCCCACCGCGCTTTTTACCAGCAGCGTTGCGTTCTCCGGTTTCTCCAGATCGCTGGCCTTGACCCGGCTGGGCGACTCCTGCTCCAGCGACGTGATGTCGTGACAGGCGGCGAGAATCAGGCAGAGCATGCCGGCACAGGCCACACCCAGGAACCAGTCCAGCCACGCTGACGATTTCTGTCTCATGGTCGTCTTCTCCGTTCGCCGCGCGCTAGAAGTTGAGGCTGATGGTCATCAGGAACTGGGCCAGCGGTGGCGTCACCGCCTGATCAAAGAAGTCGAGCGGGGCCGCCTGTCCCTGGGGGCTCTGCCGGTCCGGGTCGAGCCCGGTATAGCTGGTCCAGGTGTGCAGGTTACGTCCGGTGGCGGTGACGACCGCGCGCTGGGCCCCGATCGCTGCGGCCCAACGATCCGGCAGGGTGTAGCTGGCCGAGATCTCCCGCAGCTTGAAGAAACCGGCGTCCTCGATGAACGAGTTGATCGTCTGCAGATCGGCGCCCAGTGCCATGTCGGCCAGCAGCAGGGGATCGCGGCCCGCCGGCGTCACCGCCTCCTCGCAGTTGGCAAAGACGTCGCACCGGATCCACTTGTCGGTATTGAAGCGCTTGTGCCCCTGCTTGAAGTCCACCAGGCCATAGAGCCGGAGGTTGCGGAACAGGGTCAGCGTGGTGGTGAAGGCGCCGGCGACCTTGGGGATCGGCGTGCCCGCGAACACCAGCGGCGCCGCCGAGCAGTCGACCGGAGCCTGCCCCGGCCCGCCGTCGCAGAGCGCGCTGGTCAGCGTCCCGTCGGGATCCGCCGTGGCGCTCACCACCTTCTTGATGAAGTACGAGGCGATGGGAAAGCCTTCCACGCTGCTCTGGGGCGGGAACGTGCTGATGCTGGGAATTCCGCCCAGATCCACGATCTAGTTGGAGGCGGTCGCCACGTTGAACCCCAGGTCCCAGCTGAAATTCGGCTTGGTGATCGCCTGGGCGTTCACCTGCAGCTCGATGCCCTTGTTGCTCACCTGGCCGATGTTGACGAACTGCTCTCCGGGAAATCCGCCGGACGGTGGGGTGCCCCGCAGCAGGATCGCGTCCTTGGTCTGCTTGGAGTACACGGTGAAGTCGATGCCGACGCGGTTGAAGAGACCGGCCTCGAAGCCCAGCTCGACCTCCTCTCCCCGCTCCGGCTTGAGGTCGGGATTGCCGACGAACTGCGGCGTCACGGTCGGCTCGTCGTTCGGCCCGGTGCTCGGCTGGTAGGTCCGGAGGGCGGCGAAGGTCTGGGGCTGCTCGCCCGAGGCGCCGTACGCCGCCCGCAGCTTGAGCGCGTTGACGAAGTCCGAGCCCCCAGAACGCCTCCTCGCTCACCACCCAGGTGCCGCTCACCTTGGGATAGCTGGCGAAATCGAAGTTGTCGCCGAAGGCGCTGTTGTTGTCGACCCGGACCGCGCCGGTGAGGAAGAGCCCGGTCACTGAGCCCGAACTGCTGCTGGGCAAAGAGGCCGATCGTCTTGTTGGTGACGAACTCCTGGCTGCCGAGAGCAATGGTCGCGGTGGAGTTGCCGGTCACGAACCCCGGGGCAGGGAACTGCTGTCCCTGTCACGCCGAGATCGAGTCGACCCGCCGCTGGTAGTACTGGGCGCCGACCGAGGTCGCGGAGCTGATCTTGGAGGACAGGTTGAAGCGGCCGGTGGCGGTGTAATCCGCGGTGTAGAACGAGATGTCCTGGCGGTTGAGCGTGATCTGGCCCGCGGGCCGATGATCGGATCGTAGAACTGCGCCACGTCCGGAGGCATGAACTGGGTCAGCGCCTGGTTGTCCTCGCCGGTCTGGTCGAATCCCAGGGTCAGCCGGTGACTGAACCAGCTGCGACGGACGATGATTCGCGGTGACGCTGCCGGTGAAGCGGGCGAGATCCTGGGTGTTGTCGAACACGCCGGAGTAGAACGCTTCGGGCGGGGTCTGCAGGAACCCGCGAGTGGGCGTGACCTGGCAGGATCGGCAGGCCGTACAGGGTATTGAACAGGACGCCGTCGCCGTAGTCGACGCCCAGGTGGTACTTCGCCTTTACGTAGTTGAAGCTGGTGCTGACGTCGAGCTTCTGGCTGATCGGAAACGAAAGATTGGCGTGCCCGGCAAACCGGCGGGCCTTGTTGGTCGGGTCGATGCCGTGGTCGTCATCGTAGTTGCCCGAGAGATAGTACTGCACCGCGTTGGAGCCGCCGCGTGGCCGAGAGGCTGTAGCTCCCGCTGTAGCCGTTCTTCCAGATCGGCGTGCCCCGGTCGCTCTCCTGCTGCACCAGGTTCTGGGACACGACGGCGCCGGTCACCGGATCGAGGCCGAAGTTCGTCGGGATCCGGCCCTCGGGGTTCTGGAACCAGTTGGTGCCCTGCCGGATGGTGAAGCTGATCTGGGGACTGGCTGCCGGCCCGGCCCTTCTTGGTGATGATCTGGATGACGCCGTTGGAGGCCTCGGTCCCGTAGAGCGTCGCGGCGGCGGGGCCCTTGATGATCTCCATGCTCTCGATGTCTTCCGGGGCGATGTCGTTGAGCCGGGAGACCACCAGGCCGCCGGCGGCGACTGCGGGCCGCTGCTCACGTCGTTGTTGACCCGCACGCCGTCGATGTAGACCAGCGGCTGGGTGTTGAGCGAGAGCGACCCGAGGCCGCGCACGGTGATGGCTGGGGCCGGCGCCCGATTCGACCCGAGTTCGGTACGACGGTGACGCCGGGAGCTCGCCCGTTGATGCAGCCGGGTGACGTCGCTCCGCGCCGGACAGCTCCAGCGCCGCCGGGGCATCGATGGTCACGATCGAGTTGCCCACCGCCCGGCGCTCGGTCCCCTCCGCCTGGCCGGTCACCACGATCTCGTCCAGCTGGACCGCCGCCTCCCGGAGCCGGATCTGGATGTCGGTGTCGCCCGCCCGGCGCCACCGACGGTCGCGGGCTGATAGCCGACCCGGACGACCCGCAGCGTCACCTGGGGTGCCGCGACGCCGGCAAATCGAAATCGCCGTTGGCGTCGGTGGTCTGGATCAGCGGGCTGCCGTCGATGGTCAGCCGGGCGCCTTCCAGGGGCAGGGAGCTGGTGGCGCTGAGGACGACGCCGGCCAGCACCGAGTCCTGGGCTCGGGCCAGACCGGTCGGTCCGAGCAGGAGGATGCCGAGCAGAAAGACGGCGTGCGAGGCAGGATGCTTGGCCATGGTCCGATTCCGCGGGAGGTCGTGGGCGGTGAACAGTGTCTTGCGAACGGATGGAGCCGGCATAGCTTCACTGTATACAGTTTCACGGCACAACAATGGATGCCGCGACGGGATTGCGCAAGACGTCCTCGCGGAAACCGCCGGCCGCCGCTCGACAATCCTCTCCCGGGAGTAGTATCGTTGCCCAACTCATCCAGCTCGGAGACGGCATGGCCCGTGAAAGCTCCTGCGTCGCCCCGGAACTCCCGGCCCCGCCGCGCGGCAGAGATGGTCCGGGGCGAGCGTCCGCTGGTGGTGTACGAGCGGCTCCGGCACCTCATCGTCCACGGCGTGATGGCGCCCGGTAGCCGGATCGTCGAGAGCGATGTCGCCGCCCGGCTCGGGCGTGAGCCGCACCCCGGTGCGGGGAGCCCTGCAGCGGCTGCAGCAGGAGGGCTACATCGTGGACCCCTCGGGGGGCCGGCTGGCCCGCCCGACGGTGGCCCCGCTCACCAGCGACGATGCCCGCGAGGTGTTCCATATCGTGGCGGAGATCGAGGGATTGGCCGGCGCGGTGGGCCGCGATGCTTCCTCGGACCGAGCGGCGGCGTTGGCCCGCTCGCTCCGCGCCATCAACGCCGACTTCCGCCGCGAGGCCGACGTGCGCCGGCCCGACTACAATCGGCTGCACGACCTCGACAGCACCTTTCACCGCACCTACGTCGACGCCGGCGCCGGACGCCGCCTGCTGGCCCTTCACACCACGATCAAGCCCCAGGCGGAGCGCTACGAGCGGCTCTACCTCAGCCTGCTGGTGAGCGATCTCAGGACCTCCGCCGCCGAGCACGACGCGATCGTCGCCGCCATCGACAAGGGGAACGCCGATGTCGCCCAGCGCGCGGTGCAGACCAACTGGCGCAACGCCGCCGAGCGGCTCGAGCGGGTCATCGGCCGGGCGGGCGAGAGAGGGAGCTGGTAGCCTGCCGCCGCTCGAAGCGAATGCCCTGAGTTCTGCCCGAGGCCAGCGTGAAGCCGCTGACCTTCCCACCGGTGCGGGTGAAGTGCAGGGTCAGCCCCATGCTCGGCGTATTCGAACTCGTCCCGGATGGTGGGCTCGAGCGGAGTCGCCGGAAGATTGCGGGCATGGAGCACCAGCGCCTGTTTCTCCAGAGCCACCCCGTAGGTACTCGCCAGCTCGGGGCTGAAATACTCGCCCGCAAACTCGCGCAGAGCCTCGGCGGAAGGATGGAACGGAGGCACTGCCTCGAGTACCGGCTGGTCGAGTCCCGCGCCGATGAGCTGGATGCTGCGCGGACGGCCGCCCTGCGCGGGGTTGAACCGGAGGCGGACGTCGAGATCGGCCAGACGGAACTCGGTGGCGCTGACCGGCTGCAACGCGAAGGACCCGCCGCCGTACTTGAGGGTGAGCTTGCCCGTCGAGCAGGGCGATGCGCCCCACCTCGCCCAGCTTGGCATTGCGATAGGTGCCCACCGCGTCCTGCAGCCGCTCGGGCGGCAGGACGGGCGAGCCGGCGCCGGCTACGGTGTCCGAGGCCGTCGCCGCCTGTTTCGGCGCAGGCTGGAGCCGGTCGGCCAGGTAGACGTCCGCCACCCGCTGCACCAGTTCGGTGGGTCCGGCGGTCCCCAGATTGCAGAGGCAGGCCACCGAGACGTGCTCGGTGGGAAACCGCATGAGCTGAGCCCGGTAGCCGGCCCAGGCGCCGCCGTGCTCCACGATCTTGAGTCCGCGGTACTCGCCCAGGAAGAGACCGGAGGCGTAGTCCAGCACCTTCCCGGTTGCGAGCTTACCCGGTTTCACCATTTCAGCCAGCACGCTCGGACCGCCCACCCGACCGGTGTAGAAGTTCTCGTCCCACTTGACCAGGTCTTCCACCGTCGTGAGCACCGAGCCGTCACCGGCCTGCTCCCAGTCCGACATCTCGATCCGGAAGGGTCCACCGCTGTCGCTCGGGATGTAGCCGATGGCGCGGTTGGGAACCACCATCGTATGGTCGTCGTGGATGTGGGTGTGGGTCATGCCCAGCGGCCCGAAGATCCGGCTCTGGGCAAAGCGGCGGATCGACTGCCCGCTCACCCGCTTCACGATGATCGAGAGCAGGAAGAAGCCCGAGTTGCTGTACTGCCATTCGCTGCCGGGCTTGAAGTTGAGCCCCCGCTGCCGAGCCAGGATGTCGAGGGCGTCCTGGTCGGTGGTCCAGTTCTCCGTGGGATTTCCGGCCAGCACCAGTAGCGTGGTGTAGTCCCTCAGGCCGCTGATGTGGTGCAGCATGTCCCCGATGGTGATCCGGGTACCGTAGTCCGGCAGCTCGGGGAGGTAGGTGCGGATGTCGTCGTTCAGGCTGAGCTTGCCGTCCTGTTGCAGGAGCAGAATGCTCATCGCGGTGAACTGCTTCGAGGTCGAGCCGATGTCGAGCACCGAGGCCGGCGAGAGCGGCACCTTCCGCTCGAGGTCGGCGCTGCCGTAGCCCCGGTCGTAGACGATGCGGCCGTCGCGGTACACGCCCAGAGCACAGCCGGGCGAATCCGGGCCGAACTTGGTGAAGACCGCATCGATCCGGCGGGCCACGCTGTCCGGCACCGCGCTCTGGGCCTCGAGGACACCGCTGGCAGAGGCGAACCCAACCAGCACGAGAGTGAAGATGGCATATCTGCAGTTCATATCCGGCGGCCGCCCGCGTAAAGTGTATCCGAGAATGTATACACTGCTGGCACTCGCGGCCATCCTGGCCGGTCTGCTTCCCCGCGCCGCCGGGGCCCAGGCCACCGTGGAGCCGGACCCTCGCTATCAGGAGCGTGGCCCGGGCGCTCACCGCGGTGATAGAGCAGCAGCGGGCGGAGCACGGGATTCCCGCCGTCTCGGTGGCGCTGGTGGACGGCAGCCGAGTGGTGTGGGCCCGCGGATTCGGCTGGGCCGACTCCGCCGCCGGAGTTCCCGCCACCGCGGCCACGGTGTATCGCGTGGGATCGGTCTCCAAGCTCTTCACCGACATCGCGGTGATGCAGCTGGTCGAGCGGGGCAAGCTGAGCCTCGACGCTCCGGTTACCCGCTATCTCCCCGACTTCCATCCCCGAAATCCGTTCGGCGGGGAGATCACGCTCCGGCAGCTCACCTCCCATCGCTCCGGCCTCACCCGGGAGCCGCCGGTCGGCCACTACTTCGACGACACCGAGCCGACGCTCGCGGCCACCGTCGCCAGCCTCAATCGGACCAGCCTGATCTATCAACCGGGCACGCAGACCAAGTACTCCAACGCCGGCATCGCGGTGCTGGGCTACGTGCTGGAGCGGACCCAGGGTGAGTCCTTCTATCCCTACCTCCAGCACGCGGTGCTCGAGCCGCTCGGCATGCGGGCCAGCGCCTTCCAGCCGACTGCCGAGGTCCGGGCCGGCCTGGCCAAGGGCTACATGTGGACCGCTCGACGGCCGACGCTTCGAGGCGCCGACGTTCCAGCTCGGCATAGGTCCGGCCGGCAGCCTCTACACCACCGTCCTCGACCTCGGCCGCTTCATGTCGGTCCTGTTCGCCGGCGGCGCGCTCCCCGGCGGCAAGCGACTCCTGGCCCGGGCCACGCTGGACTCGATGTGGACTCCGCAGTTCGCCGACGCCGGTGCCACCACCGGGTTCGGCATCGGCTTCGGTATCGATACGCTGGACGGCCATCGCACCGTCGGACACGGCGGCGCCATTTACGGCTTCGCCACCTCGCTCGGGCGCTGCCCGACGATTCGCTCGGCGTGGTCGTGGTCGCGACGCTCGACGTGGTCAATGCCGGTGACCGATGCCATCGCCGACGCGGCGCTCCGCATGCTGCTGGCGGCCCGCGCGGGCGAAGCCGCTTCCCACCGTCCCACTCCGGCTCCGCTGACCCGGTCGCAGGCCATCGCGCTCATGGGCCGGTACGCGAAGGGCGACACCGGCGTGGACCTGGAGGAGTACGAAGGCAGACTCTACCTGACGCCGGTGCAGGGAGGCATGCGCGTCGAGCTGCGGTGGCCGGCTCGGACTGCAGGCCGTGGTCGCTCGCCGACCAGCTCGAGTCAGCACGGCAGGCATTGTCCCGCTGCGCCCGGACGGATCGCCGTCGGCAAGGACACGCTGAAGCGGCTTCCCACGCCGGGATCCGAGAACGTGGCCATGGCGCGAGCCGAAGCCGGCGGCGGCCGCGCGACGAATTCGCCGGGCTCATCGGCGAGTACGGCTGGGACCACGACGTGCTGTACATCCGCGAGAAGGACGGCAAGCTCAACGCGCTGATCGAGTGGTTCTTCGAGTATCCGCTCGAGCGGGTGTCGCGCGACGTCTATCGCTTCCCGCGACTGGGGACTGTACGACGAGCGAGCAGATCGTCTTCCGGCGCGACGCCAGACGGGCAGGGCGACCGTTGCCGTGGCGGCGATCGTTCCCTTCAAGCGGCGAGCCCTGGCCGGCGACGACGACCGGGTGAGCTTCCGGATCACGCCGGTCGACCCGGTCGCCGAGCTCCGCACCGAAGCGCTGGCGGCCAGCCCGCCCGAGGAGACGGGAGACTTCCGGCCCACCGATCTGGTCGAGCTACGGACTCTCGACCCCACGCATCGCCTACGACATCCGCTACGCCACGGCGAACAACTTCATGGGCACGCCGTTCTACACCTCGGCGCACGCCTTCATGCAGCGGCCGGCGGCCGAGGCGGTCGTCCGCGCTGCCCGGCGGCTCCGGCCGCTGGGCTACGGCCTGCTGGTGCACGACTCCTATCGGCCGTGGTACGTGACCAAGATGTTCTGGGACGCCACGCCGGCGGACAAGCACCTGTTCGTCGCCGATCCCGCCGAGGGCTCGCGGCACAACCGCGGCTGCGCGGTCGACCTCACGCTCTACGACCTGAAGACCGGCAAGCCGATTCGGATGACCGGCGGCTACGACGAGATGTCCGACCGCTCCTATCCGCTCTACCCCGGCGGCACGTCGCTCCAGCGCTGGCACCGCGACCTGCTGCGCCACGCGATGGAGGCGGAGGGCTTCACCGTCTACGAGGCGGAGTGGTGGCACTTCGACTATCAGGACTGGCGGCGCTACCGGATCCAGAACCTCACCTTCGAGCAGCTTGGTTCCGGACGCCCAGCAGAATCACCCCTAAACCGACAGGTGAGCGCATGACACGATTCCTGGTGGGACTGTTCCTCGCGGCGTTGACTCTCGGCCGGAATGATCTGGCAGCCCAGCGCCCGGCGCAGAGGCCGCCCGCGCCTTCGATCGAGCGAGCCGGGCCGGAGGGTCCTCCGGCGGGCGCGGCGCAGCTCACCCGGGCCGACGTGCAGGCCTGGCTCGACGGCTTCCTTCCCTACGCGCTCCAGCGGGGCGATATCGCCGGCGCGGTGGTGGCGGTGGTCAAGGACGGCGAGGTGCTCTTCAAGAAGGGCTATGGCTACGCCGACCTCAAACGGAAGAAGCCGGTCGATCCCGACCGCACGCTGTTCCGGCCCGGCTCGGTCTCCAAGCTCTTCACCTGGACCGCGGTGATGCAGCTGGTCGAGCAGGGCAAGCTCGACCTGGACGAGGACGTCAACACCTACCTCGACTTCAAGATTCCCGCGGCCTTCGGCAAGCCGATCACCCTGCGCAACGTCATGACCCACACGCCGGGATTCGAGGAGGTGGGCCGCAACCTCTTCTCCGACGATACCACCAAGGTGCAGCCGAATGGCGACTGGCTGAAATCCTGGACCCCGACCCGGATCTACCCGCCGGGAACGGTGCCCGCGTACTCCAACTACGCCACGGCCCTGGCCGGGTACATCGTCCAGCGGGTGTCGGGCGAGCCGTTCGAGCAGTACATCGAGCACCACATCTTCCAGCCGCTCGGCATGGAGCACGCGACCTTCCGCCAGCCGCTGCCGGCGTCACTCCGCAAAGACATGTCAGAGGGCTACGAGAGCGCCTCCTCCGGAGAGCCCAAGCCCTTCGAGATGGTGGTGGGCGCCCCGGCGGGAGCCCTCTCCGCGTCCGGCGCCGACATGGGCGCGATTCATGATCGCCCACCTGCAGAACGGCCGCTTCGGCCAGGCCAGCATCCTTCGCCCGGAGACGGCCAGGCTGATGCACACGACCGCGCTCACGCTCATGCCGGCGGTGAACCGGATGCTGCTCGGCTTCTACGAGACCAACCGCAACGGTCACCGGGCCATCGCCCACGGGGGCGACACCTTCTGGTTCCACAGCGATCTGCACCTCTTCATCGACGATGGCATCGGCATCTTCATCTCGATGAACAGCCCCGGTAAGGATGGCGCGGCGGGCCCCATCCGGACCGCGGTGTTCGAGCAGTTCGCCGACCGCTATCTGCCGGCTCCCGATACCGCCACGCCGCTGGACCGGGCCGACCGCCTACGCCCATGCGCAGCAGGTGGCCGGTCAGTACGAGAGCTCGCGCCATTCCGTCTCCAACTTCTTCGGCCTGACCGATCTGATCAGCCCCAGCAAGGTCACCGTCAATCCCGATACGACGATCACCCTGCCATACCTCACGGCGCTCAACGGCGAGCCGAAGCATTGGCGCGAGATCAAGCCCTTCGTCTGGCAGGAGGTCGACGGCAAGAACGTGGCGGGGGCCAAGGTGGAGAACGGACGGGTCGAGATGTTGAGCGGGGACGAGATCTCCCCCTTCATCGTGTTTCGGCCCACCCGGTGGTGGAAGTCGCCTTCGTGGCTGCTGCCGCTGGCCGAGTTCAGCCTGGCCGTGCTGGTCCTGACTCTGATCGCCTGGCCGCTGGCCGCGCTGGCTCGCCGGCGGTATCGGCGCCACCTTTCCGCTGCAAGGCCGGGCCCGGTCAGCCTACCGTTGGGTTCGCATTGCTGCGGCCTGGGTCTGCTGCTCCTGCTGGCCGGCTGGACCTGGCAGATCCAGCGGATGAGCACGGAGGTCTCGGCGCTCACCTCGAAGAGCGATCCCTGGCTCTGGCTGCTCCAGCTGCTCGGCCTGGTGGTGTTCCTGGGCGCCGCAGGCGTGGCGCTCTGGAATGCCCGGCTGGCCCGGAGCGGCAAGCGGCCGTGGAGCTCACAGCTCTGGAGCGGACTGCTCGTGCTGGCCACGGTGACGCTGCTCTACATCGCGGTGGTGTTCAAGCTCGTCGCGTTCGACATCAACTACTGATGAGCGGACCGTGTCACGCTGAGCGCAGCGAGCGGCATACTCTTCGCTGCAAGGCTCTCAGATACCGACTTCGCTTGCGCTCAGGGTGACAGCATTCTCCTCGCGCTCTCCGCGGCGTGCGCGAGTCCGACCTCATCTCCTCAGCCCACCCCGTCCGGGACGGAGTACGACCTCGTCATCCGGAACGGGCGGGTGCTCGACGGCGCCGGCAATCCCTGGGTGCGCGCCGACGTCGGCATCAGTAAGGGAAGAATCGCGAAGCTCGGTCTGGTGACCGGGAAGGGCCGCCGGGAGATCGACGCCGGCGGCCGCTACGTCTCACCCGGCTGGATCGACATGATGGACCACTCGGGCGAAGTCCTGCTCGAGAGTCCCGCCGCGGAGAACAAGCTGCGCATGGGTGTCACTACTCTCATCGGCGGGGAAGGCGGCACGCCGGTGCCGGCGGAGAGCATCAGCATCTACTTCTCCCGGCTGGAGCGGCAGGGTATCGCCGTCAACTTCGGCAGCTATTACAGTGCGGCCCAGGCCCGGGTCCACGTGATGGGTGACGGCGCCGGCACCCCCACGCCGGCGCAGCTGGCGAAAATGAAATCCGATGTCAGCCCTCGCCATGCAGGCCGGTGCCCTCGGCATCAGCAGCGCGCTCATCTATCCGCCCGACAGCTACCAGTCCACCGCCGACCTGATCGAGCTGGCCAAGGTCGTGTCGCCCTGCGGCGGCTTCTACGCCACCCACATGCGGGACGAGAGCGAAAACCTCGTCTCCGGAATCCGTGAGGCGGTGGAGATCGGTGAGAAGGGAGGCGTGAAGGTCGAGATCTTCCACCTGAAGGCGGCGTTCGCGCCCGGCTGGGGCCGGCTCATGCCCCAGGCTCTCGCCGAGATCGATTCGGCCCGGGGCAGAGGCGTCGACGTGGCCGCGGATCTTTATCCCTATCCGGCCGGCGGGACCGGCCTCAGCATCACGGTGCCCAACTGGGTCTTTGCCGAGGGAGAGGAGAAGGGCTACGCCCGCCTGCGCGACCCGGCGGTGCGCGAGCGGCTCAAGCGCGAGGTGGCGGCGGGATCCCAGCCGGGCTGGTCCAACCTGGTGCAGGCGTCGGGCGGCTGGGACCACGTCGTGCTGGCCAATCCGTTCAACAAGAAGTACGCCGCCTACCAGATGAAGAGCATCGCGGCCATCGCCACTGCTCTGGGACGGGACCCCGCCGACGTGGCCTGGGACATCGTGCTCGAGGCTCTGCCCAACCGGGCGATGGCGCTCTTCTTCATGATGGACGAGGGCGACATCGCGCTCGCGCTGCGCCGGCCGTGGACCAGCATCGGCACCGACGCGGCGTCGGCCGTGAAGTTCGGCGAGGTCGACGCGCTGGGCCTGCCGCACCCCCGGGCCTACGGCACCTTCCCCCGGATCATCGCCGAGTACGTGCGCAAGCGGCATCTGCTCACTCTGGAGGAGGCGGTCAGGAAGATGACCTCCTGGCCGGCCGCCCGGATGGGGTTTGCCGACCGGGGAGTGATCCGGGAAGGCATGCGGGCCGACATCACCGTGTTCGACTACGACCGGATCCAGGACAACGCCACCTGGGAGCGGCCCACAGCCGCGCCGGCGGGTATCGACTACGTGGTGGTAAACGGAGAGGTCACCCTGGACCAGAGCGGCTACACCGGCGCCAAGGCAGGGCGGGTGCTGCGGGGTGGTTGTGCGGTGTCACCCTGAACGAAGTGAAGGGGCCGCTGGCGCTCAGGGTGACAATCGTGCTGCTCGCCGCGCGGTCTCCGCCAGAACCGCCGCGCCCGACGAAGATGCTTTCCTCCGCCACGATGAACCCGGGTGAGTGCGCCGGCAGCCAGGGACCTCCCGGCTCCCGCGCGCCGATCCGGAGAAAGCAGCCCGGAATCTTCTCCAGGTAGAAGGCGAAGTCCTCGCCGCCCATGTTGGTTCCAGCCAGCGGCACCAGCGCGCTCTCGCCCAGGACGCTCTTCACCGCCTCTCGGGCCCAGCCAATCGGCTCGGCCGGGTTCACCACCGGCGGCGTTCCCTGATCGAACAGAACCTGGGCCTTCAGCCGGTGAGCCTGGGCCACGTGGGTGCTCACTCGCTTGAGCTCCTCCATCAGGAGCTCGCGCGAGGCGCGGGTCACCGCTCGAATCGTCCCACTCAGCTCGGCGCGATCGGGAATGATGTTGTCCGCGGTGCCGGCGTGCACCGTTCCCACGGTGACTACGCGCGGGAATCGACGGATCGAGCCGGCGCGACACCAGCGTCTGGAGCGCGGTGATCAGCGCGGCCGCACCCACGATTGGATCGGCCGACTCGTGGGGACGGGCGGCGTGAGCTCCCGCTCCGATCAGCTCGATCTTGAAGTTATCGGTCGAAGCGTTGACCGGCCCCTCCTGCGCCACCACTTGGCCCAGCTCGTAACGCCGGTCCACGTGGGCGCCGACGATCACCTTCGCCTCGTCCAGTGCGCCGGTCTCCAGAATCGCGGCGGCGCCCTCACCCACCTCCTCCGCGGGCTGTAGCACCAATAGCACGTCGCCTTCGGCGGGAGAGTTGCTGAGCAGCAACCCCGCGCCGACTGCCCAGCTCGCGTGCACGTCGTGCCCGCAGGCGTGCATGATGCCGCTGTTGCTGGAGGCGAAGTCCAGGCCGGTCGCCTCCTCGATCGGCAGCGCGTCGATGTCGCCCCGGATCGCCACCGTGCGGCCTTTCTTCCGGCCGCGGATCCGTCCCACGACTCCGGTTCCCACCACCCGCCGGATATCGGTAGCTCCGAGCGATTTCAGCTCGGCCTCCAGCCGGGCCGCGGTCCTTTCCTCTTTCCAGGACAGCTCCGGATTGCGGTGCAGGTCGCGCCGGAGCGCGGTCAGCCGGGCGGCCGCTTCGTTGCTGAAGCCGAGCTTCGTCGCCAGGCTCAATCGCTGTCTCGGGTCAGCCGGTAAAATCCGCCGGCGGGAGAACGCTCGAAGCCGGCCACGCGGTATCCGTCGGCCAGCAGGCGGAGGAAGGCAGGTCGGGTCGACTCCCGCCACTTCCGGGCGGCCGCCGGGTCTGCCACGATCAGCTCCTGTATATCGTGCGGAATCTCCACCACAACCTCCGTCCCGCTGCTGCCCGCTGCCGCTCTTCCATCCCCGCCTCCCCGCCTCCCCGCTTCCCTGGTGTTGTCGTCCCCGCCTCCCCGCCTCCCGCTTCCCCGCTGACCTCCCACGCCACCACGAACCTGTCGGTCCCGATCCCCTGGTGCAACGCGCTTCCGGTGTCGGCGCCGTACATGTCCGGCACGTAATCGGTGACCCGGGCACCCAACGCGTTGAGGTTCAGATGCGCGTTCCGGGAGACCAGGGGATCGAAGGTCCAGAGAATCTGGGTCACTCCCAGCTCCGCCACCAGCGAGCGCTGGTACAGCTTGAGCCGGCGGCCGATCCCGTGGTCTCGCGCCTCGGGCCGCACCGCGAGCATGTCCGACCAGTGCACCAGCTGCGCCGTCGCGAACGCCGGTCATTCCGAAGACGAATCCCAGGATTCCTGCGTCAGCTCCATCGCTGTCGAAAGCCGCCGCGGTGACGCCACCGAGGTATTGCGCCACCTTGAGAATCGCGGAGGGAACCCGCTCGCTGAAGCCGGCGCCCCAGGTCTCGTCCTGGATCCGGACGCACTCTTCGTATTCGGCCTGAGTCTCCACCCGGCGAATCACGATTCCCTCACCGGTCATAGGGTGCCCCGGCCGTTCCGCCACTCGCCTTTGCCGCCGGGAGTGACCCCACGCCGGCGCCAGATCAGATACGCCGGCGAGCCCAGCAGCAGCACCCCGAGGCCCACCGCGGCCCGCCCCGGCTGCGACACGATGGTGTTCAGCACGATGGCCGCGGCCGAGGCGACGAAGAGGATCGGCGTCACCGGGTAGCCCGGCACCCGGAAGGGTCTGGGCGTGTTCGGCTCCAGGCGGCGATAGCGGAAGATGCTGAGCGCGCCCACGCCGTAGAAGATCCAGCCCACGAAGATCACGTAGGTGAAGAGCTGCTCGAAGGTGCCGCTCACGGCCAGCACCATCGACCAGATGGAGCAGGCCACGATCGCCACCGCCGGCGTGCCGTAGCGGGGATGAACCTCGGCCAGCCGGCGGAAGAAGATCCCGTCCCGCGCCATGGCGAAGAACGCGCGCGGCAGGGTGAGCACTGTTCCATTGGTCGCGCTCACGATGGAGATCAGGATCATGACCGCGATCAACTTCCCCGCCGCCGGTCCGAACAGGGCGGTGGTCGGCCTCCGCGGCCACCCGGTCCGAGCCCGCGACGCCGGCGGGACCCAGCGCCGCGATGTAGCCGATGCAGGCGAGCAGATAGATCGCCACCAGCGCGGCGGTGCCGAGCGATGATCGCGCGAGGAAAGGTGCGCTGCGGATTCTTCACTTCGCCGGCGGAGTAGGTGACGAACTGCCAGCCCTCGTAGGCCCAGAGGGTCGCGATCATCGCCAGCCCGAAGCCGGCCAGGAGCGATCCGCCCGGTACCGGCGTCGCCGATGGGAGCTCCGATCTCGCCGAGCCCGTGGCCGCGGCAGCAGAAACAGTGACGCTCAGCAGCACGATGCCGGCCACCTTGAGCAGGTGGCCCAGCCCTGGAATCCGGCGCTCTGCCGCGGTGCCCCGCACGTTCACCACCATGACCACCGCCAGCATTGCCACCGCGGCCAGCCGGCCGGTGAGCGGAGTCAACGGCACGAATTGTCCCAGGTAGGCGGTGAACGCCACGGCGAGCGTGGCGATGGTGCCGCTGCCGGTGATGAAGAACATGGTCCAGCCGAAGAGGAAGGCGGGGAAGGGACCGAACCCGTCGCGGATATAGATGTAGAGTCCGCCCGCCTCGGGCTTCATCGCCCCCATCTCGGCGTAGGTGAGCGCGCCGAGGAGCGAGAGCACCCCGCCGGCCACCCACACCAGGAGCGAGAGCGCCACCGAGCCGCCCGTCTGCCGCATCACCGCGCCGGGGACGATGAAGATCCCGGACCCGATCACCGTGCCGATGGTGATCGCGATCAGCTGGCGAAAGCCCAGCAGCCGTGGCAGCTCCTTTGCTCACTCATCACGACTGCCCGCCGTCCCGCTGCCCGCTCTGTTACTGCCCCGCTGACGTCGCTTCGCCCGCCGCTTCGGTGCCCATCTGCCCCGCCGCTGCAGTCCCGCGCTCCCTATTCCCCGCTCCAGCGTCAGCTCCCTCACCATTAACGCTCAACCCGCTCCCGATCCACCTCCACTCCGATCCCCGTTCCCGCCGGCACAGTCATCATGCCCTCGTCCATCGTCCACTCGGGCGACACGATGTCCCGCTCCCAGTAGCGCGCGCTGGGCGAGATGTCGCCCGGCTTGGTGAAGTTGGGGAGCGAGGCGAGCGCGACGTTGTACGCCCGGCCCACGCCGCTCTCCAGCATGCCGCCGCACCAGACCGGGATCCCGTGCGCGGCGCAGAAGTCGTGGATCGCGATCGACGGCGCGAACCCGCCGACCCGGCCCGGCTTGATGTTGATGATCCGGCCGCTGCCCAGCGCGATCATCTCCTGGGCGCGGTCGAGCGAGGTGATCGACTCGTCGAGGCAGATCGGCGTCTGGAGCCGCCGCTGCAGCTCGGCGTGCTGCCGAGGTCGTCCCAGGCGAGCGGCTGCTCGATCATCATCAGGTCCGAGCTCGTCGAGCTCGAGCAGCGGTTCGGCATGTCGTCCAGGGTGTAGGCGTTGTTGGCGTCGGCCATGAGCGGCGCCTCGGGCCCCAGCGCCTCGCGCACCGCGCGCACGTACTCGACGTCGGCGCCCGGCTCGATCTTGATCTTCACCTTGCGGTAGCCCTCCTCCAGCGCGCGCCGGGCCCTCTCGACCAGCGCCGCCGGGCGACGCCTGGATGCCGAGCGAGATCCCGACCTCGATCGGCTCCGGGTGCCGCCGAGCAGGCGGGCGAGCGAGACGCCCCGCTGCTCGGCCGCCGAGCGCCCACATGCCCATCTCGACCGCCGCCTTGGCCATGTTGTCCCGCGGAAGTTGTGCTGCAGGGCGGGGAAGACCTCTGCCGGGCCGGCGAACGCGCGGCCCAGCACCCGCGGCGCCACCCACTGCTCGAGGGCGAGCCAGGCGGTGTCGATCGTCTCGCGGTGTAGTTGGGCTCCTCCGGCGCCACGCACTCGCTCCAGCCGGTCGCGCCGTCGGCGTCCTCCAGCTCGAGCAGCAGGATGCGGCGGCTGGTCTGGGTGCCGGAGGAGATCCGGAACGGCTCCTTCAGCGGGAGCTGGATCTCGCGCAGGCGTGAGGCGCTCCAGCCGCAGCGGCTTGCCATCTCTGGCCAGTGGATTCAGAATTGTATACATTGGCCTCAACAATGAACCTCCTTCGCCGCCCACGCAAGAGCGCCGATCTGTTCCGGAGCGGACCATGAGAACCTTCTCCCGTCTTCTTGTCATCCTCGCACTCGTCGCGCCCACCGCGGCCGCGGCCCAGTCCAAGCCGCTGCAGGGCCTCGATGACTACGTCACCAAGAGCATGGCCGACTGGAAAATTCCCGGGCTGGCGCTCGCCATCGTGCGGAACGATTCGGTGATCCTGGCCAAAGGCTACGGCGTGCGGACGCTGGGCAAGCCGCGACCGGGTGGACGAGCGCACGCTGTTCGCCATCGGGTCTTCCTCCAAGGCCTTCACCGTCGCTGGCGGTGGCGATGCTGGTGGACCAGGGCAAGGTCAAGTGGGACGATCCGGCCACGCAAGTACCTGCCGGGATTTCAGCTCTACGACCCCTACGTCACCCGCGAGATCACCGTCCGCGACCTGCTGAGCCATCGGAGCGGGCTCGCCCGGGGCGACATGTTGTGGTACGCCGCCCAGGACCTCCCGCGCGACAGCATTCTCCACCACGTCCGCTACCTCAAGCCCACGCTGGAGCCTGCGCTCCCACTTCGGCTACCAGAACATCATGTACCTCGCCGCCGGCCAGCTGGCCGCCCGGGTCAACGGCAAGATCCTGGGACCAGGTGATCCGCGAGCGGATCTTCCAGCCGCTCGGCATGACCTCCAGCAACACCAGCACCAAGGATCTCGAGCGGCTGCCCGACGTCGCCACTCCGCACGAGGAGATCGAGGACACGGTTCGGATCATCCCCTATCACAACATCGACAACATCGCTCCCGCGGGCTCGATCAACTCCAATGCACTCGATATGGCGCAGTGGGTCCGCTTCCAGCTCGCTCGGGGCAAGGTCGGCGGCAAGCCGCTGCTGAGCGCGGGGGCGTTCGATGAGATGCACACGCCGCAGACCATCATGCCGCTGGAAGGGCCCTGGAAGCTGATGATGCAGGATGCGCACTTCGGCTCCTACGGCATGGGCTGGATCCTCCATGACTATCACGGGCGGAAGATCGTGCAGCACGGCGGCAACATCGACGGCATGCATGCGCTGGTGGGACTGATGCCGGAGGAGAAGACCGGCCTGGTCATCCTGACCAACCTGGGCGGCAACTTTCTCACCTACGCCCTGATGTACCGGGTGTTCGACGCCTTCCTGAAGAATCCGCCGAAGGACTGGAGCGCCCAGCTGCACAAGGGATTCGAGGAGCTGGTGGCCCAGGGCAAGGCGGAGGAGAAGAAGCGCGAGGCCGGCAGAGTGAAGGGCACCTCGCCCTCGTTGCCGCTGGAGAAATACGCCGGCACCTACGCCGACAGCATGTACGGCCAGGCGTCGGTGAAACAGGACGGCGGAAAGCTGGTGCTGCGCTACGGCACCATGGTGGGCGACCTGGAGCACTGGCAGCACGACACCTTCCGCGCGATCTGGCGGGAGAGAAGCCAGGGCAAGGGCTTCGTCACCTTCGATCTCGATGCCGACAGCAAGGTGGACGAGATGAAGATGGAGGATGTCGCCGAGTTCAAGCGCAAGCCCGATGTGGTCGACACCACGCCGGCGGTGCAGCTGGCCCAGAGTGATCTCCCCAAGTACACCGGCGCCTTCGCTGCCTCGGGCATTCCCATCACGGCCGAGGTGCAGGTCGTGGGAGGGCAGCTCAAGCTGACCGTGCCGGGACAACCGCCGTACACCCTGGTGCCGGTCAGTGCCACCCGCTTCCGGCTCAGCGGTGGGGACACGCCGGCCGGCTTCTTCCTCGACTACACCATGGATGGCAGCAAGGTGAAATCGGTCAAGCTGGTTCAGCCCGAGCCCCAGCCGACGTTGACGCTGATGCCGAAGGGGAAGTGAGGCGGACAGGCGGAGGGTCGGAGGGGTCGGAGAGGTCGGAGAGAGCTCGCGAAAGCACCTCATCCAGAGCGCGAGCGAAGGATGTCACCCCTTAGCGAATGCGAGGGGTCCGACAATGAGAGTTGCCCTGTAGCTGCTGTGTCCGGCGCCCTCTCGCCTGTTCCTCGGCGGTCACATCCGGATCAGTCGGGGCTCGCTCCCCAGTCCAGCTACGACGTCGTCATCAGTGACGGGCGAGTGATCGACGGCACCGGCAACGCCTGGTTCTACGGCGACGTCGGCGTGACCAAGGACCGGATCGCCTGGGTCGGGCCGGCCGGCTCGCTGGCCAAGGCCAAGGCCGGGCAACGGATCGACGCCAAGGGCATGGTGGTCGTCGCCCGGGTTCATCGACATCCAGAGCCGCTCCTACGACAACTTCCTGGTGGGCGACGGGCGCTCGCTCAGCAAGGTGACCCAGGGCGTCACCACCGAGATCATGGGCGAGGCCTACACCCTGGCCCCGTGGAACGACTCGCTGGCTTCCTTCGTCCCATTCTTCTTTCTCGACGAAGACACCACCGCCGCCCGGGCCGCGCTCAAGGGCTTCGGGGGACCGCACGGCTTCGGCGCCTGGCTCCAGGCGATGGAGCGGCACGGCAACTCGGTCAACGTCGGCTCGTTCGTCGGCGCGCACCACGCTCCGGGCCTACGTCAAGGGGCAGGCGGCCGGCGCCGCCGAACCGGCGCAGCTCGACTCGATGCGCGCCATCATGCGCGGCGTCGATGGAGGACGGCGCCTTCGGGCTCGCCACCGCGCTGATCTATCCGCCGGGCAACTACGCCTCCACCGAGGAGCTGATCGAGGTGGCCAAGGCGATGTCGCCGTATCACGGGGTCTACATCACCCACATGCGCTCCGAGGCCGACCACTTCCTCGAGGCGATGGACGAGGCGATCCGGATCGGCCGCGAGGGCGGGGTGCCGGTCGAGATCTACCACCTCAAGGCCGCGGGGAAGCGGAACTGGGGCAAGGCCCGCGCAGGCCATCGCCAAGATCGATTCCGCCCGCGCGGCGGGCCAGGACGTCTCGGCCGACATGTATCCCTACACCGCCGGCGGCACCGGGCTGGCCGCGTGTCTTCCGCCCTGGGCCTCGGAGGACGGCAAGCTGCTGGAGCGACTGGCCGACCCGGCCACCCGGGCCAAGATCAAGGCCGCAGGTGATGGAGGAGCAGTCGGCCGACTGGGAGAATCTCTGCCAGCTGGCCACGCCCGAGGGCGTGCATCGTCGGTGACTTCAAGGACCCGAAGAACAAGAAATTCGAGAACCAGAGCCTGGCCGCGATCGCCACAGGCGCGGAACCAGGACTGGGCCGACGCGCTGATCGACCTCACCCTGGAGGAGAAGGCCCGCCCCGGCGCGGTGTTCTTTCTGATGTCGGAGGACAACGTCGAGCTGCAGCTGCGCCAGCCCTGGATCAAGTTCGGCACCGACGCCGGCGCCGCCGATCCGGCGAACACCCACGGCAGCGAGACCCATCCCCGGGCCTACGGCACGTTTCCCAGGATCCTGGGCCACTACGTGCGCGAGCGCCGGGTGATGCCGCTGGAGGATGCGGTCCGCAAGATGTCGTCGGCGGTGGCCAACCGGCTATCGCTGCAGGATCGCGGGCTGGTGCGGGAGGGGATGTACGCCGACCTGGTGGTGTTCGACCCGGCGACGGTGATCGACCACGCCACCTACGAGAAGTCGCACCAGCTCTCGACCGGGATCAGGGACGTGCTGGTGAACGGAGTGCCGGTGGTGCGGGAGGGGAAACACACCGGCGCCAAGCCGGGTCGCGCGCTCCACGGACCCGGCTGGACCGGATCCATGTGACCTATTGTCATCAGTGGGTGTGGACTACCGTCCTCATCCAGGGATGGATGCAGCACTCGAAGAGCTGCGTGTCCCCGGAGCCGACTTTCTCCTCATAGGTACCGCCCGGCGGGGACGAAATCGTCGTCCTCGAGCTTGGTGCATTCCGTAGCCACTTCGAGATTTCCTGAGAGCCGGTTCAGATCCGGCACCAGTCCGCCGCCGAACTGGCTGACCCGGGTGAAGGTATGGATCTCACCGCCGTTATTGGTGGCCAGCAGGGTCTGTCCCTCGCGCGCCGTGGTGTTGGGGGGTGCGAAGTGCCAGGCGCCGGCCTTCTGGGTCTGGCTCAGCTCGGTGATGAACTCGTCGAACTTCATGCCGCCGTGTCGGCCCACGCAGGTTCCCGGTCTGACGTTCTCATTGAAGGTGGCGGGGTCGCAGGCATCCATCATGAGAATCTGCCGGGCCGGCAGGGAGGCGCCGGCCGGTGCTCCGGGATGGTCGGGATTGTCCTGGGCTCCGGGATCGTCGCCACTTCCGGAAGTGACTGAGGTGCCGGTGGTGGAGGGCTGGGTCGGCTGAGAGGATCCGCCGCAACCCATGACGAGCATGAGCCCGGCGACAGCGGCGGAAAAAATGGGGGCCCGCATGACCTTCTCCTTCGATGGTCTCCGCTAATAAGATGTGGGGCGGGCCGGGGCGGCGGAAGAGCTTGGCGTACTCAGGCGGAGAATGCATTCCGAACGCAGTGAGGAATCGGTCAGCCGAGCCGCTTGACGGCTCTAGAAGTGTGACCGCCTACGCTGATGCTCGACCGCTGACGAACTGCTCTGCCGCCTGACCGCCTGAGCCGACCCTGAGCTGCGTCCTGACCGCCTGACCGCCTGACCGCCTGACCGCCTGACCGCCTGACCGCCTGACCGCCTGACCGCCTGCCTCTTGCACTCCCCCCGACTTTTCCCTATAGTAGCTCTACAATCGATCCTCGTGGTGATTTGCGGCGTATTGCGGCCACGTTAAACAACTGCTAAAAGGCCTCGCGTCCCGCGTGTCTTTTTAGGCACCGGGATTTTTTCTTCCGGGCCAACCGGACATTCGGCGATGCGGGCGGAAAGGAAACTCCCGTGTCTCCCGTCGGCGGAATCGCCTTACCTCCCGAGCCTCTCGCTCCCGAGCTCCACCCCACCTCGTTCCAGCTCCTGCCCCTCGCCTGCGCCAATTGCGGTGCGGAGTTCGACGCGGCACCGATTGCCGTGTGCGAGCACTGCCTCGGTCCGCTGGAGCCGGTCTATCCGGACGGCCCTCGTCCCACCCGCGACGACCATCGCCCAGCGCGACCACTCGCTCTGGCGCTACCGCGAGTTCCTTCCGCTCGACGGAGCGTCCGGAGCTCTCGCTCGACAGCGGCTTCACTCCGCTGCTCGAGTCGCCCGCGCTCGCCCACCGGCTCGGTGTCGCCCGGGTCTGGCTCAAGAACGACGCCGTGTCGCACCCGTCGCTCTCCTTCAAGGACCGGGTGGTCGCCGTCGCCCTCAACGCGGCCCGCGCACTCGGCCTGGACACGGTGGGCTGCGCCTCGACCGGCAACCTGGCCAACGCGGTGGCGGCCCAGTCGGCCCGCGCCGGTCTCCCGGCCTGGATCTTCATCCCCCACGATCTCGAGCCGGCCAAGGTCATCGGCACCGCGGTGTTCGGTCCCCATCTGGTCCGGGTCCGCGGCACCTACGACGACGTCAACCGGCTCTGCACCCAGGCGGCCGACCGGTTCGGCTGGGGCATCGTCAACGTGAATCTCCGGAGCTACTACGGCGAGGGATCGAAGACCGTGGCGTTCGAGATCGCGGAGCAGCTGGGCTGGCGGCTCCCGACCGCGGTGGTCGCGCCGATGGCGGGCGGCTCGCTGGTGACCAAGCTCCGCAAAGGCTTCACCGAGTTTCTCGAGGCCGGACTGGTGACCGGCGACGTTCCCCGGCTCTTCGGAGCGCAGGCCGAGGGGTGCGCGCCGATCGTGCGGCTGGTGCGGGAGAATGACGACGTGATTCAGCCGGTCATCCCCGATACCATCGCCCGCTCGCTGGCCATCGGCAGTCCGGCCGACGGTCTCTTTGCGGCGCGGGCCATTCGGGAGACCGGTGGCTGGGCCGCGGCGGTGTCGGATGAGGAGCTGACCGCGGGGATCCGGCTGTTGGCGGAGACCAGCGGCGTGTTCACCGAGACCGCGGGCGGGGTGACCG
The DNA here is from genome assembly GCA_963825815.1 of uncultured Gemmatimonadales bacterium. Lineage (GTDB taxonomy): Bacteria > Gemmatimonadota > Gemmatimonadetes > Gemmatimonadales > GWC2-71-9 > CAVVWJ01. The sequence goes on along the minus strand of CAWGVB010000030.1, from coordinate 4,711 downwards.
TCGCGGCGGCGCTCGCGCTGGCGGAGAGTGGCCACCTGAAGCCGGACGACGAGCTGGTGCTCTGCATAACCGGAAATGGACTCAAGACCGTGGATGTCGTGGGCGGCGACACCATTCGCGACCTGCCGACCATCGCGCCGAGGCTGAAGGAATTGACGGCGCTGGTGGAGCAGACGCACTCAACCTGAGGAGATCGAATCATGTCAGTGACATTGAGTCTTCCGACGATCTTGAGCCGGCTGACCGACGGCCAGAGCACGCTGGAGGCGGACGGAGCGACGGTGGGAGAGGTGGTGACCCAGGTGGCCGACCGGTTTCCCCGGCTGGCGCCTCGGCTCAAGGACGAGCACGGCGGGCCCTATCCCTTCGTCGGGTTCTATCTGAACGATCGAGGACACCCGGTTCCTCGGCGGGTTCGAGGCGCCGGTGACCGAGGGCGACGAGATCACCGTGGTGATCGCGGTGGCCGGAGGCTAGGTACTGGCTCCAATTCGTGTGACTACGGTCACGCTTTCCAGTTGTCCATTGTGCTATTGATATGGGCTTGAACCATTCTTGATCACTGAACGAAGGAGCACTACATGGCACGAGTTACTGCCGTATTTGACGACCAGGCGCGGGCTGAAGGAGCTGTCACCGAGCTGCGGCGCTTGGGCGTGACCGATACCGACCTGTCATTCGTCGCTCGAAACGAAGAGGAAGCTGTCGCGGCAGGCGCCTCGGCTGACACCGCAGGTAAGCGAGCCGCCAAGGGTGCGGCTGCTGGGGCCGGCGCCGGCCTGCTCTTCGGGCTGGCAGCTCTCGCGATCCCAGGCGTGGGGCCGTTTATCACCGCAGGAGCTCTCGCTACCGCCCTCGGGACGACCGGTGGCGCGCTGGCCGCGGGCGCAATCGTGGGTGGCACCTCGGGTGCTATCGCCGGCGGGTTGAGCAAAGCGGGGTACAGCCGGGAGGAGTCCGAGTTCTATGGCCCGGCAGTCGAGCGTGGCGGAGTGCTGGTTGCAGTGGATACTGAGGGCGTGGTTTCGCCGGATCAGGCCCGTGAGGTTTTGACCCGGAATGGCGGGAGCACCTACGGCCGCTAAGTAAATGGACTAGTGGAAGCCTGAAGAGCGGCGTGAGGGAGCACTTGTCTCCCTCACGCCGTTCTCCTTTAGGTATGGCCGGGGGCGAATCCGGGGCGTAAGGTTAAGCCTTACGGAGGATATCTATGCCAAGCTCGCGTGCCTTCTGTCTGGCGATCGGGGTCGTTCTCACCACTGGTGCCGTCGCTCATCCCACTGATTCCGGCCGGGCGGGACACCGGGTCAAGTCGCTCAAGATCACCGTCCTGTCGACCATGCTCGCCGACCAGGGTGTCGGCGAGTGGGGCTTTTCCGCCCTGGTGGAAGCCGACGGCCACCGAATTCTGTTCGACACCGGGAACCGGCCCGAGACCGTACTGCAGAACGCTCGCGACCTGGGGATCGACTTATCCACGGTCACCGATGTGGTCCTGAGTCATCATCACGGCGACCACACCGGAGGGCTGCTGAGCCTGCGACAGGAGCTGGCCCGAAAGGCACCGGCGGCGCTCTCCCGGGTTCACGTGGCGCCGGGGATCTTCCTCAGCCGCCGCCATCCCGGCAGCGAGAAAGAAGCGAATCCCACTATTGCCATCAAATCGAGTATGGAAAGCTCCGGTGCAGTGTTCGTGGAGCACCGGACTCCGGAGGAGCTCTTTCCCGGCGTCTGGGTCAGCGGCCCGGTGCCTCGTCCCAACCCGGAGCGGCTCTGGGGGACCCCCACCAGCATCGTGACCAGCGGAGGCCTGGTCGCCGACTCCATTCCCGAGGACATGGCCTTGATCGTCAACACCGATCGGGGGATGGTCGTGATCGTCGGGTGCGGCCACGCCGGCACCATCAACACCGTCGAGTATGGCCGCAAGATCCTCGGGCCCGAGCCGGTGTACGCCCTGATCGGCGGGCTCCACCTCTTCGCGGCGACCGACTCGGTGCTGGCCTGGACCGCCGGCCGGCTGCGACAGGTCCAGCTGAGTTACCTGCTGGGCGGGCACTGTACCGGCATCGAAGCGGTCTATCGCATTCGCGAGTTGGCGGCGCTGGGACGCAAGCGGGCGGTGGTGGCCGCGGTGGGATCCTCCTTCGATGCGAGCAAGGGCATCGATCCGCTGCAGCTGGCGCAATAGTGGCTATGACTGTCTGACCGCCTGACCGCCTGACCGCCTGACCGCCCGAGAAGAATCTCTCAGTGTGCGCCTGTCGGCCTCCAATCGAAGACCATCATTAATCGGCCCCCTGAGAGCGGCTCGATGAAGACGAAACGGCCATCGGGTGTCACGTCCCAGTTCGCATGATTGCTGACGGGATCGTAGTGGAGCGGGTCGATGACGATCTCCCGCGAGGCCACCCGCGGTGGTACGCCTGGCGTGACCCGGTCGATGCGCGCGGCAAGCAGCCGCGAAGCGGCGCCCTGATGCTCGACATAGTAGAGGCGCCGGCCATCGCGGCTCCATACCGGCTCCTCTCCCGGCCCCTCGGAGACCAGGGTGCGGCCTCCCTGACGGCTGAGCCCGCGCACGTACACCTGCCTGAGACCGGTCTCGTCGCTCATGTACGCCATCAGGCGGCCATCCGGCGAGAGGGCAGGCGAGTGCTCCTCGTAGGGCGACGTGACCACCGGCTCGGGCGGGCCGCCGTCGGCATTCAGTATGACAATGTCGCTCGGTCCATTCTCGATTTCCCCATAACCGGCCAGGTAGCGCCGTCCGTCGGGAAGCCACACGCCCGGGTGGACCAGGCCGTGGATGGTCATGTGACGCTCGCCGGCATCCCCGTCTGCCGACGCGGTGAAAACCGGACCTTCTGAAGTTCCGAGGGATAGGTAAGTGACGTGATGTCCATCGGGGGTCCAAACTGGGTCGTGGGCGTCGCCCTTATAGGTGATGCGGCTCAACCCGCGAGTGGTGCGGTCGAGGACCCACACGTCCCGTCCTTGCCGGCCGCCCATACTCCGATCGAGCACGATGCGTCGGCCATCGGGAGAGACTCGTGGGTTGTGAAAGGTGCCTAATTCGGTGGTCAGCACCTCGCGTCGGCCGTCGGGCGACAGAATCACGACCCGGTTGTCCGGCCGCTGGGCGGAGACCAAGAGCCCCGCACCCGCGGCGAACGCCACACGGCCGGTGCGGGCGATGAGGGTCACGTCCCCGGTCGGCACGACCGTGCCGCGAGTCCGCGCGTTCACCGGGTCGAAATCGATCGCCTGCAGGGTTCCGTCCGGGCGGCTGAAATAGAGCCGACCATCGGCGAACTGCGGACGCAGGCTGCTCTCGTCCAACAGGGTATCCACCTGACGGGACCGCAGGTCCAGAGAGAGGATACGTGCGCGGGTGGGCGATCCCCGCATCGAGCTGAACAGGACGTGGCGTCCATCAGGTAGCATTTGGGGCTGCAGGAACTCCACCCCGCGCGGCGCTGGGACGAGAAGCTCGCGCCGGGATGATTGTGGCTGCAGGAGCACGAGCCCGGCGCTGTCTATGGCCACCACGCTGCCGCCACCGCCATCTGCGGGGAAGCGACCGCTGACGAACGACATCGTCACTGCCTCACCGCCATCGAGCCGCTGCAGCACCAGTTCTCCCTGCCGATGAAAGCCGACGTGGCTGCCGTCCGCCGACAGAAAGGGTTCGATCGCTCCCACGCTGCCAGGCACCGTGATGAGCTCCAGCCGGTCGACTCGGCGGACTACGAGTTGCCCCCCATCGGTCGTAGCGATGGTACGGCCGTCGGCCGATGCGGCGACTTGGGCGCCACCGACCTCGAACTGACCGGCCATGGTGAACTCGGCGCGCCGGATGACCGGGGGAGCCGCGGGGGGTTGGTCTTCCAGTTCCACAGTGCGATTCCTGTGGCTGCAACCGCCAGGGCAGTGGCGGCGAGCGCAATGGCTCGCCAGCGACCCGGGCCAGCAGTGGAGGTCCTTGCCCCGGGCCTGCTGAGCGGACGGGACCCGTCGGCGGCGAGCGCGGCTGCGAAATCGGCGGCGCTGGCGAACCGGTCCGCCGGCAGCTTCTCCAGTGCCGTGAGCACCGCTGCCTCGACCTGGTCGGGGATGCTCCGCCGATGCGCGGTGAGCCCCGGCGGACCCTCGGTGAGCATCCTGGCGATGATGGCCTGCGCGCTGGGGCCGGTAAACGGCGGCTCGCCTGCCAACATCTCATAGGTCACCGCACCAAGCGCGTAGATGTCGGCTCGGTGGTCGACGGTTCGCTCCCCGGTGGCCTGCTCCGGCGCCATGTAGTGCGGGGTTCCCAGCGAGAGCCCCGTCTGCGTCATCCGGTTGCCGCCGGCCTGCTGCACCGCCAGGGCGATCCCGAAATCGGCGACCAGCGGGCGGCCGTCGTGGAGCAGGATGTTCTCCGGCTTGATGTCGCGATGTACCACACCATGCTTGTGGGCGTACTGCAGGGCGTCGGCTACCTCGCAGGTGATGCGCACCGCTTCGGCCACCGGCAGCCGCTGCTCCCGCTCGAGGCGGCGCCGGAGTGTCTCGCCATCCACAAATGGCATGACATAGTAGAGGAGGCCGTCGACTTCACCGGAATCGAAGAGCGGGAGCACGTGCGGGTGCTGCAGGTTGGCGGTGAGCTCGATTTCCTTCAGGAAGCGCTCGGAGCCGAGCACTGCCGAGAGCTCGGGGTGGAGCA
>CAWGVB010000029.1:0-22954 GCA_963825815.1 uncultured Gemmatimonadales bacterium | reverse complement strand
CGCCTGCCGGCTGCTGGTCGGGTGCGGGGATTGCGCCCGAGCTGGTGCAGCAGCCGAAACACGTCGTAGTTCCAGTAGATCTCGCTCACCCTGCCCTGCGTGAGGCGGTAGAGAGTGATGCCGCGCATGGTGACCCGCTTACCAGTAAAGTGGGTGGAATCCCGCGAACTGGCCCGAGTGGGTCCCCGCGAACACCCAACGTTTGACGACCTTGTCATCCTCGGCCACGATATCCTCGACCGTGATATCGAAGTCGGGGAACCCCTGCCGATTAGCCATCCGTACATCATTGGCCCACTGCTTAGAGGCCTCCTTGCCTCGCAGCTCCGGGCTGGACTGCTCGTGGTTGATGCAGTCAGAGGCGAGGAGCCCTCGTCGAGCACCGCTACGTTACCGTTCTGCCAGAACTCACTCAGAATGCGCTGGACGATTGCCTTGTTCTCATCGAGTGACATAGCGGTACCCTCCTACACAGGATGGTGGTACCCGGGGCGCCCGTGGAGCCCTGGGATGGGCCTACGCTAGGGGTAGGTACCACCACTTTCTATTAGACCATAGTACCGGTTCCTAGCGAGGGGCGATCACCTGGGCGTGTCGGGCGATCATCCGCCAGGCTCCGTTCTGCAGCTGCCAGATGTTGGTGAAACGGCGGTGGGTGAGGGTGTTGCTGGGCGGACCGTCCACGGTGTCCCGGCCCATCACCGCGACGACGTCGCCGTAACGGGGCGATGTGCTCGATCTCCAGGTCGTCCCGGGTGTGGCGGATCAGGCCTTTGTCCAGCAGGTCCAGCACCTTCGCCTTGTCGTTGACGATGTTGAGGGGGGAGTTGACCAGAAGGCGATCGTCCATCAATCGGTCCAGCGTGGCAATATCGCCGGCCAGGAAGGCGACTCGGCCCTGCTCTTCCAGCGTGCGGATCTCCTGCTCCCAATCGGTGGCCGGTTCACGCTGCTGTGTAGCGGTGCTCACGGGTGAGGTTCCTTTCATATATGAGTGTCGGGGAGGGATAGCTGCGGGTACGATGCCCGAGCGGGCGTGGGCGTCGCAACGGAAGGTACTAGCGTCAGCTCTCCTCCCGGGCGTAGTGCAGGGCGACGACGCCGGTGGGGTATGGCTTGGCCGAGAGCAGGCGGAACTTCCGGTGGAGGCCCTCGGGCAAGATCCGCTTGCCACCGCCCAGGGTGAGCGGATAGAGGGTCAGGTGGAGCTCGTCTACGAGATCGTGCTGGAGCAGGACCGGCACCAGCTGGCTGCTGCCGTCGACATGATGTCCTTGCCGGGCTGGGTTTTGAGCGAGCGAACCGCCTCGACGGGGTTGTCACGAATGATGGTGGTGTCGCGCCAGATCGGCTGCTTCAGGGTGCGGGACACCACGTATTTCCTGGGCGCGTTCATCAGGTCGCCGAACGGGATCGCCCGGCTTCATGGGCTCGAAGGCTTCGGCGTGGATCACATAGGTGCGCCGGCCGAGGAGAAAGGCATCGACGGTCTGCATCGCCTGGAAGAAGGCGACGCCGATGTCGTCGTGCCAGTAGGGGATGGTCCAGCCGCCGTGGGCAAAGCCTCCGTCGCGATCCTCGTCCTTGCCTCCGGGGCCTGAACCACGCCATCGAGGCTGATGAACTCGTGCACGATCAGTTGGCGCATACGGACTCCTTGTTGTTAGTCGCCAGTCCTCAGTCTCCAGTCGCCAGTCGCCAGTCCCTATGGATTCGTTGCGAGCCGACGGCCGTTTCTTGGGAGTGTCCCATCCCTGGCTTCACTAAAGCGACGAACGGGAAGCCCCGAATCGACTTGACCGGTTAAGCAGTAGTCTAGCGGTAATCGTCCCGAGGCGGATGGAACACGTCGAGCACGACGCAGGCGGTGATGGCGCGGGCGGAATGGCGCTCGTGGGGCGCGATATACAAGACCTGGCCCGGTCGGAGGACGTGGGCGGTGCCGGAGACGGTGAGCTCGAAGGAGCCGCTCAAGAGCAGGGTCCACTGCTCGTGCGGGTGGGAGTGATCGGGGATGACGGCGCCGGGAGCGATGTCCACCCGACCCTGGGTGATCTGGTCGGAGTGGAGGTAGCGGCCGAGGTAGCCGGGCGCCACCTCACGCGGTGACGGTGGCGAAGTCGAGTAGCCTCATGGTGCTAGTCGGGCTGACTCACGGAGTCGGGGCGGTCAGTGGAGGCGATCGCCGCGAGCCGCCATTTCCCCGCCTGCTTCTCATAGACCGACAGCCAGGCGTATCGGATTCGTTCCGCCTGGACGGCACCGGTGCTGTCCTTGCGGTGAGATGGACCCGCTTCTCGACGATGGCGTACGCCATCTGCCCGTCGGGCGAGATCCGGATCCGCGACGACACGATGTCGTCCCACGCCGGGTAGGGGTGAAAGGCCGAAGCATCGAGGTATTCGTGAATCCTGACCTGGCTTCGAGCTCGGTTCTCCTGGGTTCGACTCGATACCTTGCCCTGAGAGAGGCTGAAGAGGGTGTCGGCCCACTCGGAGGCGAGCCAGTCGGCCCGGTGCTGGAGGTGCGCGGTGCCAGCCGTTGGTGCAACCGAGCAGCTCGGCGCGATCGGCTGCAGTGGCGGTGGTCGAGTCGGCCGCGGGCGATGGGCGATCTGCGGGGTGGGGTACAGGAGAACAAGGCGGCGAGCGCGACTGCCTGGATGGCGCGCAGACCTCACGCGGAGAATGAGAGCAGTCATGCAGGAGTTGCGGAGGCGATGCCAAGGAGATTCCCCAGCTACTTCGGCAGAAGTTCCTCCCGAGAGTATAGGACGCCGTTCCGGACCACGAACCGGACCCGGCGAGCGTTCGTGATATCTCGAGTCGGATCAGCATCGAAGACGGCGAGATCGGCCCGCTTCCCTCTCTCGACCGAACCCACCTCCCCCTCCAGTCCCATCGCCCTGGCCGCGACAATGGTGGCCGACGCGAACACGGCAGCCGCGGGCATGCCGGCCCGCTGCATCAGCTCCATCTCACGATAGACGCTGGGACCGTGTGCGGTACCGGGATTGCCGGCGTCGGTTCCCATGGCGATGGAGACGCCGGCCCGATACAGGTGCCCCAGGTTATCCATGGAGGTAGTCATGAGACTCCGTCCGACAGGTCCGTTCCAGAACTCTCGTCCACTCCGGGTGAGACTGTCGGGCAGCACGGTCTCCAGCTTGCGGCGGGTTGCCGGGTCCACACAGTCGAGTGGATAGCGGAGCCCGGGCGATCGTCCCATCGCCACGTCGGGGTAGCCCTCGAGCACGGTGAGGGTGGGAATGACGATGGTCCCGGTCCGCTTGACCGCCTGGAGGAACTCGGCGTCTACCTTTCCGGTGTCCACGTTATGCACCAGCACCTTTGCTCCGGCCAGGACCGCCTCCTTGGCATTGGAGAGCTCGGTGGCGTGGACGATGAGCGGCAGGCCGACCTTGCGGGCCTCATCCGCCGTCGCGAACAGCATCGCCTTGGCCCATGCATGCAGGCTATCGGGCACGTCGATATACCAGACTTTGATCGCTTCCGCGCCGGCGGCACGGTGGGCACGCACCGCCGCTCGCACAGTCGGCTCATCTTTCATGAAGTCGAATTGTCCCATCATCTGGGAGTCGACCTTGATCGTGGCGAGCAACGGGCCGGCCGCAACAACCCGGGGAGCGTCGACCGCGTTGCGGGTGTCTCGAGCGAGCTGATAGGTCCAGGGATACCCGCCAACATCGAAGACAGAGGTGACTCCGCTGCAGAGGTCGGCCCGATGGAACCGCTCGGGGTGTGCCTCGAGCGCCCGGCTGACCGAGTCATAGGGGTACTGCGCCCGGAGATCGACGGCGTCAGGTCGCCCATCGACCCAGCCGGTCTGGGAGTAGTGCACGTGGGCATCGATCAGCCCGGGTCCGAGATAGGTGCCGGTGAGGTCGACAACCCTGGAGCCGCTGGGACGAGGACAGGAGGTAGCAGTGCCGGCGCAGGCGATGCGTCCCTGATCCACCGTGACACTGGCATTCGGAATCGGTTTCGCACCGGGACTTATGAGAGTGGCGTGCTGAAGCGAGAGGGGAGTCTGAGCCCGGAGAGGGGGGTTCTGGGGCCGCACCCGAGTGGCACGCCAGGATGAGCGTGACGAGGAACCCCGATATTGGCATGCGCATCTCGATCCTCATCGTCGTCTCCGTTAAGGCTGCCAATTACGCTGCTGCCGGGATAGGTGCCCGCACCGCAGACAACACACCGGGCATTGAAGAGTTGTTCAGCAGCCGGAATCGATGCAAGGGTGACTAGGACGATGCCACGAGCATCCGCGAGAATTCAGCGAGCGGAGGGAGACACTTGATCTACTTTGCGATGAACGGGAAGTGGAGCTCCGAATCCAGAGGATCCTGTCTACGGGTTACGGTCATGCGGTAACATCAAACGTGGTCAGGCTCCCGTTCATCACGGCGGGAGCCTTGCTTCCGCGGCGACGTGTAGTCCTCCCTCCTACGCACCCTTCCTTCTTACGCTGATGTCGGTGCTTCGGCCGGTGTCCCATTGTTCACCCTCAATGCATTGAAGCGCCATACTGAGCGTTGGCGCCAGAACCAGAGCACACCCACACAACAGGAGTGGATCGGCGGATGACTACTGCACTCGCGAACCCCAACAAGGCACTGTGGGAAAAAGGCGACTTCACCCGTATCGCCGACACCATGCGCGAAAGCGGCGCGGAATTGGTGAAACGGATCGGCATCACCCAGGGGCTCAAGGTCCTGGACCTCGGCTGCGGCGACGGAACCACGGCCATACCAGCGGCGCGGTTGGGAGCGGACGTGCTCGGGGTCGACATCGCGCGGAACCTGGTCGAGGCCGGGAACAGGAGGGCCGCTCGAGAGGGGCTGACCAATTGCCGGTTTCAGGAGGGCGATGCGACCGATCTGTCGGAGCTGCCGGACCAGGCGTTCGACCTGGTCGTGAGTGTCTTTGGCGCCATGTTTGCGCCCAGGCCGTTCGACGTCGCCAAGGAGATGGTGCGGGTGACGCGGCCGGGAGGCCGAATCGTGATGGGCAACTGGATCCCCAACGATCCGACGCTGGTCGCGCAGATTCTCAGGATCAGCTCGAGCTATACCCCGCCTCCGCCGGAGGGTTTCGTCAGCCCGATGACGTGGGGCGTGGAGAGCCACGTGATCGAGCGGTTTGGGGCGGCGGGCATTCCGGCCGACCGGATCTCCTTCGAGCGAGACACGTTCACCTTCAACTATCCGGGCACACCGGCGGCGTTCGTGGAAGAATTCCGGAAGTATTACGGGCCAACCATGAATGCGTTCGAGGCGGCGGAGAAGAACGGTCGGGCGGCTGATTTACAGAGGGAGCTCGAAGAGCTGTTCAGCAGCCAGAACCGCGCCAAGGGTGCGATATCGATTCCGGCAACGTTTCTACGGGTTACGGTCATGCGGTAACATCAAACGTGGTCAGGCTCCCGTTCATCACGGCGGGAGCCTTGCTTCCGCGGCGACGTGTAGTCCTCCCTCCTACGCCTGCCCTCAACAGAATCTCTCTCGCTCTTCCTTCTTCCGCTGATGTCGGTGGTTCGGCCGGTGTCCCATTGTTCACCCCTCAATGCAGGGAGCGGCGGTACTCACCCATCCGAGGAAGGTGCGGCAATGATCAGTGCGAATCGAAGGTTCGGAACCACGGCGATCCTGCTGCTCACGGGGGCGCTCGCCGCCTGCAGCAGCAGCGACGGAAGCAACGTTGGAGGTGGCCCCGACCCCGCAGCGCTCTCGGCGGCGGCCTCAGAGCCCAGCGGCAACGGACAGTCCGGCCCGGCGGGACAGGATCTCGCGAATCCCTTGCGCATCGTGGTGCTTCGGGGTGCCACCCCGGCCGCCGGCGCCGTGGTCAATTGGAGCGCGACCGGTGCCGGGGCGTCCATGACTCCCAGCAGCAGCACCACCGGAGCCGATGGAATCTCGACCAGCGTCTGGCACCTGGGAACCGCGGCCGGCGCGCAGAGCGCTCAGGCCACGGTGAGCGGCGCCGACGGCTCGCCCGTGCGATTCACCGCTACCGCGACCGCAACCGGGAATCCGGTCGGAGGACCCTCTCCGGTGGAGATTCAGCTGGTCACCGATGGCAGCGACAACCGCTTCGAGCCAGCCAGCGTGACGGTTCCGGCCGGCACCACGGTCACCTGGAGATGGGTGAGCGGGTTCCACAACGTGATGCCCACGGGTAACCCGACGTTCACCGGAAACGGCGGGCCGGTCTCGCCCCCGACCACATTTTCCCAGACTTTCTCGACCCCGGGCACGTACCTGTACTTCTGCGTCGTCCACGGCACCCCGAGCTCAGGGATGCGCGGCACCATCGTGGTCCAGTGATCCGGTCTACCATCGTGTAGTCCGGCGTCCTACGCCGGACTACCGTTCCTGGAGTTGACCGCCACCGGAACGGGCCGTACCCTCACTTCATCACCATGGATACCACTCTCGACATCGTACCCGCGGGGTTGGCACTGCTCGACTCCGACGGCAGGGTGCTCAGCGCCACGCCGGGATTCAGCCGGGTGCTGGGCTTCGACGAATCGCCGGTCGGGCACGAGCTGGGCGACCTGCTGTGCACCCTGGATGATTCCGACGGAGTGGAAAGCGCCCTGGATGAATTGAGCCGGGGCGAGGCGGTCGAGCTGGAGGCGTGGTGCTGGCGCGGTCCCGAAGGACCGGCGGCGGTCTGCCTGATCGCGGCGCCACTGGAGCTGGAGGGTCAGCACGCGGTTTCCTACTGTCTGGTACGGGACGTCACCGACCAGCGCCTGGCAGCCGAGGAGCACGCTCGCGCCCTATCGCTCCATCAGGCCACGCTCAAGTCCATGACCGATGGGCTGCTGGTGGTGGATCCCGCCGGCGGGGTCCTGAGCTTCAACCAGCGCTTCCTCGAGATGTGGCGGATCCCACCGCAGGCTGCCGCCTCGGGACGCGACGCCGAACTCTTGAGCGCGGTGCTGCACCAGCTGGAGGACCCGACTGGTTTCATGCAACGGGTGGCGGAGCTGTACGCCGATCCCGAGGCGTCGTCCTCCGACGAAATCCGGTTGGCGGATGGCCGAGTGTTCGATCGCCGGTCCGAGCCGCAGCGGCTCGCCGGCCGCAGCGTGGGCCGGGTATGGAGCTTTCGGGACATAAGTGAGTCGCGCCAGGCAGCGGAGGCGCTCCGGGAGAGCCAATCTCTGCTGGAGCTGTTCTTCTCCCAGTCGCTCGACGGCTTCTTCTTCATGATGCTGGACCAGCCGATCGCCTGGAACGACACCACCGATAAAGAGGCCGCCCTCGACTACATCTTCAGCCACGAGCGGATCACCAAGGTCAACGCCGCCGTACTGGCGCAGTTCGCCGCCCGGGAGGATCAGCTGATCGGGCGCACGCCGGCGGAGCTGTTGGCCCATGACATCCCGGGTGCCCGCGCGCGCTGGCGCGCGTTCCTGGACGCGGGGCACCTGCATCAGGAGACCGACGAGCGGACCCTCGACGGCCGCCCCATGATCATCGAGGGAGACTACATCTGCCTGTACGACCGTGAAGGCCGCTTCATCGGCCACTTCGGGATCCAGCGGGACGTGACGCAGCGCCGCCAGGAGGAGAACGAGACCCTGCGCTCCCGCCAGGAGCTGCGCGATTTGACGGCCCGGCTGCAGCTGGTGCGGGAAGAGGAGCGCACCAGTATCGCCCGCGAGGTCCACGACGAGCTGGGCCAGTCGCTGACCGGCCTCAAGTTCGACCTCGCGTGGCTCAAGTCGCGAATGACGGATCGCACGCTGATCGAGCGGGTGCAATCGATCATGGTTCGGATCGACGGCGCGATGGACACCGTTCGCCGGATCGCCACCGACCTTCGCCCCAGCATCCTCGACGACCTCGGGCTGGTGGCAGCGGTGGAATGGCAGGCGCAGGAGTTCGAGCGGAGTACCGGCATCACCGCAGAGCTGGAGGTGCAGGCCACCTATCCCGAGCTGGACGACGTCTGCGCGACGACGGCATTCCGCATTCTGCAGGAGACGCTGACCAATGTTGCCCGGCATGCCCACGCTACCCGGGTGAAGATCGCCCTGCAGGTCAGCTCGAAGGAGCTGATGCTCGAGGTCAGGGACAATGGACGGGGGATCAGCAAGAGCGACCTGCTCTCGTCCACGTCGCTGGGTTTGATCGGCAGCCGGGAGCGAGCGCTCGCCTGCGGGGGGAAGCTGGTCATCCGAGGCATCCGGGACCACGGGACCATCGCGTTGCTGAGGATCCCGCTACGTCCCGGGGGTGGAGGAACGGCATGATCCGGCTCTTCATCGCCGATGACCACCCCATCGTGCGCGAAGGCCTCCGGCGAATCGTGCAGGACGCCCCCGGGCTCGAGGTGGTAGGCGAAGTCGCCAGTGGCCAGGAGCTGCTCGAGCGACTTCCCCGGGTGCCGGCCGACATCGTGTTGCTGGACGTGGCCATGCCGGGACTTCGGTTCCTCGAGGTGCTGCAACGGCTTCGAGCGGAACACCCCACGGTGGCCGTGCTGGTGCTCAGCGTGCATCCGGAAGATCAATACGCGGTGCGGGCCCTTCGAGCCGGTGCCTCCGGCTACCTCACCAAGGACCACTCGCCGGAGGAGCTCACCGAGGCGATCCGCCGGGTCTACCGGGGAAACAAGTACGTGAGTCCCGGTCTGGCGGAGCGTCTCGCCGCGGACCTGTCCGTCGGTTCGCGCGACATCCGGCACGAGGGGCTCAGCAATCGCGAGTATGAGGTGCTCTGCCTGCTCGGCTCCGGCCAGACCGTCAAGGAAATCGCCCGGTCGCTGGCGCTCAGCCCCAAGACGGTCAGCACCTACCGCGCCCGGGTGCTGGAGAAGATGGGCGCGTCGAGCAACGCCGACCTGGTCCGCTACGCCGCGCTGCATGGATTGATCAACTAGTCACGAGTCACGAGACACGAGTCACGAGACACGAGTCAGTAGGTTACTAGCGACTCGCTCGCGACTCGCGACTCGCGACTCGCGACTTCTGTCAGCCACCGGCTGACAGAACTCTCCCCAAAATCCCTCCGCTGTTTGTCTCCGCCCGCCGATCACGGTGGGCGGTCGCGTTTCCTACCATTGCTCATGAATTCAGTCACCAATCCAGGACGTTCTCATACCCGATCGAGGAGGCTTCCATGAAGTCGCGCGTTGCCGTTCCCCTGTTGTGCTTGATGATCTGGATGGGCGTGCTCGCCTGCAGCGATGGAATGATCCCGACCGATACGCGTGAAGCCAGCTTCAGTGCCGGCGGACGCAGCGCGTTCGGCTTCAATGGAAATGCCAGCGGATTCCCCACCGGAGCGGTCCGCCTGACCGGCGGCGGCTCCTACGACCCAGCGACGGCCTCGAATGTCATCCCCACCGAGACGTCCGGGTCCTCTCCAGCGGCGGCTTCGACTGCACCGATACGGTCGCCCAGGGCCCGCTGACCGGATGCCAGACAGGGCCAGGGCGTACGCTGGGACACCGCGCAGCTTCTCGCGTCCACCACCTTCAAGTGCACCCTCGCCGATGCGCCGAAGCCCGCCACCACGAGCAGCCACACGGCGGTTCTCCTGGCCGACTTCTACCGGGCCGGCGACGGCAATCGACGAGTCGTTCACCGCACAGATGATCGTCTCGGACAGCGATCTCGCGCCCGAGATTCCGGGGATTCAGACCCTCTGGGTCCAGGGCGTGGGCTGCGGCCTGGCCAACGGGCACTTCAACGGAAGGTGAGTGACGGAGGAGATGATGGCCCGACCGACTGACAGCACAGAGACTGGTGTATCGGCTGCCGCCCTTGCGGCGGCCGAGACCCCATTGCAACGGCAGATTCTGTTGTGGCAGATGGAGCTTATGCGTCGAGCCGCTGCGGCAGGCCTGGATAACTAATTGGTACGCCCAGGCAGTCAGGGAGATGAGTGATTAGCCAGGAGCCCGCACGCGACGGCCTGCACCAGAGTCGCTCATCACCGCATCCAGGGCGTTCAGCGCTTGCATGACGGCATCGGCTTTCTCACACGCTCTCTCGGGATCGTCCACCCGGTGGATCCCGAAATCACCCCCGCGGGTGACCACATAAACCGGATTCCCGTCCGGCCTCTGGGTCCATTCCTTTACCCTCCATTTCGGCCCCCTCGGCCGGTAGTCTCGCGCCAGCTTTTTCCCCAGGTCATGGTACTCCCGAACAGTCCACAACCCGGGCCCTTCCAGTGCCAGTCGTCTCGCGAGCCAGTTCTCAGCCTCCATCCTTGATCGGATTCGCGACATAAGCCGTGCTTCTCTCCATCGGCGGGCATAGGGGGGTCCTGAAACTTATTAAGATCGCCAACTATCATGGAGTCCCTAGCCCAGGATCATCGCGGCGCTCCGATCGACTCCGGGTACTCGTCCTTGCGCCACGCCCGCGGCTCGGACTCGTCGGTAGCCTTCGGCGTCCGTTCCAGCAGGAACGAGTAGTAGGGAGCCACGAACGGATCGGGCGCCGACACCGTGTAAGTGTGGTAGACGGTGCCATTCTCGCGAGCGAACGCAATCCAGCTCGGGCTCTCGCGGAGGCCGTCCTCGAGCTTCGCGCCAGTCTGCTTCCCCCAGTCCTGCAGCCACTCGGGAGGAGCGTCCAGCATTTCCGTAATCTGGGGCACCTTCGTCGCCTGCTCCTTGGTGAGCGCGAGCCCGAAATCGAACGGGAAGTCGGTCCCGTAGGTCGAGACGTAGGGGAGCTGCCAACCCATCCGCCGCTTGTAGGCAACCAGCCGATCGATCGGCGCACGGGAGAACAGGATCAGGGTCACGTCGCGGTGTCCGAGGTGCAGCGCGGCGGGATCGAGATGATCCACCAGGTTGGAACAGCCGGGGCAGGCGCCGAGCTCGTAGTCGGGCCCGAACATGATGTTGTAGGCGAGGAGCTGCGAGCGCCCGTCGAACAGATCCGCAAGAGTTTTGCGGCCGGCCTCGGTCTCGAACAGGTATTCCTTCTCGACCGGGACCCAGGGCAGCTCCAGCCGCCTGCGTTTGATCTCCGCGTTGAGCTCCGCGTGCTTCGCCTCCAGCTTGGCCAGTTCGGCGCGAGCCGCCTGCCACTCTGCGCGGGTGCCGATTTTGTGATCAGTCATTGCTCTTCCCCTTCGGTTTAGAAATCAGACGGGGAAGCGTGCGCCAAGGGCGAACGCCACCCTGAGCCTCGAAGCCCTGTACCCACACGACGAACGAGAGGTCGTCAATTCGACCCTGCGATTTACCACTGGAAGAAGGCCCCGCGTTCGCCGGTGAAACGTGGGTTGCCACACGGTTGGTTAGCGGAACCGCGTCGCGTCGAACTCCTTGGTGAGGCTGTGCCGCGCGGTCGCCGGCAGCAGCAGTGAGCCGATGAAGGTGAGCCCCGCCGCCGCGCCGAGATACCACGCCGGCGCGAGCTTCACTCCAGTCCGCGCGACCAGCCACGCGGCGACCAGCGGCGTGGTCCCGCCGAGCAGCGCCATGCCGAGATTGTACGCCACCGAGAGCACGGTGCAGCGCACCCGCCAGGGCGCCAGCTCGGCCATCGTGGCCGGCATCGCGCCGCTGATGGCCGCGACCAGCACTGCCAGTCCGATCTCGCCCGCGACGATGCCGGCCGTCTGCCCCCGCGCCATGAGCGCCATAAGCGGGTAGGCCAGCAGCGCGAGCGCGCCCGCCGCCACGACCAGTACCGGTCGCCGACCCACCCGATCGCTCGCCACCCCTGCGGCAGGAATGATGAGGAGCGCGAGTGCCATTGCCAGCGTGTTCACCCCGAGCGCGGTGCGGGCCGGCACTCCGACCACCTGGTGCAGCCAGGTGGCGAGCGTACACGAAGGTGGTGTAGAAGCCGACGCTGAGCGCGGCCATGAGCGCCATCAGGTGCAACATCGTCCCCAGTGGCTCCGGAAGGCCTCTCCGAGCGGAGACTTGGACGGCGCCTGGTGGGGCACCCGCTCGACGTAGTGGCGCCGGATGGCGAGGCCGCCCAGTCCAACCCCGATGCCGAGGATGAACGGAATCCGCCAGCCGTAGGCCATCACCGCCTCGGGCGACATGCTCGCGTTGACGATCGCGCCGGCCGCCGAGCCCAGCAGCGTTCCCGCAAAGGCGCCGAGCGGGCCCCAGCTTCCCATCCACCCTCGCCGGCCCGGCGCGGCGCCCTCGACCAGGAACACCGCCGAGGCCATGTACTCGCCGCCGACCGCGATCCCCTGGAGCAGGCGGAACGCCAGCAGCAGGATGGGCGCCGCCAGCCCGATCGTCGCCGCGCTCGGCAGCACGCCGATGAAGAAGGAGGGAATCGCCATCGCCAGCACCGACCAGATCAGCGCCTGCTTGCGGCCGAACCGGTCGCCGACCCAGCCGAACAGCGCCCCGCCCACCGGACGCATGAGGAACCCGGCGGCGAAGGTGCCGAACGCGGCGAGGAGCGAGGCCGTGGGGTCATCGGCGGGGAAGAAGTGGGTCCCGATCTGCTGGGCGAAGAAGCCGAAGAGGGCGAAGTCGTACCACTCGAGCACGTTGCCCACGAAGCCCGCGATCACACCTCGGCGCACGGCAGCCGGGGTGCGGAACTCCTGCGTGATCACGCCGGGCGGCGTGATGGGATCCGCAATGGTGGTCATGGTGTCTCTTGTTGGGGGAAACGAGGCTCAGGATACGGCGGGAAGAGAGGTACGCCAGAGGAGCGTGACGTGGGGTGATGAGCGGTGACCCCCGTCATGGCCATGACGTAACTTCACCTGCACAATTCGTGAGGCCCTCTCCCGATCGGAGTCCATGCCTTACCGTCGCTGGATTCGTCTGCTTGGCATAATCGGCACGACCGTCCTGACTCTGGTAGTCACTCTCCTCGCCCTGCTGCAACTCCCGCCGGTCGCGACCTGGGTGATGCGCCGGATCATCACCGTCGTTCCATTCAACCCCGGCTACCAGCTCCAGGTCGGACGGGTGAGCGGCGACTGGCTCCATCGTCTCGCGCTCGAGAACGTGCGGCTGATCTGGAAGAGCCGCGAGCTGGCGCGGCTGGACCGGCTCGAGCTGGGCTACGACCTGCGACAGCTGCGGGGCCCGGTGACCCGGCTGCGGGAGCTCACAGTGAACGGCGCCCGAGCCGAGGCCCATCGGGAGGGAAAAACCTGGGACCTGGCCTCCGCTCTCAAGAGCTCGGCGGACACCACGAAGCACGGCGGCGGAATCCGAATCGAGAACTTGAAGCTGCGCGATGTGCAGCTGATGGCCGAGCTGAGCCCCGACTCCGTCGTGCGGGTGCGGGGACTCAACCTGGCCGGGCGCGATCTCGTGGTGGGCGACACGGTGCTCCTGGCGTCTCGACCAGCTCAACCTTCGGCCTCTCGCCGCCGGGGAGCAGCCGCTGGTTCGCGCTGGCCACTCGAGGCGCGATCACCGCCGCCGAATTCCGCTTCGATCCGCTCCGGATCCAGACCGAGGAGACCCGCATCGCCGGCCGCGCGGTGCTGCCGCGAAATCTCGAGGATCCGCGCCTGGCGGACCGGCTCGATGTCCGGCTCCAGGCAACGCCGCTCGCCCTGGCCGATCTGGCCGCCGTGGTCCCCTCGGTGACACCCGAAGGAGATCTCCATATAGACGCGAGCGCGAGGGGCGCTAGCGACGGACTGGTCACTGCCCACCTCGGCGCCCGTCTGGACGAGGCGAGCCTCACCCTCGACGGCGTCGCACCTCTCACCAAAGGCAAAGCCGACTACCGGCTGCACGGCAGCATGCGCCGGCTCGACCCCGCTCGCCTCTACAAGACCGCACCATCGGGGAGCCTCAACGGCACCGTCGCAGCCGATCTCAGAGGAGCCACCCTCAAACGGAGCGGCGGACGGGTGGAGCTCCGGCTCACGCCTTCACGACTGGCGGGAAACTCGGTTCACCGGCTCGGGCTCCGGGCCGATTTCCAGAACGGCAGCGCCGCGGTCACCTGGCGAGGCACGATAGAGCAAGGGACGCTCGCCGGAACCGGGCGGATCCGTCCCTTCGATTCGATTCCTGAGTATCGGCTGCGCGGAACTGCGACGGATCTCCCCGGTAGCAGCGCCGTTGCCCGCAAGCTGAGCGGCGACTCCCTGGCGTCGGGACTCGACGTGGGTTTCCAGCTAGCAGGTGCCGGGATCTCTCCCACCACCGCCAGGGTCACCGGCAAGGTCACCTTCACCGGCGACGCAGGAAGACGACCCGATCCCCCTGGGCCAGGCGACGCTCTCGCTCGCGCGGGGGCGGCTCGATCTCCATCCCGAGCTGCTCGTCGGCGGCGGGACCGTCACGGCCCACGCGGTCGCCCACCTGGGCGACACCCTGACCTACGAAGTGCGGGATGGCAAGATCGACCGGGTGGATCTCGCCCGGCTCGGCGCGGACACGGCCATGGGCCCGCTCTCGGGCCGATTCTCCCTCCAGGGGACGCGGCACGGCACCGGATCAAGCCGTCGCCTCGCTCCGTCTCGATCTCGATGAGCTGCGCTACGGCTCTCACCGGATCGAGAAACTATCGGGACAAGCTCGGCTGGCTCGCGGTGCAGCGCGCCTTGCTTTCGGTGGACCGCTCGAGGGCGGACGCATCGCGCTGGAAGCCGATGCCCGTCCCTTCGCTCAGACCAAGACCTTTCTTCTCCGCACGCGCCTCGCTCGAGCGAGTAGACCTCGGCAGCTTCCTCGGTCGGTCCGATCTCGCCGGACCGGTCACCCTGCGCGCCACCGGGAGTGGCCGAGTGCGGGGCAACAGCCGTTCGGTGAAAGGCCGGCTCACGGTTGAACCGTCGCGGCTGGGAAGACTCGAGGTCACCTCCGGTTCGGTCGACCTGACGCTGAACGGAGATCGGCTCACCTATGACGGCTCCGTTCGCACCAACGGCGGCAGGGTGGCGTTGGCCGGAGATGGTCAGCAGCTCGCGGGCGTGCGCTCGCTCGCGATCCGGCGGGGCCAGGCCGACTCGATCGATCTCGGCACCCTGATGGGCCGTCCCGATCTGCACACCAGCATCAACGCCAGCTTCACCGCTCGGCTCTCGGGAGACTCCGCCGCAACCAGGCAAGCCGATCTGTCGCTGCAGCTGCTCCCATCCCGAATCAACCAGGCGCAGCTGGAGGGAGGCCGGGTCAGGCTGAACCTGAATGGTGACTCGCTTCAGGGAGATCTGCGGCTGGCAGGCCGAGACGGTGAGCTGGGAGCCCAGCTGACAGGACGACAGACCGGCAAGGCGACCCAGCTGCACACCGCCGGCACGCTCCGGCTCGAGCGTCTCGCGCGCTGGACCGGCCGGGCGGATGCGGACGGACGTCTCGAGTCCCGCTTCACTCTGAACGCCGCCGGAGACAGCGCGGGTCTCCGCTCTCTCGACGGCAGGGTGAACGCGATCGGAGGGATCGGAGACGTACGCATCAACTCGGCGCACCTGGCGCTGGGGACCGATTCCGGAGCCATCCGGGTAGACACCCTCCTCGTCCAATCCAACGTGCTGGCACTGGGAGGCCACGGGCGGATCGCGCTCCGGAGAGATGCCGGCTCGGACACGCTACGGATCACCGGGACCACCTACAACCTCGCACCGCTCGCCCGATTCATCGGCGACTCGATCTCGCTCGATTCGGCGCGCATGGCGCTCACCCTGTCGGGACCGGCCTGGCGCTGGCGCCTCGATGGAGAGGGCAAGATCGATCGCATCCTGGCGGCGGGAAACCTGGCCGACCGGGTGACGCTCCGCGCTACGGCCACCATCGACAGCACTCATCTCTCCGGAATGCGGGGAGAGCTCCGGGTGAAGGACGCGGCCTACGGAAAGATGAGAATTCCGGAGGCGCGACTGGCCGCGCGCTACGATTCGCTGGTCATCGGCCTCGATGCGGATGTGGCTCTGGGAGACAGCGCCCGAATCGTCACTGCATTGCGAGGAACGGTGCAGTCCGACACCATGCGCGCCACGCTCCAGCGGCTCGACCTGACTCAGGGCGACAGCGCCTGGTCCCTGGAACAGCCCGCCCAGCTCGAGCTCCGGCCTCGCGTGGCGGTAGATGGATTCGCCCTCCGATCCGGCAGCCACCGGATCATCGTCGACGGCGTCTACGACCCGCAGCACTCCAGCGACATCGGCGTCCATATCACCGATCTGAATCTCGAGACACTCCGTTCGCTCGGGCTGGCGCCGATCGGCGGCCGGCTCGATGGATGGCTTCGCCTGCAGGGAACCGCGGCGGAGCCGACGCTGCAGGGGAAGCTGGGTCTCGCTATCCGGCAGAGCGACGGCCGGGAGACCGGCCGGGTGCAGACCGAGATCAACTGGACTGGGGAGGGGCTCCGGATCAACGCCGCGACGGTGCCGGTGAGAGGCGGGCGGCTGACGGTGAACGGCACCCTGCCCTGGCGCCTCACACTCACTCCCACCGACAGTGGAAACAACGTAGGGGTGACGCCGGCACGGCCGACACCCTCGCCCTCGCGGTGCAGGCCGACAGCTTCGATCTCGCCGTATTCAACCCACTCCTGCCGGCGGATGCGGCCCGAGACCTTCGCGGAAGGTTGATCGCCAAAGCGCGAGTGAGCGGACCGGTCAAGGCACCGCGCGCCGATGGCACCCTCGAGATGAGCGGTGTCGCGGTGGCGCTGCCGCCACTGGGCCTGAGCTATCGTGACGGCGCCATGGTCGGACGGCTCTCGGGCGATGAGCTACGGATCGAGCAGCTCCAGCTCCGCACCGACAAGAAGCAGCTGCTCACCGCGCAGGGCGTCGTCCGGCTCCGGCCGTTCAACGATCCGGCACTCGATCTCACCGCCAGGCTGAGTGACTTCCGGATCTCCAATTCCTCTTCTCTGCAGGCAGTGGCCTCGGGCGATCTCCGGCTCCAGGGCACCGCGGCGAAGCCGTCGCTCACCGGCAACCTCACCATGGGCCGGACGGACATCACGATGGGCGGCGCGCAAACGGCGGTGACGGTGGAGAAGGTCGAGCTCACGCCGGAGGATCTGCGTCAGCTGGCACGGGAGTTTGGGCCGGCGGTGTTGGCCCAGGTACATGAGAGCCCGGGTCTGGTGGACCGCTTCCATCTCGATCTCAATCTGCGGCTCCCCAACCGGGTGTGGTTCCGCCGAACCACCAGTCCCAAGGCGGAGATCGAGCTGAGCGGCCGGATCCGCCTGCGGCAGGAGCCCGGCCAGCCGATGCAGTTCTTCGGAAAGGTCGAGCCGGTACCGGGCCGGGGAACCCTGGATGTGTACGGACGCGAGTTCCGGCTCAGCGGCGGTGAGATCCGGCTCAATGGACCAGTCGATTCCACCACGCTGGACGTCACCGCCGAGTATCAGGTGCCGACCCAGGGTGGACCGGACGAGGAAGGAGTCGTCGTCGACGTTGCGGCCAAGGGCCATCTGGACAGTCTGGCGCTCGAGTTTACCAGCCAGCCCGACATGAGCCAGGACGACATCCTCTCCTACATCGTGACCGGCCGTCCGTCGTCGGATAACCCGCTGGCCCAGGGCTCGGGCGGCGGAACGAGCACGGGAGAGATGGGGGCGTCGGTGGCGTTGGGAACACTCACCCAGAGCCTGTCCACCACGGCGGAGAAGCAGCTGGGGCTCGACGTCTTCCAGATCAAGCCCGAAGGAGTCCGCGGGCTGACGCTGACCGCCGGACGATACGTGGGCTCCAGCCTGTTTCTCAGCATGAATCTCCCGATCCAGCTGGATACGCGGGCGCAGCAGAGGCCGGGATACAACCTCGGCCCGAGCTTCGAGGTGGAGTACGCGCTGCAGCGCTGGCTCCGGGCCAAGGTCGAGGCCGGCAACGTGCCGCCCAGTTTCACGCTGCGGAGCCGCTATGCGTATTGACCGGGCGGCGATCGCACTGTGCCTGCTGGCGGCAGTGGCGACCCCGCTTCGGGCTCAGGACCCGCTCAGCCGAGTCGGTCCGAAAACTCAGGTGAAGTCGGTCGAGTTCCGGTTCAAGGGGAAGCACACTCTCCCGGAGGAAGAGATCCGGAAGAAAGTCGCGCTCAGCGGCCAGGGCGGAATGGTGGGAGTCCGGCGGGCCCTCGGATTTCTGCCGTTCGTGCCACCGGTCGGTTCTCATCCCTTCGACCCACTCGAGATGCAACGGGACGTGGTGCGGCTGCGCAACCACTACTCTCGGTCCGGGTTCCCCAAGGCCGACATCGGTCGCGAGGCACGCTACGACGCCAAGTCGGATCTGATTCGGGTGACGTACGTGATCGCCGAGGGGCCGCCCCTGCTGCTCCACTCGGTCCGATTCGTGGGCGACAGCGGCACTCTCAAATTTCCGCCGGAGCTCGCCCCCGAGTGGGACCAGTTCGTGAAAGGAGAGCAGCGGAACACCGGCCGCTTCGGCCAGGATGAACAGCGGGCGCTGGCCGACAGCACCACGCGCTGGTTTCGCGATCGGGGCTACCCCTTCGCGGCAGCCGCTGCCCGGGCCGTGACCGACAGTGCCGCCAACCGGGCGGACGTCACCGTTCTGGTGCGCCCCGGGATGCGCGCCCGGATCCGGGAGATCGTGGTGAGCGGCAACGGGAATATTCCGGCGCACCAGATCACCCGGCAGCTCACGGTGAAGCCGGGCGACTGGTACAACCTGGACGAATTGGAGAAGGGCCGGCAGCAGCTGGTGCAGCTCGACCTGGTCCGGCTGGCGCTCTTCGACGTGCCGCGGGACAGCGCCGACGATTCCACCGTGGTGGTGGACCTCGACGTCACCATGAACCAGCCGCATCTGATTCGGGGGGAGGCTGGTCTCGTCTCGGCCGGAGGGGTCACCGGCGAGGTCAACTGGACTCACCGGAGCTTCATGCAGGGAGTTCGGACGCTCACGCTGACCGGTACCGCACAGACCGGGGCCCTCTCATTCGAGGATCCGGCCCAGCAGCTCTACCGGGCCTCGGCGACGCTGTTCCTGCCCTACATCGGCAACCGCCGGCTCTCGCTCGCGCTGGGACCGTACGTCGAGTACCGGAACGATCTGCGCGACCGCTCTCGGGCCGGCGGACTCGAGGCCTCGCTGGCATACGCGGTGGGACCACTCCGCTCGATCGCACTGGGCTACACCATCTCACATCGGGAGATCCTGGCGTACGGATACGGTGAGAACCTGGATCCGGTGCAGTACCTCCCCATGCTGGGTCTGGCCGACTCGAATGTCGCGGGCCAGCTCGGGGCGGTGCGAAACCGCAGCACGGTCAGTCTGCAGGGGACCTATGGCGGGCTCGATAAGCTGGCCAATCCGCGCAAGGGCTACGTCGTCCGTCCGCGGGTCGAGGTCACCACGCCGGGATTCAATACCGCGGAGTATCTGCTGCTCGAGGCCGGCGGCACCGCGTTCCTGCCAGTCTCATCCAGGGTGGGATTCACCTTCCGGCTGAGTGCGGGACGGATCTTCGCCTTCGGCAAGAGCCTCAGCGGGGTCGGGGAGGAGTCTCCCTTCGTCTCGCTGCTTCGGCTGGACGACGTGGACTTCACTGCCGGCGGTACGCGCGATGTGCGCGGCTGGGGAAGCGAGCTGGTGGGTCCGAAACTGCCGCAGGTGAGCATACAGACCCAGAACGGAGTGACCGACACCATCGCGCAGCGGTACGCTCCGGTCGGCGGACTGGCCCGGTTCATCGGCAGCGCCGAGCTCCAGCTTCCGGTGCCGGGGATGGGGAAGGCATGGCAGAGCTTCGTCTTCTTCGATAGCGGGCGGATCTGGACTCCGGACAGCCGGTTCCAGCTCCAGGCCGGCGAGCTGGATCAGGACAAGCTCTACACCTCGGTGGGGGCCGGCATCGGCTACGAAACCGTGGTGGGCGCGGTCGAGGTCGCCGTGGGCTACAAGCTCAACCCTTCCCCGTTGGACGTCCGTTCCCCGGAGGCCGTGTTCGCCGCGCTGAACCAGGGGCTTCCCCTCAGCTCGGTGCCCACCGAGAACGGGCGGCGGTGGCACCTGCATTTCTCGATCGGGTCGAGCTTCTAAGAAAAGCGTGAGCGGTGAGCGGTAAGCGGTAAGCGGGACGATGAGGACCTGGTGGACTACTCCTATTGCGGTACGACGGCCCTCTTTGCGGTACAGAGGGTTAGGCGTCCCCACCACCAGACCTCCACAGATGTCCGGGCGCAACTGCCGACGCTTCCAATCCTCTACATCAAGAACCAAGGCCGGCCGCCGACGACAAGTCGAGTGCGGCGCGCACCGATTGAGCCAGCTGCCAGGGTGAGAATGGCTTCTGCAGAAACGGGACCGAGGGCTCGAGCAGTCGCCGGCGGATGATCTCGTCCTCGGTGTAGGCGGACATGTAGAGGACGGGCACATCCGGAGCGCGGGTGGTCATCGCTTCGCCGAGCTCCCGCCCATCCGCCTCCGGCATCACCAGATCGGCCAGCACCAGTCGCACCTCGGCGGCGTTGTCGGCAAAGAGCTTCAGCGCTTCCTCCCCGTGACGAGCCTCCAGGACGGTGTATCCCAGGTCACTGAGTACCCGGCTGATCCAGCTGCGGACTCCGTCCTCATCTTCCGCCACAATAATGGTCTCGTCTCCCCGCGGCAGGTCCTCCGCATTGCCGGTCTCGCGATCCACTGCCAAGTCCGGAGCAACCTCGGGCAGCTCGATGATGAAGGTGGTGCCGACGCCGAGTTGACTCTCCGCCCGGATGAAGCCCCCGTTCTGGGTTATCGCCCCCATTACGCTGGCCAGTCCGAGTCCAGTACCCTCACCGATGGGCTTGGTCGTGAAAAACGGCTCGAAGATTCGCTTGCGGGTGTCCTCATCCATGCCGGTCCCCGTGTCGCGCACCTCGATCCGGACATACCTCCCGGGAGGTTGGCCTTGGAACGGGGCCTCGGCATTGCCCGTCTCGTCCACCTCGACGGTGGAGAGGGTGATCTCCAGGGTACCGGCCCGCCCCATGGCGTAGCGCGAGTTCAGGGCGAGGTTGATGAATAATTCTCCCAGCTGGGTCGCGTCGAACTCGACCGCCCGGACGTCTCCTTTCCGGACGACGTTGACCAGGATGCCCGATCCGATCACCCGGCCCAGCAGCGTTTGCATGCCCTGGAGCAGAGTCCAGGGATCGATGATCTCGCGCCTGATCAGCTGCTTGCGGCTGAAGTTCAGCAGCTGGCGGGTGATATAGATGACGTGCTCGGCGGCGCGCCGAGCGTACTGGAGGTCTTTCCCTTTCGGATCGTCCGGCTGAAGGTCCCGGGTCACGAACGCCAGGAAACCGGTGAGGACCGTCATTTGATTGTTGATCTCGTGCGCCACGCCCCCGGCCAGCTGCCCGATGGCCTCCATCCGGGCCAGATCGCGCAACCGCTCGTCCATGCGCAGTTGTTCGGTTACGTCCTCGAACGCGAGCAGGATGGTCTGGTTGGCGGGATTGGACGAGTCGAGCTTGCGGGCGTTGAGCCGGTAGATCCTCGGCTGGCCGTCGATGGTGACGCGGACCTCATGGTTCTCGAAGGCGATATCCTGTTCCTGCAACTCCTGCAGGACGGCGTGGAGCTCGGGGGCGTCCCACCGGCTGTGGGCGAGGTCGAACAGGGACCGCCGCCGAACGACGGCAGGGGTCACGTCGAAGGTCCGATAGAAGGCCGCGTTGGCGACCAGCACGCGGAGGCCCGAGTCCAGGAGCACCAGCGGCTCCCGCACGGCCTCGACGATGGCGACGCTGTAGTCCGGCAGGAATGTCGAAGGGGCGGGCTCGTTTACTTCGACGTTCTTCGACCGCGGGTGCGGCTTTCTTCCGGCGGGCAGGCTTCGGCATGGTGTTATCGCCGCCGCGCCCTGGTCCTCGCCCCTTTCTTCGCCGCCGCCCGCCGCTTGGCCGGCCCCTTGGTCCGCGCGGCCTTCTTGGCCGACGCCGATCTGCTCGCCGCGCTCCGGCGGCGGGCCGCCGACCGGGCCTGTCTCGCCAGCGCCTGGGGAGACGCGGCGCTGTGGCCTTCGCGCTTGAGCCGGTTCAGCATCGCCCGCGAGCGCCGGGGCGACGTCTTCTTCCTGCCGCCACTCCTGGCCTTTCGAGAGTCACGCGCGGCGGCTCGGCGGGTTGCCTCGGAGGTGGTGCCTTTCTTGGGCGGCTTCAGCTTCACCCCGGCCCGCCGGGCCTTCGACAGGCCGATGGCGATCGCCTGCTTGGTGGAGCTGGCGCCGTGCTTCCCTTCCCGGATGTGATGGATTTCTTCCCGCACGAACTCGCCGGCCTGGGTGGACGGCGACTTTCCCTCGCGAGCGTCCTCTCGGGCGCGCTCGATCGTTTCTTTCTCCGGCATGGGTCCTCCTGGTGGGTGAGCGCCGGTGTCACTCGAATAGTGATTGGCGCCGTTAGGGAGGACCGTGGTGTGGATCACGGCGAGCACCACGCGGGTGGGCCCGGGCGGAGGACCTTGAACTCGGCTGGAACAGCTACGGCAAGTAAGGTTAGAACGGGCACCGCTGAACGAGCTAGAAGAAGCAACGGCCGGCTCTGGGAAGCCGGCCGTCACCCGAATCCTGCGGAGCGTTACTTCTTCACGACGTTTTCTGCGGCAGGACCCTTCTGACCCTGCACGACGTCGAACTCGACCTGGTCACCCTCGGCCAGGCTCTTGAAGCCCTCCCCCGAAATGGCCGAGTGGTGTACGAAGCAGTCCTTCTGACCGTCCGCGGGCGTGATGAAACCAAAGCCCTTCGCGTCATTGAACCATTTGACCGTGCCATTAGTACGTGCCATGTCCTACTCCTGATACTGATGTAATCGGAGCTCGGACGAGCCGCACTGCCGACTACGGTTTCCGTGGATTCAACCTCCACGTGGGCTCGGCTACCGTGGCGCTACTGCGCCGGGAACGGATCGCCAAGAAAAAACGGGCCAGCATGAACGCCAGCCCGTGTGTTATTCGTCTGACTTTTTTCGGCGCCGTGGCGCCATCAATCTGGGGAATGATACCCGCGGCGGACGTCAATAA
>CAWGVB010000028.1:0-8445 GCA_963825815.1 uncultured Gemmatimonadales bacterium | reverse complement strand
GGCGATGCCTACAGCGATGCGCGCGCCCGGCTGGGTTCGCTCGACCGCACGGCCATAGCTCTCCAGCGAGCGGATTCGGCCCCGCTGGCTCCCGAAGGTAAAGCGATGACGCTGTCTCCAATCGTCACCTTCCCGGACCACGCGGTCCCCGTGACAACCGTTCCCACCCCGGGCAGCGAGAAGACCCGATCGATCGGCATGCGAAACGCATCGCGGGCCGGGCGGGGGTCGGCTCGCTGGGCGTGCTCATCGATCGCCCGTTTGAGCTCCTCCAGTCCCTGACCCGTTCTGGCCGATACCACCATCGGCTCGTCGAAGGCGATCGATGAGCCGGCCAGCCGCTCGGCAGTCTCGAGCAGCACCAGCTTGCCGCGAGCTTGAAGCTCCCACCAGGTCGGCCTTGGTGATCACCGCAATTCCGCGTGTGATCCCCAGCTGCTCCAGGATGAGCAGATGCTCCTCGGTCTGCGGCATTAACCCTTCATCCGCGGCGATCACAAGCAGTGCCAAGTCGATGCCCGAGGCGCCGGCGACCATGGTGCGAACGAAGTCCTCGTGACCCGGCACGTCGATCATCCCCGCGACTTTCCCGCTGCTGAGTTCCAGCGGCGCGAAGTTGAGCTCGATGGTGATCTCTCGCCGTCGTTCCTCCGCCAGGCGATCCATCGGGCGTCCGGTGAGCGCGGTGACCAGGGTGGACTTGCCGTGATCAATGTGACCGGCGGTGCCGACGATCATGCCGCCTCCCAGGGCCGCTCCATCCAAAACTCCAGGGCCGGCAGACTGGCCCCTTCTCCCAGATGGTACTGGATGTACCGCGCCAGCAGCCGGCGGTGAGCCGCTTCGTGCCCGGCGTCCAGCACGGGGAGCGTCGCGCCTGGAGCAAGCAAGGCGACGAATCGCCCGATCCTGTTCCGGCAGCTGCGTGGCCCCCCGCTGGACGGCGCAGACGGTGCACAGTGCACCTCCGTCCCGGGTGCTGAACGGAAGCGGGCCCTGCTCCGGAAGTGGAGTGCCGTCGATGACGCAGGCGTCCACCGACGGCTCGAATCCCAGCACGCAGACCAGCTGCCAGAGCAGCCGAAACCCGAGGGCCTGCACGCTGGATGAGGGAACACTCTCCAGCTGCAGGAGCGCCTCTCGCAGCACCTCGAAGCTTTCGGGATGAGGATCAGGTGGGGCAAATCGGAGCATCACCTCCGCCATGGCGCAGGCGATCGCGTAGCGCTCCAGGTCTGCAGCAAGACCCACATGCAGCTGGCGGAGGTCGAAGGCGGTGAGCACGTTCAGCTCTCTGCCCTCCTTGGTCAGCAGCTGGGCCTGTCCCTCACTCAGGATCTGAAGCGCCGCGCCGAACCGGCTCCTGGGTCGCAGCGCCCCTTTGGCGATCGCGCTCTGCACGCCGAGATCACGCGTGGCCAGCCGGACGATCTTCGAGGTTTCGCTGTACCGGAGGGCAGAGAGTACGATCGCGGGCGTGGCAGCGAGCGGCATCGGTAGGCCGCTTACAGCGGGGTGTCGTCGGTGGTCTCCACCCCGGCGGGAGGAACTCGGGCGAGGAGTATTTGGCTGGCGCACTGCCCCACCGGCACCGTCCGGATCTCGGTGAAATCGGGACGGAGGATGTGAAGCACTCCGGTTTCGGAACATCCGGACTCGAGGGCATAGACTCGCCCCTCGGAGTCGACGGCCACTCCGGTGTTTGCCGGAATGGGAATGCCATTTCCCTCTCCCCGGATAATGGCGCGCTCGGCCGTGTCGAACTCCATCAATCCTTCCGTGCGCGAGCTGATCAGAAGCCGATCACCGCCGTCGGCGGTAAGGTCGCCCGGCCCGAAGCCGAACCCGCCGAAGCTCGCCAGCTCCTGGCGGCGCACCGGATCCACCACCGACACGCGGCCTTCGTCCGTGCTGGGATCGCCCACCTGCACGACGTACACCAGGCCGTCCGACGCCACCGCATTGAACTGGGCGTTGCCCGGGCCAATCAATGGTATGGAGTCGATCAGCGCTCCCCGGTCGCCCACCACGGGATCCACCACGCTGATCCAGCTCTCCCCGGCCGGCATTCCCAGCGAATCCAGATTGGCATTCATCACCAGCAACCGGCCTCGGGTGAACGCCATCTGCTCCGGCGTGTTGCCGACGGCAAGGCTGGCCGTGTCCCCCGTGGTGAGATCCACCCGGGTGATGGTGTTCAGGTTCGAGTTCGCGACATAGGCGATGGAATCGTTCACCAGCGCTGCTCCGGCGAGGATGGACCCGGGCTGGAGCTTGATGGTGTTGACCAGCTGCTGCTCGCGAAGGTCAACCACGGCAAGGGCGCTTCGGGCCCGCAGCGACACCACGGCGGTGGCGCCCCGAGTGGCCACGCTCACCGGCATTACGTCGGATGCCCCGACCGGTACTGTGGAGATCTGGGTCGGCGCCGTTACCGGCACCAGGCTCAGGGTGGCGCCCGTGGTATTGAGCACCACGACGATCTCCTCCGGTGGCGCCGGCGGTGGGGCCGTCTCGGCACAGGCGGTGAGTGAGCTCGCTGCCAGGGCGAGCCTAAGCAGATGGGAACGCTGGTGCATGGTTCAGGAAAGATCGAACCACTCCAGCTTCGTCGCCAGTCGCCCCTAGAGCTGGAAGCTCACCCCACCGAACACCCCTCGCGGCCGGCCGGCAAAGCCGACAACCTGGTCGTATGCCTCATCGAACAGATTCTCGACCCGAAGCGTCGCCGAGATCCCGAACTCCCCCGGCGCGGAGTTCAGCAACTCCAGCTCGCCCGCCAGGTCGACCACCGTATAGGACTCGAGCTCTACCCGCTCGCCCAGATTGAAGTCCACATCGTCGCGGGCGCCGACGTAGGTCAGGGAGCCGCCCAGCCGAAGCCGGTCCAACGGGTGGGCCCTCAGGCTCAGCGCGAAAGAATGTTCCGGCCGCCGGATCAGCCGCTCACCGTCCGCGAACGTGGGGCTCGGCATCCCGGCGTCGTCGGTGGCTTCGGTGCTGAGCAGCGTGTACGAAGCGGAGATGTCCACGCTCTCTGCCAGCTTCGAGGTGAGGCCGGTCTCCAGGCCGCGGGCGTCGGCCGCCGCGCCATTGAAGTAGGTCGGAGCCCCGGGGGCCGCCCCGCCATCGTACAGGATCAGGTCCTCGAATTGTTGGTCGAAATACGTCGCCCAGATCGAGAGCCGCTGAGACACCAGCTCCTGCTCCAGCCCCACTTCCCAGCTGGTGGAGCGCTCCGGCTGGAGGGTGGAGTCTCCCACGACGAAAGGAGCATTACAGAACTGTTCGCAGAAGGTGGGAGCCTTGAATGCCCGTCCTACTGACGCTCGAATGCGGGTCTGTGAGGGCAGCCGATAGACTGCTCCGGCCCGATAGGTGAAGAAGGTGCCGAAACCACTGTTGTCGTCCACCCGCCCGTTGAGGTTGAGCGCCAGCCCCGAAGACAGATTCACCACCCCCTGGGCGTAATACCCCCATGTGGTGCGTCCCCGATCGAACGGAGTGTCGGGGGTGGTCTCGATTTGGCCGAAGTTGGACGTGGTCTGGCCCGACTGCCGCTCGGTTTCTCGCTCGACCTGGGCTCCGGCGGTGAGCCGCACCGCTGTGCTCGGCGACGCCAGCAGCCGGAGATCGACGCTCCCCCGGTCCGCCCGGGAGTCGCGGTGGGAGGCAAAGCCGAAGCCGGCCGTGTCCGCCGCGTTGTCTGATTGATCGTCGAACTCTCCGTCGGTCCTGGCCGCGGCTCCGGTCAGCCGGAGCTCGTACTGATCGCCCAGGCGGCGGCCGGCGTTCAAACCCAGCGAGTAGGACTTCTCGGCATTCGATTGATTGCTGTCGGCCAGAGCACCGGAGAAGTCGGTGGGAAAGTGATAACGGTTATCGGAGACCCGGACCGAGAGCGCGGCGTCGCCCGCAGCACCGATCGCGCTCCGGAGGGCGCCGCTCAGCACGGTGTTGCCGTAATCGTTGTTGAACGGATACGTGCCGTCGGTTGAGTGACGGCTGGCATCGGCTGAATAGCTCAGCGCACTGGTGCCGCCCAGCACTGCGGCATGACCGTTCACCGTGCCGAAGGTGCCGGCCTCCGCCCCGCCATCCAACTGGACTCCAGGTGAGCCGGTTCGGGTGAAGATCTGCACCACGCCGGTAACCGCGTCTGATCCGTAGATGACACTCGCCGGACCGCGGAGGACCTCGATCCGCTCCACGTTGTCGGTAGTCAGGTTGGCCCAGTTGTATCCCCCGCCCGACTGATTTACCGGCACCCCGTCGATCAAAACCTTCACGTAGTCGCTCTCGCCGCCGCGGAGGAAGAGCGAGCTGACCCCTCCGTAGGAGCCCGACTGCACCACCGTGGCCCCGGGGATGTCGCGGAGGGCGTCCTGCACGAACTGGATGCCGCGGTCCCGGAGCTCGGCTCCGGTAATTGTCGTTACGGAGGACACGACCGCATCGGCCGGCGTGGGGGTACCGTTGGCCGTGACGACCAGCTCCTTCAGCCGGGTCGTGTCCTGGGCCTGCTGAGCCGATACGGCAGCGGGCGACAGCCCGGCGGTAAGTGCGCCCAGCACGAGAAAGCTTTTCATATAGGCTCCTTCGAGGAACGGAGAGGCACCACTTGAGGTGAGCCGTCGGACAAGGTGGTTACCGCCACGGGCCATTCGAATACCCGCGAAAGGGTCTCACGGGTAAGCACCTCCGATGGAGTGCCGGTAGCCACGACGGACCCGCTGTCCAGCAGCAGAATGCGCTGGGCGAAACGTGCCGCCAGGTTGAGATGGTGGGTAATCACGAGTCCGCCGAGGCCGTCGCGAACCAGTTGGCTGACGAGCTCGAACAGCTCCATCTCATGCCGCACATCGAGGGAAGCGGTGGGCTCGTCTAGCACCAGCGCTCGCGGCTCCTGAGCCAGAGCGCGGGCCACCCGCACCCGCTTCCACTCGCCGCCGGAGAGAGAATCGACCGGCCGCTGGGCCAGATCGACGATATCACAGCGCTCCAGCGCGGTACGGACCGCAGCGCGATCCCGCTCGCCCGGTGCTCCCAGCGCGCCTAGATAGGCGTAGCGGCCCAGCATCACCGTCTCCGCCACGGTCAGCGGAAACACCGTTTCTTCCTGCTGCCCGACGACGCCGATGGTTTGCGCCAGTTGGCGGCGGGACCAGCTCGCTACCGGACGCCCATCCACCAGCGCCGACCCTTCTTCCAGCGGGACCAGCCCCAGGAGTGCGCGAAGCAGGGTTGTCTTTCCGCTGCCATTGGGACCCACCACCGCCACCAGCTCGACCGGGCTGGACCGCGCAGCTCACTCGATGAGCGCGAGGGGACGGTCGCGCCGGTACCTCACCGAAACGCTGCGGGCCTCGATGATCACGCGAGCGTTCTCCGAAGCAACAGGGCAAACAGCGGAACCCCAACCAGCGCGGTAACCACTCCCACCGGCAGCTCCAGCGGTCGAACCGCGGTGCGGGACACCACGTCGGCCAGCACCAGAAAGCAGCCGCCGGCCACGAACACCAGCGGCAACAGGCTGCGATGGAGAGGGCGGAAGCTGGTGCGAACGGCGTGGGGAACCACCAGGCCGACAAAACCCACAATGCCGCAGGTAGCGACGCTGGCGGCGGTCAGCAGCGCGGTGGACAAGTACACCACCCGGCGAACCCGATGGACCTCGGCCCCGAGGTGATGCGCGGTTTCATCGCCCAGCGCGATCAGGTCCAGCGAGCGGGCGTGGTAGAACAGAATGACGACGGGGATCGCCGCATACACGGTGAAAACCGCAAGCGCCTGCCACGAGGCAGCGCCGAAACCTCCCAGCAGCCAAAGGAAAGCGTTGCGCACGCCGGGAGCGTCCGAGAGCACCATGATCGCGCTCATCAGCGCGCCGGCGAACGCCCCTACGACCACGCCGGAGAGTAAGAGGACGTGGGGATCGAGGCGCTGGCCGGAGACGAGACTGAGCCGATACACCAGCGCCACCGCCGCCAGAGCGCCGAGGAACGCCGCCAGCGGAACGGCCCAGGGACCCGCGGCGCGGGAGGCGATGGCGATGACCGCACCCAGGCCGGCACCGCTGGAGAGTCCCAGCAGATATGGCTCGGCCAGAGGGTTTCGGATCATGGCCTGGAGAGCGGCGCCGCAGATGCCGAGGCTTCCGCCCACCAGAAACGCGAGCACCACTCGTGGGGCTCGCACGTCTCGCACGATCGCAGCCCCGGTACCAGTGCCGTGAAGGAGCCCGTTCCAGACGTCGCTCAGCGGCAGCGGCACCGATCCGGCGACCAGGCCGATCACAAGGCAGCCCACGACCAGTACGCTCAGGGCGAGCAGTCGAACTCTCACCGGGTCAGACCTCTCATCCGCTCGGTCAATTCGCGGATCGCCGAGGGAGCGCGAGGACTCGGCCGGTTGAACTCCGAGCCGCTCACCCGGAGAAAGCGGCGCCGTCTCACCGCTGGCACCACCTGCCACTCCGGTCTGCTGGCGAATGCGGCGGGTCCTTCGGTGGTAGCGAGGATCAGGTCGGGATTGCGGGCGGCAACTGCCTCGATGCTGACTACGCCGGATGACGTGGTCACGTCGGCAAACAGGTTCTCGCCGCCTGCTCGCTCAATCAGCTCGCTCAGGAAGCTTCCCCGGCCGATGGTCATCGGCGGCTGCTCCCACACGAGCAGCAGTACCTTGGGGCGCCGCGCGGTGGGAGCAGTGGTGGCGTGCGCCAACGCGGTATCGAACACCGCAATCACCGAGTCGGCCCCGCGAGAATGGCCGGTGAGCAGCCCGAGCAGCCGGGAGACCCGGGGGACGTCACTCAGCGCGTCGGTGTTGATGCGGAGATGGGGGATGCCGAGCTCCCGGAGTCGCCCGGCCACGGCGGCGTTCTGACCCGAGTTGTAGAGCACGACGAGGTCGGGGCGCTGCGCCAGCACCGCCTCGATGCTCGGCTTGATACCGTCGCCCAGATTCGCCACCGCCTGAGCAGCGGGCGGGTAGTCGCAATACTGGGTCCGTCCCACCACACTGGAGCCGGCGCCGATGGCAAAGAGCAGCTCGGTGGCGGCGGGAATGAGTGAAACGACTCGGCGGGCTGGAGCCTGAAGCCGGACCGTATCGCGCGCGTCGTCTACCGCTTGGAGCTGTCCCTTAGGCGGAGCAGCCCGCTGGCAGCCGATCAGTCCCAGGCCAACAATGATGGCTGAGAGGAGATTGGATCGGTTCGACCGTCGCCGGTAAAGACTGGAAATAGGACCGCCCATCCTGAGCCGAGGGATGGGCGGTGATCGATGGGAGAAGACCATCGTGCACGCCACCAACCCTCCCCCGAGGGTTTGTAGGGTGGCACGAACGGAGAGGTCTCCTGGCTTCGGGACTCCACTCGCCTTCCCGGTTTCCCAGTGGCGATGAGTGGAGCGCCGGCCTCGAGGGCCGACTTCCCGTTACAGTGGCGGGGCCGCGCCGGTATTGCACCGGCTTCCGAGTAGCCCCGTTCGTGTTCGTTTGTACAGCAGCGCTCAGTCTACCGGCTCAGGCACCTGGCCGCAAGAGAGGACGGAAACGGATGGCGTACCAGCCTCCGGCCGACGAGGGCGACGGCCAGTCCACCGACCAGTGCTGCGAGCAACCATGGAGGACCATTCTGTCTCCCGGGCAACACGAGCCGGAGCATGCCTGCTGACTTGACGGTACCGGTCCAGCGGCGGAAGGAGCGGTTCTGAATCAGCTGGCTGTCTGCCCGAACAATTCCGGGAGCCATCACTCTGACCGCCGGTTCCTCCACCAGGACATTGAGCGGCATCGGCACGGTTCAACGGCAGCTCTATGCTGTCCGACCGAGGGCACCTGATACTCAAGGGTGAGCTGTTTCTCGCCGGGAGCCAGCGCGGCCGCAATGATGAGTGAGTCTCCGGACCGGCGCAGAGCCTCGGAGGAGACGTCACTCTCCTGGACTTGCAAACCGGTTGTGCCTCTCGGCAGCGGCACGCTCCAGCTGCCGCTCGTCGTGTCGGGCGCAACTCTGGTCAGCCGTCCGCCGTTGCGGATGATGATCAGGTCGAGCACGCTCCGCGAGCCGTCTTCCCCTGGCCGGGTGAGAACCAGATGCCGGGCCTCCAACTCGACCGGGGCTCGGCTGGAGGTGTCGTACACCATTAGGGAGATGGGTGCCCGCGGTACCTTCGGATTGGTGGGGAGGGGGGCCGAGAAGTACTCGATGCCGGCGTAGCGGGCGCTGGTGAGATAGAAGGAGGAGGGGTCTAGGGCATAGCTGAAGCGAAAGCGGCCCTGGCCGTCGGAACGGGTAGAATCGAGCGGGCCCTGCCGGCTCTGACCTACACGGTGGAGCACCACCCGGACTCCAGCCACAGCGCTGGAATCGGCGTTCAGTACCCGGCCGGTGATCTGGATGGTTTGGGCGTATACAGGGACGGAGAAGGCGGAAAGGGC
>CAWGVB010000027.1:0-5851 GCA_963825815.1 uncultured Gemmatimonadales bacterium | reverse complement strand
GGTGCCGAAAGCGCAACAGAACTCCAGGTGAAAACGCCGGCAGGAGAGCCGGAAGATAAAGGGTTGCTACTTCACCGCAGCTACGCTGCCGATGATGCGGTCGGGCTCGATACCGCTTCCCCGTAGCACGGACTCCCGGAACTTGCCGGTTTGCACCAGCCAGCCCTGAAGTCCGGCTCGCTGGGCGCCGGCCACATCGGACCAGAGGTCGTCCCCAACCATTGCGGGTGGCCCGGGAGGGGCGGAGTCCCGAATGGATCTCGGCCGCATAAAACGTCGAGCTCGGCTTTCCGGCCACGGTGAATTGTTTCCGGTGGCAAATTCGAGTGCGGCCACAAAGGGTCCCGCGTCGAGAGTGAGACGCTCGTCCTTGAGCCAGTAGCGGTCGCGCGAGAGCGCGATCGCGGCAGCACCCGACATGATGTACTCGAATGCCTCCTGAAGAAGATCAACAGGTCCAGCGTTCGGCCATGTCGCCCAGCAGTACCGCGTCCGGGGGCCCACCGCCCCGGCCCCGGGAGGTGCCCCCGACCAGGTCCAGGCCCTTCAGGTCCTCCAGCGCGGGCTCCGGGACGAAAGGGGCCACCTTGAAGAAGCCAGCCGCGCGGGCAATCTCTGCACCCGCCAGCGTGGCCGTAAAGACCTCCGGCTCCGCGACATCGATGCCGTAGCCCGCCATCCGGCCGACCAATATCCAGAGCGGGAGCGACTGGTGGTGTTGGTAACCAGGCGAAAGGGGATCTGTTGCCGACGCAGCCGCTGCAGGGTTTCGACCGCTCCCGGTATAGCGGCGCCTCCGGCATACAAAGTCCCATCCAGGTCTAGCAGGTATGCCTGCGGTGTTTCCGGGCTCACAATTCCGGCCAGACGACCTCCTTATATTCCCAGAATGATTCCCGTACCCCAGCTCCTGGCCCAGGCGGCGCTTCTTGCCCGATTGGCCGCCCCGACCCCCTACCCCTTTAGCGTCGGGGAAACCCTCCGCTACGAGGCCAAATTAGGCTACTTCGCGGTGGGCACTGCATCGGTCTCGGTGACCCGGATGGTGAAGGAGCGCGGGGCCAACGCATTGAGTTCACCGCATCGGGCGAAGGCGGACCCCCCGGCTGGCGGGTTAGCCTACGATCTGAATTCGCACGTAGGGGCGGCAGCGTTTCATTCGCTACGGTTTCACCGGCGGTTGTATGCAGGGCGGCAAGACCGAGGAGCACGGGTATATCATTATCCCGACTCGGCCCGTTACCGGGAGGAAGGCATTCCGGGCGAGTCGGTCCCCCAGCCGAGCCGTTGGATGAACTGGCTTTCCTCTACTATCTCCGGACCGCTCCGCTCCGGGTTGGCCGGAGCTACAGCCTGCAGCGCTATTTCAAGACGGGGTACAATCCCATTCAGGTGCGGGTCACCGGGCGCGAGCCGGTTGCCATGGCCGATGGCAGCAACCCGAATTGTCTGGTGGTGGAGGTTACCTCGCGGGGTCAGACGATGCGGGCCTGGTTTACCGACGACCAGCGGCGTCTCCCGCCCAGCTGGAGCTGCCTTTGCCGTTTGGAAGCGTCACGCTGTCACTTATCGGCAGACGGGGAATCGGGGAGTCGGAGAGTAGCCAACGGCCTCCTCCGACCTGTCCGTCCTTCCTCCCTCCGACCTCCTCCTCCGCTCTCCGGCCTTTAATACCTCCCCAAATAGTTGTCGATCTCCCAGCGGCTCACCTGCAGGTTGTACTGCTGGACCTCCTCCCGCTTCACCTCCAGGAACCGTTCCGTCAGATGCTCGCCTAGCGCTGCTTTGATCACGTCATCCTTCTCGAACAGCTCCAGTGCCTCGTGCAGGTCCCGGGGCACTCATCAATCCGGTACTTTCTCCGGTCGCGATAGCTCATGGTGAAGATGTTGCGGCTTACCGGTTCCCGCGCATCCATTTTGCCGCTCGATCCCGTCGAGACCCGCCGCCAGCTGAACGGTGAGCGCCAGATAGGGATTGCAGGACGGATCCGGCATCCGGAGCTCGCAGCGGGTGCCCAGCCCTCGCCGGTCCGGTATGCGCACCAGGGGCGAACGGTTGCGCATTGACCACGCCACGTTGACCGGCGCCTCGTAACCCGGCACCAGCCGCTTGTAGCTATTGATCAGCGGGTTGGTCACCGCGCAAAACCCTCGCGCGTGCTGCAGCAGCCCTTCGATGTAACTCAAGGCGGTGGAAGAGAGCTGATATGCTGCCTTGGGATCGAAGAACGCGTTCTCCCGGCCGCGAAAGAGCGACTGATGGGTGTGCATGCCGCTTCCGTTGATGCCTTCGATCGGTTTGGGCATGAACGACGCGATGTAGCCGAAGCGGCTGGCAACGTTGCGGACTACGAACTTGAAGGTGGTGAGATTGTCGGCTGTGGTGAGCGCATCGGCGTAGCGGAAGTCGATCTCATGCTGTCCGGTTGCCACTTCGTGATGGGCCGCCTCCACCTCGAACCCCATTTCGACCAGCTGCTCCACAATGACTCGCCGGATCTCCTCACCGCGGTCGAGCGGACCCAGGTCGAAGTAGGCGGCGGAATCGTGCGTTATGGTGGTAGGAGATCCATCCCCTCCCTTCTCGAACATGAAGAACTCGGCCTCGCAGCCGGCCATCATGGCAAAGCCGAGCTTGGCCGCTCGGTCTACCTGGCGCTTGAGGGTGGTGCGCGGGCAGCCGGCAAAGGGCTGCTCGTCCGGGGTGAAGATGTCGCAGAGCAGCCGGGCCACCCGGCCCCCCTCATCGTCATAGGGAAGGATGCGGAAGGTGTGGAGATCCGGTTTGAGCAGCATGTCCGACTCCTCGATCCGGACAAATCCCTCGATCGAGGAGCCGTCGAACATGATCTCGCCGTCCAGGGCCTTCTCGAACTGGCTGCGGGGCACCTCCACGTTCTTGTTCACGCCGAGGATGTCGGTGAACTGCAGCCGCAGAAAATCCACACCGAAGCGTTGGGCCAGCCTGAGAACGTCATCCTTTCCGGCACCGCTCAGATCGCTCGGAAAGCCTTCGAGGGTAGGACGGGTGGTGGGGGCGGGTTGGCGCTGGGCGCGTTCAGGCATGGGGGAGAAGATACTTACGCATTAGTCTAATACTGTCGATTCGCATTAGGCTTCTCGCATGACCTGTCCCTCGTGCGGCACAGCCGCCAGTGGAAACTTCTGCAGCTCATGCGGAGCCAGTCTCATGGCGCGAGCCTGCGCTGCCTGCCGAGTCGAGCTGTCGCCTCAGGCCCGTTTCTGCCATCGGTGTGGGCAGCCGGTGAGCGGCAGCGGGCCTGCCACCGCCGCGTCGGAACGCAAGGCGTGGATGGTTGCCGGAGCGCTCTGCCTGCTGCTGGTGGGCGGCATCGTGTACAAGGTGTCGAGCGCGTCGCCCCAGCCGGTGGCGCCGGACATGGCCAACGCCGGAGCGAGCGGTCCGGGCCGGGCCCCGGACATCAGCAACCTGAGTCCTCGCGAGCGGTTCGACCGACTGTTCAACCGCATCATGCAAGCGGCCGAGCAGGGCGACTCGGTTCAGGTGACCCAGTTCACCCCGATGGCCTTGGGCGCGTACGCTCAGCTGGAAACACGGGACGTCGACGCCCGCTACCACGCAGCGGTAATTCATCTCCAGTCCGGAGAGATGTCGGCCGCGGCGGCCCTGGCCGACACCATCCTGACTGAGTCCCCCGGCCATCTGTTCGGATACGTCATCCGGGGCACGGCCGCGCGGATCCAGGGCAATCGTGCCGTCGAGGCTCGTGCCCAGCACGAGTTTCTGACTCACTATCAGAGCGAAATGGATAAGAAGAGAGTGGAGTATCTCGAACACGGGCCGGTGCTCGACGAGTTTAAGCAGGAGGCGGACGGGCGGACGGTCGGAGGGGCGGACGGAGAACGCCGACGTCGCCTGTCCGCCCGCCGCCTGTCCGCCTGTCCGCCTGTCCGCCCGTCCATCTACATTTGACCATGCCCACTACCATTCATGTCGCCCACAGCCCGGATTCCGACGACGCGTTCATGTTCTACGCGCTGGCGGAAGGGAAGATCGAGACCGGCAATCTCCAATACGTCCACGAGCTGGCCGATATCGAGACCCTGAACCAGCGCGCCCTCCGGAAGGAGCTGGAAGTCACCGCGGTCTCGATCCACGCCTATGCCTATCTCTGGCGCGACTACGCCCTGTTGAGCTCCGGATCCTCGATGGGCGATGGGTATGGTCCCCGCCTGGTCTCCCGATTGCCCGCGCCCCAGGACCCCCGCGGCGCTCTTGACCGGCGGCGGGTGGCCATCCCCGGCAGGCTGACCACGGCTAACCTGGCGCTCCAGCTCTATCAGCGTGGCTGTGTGACCGAGGTGCTTCCCTTCGATCAGATCGAGGAAGCCGTCGAGCGGGGCGAGGTCGAGGTCGGACTCCTGATCCACGAGGGGCAGCTCACCTTCGGAGACAGCGGACTTCACCTCTGGGCCGATCTCGGCGCCTGGTGGTTGGAAGAGACCGGCCTTCCTCTGCCGCTTGGCGGCAACGCGGTTCGGCGGGACCTCGGCAGCCAGGTGGTTCAGCAGATCTCCCGCGATCTCCGGGCGAGCATTGTGTACGGCCTGGAACACCGGGCCCCGGCGCTGGCCCACGCCAAACAGTTCAATCGGGGCATCGGAGACGAGCGAACCGACACCTTTGTCGGCATGTACGTGAATCAATGGACCGTGGACTACGGACCCCGGGGCCGCGCGGCCGTCCAGCTGCTCCTGGATCGCGCGTTCGAGAACGACCTGATCCCCGAGCGGGTGCAGGTGGAGTTCGTAGGATAGTCCCAGTCCCCAGTCCTCAGACCCCAGACTCCAGACCATTCTTCAACTGAGGACTGGCGACTGTGGACCGGCGACTGCCCCAGTACCCCACACCGCGCTTTATAGCTAGCTTGTTTTTACCCTGACCCATTCTCAGCAGGCCTCGAACGGCACCAGGTCACACCACCTGGGCCCAAGAGGAGGAGTCTGTGTGCCCCCGATCGATGAGCCCACTACCCTGCTTGTGGTGGATGACGAGGAATCGATTCGTAACGCCCTGCGCCGCTTCCTGGTGCAGCAAGGGTACGAGGTTGCCATCGCCGCCACCGGCGAGGAGGCCCTAGGCATCCTCCAGCGGCAGAAGGTCACCGGCATGCTGCTCGATGTGAACCTGCCGGGCATCAGTGGGGTCGAGCTGGTACCCCAGATCATCGAGCTGGAGCCCAGCATCGCCATCCTGATGCTCACTGCAGTCAATGACGCGACCAGTGCAGCTCTTTGCATGCAGCGCGGTGCATTCGATTACCTGATCAAGCCGATCGATCTGGGACATCTCAGCCGGGCCATACACCACGCCCTCCAGCGGCGGCATACCTACCTGGAAGGCCAGCAGATCAATCAATGGCTCAAGGATGAGGTCACAGCCCGGGTGGCCGAACGGAGGCTGGAGCAGGCCAATCAGGAGCGGCTCTCCGTAGCCACGCTGGAAGCCCTGGTGAACGCCCTGGAGGCCAAGGATCCCTACCTCCGGGGTCACTCGGCCCGGGTAGCCGACCTCTCCGCGACCGTTGCCGCTCAGATCGGGGCCACCGACGAGCAGATCGAGGCGGTCCGCACCGGCGGGCGCCTGCATGACATCGGCAAGATCGGTATCCGGGAGGAGATCCTCAACAAACAGGGGCCGCTCACCCCGACCGAGTACGAGCACGTCAAGCAGCACGTGACGGTGGGATCACAAATTCTGGCGCCTCTGGTTCATCTCAAGGACGTTATCGGGCTCGTGCGCAGTCACCATGAACGTTGGGACGGCAAAGGTTATCCCGACCGCCTGGCCGGAGAGGCCATTCCCC
>CAWGVB010000026.1:0-5302 GCA_963825815.1 uncultured Gemmatimonadales bacterium | reverse complement strand
TAATCACCAGGAGCCGGGGCCGCGTAGCCTGGGGGAATGCGTCGGGGGCCGATAACAGGCCGATTGAGGCCGCGAGCAGTCCCGCCCGGAAGAGAGATCGCTTCATCATTGGCTCAGCCGCCGCTCGAATTCCTGTCGCGCCTGCGCAATCAGGTCCAGGGTGGAGGCCTTGTCGCTTCGCGGTTCCAGGCCGTGTTGGCCTGGACGCCTGCCCGAAGCCGGTCCAGCCAGGCGATGAAGTAGCGGGCATCTTCGTCCGATCGGATCGGCTGTTCATTCACGGTCACGTAGATCGGGCTGGTCGTCGCGTACGGGTAGACATCGAGCACCGGATATTCCGGTGCATTCGCCCGGGCCCTGAGCAGGTACCAACCGCTTCCCTGCTGCGGCAGCTGCACCGCGGTGGACACGCTGGTGCGCGATTTGGGCAGCGGGATTTCGGAGACTACCGTTCCGTTGCGCACGATCTCCAGGTGGTCCACCGGCACGAATGACCGAGCGTCACCCGAGCCACCAGTTCTCTCCGCTGCACCTTCACCTCATCACCCAATCCTCTTCCTTCCAGGCTAAAGCCGAGCAGTGGGCCGTTGGTGGCAAAGCTTCGTCCGGCCTTGAGCGCGCTCAGCCAGCGACCGCCGGTCCAGCGGCGTCCCGCTCCGAACGAACACCCGATTGAGTCCCACCGGACCTCTCAGCGACGCGAAGTTGGCCATTGCATCGGTGCCCGCTCCGGCCGGCAGGCGGAACCCGCAGTTGAGCAGCCGATACCACACCGTGGCCGTGGCCACGTACTCGTCGACGAATCCCAGCGCCTCATAGTAGTCCACCTTGCCCAATGCGACGTCTACCGGCAGCTCGTTGGTCAGCGGTTTGCGTGGAGTCACCCGGTTCGGGATAGCTGTCGAACGGATGAACGTATCCGGTGACCCCGCCCTGCTGATGTGCCAGATCCATGATTGCGGCATTGGTGGGATAGAGGCTTGCCGCCGCGGTGTTCACATATCCGGAATACCCGGGCAGCAGAATGTTTCGGGCGAGTCCCAGAAGACCGACGTGCCCCCAGTAGCTGGTGTGGTACTCCTGATCGTGCGCGATCAGGGTCCCCGGCTGAGAGGCCGGGTCGAGCCGGCCGGAGAACCAGGAGATGTCTGGGATTCTTCCTTCCTTGTTCACGATGAGGTTCTCCACCAGGTGGAGGTCCTCCGCCCGGGCCTGCGACGCCAGGCGTCGGGGCGTGTTGCGGTAGTTGCCGCCGTAGTTCATGTGGATGTGAAGGTCTCCGCTGTACCAGCCGTCGGCCGGCAGGTTCGCCAGACGCCTGAGCACGATGCGAACCGGAATCACAGCACCGGGCTTTATCTGCAGCGACCGTCGCTCCACCCGATACTCCGGACCGCGTGACACCTCGACGTCGACTCTTCCGGTGGGCACGGCGACCCGGGACCCGCCCGTGCTGTGGAAGTAGCCATACTCGAAGGGC
Source organism: uncultured Gemmatimonadales bacterium (assembly GCA_963825815.1). Classification (GTDB taxonomy): domain Bacteria; phylum Gemmatimonadota; class Gemmatimonadetes; order Gemmatimonadales; family GWC2-71-9; genus CAVVWJ01. Next base: position 3,822 of record CAWGVB010000026.1, on the reverse strand, counting down.
CGTTCCCCGCGGTCGAAGCTATCGTCCGCGTGCATCCAGGAGTTCTCCGGTCCGAGCTGCGGCCGTCGCCTCCGGTGATCGAGACCCGGGCCGGAACGGACCGCCCGGCACCATCCACTACCGTCAGGCTGATTCGGCCCGTCGGCAGGAGATACTTTCGCACCGGTGACCGCAGCGCCTCGATCGATCCGCCGGGAACCGTCACGATCTGATCCGCAGATCTCCCTCGGCATTGGAGACGTACGCGATGCGGCTTCCGTCCGGCGACCAGCGTGGCGCGGTGGCGTCGCCCTCGCCGTAGGTCAGCTGAAAGGGATCACCGCCGTCAGCGGTCATGACCCAGAGCTGGTTCCACTGCCCGCCGAGATAGGAGCTGTAGACCACCCGCTTGCCGTCCCGGCTCCAGTCCGGTCGTGCCCGCCAGGTGGTTTCCTCGTAGTGAATCTCTCGGAGCGGAGAGCGGCTGCGGGCAGACATCCGCCAGAATCCACCGGAGCCCCAGATGTGTCCCCGGTTGGAGATCAGGATCAGTTCCTGTCCATCGGCCGACCAGGTGGGCGAGAGATACTGGTCGTAGGCGCCATAGTAGTAGCGCGGGAGGCGGCCATCCCGGTCCTCGGTGATCCGCTCACCGCCTGCCGTCTGCTCTCGCCGCAGCCGGGGTGATGTAGACGTGCCAGCGGCCCTCGTAGGCGCTGGATACGTAGGCGATCCGCTTTCCATCGGGAGACCAGCGCGGCTCCACGTTGACCGCGCCGTTGGCTGACCAGCGGCCGGCTCTCGCCGCTTTGCGAGATTCAAGCAGACGGAGCTCGACCGCGTCGTTGCGATACGACGCGTACACCACCTCGGCGCCGTCGGGAGACCAGTCGGGCTGATAGTCGTAGCCGGGACCGGAGGTGAGCTGGCGGGCCTCGTCGCTTCCGATTCGCTGGCGCCAGAGCGAGCCCTGCATCGAGTAGATCAGCTCTTGCCCGTCGGAAGACCAGGTGACCCTGCTTGGGCCGCTGGTCAGCTGCGGCAGGTACATCTCGCGGTAGTAGTAGCTGTGGGGGACCTTGATCTGCCGCAGGACCGGCTGCCGCTGAGCGATCAGGGCCGCTGGTGTCGCCGCGGATGCGGAGAGTAGAACCGCCAGCAGTATGTCGAGACGCATGGATATCCGAGGCGAGGATCTCTGCAGGCTGGAGTGTTTCAGGCAACCAGCACCTGGCGCCGCCGGCCGCGCCAGTACGCTACCCCGCCGATGACCACGAACAGCGCTGCCCCGCCAATCACTTTCAGCCGAAACAGCCAGGGCTCTGCCGTGTCCGTGGGTGGTATCGTCGCCACGACCATGGCGCCCACGGTGAGCAGGAGCCCAGCCATCCCGGTCACCGCCGTGACCGGCCTCCGCTCGTGCCATGGGAGTGACTCCGTTTGCAGCTCCTGAAAGCTCGTCCCTCAGATAGGAGATGAACAGGTAGAGATAGGGAATGAAGTAGATCAGCAGCATGGTGTCGAGCAGTATCAGGTAGGCCCGTTCGACGGTCGTGCCCTTGCCGAGCACCGAGAGCACCAGGAACACGGTAGCGAGCACAGCCTGGGTGAGAATCGCGACGTAAGGCGTCTTCCATCGGGGATGAACCCGGCCGAAGGCGGCGGGAAGTATCGGTCCAACCCGATCACGAACGCCACCCGGGCCGGCCCGGTGAGCCAGGCCCCGACTCCGCCGATGTTGCCCACCACATAAAGCGTCGCGGCCAGCGGAATCCAGCCACGCCAGACCCCCGAAGTCCCGGGCGCCGGCGGCCATCGCCTGAAAGAACCCCGAGACGATGTGCACGTCGGCGCTCGGCAGGAGCCAGAGCAGTGAGGCGGTTCCGGCGATATACAGAAAGGCTATGAAAGGAGCGGAGATGTAGATGGATTTCGGGAGCGTTCGCCTGGGGTCCTTCACCTCCTCCCCCCAGCACGGCGCAGAGCTCCAGGCCGGCATAGGCAAAGGCAATAGAGGCCCACAGGTTGATCTGGGACATGTCGCCGAAGTGCGGCCGTACCGTTGCCCAGGTGATCGGTGTTGCCGAGGCCCGGGTGAGCATGGCGTGAAGGCCGAATCCCACCAACACCGCTCCGGGAATGTAGGTGCCCAAGAGCTCCGAGATTCTGCAGCCACTTCCCGGTCTTGAGTCCCACGATGTTGAGCCACACCGCCAGCCAGAGCGAGGTCAAGGTGGCGACGAAGATGTAGGTCCAGTTGTCCATCAGAGCCGGTGTCGCCGCGGCCGATCACGTAGGTGCCGATGGCGGCGGTCGACATCAACAGGTTGGGGTAGTACAGAATGTTGTTGACCCAGTAGGTCCAGCCGCAGAGAAATCCGTGGCCTTCGCCGAACGAGCGCTTGGCCCAGAAGTAGATCCCCCCTTCATTGGGAAAACGGGCGGAGAGATAGCTCACCGCCAGGCCCTGGGGAATGAAGAAGAGCAAGAGCGGCCAGCACCCACATCGTCAGCGAGCTGGGGCCCGCGGCCGCGGCTGTGGCGGTCCAGCGCAGGCTGAGTATCGCCACGATGTTGAACAGCACCACGTCCCGAAGGCTGAGCACCCGCGGGAGCTCGACCTGAGGCGCAGGTGCGGCTTCGATTTTACCCTGTGGTAGAGCCACCTGTTGTCACCCTGAGGAAGGGTGTCACCCGAGCAAAGCAGGGGAGGGCGCTGAGGTTTTGGGGGCATCGAGTTTCTCTCCTATGCTTCTCTGTCCCGGCGATGGCCGGCTAGTCATTGGTGGACTCAATGAGTGAGATCGGGTGGGGGGGTGTTCGGTTTAGACTGCGAGCTGTAATCGTTTGAGTGCGTTGTTCGTCATCCGAATGTCCCGAGATCACTCGCCACGATATAGCGTGCCCGGCCATAGCCGGAACAGTGTATAGGGCTTCTTTAGGACAGGATGATGTCACCCCGAGCAAGCGACGGGCCGAGCTTAACGCCAGAATCATCCCTTGAGATATATCCCTTTGCGGATCCAGCACTTCACGGAGGAGATACAGCTCCCGCTCGGAAGGCGGTTCCACCTGATGCAGACGGCTCCGGCAACGAAGCGACCACCCAACGTTTGCGGTCACATCGGATATGTCAACGCTGGGATACAGGGCCGGAGAGCACCAGCTCACCATCCGTCGGGTCGGCTTCCAGAATTCCCTTGTCAGTGATCACTCTGGTGGGGCCCGCTCCCGGCATTCCCAGCTCCCGCCGGGCTTGTCCCTTGCTCCGAAGCCCCGGGCTGGTCACGAAGTCCACCGCCTCCGGGAAAGCCGCGCCGCTCCAGCCGCGCAGATCACCACCGTTCGCCGCGCGTGAATCGCAATTTCCGCCGGCGCCCCCGCTTCCCGGCAGGCGGACCGCGGGCTTTGCGTAGTCGCCCACCACGGTGGTGTTGATGTTGCCGTAGCGATCGACCTGGGCACCACCCAGAAAGCCCACCTCGATTCGCCCGTTCTGGAGCAGCGACTGAAACACGTCGGCCATGCTGCACACCATCAGCGAGCCGGTGACCAGCGCCGGATCGCCGATCGAAACCGGGAGCCGCTCGGGCACGGCACCTACCGCGCCGGACTCATAGATCAGCACCAGGTTCGGCGCGTGGGTCGCTCGGGCCAGATTGCAGGCCAGGTTCGGCAGCCCGATCCCCACGAAGACCACCTCGCCATCACGCAGCTCGCGGGCAGCGACCGCGGTCATCATTTCGGCGGGGCTGTAAGTCGAGTCGTGAGTCACGAGTCACGAGTCACGAGTAGGATCCAACGCTTGGACCGGGTCTGCGAGCCGGCAGTGTGACTGCAGGA
>CAWGVB010000025.1:0-375886 GCA_963825815.1 uncultured Gemmatimonadales bacterium | reverse complement strand
CCGAGGACGCCGACCACCTCATCTCGCCCGAGGAGCGGCTCCGCGTCGCAATGGCTCGCCAGTAGCGGCGCGCACCGACCAGGGCCATGACCTGGGCTCTCGCGACGATCGCGGTCCTGCTTGTCGCCTACGCGGCGTTCTCGCGCAGGCTGCAGCTGATGAGCGTGTCGAGCGCGATGTTCTTCACGACGACCGGGCTGCTCGCCGGGCCGGTCGCTCGGGTTGCTCGACCTCCAGCTCGAGAGCGAGCAGGTCAAGCTCCTGGCGGAGATCACGCTGACGCTCGTGCTCTTCGCGGATGCCTCGCGCATCTCGCTGCGCGCGCTGCGTCGCGAATTCGCCGTACCGCTGCGGCTCCTGGGCATCGGCCTCCCGCTCACGATCGCCGCCGGCACCCTCGTGGGCGCGCTCGTGATCCCCGGGATCAGCGTCGCGGAGGCGGCGGTGCTCGCCGTGGTGCTCGCCTGCACGGACGCCGCGCTCGGCCAGGCGGTCGTCACCGACGAGCGGATCCCGTCACGTGTCCGGCAGGGCCTCAACGTCGAGAGCGGCCTCAATGACGGGCTCTGCGTCCCGATCTTCTTCATCGCGATCGCCGTGGCCGAGGCCGACGCCGGCACGTCGTCCGGACACGCGGCCACGAACCTCGTGCTCGAGCAGATCGGCTACGGCCTGCTCGGCGGCATCCCGGCCGGGATCCTCGGGGCGCTCGCGCTGCGCTTCTCGGCGCGCCGCGAGCTGATCGAGCCGCACTGGATGCAGATCCTGACGGTGGCCTCGGCGCTGCTGGCCGCCGGTATCGCGAGCGCGCTCGGCGGCAGCATCTTCATCGCCGCCTTCACCGGAGGCTTCGTGTTCGGCGCCCTTCGCCAGGACGCGGGCGGGCGATGTGAGCAGGCTCGTCGACGAGGGCGGCGAGCTCTTCGACGCCGCGACCTTCATCGTGTTCGGCGCGGTCATCCTCGGCCCGGTCCTCGACGAGCTGACCTGGCAGGTCGTGCTCTACGCCGTGCTGAGCCTGACCGTCGTCCGGATGCTCCCGGTCGCGCTCGCGCTGCTCGGGACCGGCGCGCGTCGCGCCGACGGTGGCGTTCCTGGGCTGGTTCGGGCCGCGCGGCCTGGCCTCGATCGTGTTCGCCGTGATCCTGGTCGACGACGCCGACCTCCCGCACCTGCGCACACCTGCTGCTCGCGATCGCCGTCGACCATCGCCCTCTCGGTCTACGTCCATGGCGTCACCGCCAACCCGCTCACCGAGCGTTACGTCCGCTGGTGGAGCGTCGCACCCGCGCGACGCGCAGCCGCGCGATGGAGAGCGTCCCTGCCGGCGAGCACCGCGTCCCGGCAGGTTGGCGCTGATCGACGCCGTGCGCGATGATCGCGCCATGACCAGCATCGGGCCCGTCCAGTTCATCGCAGTCGGCTTCCCCGAGGACGCCACTTACGAGGGCCGCATCGTCGCCCAGATCGAGAGGATCGAGGTCAGCGGCGTGCTGCGCGTGCTCGACGTGCTCTTCGTGCGCAAGGACCCCGCTACCGGTGAGCTGCAGACGATCGACGTCCAGAGCGAGGAGCTGCAGGCGCTCTCCGGCGCGCGGAGTCTCGGCGTGTCGCGGCGCGAGGTCGACGGAGTGGGCGACGAGCTCGCGCCGGGCCAGGCCGCGGGGATGATCCTCGTGGAACACGTGTGGGCGCGCGACCTGGCGGAGGCGATCGAGTCGACCGGGGGCGGCGTCCTCGCCCAGGGGCTCCTCGGGGCCGCCGCGATGGAGGAGATCGTCGCGGAGCTCGCGTCGACGGACTGAGCAGCGCCGTCAGCTTCTCATTGGATGTGGATCGACAGGGAGCGGCAGCGTCGCGGCGACGACCGTGCCGCCGCCGGGCGGGCTGGTCACGCGCAGCTCGCCGCCCACCGCCGCCACCCGGTCGCGGAGGCCGCGGAGCCCGCTGCCACCGTCGTCGGCGCCGCCGCAGCCGTCGTCGACCACGCGCACGTCCAGCCGGCCCGCCGCGGCCGTCAGCTCGACGCGCGCGGTCGCCGCGCCCGCATGTTTTGCGACGTTGACGAGCGCCTCCGTGACCACGTAGTAGGCGGTCAAGGCGACCCGCTCCGGGAGGCGGGCGCCGTCGATGCCGGCGGCGTCCACGGCGACGGGGTGCGGGGAGCGCGCGGCGGCGGCCTGAAGCGCGGCGACCAGGCCGTCCCGCGCGAGCGCCGCCGGGTAGAGCCCGCGCGCGATCTCGGCCAGCTCGGTGCGAACGCGCGCCAGTTCCTCCCGCAGCGGTCCCTCGGGCAGCAGAGCCGCGATCGCGTCGGCCTCGCGAAGCGGACCGAGGCGCAGCTCGTCCTCGAGCGCGCGCCGCTCTTCGTCCGCCGCGTCGAGCAGGCCGCGGCGCAGTCGCTGCAAGTGCTCGATCCGATCGCGCACCTCGCGCTCGCGGCGCGCGTTGTCCACCGCGGTCGCCGCGACCGCGACCGCGGACTCCGCCGCCGCCGGGTCCGTGATCGCCATGGGATCGTGGAGCAGCGCCACCTCGGTGCCGTCGGCCAGGACGCGTCGGATGACGGCACGGCCGCCGTCCACCGCCTCGGGTGGCGCCGCGGGGCGCCCGCCTCGTCGGTCCAGGCGCCCCCGGCGAGGCGGATCCGCAGCTCCAGGTCCGGGTCGCGCAGTACCGCCGCCAGCCCCGCGGTGACCGGCGCGCCGGCCGGGCCTCCGCCGAGCTCGAGCGCGAGGCCGGTCGCGGCGGCGGCGCTCCAGCGCCCGGCGGCGAGCAGGCCGAGCAGGCCGGCGGCTGACACGATCAGGACCGCGTCGTAGACCGCGAGCACCGCCGTCGGATCGGCGACCTCCAGCGCACCGACGGTTGCGACCACGGCGACCGCCCCGCCGGCGAGCGCGGCGGCTGAGCGGGGCGGCCGGAGCACGGGTGCGGTGCGGGCGGCGCCGACCGCCGCGACCAGCGCGGCGATCCCGGTGACCGCGGCCGTCGCAGCGGCGCGCACGTCGACCGGGGAGACCGTCGCCAACACCGCCGCGATCCCCGTCGCCATGGGCGCGGCAGTCCGCAGCGGCCGGCCCGGATAGGTCACCACGAGCACGGCGAGCGGCGCACGGTGCAGCAGGACCAGCTCGGCCGGGAGGTCGCCACCGGCGGCGATCGTCCCGAGTCCCCACGTCACCGCGACCGCCAGCGCGAGGTCCGCGGTCCGGCCCGACACCGGCGCGACCGCCGCCGCCCCACCGGCGAAGGCCGCTGCGACGGCCGCGTCGAGCGCCGACAGCCACACGGCGCCGGCGGGCGCGGCGACCTCCGCGCCGACGGCGAGGGCGGCCGCGCCCAGCGCGGCCGCCCTGCGCAGCCTCGTCAGCGGACCTTCTCCCACGGCCGACCCGCGAACAGGACCTTCAGGCCGGCGTCGGAGACGTCGACCGGCTCCCATGTCAGCTCGCCCTTGTAGTAGCTCCAGCGCATCGTGAACGGCGGGATCTCGTTCTCGGGCACCCAGGTGAACCTGACCAGGTCGCCCATGACGCGATAGGTGCCGCCGACGACCGGGACGCCGTAGTCGGGTTTCTCCCAGTGCCGCCAGCGACCGTCCTTGAACTCCGTGATCGAGGTCGAGCGCGGCGTCCCATTCGTTGCCGAACTGACCCAGACGATGGAAGTCGGCCGCGGTGAAATGCACTCGGTAGGTGCCGTTGGGGATGCGGGCGGTCCCTGACTGGACGACGATCTCCTCCGGAAGCGGCTTGGTGCAGTCGGCCGGCACGTCGAGCGCCTGCGGACCGGCTCCCGGCGTCGCCTCGAGCGCCTTGAGCACCGGCCCGGTGGCGGCGCCCGCGCGCAGCGCGGCGCGGACCGGTTCGGTGGCGTCCACCAGCGCGGCGAGCTGTCCTTCGCGTCGGAGTCGCCACGCGGACGCCCTGGCGGCACAGCTGCGCGAGATCTCTCCGATCCCGGTCCGCGAGCGTCGACGCGTTGGCGATGGTGTCTCTGGCGGCGGCGGTCACGGCCGCCTGCTGGGCCTGCGAGAGCCGCTTCCAGGCGGCCGGCGAGGCGACCAGCGTGTCGACGCGGTCGAACAGCGCGTAGCCGGTGATGTGCTTGGCGGAGGTGCCGTATCCGTTCTCGAGCGCGAAGATCGGCGCCGTCTCGGCCCCCGCGAGCCGACGCGTGCGCAACTGGGCTCCGGACGTCCGGGGCCGTGATGCCCTCGACGGGCGTGGCGCCGAGCGTGCGCAGCACCGCTGCGGAGGTGTCGTTGTCCGCGATTCGGATGGACAGGCCGCGGAACGCCTCCGGTGTCGAAAGGGGCCGGATCGCCAGGACGCGGCGCAGCTCCGCCGGAACGAGGCCGAGCGGCTTGACGCCCGCGCGCTCGAGCGCGCGTTGGAGCGTGCTGCCGGCCGGCCCGGCGATCGCCGCGCGCGCGACGTCGTAGCTACCGAGGACGAACGGGGCCTGGAGCGCGTCGAAGGCCTCGACGCCCGCCGGCGCCCAGGCGCGAGCGGGCAGGATGCCGAAGTCGGCGTTGCCGGCGCGCAGGGCGCGCGCGAGCCGCGCCTCGTTGGCGGGCTCACGCGAGGGATAGTCGCTGAGGATCTGCACGGTCAGCGTGCCGCCCGAGTGCGCCTCGATCTGCTTGGCGAAGTACGTCGCTTCGGGGCTGATCGGGTCGGTGGCCTGGATCTCGATCGTCTGCGGGCGCGACGGCGGGCCGCTGCCGGCCTTGTTCGGCGTGGAACCGCCGGAGCCCCCGCATCCGGCGATGACGGCTGCTGCCGCGAGCGATGTGATGAAGGGGCGTCTGGACATGCGGCGATCGTCCGTCCGCGAGGCTCACTCCACATTGGGGAACGCCCCGGTGCCTTCCGGGGCGCGCCCCGATCATCCTCCCGGTTGCTGGCGAGAGGCAACCCACGATGCGACGATCGGATCATGGTCGGCCGCTCGCTCGCCGTCACCGGAACCGTCGCGCTCGTCGTGGCGTGCTTGGCACAGGTGCGCGAGCGCCCCGATCTGGCGCCGGGCGGCGACGCCGCCGGGGCGATCGCGCTCCAGTGCGCGGCAGCGTTCGCACTCGTCGCCGGGGCCGTCCGGGCTGCGTGGCCGCTGGCTTGCGCGCTCCTGCTCGCCGCAGCCGGGCTCGCGCTGCACGCGCTGCCGGAGCCCCAAGGCGGCGCGCTCCTGTTCACGCTCGGCGCTGGTCGGCGCCGGCCTCGCGCCGGCGGCCGCGGCGCATGCCGCCCTCGCTGTATCCCGACGCGCGACTGGTCCAGCGCCTGGACCGCGCCGCGGTGGCGCTGGGATACGCCACCCACCTTCCTCCTCGGCGTGGCGGTCGCGCTCGTCTTCGATCCGGCCGCCGCCGGCTGCTTCGCCTGCCCGGACAACCTCCTGCTCGTCCACTCCGACCCCTCCGCGGCTGACTGGCTCGGCCGCTGGGCGCCGCGCGCGGCGGCTGCGACCGAGGTGTCGCTGGCGCTGCTCGTCGCCGTCCGGCTGGCGCGCCGCGCGCCCGGCCGCGCGATCGGTCGCCGCCCCCGTGGCCGTCGGTGCCATCGCCGCGCTCGTCCTCTCGGCGGTGGGCAACCTGCGCGCCGCCGGCGGGCTCGCGAGCACGGCCACCGACCGCGACGTGTGGCTTGCCACCGCCGCCGCGCTCGGGCTGGTCGGCGTCGGGCTCGCTTGGCGCCCGATCCGCGCGGCCCGCAGTTCGCGCGGCGCTCGGCCGTCTCACGGTCGCGGCGTCGGGCGGGCCGGAGGAACTGCGCGCCGCGCTCGCCCGAGCCTGCGGCGACCCGACGCTCACCATCGTCGTACCCCACCCGGAGTCGGGCGATCCGCTCACCCTCGACGGTCACCCCGCCCCGCCCGAGCGCGCTCGCACCGCCGTCGAGCGCCAGGGCCGCCTCGTCGCTTGGCTCGACCACGATCCCGGCGTGCCGGTGATCCCGGAGATCGCGCGGCCGGCCGCGCTCACGCTCGAGCGCGAGGCGCTGCTCGCGTCCCAGCGGCTGCAGGAGGAGGAGGTGCGTGCTTCGACCGCGCGGCTCGTCGAGGCAGGCGACGCGGAGCGCCGGCGGCTCGAACGAGACCTGCACGACGGGGCGCAGCAGCGCCTGCTGGCGCTCGGCATCGCCGTCGAGCGCGCGCCGACCGGAGCGGCGGCGCGGACGAGGCTCCGTGCGATGCGCGAGGACCTCCGCCGGATCGCCCACGGAATCCACTCCGTCCCCCTGGCCGAGAGCGGGCTCGCCGAGGCGGTGCTCGCGCTCGTCGACGCCGCCGGCGCCTCCGTCACGGTCGAGGTGCTGCCCGACCGCCGCGCCTCCGCCGCCGCCGAGGCCGCCCTGTATCGCTACGTCGCCGACGGGGTTGCGGCTGGGGCGCGATACCCGGCTGGCGATCGAGGCGACGGACGGCGCGCTGACCGCCACCCTCCAGGTGGTCGACAGCGGACCTCACCGAGGCCCTCGCCCACGCCGGCGCCCGCATCGCCGCCGTGGGCGGCGAGCTCACCATCGAAGGCGACACCGCGCGCGGTCGCGTACCGATCTCGGGGTAAGGCCCTGCGAAGTTCGGTGCACGCCCCCATGCCGCGGGGGCCGCGCTCGGCGACGGTCTTGGCCCCAACCACCAAGGAGGAGCCATGACCCGCCGCATCATGCTGGCCGTCGCCGCCGCCCTCACCGTTCGCGGCCCCCGCCCAGGGCGCCGTGGATCTGGACAACCTGAATCCGCCGCCGCCGGACTTCTACACGTGCCAGGCGACCGGCAGCGGCGCCGTCTGCCACGGCAGCCACACGGGCGGGCATGTCGCCGACTTCGACGGCAGCTGCCCGCAGGGGTTCGACCTGCTGGAGGACGCGTACTCCATCGAGACGGCGAAGCGCGTCTACGACCGCAACGGGGACCTGGTCCAGCGCGTCCTCCACGACCGCTGGCCGCACGACCCCCGCAACGTCATCTACAACTCGGTCACCGGGAAGTCCGTGCCGTACTGGGGATCCGGGAGCGAGCGCGACACGTTCGGCGTGCCGGGCGACTTCGACACCATCACAGCCCGCACCGCGGGCAACGGCTACACCGTGACCGTCCCCGGCCTCGGCCTGCTGGTCAAGGACGCCGGCCGGCTCGATTTCGCGCCCGACGGCAGCGTGATCGAGATCACCGGGCCGAAGATGCTGTTCCTCGGCGAGGTCGAGAACCTCTGCGCCGCGCTGGCCTAGCGGCCAGGCTGCGCCGCACGCAGGTAGGCGAGGACCGCCGCGACCCGGCGGTCCTCGCCTTCGACGTCGCGCAGGCCGAGCTTGAGGAAGATCTGGCCGATGTGTGTCTCGACCGTCTTCTGCGTCACGACCAGCCGCTCGGCGATCGCCCTGTTGGTCAGCCCCTCGGCGACGAGCGCCAGCACCTCGCGCTCGCGCTCGGTCAGCTCGTCGATGCGCGCGAGCGCCGATGCCCGCGACACCAGTCCCTCCGCCACCGCCTGGTCGATCACGCAGCCCCCGGCGGCGATCCGCTCGAGCGCGTCGAACAATGCGCGCGAGTCGGTGACGCGGTCCTTGAGCAGGTAGCCGGTCCGGGCCGGGTTGGCCTCGGCCACGCGCAGCGCGTAGCGGGCGTCGAGGTGCTGCGAGAGGACGAGCACGCCGACCTGCGGGAACGCCGCGCGGATGCGCTCCGCGGCGGCGAGCCCCTCGTCGGTGTAGGTGGGCGGCATGCGGATATCGACCAGCGCGACGTCCGGGAGGTGGCGCGCGACGGCCTCGTGCAGCTCGGCCGCGTCCGCGGCCGTGGCGGCGACCTCGACGCCGTTGTCGCGCAGCAGCGCGGCGACGCCGTCGCGGACCAATGCCGCGTCGTCGGCGATCACGACGCGCAGCGGGTCGCGGCGGCGCCCGACGTGCACCTCATGCACGGTCATGCGACCCGCCATGCCGGGCAGGCTCACGTCCCGCGCCTCGCCCATGTGGACGTCCGGCGCCAGCGCGCGGACGATGCTCGAGGCCAGAACCCGCCCCTCGCGCGCGAGCGTGGCCAGTCCGGCGGCGAGCACCACCGGACGTGCCTCGTCCCTGGTCGCCGGCGCCCAGTTCTCCCGCGTGGAGCCCGATGGCGCCCGGCGCCCGCTCCGCCAGCGCGATCGCACATTCCACAGCCTGCGTCGCGCTTCGGAAGGCCGCCGTCCGGTCGTCGATGGCGAGTCCCGCCGAAGCGCGCGACGAGCTCGGCGTCCGGAGCCCGGTCAGCGCGTGCCAGGACCGTATAGGTGCCCTCGGTGAGAACATGGGGCTCGGCGCGAGCCTACATGTGGGCATCGGGGCGCGTGAGGCCGAGGAGTTACGAGATGGCGAGACCCGGACTCGAACCGGGGACACCACGATTTTCAGGCGCCGCCGAAGGCTACGTGTTTCGCGTAAGAAGCCCTGCAAATACCGCCAAAACCGGCGGAGTAGGCAGGATCAGCTCGATACCCGCAATTTCCGGCCGTTTCGGGCGGGTTCGGGACACGTGGTGGGTCTCGTGTCCCGAACCGTAGAATCCGGCTCTCCTTCACGCTCACGTCGATGTACACGACCTCGATGGCGTTGTTTCCGTAGCCGAGGCGGTTCCAGGGCGGGACCTCCGGTTGCGTGTTGCCGGCGGCGTCGGTCGCCCGGGCGCGGAGGGTGTGCCTGCCGATGTCGTTCGCCTCCCAGTCGAACGCCCAGTCCTGCCACTGGTACGGGCCCTTGGGCGGCTCGAGCCGGGCCGCGTGCCAGTCGCCTTCGCCGGTGAGGCTGACGTCGACGCGCGTGATGGGCCCGGTTCCCGACCAGGCCTTGCCGCGCACGGTGTGCGTGCCGGGGCTGATCGCCGAGCCGTGAGCGGGGGCGGTGATGCGCGCCCGCACGCGCATGAGGCTGACGGCCTCGTGCGGCCGGTCGGGCCACTCGTACATGTAGTGGCCCGTCTGGAACTCGCCGGCGAACCGCTCGGTCAAGACGTCGATCCGCTTCAGCCATTTCACCGACGCGACGGCGTACCAGTGGGGCACGATGAGCCGGAACGGGGCGCCGTGGTCACGACCCAGCGGCTCGCCGTTCATCTCGTAGGCGATCAGGATCTCCGCCGCCGGGTCGGCCGCGAGGGCGAGCGGCAGGGCTCGCTCGAAGGTCAGGTCGTCCTTGTCGGTGTCAGCCAGGACCGGCTTGAGGTGGTACGCGCCGTGGTCGGCTCCCTCGAAGCGGACGTCGACGCCGTCCGTCGCCGGCGAGGCCTGCTCCAGCACGTCGCGCAGGAGGGCGCCGGTCCAGCTCGCGGTCGAGACCGCGTAGTCACCCCATGGCTCACCGATCGGCAGCGGCCTCGTCTCGAGTCGCCCGTTCCCCGCGCATTCGAGGGTGACCGCCCGCTCGTGCGCCGGCATCGCACGCAGGTCGTCGAGCGTCAGGGTGAGCGGGTTCTCCACGGCCCCGCCGACCTCGAGCGTGCCGTCGTGCGCCGGCAGCGCGAAGTTGCTGCGCACGTAGTGCAGCGCGGCCGGGGTGATGTCCCCGATCAGGGCCTCCGGCGGCGCCTCGGCGTTGTAGGGCGCCGGGTTGATCATCTGCAGCGCGGCGCGCGCCCTGTCGAGCTCGTCTGCAACGGCCATGGCTCAGCCTCCTCGTCGACGGCGTGGTTGACCGCGAGCATCAGTAGTCGGAGTCCTGGAAGGTCGGCTCGCGGCCTTCGTTGAACGCGCCGATGCCCTCGATGCGGTCGGGATGGACGGCCGAGCGCCAGTGCGAGTCCATCATGATCGCGATCGCCTGCTCGATCGGCTGGCCCTCGCCGAGGCGGACGGCCCGTTTGACCGCCTGCACCGCCGTCGGCGAGTTGCTCGCGATCTTCTCCGCGATCCGCATCGCCGCGTCCATCAGCTCGCCCGGCGGGTGGATCTCGTTGACCATGCCCAGCCGGTAGGCCTCCTGCGCATCGATCGGGTCGCCCGTCATCAGCATCTGCATCGCCCTTCCCGGAGGGAGGAGACGCGGGAGCAGCGCCGGCGAGCCGCCGCCGGCCGCCAGGCCGAGCATCGCCTCGGGCTGGCCGAAGGTGGCGTTCTCGGAGGCGATGATGAAGTCGGTGCTCTGGGCGAGCTCGCTGCCGCCGCCGTACGCGATCGCCGTTGACGGCGGCGAGGATCGGCTTGCGCAGCTGGCGGACCGTGTAGAGCGTGCGATCGAAGTCCTGCCGCTGGCGCAGCCAGTCCTCCTTGGTCATGTTCTTTCGCTGGCGCAGGTCGCTGCCGACGGAGAAGGCCTTCGTGCCCGCTCCGGTGAGGACGACGACGCGGATGGCGGGGCGGACCGCGATCGTCTCGACGACCTCGGTGAGGCGGGCGCCCATCTCGGTCGTGATCGCGTTGTCCGCGTGCGGCCGGTTGAGGGTGATCAGCGCGATGCGGCCGTCGGCGAGGTGGTCGACGAGGACCGGGGACTCCGGCTCCTCGCCGTCGGATGGGGGCGGGCCGAAGTCGAGCGCCTGCCAACGGTCGGTGGTTGCCACGGGTTCCCTCTCTTCTCGGTCGAGACGGGTCACGAGTCGAGCTCCGCGAGCCAGCGCATCGCCCGCAGGCCCGGCGCGAAGCAGTACTCGCCGCCGCGGGTGACGACGAACGGCGGCAGGTCCTGCAGCCGGCGCCGGATCGGCCGCTGGGGAACGGTGAAGCTGCCGGACCCGTCGTTCGGCCCGACGAGCGGGTCCTTCTCGAGCGGGGCGCCGATGAAGATGCCGTCGTTGAGCCACTGGGTCTTGACGAACTCGAACTGGCGCTTGAGGTGCGCGCCGGCGAAGACGAAGACGATGCCGCGGTCGACGCCGTCGTCCTCGAGCACGCCCTCGGGCAGCATCGGCCCGTAGCTCGTGCCGCGCCGGATCATGCGGTGCAGGCGGACGTCGACGGCGCCGTCGCCGTCGAGCGCGTCGCGCGGATTCGCGCGCCGCGCGTGCGCGCCCAGGGGGCACTTGAGGCCGCGCGGATCGTCGCCGTAGAGGAAGTCGTTGTGGCGCTGCGGGTCGCCGCCGAGGTCCGGGTCGTCACCGTCCGGGGAGAGCGCGAGCGGAGCGCCGCTCTGCCAGCGCCCGACCATCTTCGCGCCGAGCAGCGCCTCCTCCTCGCGGCTCGCCGCCTTCGCCCGAAGGTACTGCCGGTAGGCCGCGACCCTCGTGTGCAGCTTCCGGAACACGACGTAGGTGCCGTTGCGGCCGAGCACCTCCGGGGTCGGCATCGGCGGCAGCTCGCCCGTCTCGTCCGGGTAGCCGAGGATGATCTCGCCCGCCTTGAGCGGCCGCTCCTTCGGGTTCGAGGCCGGCCTGCCGCTCCCCTCGACCGCCGGCTGGCCGATCCCGTCCTTGAAGCCGAACGACGTCCGCCCGCTCGGAAGCTGGTAGCAGTCCTGGCGCCAGATCACCTCGACGCCCGCGAGCTCCGCGTGCGCGCGGCGCGCCTTCTCGACCACGGCCTGCAGCCGCTCGCGGTCGGGGGAGAGCGCCGCCAGGGCGACGTGGACGTCGCTGGTGCCGAGCGGCTTCTCCCAGTGCTCCGGACTGCTGTCGCCGACGTCGCCCAGCAGCGCCGCGCGGGCGGCCATCCCCTCCCGGAACTCCGGCGCGAAGCTGTCGAGCGAGCTCTGCGGGACCCCGAGCGCCTTCAGCCCGTGATAGGTGAAGGCGGCCGTGATCCAGGCGTCGTGGGCCGGATCGGATGAGGGTCGTCCGCTGTCGACGATGTGCTGCAGTCGCCGGACGAGCTCGCGTCCGGCGGCGCGGTCGTCGATGCGGAGCAGGAGGTACGTGCCGACGTACGGTGACGGCCGCTCGTGAAGCGCGCCGCTCTGGATGTCGTCGAGCTCGAGGCGCGCTGCTCCTCGCGCCCGGTCACCGGTCGTCCATCGCGCAGGTCAGTCGGCGGCCTCGTCCAGCAGCGGCTTCAACGCCGGGTGCTGGAGTGCCTCCGCAGCATCCGGGTGGTCGAGCACCTGCTGGAAGGCCGTGTTGACACGCTGGGCCTTCCGGATCTCCTTGACCGTGCCGGGGTAGTTCCGTGCGTAGGCGGCCGCCGTCTGCTGCGCGCCGAGGATGAACGCCTTCACGGCAGCCAGGTCCGGGAGGCCGTCGTAGCCCTCCACATGCCGGAAGATCACGTCGAACAGCGCGAGCGTCGGCCCGGACGTGAAGAAGTCCTCCATGTAGGCGTCCCACGGGCCGTCGAAGCTCGTCACGAACGCGAGCCGTGTGTCGTCGTCGAAGAGCACGAACCTCGCCTCGTGGATCGTGCTGATCGCCATGCCGTAGTCCCCTGGCCGGTATCCAGGCGTGTCCTGCAGGTCGTGCAGCGCAGCTCCGCAGAGCCTCGCCCTGGCCGGGCTTGACGCGGAAGAACAGGCTGAACTCGCTCGTCGGCCCGACGGCGATGCCGGGACGAGATGATCCTGCTGCGGTTGCCGCCATCTTCTCTCCTCGACGCGTCGTCGGAGTCAAGCTGCACCGCGGAGCATCACGCGGTGCATCGGCACCTACAACGGTGCATGCACCCGGGCCCGGGGGTCGTGCGCACGCAGCCGACCGCGTTTCTCCACATCCCGCGGAGCCGCGCTCATGTGCCGACCGGGCCGAGCGTTCGTGCTCTCCCATGCTTTGGCTGTCTCGGTTCGCTTGTGTCCGACGCCGACGCTGGGTGTTGGCGTGCCTGTGACATGGACGCGGTCGCGGGAGCGGCGTCAGGGGCGTACGCGGGGCGCGGCAGGCGGGGCGTTGCCGCGAGATGTTCGCCCCCGGACCGATCGAGAAGCCCGAGAACGCGAAAAGCCCCGCCGAGCGGGGCTTTTCGTGAGTGCGCCGAAGAGGACTCGAACCTCCACCCGGTTATCCCGGACCAGGCCCTCAACCTGGCGCGTCTACCAATTCCGCCATCGGCGCGAGGGCGACGGCGAGTATAGCCCTGGCAGTGGCTCGTCGTTTGAGTCCGTCCACGGAGGGGCGCTACAGTTACGAACACATGTTCGCTCCACTCGATCAACCCGCCGTGACGGCGATCTGAGGAGGCCTCTCGTGGACCTCGGCAAGGACCTGACGAAGCGCCAGCAGGAGATCTTCGACTTCATCAAGAAGTACTCGGCGAAGTACGGCTATCCGCCGACGGTGCGCGACATCGGCAAGGCGGTCGGCCTCGCGTCGTCGTCGACGGTGCACGCGCACCTCGCGAACCTCGAGAAGGTCGGGCTGCTGCGGCGCGATCCGTCGAAGCCGCGCGCGATCGAGCTGCTGGACCGCGCGGTCGGCGCGGTCAAGGACGTGGTGACCCCGAGCGGGCTGCCGCTCGTCGGCCACGTCGCCGCGGGCTCGCCGATCCTCGCGGAGGAGAACATCGAGGAGTACGTCACGGTGCCCGAGATCGCGGGCGGCGACGACGGCGAGTACCTGCTGCGCATCCGCGGCGACTCGATGGTCAACGCCGGCATCCTGCCCGACGACTTCGTGGTCGTCCGGCCGCAGGACACGGCCGCCGACGGCGAGATCGTCGTCGCGCTCGTGGGGGAGGAGGCGACGGTCAAGCGCTTCTTCCGCGAGGACGACCACGTGCGGCTGCAGCCCGAGAACGACGCGCACGAGCCGATCCGCACGCGCGAGGCGCGGGTGCTCGGCCGGGTCGTCGGCGTCCTGCGGAGGGTCGCATGAGCGCCGCTGCATGACCCCGCGGCGCGCCGCGCCGCGGCCGCCGCGCGCGGCCGCCCCGCGGGCCCGAGCGGGCAGTCCGCGCTGTTCGGCGCGGGCTCGGCGCCCGCCGTCGCGCCGCGCCGCCGCGGCCGCGCCCGGCCGCCCGGCTCGAGGCGCGCCGCGGCCGCGCGCCGCGGCCGCCGCGCCGCGCCGGCGAGCCGAGCCCACCACTGCGAGCGCGCACCGCCACGGGCCGACGCTGGACGACCTGGTCGCCGGCGCCTGGGAGGGCCTGCTGGCGGGCGCGCCCGCCGACTGCCTCGTGTGCGGCGCCCCGATGGCGCCGCGCCACTCGGCCGGCGCCGGGATCGTCGGCGGCCGCTGCGGCGGCTGCGGCACGACCGTCAGCTGACGCGCGCGGCGCGGGCGCGGCTGCGCGGTCGCGCGCGTCCACTAGCCTCCGCGCGCGATGAGCGTCGAGGAGGACCGCGCGGAGCTCGCCCGCCTGCAGGAGGCGTGGATGCAGGCCGTCGAGGACCGCGACATGGAGGCGCTCGAGCGCATCGTCGCGCCCGAGTTCCGCTTCATGGCGATCCACCTCTACCCCGAGCCGATGACGCGCGACCAGTGGATGGACGCCGCGCGCGAGGGCTACACGATCGTGTCGTTCGCGTTCGAGAGCATGGACATCGACGTCTCGGGCGACACGGGCGTCGTGCACTCGCGCTACTCGCAGGTCGCCAGCTACGAGCACGTCAGCCTCTCCAACGTGTTCCGGCTGACCGACGTGTGGACGCGCGCCGACGGCGACGTGGCGCGTGATCGCGCGCCACTCGTCGATCCTCGGCTGAGCCCGGCCGGCTAGTTCTTCGAGTAGTCGTAGAAGCCGCGGCCGGTCTTGCGGCCGAGCAGGCCCGCCTCGACCATGCGGTTCAGCAGCGCCGGCGCGACCGAGCCCGGGTCGCGGAACTCCTCGTAGAGCGACTCGGAGACGGCGAGCAGCGTGTCGAGCCCGATCAGGTCCGACAGCCGCAGCGGCCCCATCGGGTGCGCGCAGCCGAGCACCATGCCCTGGTCGATGTCCTCCTTGGACGCGAAGCCGGACTCGTACATCCGGATCGCCGACAGCAGGTACGGGATCAGCAGCGCGTTGACGACGAAGCCCGGCGCGGTCCTGCGAGTAGATCGCCTGCTTGCCGAGCGTGCCCTCGGCGAACGCGCGCGCGGTCTCGATCGTCTCCGGCGTGGTCATGATCGACGTGACGATCTCGACCAGCGGCAGCACCGGCACCGGGTTGAAGAAGTGCAGGCCGAGCACGCGGTCGGGCTGCTTGGTGCCCGCGCCGAGCTTCATGATCGGCACCGACGAGGTGTTGGAGGCGAGGAACTGCGCGTCGGGCAGGATCTCGTCCAGGCGCTTGAACAGCTCGCGCTTGGCGCTGCTCGTCCTCGACGATCGCCTCGATCGCCGCGTCGGCGCCCTCGAGGTCCTCGAGCGAGGCGGTGAAGGCGAGCCGCTCGCGCGGCCGCCTCGCGGTCGGCCTGCTCGAGCTTGCCGCCGCGGACCGCGCGGTCGAGCGACTTCTCGATCGCCGCGCGCGAGCGCTCCGCGCGCTCGTCGTCGGCCTCGACGACCGTCACGTCGACGCCCGAGCGGGCGCACACCTCCGCGATGCCCGAGCCCATCAGTCCGCCACCGACCACGCCGATTCGCATGGCGGCGACGCTAGCGGCTGGGGCGCCGACGAGCGGTTAGGCGGCTTCGGCCGGCGCGGGCACCGGCACGACGCAGACGCAGTTGGGCAGCTTGGTCGAGCCGGGCAGGAACATCCGGCCGACGCCGCGGTCCGCGGCGGCCTGCCGCGCGACGTCTGCCGCATCCCTGCGGTCGTCCAAGTGCTGCGCCACCGGCGTCTCGCTTCCGTGCGCGTCGATGTAGATCACGTCATACATGGGTTCAGTCTGTCCGTGGGATCGGACGTTTTCCTTGGTTGGTTGAACATACCTTTGTAGCCGGTACCGTTCTAGGGGCAGTCCGAGCAGTGCGCGGAGGTTTGCCCTTCGAGGAAAGTCCGGACATCACAGGGCAGGGTGGTCGGTAACGCCGACCCGGGGAAACCCGCGGGAAAGTGCCACAGAAAACACACCGCCCAAGCCCGCGGCCCGCACGTGAGGCCGCGGGACGGCAAGGTTGAAAAGGTGCGGTAAGAGCGCACCGGCGTCGCGGTGACGCGGCGGCCAGGCAAACCCCACCCGATGCAAGGCCAAGCAGGACCGTTTGTAGGTTGCCCGCCGAGGTCCAGGTCGGCCGCTTAGATGGATGGCTGCTCATGACAGAATCCGGCTTACAGGTCTGCTACGGGAAGGGCCCTCGGAAACGGGGGCCTTTCCTATAGGCGCACCTCGTACCCCGTTCGCCCCCTCATCCCACGCGACGGACCTAGAGGTGTGCTTGATGGACCAATTCCGAGCGGCGGCGGCTGCCGTCGGCGACGAGCTCGAGGAAGAGCTCGACGAGCCGCGGGTCGAACTGGCTGCCGCTGAGCGCGCGGATCTCGTCGAGCGCGTCCTCGACCGCCCACGCGGCCTTGTACGGGCGGGCGGAGACGAGCGCGTCGAAGACGTCGCAGACCGCGCAGATGCGCCCGGCGAGCGGGATCGTCCTCGCCGGCGAGGCCGGCCGGGTAGCCGGTGCCGTCCCAGCGCTCGTGGTGCGTGCGCGCGATCACCTCGCCGAGCTGCACGACCGGCGAGCGCGAGCCGGCCAGCAGGTCGCCGCCCACGTCGGTGTGGCGCTGCATGACCTCGCGCTCCTCGGGCGTCAGCGGGTCGGGCTTGCGCAGGATGTCGTCGGGGATCGCGATCTTGCCGACGTCGTGCATCGCGCTCGCGCGGCGCAGCAGCTCGGCCTCGTCGGCGCTCAGCCCGGCCGCCAGCGCGAGCTTGTGGCACAGGCGCGCGATCCGCTCGATGTGCTCGCCGGTCTCCTCGTCGCGCGACTCGACGGCCTGGCCGAGGCGCTTGATGATCTCCAGCTCGGTCGCGCGCAGCTCGCTGCGTGCGCTCGCGGACCTGCTCCTCGAGCAGGTCGTTGACCTCCGCGATCCGCTGGCGCTCGACGCTCTCGAGCAGGCTGCTGACCGCCACGGTCGCGACGGAGGCGAGCGCCAGCGCGGCGAGCGGGCCGGCCTGCGGCGAGCACGGTGCCGTGCTCGAAGACGAACTGGGCGACCGCGACGTAGGCGACGCCGAGCGCGGGCGCGGCGAGCGCGGCGACCGTGCCGCGCACGCGCAGCGCCAGCAGCGGCACCGAGGCGGCCGCGAGCAGGATCAGCAGCGCGTCCAGCCAGGCGGGCGCGGCCGTCAGCGGGAGCCCGTGCAGGGCGGTCCAGATCGCGTTCGCCTGCACCTCGGGGCCCGACATCAGCTCGCGGCCCTGCGGCGTCGCGTGCTGGTCGTGCAGCGTCGGCGCCGACGCGCCGATCACGACCACGCGGCCGCGCAGCAGCGCCGGGTCGACCTTGCCGGCCAGCAGGGTCGGAGAACGAGACGGTCGGGATCGTCCCGGGCGCGCCCGCGGTAGTCGATCAGCGCGCCGTCGGCGCCGAAGCCGCTGCGCGAGACGCGGCCGGCCCAGCCGCTCGGCGACCGCGACGGCGAGCGTCGGCAGCCCCGCCACCTCGGCGCCGAAGCGGCGGATCACGCCGCCGGCCTCGTCGGGCAGGTTGCTCGCCGCGGCGCGCGCGCCGATCCGCTCGAGGTTCTCGTCGCCGCCGAGCACCTGCGTGCCGCCGCGCCCGTCGGTCTCGCTCGTGGCCAGCACGGCGCCGCCCGCGCGGGCGATCGCGTCGTAGAGCGCGAGGTCCTCGCGGTCGCGTGCTCTTCTCCGTGTACTGGACGTCGATGACGATCTCGCGCGCGCCGGCCGCGGCGAGGCGGTCGACCGCCCGGGCCATCAGCGAGCGCGGGAACGGCCACTGGCGCTCGAGGTCGGAGAACGTCACGTCGTCGACGGCGACGACCGCCGACGTCGCCGGGCGCCTGCGCCTCGCGCTTCTGGAAGAGCGCGGTCGAGCGCCGCGTTCTCGATCGGGTCCGAGCGCGCCCGTGAACGTCCCGGCGCCGGCGACCGCCGCCGCGAGCACGCCGGCGGTCAGCAGCATCCGCAGCCGCGGCACGCCGGGCGCGCGACCTCATCGCTTCGCGAGGTATGCGCGGCCGGCGCGGACGACGACGGTCCGGCCCGTGCGCCGGTCCTTGACCGCGACGGCGCCCTCGCGCACGCGCGTGACCGTGCCGTCGCAGCGGTCGCGCGTGACCCAGGCGGTGCCGCGGGCCGTGGCGACGCTGTTGTTGCCGTAGGTGCGGAAGCGCCCGCCGCGGTCGCGCGCCCACAGGCTGCGCACGACGCGGCGCGTCGTCGGGTTCTCGCGCGCGACGCCGCTCGCGGTCGCGAGCGGGCGCCGCTCGCGCGGGCCGGGCAGCGCCCGAAGTCGCCGCCGCGCAGCGCGCAGCGAGGTCATGCCGCCGCCGCCGCGGCCCTGGCGGATCTCGAAGCGCAGCCCCAGAAGCGGCCGGTCTGGAACTCGCCCGCCTCGTCGAGGGCGGTGGTGAGGCGGATCGCGGCCGCGGCGGGCGTCGACCACCGTGCCGCTCGGCAGCAGCGTCGCGTCGCCGAGCTCGCGGAAGCGCTTCTCGCCGGGCCGGCGGACGAGCACCTTGCCCCGGCCGGGCGCGACGATGACCGTCTCGCCGAGCACGGGCGCCGGGACGCCGTGGACGCGGCGGCGCGGCGGGCGTGACCGTGGCCGGGTCGCCTCGTCGGCGTCGCCGGCTGGTCGTCGGCGCCCTGGCGCGTCCGGAGCTCCGGGCCACGGGTCCGCGCCGCAGCACTCGTAGGCGCCGACGTCGGGCACCGTGCGCGCGCGGCCGTCGGGGTCGACGCGCGCCCGTGTGCGCGTCGGCGATGCCCGCGTCGACGGTCGGGGAGCTCGGGCAGCGGGCGGTAGTCGCCGCCCGCCGCGTCGGCGAACAGCGGCTCGGCGGACTGGATGCCCGCGCCGAGCGACAGCGCCGGGCGAGCGCTCGCGGGCGCAGGTTGGAGTACGGTCGCGCTGCAGCCGCCGCCGCCGTTGGTCGCGTCGACGTCGGCGACGTCGCCGCGGGCGATCACGTTGGCCAGCGTGGCCTGCTGGCCGGAGGCCACCTCGCAGCGGATCGCGTTGGCGGCCGGCGCGATCGCGGTGACGTTGCGCAGCGCGAGCGCGGCGTGCGCCGCCGCCGCCCTCGCGCAGCTTCAGCGCCGGCGCCGCCCGAGCCGGTCGCCTGGGTCACCACGACGCTGTCGCGCAGGACCGTCGTGGCGTCGGAGGTCTCGACCTTGGCGCCGTCGCCGGCGGCGGAGACGATCTCGAGGTCCTCGGCGAGCCCGTCCTCGAGCACGAGCGTGTCCTCGCCGGGCGCGGTGCCGCGCAGGGCGAGGTGGCGCAGCGTGCCGCCGTCGACCGTGAGCAGGTACTCGCGACTCGAGCGTCGCCGATCAGCAGCGGCGGCCGCCTGGCCGGCGACGCCGTGGACGTCGATCGTCTCGGCCTCGAGCTCGACCTTGACGCGTGTAGACGCCGCTCGCGACGACGACCTCGTCGCCCGTCGCTCGCCTCGTTGATCGCGTAGGCGATCTTGCACGGCATGCGCGGCCGAGCAGTCGCCGGAGGTGGCGGTCGCGGTCGGCGTCGTGTAGCGGGTCGCTGTGCGCGCCCGCCGCGGCGGGGGCGAGCAGGGCGATGCAGCGAACGGCCGCGCCGAGCGCTCGAACAGATGTGAACCGTGCCGTGGCACCTTGCTCTACCTCGGCCGGATTCGCGACGCACCTGAAGCCGGCTCGACATCCGTCCGAGCGCTTGCCGCGTGTGCGAACATGTGTTCGCTCTTGATCGTCTGCGTCCAGATCCCCCGCTTCGAGCTCGCCGTCGCCGCCGGCGGGCGCGAGGCGCTGGCCGCCGGCCCGGTCGCGCTCGCGCCGGAGGCGGGGCGCGAGCAGCTGATCGGCCAGGCCTCCGCGGCCGCCGAGGCCTACGGCGTGCGCGCCGGGCTGCGGCTGGGGGAGGCGCTCGCCCGCTGCCCGACGCTGCGGCTCGTCCCGCCCGACCCCGCCGGCGTGGCGGACGAGTGGGAGCGGCTGCTCGGCCTGCTGGAGGGCGATCGGCGCGGCCGTCGAGCCCGGGCGCCCCGGGCTGGCGTGGTTCGACGCGCAGGGCCTGCGCACGCTCCACGGCGGCAGCCTGGAGGGCGTGATCGCCGCCGCCCGGCGCGCGCTCGCCGCGCCGGTGCGGCTCGGGCGCGGCGCCGTCGCGCTTCGCCGCGCTGGCCGCCGCGAGCGCCGCGCGCGCGCGCGCCGGGCCGAGATCGCGCCCGTCCGGCGCCGGCGGCGCTGCGCGCCTACCTCGCGCCGCTGCCGGTCGCGCTGCTGCGGCGTGCGGCCGGAGACGGCCGCGCTGCCGCCGCGTGCTCGAGCGCTTCGGCGTGCGCACGCTCGGCGAGCTGGCCGCGATGCCGCGCGCGGCGCTGGCCGACCGCTTCGGGAGGCCGGGCCTGCGGCGCGCTCGCTCGCCCGCGGGCGCGACGACCCGCTGCGCCCGCGGGTCGCCGCCGAGCGCCTGGAGGAGCGCGCTCGAGCTGCCCGAGTCGGCGTCGGGCGCCCAGCTCGAGCGCGCGCTCGGCCTGCTGATCGACCGGCTGCTCGCGCGCCGCGAGCGCCGCGGCCGCACGCTGCGCGCCGCCGTGCTCTCGGCGAGAGCTGGTCGAGGGCGGGACCTGGCGCGCGCGGGTGACGTTCCGCGAGGCGCTGGCCGACCCGCGCCGGATGCGGCTCGTGCTCGCGCCGCGGCTGGCCGAGCTGCCCGCGCCCGGCCGAGGCGCTGCGCCTGCGCGCCGAGGGCTTCGGCCCGCCGTCGGGCGACCAGCGCTCGCTGCTGGCCGAGCCGGCGGCCGTGCGCGCGCGCGCGGCTGCGCGAGGCGGTCCGCCAGGCGCGCTCGGTCGCCGGGCCGGAGGCCGCGCTGCGGATCCTGCGCCGTGGACCCCGACTCGCGCGTGCCCGAGCGCCGCCTCGCGCTACCCCCTGGGAGCCGTGAAGCGGCTCGCGGCCACGCCGCGCCGCAGCGCGCGGGTGCGCGAGGGCGCGCCAGGGCCGCCCGCAGGCCGTCGACGGCCGCGAGGTCGAGGCCGTGCGCGAGTCCTGGCTGGTCGAGGACCGCTGGTGGACGCCGGCCCGTGCGCCGCCGCTACTGGGAGGTCGTCACCGACCTGCGGGCGCAACCTCGTCGTCTACCGCGACCTCGTGGAGGGCGGGTGGTTCGCCAGCGCTGAGTCGGCTCGCGACCGCGCCTACCGCGGCCGCAGCCCGTCGAGCAGCCGCGCCACGGCCTCGTCGACGAGCGGCTCCAGCGGCCGGTCGCCGAGCAGGCCGCCGTTGGCCATCGCGGCCAGCCCGTGGAAGGCCGCCCAGGCCACCAGGCCAGCGCTCAGCACGTCGCCCGCCGACGACCTCGCCGGCGGCCTGGCCCCCGGCGACCAGCGCGAGCGGGCCGGCGAAGGCGCGGTCGGCCGCCTCGCGCAGCGCGTCGGCGCCGGGGCGGTGCTTGCCCGCGTACATCAGATCCAGCAGCGCGCGCGTGCTCGGTCGCGAAGCGCACGTAGGTGCGCGCGAGGCGCGCCGAGCCGCGTCGCGAACGCCGGCCCGGCTCCGCTCGAGCGCGGCGGCCATCTCGCGCCCGAGGCGCTCGAAGCCGTCCAGCGCGAGCGCGTCGAGCAGCGCCTGCTTGCCCGCGAAGTGCCGCCGCGGCGCCGCGTGGCTGACGCCGATCTCGCGCGCGAGCTCGCGCAGCGACAGCTCGCCGCCGCGGCGAGCGTGCGCTCGGCCGCGCCCGAGCAGCGCCGGGCGGAGGTTCCCGTGGTGGTAGGGGCGGGCGGTTGCGGTCACGCGGGCAAGGGTACACGCCGGAGTTGACGCCGACAGCATTGTTGTCGTTGACATCTTTGTATCCACCGACTACATTGGACGCCATGAGCCCGAGCACGAGCAAGTGGACTCCCAAGGACCTTCCGAACCTCGACGGCCGCACCGTGCTGATCACGGGCGCGACCAGCGGCATCGGCCGCGCCGCCGCGACCGAGCTCGCGCGCGCGGCGCGCGCGTCGTGCTGGCCGTGCGCAACACCGCAGCGCGGCGACGCAGATCGCCTCCGAGCTGGGCGCCGGCGCCGAGGTCGCGCAAGCTGGACCTCACCGACCTCGCCTCCGTGCGCGCGTTCGCCGACGGCTGGGACGGCGCCGATCGACATCCTGATCAACAACGCCGGCGTGATGGCCGTCGCCCGAGGGGCGCACCAAGGACGGCTTCGAGACCCAGATCGGCACCAACCACCTCGGCCACTTCGCGCTCACCGGGCTGCTGCTCGACCACGTCACCGACCGCGTCGTCCAGATCGCCTCCGGCGCGCACCGGATGGGCAAGATCGACCTCGAGGACCTCAACTGGGAGCGGCGCTCCTACAAGCGCTGGCCCGCCTACGGCCAGTCCAAGCTGGCCAACCTGCTGTTCATGTTCGAGCTCCAGCGCCGCCTCGCCGAGGCCGGCTCGCCGGTCCGCGCGGTCGCCGCGCATCCGGGCTACGCCTCGACGGAGCTGCAGAGCCGCACCGGCAACGCGCTCCAGAACGGCGCTGATGGCGATCGGCAACCGCTGCTCGCCCAGAGCGGCGACCAGGGCGCCTGGCCGACGCTGTTCGCGGCCACCGCAGGACATCCCGGGCGGCAGCTACGTCGGGCCCGGACGGCCGCGGCGAGATGCGCGGGCACCCGACGCTCGTCTCCCCGAGCTCGGCCGCCACGGACGCGGAGACGGCGCGCGGGCTGTGGGCGCTGTCCGAGCGCCTGACCGGCGTGACCTACGAGTTCGCCGAGCAGCGCCGCGGCGGCGTCGGTCCCGAGCCGCACGGCGTAGTTCGTGCCCCGGTCCTCGGGGTAGATCTGCGTCGTGTTGGCGAGCACGAGCCCCGGGACGCCGGTCTGCAGCGGCGGGATCCGCTCGCCGTAGCCGACCGTCACGATCGGCTGCGCCGCGGGCTCGCGGTGCAGCCAGCGCTCGCGCACCCAGAGCGGTCGAAGCCCGGGTTGATGCGCGCGCAGCCCGGGCTCGTAGCGCGCCAGCAGCGCGTCGGCGTCGAGCGAGAGCAGCTCGTGGCCCGGGCGCGAGGTAGTTCGCGACGTACAGGAAGCGCCGGCCGCCGTAGCGCTCGCGGCTCGATCAGGTTCGTGTGCTCGATCACGCCGACGAACGGCAGCTCGCGGGTCGGCGATGTTGGTCCAGTAGAACGGGCTGAAGCCGCGGTCGAGCTCGAGCAGCAGGCAGAGCGCGGTGTGGTACTCGATGCCGCCCAGCCGGTCGAGGTAGCCGTCCGGCACGAGGCCGGGCTCGAGCATCGCGGCGAAGACGTCGTTGGGCACGGTCGCCACGACGGCGTCGTAGCGCTCGGGCTCGCCGGCGGCCTCGAAGGCGCGCGGGTCGTGGCCGGGCGGAACGAGCCCGGCGCGCCGGCGACGATCGCGAAGCCGCGCGCGACGAGCGCGCTCGACCGGGCCGGTCGATCAGCACGCGCCCGCCGCCGGCCTCGATCCGCTCGCGCAGCGCGCGCGAACAGCGGCTCCCACGAGCGGCGCGGGTAGCCGAGCAGCTCCTCGCGCGACTCCTTGCCCTCCAGCTTGCGGCGCATGCGTCAGCTTGCCCCACAGCCACGCCATCGAGATGTCGTCGGCGCGGTCGCCGAACTTGCCGCGCAGCAGCGGCCCCCAGACCTTCTCGTAGGCCTCGCGCGCCCATCGCCTCGCACGATCCAGTCGCGCGCGGTCATCCGCTCGAACGGCGCGACGTCGTCGCCGCCGCGCTGCAGGCGCAGCACCGCGAGCCCCATCCGCAGCCGCGAGCGCAGCGACAGCGGCGAGAAGCGCAGCAGGTCCAGCGGGCTCGTGAACGGCCACGAGCGGCCCTCGAGGAAGAACGCGACCGAGGAGGGCAGCCACTCGAGCTCGTCCGGCATCCCGAGCTCGTCGTAGAGCGCGGCGATGTGGCGGTCGCTCGTGAACAGGTGGTGGTAGTAGCGCTCGAGCAGGTGGCCCGCCGCCGACGTCGAGCGTCGCCGCCTGGCCGCCGAGGCCGGGCCAGCGCTCGTAGACGTCGCAGACGTGGCCGGCCTGCGTGAGCCGGTGCGCGCACGCGAGGCCGGCGACGCCGGCGCCGATGACCGCGACCCGCATCAGCGCTCGAGGTGCTCGGCGGCCGCCCCGGCGCCCCGGTCGCGGTCGACGTTGCGCGCGCGGGCGACGACGTAGAGCGGGCGCTGCTTGACCTCGTCGTAGATGCGCCCGAGGTACTCGCCGATCATGCCCAGCGCGAGCAGCTGGATGCCGCCGATCAGCAGCACGACGAACAGCAGCGAGGGCACGCCGCGCTCGTAGATGCCCGTGTAGCGGGCGACGATCGTCAGCGGCAGCAGCAGCAGCGCGATCGCCGCGCAGGCGAAGCCGACGAGCGTCGCGAGCTGCAGCGGGAAGTTCGAGAACGAGGTCATCCCGTCCAGCGCGAAGCGGATCATCCGCCCGAGCGGGAACTTCGTCCGCCCGGCGCTGCGGGCGGCGCGGTCGTACTCGACGACGTCGCGCCGGAAGCCGACCCAGGCGCGTCATCCCGCGCAGGAAGCGGGAGCGCTCGCGCAGCGCAGCAGCGCGTCGAGCGGCGCGGCGGTCGAACAGCCGGAAGTCGCCGGCGTTGGGCTCGAGCTCGACCTGCGCGAGGCGGCCCATGACGCGTAGAACCAGCGCGCGGTGGCGAGCTTGAAGCGCGTCTCGCCCGCGCGCTCGCGGCGCTTGGCGACGACGACGTCGGCGCCCTCGCGCCAGCGCGTCGAGCAGCTCGGGGATCACCTCGGGCGGGTCCTGGAGGTCGCCGTCGATCATCACCGACGGCGTCGCCGCGCGCGTGGTCGAGGCCGGCGGTGATCGCCATCTGGTGGCCGAACGGGCGCGAGAGGTGCAGCACGCGCACGCGCTCGTCGGCGGCGGCGACCTCGTCGAGGATCGCCGGCGTGCCGTCGGTGGAGCCGTCGTCGACGACGATCAGCTCGAACGGGACGCCCTCGAGCGCCGCGGCGACGCGCGCGTAGAACTCGCGCGCGAGCCCCTCCTCGTCGAGCATCGGCGCCACGACGCTGAGCAGCCGCAGCTCGCGCATCGGCGCCAGTCTCGCAGCGGCGACGTCGGACGGGCGTTTCCGCCCGGGCCGTGATGCGAACATGTGTTCGTGTCGTACGTCGAGCTCCACGCCCACTCCGCCTTCTCGTTCCTGGACGGCGCCTCGCTGCCCGACGAGCTGGCGGGCGCCGCGGCGCGAGCTCGGCTACGGGGCGATGGCGCTGACCGACCACAACTGCGTCTCGGGCTCGATGGAGTTCGCCCAGGCGGCCGCGCGCGCTCGGGCTGCGGGCGATCCACGGCGCGGAGGTCGACCTCGACGACGGCCGCCACCTCACGCTGCTGGTGGAGGACGAGCACGGCTGGCGCAACCTGTGCCGGATCCTCACGCGCGCGCACGCGCACACGCGCGACGAGCCGGGCGCGGCGAGCCGCCGGCGCCGCGCGGTCGCCGCTCGAGGCGGTCGCGCGAGCACGCCGAGGGGCTCGTCTGCCTGAGCGGCTGCGCGCGCCAGGGCGTGCACGACGAGCCGACGATGCGGCGGCTGCTCGCCGCCTTCGGGCCCGACCGGCTGCGCGTCGAGCTCCAGCGGCCGTTCCAGCGCCACGACCGCGCGCGCAACCGCGGCGCTGGCCGCGCTCGCGGCGCGGCTGGGCGTCGCCGTGCGTGGCCACCGGCAACGTCCACGCGCACGCGCGCGAGCGCGCGCCGCTGCAGGACGCGTTCGTGGCCCTGCGCAACCACACGACGCTGGACGCCTCCGAGCCGCTGCGCCGCGGCAACTTCGCGCACGTGCTCGCCTCGCCGGCGGCGATGGCGGCGCGCTTCGAGGACCACCCGGAGGCGGTCGCGGAGACGCTGCGCGCTGGCCGAGCGGCTGCGCTTCGACCTCGGACTGCGACCTCGGCTACCGCTACCCGGGCTCCGAGGACGCGGGCGCCGGCGCAAGCTGGCCGAGCTGTGCTGGGCGCAGCTGGACGAGCGCTACCCGGCCGGCGCACCGCTGCCACGCGGACGGCGCACGCGCGGCTGGAGGAGGAGCTGCGGGTGATCGAGGCGCTCGGCCTGGCCGGCTTCTTCCTCCTGCACCGCGACCTGCTCGAGCTCGCGCGCGAGGTGGCGGTCGAGGTGCGCGGGCCGGACACGGCGCGCGCGCTGCTGCCGCCGGGCCGCGGCCGCGGCTCGTCGGTGTCCTCGATCGTCTGCTACCTCACCGGCCTCTCGCACATCGACCCGGTCGACAACGAGCTGTTCCTCGGGCGCTTCCTCAACGAGGAGCTGACCTCGCTGCCGGACATCGACCTCGACTTCCCGCGCGACATCCGCGAGGTGCTGATCCCGCGCGTGCACGAGCGCTACGGGCGCGAGCGCTCGGCGCTGGTGGCCGCGTTCCCGACCTTCCGCTCGCGCGGGGCGATCCGCGAGCTCGGCAAGGTGCTCGGCCTGCCGCCGGGCGAGCTCGAGCGGGTCGCGCGCGGGGCGGAGCCGTGGGCGGTGCGCGGCGTGACGGGCGACGTCGAGTCGGCGCTCGGGCTCGAGCCGGGCGGCCCGCCGGCGGCCGTCTACGACCCCGACCCGCGGATGGCCGGCGCCGTTCGCGATGACCACCGCGGAGTGGCAGGCGATGGTCAACGGGCGCGACCCGGCCGAACGGCAGGGCGAGCCGCGAGGCGGTCGCCGAGGCGCGCTACGCCGCGCTGCCCGGCCGCTGGGACTGGCTGGCGCGGCTGTGCGACGAGGCCTACGGGCTGCCGCGCCACCTCTCCCAGCACTCGGGCGGGATGATCGTCTCCACCCGCCCGCTGATCGACTGCTGCCCGGTGCTGCCCGCGGCGATGGAGGGCCGCCAGCTGTGCCAGTGGGACAAGGACTCCTGCGCGGACGCGGGCTTCCTGAAGATCGACCTGCTCGGCCTCGGGATGCTCTCGGCGGTCGAGCGCTGCGTGGAGTCGATCGCGCGCACGCGCGGCGAGCGGATCGACCTCTCGCGGATCCCGTTCGACGACGCGGAGACCTACGCGGCGATCCAGGAGGCCGACACGATGGGGGTCTTCCAGATCGAGAGCCGCGCGCAGATGCAGTCGCTGCGGCGCACGCGGCCCGCAGATCCTGGACGACCTCACGATCCAGGTCGCGATCGTGCGCCCGGGGCCGATCCTCGGCGGCGCGGTCAACCCGTACATCGCGCGCCGCAGCGCGCTGCGCGAGGACCCGGACTTCGAGGTGCCCTACGACCACCCGTCGCTGGAGCCCGTGCTGCGCGACACGCTCGGCACGATCATCTTCCAGGACCAGGTGATCGAGGTCGCGATGGCGTTCGCCGGCTTCTCGCCGGGCGAGGCCGAGGGGCTGCGGCGGGCGATGAGCCGCAAGCGCTCGGCGGCGGCGATCGAGGCCTACCACCAGCGCTTCGTCGAGGGCGCGGCGCGCACCCACGGCGTCGACGCGGAGACCGCCGAGCGCGTGTACTCGATGATCGTCGGCTTCTCGGGCTTCGGCTTCCCCAAGGCCCACGGCGCCGCCTTCGGCCTGCTCGCCTACCAGTCGACCTGGCTGCGCGTGCACTACGGCCCGGAGTTCCTGTGCGCGCTGCTCAACGAGCAGCCGATGGGCTTCTACGCGCTCGGACACGCTGGCCCACGAGGCCCAGCGGCGCGGGATCGCGATGCTGCGCCGCCGACGTCAACGCGAGCGAGGTCGAGTGCACGGTCGGCCGCCGACGGCGTCGCGTGCGGATCGGGCTCGGCTACGTGCAGCGGCGTGCGCGCCGACGAGGTCGCGGCGCTCGTCGCCGCGCGCGAGCGAGGGCGGGCGCGTTCCGCTCGCTGGCCGACCTCGCCTCGCGCGCGGGGGCGGGGCGGCCGTCGCTGGAGAAGCTCGCGTGGGCGGGCGCGTGCGACGCGCTGGCCGGCGTCGACGCCGGCGCCGACGGCGCGAACCGCGCGCGCCGCGCCGCGCTGTGGCAGCTCGGCGTCGCCGCGCCCGGGCGAGCGCGGTGCGCGAGGGCACGCAGCTCGCGCTGCCGCTCGACGCCCCGGCGCCGCCGCGAGCTGCGCGCGCTCGGCGCCGTGGGAGGCGATGGTCGCCGACTACGCCACCACCGGGCTCACGCTCGGCGCCGCACCCGCTGGCGCTGCTGCGCGAGCGGCTGCCGGCGGGCGCGGTCTCCTGCCGCGACCTCGAGACGCTGCGCCACGAGGCGCCGGTGACGATCGGCGGCCTGGTGGTCGCGCGCCAGCGGCCCGGGACGGCGAAGGGGATCGTGTTCCTGCTGCTCGAGGACGAGTTCGGGACGATCAACCTGATCGTCCCGCCCGACGTCTACGAGCGCCACCGCCTGACCGTGCGCACCGAGCCGCTGATCCTGGCCGGCGGGCGGCTGGAGCAGCTCGCCGATGGCCGGCGGGGCGATCAACGTCTTCGTCAGCGGCTCGAGCCGCTGGTGACGCCCGGCGAGGACGTCGCGGGCGTGGTCGAGCTGGCCGAGCGGCGCGCCGCGGCGGCCGCGGCCGAGGCGCCGGCGGACCGCGCCGCCGCGCGCGGCCGACCCGAGCGAGATCCTGGCGGACTTCCGCGGCGTCGCCCCGGCCGTGCAGAGCTTCGCGTCGGGGCGGCGGCGATGAGCGCGGTGCTGTCGCGCGCCGCGCGAACGAGTAATCTGCCGCGCCGCATGACCACGCTCGATCTTCGTCCTCGTCTGGGTGGTCCTCGGGCTCGGCCTGCTGCTCGTCGCCCTCAGCGGCGGCCCGGCGGCGCGCTGCAGCGGCTGCAGTCGCAGAGCCGCGGCGAGCCGCAGGCGGCGATCGTGCTGTTCGCGCTCGCGCTGCTGGTGCTCGGCATCGGCGTGCCGGCTCGCGGTGATCGCTCGCGTCGAGGCGCGCGACGACATCCCGGAGGCCAACGTGAGCAACCTCACGGCGGCCGAGAAGCACGGCCGCGAGCTGTTCGGCGCAGCGCTGCACGCACTGCCACACGCTCGCGGCCGCCAACGCGGTCGCGCAGGTCGGCCCGAACCTCGACCACGCTGCGCCCGCCGAAGGCGCTCGTGCTCGACGCGATCAAGAACGGCCGCGCCCACGGCAACGGCCAGATGGCGGCCGGGCTCTACGCAGGGCCAGGACGCCGAGGACGTCGCCGCCTTCGTGGCCAAGGCCGTCGGGCAGACCGGGCCAGGGCCAGTAGCTCCGCTCCGCCTCCGGCGGTACTTTGTCGCAAACACCGCAAAGTGCCTTTAAGCAGGCGTTTCCTGCAGGTGTTACGATGCCGCTTCGCATCGGCTGAGTACGCGCTGAAGCACTGTCGGCGCGAGCCCGTCAGCTAACCCCGTAAGCCGAGGAAGAAGACGGCACATGTCAGACCATCACGCCCGTCCCGCGCGGGACGACGTCTACGACCACGAGCACGAGGAGCCGCGGTCCGGCCGCCGGCGTCGGCCCGTGGCCGACTGGGGCGTGGGCGAGGACATGTTCGAGCACATGCCGCGCAACCGCTTCGCCCGCGACCGCCGAGGCGCCGCCGCGCGAGCGCCGCTTCGCCCGCGAGGACGCCGACCGGCGCCCGCACCGCGACGAGCGGCGACGCCGCGCGCCGCGAGCTCGACGCTCGACGCCGCGCCGCCCGCGAGGACGCTCCGGCCGAGCCCGGCGAGGCCGTGCCCGCGCGGCGGCGTCGACGACGGCCGCCGCACGATCCGGATCGGCAAGGACGAGGACCTCCCGAGCGAGATCGCCGCGATCGCGGCCGACCGCGACATCGCCGCGGACGAGCCGCCGCGCGGCCGCGCGACGGCGACGGGCGTCCCGCGAGCGCCGCACCGTGCAAGATCGGCGGCCGGCCGGAGGGTTCGCTGGAGGCCGCCCGCTACCAGCGCGACCGCGCCCGCCGCCCGCCGCGCACCGCGCACGAGCGCATCGGCGCCCGGCCCGACCGCATCGCCATGTGGGCGTTCGCGCTCGGGCTGCTGCTGATCCTCATCGCCGTCCTGACCGCGATGTAGCGCGCCGGCGCGCCTTGAGCGGCGCGCGCCGCCGGGCCTACACTTACAGAACGTAAGAAGTTCCGAACCCGGTGGTCGCCATGCCGAACAAGACCCAGATGAGCCGCTTCCACATCCACGACGACCTGACCGCGCCCGAGGCGTCGCTGCCCGTCCTCAAGGGCGCGCAGTCGTCGGCCGGCCAGCTCCCGAACTTCCTCGGCGTGCTCGCCGGCTCGCCGGCCGCGCTGCGCGGCTACGCGCGCTTCCGCGGCGAGCTGCGCCACGGCACGCTGCCGCTCGCCACGCTCGAGCGGATCGCGCTCGCCGTCGCCGAGCACTACCGCTCGGAGCCCGGGCTCGCCCTGCACAAGCGCACCGCGCGCGCCGCCGGGCTCGGGCATCGACGAGATCGCCGCTCGCCCGCGACTGGGACTCGCGCGACGCGCGCGAGGCCGCGCTGCTGCGCTACCTCAAGCCGCTCGCCGAGCAGCGCGGCACGCCATCCGGTGCACCTGCACGAGGAGGCGCGCGAGGCCGGCTGGAGCGACGAGCAGCTGCTGGAGGCGATCGCGCTGGTCTCCCTGGAATCCTTCACGGCGATGGTCAACGTCGCCGGCGAGATCCCCGTGGACGGCTCCGTCGAGGAGACGCGGGTGCTGCGCGCCGCCTGATCCGATGCGCGCGTACCGCCGAGCGCATGGCCGACCGCGCACGGCCGCGGCGTCGCCGTGGCGACCGCCGAGCGCGACGGCTGCGCCCGGCCTGCTGCCCGCGCCTGCACGAGGCGGTCGAGCTCGTCGGCAAGCGCTGGACCGGCGCGATCCTCGCCGTGATGCTCCAGGGCGGCGCCGATGCGCTTCTCCGAGATCGCCCAGGCCGTCCCGGCGCTCTCGGACCGCCTGCTGTCCGAGCGCATGAAGGAGCTCGAGGCGCGCGGGATCGTCGAGCGCCGCGTCGGCCGGCGCCTCGCCCGCCCGCGTCGAGTACGAGCTGACGCCGATGGGCCGCGACCTCGCGCCCGCGCTCGGCCGAGCTCAAGGCCTGGGCGCACCGCTGGCTCGACTGACGGCCGCGTCAGCCGGCCATCCTCTAGGCTCCGCCCGATGGCCAGCCCGACGGCCGACCGGCCGCACGACGCCCGACGACGTCAAGGCGCTCGTCCAGGAGCGCGGGATCCGCTTCATCCGGCTCTGGTTCACCGACATCCTCGGCCAGCTGAAGTCGTTCTCGATCAACGCCGAGCAGCTCGACGACGCGTTCGAGGGCGGGATGGGCTTCGACGGCTCCTCGATCACCGGCTTCAACGCGATCGAGGAGTCCGACATGATCGCGATGCCCGACCCGACGACGTTCGCGGTGCTGCCGTGGCGCCCGGAGGACGAGGGCGGCGGCGTCGCGCGCATGTTCGCCGACATCCTGACGCCCGAGCGCGAGCCCTACGAGGGCGACCCGCGCCACGTGCTGCGCCGCGCCGTGGAGCGCGCGAAGGCGATGGGCTTCGACCACTTCTTCGTCGGCCCCGAGCTCGAGTACTTCCTGTTCCGCGACAACACGGGCACCGAGGTGCTCGACGAGGGCGGCTACTTCGACCTCACGACGCTCGACGCCGGCTCCGACGTGCGCCGCGACACCGTGCTCGCGCTCGAGAAGCTCGGCATCGACGTCGAGTACTCCCACCACGAGGTCGGGCCCGAGCCAGCACGAGATCGACATGCGCTACGCCGACGCGCTGAAGATGGCCGACGACTGCATGACCTACCGCATCACGGTCAAGGAGATACGCGCTCAAGTACGGCTGGCACGCGACGTTCATGCCCAAGCCGCTGTTCGGCGAGAACGGCTCGGGCATGCACACGCACCAGTCGCTGTTCAAGGACGGCCGCAACGCGTTCTACGACGCCGACGACAAGTACTTCCTGTCCGACGTCGGCAAGGCGTTCATCGCCGGCCAGCTGCGCCACGCGCGCGAGATCTGCTCGATCTTCGCCCAGTGGGTGAACTCCTACAAGCGGCTCGTGCCGGGCTACGAGGCGCCGGTCTACGTCGCCTGGTCGCGCCGCAACCGCTCCGCGCTCGTGCGCGTGCCGCTCTACCACCCGGGCAAGGAGCAGGCCACGCGGATGGAGCTGCGCTGCCCGGACCCGGCGTGCAACCCGTACCTGACGTTCGCGGCGCTGCTGCAGGCGGGCCTCGAGGGGATCGAGCGCGGCTACGAGCTGCCCGAGCCGATGGAGAAGAACCTCTACCACCTGTCGCCCGACGAGCGGCGGCGGCTCGGGATCGAGCAGCTGCCCGAGACGCTCGGCGAGGCGATCGAGCTCACCGCCGAGTCCGAGCTCGTGCTGCGCACGCTCGGCGAGCACATCTTCAACCGCTACATCGAGATCAAGCGCCAGGAGTGGGAGGACTACCGGGTCCAGGTCACGCCCTGGGAGCTCGACCGCTACCTGGCGATCCTCTAGCGGGTCGACGCTCCAGCTCCGTGCGGAGCGTCTGCCCCGGGTGAGGGCTAGCTCGGGGCGTTGCCGCAGCTGGTGGCGGCGGCGCCCGTGGTCGAGCCGTCGGCGTTGACCAGCGACGACGCCGAACTGGCTCAGGATCTTGCGTGATCCGCGTGCCGGCGAGGTCGGAGCCGGGGTAGGCGCCGAGGTCGACGATCAGGTGCGTGAAGTCGCCGATCGCCGGGCCGCCGGGCGCCGTCAGCACGCCGCTGCCGGAGTCGCCGGGCGCGCCGGCGCCGGTCCAGCCGTAGCCGTCGTCGTAGACAGTTCGTCGCGAGGCCGCCCTCGACCTTGCCCTGGCCGACGCGCGACGCCGTAGCCGTGGCCGTAGTGGAAGACCGGCGTCGGGCCGCAGCCCGTGTAGACGCCCTGCGGGCCGCCGATGACCGGCATCGCCGGGTTGACGCCCCACTCGGCCGCGACCGCCGGGTCGATCTTGATCAGCGCCCAGTCGTTGCCGGGCACGCCCTCGCCGGAGGTCATCTTCGCGCACGGTGCCGACGACGCCGATCGTCGTCGTGTCGACCTGCATCGTGACCTCCTTGGCCGATGCTGGTCGACGCAGTGGCGCGCGGTGCCGACGTACTGCGACGAGCCGTCGGTGAAGATGAAGTTCGCCGTGCAGCCGTACGGCGCGACGATGCAGCCGCCGGCCGAGACGCCGGGGTTCTGCACGCCCGGGCACTCCGTGTTGAGCGCCGCCAGCGGGATGCTCACGCCCTTCGCGCCCTTCTTGGAGAGCTTCTTGCTCCACGTTGGGCTTCATGAACGTCGCCGGCGCCCGGCACGTCGCGCGCGGCGGCGGTCCCGGCCATCGCCACGACGAGCGCGCACGCGAGCGCGAGCACGACGCTTGGTCTGAAGCGCATCGGATCCTCCCTGGGATGAGAAGTGGGCGCGCGTTCCCGCGACGCGCCCGATTGCCCTGAGGTTGCCCGCCGCGTCAGACGGTCAAACGGGAACGTTCAGTGGCGCGGCTCGTCGGCCTTCGCGAGCCGCGACGGCCACCAGACGCGCTGCCCGATGTCGAGCACGAGCGCCGGCACGAGCACCGAGCGCACGACGAACGTGTCGAGCAGCACGCCGAAGGCGACGATGAAGCCGATCTCGGTCAGGAAGACGAGCGGCAGCACGGCGAGCGCGCCGAACGTGCCCGGCGAGCACGATGCCGGCGCCGGTGATCACCGCGCCGGTGACCGCGAGGCCGCGCAGCATGCCCTCGCGCGTGCCGTAGCGCAGCGTCTCCTCGCGCACGCGCGCCATCAGGAAGATGTTGTAGTCGATCCCCAGCGCGACGAGGAACACGAAGCACAGCAGCGGCAGCGACGGGTCGATGCCCGGGAAGCCGAAGATCACGTCGGAGACGAACACGCCGACGCCGAGCGCGGCGGCGAAGGACAGGATCACCGACAGCGACGAGCAGCAGCGGCGCGAGCAGCGCGCGCAGCAGCACGCGAGGATCAGGAAGACGACGACGAGCGTGATCGGGATGATCACCCGGTTGTCGCGCGCCGCCGACTGGCGCAGGTCGTACTCCTGCGCG
Organism: uncultured Gemmatimonadales bacterium; assembly: GCA_963825815.1. Classification (GTDB taxonomy): domain Bacteria; phylum Gemmatimonadota; class Gemmatimonadetes; order Gemmatimonadales; family GWC2-71-9; genus CAVVWJ01. The sequence goes on along the minus strand of CAWGVB010000025.1, from coordinate 341,926 downwards.
GTCGGGCCGCCGACGAGCACGCCCTCGCCGCCCGCGCGCTTGGCGACCGCGCGCAGCGTCGGGCACCTGGTCGAGCGCGGTCGTCGCGTACGGGTCGCGCCTGCAGCACGACGGTCGAGCCGCGCGCCCGGCGGGCCGCTGCTGCGGCGGCGCGACCTGGCGACGAGCTCGCGCTGCGCGCGGCAGCGCCGCGCGCCACGGCGGGCGCCTTGGACGCGGTCGGGCACGATGACGTCGGTCGGCGCCGAGGAGCCGGCCGGGAAGTTGCGCGCGAGGATCTTCTGGCCCTGCGACCGACTCGACCTCGCCGCGGAACGAGTTGCCGCTCGTCAGCCCGGTGTCGAGGTTGACGAGGTTGGCGGCGAGCACGAGCAGCACGACCGTGCCGGTGACCCAGACCGCGCGCGGCGCGGCGGCGACGCGGTCGCCGACCCGCCGCCAGATGCCGTGCGTCTCGTCGACGCCGGTCTCGCCGACGTGCGGGATCGCGCGGCCAGAACGCGCTGCGGCCGCAGATCGTCAGCAGCGCGGGCAGCATCGTCAGCATCGAGATCATCGCGAGCGCGACGCCCATCGCGCCGATCGGCCCGAGGCCGGCGGTGCCGTTGACCTCGGCGATCGAGAGCGTCAGCAGCGCGGCGATCACCGTCAGGCCGGAGGCGAAGATCGCCGGGCCGGCGCTGCGCAGCGCGATCGCGCATCGCCTCGTGCTTGTCCTCGTGGCGGCGCAGCTCCTCGCGGTAGCGCGAGACCAGCAGCAGCGCGTAGTCGGTGCCGGCGCCGAACACGAGCACGGGGAGGATGCCGCCGGACTGGCCGTTGACCGTCACGCCCGCCTCGGCGAGCAGGTAGCCGAACCCGCGCGCGGCGCGACTCGGCGAGCAGGCACCGTGAAGAACGGGATCAGCCAGAAGATCGGCGAGCGGTAGATGAGGATCAGCAGGACGAGGACGATCAGCGCGGCCGCCAGCAGCAGCGTGCCGTTGATGTTCCCGAAGACCTTGATCGCGTCGAGCGAGAAGCCGGCGCGCGCCCGTGATCTTCACCTTCAGGCCGCCGGAGGACGGTCCCGGCGGTGTCGCGGATGTGCTGGGCGGCGTTCTGGAACAGCGTCGCTCTGCCCGTCGCCGGGCTGGACGGGCTGCACGACGATCGCCGGCGGCGCCGTTGCTGCGAGAACACCGGCTGCTGCGCCTCGAGCACGAGCTTCGGGCGGTCCGCGTTGAGCTTGCCGACGGTCGGCGGGATGCGCTGCTTGTCGGCGCGCGCGTCAGCCCGCCGCGGCGCTCGAAGACGATGACCGTCGGCGCGAGCTCGCCGCCCGGGTACTGCTCGATCGCGTTCAGCGCCTTGATCGACTCGGCGTCGCCGGGCAGGAACGAGGACGACTCGTTCTTCTGCGCGTCCTCGAACTTGCCCGACAGCGCCGGCGACGGGATCGAGACGAGCAGGAAGACGGCGAAGACGACCCACTTCGCGCGGCGGCCGGCGGGGATGCGTGAAGAGACGGCTCATCGGCGGCCAGCGAGTACGCGCGGAACGGTCGTTCCGCGGCAGTGCCGCAGCTCGTCCGGCTCGGTCACCGGGCGCTGGCAGGCGAAGCGCTCGCACACGTACGCGGCGGCGCGGCCGTCGACCGGCTCGCGGCCCTCGAGCAGCGGCACGTCGCCCGTCGCCGCCGGCGAGCACGAGGTGCGGGCGGAACTCGCGCGCGCACGACGCGCTCGAGCGCGGCCGTGTCCGGGCCCGCGAGCGCCACCTCGCGGACCGGCGCGAGCTGGAAGTCGATCGCCTGCAGCAGGTGCCCGAACGCGGTCGGGTGCTGCGGCGCGATCGTGTGCAGCAGCCGCGATCGTCGCCGAGCGCCGCCTCCTCGTAGCGCGCCTCGCCGGTGAGCGCGGCGAGCCGCAGCAGCCCGAACGCGGCGGCCGAGCCGCCGGACGGGATCGGCGCGTCCTCGAGCTCCTTGCGGCGGGCGATCAGCGGCTCGTGGTCGGCGGCGGTGGAGAAGAAGCCGCCGCGCTCGGGGTCGGCGAAGCGCTCGAGGATCTCGTCGGCGAGCGCGCGCGCCTCGGCGAACCAGCGCGGCGTCGAAGGTCGCCTCGTAGAGCGTCAGCAGCGCCTCGAGCAGGAACGCGTGGTCCTCGAGGTAGGCGGCGAGCTTGCGCCCGGCCGCGGTTGTAGGTGCGCAGCAGGCGGCCGTCGGCGTCGCGCAGGTCGCGCAGCGACGAACTCGGCGGCGGCGACCGCGGCGTCGAGGTAGTCGCGCGCGCTCGAGCACGGCGCCGGCGTCGGCGAGCGCCGAGATCATCAGCGCGTTCCAGGCGGTCAGGCGCTTGTCGTCGAGCCCGGGCCGCACGCGCTGCTCGCGCGCGGCGAGCAGCCCGGCCTTGATCTCGGCGCAGCCGCTCCGGGTCCGGCGTCGGCGCGCACCGGGATGTTCGCGCCCTCGAAGTTGCCCGCCTCGGTCATGCCCGAAGTGCTCGATCGCGCGCCGGCGCGAGCTCGTCGCCGAGCGCGGCGCGCACCTCGTCGGGCGTCCAGACGTAGAACTTGCCCTCGACGCCCTCGGAGTCGGCGTCGAGCGCGCGAGGCGAAGCCGCCCTCCGTCCTGGCGCAGCTCGCGCAGCACCCAGTCGAGCGTCTCGCGTCGCACACGCGCTCGAACAGCGGCTCGCCGCGAGACCTGCCAGCGCGTGCAGGTACGCGCGCGCGAGCAGCGCGTTGTCGTAGAGCATCTTCTCGAAGTGCGGGACGACCCAGCGCGCGTCGACCGAGTAGCGCGCGAAGCCGCCGCCGACCTGGTCGTACATGCCGCCGCGCGCCATCGCGCGCAGCGTGTGCAGCGCCATCTCGCGCTCGCCGCGCCGCGAGCAGGAACTCGATCGCCGACGCGGCCGGGAACTTCGGCGCGCCGCCCCAGCCGCCGTGCTCGGCGTCGTAGCCGCGCGCGCAGCGTCGCGACCGCGCGCGTCGAGCGCGCGCCGGGTCGAGCTCGCCGTCGGGCGCCTCGAGCGCGGCGGCGCCTGCAGCCGCGGCGAGGATCCGCTCGCGACGGCTGCGTCGATCTCCTCGCGCTGCTCGCGCCACGCCTGCGCGACGCCCTCGAGCACCTGCGCGCCAGCTCGGCATGCCCTGGCGCGGCTCGCGGCGGGAAGTAGGTGCCGGCGTAGAACGGCACGCCGTCGGGCGTGAGGAACGCGTTCAGCGGCCAGCCGCCGTGGCCGGTCATCGCCTGCACGCGCGTCCATGTAGATCGCGTCGACGTCCGGGCGCTCCTCGCGGTCGACCTTCACGCACACGAAGCGCTCGTTCATCAGCGCCGCGACGTCGCGGGTCCTCGAAGGACTCGCGCTCCATCACGTGGCACCAGTGGCAGGCCGAGTAGCCGATCGAGACGAGCAGCGGCTTGTCCTCGTCGCGGGCGCGCGCGAGCGCCTCCTCGCCCCACGGGTACCAGTCCACGGGGTTCTCCGCGTGCTGGAGCAGGTACGGGGAGGTCTCGTGCGGCGAGGCGGTTGGCCATCGGCACGGTAGGTTGCCTGTCCATGTCCCATCATCGCGAAACGGTCACCGCCGACGGCGCGCCCGACGCCGTCGGCCCCTACTCGCACGCCGTCAAGTCCAACGGCCTGCTCTTCTGCTCCGGCCAGATCGCCGCTCGACCCGGAGACCGGCGAGCTCGTCGAGGGCTCGATCGGCGAGCAGACGCGCCGCTGCCTGGAGAACCTCGCCGTCGTCGCCGCCGCGGCGGGCGCGCAGCTCGCCGACGCCGTGCGGATGGGCATCTACGTCACCGACATGGGCACGTTCAAGGACGTCAACGAGGTCTACGGCACGCTCTTCGAGTCCGACCCGCCGGCGCGCTGCACGATCGGCGTCGCCGCGCTGCCGCTCGGCGCGCAGGTCGAGATCGACGCGGTCCTCGCCCTGCCCGACTGATGGCCCGACCGGTCACCGCCGACGACGTCGCGCGCGGCGCGGCCCGCGGTCGAGGCGATCGCCCGGCGCACGCCGGTGCTCTCCTCGCGCACGATCTCCGAGCGCGCCGGCGGCGTCGTCGCGCTGAAGGCCGAGAACCTCCAGCGCACGGGCTCGTTCAAGGTCCGCGGCGTGGCGGCCAAGCTCGCCGCGCTCGGCGAGGACGGCTGCGCGCGCGGCGTCGTCGCGGCGTCGGCGGGCAACCACGCGCAGGCGCTCGCCGCCGCCGCGCGCGCGCGCGGCGTGCCCTGCGAGGTCTTCGTGCCCGACCGACGCGCCGATCGCCAAGGTCGAGGCCGCGCGCGGCCAGGGCGCGACGTCCACATCGGCGGCGACTCGCGTCGACGAGTGCATCGAGGCCGCGCTCGCGCGCGCGCGACGAGGGCGGGCTCGCGTTCGTGCACCCGTTCGACGACCCCGACGTCGTCGCCGGGCCAGGGCTCGCTCGGGCTCGAGCTGCTCGAGGACGTGCCCGACCTCGCCAAGGTCGTCGTGCCGGTCGGCGGCGGCGGGCTGTGCGCCGGGCATCGCGATCGCGGTCAAGTCCGCGCGGCCCGAGGTCGAGGTCGTCGGCGTGCAGGTCGCGGCCTGCGCGCCCTACCCGGAGTCGCTGCGGCGCGGCGAGCCGGTGCCGGCCGACGTCGGCGCTGACGATCGCCGACGGCATCGCGGTCAAGCGCCCCGGCGAGCTCACGCTCGCCGCTGCTCGCAGCGCTGGGCCGACGACATCGTGGTCGTCGGCGAGGACGAGACCGCCGAGGCGATGGTCGTGCTGATGGAGCGCTGCAAGCTCGTCGTCGAGGGCGCCGGCGCGGTCGGCGTCGCGGCGCTGCTCGGCGGCCAGGTGCGCGCCGCGCCGCGCGGGCACGACGGTCGCGGTGCTCTCCGGCGGCAACGTCGACGCCGGCGCTGCTGGCCTCGGTCGCGCGCCGCCACGAGACCGAGGCCGGCCGCCGGCTGGTGCTGCTCACGCGCGTGCCCGACCGGCCCGGCAACCTCGCCCGGCTGCTCGACTGCGTCGCCGGCGAGCGGCGCCAACATCGTCGACGTCTCGCACGTGCGCGAGGGCGTCGACCTGCACGTGCGCGAGACCGCGGTCGAGCTCGTGCTCGAGACGCGCGGGCAGGAGCACGCGGACGCCGTCGTCGCCGCGCTCAACGGCGCGGGCTACGACACGCGCGTCGTCCGCTAGCACGGGTTTCGCCGCCCGCGCGGTGGCGGGGATCCGTCACCGCTGGAGGCAGGCCCATCAGGGGAGGAGTCGCCGTGAGGACGAAGTCCCGCACGCGCAGCATCGTGATCTGGACCGCCGTCGCGCTGATCGGCGCGGTCGCATGGGGCGTCATCGCCCTCGTCCGGGGGGAGCAGATCTCCGCCGCGTGGCTGATCGCCGCGGCGGTCGGCTCCTACGCGATCGCCTACCGCTTCTACGCGCGCTTCATCGCCAGGAAGGTGCTCGGGGTCGACCGCAAGCGGGCCACGCCCGCCGAGCGGCTCGAGAACGACGTCGACTTCCAGCCGACCGACCGGCGCGTGCTGTTCGGCCACCACTTCGCCGCGATCGCCGGCGCCGGCCCGCTCGTCGGCCCCGTGCTCGCCGCCCAGATGGGCTACCTGCCGGGCACGATCTGGATCGTCGTCGGCGTCATCTTCGCCGGCGCCGTGCAGGACATGGTCACGCTGTTCTTCTCGATGCGCCGCGACGGCAAGTCGCTCGGGCAGATGGCGCGCGACGAGATCGGCCCGGTCGGCGGCGCCGCCGCGCTGATCGCGGTCTTCTCGATCATGATCATCCTGCTGGCGGTCCTCGCGCTGGTCGTCGTCAACGCGCTCGCCGCAGTCGCCGTGGGGCATGTTCTCGATCGCGATGACGATCCCGATCGCGTTCCTCATGGGCTTCTACATGCGCGTGCTGCGCCCGGGCCGCGTGCTCGAGGCGACCGCGATCGGCGTCGCGCTGCTGCTGCTCGCGATCGCCGCCGGCGGCTGGGTCCAGGAGTCCGGCGGCGCGGTCGCCGACTTCTTCACGATGGACGCCGACGACGATCGTCTGGTGCCTGATCGGCTACGGCTTCCTCGCCTCGGTGCTGCCGGTGTGGATGCTGCTGGCGCCGCGCGACTACCTGTCGACGTTCATGAAGATCGGCACGATCATGCTGCTGGCGATCGGCATCCTCGTGACGCTGCCGGTGATGCAGAACGAGGCCGTGACGAAGTTCGCCTCCTCGGGCGAGGGCCCGGTGTTCGCGGGCTCGCTGTTCCCGTTCGTGTTCATCACGATCGCCTGCGGCGCGCTGTCGGGCTTCCACGCGCTGATCGCCTCCGGCACGACGCCGAAGATGATCGAGTCCGAGCCGCAGGTGCGCTTCATCGGCTACGGCGCGATGCTGATGGAGTCCTTCGTCGCCGTGATGGCGATCATCGCCGCCTCGATCATCGACCCCGGGCCTCTACTACGCGATGAACGCGCCGGCGGCGGTCGTCGGCGACACGCGTCCAGTCGGCCTCGCAGGCCGTCAACGGGCTCGGCTTCGCGATCTCGCCCGGCGAGCTGCAGGCGGCCGCGACGCGCGGTCGAGGAGCAGACGCTGATCGCCCGCACCGGCGGCGCGCCGACGCTCGCGATCGGCATGTCGCAGATCTTCTCCGGCGCGACCGGTGAGGGCCTCAGAGCGTTCTGGTACCACTTCGCGATCATGTTCGAGGCCCTGTTCATCCTCACCACGGTGGACGCGGGCACGCGGGTCGGGCGCTTCATGCTCCAGGACACGCTCGGCAACGTCTGGAAGCCGATCGGGCGCGTGAGCTGGAAGCCGGGCCTGTGGGCGACGAGCGCGATCGTCGTCGCCGCGTGGGGCTACTTCCTCTACGTCGGCGTGACCGACCCGCTCGGCGGGATCAACCAGCTGTTCCCGCTGTTCGGCATCGCCAACCAGCTGCTGGCGGCCGTCGCGCTGACGGTCTGCACGACGCTGCTGATCAAGTCCGGGCGGCTGAAGTGGGCGTGGGTGACGGCCGTCCCGCTCGCCTGGGACGCGGCCGTGACGCTCACGGCCAGCTACCAGAAGGTCTTCAGCGACAACCCGAAGCTCGGCTTCTTCGCGCAGCGCGACAAGTTCCAGGACGGCGCTCGACGCCGGCGAGGTGCTGCCGCCGGCCAAGGACGCCGACCAGATGCAGGCGGTCGTCACCAACTCGACCGTCGACGGCATCCTGGCGGCGCTGTTCGCCGCGCTGATCATCGTCGTGATCCTCGACGCCGCGCGCGTCTGGGTGAAGGCGATCCGGGCGCGCGCGCCGCTGCCGAGCACGGAGGTGGAGGCGGTGCCGGCGCGGATCGTCGCGCCGGCCGGGCTGTTCTGGACCGACGAGGACCGCGCGCTGCTGGCCGAGGCCGGCGGCTCGGACGGCGACGGCGCGCGGCGGCGGCCGCTTCACGCGCGAGCGCGAGAAGGCGGGGACGCGATCGCCATGACCCTGCGCGAGGCCTGTTCGGGCGTCCGCTGGTACCTGCGCGAGGTGTCCGGCGAGAGCGCCTACGACCGCTACGTCGAGCACATGCGCCGCGACCACCCGGACCAGCCGGTGATGTCGCGGCGCGACTACGAGCGCCGGCGGATGCGGATGCGCGACGAGAACCCGCGCGCCCGCTGCTGCTGAGCCCGGCTCAGGTCGCCGTGAACGCCTGCCGGGCGGCCTCGAGACGCCGTGTCTCGACCCGCTCGCGCTGATCCTCGGCGCGGGCGATCAGCTCGCTGAGCCGGGCGCGGCCGATCCGCTCCGCGACCGCGTCGACGGCGGCGAGCGCCTGCCACAGCGAGCGCTTGCCCTCGATGCCGAGCGAGAGGCCCTCGAGCTCGACCAGCGGGGTCAGCGGCGAGCGCTCGCGCAGCTCGCCGTTGGGCTTGAGCCGGCCGAACTTCTCGGTGATCCAGCCCATGGCCACCTTCGCCTGGTCCTTCGAGGCGCCGAGGAGGTCCATGATCTCGAGCAGCGCGTCCCGGTCCTGCTTGATCTCGGGGGTGAGCCCCTCCGCGAAGGTCCCGAGCTCGGTCCCGCGGTGCTCGTTCGCGATCCGCTGCACCAGCTCGACCCCGACCGTCGAGCCCCCGAGGTGGTCGTTGAGGTAGATCGGGAGGTACTTCGATGTGGGTGGCGCTTCGACGCTCATACCTCCAGGCTGGCCGATCGCCGCGTGCCAGAAACCTGACGCCCCCGTCAGCTTCGCGCTACGCTTCCCGACGGTGCGTCAGGAACACGACTACGACTGGCTGGTCGTCGGCTCGGGCTTCGGCGGCAGCGTCGCCGCGCTGCGGCTGCGCGAGAAGGGCCACCGCGTCGCGGTGATGGAGTGCGGCCGCCGGTTCGCCGACGACGAGCTGCCGCGCTCCACCTGGGACCTGCGCCGCTACTTCTACGCGCCGCGGCTCGGGCATGCGCGGGATCTTCCGGCTGTCGACGTTCCGCGACGTCGCGGTCGTCTCCGGCGCGCGGCGTCGGCGGCGGCTCGCTCGGCTACGCGAACACGCTCTACCGCGCGCCCGAAGCGCTTCTACGAGCGACGGCGCAGTGGGCGCGAGCTCGCCGACTGGGAGCAGGCGCTCGCGCCGCACTACGACGAGGCCGAGCGGATGCTCGGCGTCGCCGACGTCGAGGCCGACGACCCCGCCGACCAGCTGCTGCGCGAGTACGGCGCGCGAGATCGGCGCCGACGACACCTACGCCAAGACGCGCGTCGGCGTCTACTTCGGCGAGCCGGGCGTGACGGTGCCCGACCCGTACTTCGGCGGCGACGGGCCCGGACCGCACCGGCTGCATGCTGTGCGGGCGCTGCATGGTCGGCTGCCCGCACAACGCCAAGAACACGCTGGTCAAGAACTACCTGTGGCTCGCCGAGCGCGCCGGCGCGGAGGTGCTCCCCGAGCGCGAGGTCGTCGACGTCCGGCCGCTCGGCGCGCCGGACGGCTCCGAGGGCTACGAGGTCACCACCGAGCGCCCCGGCGCGTGGCTGCGGCGCGACCGCCGCACGCTGCGCGGCGCGCGGCGTGGTGTTCGCCGCCGGCGCGCTCGGCACCAACAAGCTGCTCGCCGCGCTGCAGGCTCGGCGGCTCGCTGCCGCGCGTCTCCGACCGCCTCGGCGAGCTGCGTGCGCACCAACTCGCGAGGCGATCCTCGCGGTCACGCTGCCCGAAGGACCACGCCGACCTGATCAAGCGCGTCGCGATCACCTCGAGCGATCTACCCCGACCCCGACACGCACATCGAGACCGTCACCTACGGCGACGCGGGCGACTCGATGAGCCTGCTCTACACGCTGCTGGTCGGCGACGGCACGCGCGTCACGCGGCCGCTGAAGCTGCTCGCGCACGATCGCCGCGCCACCCGCTGCAGCTCCTGCGCACGATCTCGCCCGCGCGGCTGGTCGCGGCGCACGATCATCGTGCTCGTGCATGCAGACGCTCGACAACGCGATCGCGCTGCGTGCCCGAAGCGCGACGCTGCGCGGCGGCGTGCGGCTGCAGACCGAGCAGGACCCCGAGCGGCCGAACCCGACGTTCATCCCGGTCGCCAACCAGTTCGCCGAGTGGCTCGCGAAGCGCACGGGCGGGATCGCGCAGAGCTCGGTCATGGAGGCGGTGCTCAACATCCCGAGCACCGCCCACATCCTCGGCGGCGCCGTGATCGGCGCCGACCCGTCACGCGGCGTGGTCGACGCCCGCCAGCGCGTGTTCGGCTACGAGAACCTGCTCGTCTGCGACGGCGCGGCGATCCCGGCCAACGTCGGCGTGAACCCGAGCCTGACCATCACCGCGCTGGCCGAGCACGCGATGAGCCACGTGCCGCCGGCGCGATCAGCCGGCGGACGTCACGTCGCGCGCGAAGGTCTCGAACACCTCGAGGTAGCGCTTGAGGTCCGCGTCCGTGTGCAGCACGGACAGCGTCCACTCCTCGTCCTCGCCCGGCGTCATGAAGATGCCGTTGTTCATGTGGTACAGCCACGCGAGGTTCGTCAGCTCGTGGTGGATCTTCGTGAGGTAGTCGCGGTACTCGCGGATCGGCTCGCTCGAGAACACGACGCAGCCCTTGGAGCCCATCCCGACCGTGTGGGCGGGGAGCCCGTACTCGGCGATGATCCGGTCGCAGCCGGCCATCAGGTCCTCGTTGAGGCGGTGCAGCTTCGCGTAGCCCTCGTCGGTGAGGACCTCGAGCAGCGTCGCCTCGGCGGCCGCCATCACGAGCGGGTTGCCGTTGAACGTGCCCTGCTGGCGGACCTGGCCCGACGGCGACCAGCGCGGCGAGCTCGTCGGTCATGCCGATCGCGCCGCCGGGCAGGCCGCCGCAGATCGCCTTGGCGAGGCAGACGACGTCGGGCGTGACGCCGAACAGCTCGGTCGCGCCGCCGGCGGCGACGGCCGCGCCGGTCTTGACCTCGTCGAAGATCAGCACCGCGCCGTGGTCGCGCGTGAGCTCGCGCACGCGCTCGAGGTAGCCGTCGACCGGCGGGACGATGTTGATGTTCATCATCGCCGGCTCCAGGATCACGCCGGCGACCTGGCCGCGGAGCTCCTCGAGCAGCGAGCGCCAGCGCCGTCGGCGTCGTTGAACGGCACGACGCGCGTGAGCTCCGGCGTGTTGGCCGGGTAGCCGAGGCCGTAGGGGATCGAGTTCGGCCGCGCGCGGTCGCCCATCAGGGCGGCGGGCGGCTTGACCGAGACCATCACGGCGTCGTGGTGGCCGTGGTAGGTGCCCTCGATCTTGACGATCATCTCGCGGCCGGTGAAGCCGCGGGCGAGGTGGATGGCGTCCATCGTGGACTCGGTGCCGGAGTTCGTGAAGCGCCACTGCGGCAGGCCCCAGCGGCGGCGCAGCTCCTCGGCGACCGTGATCGAGCCCTCGGTCGGCGCGGCGAAGTGCGTGCCGTCGTCCATCCGCGCCTTGACGGCGGCGGCGATGACCGGGTTGGCGTGGCCGACGCACATGACGCCGAAGCCGTTGTGGAAGTCGAGGTACTCGTTGCCGTCGACGTCCCAGACCTGCGCGCCGCTGCCGCGCTCGATGTAGACGGGCCACGGGTCGTTCTTCTGGAACTGGCTCGGTACGCCGCCGGGCATGACGCCGCTGGCCCGCTCGAAGTACTCGCCCGAGCGGGCGGTCCGCTCTCGATACACGGTGCGCATGTGCTCCGTGAGGGAGGCGACGCGGTCGCGGTCGATCGAGGCGGGGATGGGGGCGGTGGCGCTCATGAGGAGCGAGGCTACTCGTGCCAGCCCCATTGACAGGTGCGGTTATCCCGCCCGTCGCCTACTTGCGCAGCTCGGCGCGGCGGACCTTGCCGAGCTGGTGCGCGGCAGCGCGTCGGCGAACTCGACGATGCGCGGGTACTTGTACGGCGCGGTCTCGGCCTTGACGTGGTCCTGCAGCTCGCGCGCGAGCGCGTCGGAGGGCTCGTGGCCGTCGCTGCAGCACGACGATCGCGCGCACGACCGCGCCGCGCTCGCGGTCGGGCGCGGAGACGGCGGCGGCCTCGGCGACGGCGGGGTGCGCGACGAGCGCGGACTCGACCTCGAACGGGCCGATCCGGTAGCCCGCGGAGACGATCACGTCGTCGGCGCGCGACTCGAAGTACAGGTAGCCGTCCTCGTCGGCGCGCACGAGGTCGCCGGTGCGCCACGGGCCGGTGTGCGGCGCCTCGCCGAGGTAGCGCAGGAAGAACGTCGGGTCGGTCGCCGGGTCGAGCGTGAGCTCGCCGTCGACGACGGTGAGCGCCGACGCCCGGCAGCGGGCGGCCCATCGAGCCCGGCCGCGGCGCGCGCGCCCGGCGGGTGGCCGGTGAGCTGGCCGGTCTCCGTCTGCCCGTAGCCGTCGCGGATCCACAGGCCGGTCGCCTCGTGCCAGGCGCCGAGCACCTCGGGGTCGAGCGCCTCGCCGGCGGCGACGAGGCCGCGCAGCGAGCCGATCCGCCGCGGCTGCGCGCGGTTGGCGATCACGCGGTACTCCGTCGGCGCCATGCAGAGGACGTTCACGCCCTCGCGCTCGGCGATGTCGAGCCGCTCGGCGGGGTCGAAGCGGGCGTCGTGCAGCAGCGCCGCGGCGCCGCGCAGCCACGGCGCGATGAACGCGTTGCGCGCGGACTTCGACCAGCCCGAGGCGGCCGTGCACCAGACGAGGTCGCCCGTCCCGCGCGGCGAGCCAGTGCTCGGCCTGCAGGCGCTGGCCGGGCAGGTAGCCCTGGCCGTGCAGCACCGCCTTCGGCTCGCCCGAGGTGCCGGAGGTGAACGCGACGAGGCACGGGTCGCGGGCGTCGAGCTCGGCGGGCGGCGGCACGTCGCGGCGCGGCAGCTCGCCCCACGGCGCCCACACCGTCGGGCCGTCCCAGCCCGCTGCCTCGAGCGCGTCGCGGTTGCGCTCGTCGGCGATCACGAGCGCCGGCCGGTGACCGTCGAGCCGCAGCCGCAGGTCCTTCGGGCGCAGCTGCTCGGTGCAGGGCAGCACGGCGTAGCCGGCGCGGAAGCAGGCGACCATCGCCAGCACCCACTCGGGCCGGTTGCCGAGCAGCGTCAGCACGACGTCGCCGCGGCGCGCGCCGTGCGCGCCGAGGTGCGCGGCGAGCAGGCCGGCCTGCTCGGCGACCTCGCCGAAGCGCCACTCGCGGCGCGCGCCGTCGCGCGCCAGCTCGACCATCGCGAGGCGCTCGGGCGGCGCCGCCTCGACGACGTCGCGCGCGAAGTTCACCCGTCACCTCCCACAGCCCCCACTCGCCGGGCACGCCGCGCAGCTCCTTGCGGCCGCGGTCCTCGAAGCGCAGGCCGGAGCCGACGACGAGATCGTGGACCGTGCTCGAGGCGAGCACGCGGCCGGGCGGCGCCTCGCCCATCACCCGCGCGGCGATGTGCACGGCCAGGCCGGCGACGTCGTCGCCGACCAGCTCGACCTCGCCGGTGTGCAGCCCGGCGCGGACCTCGAGCCCGAGCGCGGTGACCTCGGCGACGATCGAGCGCGCCGCGCGGACCGCGCGCGCCGGGCCGTCGAACAGCGCGAGGAAGCCGTCGCCGACCGACTTGATCTCGCGGCCCGCGGTGGCGGGCGAAGCACGCGCGGACGATCCGGTCGTGCTCGGCGAGCAGGTCGCGCCAGGGCTCGTCGCCGAGCGCCGCGGCGCGCACGGTCGAGCCGACGATGTCGGTGAACAGCACGGTCGCGAGCACGCGGTCGTGCTCGGGCGGCCGGCGGTCGCCGGTGAGGAACTCGTCGATCTCGCCGAGCACGGCGTCCGAGTCGCCCAGGAACGGCAGCGTGTCGCGGCCGTCGAGCTCGACGAGCCGGGCGCCGGGGATGTGCTCGGCGAGGTAGCGCGAGTGCGCGACGCTGATCCCGGCGTCGTCGGTGCGGTGCAGCAGCAGCGTCGGGACGCGGATCGTCTGCAGCACGTGGCGCACGTCGAGGCGGCCGTTGAGCTCCATCGCCGCGGCCGCCTCGCCGGGGCCGAGCGCCATCCGCTGCAGCCGGCCGAGCCACTCGCGCAGGCTCGCGTCGTCGGCGTGGGAGGGGGCGAAGCGCGCGGCGAAGCCGCCCTCGCCCCACTCGTCGACCATCACGCGCATCGCCGCGGCGCGCTCCTCGGCGGACCAGGCGGCGGGGTAGTCGTCGGCCCGGGTGCTGCGCGCGAACGCGGCGTAGAGCGTGAGCGAGCGCACCCGCTCGGGCGCCGAGGCGGCGAACAGCATCGCCATCGCGCCGCCCTCCATGATCGCGATCAGGTCGGCGCGCTCGGCGCCCGCCGCGTCCATCACCGCGCGGACGTCGTCGACCTGCTCCTCGAGCGTCGCGGTCCCGCCCGTGCGGTCCGACATCCCGGTGCCGCGGCGGTCGTAGAGGATCACGCGGCCGAGCCCGCCGAGCCGGGCGAAGAAGCGCGCGACCGTCGGGTGGTCCCAGAGCGCCTCGACGGCCGAGAACGTCTGGGGGACGAAGACGATGTCGCGCTCGCCGTCGCCGAGCACCTGGTAGGCGATCGAGACGCCGTCGCGGGCGCGCACGTACTGGGTCCTGGGGGCCACGGACCAGCAGCCTACGGACCGCGGCCGCGCGGGCCGCGAAACCCGCAATTTCCGGAATCCGGAACGTCGAACTGCCGTGTTCCGCCGCAACGGCGCCTACCATTGCCCGCATCTCCGCATGATGCGGGCGGCCGCTCCTGCCGGCGGCCGAGGATCCTCCACTACATCCATGAGTCGTGTCTCCCTTCCCGGGCTGTCCCTGTCCGCAGTGGTCGTCGTCGCTGCGTTGCTCGCGCTGCTCGCGCTCGAGTCCGGCGGCAGCGCGCCCGGGCAGCTACGAGTCCCCGCCGCGAGAGCGACGCGATCATGCGCCTCAGCGAGGCCCGCGCGGCGCAGGTCAAGGGCCGCAGCGCCTCCTCGCGCGCCAGCGCAAGCGCGCGCGCCGCGCCGCTCCACGGCTCGCGCCGCCGGGCCGCGACCCGCGCCGTGCCCGCGCCCGCGCCGTCGCGCGCCGCGCGTGCCGCAGCCGCCGCACCGGCCGCCGCCGGCCGCCTGAACCGCGGTCGCGCCGCGCCACGCCGCGCAAGGGCTCCGGCCGCACCAGACGCGCCGCGGCTCCTCGCGCCGCGGCCGGTCGGGCCTCGGCGCGGGACGCGCCCGTCGCGCGCCGCCCCCGCGGTCGAGACCGGCAGCGGCACCGAGACCGCCGGGCTCGTCCCGACGGCCGACCCGGGCCGGGCCGCGGCAAGGCCGGCAACGGCGCAACGGCCAAGCCGCCGAAGCCGCCACGAGCCGCCAAGGCCGCCGAAGCCGGCCAAGCCGCCGAAGGCCGCGAAGCCGGCCAAGCCGGCCGAGCCCGCGAAGCCGCCCAAGCCCGCCAAGGCCAAGAAGCCGAAGAGTCCGCGCCCGCCCCGGCGCCGCCGGCCCCCGCCCCCGCTCCGCCGGCGCCCGCCGCCCGCCCGCGCCGCCCCGACCCCGGGCAACGGGCAACGGCAAGGGCCACGGCAAGGGGCAACGGGAACGGCCACGGCAACGGGCAACGGCAACGGGCAACGGCCACGGCAAGCACGGCGGCTAGCCGCCCCGCGCCGATATCCTCGGCGCTCCCAACCGATCGCACTCGAGGTACTCAGAACCCATGGCCGTAGCCGCGCAGCCGTTCTACGAGAAGACCGACGAGCAGAAGGCCATCATCGAGATGGTCCGGCAGTTCGTCGACGAGCAGATCCTCCCGAACGCCGAGCACTACGACTCGGCCGACGAGTTCCCGGCGCCGATCGTCGACCAGATGAAGGAGCTCGGCCTGTTCGGGGTCACGATCCCCGAGGAGCACGGCGGGATGGGGCTCGACCTGACGACCTACACGATGATCGTCGAGGAGCTCTCGCGCGGCTGGATCTCGATCTCCGGCGTCGTCAACACCCACTTCATCGGCTCCTACCTGCTGATGAAGTTCGGCACCGACGAGCAGAAGGAGCGCCTGCTCCCGCGCATGGCCACGGGCGAGATCCGCGCGGCCTTCAGCCTCTCCGAGCCCGAGCTCGGCTCCGACGTGCAGGCGATCAAGACCTCCGCCGTCAAGAGCGGCGAGCACTACGAGATCAACGGCCAGAAGATGTGGGTCACCAACGGCCTGATGTCCGGCGTCGTGTTCGTGCTCGCCAAGACCGACCGCGACGCCGACCCGCCCTACAAGGGCATGACCTGCTTCATCTGCGAGAAGGAGCCGGGCGAGAGCAAGAACACCGGCGACTACGCGGGCCTCGACGTCCCGCCCAAGATCAAGAAGATGGGCTACAAGGGCGTCGAGTCGACCGAGCTGGTCTTCGACGGCTACAAGTGCCCGGCGGACATGATCCTCGGCGGCGAGGAGGCCGGCCTGGGCAAGGGCTTCGGCCAGATGATGGACGCGCTCGAGGTCGGCCGCGTCAACGTCGCCGCCCGCGGCGTCGGCATCGCCCAGCGCGCGCTCGAGCTCGGCCTGCGCTACAGCCAGGAGCGCAAGACGTTCGGCAAGCCGATCGCCCAGCACCAGGCGATCCAGTTCAAGCTCGCCGACATGGCCACCAAGGTCGAGGCCGCGCGCCTGCTCACGCTCAAGGCCGCCCGCATGAAGGACGCCGGCGAGCGCTCGGACCTCGAGGCCGGCATGGCGAAGCTGTTCGCCTCCGAGACCGGCAAGGAGGTCGTCGAGGACTCCTTCCGCATCCACGGCGGCTACGGCTACTCGAAGGAGTACGAGATCGAGCGCCTCTACCGCGACGCGCCGCTGCTGCTGATCGGCGAGGGCACCTCGGAGATCCAGCGCATGGTCATCGGCCGCAAGCTGCTGCAGCGGCACAAGATCTAGGCGGCTGCTCGACTCCGGCCGGGGGCGTGGCGCGGCGTCACGTCAACGGCTCTGGGTGGGAAGGTGGGGAGTGCCCGAGCCGCCCCGATTTTGCGTCGAGCAGTCAGTTAAATGCTTTAGCAAAGACGAACCAGAGTCCAAAGGAGACAGTCAGCACAAACATCGCTGCACATCGGCGGCAAAGGCCCGCACTGAATCCCGCACGGATTGTCCCAACTTGCCGTAGTGCTTGAGAAACTTGGGGGCAAACTGCTCGTTGAGCCCGAGCATGTCGTGCAGCACCAGAACCTGACCGTCGCAGTGGGGTCCGGCTCCGATTCCAATGGTCGGAATGGTCAGCGACTGAGATACGCGGCCCGGCTACGGCAGCGGGAATCAGCTCGAGAACGACGGCGCAGGCGCCGGCCGATTGCAGGAGCTTGGCATCTCTGACCAGGCGCTCGGCGGCTTCCTCATCTCTTCCCTGCACCCGGTAGCCGCCGAGCGCATGTACCGACTGCGGCGTGAGGCCGAGATGCCCCATTACCGGAATTCCCCGCTCCACCAGCGCCGCGACGGTATCCACCATGTGGCCCCCGCCCTCGAGCTTCACTCCGTGAGCGCCGGTTTCCTGCAGCACTCTTCCCGCATTCCGGATCGCTTCAGGGATCGAGATCTGATAGGTGAGGAATGGCAGGTCCACGAAGACCAGCGCTCGGCGGGATCCCCGACGGACGGCAGCAGCATGATAGATCATCTGGTCGAGCGTGGCGCTCAAGGTGGTCTCGTGACCGGCGATCACCTGATTGAGCGAGTCGCCCACCAGGAGCACATCCACGCCGCTGTCTTCCAGCAGTCGCGCGAAGATGGCGTCATAGCAGGTGAGCATGACGACGCGTTTGCCTGCTGCCTTCATCGTCAACAGGTCGGTGACCGTGAGCGGCCGCGGGTCAGCGTTCATCGGGCTTCAATTCCGCCAGCTCTCGGCGCCAAAAGTCGCGGTTGGACAGCTCGGGATGAGGAATGATAAGGTCAGGCTCCGCTACCCGCCTCTCTCCGAAGCGAACGATGTCCAGGTCCAGTGTTCGCGAGCCCCAGCGCTCGGTTCGCTTTCGACCCTGCGCCTGCTCAATGGTCTGCAGGGCCTGGAGCAGCTGCCGGGGCTCGAGGCGGGTTTCCAGAAGGACCATCTGATTGAGGTAGGGAGGTTGTTGCTTGCCGCCCAGCGGCGCGGTCTCCTCGATGGCTGGAGGCGGAGACCAGAGTGGTATCCGGCAGAGCTGCCAGGGCCGCCCGCGCTGCCCGCAGGTGGCCTTCCCGGTCGCCCAGGTTGCTGCCCAGCGCCACGTAGACCTGCTCCGGCAGTGTTCGCTCAGACCTCGACAACAAAGTGACTCGCGATCCGCTGGAGATCGGACGCGAGGTCGCCGAGCTCGCGGATGGCCCGCTCCAGCTCGGCCTGTCCGGCCGAGGCTTCTCCCGCCCGCTTGGCAAGGGTATCGGTATCGGCCCGGCTCTTGGCAGAACTGGCGGCAACCTGCTCGATCTGGCCGGTGAGAGAGTTTACCGCGTCACGCTGTTGTGCGGCGGTGGCTGCAATCGCCTTGGCGTGGCCACCGGCCTCGCCAGTGGTGCCCACGATCGCATCCAGCGCCTTGGCCGCATCCGCGCTCAGCTCCTCTACGCCGGCCACCACATCCCGGCCGCGCTCCATCTGGCTGGACACGGAGGATACCTGATCTGCGATTTCGCCGAGCAGCCCGCCGGCTTCCTGAGCGGCGTGCAGACTTTGAGAGGCGAGCTCCCGGACCTCGGAGGCAACGACGGCAAACCCCCTGCCCTCCCGGCCGGCCCGGGCCGCTTCGATCGCGGCGTTCAGGGCGATGAGATTGGTCAAATCGGCGATCTCACGGATGGTGCCGATGAAGCCGGTGATGCGCTGAGTCAGCGCGCCGAGGGAAGCCACCCGATCGGCGCCTCCGGCGACAAAACCCTTCAGCTCGACCAGCCGGGCGATGGCATCGCCGATCACGTCGCGGTTGCGCGCCGCAACCTCGGCGGCCGTGCCGCTGGCCGCCGCAGCCTGGGCTCCCTGACTCATCATCTCCTGCGAGGCATTCGCCAGGGAACCGGTGGCCCGGAGCCCGCCGGTAGCGAACCGCTCCAGCTCCATGGCGCCCTGACGCATGCCAAGCGAGACCTCGGCCAGCGCGCTCGCCGAGGTTCGAAGCGAGTCCGCAACCCGGGCCAGCGACGTGACCTGTTCACCGATCTGCCCCACGGTGAGCACCAGCGGACGCCGCAGCTCGGCGATATGAATCGCCGTGGCCATCTGGCCCGCCAGTGTGCTCATGGCCAACAGATCCTTGGAGCCGTACACGTGACGCTTCTGATGTTCCACCTCCAGCAGGCCGAGGATCTCGTCGCCAAACCTGATTGGATGAATGACCAGAGACAGGGCGTGACCGAGCACTCCAGCCACGCGGTCGTCCTTGCGGGTGTCCCGTAGCACCACCGGCTCCCGGGATTCCAGCACTTCCTGTCTGAGCGCCACCATCTCCTGGGGCGGCTCGCGCCGATTGGGCCGGCCCATCGAGCTTCGGAAGACCAGGGAAATTTGCGATCCCTGCACCCGGTACACCCGGAAGTCGCTCCAATCGAGCAAGCGGTAGCCCAGCCGCTCGATCTGGGTGAAGGAGCCCTGAAGCGTGGCATTGCTGGCGATAGCCGCTTCCATCAAGTGAACCTTGTTCAGATCCTCGGCGCCGATCGCCTCATCCAGAATCTGACGGGCGAGCAGACCTACGACCCCCAGGGCGATCGCCACGGCCACCCACGCGCCGGGCTCCAGCTTGGCCAGGGTGGCAACCACGATGGTGCTGGCGATCAGAGTCAGCAGGTAGGAGCTGATCTCCCACCGCAGAATCAGGATTTTCTCGGCACTCTCCAGCTTGTTGCGGACCAGCAGGCTGAAGTAGAAGAGAGCCCTGTCAGGAAGAAGTACAGGGCGACGAGAATCGCCGCGGCCGGCAGGAAATCCAGCGTCAACTCGGTGCTTCCGCCCAGGGCGAGAATTGCGGCGTAGGGGCCATAGGCCGCGACGAAGCCGATCACTTCCCGGCCGGCGTTGATCAGGCCGGCCCGCGGCTGCTTCCGGAGTCCGAAGACGTCTGCCGCCGCCACCCCTACCCAGAGCGCGGCGGCAACCGATGATGGACCGATGCAGACCGCTCCCACCAGTGTGGGTATTGCCGATTGGGTCAGGTACGAATACTTGCTCAGCCGGACCGGCACCGCGCGGAGGGCAAAGATGCTGAGCATCAAGAGAGCGGTGGAAATGGGGCTGGTCATCCAGCGGGAATCGATGGCCAGAACTCCGCCCAGGAGTACGAGCCCGCCCAGCGAGAGCATTCTGCTGTAGCCGTCGAGCAGCCGCTGGACCTTGATGGTCATCTGCCAGTCTCCCCGTCCAGCCCCGCACGAAGCCGGCGAAGAAAGCGGGCCGCTTCGCGGACGCCGTCGCGCCCCAGAACGTCCACCAGGGCACTTCCGACGACTACACCATCGGCCATCTGCCCCACGGTGTGCGCTTGATCGGGCGTTGAAATGCCGAATCCGACCGCCACCGGCAGTGGAGTGGCCCGCCGCACCTGCCGGATCGACTCGGCCAGATTCTCCGACAATGACGCAGTCGCACCGGTGACACCGAGCCGGGCAACCAGATACACGAATCCCTGGGCTCCTTCGACGGCCACCCTCAGTCTCGATGTTTGCGTAGTTGGGGCGATCAGCCGAATGAGATCGAGACTGCTGCCCTGAACCGCAGATTCGACCATGGGATCGGCTCCGGCCGGCAGATCGGTGAGGATCAATCCGGCGACTCCCAGCGCGCCTGCATCGGCAAGAAAGCGGTCCATGCCGTAGTGGAGAATCGGATTCAAGTAGCTGAACAACACGATGGGACGGCTGAGCTCGAGCTCAGCAATGAGCTCGAAGGTACCAGCCAGGGTCATGCCCTGCTGCAACGCCTGGAAGGTGGAGCGCTGGATCGTGGGCCCGTCGGCCAGTGGATCGCTGAACGGGACCCCAACTTCGATGATGTCCGCTACCTCGGCGGCTGCCCGAATGGCGGCGGCACTGGTCTCCCGGGTGGGGTAGCCCGCCGTGAGGTAGGGGATGAGGGCCCGCCGTCCGTCGGCACGGAGGGCAGCCCAGGTCCGCGTGAGCGGAGAATCAGACGAAGTAATCGCCAACTGTGATCCCATAGCGCGATGGATTGGTGACTTTGACGATCGATCGCCGGTACGCCCCGCTCTGATCCTTCTCGCCCAAATCAATTTCGATGCCCGGTGCAGGAACGGGGCCGCCGTCGGCGTTGACCGCAACCCGCACCAGGGGTCGCTTGAGCTGTTCGCCGTCCGGATTTGGCGCGGAGACGACGGCCACCTCGAAGCTGTCGAGGATGACGCAGGTCCCCACCGGGTAGACGCCGATCAGATTGATCAAAGCCTTCACCAGCACGCGGTCGTAGCCCCGGTTCGGGTTCTCCCACATTTCCCGGAGCACCTGGTCAGGCTCGATCGGCACTGTCTGGTAGACCCGGCGAGTGGTAGCCGCATCGAAGCCGTCGGCCACCGAGACGATACGCGAGAAAATGCCGAGGGCCCGAGGCCGGACGACTTTGGGATAGCCGGTCAGGTCCGATTTCATGTGGTGCTCGTGGGCCACCAGGATCGACCGGTACGGAATCTCCTCGTAGCCTCTCATGCTGAAGAGGGTCAGAGCGCCGTACCAGGGGTGCGACTGGATGACCTTCCACTCGTGCTCGTCCAGCTTTCCCGCCTTGTTCAGAACTTCCGGCGGGATTCTCGCTTTCCCCACATCGTGCAGCAGGGCGGCCATGCCCAGGTCGCAGAGCTGGGGTTTCGACAATCCCAGCTTCTTGCCCAGAGCGACCGAGAAGATGCAGACATTGACCGAGTGGGTGAACGTGTATTCGTCGTAATCGCGAATGGTGGTCAAGCCGACCATCGAGATCTCGTTGTTGAGCACCTGGTCGACCACCATCTGCACCGCGCGCTTCACCCGCTTGAGCCCGGTGGCTCGGCCCAGCCGGACTCCGGCGATCACATCCTTGGTTACCGCCACGCCCTGAGCGTACACCTGCTTCGAGGCCTGCCGGGCTTCGGCCGAGCTGCTGCCCTCATTGGGTAGACCGCGCTCGATCTCCAGGTCGGCGACCTTGGCCGCATCGAGTTTCTCATGCAATTCCTTGAGCCGTTCTTCCGGCGAGCCCCGTCCCGAGAGGCTGAGCAGGAGGCTGAGGAAGATCTGCCACTGCCGCCGGTCGGTGCCGGTCTTCACCCGAAGAGCCCCGATCTCGTATCCCCGGAAGATCGCGAGGATGTGGCTGAACGAGGCGTAGTTGTCGAGCTCGAGGCGAAGGCGGGTGGAGTTCACGAAGATGAAGTCGCCGGCCAGACGGATCTCCAGCTCGATCTCGCTCCTGAGCAGCGCGCGGGTGGTGTTGTCGAGATCGCTCAGCGACTTCTGAACGGTCGCGTTCTCCAGGGGATACAGCTTGAGGCTGCGAAGCGCGGTGTACAGCGCGAGCAGGAGTGAGCGGCCGCCCTGACGAAGCTGTCCGTCATCGCCAGGAGCGCCGGTGGCCAGCTCGACCGGGCTGCTCACTTGGCGGCCTCACGCAGCGCGCGGTTGACGGCATTTCGAACCACCAGCTCCTTGTCGTCCTGGGCCCGCTGCAGGACCTCCCGGGCTTCGGCAGTCTTCAATCGCCCCAGCGCTATTGCGGCGCACGCGCGAGTCTCCGGCGGCTCTTTCATCCGCAGCAAGCCACGCTCGAGCAGGAGCGCGCTGAGCGGCTTCAGCGCATTGGCGCCCGCAATGGAGCCATAGGCTTCGAAGAAGGCCATCTTCTCGGTCAGATCCATGTCCTTGATCGCTTTGCCCAGGACCACGGCTTCGACTCGCCGGAGAGCGCCCTTGTAGCCGCGAGAACCCGCCGACCGTACCGCAGCCAGCCGCACGTTTCGATCTTCGTCTTCGATGGCTTTGTCCACCACCGTCATTGCGCCGGGGGTGCCCAGCAGTCCCAGCGTTTGGACCACCGCAAGGCGGATGGCAGGATCAGGATGACTGATGGTCTCTGCCAGTCCCTGAACGGCCTGATGCAGACCCAAGCGGCCGCACAGGGTGACCATTCCGAGCAAAGCCGGCGACTCGGGCAGTTTGAGGATTCGCTGGACCTCGGCCGGGATAGCTATGCGCCAGCCGATCGACGACCTCCTCCAGCATCTTGCGCAGCGGGTCGGAGGTGAGATTGGGTAACCAGCCCACCAGGGGCTCGAGGGCAGTCGCCCGAAGCTCGCGCAACACCTCGGCGGCATGGGTCTCCACGCCGAGATGGCTCGCCTCGTCGAGGGACTGCAGCAGCTGTCCCACGATGGCGGGCTCGCTCAACTTGGTGACAAAGACCTCGAGCCGCTCGGTGAGCTCCGGCTGCAGTTGCACCGCTTTGTCCCGGAGCAGCTTGGATTCGCGGAGCACCGCAGCGGCGCTCCGATAGTCGCGGGCGTTCAGAAGATTGGGGAACAGGCGCTCGAGTACCCGGAGGATCTCCTGCCGGATGTTCAGGTCCGAATTGATCTCGAACAGATCGAACAGAATGTTGAACGCGCTGCCTCGAACGTCTCGCTGATATTCCTCCTCCAGCTCCCGAGCCAGGTAGCTGATTTCCGCCTCCTCCAGGAAGTAGAGTGTGGAGTCGACATCGTCGATCTCGATCAGACTCTTGGCTCGAGCGGGGGCTTCCTCGGCGACTTGTGCCTTTCGGTCGGCGGGAGTCATTCCCTGACCGGCCGCCGGGCCGATGGCCTGAGGCATCGCCGTGCCGCCACCCTCGCCGGTGAAGAAATCGATGAAGCGGTACTCGATGAATTCGAACTCGTGCTCCCACAGGAGAGTCGGCAAGTCGTCGCCGGCATCGGGTGGCAGAAATCGCGCCTGGTTCGATCGTGGCCAGAAGGAGTGGCAGCTCCTTCTGCTCGGCGCCCCGCCGGATCGTCACGGCGCGCATGCCGTCCTTGAACAAGCTCCAGCTCAGGCTCTCGTTCTTGTTGGGCTGCCGATAGACGACCTGCTCTTCCCAGGTGAATTCAGACTCGGAGATGTTCAGCACCAGCTCGTCGGTTCCCGACCAGATCGGAGCACAAGCTGCCTGGACATTTTGGACCGCGCGCTGATGGATCGGGTTGTTCGGCAGGTAGATCTGGAACGCCCGAAGCGCCTTGACCATTGCCCCCATCAGCTCGACCACCTAGAGCCGGGGGCACCGTCGTGGGTTGGACCTCGGGCTGCGCGGTCACAGCCGGATGCCCAGAGTAGCGGCGACGTGCGCCACGTCCTTGTCGCCCCGGCCGCTGAGGCACACCAGGACCAGGGCCTCCGGGGGGAAGCTTCCCGCCGCCCGGCGAATCCAGGCCAGAGCATGAGCCGTCTCGAGCGCGGGGATGATGCCTTCCAGCCGGCAGAGGTCCTGGAAAGCAGCCAGGGCCTCGGCATCGGTGGCGGTCTCATAGCTGACTCGCCCGGTATCGCGCAGGAAGCTGTGCTCGGGCCCAACCCCGGGGTAATCCAGGCCGGCGGAGATCGAGTGGGCCGGTGCCACCTGGCCATCGGCGTCCTGCAGCAGGTAGCTCAGGCTTCCATGGAGGACGCCCGGGCTTCCCGCGCTGAGGGTGGCGCTGTGATGGCCCGAGCCAAGACCCTCGCCGGCTGCCTCGACTCCGATCAACCGCACTTCCTTGTCATCGAGAAATCCGCTGAAGATCCCCATCGCATTGGAGCCGCCCCCAACGCAGGCCACTACCGTGTGCGGCAGGGACTGGAAACGAGCGAGCATCTGTTCCCGCGCCTCCCGCCCGATCACGGACTGGAAGTCGCGGACCATCCGGGGGAAGGGATCGGGCCCAACCACCGACCCGATGATGTAGTGCGTGGTCGGCACGTTGGTGACCCAATCGCGCAGAGCTTCGTTGGTCGCATCTTTCAGGGTGCGGGTGCCTGACTCCACCGGGACGACCGTGGCGCCGAGCAGCTGCATCCGGTACACGTTCAGGCGTTGGCGCTCGACGTCCTCGGCGCCCATGTAGACCACGCATTCCAGGTCGAAGTGGGCACACACCGTGGCGGTCGCGACGCCATGCTGCCCCGCGCCGGTCTCGGCAATGATCCGCCGCTTGCCCATCCGTCGGGCGAGCAGGGCCTGGCCGATGGTGTTGTTGATCTTGTGCGCCCCCGTGTGATTCAAGTCCTCCCGCTTGAGGACCACTCGAGCACCTACACTGCGGCTGAACCGAGGGGCTTCGGTTAACGGCGAAGGTCGGCCGACGAATTCGTGAAGCAGGCTTTCCAGCTCGCTCCAGAATGCCGGGTCGGCCCGGGCGCCGTCATAGACTGCCGCCAGCTCATCGAGTGCGGCGACGAGAGTTTCGGGTACGTAGCGGCCACCATAGGGGCCAAACCGGCCTGAGACCTCAGGTGATCGGGCTATGAGCAACAACAGCCTCCACGAAATTCAGAATCTTGTCGGGGTCCTTCTCGCCGGGGCGTCGCTCCACGCCGGAGCTCACGTCCACTATCTCGGGGCGGACCAGGGCCAGGGCATCGGAGACGGATTCGGGGGTAAGTCCACCGGCCAGCACCATTGTATGGCCGCTCAGCCGCTCTCGAGCTTGCGTGGCAACTGCCAGGTCGAGCGAGATCCCGGTCCCACCCAGGGCTCGGGAGACGCGCGGCTCGACCAGCACTGCGTCAGAATCGGGAATGGCGGTGGCCACAAGATCCAGATCGGCCGGCGCCGCGATTCGCACGACGCGCCAAACCTCGAGTCCTTCGCTGCGGAGCCGCTGTGCGTCTGCCCGGGAATAGGAGCCATGGAGCTGGGCGCCGCTAAGCCCTGCGGACGCACAGATCTGGAGGATTTCCTCGACCGGCTGTTCACCAAAGACACCGAAAACCGGCACGGCGTCCGCTGCGGCAACCAACTCGCGGGCCTGACTACGGGTGACAGTCCTGGGTCCCGCAGCAAAAACAGCGCCCAGATAGGCCGCGCCGGCCCGAGCCGCGGTTGCCGCGTCCTCTGCCCGCATGAGTCCACAGATCTTCACCTTAGCGGTCATGTCGTTGGACCTCTGAGAGCTCGCGCAGGAGTTTCTCCGGGGCCGGGCTTCCGGAGAGCGCTGTTCCCACCAGCACCGCATCGGCGCCGGCCCGGGCAACCCTGACCACGTCCGCCTGGCGTGCGATGCCACTCTCCGCCACGGCGATTGTCGCGCTGGGCACCTTCCCCAGCAGCCTCCAGGCGGCTTCCGTCTCGATGGTGAAGGTGTCCAGATCCCGGCTGTTGATCCCCACGATCTCGGCCTCACTGTCCAGAGCGATTTCCAGCTCGGACTGAGTATGGACTTCGACCAGGGCATCGAGTCCTAGCTCCCCGCAATATCGCAGCAGCGATCTCAGTCGAGCCTTCCCCAGAACCCTGACAATCAGGAGGACCGCCGACGCCCCCGCGGCTCTGGCTTCGAGCACCTGGACCTCATCCAGGATGAAATCCTTGCGCAGGATCGGCAAAGAACAGTTATCGGCGGCGGTACGCAGATCCTCCATCGAGCCACCGAAGAATGGGCCGTCCGTCAGGACGGAGATAGCTGCGGCGCCATGTTGCTCGTAGAGTGAGGCCCGATGGGCAGGATCCAGATCCTCACGGATGCTCCCGGCGGACGGGGAACGCCGCTTCAGCTCGGCAATGACGGCCACAGTGGGACGCCGGAGCGCTGACCGTAACGAGGGTGGAATCGACGGAGCTCGCTCCAGGTCCCGTTCGAGGGCAGCCCTCCTTCCCTGCAGGGCGGGAAGGCTTTGGCGGGTTGTGCTGAGGATCTGGTCCAGGCGTCCGGGCATCTTGTCCTTCGGCGGGTATTCGGGTACCTTTTTTCGGGCTCTATTCGGTCAATACGTCTGCCGCAATCACCTCATGGAGGAATCCGGATGCCGCTGACCAAGCGCCAGAGTGAAATCCTCGGCTATCTGCAGACCCACATCAACGGGCAGGGATACGCGCCAAGCTTCGAGGAGATCGCGGAGAAGTTCGGCTTTCAGTCGCTGGCCACCGTCCACGAGCACCTCACCAACCTGGAGCGCAAGGGGTACATCCGGCGGTCCTATAACGAGAGCCGGTCAATCGAGGTGCTGCCACCCCGGGGCACGTCGTCGGCCAGCGAAGTTCCCCTGCTCGGAAAAGTTGCAGCCGGCACCCCTATCGAGTCGCTGATGCAGGAGGAAAGCATTGCCGTGCCCGAGCACATGCTTCCCCGGCGCGGGCCAAACTATGCGCTCAAGGTCGAGGGCGCCTCGATGGTCGACGAGCACATCGTCGATGGCGACATCGTCGTGGTCCACGGCAAGCAAACCGCCGAGAACGGCGAAATGGTCATCGCTCTGGTCAACGGCAGCGAAGCCACCGTCAAGAAGTTCTACCGTGAGCCCGGCGGATGGATCCGGCTTCAGCCGGCCAACGCCACCATGCAGCCGATGCGGTTTCAGGAGCGGGACGTGCTCATCCAGGGTGTGGTGGTCGGCGTCATCCGCAAATATTAGAGCTACGCCTGAGCCAGAGGCCTTGGTGCCGCCGCCCGGAAGCGCTGGAGCGCCAGAGCCGCGGCGCCACTCTCCAGGGCGGCACGGGCACGTTCGGCCGACTCTTCCAGAGACCAGCCGTTGCCTGAGACGTACAGCGCCGCTGCCGCGTTGAGCAGCGCCGCGCAGAGTCGAGCCCCGCTTTCCTCACCCGCCAGGAGCCGAATGATCAGGTCAGCATTCTGCTGCGGGTCACCCCCTGACAAATCATCCAGGTCATTGCACTCCAGTCCCAGGCGAGCGGGATCCAGCTCCCAGCTGCGGGTGCTCCCCTCCAGCACTTCCCAGACGTAGGTGCATCCGGAGGGACTGATCTCGTCCATGCCCACGGCGGCGTGCAGCACCAGCGCGTGCCTGGCGCCAAGCTCCGCGAGCGCCTCCGCTACTATCGCCCCGCGAGAAGCATCCGAGACGCCCACCACTTGGCGAGTTACCCCGGCGGGATTAGCCAGAGGACCCAGGAGATTCATGATGGTGGCCACCCCGAGCTCTTTGCGCACCGGGCCGAGATGACGCATGGCCGGGTGGTAATTCGGGGCATACAGGAACACCACACCGCTGGAGCGAAGCACCCGCGCCGCCTTCCCGGGATCCATGACGATGTCGATGCCCAACGCCTCCAGGACGTCCGCGGACCCGCAGCGGGAGGTGTAACTCCGGTTGCCATGTTTGGCGACGGGAACGCCGGCCCCGGCGACGACAAAAGCGGCCGCGGTTGAGATGTTGAACGTGCCAACCCGCCCTCCCCCGGTTCCGCAGGTATCCACCAGGGCATCCCGCTCTCCCAGGTCGGCCTGAAGCATGGCCCGTCTCAAGGCCTGAGCTGCTCCCGCCACTTCCTGGGGCGTCTCGCCCTTGATCCTGAGTCCGATGAGCAACGCGGCTGCCTGGGCCGGACTAAACCGTCCTTCCATCAGCGCATCGAACGCGGCCCCCGCCTCTTCCCGTTCCAGGGAGAGCCGTTGGGACAGCTTCTGCACTGCAGAACGAAGGGCGGAGTCGTCCATTACCGGTATGACCTGTGGGCCGGGTTGGGGTAGCTCATGGGGAGAGGCGAAGGAGGGAAAGTGTATCCGCCGAAGAGGCCTTTTGTCAATTCTGACAAGCAGTTGCAGGCTTGCTCCGAGTCTGGGCCTCGGCTAAATTCCGGCGGTGAGCCGGACCTTCCTCGCCACGCTTCACTACGACGGCACCGGCTTTGTCGGATGGCAACGTCAGCCGGCCGGCCGTTCGGTTCAAGCTGAATTCGAGCGGGTCCTCGAACGCATCTTCGGCCGCCACATGGCAGTCCACGCCGCCGGCCGCACCGATGCCGGCGTCCACTCGGTAGGTCAGGGCGTCAGCTTTACCGCTCCGGCCGGCTGGACCGAAGAATCCCTTCATCGCGCACTGAACGCTTTGCTGCCCGGAGACTGCTGGGTGGCATCGGTGCATCCCATGCTGGCCGGATTTCACGCCAGAAAGTCGGCGGTTTCCCGGCGCTATCGCTACGACATCGGAACCGATCAGGCCTCCGCTTCACCCTTTCGCCGCCGCTTCGAGTGGGCGCTCAGGCGTCCGCTGGATTTTGCGATGCTCCAGTCTTCTGCTGAGCGGCTCCGGGGCGAGCACGACTTCAAGGCCTTTGCCGCGAAGGGCGATAAGCCGCACCACCGCTGCCGGCTGCTGCTCTCCCGGTGGGAGCACCGGCCTGACCAGCGGGGCGTGAGCTATCACGTGGAGGCGGATCGGTTCCTCCATCACATGGTTCGGATGCTGGTAGGCACCATGGTCGAGATCGGGTTGGGCCGGCGCCCGCTGGACGACATCGATGCCCTGCTGATGCGGCAGGATAACAGCGAGACCAGTCCGCCAGCTCCGCCGCAGGGCCTTTACTTCAGCGCGGTGACGTATCCGCCGGAGCTGTTCGAGTACCCAGTCGAGGCAACCCATGCTGCCGCGCCGGTCAGCTAGCCTTCTGCTGGCAGTGGGCCTGGCATCCATCGGATGCCGCGATGCGCCCAGGCGAGAGCTCAGGGTTGCGACCGCAGGAGCCCAAGCGTCATCTCGGGTGGCTTCGGCCCAGAACAGTATCGATGTTTCCCGCCGCACCGCGCTGGTCACCGCCGCGGATCGGGTATCCCGCTCGGTCGTCTCGATCAACGTTACCTCGCGCCAGCAGGTGACGCCCCGCTCACCCTGGGATTTCTTCTTTGTCCCGGAAGGAGCTCGCGTCGTCCAGGGCTACGGAACCGGCTTCATCCTTCGGTCCAGCGGCATCATCGTCACCAATCAACACGTCGTGGCCAATGCCGAGCGAGTGGTGGTCACCCTGCCCGACGGCAGCGACCTGCCGGCCACGGTGCTGGGCGAAGACCCGGTTACCGATATCGCGGTGCTGCGGGTTAAGCGGGAGGGGCTGCCGACCGTGGCAGTGGGTCGCAGCACCGACCTGATGATTGGGGAATGGGTGGTCGCCCTGGGAAATCCATATGCGTACCTGCTGGGCAACGCGGAGCCGACCGTCACCGTTGGAGTGGTGAGCGCCACCGGACGCAACATTCTTCCGGGCGGCGAGCAGACCGGACTATATCTGGACATGATTCAGACCGATGCCGCCATCAACCCGGGGAACTCGGGCGGGCCGCTGACCAACGCGCTGGGTGAAGTCGTCGGAGTGAACTCATCGATCTTCAGTAGCAGCGGCGGGTCGGTCGGGCTGGGGTTCGCCATTCCGATCGAACGGGCCGTCCGGGTAGCCGACGAGATCATCAAGAGCGGCACCGTGCGCCGCGCCTGGGTTGGGCTCGAGGTCGAGGGAGCGAGTGCCATGCGGGAATGGAAGAGTCAGGGTGGGGTGGCGCTCTCCAGTGTGGCGCCCGGTGGTCCGGCGGCGCGGGCCGGCCTGCGACCAGGCGATGTTCTGGTCGAGGCCAACGGCCGGCGGCTTCGAAACTATCTCGATTGGGAGGCGGTCAAGCTCGACCTCCACGTGGGCGACACGGTGACCGTGGTCCAGCGGAGCGGGAGCGGCACCGCCCAGCGGCGGATCGTGACGGGCGACCTCCCCACCGTCACCGCTGAAAAGATCACGGTGCTCCAGGATCTCCAGTTGATCAACGTGACCCCCGCCATTCAAGCGGAGCGCACCATCCGGAGCGAGCAGGGTGCTCTCATCTTTCGGATTTCGCCTCAGGTGAGTCGCGCGACCGGGCTGCAGGAGGGAGACGTAATCCTGGCCATTAACCGATCGCCGGTTCGCAGTGCCGCGGATGTCTCCGACCTGATGAACGTCCGGCCGGGCCAGGTGGTCCGGATCTACGTCGAGCGGGAAGGACAGGTCACCTTTACCGATCTGATCTTCCGATGACCGACGAGGGCTGGCGTTCTCCGCTGAGCACGCGTTACGCGTCGCCTGCGATGCAGACGCTGTGGGGCGAGGCTCGCAGGATCTCCCTCTGGCGCAGGCTGTGGCTGGCTCTGGCCGAGAGCGAGCGGGAGCTGGGCCTGGATATTCCCGATTCGGCAATCGCGCAGATGCGCGCCCACCTCGACGATGCCGATCTGGCCGCGGCCGCCCGCTACGAGCGCCGGTTCCGGCATGATGTCATGGCTCACATTCACGCCTTTGGCGACCAGGCGCCGGCGGCTCGGCCTTTCCTCCATCTGGGCGCCACCAGCGCGTTTGTTACCGACAACGCCGACCTGATCGTCATGCGCGACGGTTTGCGTCTGCTGCTGGGGCGGCTGATTGCCGTGCTGCAAGCGCTGGAGCGATTTGCCACCCGCTATGCCGGACTTCCCTGCCTGGCGTACACTCACTTCCAGCCGGCCCAGCTCACCACGGTCGGAAAGCGCGCCACCCTGTGGATGCAGGACTTCTCCCTCGACGTGGAGGAGATGTGTCACCGGATCGAGGTGCTCCGGCTGCGCGGCTGCAAGGGTACCACGGGCACGCAGGCCTCTTTCCTTCAGCTGTTCGGGGGGAACCACGAGAAGGTCCGCGAGCTCGACCGGCGGGTTGCGAACAAGCTGGGAGTTCAGCAGACCTTCGCGGTGACTGGCCAGACCTATTCCCGCAAGGCCGACAGCGTGGTGCTGGAGGCCCTCGGCGGCATCGCGCAGTCGGCCTCCAAAATGGCCGGTGATCTCCGGTTGTTGCAGCACGAGGGAGAGCTGCTGGAGCCCTTCGAGTCGGAGCAGATTGGCTCCAGCGCCATGGCCTACAAGCGCAACCCGATGCGGGCGGAACGGATCAGCGGCCTGGCCCGGTACGTCATGGCATTGCCGGCCAACACCTCGCAGACGGCAGCAACCCAATGGCTGGAGCGCACCCTGGACGACAGCGCCAACCGGCGACTCACCCTCCCCGAGGGCTTCCTGGCCACAGACGCGATTCTGGTTCTGGCCACCAACATCGCGGCGGGACTCGAGGTTCGGGAAGACGTGATCCAGCGGCACGTGGCGGACCAGATGCCGTTCATGGCGACTGAACGCTGGCTGATGCTGGGTGTTGCCGCGGGAGGCGACCGTCAGGCGCTGCACGAGGTGATCCGGCGGCACAGCCTGGCCGTGGCAGAGGCCGTGAGCCGAGGCCAAACCAACGATCTGCTGGCACGGCTCGCGGCCGATCCAGCCTTCCGCGGCGTCTCGACGGCTACCCTCCAGGCCGAGCTGGACCCGGTGAACTACACCGGCAGGGCAGCGCAGCAGGTACCGGAGTTCATCGAGGAGTACCTGCAGCCGCTGCTGGGCCGGGCCCGGCCGCTGGCAGCAGAGGCCGAAGCAACGGAGGTAGTGGTATGAGGCCGCAGGCCACGCTGGTGCAGAGCCGGTTGCCGCTCCCTTTGCTTCGCCGGGGAAAGGTGCGCGAGGTCTATGAGGTAGACGACGAGCATCTTCTGATCGTCGCGAGCGATCGGGTGAGCGCGTTCGACGTGGTGATGCGGGAGCCGGTGCCGTACAAGGGCGCAGTGTTGACTCAGATCAGTGCCTTCTGGTTCGAGCGCCTGGCCGACGTATTTCCCTCGCACTACATCACCGCGCGAACCGGAGAAATCATCGACCGCATACCTGAGCTGGGAAGCGTCCGCTCCGAGCTGGCGGGCCGGGCCATGCTGGTTCGGCGGGCCCCGCCCGTGCCCTTCGAATGTGTGGTGCGCGGTTATCTGTCGGGGTCGGCCTGGGCGGAATATCGCCATCGGGGAACCTTGGCGGGCGAGCGGCTGCCGGAGGGACTGGTGGAAAGCCAGCGCCTGGATCCTCCACTCTTCTCGCCCGCAACCAAGGCTGAAACCGGCCACGATCTCAATATCACCTTCGATGCCGTGGCCGAGACGCTCGGGCCCGATCTGGCGGAGCGGCTCCGGCAGGCCAGCTTTGCCATCTACGAGGCAGGCCGGGACCACGCCGCGCGGAACGGCATCATCATCGCCGACACCAAGTTCGAGTTTGGCATGGACCTGCACGGCGATCTGCGCCTGATCGATGAGCTTCTGACGCCCGACTCCTCCCGTTTCTGGCCGGCCGACCGCTACCAGCAGGGTCACCCCCAGCCCAGCTTTGACAAGCAACCGCTCCGGGACTACCTGGCTTCCCTCAAGGCGGCCAGCCAATGGAACGGCGAAGCCCCTCCGCCTGGCGCTTCCTGCCTGAAGTTGTGCAGGCCACCAGCCGACGCTATCTCGAGGCCTTCCGCCTTCTTACCGGACGTGAGCTGGTGGTGGAGCCGTGATCCGAACGGCACCGGAGGGGCGCTGGTTCATCGTCGGGGCCTGGGCCATCTCACTGGCGCTCTGGCTGGCAGTTTGGCGCTACGCCACGCCGACGTGGTGGATCGCTGCGGTGCTCTGGACCGTTCTGGCTATCTGGGTGGTAGCGTTCTTTCGAGACCCCAATCGCCAGGGCCAGCGAGGAGACCGACTCATCCTGGCTCCGGCCGATGGCAAGGTCGTGAGCATCGTCGAGGTCGAGGAGCCTGCTTTCTTCGGGGGCCGGGCCATGCGGATCTCGATTTTCATGAACGTGTTCAACTGTCACGTGAATCGGTACCCGACGGACGGAACGGTGGAGTACCGGCAGTACAACCCCGGCAAGTTCGGTCACGCCGCGGCTGAAAAGTCGAGTCTGGACAACGAACAGTCCAGCGTTGGGCTGATGAATGGGCGGGGCAAGGTTCTTGTCCGTCAGATCGCGGGTCTGATCGCCCGGCGGATCGTTACCGATCACGAGGTGGGAACCCGAGTGCAGCAGGGGCAACGGATGGGGATGATCCGCTTCGGCTCTCGAGTCGACCTCTTCCTGCCTCCAGCGAATACCCGCGTCCTGGTCAAAACTGGCGATAACACACTGGTAGGAGTGACCGTGGTGGCCGAATGGAGCTGAGACAACGGCGCGAGCGCCTTCCCCGACCCACCATGCGCCACGTTGTGGTCGTGATGCCGAGTGCCTTCACGCTCGGCAATCTGTTCTTTGGCTTCTGGTCTATCGTGTCGGCCTTCAACGGCAATTTCCGGTGGGCGGGATGGTTCATCGTCTTCGCCGGGATTCTCGACATGCTGGATGGCCGGGTGGCCCGACTCTCCGGCACCGGGACCCGCTTCGGCGCGGAGCTCGATTCGCTGGTCGACCTGATCTCCTTCGGGGTGGCCCCTGCCCTGCTGATGTACTTCCTCGATTTCTCGAACGCGGGGCGTTTCGCCTGGATCCTGTGCTACATCTACGTGGTCGCGGTTGCGCTCCGCCTGGCCCGCTTCAACGTGCTGTCCGCCGGCAAACCTTCCACCGGCTGGTTCACCGGAATGCCCTCGCCCTCGGCAGGCATGACGCTGGCCGTCTACTATCCCTTCAGCCAGACCAACTGGTATCGCGCCTCGCTGGCGTACATGGATCTGCAGCACGAGGGACTGGTGGTGCTCATGCTGCTGCTGGCGGTGCTGATGGTCAGCAACGTCAAGTACCCGAAGTTCCCTCCGATCGGGGTCCGAAGCGCGCGAGGGATTCTGGGCCTCACCCTACATCTCCTCATTCTGCTCGGCGGAATCTTCGCGCCTGAGTATTTTTTGTTTCCATTGGGATTGTTGTACATGGTCTTCGGATTAATCCGGACCACGGTGCTGGGATTGATGGAACGGCCGGAGCCGGTCACGGTGATCGGCGAGCGGGTGGCTGACGCGCATGATCCCACGCTGCCGCCACCGCTCTCGCATGAGCGCCGAAGGCACTCAGGAGACCGCCGACAGGAGCCCGAATAATGACCTTTCGCGTACACGTGCGAGTGATGCCCCGGACCGGGCTGCTGGATCCCCAGGGGCAGGCCGTCGAGCACGCGCTATCCGCTCTCGGTTTTGCCGAAGCCGGAGCCGTTCGGGTGGGCCGAGCGATCGAGCTGGACGTGGATGCCGGCTCACGGGATGAGGCAGAAGCGCGCGCCCGGCTGATGTGCGACAAGTTGCTGGCCAATCCGGTTACCGAAGACTACCTGCTGGCCGTGGAGGAAGACTGATGGCCCGGGTGGCGATCGTGCGCTTCCCCGGCAGCAACTGCGATTTCGATACCCTGCGTGCGGCGCAGAGCCACGGCGGAGATGCCTTCTTCGTGTGGCATCGCGACACCGACCTGAAGGGCGCCGACATCGTCATCCTTCCCGGCGGATTCAGCTATGGCGACTATCTCCGGACCGGCGCCATTGCCCGCTTCAGCCCGATCATGCCGGCGGTGGAGCGCCACGCAGCCGAGGGCGGACCGGTGCTCGGGATCTGCAATGGATTCCAAATCCTGTGCGAGGCCCAGTTGCTGCCCGGAGCGCTGCTGAGAAATGCGGGGCTCACGTTCGTGTCCAAGCCGGTGGATGTCACGGTCGAGCAAACCGACACCGCGTTCACCTGCGATTACGAGCCCGGCGCGCGCCTGCGCCTGCCGGTTGCTCATGGAGAGGGACGGTATGTGGCCTCCCCAGACACGCTGCGAATGCTCGAGGCGGAAGGCCTGGTGGTGCTCCGGTACGTCGCCGCCACCGAGCGCTCGCCGTTCCAGCCGAACCCCAATGGCTCTACCAACCATATCGCCGGCATCTGCAATGCCGCCGGGAACATCGTGGGCATCATGCCCCATCCCGAGCGCGCCATCGACCGTCTGCTCG
Organism: uncultured Gemmatimonadales bacterium; assembly: GCA_963825815.1. Lineage (GTDB taxonomy): Bacteria > Gemmatimonadota > Gemmatimonadetes > Gemmatimonadales > GWC2-71-9 > CAVVWJ01. The sequence continues at coordinate 306,783 of CAWGVB010000025.1, read as the reverse complement.
GCCTCACTGGAGGGGCCGGGTTCTTCAGCTCCCCCATCTCGTCGCATCAGAATGCCGCTAGCTCGAGGACTCAGGCATGAAGTCGGACAAACCCAGTCGTAACGAAGAGGAATACTTTGCCCGGGAAGACGCCGAGTTGATGCGGCGTGAGCGGGAGCGCGCCCAGGCGGCCGCCACGGCGGCGGAACGCGCGTCGCACTACATGAAGTGCCCCAAGGATGGCTTCGATCTTACCAGCAGCACCGTTCACGGCGTGCAGATCGAGACCTGTCCTCATTGCGGCGGCATGTGGCTCGAGGCCGGGGAGCTGGAGGCCGTAGCTCACGAAGATCGGCCCAATGTCTTCACCCGAGTGCTCTCCGACGCGCTGTCCACTTTCCGCCGGTCTCCCCGGGCGCGTCAGGCGGACCACCCCATTCACGATCCGGGCAACCCTCTCAGCTGAAGGAGCGGTAGTGACGGTTTCCGGCGTCGCCAGTGCAGCCAGCAAGACGTTCACCGGGCCCGGGGAGCGTCCGGTGACTCCCGAGCTCGTGCGGGAGCACAACATCAACGAGCTCGAATACAGCCGGATCGTTGACCTGCTGGGCCGGACGCCCACCTTCACCGAGCTCGGCGTCTTCTCGGCACTCTGGTCGGAACACTGCTCGTACAAGCACTCCCGGCCGGTGCTGAAATCTTTCCCCACCGCCGGACCACAAGTGATTCAGGGTCCCGGGGAGAACGCCGGAGTGCTCCGGCTGCCGGATGGCTGGGCGGTGGCCTTCAAGATCGAGTCACACAACCACCCTTCTGCGGTCGAACCCTACCAGGGGGCCGCCACCGGCGTCGGTGGGATTCTGCGTGACGTGTTCACGATGGGTGCCCGTCCGGTCGCTCTCCTCAACAGCCTCCGTTTCGGTCCGCTGGATCACCCCCGCAACCGCTACCTCTTTGCCGGCGTGGTGCGCGGAATCGGAGATTACGGAAACTGCGTGGGCATACCTACACTCGGCGGCGAGGTGAACTTCGCTCCGGGGTACAGCGGCAATCCGCTGGTGAACGCGATGTGCGTAGGGCTGCTCCAGGAGAACCATCTGATCAAAGCGGCCGCGCACGGCGTGGGAAACGTCCTGCTGGCGGTGGGTGCCCGCACCGGCCGGGATGGCATTCATGGCGCCAGCTTTGCCTCGGAGGAACTGTCCGAGAGGAGCGAGAGCCGGAGACCCCAGGTTCAGGTGGGAGATCCCTTCACCGAAAAACTGCTGCTGGAAGCGAGCCTGGAGCTGATCACCTCGGGGCTGATCGTGGCGATTCAGGATATGGGAGCCGCCGGACTCACCAGCTCTTCGGCAGAGATGGCTGCACGGGGCGGCGTGGGGGTGGAGATCGACACCGGACTGGTTCCTACCCGGGAACCGGGAATGACGGCGTACGAGATTCTCCTGTCCGAGTCGCAGGAGCGCATGCTGGTGGTGGCGGAGCCAGCCCGGGTGGCGGAGGTCCAGGCGGTGTGCGCCAAATGGGAGCTCACTGCCACCGAGATCGGGCGAGTAACCGACGATGGCATGTTCCGGGTCAAGCACCATGGGCAGACGGTGGTCTCCATTCCAGGTCGCCAGCTGGTCGAAGACTGCCCGGTCTATCACCCCGAAGCCGAAGAAGGCGAGGCGGCTCGGCTCCGGAGATCGCAGATCGATCCGGGCGAGCCGGCGGTCGATCTCGAGGGTGCACTGGAGCTATTGCTCGACAACCCGAACATCGCGAGCAAGCGCTGGGTCTACGAGCAATACGATTCGACAGTGCAGGCCTCCACGGTGCTCCCTCCGGGCTCTGACTCCGGCGTGATCCGGGTCCCGGGCAGCAGCTTCGGCATTGCCATGTCGGTCGACTGCAATGCCCGGCTGGTTGCCCTCGATCCCTACGAGGGAGGCAAGGCCGCCGTGGCAGAGGCGGCCCGCAACGTGGCCTCGAGCGGAGCCAAACCGTTGGGGATCACCAATTGCCTCAATTTCGGGAACCCCGAAAAACCCGAGGTCTTCTTCCAGTTCACCGAGGCGTGCCGGGGGATTGGGGACGCCTGCCGCGCTTTCGGCACTCCGGTCACTGGGGGCAACGTCTCCTTCTATAACGAGAGCCCCAGCGGCGCGGTCGATCCTACCCCTGCCATCGGCATGATCGGCCTGCTGGACAATGTGGAAGACCGGGTTGCCAGTTATTTCGACTCGCCGGGAGACGAGGTGTTCATTCTCGGCCAAACCAGCGGCATTCTCGGTGGGTCGGCCTATTGGGCCGAAGTCTGCGACTTTGTCGGCGGCGATCCTCCGGCGGTGGATCTCGACGCCGAGGTCCGGCTGCAACGCTTCCTGGTGGCCGCGGCTCAGCGTGGGCTGCTGCGCTCGGCGCATGACTGCTCCGAGGGCGGCCTGGCGGTAGCGCTGGCTGAAGCGGTGATCGGCGGCCCGTATGTGCCGGGAAGCCTCGGTGCCGGACTCGACCTGACCGGCTACGCCCCGGAGCTGCCCCTGGATGGTCTCCTGTTCGGCGAGGACGGCGCCCGAGCGGTCATTTCATGTTCCCAGGCTTCTGCCCGGCCACTCATCGCGTTGGCAGATCAGCACGGGGTACCGATCTTCCGGGCCGGGTTGGTCGAGAGCGCCGGCACCCTGGAACTCCAAGTGGGGCCCCACCTGTTCTCCTGGAGCACCGAAGCATTGCGACGGATTTACTACGAAGCGATCCCCCGGCGAATGCAGCATGCCGACGTGGACCGCACCGCGGGAGAATAGCATGTGTGGCATCATCGGCGTTTCCGCACTACCTGACGCAGCCCGGCTGGCGTATCTCGGCCTTTACGCCCTGCAGCATCGGGGACAGGAGAGCGCGGGTATCGTGGCCATCGACGGTGAGGGCATGGCCCGCTCGCACCGTGGCATGGGGCTGGTCTCGGAAAACTTCGACGATCAAACCCTGGCCGGCCTGCCTGGTGACGTTGCCGTGGGGCACACCCGCTACTCGACCACGGGCAGCACCGTTCTGGCCAACGCGCAGCCCTGCAACGTCAATACCCGGTGCGGTCCCCTGGCCATCGCCCACAATGGCAATCTGATCAATGCCGATGCCATCAAGCGCGATCTGGTCGAGCGCGGCGCCATCTTCACCAGCTCGAGCGATACGGAGGTGTTGGTGCACCTCATCGCCCGCTCCGAAGAAGACACTGTGGATGACCAGATTCGGGAGGCCCTGGAGCAAGTAGACGGCGCCTACAGCCTGATCATTACGGTCGGCAGGACCATGTATGCCGCGGTAGACAGCCGGGGCTTTCGGCCGCTGGTTATCGGTCGGCTGGGTCCGGGCATCGTGCTGGCCTCGGAGTCCTGCGCGCTCGATCTGATCGGCGCCACCTTCCATTGCGAGCTCAGGCCAGGTGATTTCGTGCGGGTGGACAACGGCCAGGTAACCCACCTGCCTCGGCTGGCGCCACGGCCGGTGAGCCGCTGCGTGTTCGAGCTGGTTTACTTCGCTCGCCCCGACAGCACTGTGTTTGGTGAGTCAGTCGACCGGGTCCGCCGGGAGCTGGGACGCCAGCTGGCCCGGGAACAGCCTGCCTCGGGCGGTGAGGTGGTGTTCAGCGTTCCCGACAGCTCCAATGCCATGGCGTTGGGATTTTCCGAGGTGTCCGGGATCAAGCTGGAATACGGGCTCATCCGGAACCACTATGTGGGCCGCACGTTCATCAACCCCACGCAGGCCCTCAGGGTGGCCAAGGTCAAGATCAAGTTCAACCCGGTGCGGGAAGTGATCCATGGGAAATCCGTGGTGGTGGTCGATGACAGCCTGGTCCGGGGCAACACCAGCAAGGAGCTGGTGCAGATGATCCGCTCCGCCGGCGCGCGGGAGGTCCACCTGCGCCTGGGCTCACCGCCAATTACCGGACCGTGCCATTACGGCATCGATACGCCGAGCCGGGAAGAGCTGATTGCCGCCACTCACTCGATCGGAGAAATCCGCCAGTTCCTCGGGGTCGACAGCCTGGGCTACCTCTCGCTCAACGGTATGCTGCACGCGGCCGGTAAGGACACCGGATTCTGTCACGCCTGTTTCTCGGGCATGTACCCCACACCGACTCCGGACGACCCGGTGCGTCTTCGACATGCGACACCTCTGATCGCCACTCCCGCATGAGCGGTCCGTACACCCAGCCGCTGGTCTACTCGTTCGGTCAGGGCCGCTCCGAAGGGACCGCGGCCATGAAAGACATTCTCGGCGGCAAGGGTGCCGGTCTCGCCGAGATGACCACCATCGGCATTCCCGTCCCGCCCGGATTTACCATCGCCAGCAACCTCTGCATCCACTATCTCGAAAGCGGCCAGTTCCCCAAACGGCTGCAGGCCCAGGTCGAGAACGCGCTGCAGCGGCTCGAGGCCACCACCGGAAAGCATCTGGGCGACGGGGAGAAGCCGCTGCTGGTATCCGTCCGTTCCGGAGCCGCCGTCTCGATGCCGGGCATGATGGAAACCATCCTCAACCTCGGCTTGAACGACGTCACCGTGGAGGGCCTTACCCGGCAGAGCGGGAATCCCCATTTCGCCTGGGATTCCTATCGCCGGTTCGTGCAGATGTATGGCAGCGTCGTGTTCGAGCTGCCGAGGAAACCTTTTGAGCACATTCTCGACGAGCACAAGCAGCGTTGCCGGATGGAGCGGGACATCGATCTGCCGGTGGAGGAAATGCAGGCGATCGTACGCCGGTTCAAGGAGCACGTGCGGAAGGAGTCGGGACGGGAGTTCCCCGCGGAGCCGCTGGACCAGCTGTGGGGAGCCATTGCCGCGGTGTTCGAGAGCTGGAACACTCGCCGGGCCATCGATTACCGAAAACTCCACGACATTCCGGATTCCATGGGAACAGCGGTGAATATCGTGGCCATGGTGTTCGGAAACCTGGGCGAAGATTCCGGCACCGGCGTGGCGTTCAGCCGGGATCCGTCCACCGGAGAACAACGGCTCTACGGTGAATTTCTGCTCAATGCGCAGGGCGAGGATGTGGTGTCAGGCACCCGGACACCGATGCCCATCGGACAGCTCAAGGATCACCTGCCGCATGCGTATCAGGAGCTGGATCGGGTAGCGCGCACGCTCGAGCGGCATTTCCGGGACGTGCAGGATATGGAGTTCACCATCGAACGGGGCAATCTCTACATGCTGCAGACCCGGCGGGCCCAGCGCTCGGGACACGCGGCGGTCCGGATTGCCTGCGACATGGTGGATGAAGAGGTGATTACCGAGCAGGAAGCCGTTGCCCGAATCCCGCCCAACGATCTCAATCAGTTGCTCCATCCCATGATCGATCCCAACAGCCGGCTCGATCTGCTCACGACCGGCCTCCCCGCGTCCCCGGGAGCCGCTTGTGGTACCATCGTGTTCGATGCCGATGAGGCGGAGCGCATGGGCCGGGCGGGACAGTCGGTGATCCTGGTGCGGCGGGAGACCTCGCCCGAGGACTTCCACGGCATGGTGACGGCCAAGGCCATTCTCACCGCCAGAGGCGGGATGACCTCCCACGCCGCCGTGGTGGCCCGCGGCATGGGGAAGCCCTGCGTCGCCGGTGCCCAGTCGCTCCAGGTGGACGAGAAGGCGAGCCGGCTCTCGGTCAATGGCCGAAGCCTGGGGGCGGGCGACTGGATTACGGTGGACGGAAGCAGCGGGAAGGTATTCGCCGGCCAGGCAGCACTCATCCCTCCGGAGCTGAGTGGCAACTTCAACCGGGTGATGAAGTGGGCCGACCGGATCATGCAGCTCAGGGTCAGGGTCAACGCCGATACCCCGGCCGACGCGCACCGGGGGCGCGATTTCGGCGCCGAAGGCATCGGACTCTGCCGCACCGAGCACATGTTCTTCGAAGGCGACCGGCTGGTGGCCATGCGGGAGATGATCGTGGCTCAAGATCCGGCCGGCAGGCGGACGGCGCTCGCCAAGCTGCTGCCGATGCAACGCGGCGACTTCGAGGCCATTTTCCGGGCCATGGAGGGGTATCCGGTAACCATCCGGTTACTCGACCCGCCCCTTCACGAGTTCCTCCCCAAGGAAACCTCGGAAATCGAAACGCTCGCTCGCGAGCTGAAGATGGCGCCGGCCACGCTCAAGCAGATCGTGGACAACTTGCAGGAGGTGAACCCGATGCTCGGGTTGAGAGGCTGCCGGCTTGGCATCATCTATCCCGAGATCACCGCGATGCAGGTACGCGCCATCTTCGAGGCTGCCTGCACCGTGGCTGCCCGCAAGGGTCGGGTCATGCCTGAGGTCATGATCCCACTGACTGCCAGCGTGGTCGAGTTCCGCAAGCAGGCGCTGATCGTCCGCCAGGTGGCGGAGGAAGTCTTTCAGGAGCGCCAGATCACCGTTCCCTATCTGCTGGGCACCATGATCGAGCTCCCGCGGGCGGCGCTTACCGCCGACGAGCTGGCTCGGGAGGCGCAGTTCTTCTCCTTTGGCACCAACGACCTCACCCAGACGACATGGGGCCTGTCCCGGGACGATGCCGGACGATTCCTTCCCTACTACCTCGAGCACGGCGTCATCGAGGACGATCCGTTTCAGGTGCTGGATCAGGCCGGGGTCGGCAAGCTGATCGCCATGGCTTGCGACCTGGGGAGAAAGATCCGGCCGGATCTAAAGCTCGGCGTATGCGGCGAGCACGGGGGTGAACCTGCGGCGGTGGCGTTCAGTGACCGGCTGGGGATGAACTACGTATCCTGCTCCCCCTACCGAGTCCCCATCGCACGGCTCGCGGCCGCACAAGCGGCGCTGGCGGCTCGGGGGACAATGGATCGGACCCGGTCTACCGTCTGAGGTGCCGCGCGACTCAGGCGCGGGCAAAGATCTCCAGCATGGTATGCCCGTACGGGTTCCAGTCCGACCGCGGGCCGGCAAAACTCCGCTCGGTGACATCCACCTCTCCGATAGCGGTGGTGATGAATGTCCGCCATCCGGGAATCTCGCCGCTGTGGCTGAAGCCCGCCGTCTGATAGCCAAGGAGAAGTGGCTCGCCGGCCTCATGAATGCCCACCAGATACGGCTCTACCGTACGTCTGAATCCGTCATAAGCAAACTCCACAACCCGGTGGCCCAGAATGGCACGCACCAGGCGCTCTCCAGTCGTGAGCTCCTGGAGGGAGGCTCCGGTCACATTCGTGTCCTGCTCCTGCATGATGCACCTCCATTGAATGCGCCTCTCAAGGTAGCGGGTGCCGGTTACGCCTTGCCATCAGCATCGGCCCGCCTCTAATTCCTGCTCCTCGAAGGTAAGTGTTCGGGCCCAGTCTTCCGGAGGATGCAAATGACGCAGCCCGTGGTGGGCATCGTGATGGGCAGCGACTCCGACTGGGACGTGATGCAGCACGCGGCCCGGCGGCTCCATGATTTCCAGATCGAGTATGAAGCCCGCGTCGTTTCCGCCCATCGAACTCCCGGCCTGCTCTATCGCTATGCCGAAGATGCCGCCGGACGCGGATTGCGCTGCATCATCGCGGGTGCCGGCGGCGCCGCCCACCTGCCCGGGATGCTGGCCGCCAAAACGATCCTTCCGGTGCTCGGCGTCCCCGTTCCGACCAAGCATCTCCAGGGACTCGATTCCCTCCTCTCTATCGTGCAGATGCCCGCCGGCATTCCGGTGGCCACCTTTGCCATCGGCACATGCCGGCGCCGGGAATGCCGGCCTCTACGCGCATAGGGATCCTGGCATTGCAGGACCCCGATCTGGCCGAACGGCTGGAGGAGTTTCGTCGCGCTCAGGAGCGGCGGGCCCTCGACATGAGGCTGCCGGATCTCTCGTGATTCTTCCCGGCCAGACGGTAGGGGTTCTGGGTGGAGGGCAGCTGGGAAGGATGTTTGCCCTCAGGGCGAGGACCATGGGATACCGGGTTGTGGTGCTCGATCCCGATTCGCAAAGCCCCGCGGCTGCCGTGGCCGACCAGCACATCCGGACCGGGTACGAAGACCCCAAGGGCCTGACCGAGCTGGCGAAGCTCTGCGCCGCGGTGACAACGGAGTTTGAGAATGTGCCGGCCCGGGCCCTCGAGCGTCTGGCCGAAACGTGCATCGTGCGTCCATCCGGACCAGCGGTAGCAACCGCCCAGGATCGGATTGCTGAAAAGACCTTCTTCCAGAGCCACGGGTTTGCCACGGCCAAATTTCAGTCCGGTACGAAATCCGGAGGAGCTGAAGGCAGCCTTGACCCAGGTCGGGCTCCCCGGGCTGCTGAAGACCAGCCGGTTGGGGTACGATGGCAAGGGCCAGATTCTGGTGACCGATGCCGCTGAAGCGCGCGAAGCGTTTGCCCGGCTGGGCTCGGTGCCCTGCGTTCTGGAGCAGAGGGTCGAGCTCGACTGCGAGCTGTCGGTTATCGTAGCCCGGGGAGCCGACGGAGCGCAGGCCATCTTTCCCGATCGCCGAGAATCGGCATCGTGACGGGATTCTCGACACCTCCGTGGTACCGGCCCGGGTCTCGGAGGACATGGCCCACCAAGCCACCGCTCTTGTCACCGAAGTGGCCGCAGCCCTGGAATACGTGGGGGTGCTCGGCGTCGAGCTGTTCGTCACCAAGGAAGGAGAGCTGCTGGTCAATGAGATGGCGCCGAGACCCCACAACACCGGACACTACACGCTGGATGCCTGCTCGGTGGACCAGTTCGAGCTCCAGCTGCGGACTCTCTGCGATCTTCCCTTGGTCCAGCCATGGCTGCTATCGCCTGTCACCATGATCAACCTGCTGGGCGACCTGTGGAGCGGGGGTGAGCCTCGGTGGGAGGAGGCACTGCGCCGTCCCGGGGTCCGTCTGCATCTTTACGGTAAGGCAGAAGCCCGGCCCGGCAGAAAAATGGGTCACTTGAACTGCCTAGCCTCGACCGCCGATCAGGCCTTGACCCTCGCGCTGGAAAGCCGCGAGGCCTTGCGCCGCAACTGACAACAGAGGAGCCAGGATTATGCTTTTTCTGCCCGCGCTTGTGCTGACCACCAGCATCAGCCTCGTCCCACCTGCGGTCGCGCATCCCGACACCACCTGCCCTCACCGGAATGTTCCGCTGGAGACACGGAAGAGTCCGCTCGACTCGGTCACATTCAGCGTGTCGGGTCAGCAGGTGAAAGTCTGCTATGGCCGCCCCAGCTCGAGAGGAAGGACCATGCTCGGCGGAGCGGATGTGCCCTACGGGAAGCTGTGGCGAACCGGGGCCAACGAGCCCACCATCTTCTACGCGCCGGTTCCGCTCACTGTGGCGGGCATTAAGGTACAGCCCGGCGTCTACTCGCTGTATACAGTGCCGGGCAAGAGCGAGTGGGAGGTCATCGTGAACCGCTCAATTTCCCAGTGGGGCAAAGAGGACCAGTACACCGACGAGGTAAAGGCTCAAGAGGTAGGAAGAGCGAAGGTCAAGACCGAGACCAGCAGCAAACCGATCGAGACCTTCACCATTCGAAGCGAGCCGGGCGGTGGCAAAGGAGCGTCGCTGGTGCTCGAATGGGAGAAGAGCCGGAGTAAAGATTCCGGTGCAGGCAGCGAGCTAGCGCGCCGGGGCAGCTATCGCGCGCAGAGGTCGCGTACGGCGTCGATCAGCCGCTCGACCTCCTCCATGGTGGTGTAGCAGGCGCAGCCGGCCCGGACCAGGCCGTCGGGCTGTCCCAGCCGCTGCACCACCGTGGTGGCATAGAAATCTCCGCAAGACACGAACACAGCCCTCTCCGCCAGGTCAGCGCGCCACTGAATCCGAAGAACGGTTCGCGACGGTGAACGCCACTGTTGGCGTTCTGGGCTGGCCCGGTCTCGGCCCATACAGGGTCACGCCGTCAATAGACTCGAGGCCGGTCCAAAGCCGCCGCAGCAACGTCTCGCCCCTTTCGCGCAACTCGGCAAAGGTTTGCCTCAGCCGGGATCTCCGAGACTCTCCCGGACTGAGCGAGGCCAGAAAATCCACCGCCGCGGCCGCGCCGACAATCCCCTCGTGATTCAGGGTTCCCGTCTCGATCCGCTCCGGCACCGTATCAGGAGCCGGCAGCAGCTTGGGGACCTCGAGCCCGGCGAGGACTGCCTCGCGAGCGTACAGAATGCCGATATGCGGTCCATAGAACTTGTACGCGGAACAGACCAGGAAGTCGCACCCGATGCGGCGTACGTCCACCGGCTCGTGGGGAGCAAGATGCACTGCGTCGATGAAGGTAAGCGCTCCCGCATCTCGGGCCAGGGCAGATGCGCGGGCGACATCATTCACGGTACCGAGCGCGTTGGAAGCGCCGCCGATGGCGAGCAACCGCGGCCTGCTTCCCATGAGAGCTTCCAGACGAGCCCAGTCAAGCTGACCGGTTTGGGGAAGCATCGGGACTGTGGCAATGGTCACTCCCCGATCGCGCTCCAGCGCTCGCCAGGGTGCAATGTTGGCGTGATGGTCGAGCTCGGTCACCACAATGGTATCGCCTGGGCCCCAGGATCGTCCCAGATGCGCGTGCCAGGTGAAAGGTGAGCGTCGTCATATTGGCCCCGAAGGCGATCTCGGTAGCGTCGGCACCAAGGAAATCCGCCAGGGCTTCGCGGGCTGCCCGGAGCAGGGCGTCCGTCTCCTCGCTGGTAGGATAGGGCCAGTGAGTGTTGGCGTTATGGTGGTACAGATAGGACTCCATGGCACTCACCACATTCCGGGGCACCTGGGTGCCACCCGGTCCGTCGAAATACGCCACGGGAACACCACCGTGGCGTCGCTCCAGAGCCGGGAAGGAAGCCCGGATGTCGGCCACGGAACGGGTTGCCGGCGGACGGAATGTGACCGCGCTCATGCTGATCCTGTGATCAAGCTGTTTATTGGTTGAACTCTCTGGCGCCCGAGCCGACCCCAACGTACGTTCAACTCATACTATCCACCACCCTGCAGTGACTTTCTTCCCACGGTTTTTCAACCCGGAGTTTACGATGGTGTGGCTTTGCCGGAGAGCGTTCGCTGGGTACGCCGGAACGCTGTATGCCCTGGCCTTGCTCTCAGGATGCGGGAGCGGCACCGAGCCCAACGGTCCGGCCAACATCACTCTCGATCCACCTTCCCTCTCATTTAACGCGATCGGCCAGACCCAGCAACTGTCGCCAACGGTCACCGATCAGCAGGGAAACGCGATCACGGACGCGGCGGTCACCTGGACCACCAGCGCCCCGGCCGTGGCGAGCGTCTCATCCAGCGGCGTTGTCACCGCAGCCGGCAGTGGGTCCGCTGAGGTCACCGCCACCGCGGGTTCAGCCCACGCTGTTGCGGAGGTCACCGTATCGCAGACGCCGACCCAGGTGGAAAAGAATCAGGGGGATGGGCAGACCGTGGTGGCAGGTCAGCCGGTGCCGACACCGCCTTCGGTCCTGGTGACGGACGCAAACCACAATCCCGTTCCGGGCGTCGATGTCACCTTCGCGGTGACTTCCGGGCGAGGACAGGTGACCACGGCTGTGGTCGCCACGGACAACAGCGGCATTGCCCAGGTGGGCGGCTGGAGTCCGGGCAGCAAAGGCTCCAACGTTCTCACCGCCACAGCGGCCGGCACCGGAATCTCGGGTAACCCGGTCACCTTCACGGCCACGGGAACCAGCGCATTCGACATCGAGGTCCGGTTCCTCGGCTCTGCAACGGCCAGTCAGCGGCAGGCTTTCACCGATGCTGCGGAGCGGTGGGAGAGCCTGGTCACCGGAGACCTCGAGGACATTCCGCTCCAGACCCAGGCAGACGACTGTGGCCCGGGCTCGCCAGCATTGAACCAGACCATAGACGACCTGCTGATCTTTGTGACACTCGATACACATCGATGGCCCGGGCGGAGTGCTCGGATCGGCCGGTCCCTGTTTCATTCGGAATTCCAATAATCTCAGCGTGCTGGGAGCCATGATCTTCGACAAGCAGGATCTGGCGGACATCGAGGACGCGGGGCTGCTGCAGGTGCTGATCCTGCACGAAATGGGGCATGTGCTTGGATTCGGGAGCCTTTGGCCAACGATGGGGCTCTTGGCCGATCCATCCTTGCCGCCAGCAACCGGCACCGATCCGCATTTCACGGGTGCACAGGCAATCACGGCGTTCAACCAGGTCGGGGGCAACGCCTATACCGGCGCCAAGGTCCCGGTCGAGAACACCGGCGGAGAAGGCACCGCAGATGGTCACTGGCGGGAGTCCGTCTTCATCAACGAGCTCATGACCGGTTTCGTGGACCTGGGAGAGAATCCCTTGAGCATTGTCACCGTGTCTTCCCTGGCCGATCAGGGATACGTGGTGAACAAGGTTGGGAGCCGACCCATTCTCCCTGACTCTGAGCCTGAGGGCCATGAGCGGACGGCACCGGTTCCAGCTCGGAAGCGATGTGCTGCGACTTCCGATCAGGAAGGTCGACCGAGCCGGACGGGTGACTGGATACTTCCGGCGATAGTACAGCAGGAGAAAAGCAAAAGGGACTCTCGGTCGAGAGTCCCTTTTGTTGATGGAGGCGCAGGGAATCGAACCCTGGTCCGAGTAAGCTTCCAGAACCGCGTCTACGTGCGTAGGCTCGACTTCTTGCCGTCACTTCGGAGCGCTGTCGAGCCGACCTCTCCGAAGCCTATCTCCTGAAATCTCGCCGAGCGCGCCGGAGCGACGCGCCCAGCCAGCCCGGATTTGCGATTCGACGCGCGGCGCCCCAGGCGGGCTCCATCGGCCGAAGGAGCATAAGCGAGCTTAGCTCAGCTTACGCAGCCAGTGCCAGTTCAGTATTGGCAGTTGAATCATTCCAGACAGTTTTACCAGGAACCTGGACCTGGGCACGCTACAATTCCTTCATCAAACCCGTCGAAGCCAGTCGCCCCCGGGTGGTGGAATAATAGGCGGACAGGCGGTCAGGCGGTAGGCTGGGCGGACGGTCGGGTTAGGCCTGCGAAAGGCGATGTCAATGATATGACTAGACTGTCGCAATATCTTAGCTATTGCGGATAAGTACCTTAGCGTGTTCAGCTAGGTCTAGGTTCAGGCCTCGACCGCCCGACCGCCCGCCGCTCCTCCGTCCGCCCGCCCCTACCGCCCCGCCCGTTCCACCCGGTTCCGTCCGCTGCGCTTGGCCTGGTACAGCGCCGAGTCGGCTTGGGCCGGCAGGTTGTCGGGGCTGCTGCTGGTCTCGGGACAGGCGGCCACGCCGAATGATGCGCTGAGCGGCCAGTACGCGGCCCTGCCAGTCCCACGGCATGTCGCCCAGCTTGAGACGAATCCGCTCGGCAATCCGGGCGCCGAGCTCGAGGTCGGTATCCGGCAGCCAGACGGCGAACTCCTCACCTCCAATGCGGCGCGGCCACATCGCCGGTGCGGATCTGTTCCCGGATGATCCGGGCAAAGTGAACCAGCGCCGCATCGCCGGCAGGATGACCGAGGGTGTCGTTCAGGCTCTTGAACCGATCGAGGTCGGCATAGAGCAGCGCACCCTGTCCCGCGGTGATCAACCTGAAGGCCTCGTCGAAGCCGCGCCGGTTGTGGTAGCCCGGTCAGCGGATCGATCGTGGCGGCTCGCTTGTGCTGGTCGGCTTCCAGAGCGCGGTCGATGCGCGCGGCCGCGTTGTGAATCGCTTCCATGATCTCCGCTCGGGCGGGACCCGACCGGCTCTCTCCCGGTCGAGAGCCAGATGGCGACCGCGCCAACCGGTTTCAAGTCGTGCCGGATGGGCAGCAGCAGGACTGAGCCCGAGCGGCTCCGGCGGTCGGCCACCGCTCCGCCCATGGGGTCGCCCTTGGAGATATGTGCCTCGTGGGTGCCGCGAGCGACCTGAGCCAGCTCACTGGCATCGGGCAGCTGACTGTCGAGCAGGCGCCGGTCGGCCCGACCGGAGACTCCAATGACCCGAACGCTTGGGCCATCCAGGGCGGCGACGATCACCTGGCTGTCCAGAGTCCGCTCGAGCTGGTACGCCAGCCGAAGGCCCACGCTACCGACCGACTCCAGCGACGCTCCCTGGGACTGCGCCTGGGCCAGCGCGACGAGATTGGGACGGCGGCGAACCCCATCGAGTAGCCGGCGCAGATCGTCTTCCACCCCGTCCAGTCCGCCGGCCTCGAACTTGTCGGGCAACAGCAGCCCAACGGCGGAGCCGGCCTGCGCGTGGAACACCAGCATGCCGCCTTCCATCCGCTCTGCCCCGCTCTGTTCCTGATCCCGTGCCCGCTCGAGTCGGCGGTCTACGGCCACGATCTGAGCGACCGACAGCCGCTCCGGCTCTACGATGCGCTCGGCGCGGGGACCTTCTTCCTGGGGATCCAGCTCGGAGACCCAGACCCCGATCGCGCGATGAGCTCGGCGCAGCCATTCCAGCGCCGGGTCGGGGAGCAGATGGGGAGCCACCCCCGAGCGGAGCACGCCGGTGCCCTGCTTTCGGCCCAGGAGCCAGCCCAGCACCCCGGACCCGACCGCCAGCACCAGGAGCGCGACCGCCTCCATCATCCTCGCAGCCAGCCCCGGCGACGAAACCAGAGGATAGATCACCAGGGTCACCAACCCCATCAGGATCATCACGGCCGGATAGCCCCAGCGCTCCCGGAGCTCGGGCATGTAGTGGAAGTTCATGCCGTAGATGCCCACGATGAATGTGAGCGGCAGGAAGAACACGGAGAATACGGTGAGCACCCGCACGACCTCATTGGTTCGGTGGGATGCCAGCGCGAGCTGGATGCTGAGCAGGTTATTGACGTCCTCCAGCAGCTCGTCGGCGTAGAAGTGCATGCTTTCGGTATTCTCCCTGAGGTCCTGGTACAGTGGCGCGGTGGGCTCCGAGCCCGGCACCAGTTTTTTCACCGCATCCAGGGTATGGATCAGCATCCGGCGCATGAGCGTGACCCGCCGCTTCACCAGGTAAATGCTCCGGAGGAGTCCGGTAAACTCCTGATCTCCGAACACCGTCGCTTCGAAGCTGTCGATGGTCGTCTCGGCTTCCTCCAGTGGCTTCTGATAGGTTGCGACCGCGCCGTTGACCAGATCGATGATGAGCCGGGGGAGAAAACCCTTCCTCCGCTCGGGAGTACCATCAGGCGGAGCCGCCTTCTGGTACTCCTCCATGATCGCAGTGAGAAAGGATTGCTCGCTGCGGTGAATGGTGACCAGGAAGTCCGCCCCGTAGAAGATCGCCACCTTGCGAGTCATTTCATGCAGCGTCGAACAGTCGTGTGCTGCCCCGGAGTCTATGGCCCGAACGATGATGAAAATCGTCGACCCGATCCGCTCGTACTTGGGGAGGTGATAGGGGTCCAGCGAATCCTCCACCGACATCGGGTGGAGACCATACTGTTTGGCGACTTCTCCCAACTCCCCAGGTGACGGATGCACCACATCGACCCAGGTGAACTTGGGTTCCTCGCTGCTGATAATGGTTCGGAGGGTCATGAGCGAAAAATCCGGCTGGCCGCGACTGCGGCGCCGAATCCATTATCGATATTGACCACCGTTACCCCCGCCGCACAGGAGTTGAGCATCCCCAGCAGAGCCGCCAGTCCTCCAAATGAAGCACCGTACCCCACACTGGTGGGAACCGCGATCACCGGTACCCGCAGCATACCGCCCACCACGCTGGGCAGGGCGCCCTCCATTCCGGCCACCACGATGACGACCTTTGCCCGGTGGAGCTGATCGCTGGCAGCCAGCAGTCGATGCAACCCGGCTACGCCCACATCGACCAGCCGCTCCACGGTATGCCCGTAGGCTTCGGCCACCACTGCCGCCTCTTCCGCAACCGGGAGATCGCTGGTGCCGGCGGAGATCACGAGAATGGGGCCGGTTGCGGTGCGGTTCGAAGGCTGGGTAGCCGGAAGGTGGACGATACGCGCAGTTGGATTCCAGATCAGCCGCGGAAAGCGGTCCCGTAGCCGTTGGGCCACCGCCTCGGACGCGCGAGTCCCCAGGAAAGACCCGGAGGCGGCCTCCAACCGTTCGCAGATCGCTACAATCTGGTCCGGAGTCTTGCCTTCACAGAAAACCACCTCGGGCTGACCCTGGCGGAGCTCGCGGTGGTGGTCGATGCGGGCGAAGGAGAGATCTTCAAAGGGAAGGTGCCGCAGCTTCTCGAGCGCCGCGGGTGGGGCAATTCGGCCGGCCGCAACCTCGGCAAGGAGAGCTTCGATCTGTTCGGCGGTCACGCCACCTGGGCGACAGGCTCGAGATATTCGAGGAAGATCGCCTCGGCTTCCCCGATCGATTCGATCTGGAAGAGGCGCTGTCTGAGGGCGCTGGACCCGTGCAGGCCTCGGGTGTACCAACCCAGGTGCTTGCGGAACTCCATGACGGTTCGCCGAGTGTCTCCCTGAAGCCGAATGGCCAACCGGGCATGCTCCAGCGCCACGGCAAATCGCTCCTGCGCCGATGGGAGCGGCGGAGCGGCCTCTCCAGCCAGCAAGGCTTGCCCGTCGCGGAAGAGCCAGGGATTGCCGAACGCTCCCCGCCCCACCATGAGCGCCGGCACATCCGGTATGCTCTCGCATCCGCACGATGTCGGCCGCCGTCTCCAGGTCGCCGTTGCCGATCACCGGAATATCCAGGGCCTCCACTACGCTGGCGATCTCGTCCCAGTTTGCCTTGCCGGAGAACATCTGGGTGCGAGTCCGCGCGTGCAGGGTGAAAGCTTTGGCCCCGGCTTCCTGCATCCGCAGCGCGATCGAGACCGGGTCCCGAGTCTGATCGCTCCATCCACTCCGGGTTTTGACCGTCACCGGCAGGTGAGTGGCCCCGATGACCGCGCGGATGATGCGGGTCACCAGATCCATGTCCCTCAAGCAGCCTGATCCCCCGTTGCGCTGCACCACCTTTTTCACCGGACAGCCGAAGTTGATATCGATGAACTCCGGCTGGTAGTGCTCGGTGATGAGAGCGGCCGCCTCCGCCATGGCGTTGGGATCGGAGCCGTAGATCTGGATGCCGATGGGCCGCTCGACCGGCTCGAACTCAGCGCCCTCGAGCGTGCTCCGAATGCGCCGCCGGATGGCCTCGGAGGACAGAAACTCGGACAACACGACGTCCGCACCCATTCGCCGGCAAATCTGCCGGAAGGGTGCCTCCGAGATTCCGGCCATCGGTGCCAGAATCAGCGGGAAAGGATGCGCGGAGGGATAAGGCAACTGCATGGCGATAAAATACTTGGCCACGAGCGACTTTGACACCCCCTGACCGCCGAATTAGGTTGCCCGGGCCATGCACCTCAAGGATTTCTTCAGCCCCGACGCCATTAATCTTCAGCTCCGCGCGGGCTCGAAGGACGACATCCTGGCCGAGTTGGTGGGATTGCTGCGGATGGATGAGCGTTCTTCCGGCACCCTGCTCCGAATCATCCAGCGACGGGAAAATCTGGGATCGACCGGGATCGGCCGAGGCATAGCCATTCCCCACTGTCGCTCGCTGGTTGTCAGCAGGCTCCGTCTTGCTTTCGGGCACCGGAATGAGGGCGTGGAGTACCAGGCCATCGATGGAAAGCCGGTGTGCAATCTGTTTCTGATTGTTGCCCCGCCGCTGGAAATTTCCAATCAGTACCTTCCCGTTCTCGGGAAAATCGCACAGCTTGCCAAGGAGGGAGACGTCCCCGAGCGCCTCGCCGCCCTGCGATCCCAAGACGACTTCTTTCGCCTGCTGGACGAGAAAGGGGTGTAAGTAGCGCGGCCTGAGACGTCAGATTACAGAGGGATCTCCATGGCAAACCGATTGACCAGCGGCCTTCTGGTCCTGCTTACTTCCCACACCCTGCTGCTTGCCGCCCAAACCTCGAGCTCGCGGTCCGACTTCGAGCGGGTCCAAGACTCAGTCGCCAGTATCAGCGATACGGTTCGGCTCCGGGCGCTTTTCCGGCACAGCGATGACCCAGTTCGCGCCGGGATCATTGGCATCCGCCTAGGAGAGCTGGGTGACGACCCGGATTTCAGCGACGCAATCGGTCGCTTCCGCCGCGCAACCCGGCAGCACGGCAGAGATCCCGCTCCCTGGTTTGGTCTG
This sequence comes from uncultured Gemmatimonadales bacterium, assembly GCA_963825815.1. Classification (GTDB taxonomy): domain Bacteria; phylum Gemmatimonadota; class Gemmatimonadetes; order Gemmatimonadales; family GWC2-71-9; genus CAVVWJ01. The sequence continues at coordinate 288,811 of CAWGVB010000025.1, read as the reverse complement.
GGTCTGGCCCAGGCCAGGCGGTCGCAGTGGGAGATGCGGGACATGCTCCGCATGGGGAGCCGGGTAGGCCTGGGAACCCTGGAGCAGTCCAGCGATGCCTATCGTCGGGCACTGGAGATCGATCCCACCTACGTGGCAGCCGCCATCGCGATGGCCCAGGTCGACCTTTCGCTGCTCGATACGACCCGCCTGCGGACCGGGCGAGATCTCCTGCGTCGCACAATCGCGTTGGTCCCCGAGGCTCCGCACGAGCTCCTCCTCGTCTGGGGCCGGGTCGAGCGCGCCTCGGGCAGCGTTCAGGTGGCGGCTTCCGCATTCGAGCGCTTTCTCGCCAGTGGCGGCAACCGCGCGCTGGGCCTCCTGGAGCTTGGCGCGCTGCCGCCTGGCCCTGGGTCAAGCATCGGGAGACGCACCGTACTATGAGGGCGCGGCGCTGGATGACCCAGAGGCAATAGCGGAGTATCGGGCGGACCTCCAGGTCATAGCGGCCGACTCCGTCCTTCATGAGTTCGACAGTCTGCAGGGGCCAGTGGCGGGCTGCCTTTCTCCATCGCTTCTGGACCGATCGGGACCACTTCGATCTGCGTCCCGAGGGTGAGCGGCTGCGGGAGCACTATCGCCGCCTGCTGTTTGCCCGCACCCACTTTCCCCTCACCGTGAGCCGCCGGTTCTACGGACCCCAGGACGCGTTTCGGTCCGGCAGTGTTGAAGTGGACGACCGCGGGATCATCTACATTCGCCAGGGCGAGCCCGCCGAGCGGCTCCGGCCGTTCATCTTCGGCGCCATGCCCAACGAGTCCTGGCGCTACAACCGAGCGGAAGGCGATCTGCTCCTGCACTTCAGCAGTGGCTACGACGCGCACGGTGGCGGCGACCTGTACGACTATCGGCTGGTCGAGAGCGTGCTCGATCTGCGCGGTGCTGAAGACGCGCCCCGCGACCAGCTGATTCTGTCTCGGCAGACGCTGTCACCCATTTACAGCCACATGCTGAACTGGGGACGCTTCGGCTCGGCCAACGAAGCGGCGCGGGAGCGGCACATTGGAGCCACCAGCATCTGGGTAAGCACTACCACCGATAGTCACGAGCTTCAGTTCCGCCGCCGGCTGGGGGCGGTGGCCGATCTCATCGCCATTGGGCAGAGCGCCCGAGGAGGGTTGGGTCACTTCGTCTTCGGCATCGCGGCATCCGGCACAACGTGGCAGAGAACTACGGCGGGAGTCCAATATCCGGTCAGAGTTCGCCTGGTGGCCCTGGACCGGCACGACCGGGCTGTCGCCACCCTGGATACGTCGCTGGTGATCCGGCACGACCATGCGCTGACTGAGAAGGAGTTCCTCGTCGGTAGGGTCGAGATGCCGCTCCCGCCGGGCAGATGGAGCTACCGCGCGGCCATTCAGGAGGGCGACAGCGGAGGCGTGCTGCTTCCCCGCGACACCGTATTGGTGGCGCACAACGGAGAGGTTGCGCCCGCCCTGAGCGACATCGCGCTGGGCTCGCCCGGCCGAGCCGTTCCCTGGAAAACAGACGCCGGGGACACCGTGCTGCTGGCGCCGTCGGCGCTCTTCCGGGAGAAGTCTCAGGTCGTGATCTACTATGAGGTCCGGGGTGTCAGGACCGGCGCCGGGTATCGCCACCAGATTGCCGTGCTTCGCCCCGGCCGTGAGACCGGAGGCCAGCATCCGCTCGTGGCCTTGTCCTTCGAGGAGGTCGCGGCAAGCCCGGTGATCCGATCGCGCCGGGTGGTCCGGCTCGACCAGCTCAAGCCGGGCAGCTACATCGTAGAGGTGAGAGTGAGTGGTCCTGAAGGGCAGCAGCAGGTCCGGCGGCGGCTCATCCACATCATCGGCAACTAAGCCCGTCGTCTACTCCCATTCGATCGTGGCCGGCGGTTTGGAGCTCACGTCGTATACCACCCGGTTTACCCCGTCCACCTCATTGGCGATTCGGTTGGATACCCGGGCGAGCACCTCCGGCGGGAACGGGTACCAGTCGGCGGTCATCCCATCGCGGCTGGTGACCGCCCTGAGGGCAATGACCTGATCGTAGGTGCGCTCGTCGCCCTGCACGCCGACCGAGCGAATCGGGAGCAGCACCGCAAAGGCCTGCCAGATGTCGTCGTATAATCCGGCCGCCCTGATCTCTTCCGTGTAGATGTGATCTGCCCGCCGGAGGATCTCCAGATTTTCCGGCGAGACATCGCCCAGAATGCGAATTGCCAACCCCGGCCCGGGAAATGGGTGCCGGCCTACCATCTCCTCCGGCAGCCCCAGCTCCCGCCCAACCTGCCGCACTTCATCCTTGAAGAGCTCGCGCAACGGCTCCAGCAGCTTGAACGGGAGCCGCTCGGGGAGACCACCCACGTTGTGGTGGGTCTTGATGGTGACCGACGGACCGCCGAGCGGAGAGAGCGACTCGATGACGTCGGGATACAGCGTCCCCTGTACCAGAAATCCCACGTCCTTGCCTACCGAACGGGCTTCGGCCTCGAACACATCGATGAAGGTGTGGCCGATGCGGCGCCGCTTCTCTTCGGGATCGGTGATTCCGGCGAGCTTCTCCAGAAAACGGTTTCTGGCATCCACGACTCTGAGATCGATGCCCAGGTGGCGGCGAAAGGTCTGCTCCACCTGCTCCCGCTCGTGCAGGCGCAGCAGTCCGTGATCCACGAAGATGCAGGTCAGCCGGTCTCCCACCGCCCGATGCACCAGAACGGCGGCCACCGATGAATCGACCCCGCCCGAGAGCCCGCAGATGACTCGCGCGTTGGGACCGACAATCTCCTGAATCCGGGCGACCTCGGTCTCGACGAAATGCCCCGGCGTCCAGTCCGGGGTACAGCCACAGATCTCGAACAGAAAGTTGTTGAGGATCTCTCCGCCCCTGGGCGTATGGGCCACCTCCGGGTGGAACTGCACACCGAACAAGGGCCGCCGATTGTGTTCGAATGCAGCGATCGGGGAATTCACGCTCGATGCCGTGACCGCGTAGCCCGGAGGCGGAGCATCGACGTGATCGCCGTGGCTCATCCAGACCGGCGTCTCCTCTCCCCGGCCGAACCCCTGGAACAATCGGCCACCTTCGACCCGCAGGTTGGCCCGGCCGTACTCGCGCCGATTGGCCCGCGCCACTTTGCCGCCGGAGAGGTGGGCCAGGAGCTGCATGCCGTAGCAGAGGCCGAGAACCGGAGTCCCCAGCTCGAGCAGAGCGGGATCGGCGGTGGGGACGCTGTCGCCGTAGACCGAGTTCGGGCCGCCGGAGAGGATGATCCCCTTGGGGTTCCAGTTTCGGATCCACTCCACCGTGCGAGAGGGTGGATGGATCTCACAATAGACGTGCGCTTCGCGCACCCGTCGCGCAATCAACTGAGTGTATTGCGAGCCGAAGTCGATGATCAGGATCGCGTTCATGGCGACAGCTCGCTCGCCGGCGAACAGATCCTCGACCCGTTCCCTGGGCCGGGCCACCCACCATCTGCCCTGGTCGACGATGATCTCGGGCGGTCTGGGCCGGCTGTTGTAATTCGAGGCCATGACAAATCCGTATGCCCCGGCGCCCAGCACCGCCAGCCCATCCCCCGAGCGAAGGCCGGGCAGCATCCGGTCCAGCGCCAGGAAGTCGCCGGTCTCACAGACCGGTCCCACCACGTCGGCCCGCACCGAGGATCGGTCGCGTTCCTCCAGCTCGACGATCTCGTGGTACGCCTGATAGTGACTGGGCCGGACCAGGTCGTTCATCCCGGCGTCAACCACCACGAATTCCTTGCCTCCGGAGTGCTTGCGGTACAGCACCCGGGTGAGGAGCACTCCAGCGCTGCCCACCAGAAATCGCCCGGGCTCGAGATAAACGGTCAGACCGGTCGGAGCCAGGCGTGGCATCACGGCAGCGGCGAACTCCGCCGGATCGATCGCCCGCTCTTCCGCGTACCGGATGCCCAACCCGCCGCCGATATCCAGTACCCTGAGGGTAGTCACTCCGTTCTGCCGGACTCGCTCGATCAGATCGGTGAGGTGGCGCGATCCCCTGGAGGTAGGGATCCAGGTCTACGATCTGGCTCCCCAGATGCATGGCCAGAGTAGTGAGCTCCAGCTGGGGGTGCGCCGCGATGAACTGGGCTGCTGGAAGCACCTGATCGGTAGGGAGACCGAACTTGATCCCGCTCTTGCCGGTGGAGATGTAGGGATGGGTATCGGTGGTGACGTCCGGATTGACCCGAATGCCGACCTGCACCCGCTGCGCCTGAGACTCGGCGATCCGAGCCAACAGCTCGAGCTCCTCGCGGGATTCCACATTGAGATGCCCGATGCCGGCCTTGACTGCGGTCTCCAGCTCGCCGGCCGTCTTCCCTACTCCACTGAACACGATCTTGTCGGGGGAGAAGCCGGCAGCCAGCACGCGGGCCAGCTCCCCCGAGGAGACGATGTCCACTCCCGCGCCCAGCTCCCGCAGAAGTCTGAGCACCGCGAGGTTGCTGTTGGCCTTGACGGCGTAGCAGATCCTGTGCGGCAGGCCGGCCAGGGCGCCATCGAGGGAACGGTATCGTTTCCGAATGGTTTCCGCGTTGTACACGTAAGCCGGGGTTCCGGCTCGGTCGGCAATCTCAACCAGAGAGACGCCACCCATGGCGAGAATGCCCCCCTGCCGCTCCAGCCCCGCGTCTCGAAAGAGCTGAGGCTGGTCGTCGGCGCCGCGGCCGCGCTTGCCGGCTGCCCCGCTCAGTACGCCTTCGCCCACACCGCCTCGGCAATGCTCGGGCGCTTGCACCATAAGCAAGTGGTGGGAGCAACCGGCGAACGGAATTCTTCGTCGGGAAGCACCCGGATGGTGGCCTTGGTCTGCTCCTTGATCTCAGTCTCGCAGGTGGTGGAGCCGCAATAACCGGCGAAGACGAATCCGCCTTCACGTTCCATCCTGGCGATGAACTCCTCCCGAGTGGCCCCGCGTAAGGTCGCTGCCTCTCGACGCGCCAACGCCGCCTGGAGCAGATCTTCCTGCATTTGATTCATGGCAGCGAGGACGCGACTGGACATCTCGCCCATCGGGATGGTTTCCTTTTTGCCGCCGGTGCGGCGGGCCAGGACTAGCGTGCTCGACGCCACGTCGCGCGGCCCGATCTCCAGCCGCAGGGGAACTCCCCTGCCCTCCCACTCATAGTATTTAGCGCCCGGCTTCATGCCCTCCCGGGCATCGAGATGGACTCGAACTCCGCCGGCGGACAGCTCCTTCCGCAGTCGGTCTGCCGCCTCCACGACGATGGCTCGCTCCTCGCCGGTCTTGTAGATCGGCACTATCACCACTTGATACTGCGCCAGCCGGGGAGGACACACCAAACCGAGGTCGTCGCTGTGGGTCATGATGAGGGCGCCGACCAGCCGGGTCGACGCTCCCCAGGACGTGTTCCAGACGAAATCCAGGTCTCCGTTAGTAGTCTGGAAGGTCACCTCGAACGCCCGGGCGAAGTTCTGCCCCAGATTGTGGCTGGTGGCAGCCTGGAGGGCGCGGTTGTCCTGCATCAACCCTTCACAACTGTAGGTGCGTAGCGCGCCGGCAAAGCGCTCGCTGTCGGTCTTGCGGCCGGTGATAACCGGCATGGCCATCCACTGCTCCATGAAGGTGCGATACACCCTGACCATCTGCAGCGTTTCCTGTTCGGCTTCGGCTTCCGTGGCATGGGCGGTATGACCCTCCTGCCAGAGAAACTCGGTAGTTCGAAGGAACAGGCGGGTACGCATCTCCCAGCGCACCACGTTGGCCCACTGGTTGATCAGGACTGGGAGATCGCGATAACTCTGGATCCACTTGGCGTACATCGCGTAGATGATGGTCTCGGAGGTGGGCCGCACCACCAGAGGTTCCTCCAGCAGCTTGCCTCCGGCGTGGGTCACCACCGCGGTTTCCGGCGCGAAGCCTTCCACGTGCTCCGCCTCCCGGGCCAGAAAGCTCTGGGGAATGAACAGGGGGAAGTACGCGTTCTGGTGGCCGGTGTCCTTGAACATCTGGTCCAGCGCGCGCTGCATCTGCTCCCAGATGGCGTAGCCGTTGGGCCGGATGACCATGCAGCCCCGCACCGGGCTGTAGTCGGCCAGCTCGGCCCGGGCGATCACCTCGTTGTACCAGGCACTGAAATCAGCGGCTCGAGTGGTGAGCGCCTTGTTGTCAGCCATGCACCCGCCCTTTGATCGCGTCAATCAGCGTTGTCTGACTCACCGTTTCCTGGGTTCCAGTCCTCAGATCTCTAAGTACTACCTGGCCCCGGGCCCGTTCATCCGGTCCAACCACGACCGCAAGCGCGGCCTGCCGGGCATCGGCCAGCTTCAGCTGTTTGCCGAGAGCCTGGGGACCCAGCACATATTCGACCCGAAGACCTTGGTCTCGCATTTGATGAGCCAGGGCAAGCACGTGAGGCACATCCTCTTTGCTGATGAATGCAACGAATACATCGAGCCCGACACCATCGGCCGGAGCGAGCCCCCGGTCCTTCAGCAGCTCGCCCAGCACCACGTCGCCCATTCCGAAACCGAGGGCCGGGAGGTCGACGCCACCCAGCTCCTTCAGCAGGTTGTCGTATCGGCCGCCGCCGCAGATTGCCCGCAACGTTCGTCCGGCATCGAACAGCTCGAACACTACTCCGGTATAGTAGGCCAGCCCCCGGACGATAGTGAGGTCGACCTCCACAAAATCGCCGAGGCCCATATCGGTGAGCGCCTGGTGCACCTCGCGCAGAGGTTCGCCGGCTTTGACCGCTTCGGGCGATCGTCCCAGCTCCTGCTGGAGCTGCTCCCAGCCTCGAATCCGAGGTTATAGCAACGAGATCATCTACTGTGGCTGGGTTGAAAGACTTCAACCTTGTCGACCTTAAACGACTCAATCTGCTCCTGCTTGAGCCGCTCGTACTTGTCGATGAAATCGAAAGCCTGAGCGAAACTGTCCGGTCGGAACTTCCGGTGCCGTAGTATCGCGGTAAGTACCCGCCGGTCGGACAGACGCACCCGTACATCGTCCGGCCCCAACCCGAAGGCACGCATACAGTCGATAGCCAGCGCGATGATCTCCGCGTCGGCCAGCGGCCCCGACTCTCCGATCAGATCGCAGTTGAGCTGGAAGTGCTCTCGAAGCCGCCCCCGTTGCTGCCGCTCGTAGCGGAACAGCTGGGGAATGGAGAACCAGCGGATGGGCTTGCGCAGCTCACCGGCCCGGGCCGCGACCATCCGCGCCAGGGTGGGGGTCATCTCCGGCCTGAGGGCAACGGCGCGGTCGCCCTTATCGGTGAAGTTGTACAGCTGCCCCACGATCTCCTCGCCACTTTTCGTGGTGTAGAGATCCAGTGGCTCCAGCGGCGGTCCATCGTACTCCTCAAACCCGTAGCGGGTGGCAACCGTTCGCCAGGTATTGAAGATGTGGGACCGGAGCGCGAGATCGGAGGGATAAAAATCACGAAAGCCCGGCAGGGCCTTGGTTTTCATGGGGGGAGTATAAAACGGTAAGCGGTAAGCGGCCAATGCTCACGCTGCTGAAACATCCATTCCCAGTGCCTGCATGACGTCGCCAACGGTGTGGAAGGAGCCGGTCACCAGCGCGGTTCCGGCACCTTCCTGAACCCGCGCGATCGCTTCACGGAAATCGGGCACCAGGGTCCACTCCGCATGGGCCGGCGGCCTCGCCGGGTCGCGCAGCCAGCGACGCAGCCACTCGATGTCCCACCCGCGCGCCGCCGCCGTTGGCGCAATCGTGAGAAAGCCTCGATCGATGACCTGGTCGAGCTGCACCAGCATCTCCGGCCATTCCTTGTCGCCCAGGATCGAAACCAGCGCGTGCACCGGGCGGGGGGACGGATTGTTTGGAGTGCCGTCACCAGCGACCGCATGCCGTCCGGGTTATGAGCGACATCGAAGAGCCAGCGGCCCCGGCGGTCGAGCCGGCCGGACACCCGGGTGGACCCGAAGGCTCGCTCCAACTGCTCCTGCGTGGGGCGGTAGGGCGCCGGGATAGCTGCCAGGATGCCGTGCGCTACCGCGGCATTCCTCCGCTGATGAGGTCCCGCCAGGCTGAGCGGGCCCCGCCATTCGTACTCCGCGGGAAGCACTCGAACATCGGCCCGGCCACGATTGCCCTCGGTCTGGGCCCGGGCGCAGGCCCGAATTGCCTCCCGACGCAGCACCTGGACCAGAGCCGGATCGGCCTCGCCGATGACGAAAGGCACGCCGGGCTTGGCGATTCCTGCCTTCTCGCAGGCAATGAGCTCGAGACTGTCGCCCAGATACTTCATGTGGTCGCGGGCGATCTTGGTTACCCCGCTCACCAGGGGGCGGACCACGTTGGTGCTGTCGAGTCTTCCGCCCAGCCCGACCTCCACTACCGCGATCTCGACTCCACGCGCCGCAAAATCAGCAAAGGCAAGAGCCGTCGTGGCCTCGAAGAAGGTGGCCTTCCGTTCCAGAATGGGCGACAGGAGCCGGCCGGTCCACATGGCCACCGCTTCTTCCGAGATGGGAACGCCATCGACCTGAATTCGCTCCCGGAAGGAGATGAGATGCGGGGAGGTGTACAGGCCCACCCGCCAGCCGGCTTCGCGCAATGCCGCGGCAACCAGAGCGCACACGCTGCCCTTTCCGTTGGTGCCGCCAATGTGCACCGAGGGCATGACCTCGTGAGGATTTCCCAGTGACTTGAGCAGGGCCCGGGTGGTGGCCAGCCCGAACTTGATCGTGGTGGTGCGGGGAAAGAGAAAGTCGAGCGCCTCCTGGTAACTCAGCGGCATCGGGACTCGGGGAACCATCGCCATGAGGACACCGGGCGGAAACGAATGCGCCCCACCGACAGCATCCTGGTGGGGCGGTACGAGGGAGAGACTGACCTCAGCTTACTTCGGCGAGCTCGACATGAGGACGTTGACCCTGCATGTGCCGAAGCAGTCGCGCGGTGGTGTCCCGAAGTGACGCCCGCGGCACTACATCGTCGATCTGCCCGTGCTCCAGCAGGAACTCGGCGGTCTGAAAACCCTCGGGCAGATCCTGCCCGATGGTCTGCTTGATCACCCGCTGGCCGGCGAAGCCGACCACAGCGCCGGGTTCGGCCAGGACCACGTCACCCTGCATCGCGAAGGACGCGGAAACCCCGCCCGTGGTGGGGTCGGTCAGGATGGAGATGTAAGGAATGCACTCACGGTGCAGCTGTGCGATGGCCGCGGACGTCTTGGCCATCTGCATCAGGGAGAGCACGCCCTCCTGCATCCGCGCCCCACCGGAGGTGGAGACGATCACCAGAGGAATCTTCTTTTCCAGCGAACGGCGAGCCAACCGGGCGATCTTCTCCCCCACGACCGAGCCCATGGACCCGCCCATGAACCTGAAGTTCATCGCCGCCAGATTGAAAGGCAGCCCATCGAGCTTGGCAGTGCCGGTGTAGACCGCATCGCCATCGCCACCCTTCTCCCGGGCGGCCTTGAGGCGGTCGGGATAGTTCTCGAACTCGAGTGGGTCAGCCGAGCGCAGACCGGCATACAGCTCGCGCCAGGTTCCCGGATCGGTGAGCAGCTCGATGTAATCTTCGGCGCTGATCCGGCGGTGCTTGCCGCACTCGGGGCAGACGTTGAGCGCTTTCTCGAACTTCTCCCGAATGTCGATGTGCCCGCAGCTGTCGCACTTCTCCCAGGCGTCGGCGGGAATTTCCAGCCGTTCACGCTGCGACGTCCGTGGCTTGCGTTCTTTCTTAAACCATGCCATCACGGCCATAGAGAAGCAGGTAGAGAGAGGAAGGGGACAGTTACCGAAAAAGCCCCTGCAATTTCAACCGACCCCGTCGTCTGCGCTAGGCCTTGCTCTGTAAAGGCCTGTCAGGCATCAGTATAGCCCGACAATCTCGAGTCCCGCGCCACCCGGAGAGCAAGGCCCAGGCAGAGAGAACAGATGATGAAAAAGGACCCACCATAGGAGAACATAGGCAACGGGATGCCGGTGATCGGCATCAGGTTGACCGTCATTCCCACGTTCTCGAAGACGTGGGTGAAAAAAAGTCCTACAATCCCGAACACCGTCAGACTGCTGAAGGAGTCTGTTGCTCGCCGGGCAATGCGCACCAGGACCAGGAACAAAGCCAGGAACAAGCCCAGCGCCACCAGCACGCCCACGAAGCCGAGCTCCTCACCCACCACCGAGAACACGAAGTCGGTGTGCTGCTCCGGAAGAAACGCCAGCCGCTTCTGGGGGCCCTGGGTATAGCCTGACCCAAACCAGCCGCCCGAGCCGATGGCCACCCGGGACTGAATGGCATGGTATCCCGCGGCCCGGGGATCCGCCTCAGGATTCAGGAAGGTTAGCAGTCGGTTCTGCTGGTAGGGCGCGAGCCGGTTCCACAGCGGCATCGCGATGGCCCCCATCGCCAAATTCGCGGTGAGAAAGACCACCCAGTCCCACACATAGGGACGCCAGGCAATCAGGATCAGCGCGAACACGACGATCCACACGCTCCAGGCCAGGGTATTGAAGGCCAGGAGGAGGCTGATCACCGGTGAGGCCAGGAGGAACAGCATGCGAGGCCGCACGCCGGCCCAGAACAGCATGGCGAAGAAAATCCCCACAAAGACGAAGGCGCTGCCGAGGTCCGGCTGCTTGAGCACCATGAGGCAGGGCACGCCGACGATCAGGACGGGTGCAATCAGATCTCGCAGCGAGCGGGGAGGCTCTTTGCGGCTGGATAGGTAGCGCGCCATCATCAGCACCGTCGCCACCTTTGCCAGCTCGGAAGGCTGCCCAATCTGGTGTCCGCCGATCGAGAGCCAGCTGTGACTGCTCTCGGCCGTTCCGGCTCCGGTTCCCACCGCCAGCACCACCAGCAGGAGAAAGATGCTGAAGGCGTACAGTGCCGGTGAAATCCATTCCAGCACCCGAAGCGAGACGTGGAAGATGACCCAGGCCGCAACGATCCCGACTCCGACCCAGATGAATTGGCGATACCACACGCCGGCAGCCCGGGTGGGGACGTCAGTCTGTCCGGCCGAATAGAGTATGGCGAGCCCGAACAGGACCAGAGCCAGGCTGACCGTGACCAACTGGCGATCAACGGTGGGAGCCCTCATGGCTCGGTAACCTGGGGAATGGAATCGGGGGCGGCGGTTCGGGCCGCTGCCGAATCGGGGTCGAGCTCGATCGGCCGCGCCGCATTGTCGGCGGAGGTCACCGATTCATCCTGCAGCGCGCCCAGCTTGACTGGGGTGGCGGCCGCGGGACCGAGGATGTAGCGCCGCAGTGTCTGCACCACGTACGGGGCCACGACAGTGCCGTGCTTGGCGAACTCCATGATCCCGCCTACGATGAGCTCCGGCTTCTCGGCCGGAGCAAAGCCGATGAACCAGCCGTGGTCGTCGCCGTGCGGATTCTGTGCGGTCCCCGTCTTACCGGCCACGGCCAGGTCGGAGTGGCGGCTGGCCGATGCGGTACCGTGCTCAACCACGGCAATCAGGGCCCGGCGGAGTCCATCCAGCTCCTGCCGGGTGAGACCGAGCGAGCGTTTGCGGTTCGAGGTCGGCTTCACGATGAAAGGCGTGACGGCCTCACCATTTCCAGCCAGACCCTGGTAAAAGCGCATCATGTTGATCAGGGTCTGCGTGTTCTCCCCCTGACCGATGGAAAAATTGAGGGTGGTTCCGGGAGGGCTCCAATAGCGGGGGCCATAGAGCTTGTCGAAGTACGCGGTGGACGACGGGTAAATCGGGTTGAGCTCGTTCTCCAAGTCGACCCCGCTGCGATCGCGGAAGCCCATCAGCACACCATCCTGGATGATGGCGTCCAGCCCGAGCTTGAGTCCAAGCTGGTAGAAGTACACGTCGCAGCTGGCCGCTACGGCACCGGTGAGGTCGAGCGAGCCGTGCCCTTCCCTCTTCCAGCAGCGGAACACCCGGTTGCCCAGTCTCATTCCCCCGCGGCAGGGCTCGGGCATCCTGGTGTTGAGCCCGATCAGTCCCCGCTTCAACGCCATGGCCGCAATAGCCAGCTTGAACGGTGAAGCGGGGGGGTACCGGGCCTGAATGACGCGATTGAGCAGAGGCTTGGCTGGATCGTTGTTGAGCTTGCGCCATTCGGCGGAGGAGATGCCTCCCACGAAGTGATTGGGATCGAAGTTGGGAGCCGAGTACAGAGCCCGGACCTCGCCATTCGGGGTCATCGCCACCATGGCGCCCCGCACTCCAGCCGGCCAGATGCTGTCGATAAAGCGCTGCAGATCCAGGTCCAGCGTCGTGACGATGGGCTTTCCCGGAGTGGGCTGCAGCGTGGCGGATGCCGCTCCCTCTCGCACCAGACGGCCCCGGGCGTTCACTTCGATGTAGCGTACGCCGTCGTTGCCCCGCAGGGTGTCGTCGTACTCCCGCTCCAGTCCGGCCTTCCCCACGATCGATCCCAGCACGGCACCGGGATACCGGTCGGCGGTCAGATCGGCTTCCGTCACCTCGGATACGTATCCGACTATGTGGGCCACCGACTTTCCTGCCGGGTACAGCCGCTTCGGCTCGGCTTGGATCACCAGACCCGGCAACGCGGAGCGATGCTCCTCCAGCTTGGCGATGACATCGAACGACGCATCACCGAAGACCAGCGCCGGTTGATAGCGCGCCTGCTTGTAGCGGTCGATGATGTCGCCCACCTGACCACTGTCCAGCGGCACGTACCGTCCCACCCGGGCGAGCACCGCCCGGAGGGAGTCCGCGGAAGGAGCGAGCAGCTTGACGGAATAACCTGGCACGTTCTCGGCGATGACAAGCCCGTTGCGGTCGAGGATCGTTCCGCGGGGTGGGGTGAGGGGAATCGGGCGCAGCCGGTTGGTCTCGGCCTTCAATTGGAATTTGTCGTGTTGTATGACCTGGGTGCGAAAGAACGCTCCGCACAGCACCAGGAACGCGCCGATCAGAACCAGACGGGCAATCTCGGCCCGTTCCCGGACGCGGTACGAATCGAAGCCGTTCACGCGTCCAGCCGAATGGAGAACCAGGCCCGGAAGGTGATCAGCAGCAGCAAGGCAAATCCCGCGGTGGTGAGCGCCTGCAGTGGGCTATAGACGGTAAGCTCGGTCAGCAGTTGGCCGCGCTCGCTTCCGCTCATGACCAGGACGATGAGGTCGCGGAACCAAAGACCGACCGCAACGAATGCAGCGTTGACCAGTATGTTGTCGGCAAAGAAGACGGCTCGGCCCCAGGCAGCGAAGTAACCCACCAGAGTGTGGGCCAATGCTCCCGCGCCGAAACGGGCCGGCGTCAGGGTATCCTCGATCATGCCGATCAGGAACCCGGCCAGAGCTCCGGCTCCGGCCCCGCTCCGCATGGCGAACAGCATCAGCGCTATCAGCAGAAAGTCGGGACTGACCCGCGCGCTCCCCAGGCGTGGCCGGAGATAGAATTGAAGAACCAGGAGCACCAGCATCACCAGCAGCAGCTGGGCCCGGGTAACCCGTGGTGAGCTCATGGCGTGGAGTCTCTGCCGCTCAAGATGTTGGCGGTCGGAGCCCCACCCATCATGGGCGAGCTCTTCGGCAACGCGGAGTCTCTGCCGCTCAAGATGTTGGCGGTCGGAGCCCCACCCATCATGGGCGAGCTCCGGTGCAGCGAATCCCGGCGAGCGGCCCGAGCTGCTCTGGCGGCCTGAGCAAGAGAGTCGGCCCGCTGCACCCGGGCGATCGAATCCAGGCGCATGGCCTCCAGCTGCGAATCCGTCGGAAAGGCATTAGCCAGGTCGGTGGCGCGGGTCCCCACCAGGATCAGCACATGTGCGGCCGAGCCCGGATTGGCGGCTGGCCTCAGCCGGTAGACTCGCTCCCAGCCGGCCTCTTCTCGCAAGGTGCCGTTGACCGTTCCCACGGGAATTCCCTTGGGAAAAACGCCACCCAGTCCGGACGAGAGCACCAGCGTCCCCAGGGGGACGGAATCGCGATAGGGAACGCCGCGAAGCTCGAGCGAGCCCTCGGCGTTCCGGTCGTCGGCTGATGGCGCCACCACGCCAAGCGCATTTCCACTGACCGTGAAAGCGCTGACCCGGAACTCGGGATGGGCCCAGGTCATGGCAACGCTGCTCTGCGGCGAGACACTGAGAACCATCCCAATCAGCCCCTCCGGAGACACCACGGGATTGAACGGAGCGACGCCCTGGCGAGAGCCCGCGCTCAACAACAGCGTGCGGCCGTCAGTGGCGTGCGGCTGGTGCAGCACTTCGGCCGGCACGTAGCTGGCCGAGAGTCGGTGGCTGAGCTTGAGGAGCTGCCGAAGCCGTTCATTCTCCGCCCGAAGCGAGGGAAGAAATTGGGCCATGTAGGCAGCAGAATCACGCTGGGCCGTAAGGATCCGGAAGCGGACCCGGCTGGTCCGGCCTTCCTCGGCGCGGGTCTGCAGCCAGACCAGTGGGGACAGAACCGTTCGCCTCAGGGTATCGGCGATGTTGTAGCTCCATCCGGTCGGCGAGAAGAGGCACACAATAGAAAGGCCGAGACAGAGGATGAATACCACGGTGTCCCGGCGGGTGTAGCGACGATCCGAAATGCTGGACATGCTCAGGAGGACAGAACGCTGCGGTACTTCTCGTAGTCGTCGAGAATCCGCCCGGTGCCCCGGACGACGCAGGTCAGGGGGTCCTCATCGACGTGGATCGGCAGGCCGGTCTCCTGTGCCAGCAGAAGGTCGAGACCGCGAATGAGCGCACCGCCGCCGGTCATCACAATGCCGCGGTCTACGATGTCGCTGGCCAGCTCCGGCGGCGTGATCTCGAGCGCCCGGCGCACCGCATCGACAATCTGCTGGATAGGCTCCTGGACGGCCTCCCGAATTTCGGTGGAGTGCACTCGCACCGTTTTCGGAATGCCGGAGACCAGGTCCCGCCCCTTGACCTCCATCTCCCGCTCATCGCCGGTTGGCGCAGCCGAGCCGATCTTGATCTTGATCGCCTCCGCCGTGGGCTCCCCCACCAGCAGGTTGTAGTTCTTCCGCATGAACTGGACGATGGCCTGATCCAGCTCGTCGCCTCCGGTGCGGATGGAGGTGTCCGACACGATTCCGGACAGGGCGATGACCGCGATCTCGGTGGTCCCACCACCGATGTCAATGACCATGTTGCCGGTTGGGGTCTCCACCGGAAGCCCCACGCCGATGGCCGCGGCCATGGGCTCCGCCACCATGAGGACCTGCTTGGCACCGGCGGTCTCGGCCGAGTCGCGGACCGCGCGGCGCTCCACCTCGGTGATGCCTGAGGGTACGCAGACGATCACCTTGGGTTTGACCCGGAATACGTGCTTGTCGATGATGGTCTTGAGAAAATAGCGGAGCATCTTCTCGGTCACGTCGAAGTCGGCGATGACGCCATCCTTCAGCGGGCGGACCGCCACGATGCCGTCCGGCGTGCGGCCCAGCATGCGTTTGGCTTCCAGGCCAATGCCCTTGATTCTCCCGGTGCTTTTCTCGATGGCGACAACGGAAGGCTCGTTCAGCACGATACCCTCGCCTTTGACGTAGACGAGGGTGTTGGCCGTGCCCAGATCCACCGCGATCTCATTCGCGGGAAGCCAGGACATCAGATTCAGGGCGGGAACTTTCATCAAGGAGCCGCTAGGCACATGGCGCTGAAGGTAAAAGGACCGTTATGCCGCTGGAAGCTACCTCCCGCTACTGCCGAACCCGCCTGTGCCTCTGGTCGTTGGCGGCAACGCGTCGACCGGAACGAAAGCCACCCGCTCCACCCGGGCCACGACCATCTGGGCGATGCGCATGCCCCGGGTGATTCGAAACGGCTCGGCTCCGAGATTGACCAGCGCCACCATCAACTCGCCGCGGTAGTCGCTGTCGATCGTGGCCGGCGTGTTCGGCAGCGTGATCCCGTGACGGAGCGCCAAACCTGACCGGGGCCTGATCTGGCACTCGTACCCTTCGGGAACGGCTATGCTGAAGCCAGTCCGGAACAACTTCCGCTCCAGGGGTCCCAGTTCGCCTTCATCCGCACTGGCCAGATCGTACCCGGCAGATCCCGGGGTGGCCGGTGCGGGGAGCGGAAGGTCCTCGGCATGGGGCAGCCGGGTGAGGAGCACCTCCACCGGACTGCCGGACCGAGACAGCTCAGACAACGGTGTTGACGTCGGTGAGCGGCAGGCGGAAGGCCTCGGCCACACCAGGGTACACCACTTTCCCTTCGACGACGTTCAGTCCCAGCCGCAGAGACGGATCGGACTTGCACGCCGCACGCCAGCCCTGTTTGGCCAGCTTAAGTCCGTATGGCAGCGTAGCATTGGTCAGCGCGAGGGTGGAAGTTCGGGGACGCCGCCAGGCATATTTGCCACGGCGTAATGCAGAATGCCGTCGACGAAGTAGGTGGGGTTCTCGTGGGTGGTCGGCTTGATGGTCTCCACGCAGCCGCCCTGGTCCACTGCAACGTCCACGATGACCGAACCGGGCTTCATCAGCTTGAGGTCGGCCCGCTTGACCAGGTGGGGGGCTTTGGCTCCCGGCAACAGGACCGCGCCGACCACCAGATCGGCCCGGCGGAGCGCATCCAGGATGTTGTGGCGGTTGGAGTAGACGGTATCCACGTTGCTGGGGAGAACGTCGTCCAGGTAGCGCAGCCGGTCCAGAGAAATGTCCAGAATGGTGACGTGGGCCCCCAGCCCCGCAGCCATCTTGGCGGCATTGATGCCGACCACCCCTCCGCCGATGATCAGGACCTCCCCCGGTGCCACGCCGGGAACCCCGCCCAGCAGGATCCCGCTGCCGCCGAACACCTTCTCCAGGTATTTCGCCCCTTCCTGAACCGCCATCCGGCCGGCCACCTCCGACATCGGGGTCAGCAGGGGCAGCTCGCCGCTGGGGATCTGCACCGTCTCGTAGGCGACAGCGATGGCGCCGGAGTCGATGACCGCCCGGGTCAGGTCTTCGGCAGCGGCAAAGTGGAAGTAGGTGTAGATCACCTGGCCGCGGCGCATCCGGGGCCACTCCACCGCGATCGGCTCCTTCACCTTCATGATCATTTCCGCTTGCTGCCACACGTCATCGGCGGTCGGCAGGATGCTGGCGCCGACAGCACGATATGCGTCGTCGGAGAACCCGCTTCCGGCTCCCGCTCCCTGCTCCACCACTACCGTGTGACCGGCAGCGACGAGCGCCTCCGCCCCCGCGGGGACCAGGGCGATGCGGTTCTCGTTGGTCTTGATCTCCTTCGGGACGCCGATCTTCATCGCTTTCCTGGGGGTAAAAGCGTAACGGTAAGCGGTGAACGTAAACAGGTCCACCGGTCCCGTTCTGTTCCGTTTACCGTTCACGGTTTTCCGGCCCCAAACGTACAACCGTCTGCCGGTCCGGTGCGAAGAACTCCGCAGCCACATCCATCACGGCATCCGGGGTGACCGCGTCAATCTCCCGGAGCATCTCGTCCAGCGGGCGGTAATGGTCATCATAGAGGGTGAACCCGGCCAGCCGGCCCATCCGGGCGCCGGGGCTCTCCAGCGAGAGCATGATCTGGCCTTTGAGCTGCTGCTTTCCGTCGCTGAGCTCGAGCGGTGGCAGCCCCTCGCGGGCAAGCTTGGCGTATTCATCCCGGATGGCAGCGATAGCCTGGTCGGCCGTGGCGGGCTGGGTCCCGACGTACACTCCAAGCTGTCCCGACGCCTGGTAGAAGTGCTTGTACGCAAAGATGGCGTATGCCAGCCCCAGCTCCTCCCTGATGCGCTGAAAGAGCCGGCTGGACATGCCTCCACCAAAGGCGTTGGTCAGGATAGCAAGCGAAAAGCGGCGCGGATCGCGGAGAGGAAAGGTGTCGGTGCCGAAGACGATGTGGGTCTGCGCGGTGTCACGATGCTCGGTGCAGCGTCCCCCCTGCACCGCGGGAATCGGCTTTACGCTGACCCGGGGCGGCTCGAGCACAGTACCCTCGAACCAGCCTTCCCGTTCGAGCACGGTAAGCAGCTGGCTGTGGTCGACGTTTCCCGCCGCCGCTACCACGCAGTTCCCTCGGTAGTAGCCCCGCTGATGCAACGCCCGCAGGTCCTCGGCCGACATGGCCTCCAGCGTATCCGCCGTGCCCAGAATCGAGTAGCCGTAAGGGTGTTGCGGCCAGAGCGCGCGGGCATGGATCTCGAAGACGAGATCGTCGGGGGTGTCCGCCACCCCGTTGATCTCCTCCAGCACCACATTGCGTTCGGACTCGAGGTCGCTTTGCCGGAGTAGCGGACGGCGGACCAGATCGGTGAGAATCTCGACTGCCAGGGGGAGATCGGCGTCGAGAACATGGGCCTGGTAGCTGGTGTAGTCGCGGCTGGTAAAGGCGTCCAGGCCCCCTCCCCGCACCTCCAGCTCGAGCGCCAGCTGCCGGGCGCTCCGCCGCTCGGTTCCCTTGAACACCATGTGTTCCAGCAGATGGGAGATACCGAGCTGCGCGGGGTCCTCGTGCGCACTGGCCGTGCGCACGTAGATGCCAACGGCGGCCGAGCGTACGCCCGCCAGTTTTTCGCTGAGAACCACCAGCCCGTTGGGAGCGGTGGTCTTGAAGAGCCCTTCGTCGAGTTGAACCGTTTCCACGAAGGGCTAGTCCCTGGGCAGCAGCGCCTTCCGAGAGAGCTTCATCCGCCCGCGGTCGTCCACCTCGAGCAGCTTGACCTGAACGATATCACCCTTCTTGACCACATCTTCGGTCTTTTCCGTGCGGCCATGCTGCAGCTCGCTGATGTGCAGCAGACCCTCCACCCCCGGGAGAATCTCGACGAAGGCCCCGAAGGCCGTGGTGCTCTTCACCGGACCTTCGTAGGTGCGGCCGACTTCCGGCTCCGTGGTGATGGCCGCAACCATGGCGCGGGCCTTCTCTCCGGCCTCGCCTCCCACCGCAGAGATGGTGACCACACCGGTATCCTCGATGCTGATCTTGGCGCCGGTGGCGTCCTGGATCCCGCGGATCGTCTTGCCCTTGGGACCAATGACGTCGCCGATCTTGTCCGGCTTGATCTGCATGGTGAAGATCCGGGGCGCGTACTTCGACAGCTCGGTCCGTGGTCCCGACAGGGTGCGGGCCATCTCCTTGAGGATATGGAGCCGCCCTCTGCGCGCTTTCTCCAGCGCCTCTTCCATGATCTTGAGGTCGAGCCCCTCGATCTTGATGTCCATCTGAATCGACGTAATGCCCCGCTCGGTTCCGGCCACCTTGAAGTCCATGTCGCCCAGGTGGTCTTCCGATCCCAGGATGTCGGTCAGGATGGCAACCTTGTCGCCTTCCTTGATCAGACCCATGGCCACACCCGCGCAGGCCGACTTCATGGGAACGCCGGCATCCATCAGGGCCAGCGAGCCGCCGCACACAGTGGCCATCGAAGAGGAGCCGTTCGACTCCAGAATCTCGGAGACCACCCGCATGGTGTAGGGAAAGTCCTCGTAATGGGGCAGCAGGGGCTGCAGCGCGCGCTCGGCCAGTGCTCCGTGGCCGATTTCCCGGCGGCTGGTTCCCCGCATCATCTTCACTTCACCGGTAGCGTAGGGCGGGAAGTTGTAGTGGAGCATGAAGGACTTCGTGGTCTCACCGGGGACATCGATGCTGTCGATCCGCTGCTCGTCATCGGTGGTACCCAGCGTTACCGAGACCAGGGCCTGGGTTTGACCCCGGGTAAAGACCGCCGACCCGTGGGTGCGGGGCAGAACGCCCGTCTCGATCGTGATGGGACGGATGGTATCGGGATCGCGGCCATCAACTCGCTCGCCCCGTTCCAGTACCTGTGAACGCATGACCCGGTACTCGATATCCTCCAGCTCGGTGCCGATCTCCCGGGCCTGCTCCGCAAAGTCCGGGGTGAGACTCGCGAGCGCCTGCTCTTTCACCGCCTTCACCGCGTTGGAGCGCCCGGCCTTGTCCTTGGCGTTGATGGCCTGCGCCATCTGCGACTCGGCCGCCGCTCGGACCCGGGAAACCAGAGTCTGATCGACCTCGGGCTTGCTCCACACCATCTTCTTCGGGGCGCCGGCCTTGCTGACCAGCTGTTGCTGCTGTTTGATGCCGTCCCGAATTCCCCGCTGGGCCACTTTCAGGGCCTCGAGCATCTCGCCCTCGGAGATCTCCAGGGAGCCACCCTCGACCATGACGATGGATTCGGCGGAGCCGCTGACGACGAGGTCGATGGTGGAGAACTCCAGCTGCTGGAACGTGGGATTCAGGATCCAGTTCCCCTCCACCCGGCCCACCCGTACCGCGCTGAGCGGACCGTTCCAGGGCACTTGGGAGAGCGTAAGGGCGGCTGAAGCGGCCATCACCCCGAGGATGTCCGCATCGTTCTCCTGGTCGGCCGACAGCACGGTCACGAACACCTGGACTTCGTTCTTGAACCCCTCGGGGAACAGCGGCCGGATCGAGCGATCGATCAGCCGGCTGGCCAGAATTTCCTTGTCGGAGGGTCGGCCCTCACGCTTGAGAAATCCGCCGGGGATCTTGCCGGCGGCGTAGGTCTTTTCGCGGTACTCCACCGTGAGCGGGAAGAACGGAAGGTTGGAAATGTTGGGAGATACGGTGATGGCGGCGAGTACGATGGTATCGCCAAAGCGGATGAGGGCGGAGCCGGAGGCCTGCCGGGCCAAACGGCCCGTCTCGATGGTCAGTTGGCGTCCCGCGAACTCGGTTTCGATGCGTTGAACTGTCACTGCTGCACTCTCTCTCTTGTATGGGCGTCTTTGCTGCCAGTCCAGGGTCTCGGGTCTAGGGTCAAGTCTCAGGAGCAGTCACCACGATGGTAGACTCTCGACCCTGGACTCTTGACCCCGCAAAACAGAGAGGGCGTCCCGAGATCGATCAGGACGCCCCCGGTCGTCATCATCTCTTAATGCCGGAGTCCAAGCTGCTCGATGAGCGCTCGGTACGTCGGCAGGTCACTTCGCTTGAGGTACGTCAGCAAGCGGCGCCGGGTACCCACCATCTTGAGCAGACCGCGACGGCTGTGATGGTCCTTCAGATGGGTACGAAAGTGGTCGGTGAGGGAGTTGATCCGCTCGGTCAGGAGCGCCACCTGCACCTTGGCCGAGCCGGTGTCGGTGGAATGCGCCTGGTGCTTTGCTACCACTGCCTGCTTGTCGAAGCTCATGCCTCGGGTCCTCTGAACGATTGTCTCGCGGTCGTAATCCGTTGTAGCACGGCAAAATAAGCGGGACCGGCAGGTCCAAGCAACCCCGTCGGCCCGCCCTTCCCTTGCCCCACCCCTCCAGGGCATTCACTTTGATCGCCCAGATGACCACGCCACTCGAGCCAGTCTCCGGCATTGTCCGGGTTGGATCCTTTGCCGGCTTTTATCAGCGGTTCGAGGAGTTGATCGCCACATCCAGCCGAATGGCGCTCTACTTCATCCACTCGCGGCGCTGGCGGGAGAATCACTCGGCCGCAATCAAGACCTTTCTCGCCCGCAGTGATACGGCGATCCAGATCTTCCTGCCCGACCTGGAGAACCATGAGCTCATGTTTTCGCTCTCCCGGCGCTTCGAGGACGGGCCGCTTACGCCCACCCTGGTGATCGACGCCTACCGATACTGCTACCGACTGGCGCGGGAATACGGGAAGCCTGCGCAGGTCTGGCTCTTCAGCCGCTACCCAGCGTACTCGTTCTATCAGTTCGACCAGCGCGCGGTGATCGCGCTGTACTCCAACACCTCGGCCAAGAAGGACATACCGGCATTCGAGGTGAGCACGGATGGATTGTTGGGTACGTTCCTGGCGACCGATATCGAGGATCTGAAACGGGAATGCCGGCAACTCACTCCTGACCAGCTGGAGTCGGTGATTGCCACGGTCACCGAGCCTTAGGACGTTACCCGCCGAACAGCCGCCTGAAGTCGTTGGAGAAGGCCAGACCCATCAGCAGGATGATGAGCACCAAGCCTACCGTCGTAAGGCGCTCCCGCAGCTTGAGCGGCAATGGCCGCCGAATCACGGCCTCCGCCAGCAGGAACAGAAATTGTCCTCCGTCCAGCACCGGTACGGGTAGGAGGTTCAGGATGGCCAGATTGATGGAGATGAGAGCCATGAAACCAAGGAACGTGTCCAGACCCATCCGGGCGCTCTCGCCGGCAAGCTGACCGATGAGAATGGGGCCGCCGACGTTTCGCCCGGAAATCCTGCCGCTGAACAGTCCGCGTACGGTCCGCACAACCTGGGTGGAGGCCCCCGCGGTCGCTCGCCGTCCCTCACCGATTGCCTGAGCGAGACCGAGCTTCTCGGAGATGAAGTCGTTCGCGACCGCGATCCCGATCCGCCCGATTGCCTTGGGCTTCCCATCGAGGCCGGGGACGGTATCGGTATAGGGCTGCATCCGAACTTCCTGCCGTTCTCCGTTCCGCGACACCGTCAGGGCCAGAGTATGACCCACGCCGGATTGCACCTCCTCCAGCACATCGTACCACTGCCCGACCTGCCGGCCGTTCACCGCGACAACCGAATCTCCCTTCCGAATCCCGGCTCGCGCTGCGGGCTTGTCCGGGAGCACCTCTCCGATGACGGGAGCCCGAAAGGGCTGCAGCGCATGGGCCGCCTTGAGCCGCTCCTCGAGGGCGTCAGGATGGATCGGAAGAACCACGGTCTGCCCCCGATCCAGATCGATCCGGACTTCGGGGGCCGGCACGTTGGCGATCCCGTTCACGATCTCGTCCCAGGAGGTGACGGTGTCGCCATTGACCCGGGTGATCTTCGACCCGGGAGCAATCTGCTTCAGCGCCGCGGCTTCCTGAGGCAGCCCCTCGGTGAGGACGCGTCCGACGGTAGTGACCGGATCGATCTGCCGGCCGTTCTTGTACGCGAGAAACGAGAACATTGCCCAGGCAAAGAGCGCGTTCATGGTGACCCCGGCCAGAATCACCACCATTCGCTGCCATATCGGCTTGGCCTCGAACACCCGATTGGGCGGCACCACCGCGGTGGGCGCGCCACCCTCGAGCGCACTGCTGCCGATGTCTTCCTCGCTGCTCGCCATCTTCACATAGCCGCCGAGGGGCAGCCAGGAGATCGAGTACTCGGTCTCACCTCGCCGGAAGGTGAGCCACGGGATGGGAGGACCCAGTCCGAGGGAGAAGCGGTGGACGTAAATCCCGGCCCATTTGGCGGCGAGGAAGTGTCCTGCTTCGTGGACGAACACCAGGACGCCGAGGACGACGATCAACGACAGTACAGTGAGCAGCATCAGGTCTCTAGCCTCCGGCGAGCCGTCGCACGGGCCCAGCGATCGGCGGCCCTCACCGCCTCCACCGAGGTTGCCGGTCCCGGCTGATGGGCCTCCAGCGTCATCTCGATGGTCTCACTGATCCGGCCGAACGGAATGACACCTTCGAGAAAGGCCGCAACCGCCACTTCATTGGCTGCGTTGAAAACGGCCGGAGCGGTCCCACCGGCCCGGCCCGCGGAAATCCCGCACTGCAGTGCTCGGAACACTTCGATACGCACCGGCTCGAACGTGAGTGGCCCCGCGGCGATGGGATCGAACCGGCGAACCCCCGAGTCGGGCAGCCGTTCGGGATGGGTCAGGGCGTACAGAATCGGCAGCTCCATGGAGGGAAATCCGAGCTGGGCCAGAACACTACCGTCGCAAAACTCGGTGAAGGCGTGCACCACGCTCTGGGGGTGCACCACCACGTCCAGCGCGTCATAGGGCAAGCCGAACAGATAGTGCGCCTCGATCAGCTCGAGTGCCTTGTTGGCCAGAGTAGCACAGTCCACGGTGATTTTGGTACCCATGCGCCAGGTGGGGTGCTGCAGTGCCTCCTCCACGGTAGCATGCCACACCCGCTCCGGCTCCCATCCCCGAAAGGGACCTCCTGATGCGGTCAGGATCAGTCGTGCCAGACCGTTGTCCCGTCCGGTGACGCACTGCAGCACTGCGCTGTGCTCCGAGTCGATCGGGACGATCTCGCCGCCGCCGGCGCAGGCGGCCTGCGCCACCAGATCTCCGGCCATTACCAGGGTCTCTTTGTTGGCCAGCGCCACTCGCTTGCCGGCCTGAAGCGCGGCAAGCGTGGCCTCGAGACCGGCAGCCCCAACGACCGCGTTCACCACGATGTCAGCATCCGGGTGGGTTGCGGCCTCGATGAGGACCTCGGGCCCCGTGGGCCAGCGCGAGTCGCTACTCACTCCCGCAAGGGCGGCGTAGGACGGCCGCCACTCCGACACCTGCGCCTCCAGCTTCTCCCGGTTCCGTCCGGCGGTCAGGGCGACCAGCCGGAAATGCTCCTGCTGCCGCCGGAGCACATCCAGGGTGCTTCGACCAATTGACCCGGTCGAGCCCAGAAGAGCCACGCCCCGCTCGAGCGCCAGTCACGGTCATCAGATCACCCCAAAGGCGCGGTACATTGCCGCCGCGGTGGGAATGACGAAATAGAGAGAATCGAATCGGTCCAACACGCCCCCGTGTCCGGGAATGAGGTGGCTCGAATCCTTAACGCCTGCTTCCCGTTTGAACAGAGACTCGGCGAGGTCTCCTACCTGGCCAATCACCGAGAGCACGGCCGCGATGGCCATCAGCTGCCACAATGGAATGTCCAGACCCACCCGGGGGAAAATCAGGAAACCGAACACCGGGGCCATCAGTATGCCCCCAACCACGCCCGGCCGTACTTCCCGAGATGGTCTTCCCCGGACTGACCGCCGGCGCAAGCTTGGGACCGCCTATGGTGCGGCCGCCGAACATGGCCGCCGTGTCACATACCCAGGTGACAACCAGGGGGAAGAACACCAGCCACGCACCGGACCAGGATTTAAGTGCGAAACTGGTGTGTCGAATGGCCAGCAGGAAGGCGGGGAGTGCCCCGGTGTATCCCACTGCCAGAAGGGTTATGCCGGCGGCGGACAATGGGCGTTCGGTCGGCGCCCGCGCTGCGAGCACCCAGCTGAGCAGAAGCAGCAGCCAGATGGCGGCGAGATACGGCCACCAGAGGCCAACCCAGCGGCGCACATCGCCGGTCGCGATCACCCCATACACCAGGAGCGGGAGCGCCCCGGCACTCAGCAATGCGAGTGGCCTCACCGGCCGCACGTTTCCGCGGCCGGCGAGGTCCAGCAGCTCACGCGCGCCGAGCGCTCCCACGAGGGCCAACACGAATGCCAGCGGGGCTCCGCCATACCAGATGAGGACCAGGGCGAGGGGAATTGCGACCACCGCAAATCCGACCCGCCGGACCAAATTCGCGTCCATGCTCATCCGGCTTCGACGCGGCCAAACCGCCGTTCGCGCCGCTGAAACTCCAGAATGGCCTCGAAGAGGTGTCGCCGGCTGAAGTCCGGCCAGAGCACGGGGGTGACGTACAGCTCGGCATAGGCGAGCTGCCAGAGAAGGAAATTGGAGATCCGCATTTCGCCCGAGGTTCGGATCAGCAGATCGGGATCGGGCCAGGGAGCGGTATAGAGCATCCGCCCCACCGCCTCTTCGTCGATGTCAGCCGGGTCCAGCTTCCCTGCGGCCACCTCCTGAGCCAGCATGCGGGCCGCTCGGGCGATCTCGGCCCGGGCGCTGTAGGAGATGCAGAGGTTCAGCGCGAGCGAGGTACCACCGGCCGTCTCCGCGATGATACGATCGACCGCGCGGCGAGCACCCTCGCCCAGCTGGTCCAGGTGGCCCAGCACCCGGACCGACACGCCCTGCTCTCGAAGCTCGGCGGCCTCCCGGGCGATGTATTCCTCCAGCAGCTTCATCAGCGCTTCGATCTCTCCGGCCGGCCGCTTCCAGTTCTCCTGGCTGAAGGCGAAGAGCGTCAGAACGCCGACGCCGGCCTGGAGACAGCCCTCGACCACCTCCCGGACCGCCTTCATCCCGGCGTGATGGCCCAGCGGACGAGGCAACGAGCGTCCCTTGGCCCAGCGGCCATTGCCATCCATGATGATGGCGATGTGGCCGGGAACCGCGCCATGAACCCGCAGCCGCTGCAGCAGATCGTTGCTCATCCGGTCAGACTTCCAGGATCTCCGCTTCTTTGGAATGAATCAGCCCATCGATCTGCTTGATGTGCTCGTCGGTGAGCTTCTGGATCTCCTTTTCGGCGTGCCGCTTGTCGTCTTCGGAGATCTTCTCGAGCTTCTTGATGCGGGACAGCGTGTCGGTCCGGGCGTGCCGCACCGCAATGCGCCCTTCCTCACCCAGCTTATGGACCACTTTCACCAGATCCCTGCGGCGCTCTTCCGACAAGGCCGGAAGCGGCACCCGGATCAGATTGCCCTGAGTGGCTGGATTGAGGCCCAGATCGGACTCCCGGATAGCCTTCTCGATGGCACCGCTGAGGGACTTGTCGAAGGGCTGGACCGTCAGCAAGCCGGGGCTCGGGAGCATTGATCATGGCGACCTGATTGAGCGGCACCTGACCCCCGTAGGCTTCCACCCTCACGATGTCGAGCAGGGAGGTGCTGGCCTTCCCACTCCGGATGGAGGTGAACTCCCGCTTGGTGCTTTCGACCGCTTTGTGCATGAGCTCGCGGCCATGCTTGGTGAGTTCCGGAATTGTGCTCATCGCACGATCGTCCCCACGCGCTCGCCCTGAAGCACCCGTGTGATGGCGCCGGGCTGATTGATATTGAAGACAATGATGGGCAGCTGATTGGCTTTACACAGACCGAACGCGTTGGCGTCCATGACCGCGTAGTTCTTCACGATGGCTTCCTGAAAGGTGAGCTCGGGAATGAAGGTGGCCGAGGGATCCTTGCGTGGATCCCCGGTATAGACGCCGTCAACGTTGGTGGCCTTGAGAATCACCTGGGCCTCGATCTCGAGGGCCCGCAGTACCCCGGCGGTGTCGGTGGAGAAGAACGGGTTACCGGTGCCCGCGGCAAAGATGATCAGCCGCCCCTTCTCCAGATGGCGGACGGCCCTTCGGCGAATGTAGGGCTCGGCCACCGACTCCATGCGGATGGCCGTCATGACCCGGGTGTCCACCCCGATCTTCTCCAGCACGTCCTGCAGCGCCAATGCGTTGATGACCGTGCCGAGCATCCCCATGTAGTCGGCAGAAACCCGGTCCAGTCCTTCGCGGCTGGCGGCCGTGCCCCGGATGATGTTGCCCCCACCCACCACCAAAGAGAGGTGCACGCCCAGGGCGTGCACCGCTTTGATTTCCTCGGCGAACGCCTCGACCATATGGTAGTCGAGACCAAAGCCCTTATCGCCGGCCAGCGCCTCGCCCGAGATCTTGAGCAGGGCGCGGGTGTAGGCGAGGGCCATCAAACTTCTCCGATTTTAAACCGGGCAAAGCGCCGGACCGAGATCACCTCGCCCAGTTTGCCGGAAGCCTCCTTGATCAGCTGGCCAACGGTCTTCTTGTCGTCGCGCACAAACAGTTGCTCCGTCAGCGTGCGCTCGGCCACGAATTTCTTCAGCTTGCCGTCTACGATCTTACTCCGGATGTTTTCCGGTTTGCCCTCCTGGGCCACCTGCTCCTCGGCAATCCGGCGCTCGCGCTCGATCAGCTCGGCGGGCACATCCTCCGGGTTTACCGCGATCGGATCGGCGGAGGCCACGTGCAGCGCGATGTCTCGGGCGAGCTGCTGGAAATCCTCGGTCCGGGCAACGAAATCGGTTTCGCAGTTGAGCTCCACCAGCGAGCCCACCTGCCCGTTGTGGTGCAGGTAGCTCACCACCATGCCCTGCGACGCTACCTTTCCGGCCCGCTTTTCGGCCTTGGCGATTCCCTTCTTCCGGAGAATCTCCGAGGCCTTATCCATGTCGCCACCGGACTCCTCCAGGGCGCGCTTGCAGTCCATCATACCGGCGCCGGTGCGCAGGCGGAGCTCACTGACGTCTTTCGGCGAAATTGTCGTGCTAGCCATAGTCTCCAACCAGGGGTTTCACGCTGGGGTGAATAGTAAAGCCGCCGCTCGTGCCCGGCAGGCTGAGCGGCGGCAGACTGCCTGTGGGCCGTTGTCTGCTTAGGCGCCCGTGTCGCTCACGGCCCCGGGAGCCGCTGCTTCCGCCACTCCCTCGGCATCGGCGTCGGTCTTGAGCCGGGCCGCAATGGCCTCGGGCTTGGGCCGGCGCTTGCGGCGGGGACGGCGCCGCTTGCGATCGGCATCGGCATCGCCCTCGCTGCCGGCATCCGTGCTGTAGGTCTCCGCCTCGAGATCTTCGGTGACCTCCCGCATGGGCATCTGCGAGCGGGCTTCCTTGATCACGTCGGCCAGGGCCGCGGTGATCAGAGAGACCGAGCGGATGGCGTCATCGTTGCCGGGAACCGGCACGGTGATCACGTCCGGATCGGCGTTGGTATCGACGATGGCCACCACCGGAATGCCCAGCTTGTTCGCCTCGGCGACCGCGATCTTCTCCTTCTTGGCATCGACGATAAACAACGCGCCGGGTACCCGCCCCATGCCCTTGATGCCTTCGAGGTTGCGGCTGAGCTTCACCCGCTCCCGCTCGAACAGCAGCTTTTCCTTCTTGGTGTAGTTCTCGAAGTCGCCTTCGGCCGCGCCCTGCTCCAGGTCCCGCAGCCGGCGAATCTGCTTCTTGAGCGTCTGGAAGTTGGTGAGCATTCCACCCAGCCAGCGCTCGGTCACGTAGAACGCCCCGCAGGTCTGCGCCTCAGCCTGGACGATGGCCTTGAGCTGCTTCTTGGTGCAGACGAAGAGTACGCCATCGCCCTTGAGGACGACGCTCCGAAGCAGCTCCTGCGCCTTGCCGATCTGGCGGAGCGTTTTCTGGAGATCGATGATGTAGATGCCGGAACGTTCGGCGAAGATGAAGCGGCGCATCTTCGGGTTCCACCGGCGAGTCTGGTGGCCGAAATGCACCCCGGCTTCGAGCAGGTCCTGCAATTGAGGCTGTGCCATGCTGTACTGATTTCCCGTCCGTGTTGGGGTTAGGCGTCCACCGCGTTCATCTCCGGCTGAGACCCCCGCAGGGGCACCCGCAGCCGAATCCCGCGATGTGCGATGTTAGCGGGGCAGCGGGCCGCGGGGCAGTGCGGCAGTTCGGTCGGGACGTTGCCACCGCTCCCGTCTGCCCCGCTGCCCTGCCCCGCTGCTCGACTACCGCTTGCTGAACTGGAACCGCTTCCGCGCTCCGGGCCGGCCCGGCTTCTTCCGCTCGACGGCTCGGGGATCGCGGGTCATCAGCCCGGCAGCCCGAAGCTTGGTCCGGTGCTGCCCATCGGCCTCGACCAGCGCGCGGGCGATGGCGTGGCGCAGGGCGCCGGCCTGCCCGGCCTGACCGCCCCCGTTCACGTGCGCCTTCACGTCAAAAGCCCCGAGAGTATCGGTGGCGGTGAAGGATTGCTGGATGTGTTGCACCAGCGACGGCCGCGGGAAGTAATCGCCCAGCGTGCGTCCGTTGATGTCCCACTTGCCGGTGCCCGGCGTGAGATACACCCGGGCGACGCTGGTCTTGCGCCGGCCCACCGCCTGCCAGCGGAACTGGGGTGTTGCGGTCATGCGGTTGCCTTCGACGGAGTGACGGTAAACGGCTTGGGCTGTTGCGCCGCATGCGGGTGCTCCGGCCCGGCGTACACCTTGAGCTTGCCCCGAAGCTTCTGCTTGGCCAGCGACGTCTTGGGCAGCATGCCGTAGACCGCCTTTTCGATGACTCGCTCGGGGTGCTTGGCCAGAAGATCGCGCGCCTGGGTAAAGCGCTCGTGACCCATGTATCCCGTATGAGCGAAGTACACCTTGTTGGTCAGCTTGCGGCCGGTCAGCCGGACCTTGGCTGCGTTGACGACGACCACAAAGTCGCCGCCATCCATGTGCGGCGTGTAGGTCGGCTTGTGCTTCCCGCGAATCAGCTGAGCGATGCTGCTCGCCAGACGGCCGAGCGGTACGCCCGCCGCATCGACGATGTGCCACTCATGACTGATGTCCGCTGGTGTGGCGGTAAAGGTCTTCATGAATTCCGCGCCTTGGGCTCAAACAGGTCCAAACCAAAACAGACCCCGAAGATAGCTGGCCTGTCGCAATCGGGTCAAGGTGGCGGGATGTCTTCAAACTCGACCAGCACCTGCCCTTTCTCCACCGCTTCTCCGGCCGCAACCCGAACCCGCTTCACCACGCCTGCGGCCTGGGCCTTGAGCTCGTTTTCCATCTTCATGGCCTCCAGCACCACCAGCCCGTCTCCGGCAGACACCTGGCCGCCCGGCTGCACCTGAACCCGCACCACCAGTCCGGGCATCGGCGCCTTGAGCACTTCGGCCACTCTACGCTGGTCCGCGGCACCGGTCAGACCTCTGATGTGGTGGGCGCGCTCATCCAGTACCTCGAGCTCGACCCGTTCGCCATGCTGCGTCAGCGCCCAGCGGCCCCGACCCAGCGGCGCGACCGACATGGTTGACGGCTCGTCGTCCAGCAACAGCTGCCGGAGCGGGGTGCCCTGGATGACGCCGAGACTCGCCTGATGAGTGCGTCCCGCCACGGTGACCCGCTCGCCGTCGATCTCCACCTCGATCGAGCGCCCATCCACCAGGACGACGTACTTCACGCTGGCTCCAGGGTAGCGACCGTCTCCACGTGGGTCGTCTGGGGAAAGAGATCGAAGGCGCGCACCGCGGTCAGCCGGAAGCTGGGCAGCCGCTGGAGATCCCGGGCCAGCGTCGCCGGATCGCAGGAGACATACACGACACAGTGGGGGCGCACGCGCTCCAGCTCGGTGGTGACCCGCTCGTCCATCCCAGTCCTGGGAGGGTTGGTGATTACGCTGTCCGGAACCCGCAGTTGGGTCATCACATCCTCAACCCTGCCGGCGAGGCGCCGCGCCGTGGGGCCCCGAGCCTCGGCTTCGGCCACAGCACGTCGATCGAGCTCCACGCTTTCCACTCGAGCGCCGCGCGAGACCAGCTGGGCAGTGGTCTCTCCGATGCCCGCATACAAGTCCCACAGCTTTCGCCCCCCCACTTCGCCGAGCTGTTCGATGGCAAAGCTGCGGACCTTATCGCCCATTTCCGGATGGACCTGCTCGAACACGGTAGCCGGAAAGGCCTCGCTCGGCGCCGGCAACGGCGCGAGCGACTCCGTCAGGAGGCTGATACCACAGTGTGACTCTCGCGCCCTGCCGCTCCAGCTCACGATGGAGCCGATCGGCCCCGGACCAGACCTCGCCCTCCCCAAGCTTGAACACCAGATGGCAGTGGCCCCGGCGGTCGAGACGGAGAACCAGCTGAAGCAGCCGAGGGGGAAGGAGCGCACGCAGGCGTCTGACCTGCTGCCAAAGCTCCATCAGGGGTGGGGCGGTGATATGGCACCAGGCCAGGTCGAAGATCTGGTCGGGCCGGTCATACGGATGCAGGCCGAATCCGTCGCCCCCCTGAGGCCACGTGGAGCGTGAGCTTGGTCCGGTAATCGTAGGTCTGCTCCGCAGGAACGATGGGGGGATCCGGGACATCCCGCTTCCCTATCCGCCGCAGCGCGTCTCCCACGAAGCCCCGGCGGCTCTCCAGCTGGGTCTCGTTGTCCAAATGTTGAAACTGACAGCCGCCACAATCGTCTCGGGTGTAATGGGGACAGCGAGGCTCGACCCGTCGCGGAGAAGCCTCGAGCAATGTTCCCAGCCGAGCCCGGGCAAATTTCTTGTGCTCTCGAATGCCGGTGATCTCGATCAGATCGCCCGGCGCCGTCCTCGGAACAAAGAGCGTCCTGCCGTCGTCCAGCTTCCCTACTCCATCGCCTCCCGCCGCCAGCCGCAGAATCCGGATCGGGCTCACCGCAGCGCTTCGCTCCGGGCCTGCCTTGCCCACTCACTTCCCGGGCTGGTATCCGCCGCAACCAGCGGAAGGCGGGATTGTCGGGAGCTATCCTCAGCCAGGGCAGCCGCGATGGCCAGATGCTCGACCCGTTCCAGCGTACGGTCCGGTCCGGTGAGGTCCGGCCGCCGGTCGAGAAACTGGATGTCGATCTCTCCCCGGGCGAACGCGGCATCGGCAATGAGCCGGCGATGGAAGCCCTGGTTGGTGGCCACACCCGTAATCACCAGCTCATTCAAGGCCCGAGTCATTCGGGCCAGCGCCTGCAGGCGGTCGGGTGCCCAGACGATCAGCTTGGCCAGCATGGAATCGTAGTAGAGCGTGACTTCATCCCCGATCTCGATCCCACTGTCCCAGCGAACCCCCGGCCCCGCCGGCGGCTTCAGGTAATCGATCGTGCCGGTAGATGGCAGGAACCCGTTGGCGGAGTCCTCACTGGTGATCCGGCACTCCAGGGCCCATCCCCGCGGGGAGAGCGTCCCCTCGGGCACCTGCATTGGCTCGCCTCTCGCAATGCGCAGCTGCTCCCGCACCAGATCCACGCCGTACACCAGCTCGGTGACCGGGTGCTCCACCTGGATCCGGGTGTTCATTTCCAGGAAATAGAACGAGCCATCCGGAAGCAGCAGAAATTCGCAGGTCCCCGCGCTGCGATAGCCGACAGCCTTTGCGGCGGCGACGGCGGCCGCTCCCATTCGCTCTCGGAGCCCGGGCGACACGGCAATCGAGGGCGCCTCTTCCACCAGCTTCTGGTGACGTCGCTGGACCGAGCACTCGCGTTCCCCGAGATGGATCGTGCGCTCCCGGTCGGCCAGGACCTGGATCTCGACGTGGCGAGGACGCTCGATGAATTTCTCGAGATACACGCTGGCATCGCCGAAGGCCTTGAGCGCCTCTGAACGGGCGCCCTCCAGCGCACTCGCCAGCGCAGCCGCTTCGCGCACCACTCGCATGCCCTTGCCGCCGCCGCCCGCCGCGGCCTTGACCATGACCGGATATCCGATCTTGTCTGCTGCCCGGCCAGCCGCCTTCAGGTCTTCGCTCTGAGCACTGGCGCCGGGCACGATGGGCACGCCCGCCTCCTGCATCCGGCGCCGCGCCTCTGTCTTGTCCCCCATCGCCCGGATGGCAGAAGCTGGAGGTCCCACGAAAACCAGACCGGCACTCTCCACCGCCTCGGCGAAGGCGGCCCGCTCGGCCAGGAATCCATACCCCGGGTGGATGGCCTGGGCCTTGGTCTTTCGGGCGGCGTCAATCAGACGCTCGATGGAGAGGTAGCTCTGGGCCGGTGCCGCTGGTCCAATCGCCACCGCATGGTCTGCCGCACGCACATGCGGCGCGGCTCGGTCCACACTGGAATACACCGCCACCGCCTCGAGCCCCTCTTCGTGGCAGGCGCGGATGATGCGGAGCGCGATCTCTCCGCGATTGGCGATGAGCACGCGGTTCATAGGAGGACGGGAAAGACGGACAGGACGGAAAAAGCGGGAGGGGTGAGGTTCTGCCCGACCCTCAGGGACGGCACGCCGGCGGGGGCGAGTCGCCGAACACCGGAAGCAAACTGGCGCAGAGCAGATTATTGAACCGCGCGGCCCGGTCGTACACCGACTGGACATCGTGCACCCAGACCGAGCTGCCCTGCCGGGTCGCCTCCAACAACTCCGTCACCGAAAGAGCCTCTGGGCCGGGCGGGGCGACTCGGCTGACCCGAGTGAGGCGGAACGGTCGCCATTCCAGTGTGGGGACCGCGGCGCTGTCTGCCGTCGGAGTGAGGCACAGAGTCCGGCGGTCGGCCACATCCTCCAGGGCATTGCGCACCGGCAGACCGGGATCGATCCCCATGGCCTCCGCCATTCGGCGGCGGTAGATCGAATCGGTGGCGTAGCGGTCCGGACGAATCGGAAGGATTTCCCGGGTGCGGAGGTCCAGATCGTCATACCAGACGGAAAGCGCTTCCAGGTCGCTACCCAGCAGCAGCACCCCACCTGCGGGGCAAGAGCTCAAAAGGTTGGCCCCGAGCTCGAGAATGAACCCCGGCATCTCGGGACTGAGGGGGCGAGGCCGCCCCGGGCCAACCACATTCCAACCCGAGTCTTCGACGGCCACTACCGAGCGTTCCAGCTCGACCAATCCCCGGAACACGATTCCTGAGTCGACCGAGAGCCGGATGGCCTGGTCGAAGGCGGTGCCGGCAAAATCCAGATATAACAGCCCGTCCGGATCACCTCGGTGTCCCTGCAGATGCCAGTCGCGGGCGTCGAGCAGGTAGAATCGGCCCAACTGGAGCCAGGCCCGTCCATCATCGGGGGCAGTGGCGAGGTACCGCCCCAGCAGATCGATGGCCATCTGCCGTTCGCCGCTCCGCTCCAGGGCGGCCGCTTTGGGCGCCACATTGGGATCGATTGCGGCCTGCCCCCGAAGTCCAGCGGGCGCCAGCGTCCCTAGGAGAAACGAAATCAGGGCTGCCGAAGAGAGCCGGTGGCGCATTGCGCTGGGGGGAGTGGTCCGCACCGAAGCAACCTGAAACATGTGTGACAAAATGCCCCCCCGAGTACCTCTTGGCTAGGGGACGTCGCCGTCGGGGGAGGTGACACTGGGTGGTCGCAGGTCACCGGTCCCCGGTCATCAGTCCTTTAGTCCCAGATGTGGGATCACCATTCCGAATTCCCAATACCACTGAGGGCTGCACTGGACTGGGGTCTGCTGACTGGCACCCACCTACAACGGAATATTGCCGTGCTTCTTCGGCGGGTTCCGATCCCGCTTCCCCCGGAGGGTCCGCAGCGCCTCGATCAGCCGGGGACGGGTGTCCCGGGGATCGATCACGTCATCGATATAACCCCGGGCCGCGGCAGCATACGGGTGCGCGAACTTGGCGGTGTACTCGTCAATCAGCCGGTCGGTAGCTGCGGTGCGATCCTCCGCCCGGGCAATCTCGTCCTTGAAGAGAATCTCCACCGCCCCCTTGGGTCCCATCACGGCAATCTCGGCGGAGGGCCAGGCCAGGTTCACGTCGCCCCGAATGTGCTTGGAGCTCATCACGTCGTACGCGCCGCCGTACGCCTTGCGGGTAATCACCGTGAGCTTGGGAACGGTGGCCTCGCAGTAGGCGTACAGCAGCTTGGCGCCGTGCTTGATGATGCCGCCATGCTCCTGGGCCACTCCCGGCAGAAACCCCGGCACGTCCACGAAGGTCACCACCGGAAGGTTGAAGCAGTCGCAGAAGCGGATGAACCGGGCCGCCTTGAGCGAGGCGTTGATGTCCAGGACTCCGGCCAGGACCGCCGGCTGGTTCGCGACTATCCCGACTGGAGCACCTCCGAACCGGGCAAACCCCACCACGATGTTGTCTGCGTAGCCCCGCTGCACCTCGAGAAACGCGCCGTCGTCGACCACCCGACCGATCACCCCGTGCATGTCGTACGGTTTGTTGGGGCTCTCCGGGATGAGCTCCAGCAGCGCCTCGTCTCGCCGGTCGGCCGGATCGGCGGAGGGTCGCTGGGGCGGCTCGTCGAGGTTATTCAGCGGGAGGAAGCCCAATAGCTCTCGGACCGCCTGGAGACATTCCGGCTCGGAATCGTGCACGAAGTGGGCGACACCGGACGTGCCGCCGTGGGTATCGGCCCCGCCCAGCTCGTCGAAGCTCACCTCTTCGTGGGTCACCGTCTTTACCACATTGGGTCCGGTGACGAACATGTAGCTCACGTTACGAACCATGAAGATGAAGTCGGTGATCGCCGGACTGTACACCGCCCCTCCGGCGCAGGGTCCGAGAACCACCGAGATCTGCGGTATCACTCCGGAGACGAGGGTGTTCCGCAGGAAGATGTCGGCGTAGCCGCCGAGCGAGACCACACCCTCCTGTATCCGGGCACCGCCCGAATCGTTCAGCCCGATCACCGGGGCGCCGGTCTTGAGCGCCAGATCCATGATCTTGCAGATCTTCTCCGCGTGGGCCTCGGAGAGCGAGCCCCCGAAGACGGTGAAGTCCTGGGAGAAGACGTACACCAGGCGGCCGTCGATCCGGCCCGACCCGGTGACGACGCCGTCGCCGGGGAAGATCTGTTGATCGAGCCCAAAGTCGCTGGAGCGGTGGGTGACGAAACGATCCAGCTCGACCAGGCTGCCCTCGTCGAGCAGCAGATCGAGTCGTTCCCGGGCCGTCAGCTTTCCTTTCTTGTGCTGTTGCGCGATGCGATCGGGGCCACCGCCCTGCTCGGCGAGCGATTGGCGGTGATGCAGGTCGTCGAGGAGCTTTCGGGGGTCGGGCATGGGGGATGAATGTAGCGCGGGCGCGACCGCGGTCACAACGCCGCGTCGCGGGTTTCGAGTCGGCCCGAAACTGCTGTTGGTGAATTAGCGGGTGCTGAGGGTGGGGGCCGGCTCGTTGGAGACGGGCGACCAGGTCGAGTCCGGGTTATACACCTCCATGGCCTTGAACTGCTCGAGCGTCTTGGGCCCGAGATCCTGCTCGTACACGATTCCGCTGTGGCTGACGATGAAGGTTTTGACTCCGCTCACCCGGTATTCCGCGGGGGCCGCGGCCAGGGCAAAGCCGCCGATCATCAGGCCCTTGGTGACGAAGTTGATCTCGCCCAACGGCGCGGCGGGACCCTGGCCTTTCAGGATCTTGAAGTAGTACCCGTGATACGGCTGCAGGTCGTCCGTATAGCCCTCCGCTATCACCCGCGCGATTGCCTCGCCCACCGGGCCCTGCCAAATCGCCGTTGCTGTCCTTCCAGGCGAGACCATCATGCTTGCCCGGCGTGCTGATGATGTGCTGGGCGTACTGGTTCACCTCGGCGCCGTCGTGCAGCGTGCTGGCGTACGTCCGCTGAGCCTCCACGTACCCGCGACACACCTGGATGGCGTCGAGCTCGTTCTGCCCTATGCGGCGAATGAGGATCTCCTCCGCCCCGGCCTCGGCGTCGAAGCGCCAGGCGTTGCTGTCCTTCACGATGGGGAAAGGCAGGGGCCAGTCGGTGGGACCCACCGTCAGGGTGGCGACGGTGCCGGATGAATCCAGTTCTATCCGGTGCTGGATGCGCGCCTCCGAGGCGAATGCGAGTGCCCGCTGCCGGTCCTGGACCGAGTCCTTGGAGAAGATCAGAGGCTTGCCCTTGCTGCCGAGCATCTCCACCAGCGCCTGCCGGTCGAACCGCTCAGCGGCTTGAGTGAAGGCAGCCGCCGCCTCTTCGGGCGAGGCGAACCGGCGCTGCTTCACGTCTCTGTTGCAGGCGCCCAGTGGAACCAGCGTTGCCATGAGCCAGGCAAGTCCCATGACGCGGTTGACGGCACTCATCTGCGACGCCCTCCGCCGCCACCGCCGCGAGACATTCCACCACCCCGGGAGCCGCCCATGCTCGACATTCCGCGCGAGCTGCTCGACCGAGCGCTTCTGCCGTCGTACCCGCGCTGACCCGCCGCCGAATCCGCTGCTCGACCCGCGGTCTGATGGAATGCTGCGATTTCCTATCGGATCGCCGCCGCCGCGGCCGCCGCTGGCATTGGGTACCCGGTCGCCCCCGCCGGCACCGCCCCGCTGTCCCTGACCGCCGGCGGAAGCCCGGTTGCCTGCACCAGCTCCACCCTGTCCCACGCCTCCACCAGCCGCTCTGTTGCTACCCCCCGCGCCCGCGCCCCGCTGCCCCTGTTGACCCCGGGTTTGACCACCGAACTTGTCGGCGGTCCGCTGGTCGGCGTAGGGGGCACCGCCTCGATGCGAAGGGTTGTGAGACCAGGTGCTGCCACCCCCCTTGGGCTGGGCACCACCGGGCCGGCCGGCACCACCTGCGCCGCCAACACCACCAGGCTTGCCAGCGCCGCCTACGCCACCGACGCCACCAACACCCCCTGCGCCCCCAACGCCACCGACGCCGCCAACGCCACCGACGCCGCCAACACCGCCAACGCCGCCAACACCGCCAACGCCGCCGATGCTGTTGAAGTGGTTGCTGCCGTTGATGTAGACGTTGCCGCCGCCCCAGCCGGCATAACAGCAGGCACCGCCCCACATCGCTGCCCCCCACATCATGCCCACGCCGAACGAAATGAATGCGGCGCCGGGCGGATAGTACGGGTAGTAGATGGGCGGATACGGATATACCGGAGGCCCGTAAACGACGGCCGGACTGTAAGAGGGAACGTACACCACCTCTGGGTTCGCCGACTGGATGACGATCACTTCCTTCTTCTCGACCACCTGGGTCTCCACCTTCTGCTGCTCGTTGGTCTCCAGGGTGCCCTTGTCCTTCGCCTTCTTGCGCATCCGCTGGACCGCACTCATCACGTCGGCCTGTTGCGCCAGAAACGCATTGCCCAGCTCAGTGGTCCATTGGATGTCGTCGGCCAGACGTTTGACCAGATCCGGTAAGGGCGCCATCGACTGGATGCTCGGGTCCCAGGGCTGCTTGGCCACCGAATCGGCCAGCGCCTTGTCCTTGAGTCCTGGGTTCTTGGCGAGCCACTGTTGCAGTTGGACGATCTCGAGCGGATAGGTGGACGCCACGAGGGTCTGGGCCAGCAGCTCATCGGGATAGAGCGCGATGGGAGCCACCATGGCATCGAGCTGGTCGGGTGTGCGCACGCTGAGCCGAGTCCGAAGTGGCCTTCTTGCCGGTATCCGCTACCGTCTTTGCTGGAGTCTGCTGGGCTGGAGCCGCTGGGCCTGAGCCGGGGCCTTTTCCTGTGACACCGCGACCGGCACGCTACCCAGAAGCTGGTATGCGCCCGTAAGGCAGAACAAGGCTCGCCCGACCTGCGCGAGCGCGCGGAGATGTCGTGAAACCGGTGTCATGAGTTGGGAGACTCCTCTCCGCCCCAAAGTCGGTCCCTACCGACGGTGGCGCAACCTGACCAATGGTTTAGGTCATTTCATCGTGGCCCGAAGTTCCACAAGGGCACGGTCGAATCGATCCACCCGAATCAACCCTAAGGTTGGGTACTCGAGGTCGAGGATAAGGTACGCCGAGGCCGCTATAGTGAGGGAAAAGGCAATCATGTGCAGCCAGCTTCGCCGCTGGTATCCCGCCATTCCATATCCCGCGAGCAAGGCTCCGGCCAGAGCAACCATTGCCAGCATGACGTAGATGATGACCGGGGGATGGATCCGGGTGGCCAGTCTCCGGGCCTGCGAGATATCGAACATCTCGTTCATGGGGGGAAGAATGAGCAGCATCCTGGGAGCGCCGCCCTGCTCCGGCCGGCTGGCGGCCGCCGCCTTGGCCCAGACATCGTCGGCGGCCTGGTCAGCCCGGGTAAATTCCTCGGCCGTCAAATCCGGCAGCTTTCGGTAAGCCGCAATCGTGGCATCGACGTAGCGCCGGAACCCGTCACGGATGGCGGGCTGAGCATCCGGCGGCAGCATGTCGATGCGCTTCCAGGCCGTGCCGATCGCGTTGACCTCGTCCACCACCAGGTGCCGGCGCTCATCGAATCGCCGGGCCGCGCCGGAAAAGGTGAAGGCCAACATCAACCCGAGCAGCCCGAAGACGGATCCTTCGACCACACCCACGCCGGAGTTAGAGTGCTCCGCACGAGTCTCGGTCTGCCGCAGGCCGAGAATCCGGCCTACCTCCATACTCGCCAGCATACCGAAGAACAGCGCCGCACCAAGTGCGAGTGCGAGCAACGTGAAACTCACATCTCACCTCCCCAGAACGAATTGCTCGAAATGAAGAAGGGCGACAGAATCTTGGGATTCCGTCGCCCTTTGCGCCATCTAGCCCTTCGCGCTATTCCGGGGTGGTGCTTTCCTCGTATGCCGGCTTGACCGGTGGAATGATCGGCTCGTCGGGGAACCCGATCACCGCCAGCACGATGCGATGGTGGATCGGATCGACCTCCAGCACCTTGAGGTCGAGTGCCTGGCCTTCCTTCACCGCATCGCCCGGGTTCTCGATATCGGCCACGCCGAGCTGCGACATGGGCACGAAGCCTTCGATGTCGTTGCCCAGATCCACGACCACGCCCTTATCCATCAGCCGGACCGCCCGGCCCCGCAGCTCCATGCCGATCGGATAGGTCTCGCCGATCTTGAGCCAGGGATCTTCCTCGGCCTGCTTGAGCCCCAGGGAGATCCGCTTGTTCTCGGCGTCGATGTTGAGGATGACCACGTCCACCGCATCGCCCTTCTTGACCACCTCCGACGGATGCTGCACCCGCTTGGTCCAGGACATGTCGGAGATGTGGATCAGGCCGTCGATGCCGGGCTCGATCTCGACGAAGGCGCCGAAGCTGGTCAGGTTGCGGACCTTGCCATTGATCCTTGTGCCCACCGGGTACTTGAGCGGCAGCACCATCCAGGGATCCTGCTCGGTCTGCTTCATGCCCAGCGAGATCTTCTCCTCGGCCTCGTCCACCTTGAGCACCACCGCTTCGATGGTCTCTCCGATGCTTACGATCTTGGACGGATGGCGAACATTCCGGGTCCAGCTCATCTCGGAGATGTGCACCAGCCCCTCGATGCCGGGCTCGATTTCGACAAAGGCGCCGTAATTCGTAATCGAGACCACCTTGCCCTGAACCCTGGTGCCCACCGGATACTTGGCGGCCACGTTCTGCCAGGGATAGGACTGCAGCTGCTTCATGCCCAGGCTGATCCGCTCCCGCTGCCAGTCGATGTCGAGGATCTTGACCTCGACTTCCTTCCCGATGGCGACCATTTCGGTGGGGTGCGACACCCGGCCGTAGGACATGTCGGTGATGTGCAGCAACCCATCGACGCCGCCGAGGTCGATGAAGGCGCCGAAGTCGGTGATGTTCTTCACCACGCCTTTCCGGACCTGGCCCACCGCCAGCTCCTTCATCAGGTGCTCGCGCTTGTGGGCCCGCTCGTTCTCCAGGATGACCCGGCGGCTGACCACGATATTGCGCCGCCGCTTGTTCAGCTTGATGATCTTGAACTCGTAGGTCTGGCCCAGCAGCTCGTCGATATTGGGCACCCGCCGAAGCGCGATCTGGCTACCCGGCAGGAAGGCGTCCACACCCATCAGGTTTACCACTACTCCACCCTTGATCTTCTTGACCAGGGTTCCCTCGACCGGCTGATCGCCCTCGTGGGCCACACGGATCTTTTCCCAGACCCGCATGAAGTCGGCCTTCTTCTTGGACAGGACGACGGCGCCTTCCTGGTCCTCGAGGTGCTCGAGGAAGACCTCGACCTCGTCGCCCTCTTTAAGGGTGTGAGGGTCCTTGAACTCGTCCAGGGGAACGGAGCCTTCGGACTTGAAGCCGACGTCGAGAATGACCGCATTGTCCGTGACCCGCAGAACCTTCGACTTGACGATCTCGCCTTCGACGATCTGCGACATGGTGCCCTCGTACATCGAGAGCATCTGCTCGTAGTCTTCGTCGCTATAGTCTTCGTCGTACAGGTCCTGACGAACTCGGAGGCCGGTGGGAGAGGTGAACTGATCGCTTGAAGGATGAAGTTGATCGAGCATGCGAAAGGCTGAATCCTTTGGTCTGGCCGGGCAACCACGCCACGGGCAAAAGTCGAGCCGCCGGCAGCAGGAGTGCTTACCGTCGGGAGCCCAGAAGGATAGCGGCGGCCGAGACTCAACGCAAGATCTATCAAGCGGTTGGCAGTGGCCCGGCCACTACCCAAGCGGTTGCCCTGATTATCGGCCCGAGAACAGAGGCCTGGCTCGGTCCACGATGAAGCGAACCTGGTCGGCGAAGTCCATGCTGGTGGTATCGAGGTGCACCGCGTCCGGCGCGGGGCGCAGCGGAGCCACCTCACGGGTGGAGTCGGCGTGGTCTCGGGCAGCCAGCGCAGCCGCCTCGGCATCCAGATGACCCGGTTCGACCGCCATTCCTCGCTGACTGATCCGCCGCCCGGCTCTGGCCTCGGGTGAAGCGGTGAGAAAAATCTTGAGATCGGCATCGGGAAAGACGACGGTCCCGATGTCCCGCCCATCGACCACCACGTCCTGGCCGGCTCGAACCATGGCCCGCAGCCGCGAGTTTACCCATTCCCGCACCACCGGCATCGCGGCGATAGCCGAGACGTGGGTGGTAACCTCGGAACTCCGGAGTGCCTCTTCGGCCGGCTCTCCCTCCAGGTATGCGGAGAACCCGACTCCGTCCGACTGCAGCATCAGACCGCGATCCTCAGCGGCACGCAGAATTCGCTCGGGGTTGAGGCCCGCGAGAGTCGCAGCTCCCGACCCGCCGCGCGAGCCTTCGCGCAGCGCGACCAGGGTTACTCCCCGGTAGAGTGAGCCCGAGTCCAGATGGGCAAATCCCAACGCCTCGGCCACCGCACGAGCGGTGCTGCTCTTTCCCGAGGCTGAGGGTCCGTCGATCGCAATCACCCCACCGCTCACCGGGTACCTCCTGCCGAGAGCCGGCTGAGGGTCTCGGGAAAGCCGGGGAAGCTCACCGCGGCACAGGCGAGATCGTCGATCTCCACCTCCGCCCCCGGCAGCGTGCCCAGCACGGCGAAGGCCATGGCCAGACGGTGATCTGCCGCGGTTCGTACCGCCCCTGCCGGCGGCTGGTCACCACCCTCGACCAGCAGATCATCGCCCTGGACCTCGGCCCGGGCGCCTACTGCTCTGAGGTTCTCCGCCAGTAGTCCGAGTCGGTCGCTTTCCTTGACCCGGAGCTCGCCGACTTGCCGAAATGTGGTGATGCCGCCTCGCGCCCGAGAGGCGACCACCGCGAGCAGCGGGATTTCATCGATCAGGCCGGGAATCTCTACGGCTGTGACCTCCGTTCCCCGCAAAGACGCGGGCTGCACCACCAGATCTCCCACCGGCTCGCCGAACTGGTCAAATTGGTTTTCGATGCCTACCAGGCCACCCATGCGAGCCAGCACCTGAAGGAAGCCGGTGCGGGTGGGATTGAGCCCAACTCCCGATATGCGCAAGGACCCGCCTTCAGCCAGCAAAGCGACGCCGACCAGAAACGCGGCCGATGAGGGATCTCCCGGCACATCGATGGTAAACGGCTCGATCCTGCCGGTCGGTTTCGAAGTGATCCAGCCGTCATTCTCCGTCAGGTCGTACCCGAAGGCTCGGAGCAGCCGTTCGGTGTGATCGCGGGAGCGGCCGTGCGGCTCACGCAGGCTGACCTCGACGTTACCGGCTATTCCGGCGAGCAGGAGGGCGCTCTTGATCTGCGCGCTCGAGACCGGCAGCTGGTAGCGGAGCGGTTCGAGCGGGCCGCCATGGATCGTCAACGGCAACCCGTCTCCGTTGTGCTCGGTAAAGCGGGCGCCCATAGCTCCC
This sequence comes from uncultured Gemmatimonadales bacterium, assembly GCA_963825815.1. GTDB lineage: Bacteria > Gemmatimonadota > Gemmatimonadetes > Gemmatimonadales > GWC2-71-9 > CAVVWJ01. The sequence continues at coordinate 245,914 of CAWGVB010000025.1, read as the reverse complement.
AGCGGAGTAGTAACCCGGCGCATGGGTCTGCGCCGGAGCGATCTGTCCCCCGTCAGGGTAGCGGCGAAATCGTGCCCAGCCAGAACCCCCAGAGTCAGGCGAGTGGTAGTTCCCGAGTTGCCACAGTCGAGGGTTCGATCGGGCCGGCGGAGCCGGCCGCGTCCGTCCACCTTCGCCACCGCTCCGCCCCGAAGAGGAGATACCGTCGCGCCGAGCTGTCGCAAGATCCGAGCGGTCGAGCGGGCATCCAGCGAGGTGAGCGCGCCACGTATTCTGCTCGAGCCCCGCGCCAATGCTGCCAGCAGCAGGACTCGGTGCGTGATGCTCTTGTCTCCAGGAACCCGGACATTGCCGGCCACCCTCACCGGTCGATACCCAGCCGAAAGCCGCGGGCGATCTCGCAGAACTGCAGAAGAGCGCCGCGCTCTTCGTCCGAAAGCAGCTGCTGCAACTCCTGCAGCCGGGCCCGGGTTTGTTCCAGAGCCTCGACCACCGCCGAACGATTCAGCAGCAGAATATCCACCCACATCTCCGGATTGCTGGCCGCCAGCCGGGTCGTATCCTTGGCCCCGCTCCCGAATGACACCCCTCCCAATCCCTGGTCGGCGAGCACCTTGGCCAGGGCGTACGCCACCGCCTGCGGCAGGTGACTGGTCCAGGCCAGCTGTCGGTCGTGTGCCGCTGGATCAATCAGCACAGGGGCCGCATTCAGGGTGTGCTTCCAGAAGCCGGCCACCGCGGCCGCAGCTCGGTGGCCGGCAGATGTACCAGTCTCGCAGATGTACACTACGCACCCGCGAAGACGCTCGGCACTCGCTGACACGAAGCCGGTCAGATGGGTCCCGGCGAGTGGATGGCCTCCAGCGAAGCGGTCGCCCAAGCCGGAGGCCACGGCGTGCCGGATAATCGGCTCCTTGACGCTACAGACATCAGTCAGCACCGCTCCGGGAGCCAGAACTGAAGCCAACGATCCAATCAGTTCCAGGGTTGCCCGCGGCGGCACCGCCAGCACCACGATCTCCGCTTCCCGGGCGGCGTGAAGCGGAGTGTCCGCCAGCTCGGTGATGGCATCAGCTTTCAGCGCCTGAATCCCCTCGGCGGGCAGCGGCGAATACCCCACCACCCGATCTACACCCGCCAGGCGCGCTTGCCACGCCAGGGAGCCTCCAATAGCGCCTAGGCCGATGACCGCCAGCGACGATGGGTGCACGGGTTTTAGAGTGTGCTCAGGTGAAGCGACGTTATTGCCCGGGAACAGCCAAGATTGTACTGATAAGGCGTCCGATTCTCAAACGGAATCTTGCGTGCCGAAGATCCTGGTCGTGGAAGACAGCCCCGACAACATGAAGCTTTTCCGTACCCTGCTGACCCTCAAGGGTCACGAGGTGGTTGGGCTCTCCGGCGGAGAGGGACTGCTGGACACGATCGAGCAAGGAAACTTTGATCTGGTGCTCATGGACATTCAGCTGCCCGGCAAGGATGGCTTTGCCCTGCTCCGGGAAATCCGCAGCTCTCCGGTTGGAACCATGCCGGTGCTGGCCCTGACGGCCCACGCCATGACCGGAGACCGGGAACGCGCTCTTCAGGCGGGGTTCGACGGGTACATCACCAAGCCGATTGACGTGAGGGCCTTTCCGGAGCAGGTGCAGCGGGCACTGCGGGGCGAAAGGCTGAGCGGTTAACAACCGCCCGAAAAATCGAAGCGCAACAGCATCAGAGAGTGGGCCACCAGATTGACTCGCCCCTCTCGCACCGGCCGAACACTCGGATGCGCCGTATTCAGCACCTCGGCCCAGGAGCCGGGGCGGCCCAGGGCGGGAAGGATGAAGGGCTTTGAGCGAGCGCCTCCGTTGAGGAGCAGCAGGATCGCGTCTCCGGTGACTCGCCGCTCCTCGTTCGTCAATTTCGTCCGTCGCTTCGCCTCGGATCAGCATCCCAAGCACATGGTTGGCGGGGTCGCTCCACTCCTGCGGGGTCATCTCCGCTCCGTCGGCTCGAAGCCAGGTCAGGTCCTTGGCCGCTTCCTGCGGCACCTCGTGCCGGAAGAATGTGCGCCGGCGGAGGACCGGATTGGCAGCCCGGATGGCAAAGACGCTGCGGGTGAACTGCAGCAATTCCCGCTGCAGTGGGCTGAGCCGCCAGTCGATCCAGGTTGTCGGATTGTCCTGGCAATAGGCGTTGTTATTCCCGGATTGTGATCGGCCGATCTCGTCGCCATGGGAGATCATGGGTACGCCCTGGGAGAAGGCCAGCGTGCTCAGGAAGTTTCGTTTGATCCGTTCCCGCATCCGGACGACGTGCGCTGCTTCGGTGGCGCCCTCGAGTCCCCAGTTCCGGCTCAGGTTGTGGTCGGAGCCGTCCCGGTTGTTCTCCCCGTTGGCTTCGTTGTGTTTGGATTCGTAGCTGACCAGGTCCTGTAAGGTGAAGCCATCGTGACAGGTGACGAAGTTCACGCTGGCCAGCGGGGTGCGGCCGCCGGTCTCGTAGAGATCGCTGCTGCCAGAGAGCCTCGAGGCCAGATCGCCCACCACTCCTGAATCGCCTCGCCAGAATTGCCGGAGGGTGTCCCGGTACTTGCCGTTCCACTCCGCCCAACCGATGGGAAAGCGGCCCACCTGGTAGCCGTCGGGCCCAAGATCCCAGGGCTCCGCGATCAGCTTTGCCTGAGACACGATCGGGTCCTGGCGAACCACGTCGAAGAATTCGCCGAACGGGTCCATTCCATGGGTCCCCCTGGCCAGAACCGGGGCCAGATCGAATCGGAAGCCGTCGACATGCATCTCGGTGATCCAGTATCTCAGGCTGTCCATCACCAGCTGCATGGTCCTCGGATGGCGCAGATCAACGGTGTTGCCGCACCCGGTAAAGTCGACATAGAGCCGCGGATTCTCCGGATCCAGGCGATAGTAGGCCGAGTTATCGATCCCCCGGAACGACAACGTGGGGCCCAGGTGATTGCCTTCGGCGGTGTGATTGTAGACCACGTCCAGGATCACCTCGAGCCCCGCGGCATGAAGCCGCTTGACCATGGACTTGAACTCGGCAACCTGGTGGCCGACCAGGTCGCCAGCGGTGGCATAACGGATATCCGGGGCAAAGTATCCTACGCTGCTGTAGCCCCAGTAATTGGTGAGTCCCTGCTCGGCCAGACGCCGCTCGGTCACCATGTGATGGATCGGCAGCAGCTCGATTGCAGTCACCCCCAGGCTCTTCAAGTGATCGATCACCGGGTCGGTGGCCAGGCCGAGGTACGTCCCCCGGAGCGGCTCGGGCACGTCGGGGTGCAGGATGGTCATTCCCTTGACGTGGCATTCGTAGATCACCGTCCGGTTCCAGGGAGTGCGGGGAAGCTGGTCGTCTCCCCAGGTGAATGCCGACGCGACAACGAGGGACTTGGCCATGCCCCCGGCGCTGTCTTGGGAATCGAGCACAAGATCGCGATTGGGGTCGCCGCTCCGGACCGGATAACCCGAGAGAACATCGCTCCACTGGACGGTGCCACTGATGGCTTTGCCGTAGGGATCGAGGAGCAGCTTGGCCGGATTGAAGCGATGACCTTCGGCGGGGGCGTGCGGACCATGGACCCGATAGCCGTAGGCCTGGCCGGGCCGCACATCCGGCAGGTAGGCATGCCAGACCTGGTCGTTCCGTTCTTTCAGCTCGACCCGCTCGGCTTCAACCGCGTCATCGGGGTGGTTGAACAGGCAGAGCTCCACCCGATGGCCGTTCTCAGAGAAGAGGGCGAAGTTGGTCCCCTCGCCGTCCCAGGTGGCGCCGAGGGGAGCCGGCTGACCCGGCCAGATCCGGATCAGAGCTGCCTCAAAAGGGCGGCGCTCCGGGCAGACCCGAAGGCCTGTCGAGACAAGAGCGCGCCTCGGGAGAGAGACCAGAACGCTGCGGGATGTTTCAAGGGGTTTGGCGGAACCGAACACTCCGGACCCGCGCGAGCCCGCGGATCACGACAGCCAGGGTGACCAGGGTCCACAGTGCAGTGAACACGATCTTGCCGGAGTCTGAAGCAGTGCGCAGCCCTCCCAGGAAATAGAGGGCCACGAACACGGCGTCGACCAGAAGCACGGCGATCACCAGCCACATGACCTCGCGCTTCACTCTCTTCATGCCGATTGACCCGCGGCTCGGGCCGATTTCAGCTCGACCGGGCGAACCGCGCCCACGCCGGCGGGATTGCCGGTTACCACTCGCCGATGATAGTCGATCTGACCGAGGTGGTATGTCAGATGGGTGGCCAAATGCACCAGATACTCGCCCGTGGCCACGGTCATTCCGGCAATCGGCTCGGGATAGTCTTCCTGGAGGAGTGTTGCCGTAGGCCGGGAGAGACCGGCCCTGACCGCCTCACGGGCGGCCTCGATTTCCCGGAGCAGCTCGGCCCGCGGCACATTGCGCCGGGAGAACTCGGCCGGACGATCGCGAACGTAGCCGGTGTCGGCAAAATATCGTCCGATGAAATGCTGCAGGTTTCCCGCGAGATGCAGCGCCAGGGTTCCAGCGGAGTTGGGCAGCCCGGGAACCAGACGCCAGAGATCAGCCTCGTCGGGATAGGCCTCGACCTCCCGCTGCAACGCCGCGAGATCTCGGTCCAGGACCGCAGCCACGGCAGCTCCCAGCAGGACCGCCGCCTCACTCATTGGGTTTCATTCGTTCAGATCTATCCGCTCCAACTCTCGTTCGGTTGCGCCCTCACGCAGCCGACGAAACACGGACTCCAGCAGCTCAACCCCGATGAGCAGAGCTACGGTGACCAGAGTCAGAACGATCGAGGCCAGCAAATGACCGAGTCCGATCAGCGATCCCAGGGCGGCAAGGACCCAGATGACCGCGGCCGATGTCACCCCAATGATTGCGCCCTCCCGGGCCAGGATCACCCCGCCGCCGACGAAGCCGATACCGGTTACCACCTGCGCCAAGACCCGGGTCGGGTCTACCCGTTCGCCGACGAACGACGAGCCCAGGCTGACGAACAGCTGGGTTCCCATGCAGATGAGAATGCTGGTTCGGATTCCTGCGGGCTTGCCCCGGAGCTGTCGCTCCAAACCCACGATTCCGCCGCAGAGCACCGAGGTGCCGAGCCGGAGCCAGAACTCCGCGCTGCGGGGATCGAGCGGATCGAACGCAGGAGCCATCGATTCTAAGACTTGAGTCGCTGTCGGGAGGAGGCTACCGGTACCAGGCCATAGACCTGCTCATCGACCCACTTGAGCAGGGCATCGTCGAGCTCGACCAGCTCCTGACCCGGGGTGTGGGGCAATACCGGACGACGCTTCCCTTCGATCATCAGATACCACATGGGCGGGACTGCAGCTTGACCCCGTCGCTCGTTGGCGATCTGCGCGTCGTAGGAGACGAAGTGAAATTCACGACCGCGATGATAGAGTCGTCGCTGCTCGACCTTATGGCTGCTCAAGAGAGTGCTCGTCGGGTAGATGCGTGGCGCAATGCGGGTGGCCCCTCGCCTGCCTCTCTGAGCCACCAGGCCAGGCTGAAGGGCCGGGCGGCTGTAATCTAATCGCGTTTCAGCCTCCGCCGAGCACGATTTGGTCGCGATCGAGCATGTCGGGATGAGCTTCCAGCCAGGCGAGCACCTTTCGTTGCACCTCGGCTTCGCTGTCGGATGGCGAGGCCGGAAGCTTCGTCAGAGCCGTACCCGAAATCGTTACATACCACATCGGTGGCTCGGAGCGTCCCAGCACCTCCCCCGACAGCGGTTTCTCCCCGGTTGAGGGTGGCCGTGATCTGTTTTCCCCGAAACTCCACCGTTACCTGTTCCATAACTCCCCATTCCGCCGGGCCGGCGCAGTGCTCAGTTACACCTACTCGGCAGTTTTTCCGGCTGAATCGGCAGGTTTGCCTCCAAATGTCACCTGCACCGTGTATCCCTCGGGGTGGATCAACGCGGCCAACATGCGCCGGGCACTCTCCTCGGCATGTGCGGTCACTCCCAATTCTGCCGCCGAGTGAGTCAGCTGATCCCTGGCCAACTGATAGATGGTATCCCTGTCCTCCGGACGGAAGGGATTCCACAGTCCATTGCGCTCATCGTAGGTCCGAAGCTGGGTGATCTCTACCCCGAGGACCCGGGCGCGAGGCAATCCGATACGGACCTGATGGGTTTCGCGATCGATGTCGATCTGAGTGCCCTGGTCCAGGTCAATTCCCGCGAGCACCTTGCCGGTCACCACCACGAGGGAGCGCTTGGTTGAGCCCAGCCGGCGGTTCTGGTACACCACGACGTCCCTCACACTGGTTTCGCTGGAGACCAGTTTGGCGACCGCCCGCATTTGCTCGACCACCACGCTCTGGCTGATGGACGTCTCTCCCCTCGGCGCGAGGATACCCCTCGCCTGGGGAGCGATGTGGTGAATCGCGGTACCGATCAGAAGGAGGGCCCCGGCAAGCAGGAGGAGGGAAACAACGATTGCTGCGATCTTGGGCCGCGAGGTAGGGCGGGCCATGCTGCTGCTCAAAATTCCCGGCGCTTCATTTCCTTGAACAGGCGCTCGGTCTCGGGCTCCTCCTCGGCCGGGCGTTTCCGGAGAGTGGGATCGAACTGAACAGCGCGATCGCGCTTGGGTGGCACCACCTTTTCCGCGTTCTTCTTGGCCAGCCGGGCGATCCTGGCGTCCTCACGCTTGGACATCATGCCTCCGAATGATGGCAACGGCTCAGGGACTGATTCCTTCTACCAGAATCATATTGGTATCGGCACAGGTCTGCCGCAAAGCCTTGGCCGGCGCGTACTCCGATGACGCCCACCAGGCTCGTCCGGCCTCCGCCGTCGGAAACTCCAGAATCACGAACCTGGACGGCAGCCAGGAGCCTTCCAGGACCTGGACATTGCCCCCGCGCACCAGATAGCGGCCGCCGTAGGCCGCCACCGCGGCTGCAGCCGGACCCTTGTACCGCTCGTACTCGGCCTTGTCTCGCACCGTGATGTCTACCACCACATATGCCGGCATCGAAGCCTCGGTAGATCCGGGGGAAGCGCGCGGTCAGGGCCGGGGAGCACCGATGCCGCGCGCCATGGCCGTTGCCGCGAACACCATGAGGACCACAAGCGCGACCTGAACGTAGCTGATGGTGGCTAGAGTGCCCGCGGCAGAGGTATCCACTGCCCGGCCGGCTGCCGCGGCCCGCCGCCACCGCATGAGGGCCAACATGGGCCGAACTTCCAGGAGGAGGATCAGGAGCAGCAGCCCCATCTTGGTGAGAAAGACGTGGTTCTGGAGGTAGTAGCTGGTGCTCTTTTCCAGTCCCCCCAGGAGCCGCCATATCCCGGTGCCGATCCAGAGGCCCGCTGCCCCGCCCCACCACGCATCGGCCACGAAGACCCGTCTCAGGCCGCTGGGATCGAGCTCGCGACGCAATCCTCGTCCCCGAGCCCACACGGCCCCCAGCCCGATGCCCAGCGCCAGCAGATGAAGTGAGGCCAGCACCCAGCGCAGCATCACGGACGGCGCTCCATGTAGACCAGAGAACCCGGGCCTTCGGTGAACCCGATCCTGTGGTACAGCTCGGCGGCATCCCGGGTCAGCAACGCGACCCGGCGAAGACCCTGAAGATCCGGATGGGCCAGCATGCACTCGGACAGCCAGCGACCCAGGCCGCGGCCCCGGTAGCCGGACAAGATTACCACGTCGGTCCAGTAGGCGTAGGTAGCCAGGTCCGAAACGGCCCGGCCGAATCCCGCCAGAATCGTCCCATCCAAAGGGCAAAGCAGACGGAGTTCTGGATGGCCCGCGCCAGGACCTCACCCTTCATCTCGCGGGCCCAGAAGGTTGTTCGAAGCAGTTCCAGGGCGGAATCGGGATCGATGCGCCGGCGGTCGGTGGTGATGACCAGCCCGCCGCGCCGGTATTCCACGGGGGCATCACCCAGCATGGCGAAACCGGCTCCGATGGCTACCTCAGGCCCGGTGGTCCGATACCGGAGCGGCGCCCCGCGACCGGCGCCAGAGAAGGAGCAGCATGGCCAGCAGGTTGGCTCCGGCAAGGCCGGCGCCGATCAGGATCAGTCCCCGGGCCACGGCTCGAAGCAGGCCCAGCTCGCTGACGTCCATCACCCCGAGCAGGACTCTGGCGGTGAGAAAGGCGGCCGCTCCGGAGAACAGGAGGAGTTGCAGCAGGAGAAGCGGGCGGTACCCCATGCCCGCGTAGAGCCAATAGAGGGCCAGGGCCACCAGCATCCAGGCCAGCAACCCGGTTCGACTGCCATGCCCCAGCGGAAGCTCACGCAGCAGGGGTACCACCAGGAGGGCGAGCGCCACCAGCATCAGGAGCAGCTTCCAGCTGGCCCGCCACAGCTCTCGGGGTGACGCGTCTTCCGCGGTATGCAGGTTCGGCTCCGGTTCCACTATGCCTCGCTGATCATGGCAGGTTCATTTTACGCTTCAAGAGTCACCAGGGGAACGGCGGGCTAAGGCTGGACCGATCCTCTGGCGATACTTCAATCGATGACCTCACCCCGTCCGGAGCCCGGAACAGCCCGCGAACGCATCCGCACCGTGATCGTGGACGACCACGATGAGGTTGGGCTGCTCGTCGCCCGCCGGATCGCCGATCTTATTCAGGCCCGGCGCCGGGCGGGAGCCCGCACCGTTCTCGGACTGGCCACCGGATCCACCCCGATAGGAGTCTACCGCGAGCTCATTCGAATGCACCAGCAGGAAGGTTTGAGCTTTGCGGATGTGGTCACCTTCAATCTGGACGAGTACTACCCCATGGACCCCGGGAGCATCCATTCCTATCACCGGTTCATGTGGGAAAATCTTTTCGCCCACCTCGATATCCTGCCCCACAACGTTCACCTGCCGCGGGGCAACGTGCCGCGGGACGCCGTAGAAGATGAATGCCGTTGCTACGAAGAGAAGATCCGGGCAGCCGGAGGGATCGATCTGCAGCTTCTGGGGATCGGGCGGACCGGTCACATCGGCTTCAATGAGCCCGGCTCCGGTGCGGAGAGCCGGACCAGACTGGTGACGCTCGACCTGGTAACCCGGAAAGACACGGCAGCCGATTTCTTCGGCGAGGAGAACGTGCCTCGAGAAGCCCTCACCATGGGCGTCGAGACCATCTTCGAGGCACGGGAGATCCTGATTCTTGCCACTGGCGAGCACAAGGCCGCGATCGTGCGCCGGGCGGTCGAGGGAGAGGTGGACCATGAGGTGGCCGCCACTTTCCTCCAGAATCACGGGAATACCACCTGCTACCTCGATCGCGCGGCGGCGGCGGAGCTCACCCGGGTGGCAACACCCTGGCTGCTGGGGCCGGCGGAATGGACGCCGACCAGAGTCATCCGGGCGGTCGTGTGGCTGTCGCATCAGACCGGAAAGGCCATCCTGAAGCTGACGCAGCGGGATTACGCCGAGCACCATCTGTCGTCCCTGGTGGCCCGCTACGGCTCGCCCGGTTCCTTGAATGGCGAAGTATTCAACGCCCTCGGAGCCAAGATCCGGGGTCGCTCCAAGCTGCCCCGCAACAGCCGCATCATCTGTTTTTCCCCCCATCCCGACGACGACGTGATCTCGATGGGCGGCATTCTTCACAAGCTTGCCGTCAACGGGAACCAGCTGACTGTGGCCTACATGACCAGCGGCAATCTGGCGGTGTTCGACCACGACGTCCGGCGCCACCTGGACTTCATCCGGCGACTGGCCGCTGAGCAGCACCTGCCCGAAGCCGCCGCGCTGGAGCTGGAGCGCCGGATCGCCGAGTTTCTGGCGCGGAAGCGTCCCGGGCGACGTGGACATTCCCGAGGTGCAGGACGCCAAGCGCCTGATTCGAGAGTCTGAGGCGGTGGCCGGCATCCGCACCCTCGGGCTGGAGGATCAGGCAGCCCGGTTTCTGGACCTGCCCTTTTATCAGACCGGCAAGGTGAAGAAGGATCCGATTGGCCCCGGAGACATCACCATCGTGCGGAACCTGCTGGAGGAGATTCGGCCCGAGCTGGTCTTCGTGGCGGGAGATCTCTCCGACCCGCACGGAACCCACCGGCTCTGCAAAGAGGCGGTCGAGCGCGCGCTGGAGCTCTACGTCCAGGCTGGCGGTAAACGGCCCGAGGTGTGGCTCTATCGGGGAGCCTGGCAGGAGTGGTCGGTCACCGAAGCAACCTGGCTGGTACCGCTCTCTCAGGAGGAGCTGCGGCTCAAGATCCAGGCAATCTTCAAGCATCAATCCCAGAAGGACACCGCACCCTTTCCCGGACCGGACGAACGGGAGTTCTGGCAGAGGGTCGAAGCCCGCAACAAGAACACCGCGGCGGAGCTCGACCGACTGGGTCTGGCCGAATATTTCGCCATGGAGGCCTATGTAGTCGCCCCGTGACCGACCTCACCTCGAGTGTTGCTGCCCATTGCTAGGGTAAATGAGGACTCAATCCTCGAGGGTTAGGTGTCACGTCAGATTCCATCGCTGCTGGTGCTGCTGCTCCTGCTTCAACTCCGCTGAGCGGGGTTGCCTCGCAGTCCACCTCGACTCCGACCGTCGGTAACCATCACCCCTACCGCCGGCCGCCTTGCCTTTGGCGACTATTTCACCGGGCCGGCAGGAGTGACGTTCTCCAATCAGACCGCCACGGGATACGGGGGAGAGCTTTCGGTCCGGGTCTGGAAAGGCGTGAGCGTGCTCGGCTCCGTGCTGCACGCGAGCTCGAACTGGAGCTTCGACGAAATTCCCCTGCTGGGAAGGGTAACCGTCGAAGGAGCAAGCCTCTGGTTCTATGACATCGGAGCGAGAGGCCAGGCGAGGCTGGCCAGCTCGAGCCCGCTCTCCGCCTTCGCTCAGTTAGGTGCCGGTGCCATCCACTATTCGGTAGATAATCCGCTGTTTTCCGGAAGCGCCTTCAACCTCACCTTTTCGGGGGCAGTGGGCTTGATCGCCAACCTGGGCGAGCGGTTCACCCTTCAGGGTATGCTGAAGGACTACTACGCATCATTCCGGAGTGTGGACGACGCCGCGGCATACGGAGTTGAAGGCCAGCGGGCGCACACCCTGGCCTTGCTCTTTGGACTGGGCGTTGGGTTATGACCTAGCTCGGCCATCAGGAGGGCTCGAGCACCCGGTAGACCACCCAGTGTTGAGACCCCGGAACCACGAACGGCGCGAGCGCATCCGAGTGACCTCGGAACTGGGGTGCCGACATACCCGCCAGGGCCAGCTCAAAGTCGGCCAGAGTCTCGAACCAGTACTCGTCGACCAGGTGAGATGCGGAGGGGCCAACCATTCCGGCCAGGAGCCTGGTGCCTTTTGCCCGCTTGAACTCCGAGCTGGCGAACTTCTCCTGGCCCCACGCCCGCATCACTCGAACCGCATCCGCCTGCTTCCCGTAGAGAATGTCGAGATGCCACTGACAGACGAACATTGATGTGCTCCGGCTAAGGAAGGTCTGGACCGCTACGCCAGGGAGCTACTCCGAGCTGACCTTCAATGAGCTGCACCGCCTCTTCCGCGGTTGCAGCAGTGAGCAATCGGCTCCCGCATTCCGCCGAACAGTTCGCGGGCCGCAGAACCAGCTCCCAGCAGAATTACCGGCTTCTCCGCCTTGAGCGCCAGCGCCACCTCGGACACCGTGCCCGGCCCCTCCACCCCACATGCTATCACGACGTCACTGGTCAACACGTTGATCATGTTCCGCGCCTCACCCATTCCGGTGAAGACGGCGATATCTACATCGGGACCGGTTCCTCCGGCGGTGCCCGGCAGGATCCCCAGCGTCAAACTGCCCGGCACCTGCTTTGCCCCGGCAGATACGGCGGCCATCACGCCCTCGGGCCGTCCTCCCGTGAGCACGATCCAGCCGCGCTGAGCCAGGAGGGTGCCTAGCTCCCGCGCGGAGGCAAGGCTTGGCCTGCTCGCCTCGCTGGCACCCATAACCCCGATGACGGGCCGTCGGGGCTTTCCACTACCCCTCGTCCCGGAGGACATGCCTTGGTCCTCACTCATCAGTACCAGTGAAATGACCTTGAGCCTTATGGCCGTCTGGGCCGGAGCAGATGCCAGAGCAGGGCTGCCAACCCCATGCTGAGCAAGGCCGCGGCAGTATTGACCAGGAAAAAAGTCCGATAAGCCTCCGAGGCGGAAGTATCGCTGCCCGACCCAGGTGTGCCATTCCCGCCAGGCGCGAACCGCTTCCACCACGCGGTTTCCAGCGAGCATTCCTCCGATCAGCACCAGGCCATAACGCAGCGCTGCCACATACTCCTCCGCTCTTGGAGAGCTTGACAAGACTACCCCGATGGGGGTATCTTCTTCCCGTCGCGAGCCCATCCCCTGGGGAAGAGAGATGGCGCTACCCGGGCGTCCATTCCATCGCGAACCGCTGCCGTAACTGGCTCGGCGAACACAACTTAAAACATCGACCGTCCGGCTGGTTGTCAGGCCGGAACTGCTTGCCGCCGACCAACATGGTCAGCCTGCTGCTGTCTCGGCCCTGCCGACCAAACGACCGCAGCGCGCTCCAGTGCGTGCAGCGGTGGCCACGACTCCCCTCGGAGAGAAAGTGTGCGCATGGGCATGAACTCTCATCAGGTACATTCGGGCAGATGTTCCATGTTCCGGACCGTGATGTCCGGAGCCTTCCTCCTCTTCGCGGCTGCCTGTAGCGGCAACGAAGGTCTCAGCCCCACAGTCGATGCTCCATCCACGAGCACTCCTCCAGTCGACACCGCCAGCACCCCAGTCGACACCGGCACCACAACCACTCCTTCCGACTCGCTTACTCCACCGGTTGATACAACCGGCTTCAGCGGAGCCGTTGGGGTAATCGATAACCGGTCCAGTCTCCCAGGAATCGTCCTAGCATCCGGCGACATGGACAACCAATACCTGAATAACGTGCTCACCGGCTCGAAGCGCGGCGGTGGTCTGACCCCGACCAATATTATCCCGCTGCTGAACGATGCCCGTGCCAGAGGTGGCCGCCTCGTGCTCAAGCTGTGTCTCGGTCGGGACAGCTACGTCAAGAACGCGGATGGGACCTTCAGCCTGACCAAATGGAAGGAGCTGGTCGGCCGGTTCCGGAGCGTGAATCTCACGCCGTATATCAATGACGGCACCATCGTGGGACATTTCCTGATCGACGAGCCGCACCGCACCGCCAAGTGGGGAGGCAAGATCATCCCGCAGGCCACGGTCGAGGCTATGGCGCAGTACAGCAAGCAGCTCTGGCCGACGATGTCGACCTTCGTGCATACCAAGATGGATTGGCTGGCCAGCACACCGGTGACCTACCGGTATCTGGATGCCGGATGGACTCAGTATGCGGTGGGCAAGGGTGAGGTCAACACTTGGATTACCAGTGAGATCGCCCAAGCAAAGAGCAAGGGTCTGGGGCTGGTGATTGGGATGAACGTCATTGCCGGAAGCAGTGCGAACGGCGGGATCAAAGGGCTACTTCCCTGGTTACTATGCGATGAGTGCCACCCAGCTCAAGACCTGGGGAACGGCACTTCTCAATCAGAGCTACGCTTGCGCCTTCTTCATGTGGCAGTACAACTCTGCCTATTACGGGCGTTCGGACATAAAGGCGGTTATGGCTGCACTGTCACTCAAGGCCAAGGCTCACCCCAAGACTTCCTGTCAGCAGTAAACGGGGTATTCCCCACACAGCAAAGAGGCCGGCCCATTCGGGTCGGCCTCTTGCTTTGGGAGTGAAAACGTCAAACGTGATCGACAGCCGCCGGAACTCCACTCTCCCGCGCGCAGTGAGCACAACAGAAGAACGTTCCCTCCGCTTCGATCCCATGTCCCACGATCTTGCAGCCACAGTGCTCGCAGACCGGCGCCAGTTTGTGGATGGCACACTCAAAGCTGTCAAACGTGTGGGTCTGCCCCGCCGTGACCACCTGGAACGACATGTGATAATCGTTCCCGCACACCTCACATCGAGCCATTGAAACCCTCCTGGTCCAAGCCGCCCAATGCGGCCACCCGAACATTGCTCGTCAGCGCCGGAAATTCCAGCGGCCAGTGCTCTCAGGGCTCGTCACTCCGCCGGGCATCCATCAGCTGAGCCAGGTTGGACGGTCTGGTGCCGAGCAGGGCACCGGTGGGGCTCACGTAGATTGTAGCCCCGTTCGGCCCGAACTCGCGGGCTTGGGGATAGGAAAAGATCCAACCCGGCGGGTTGGCTCGAAGCGCCGAGATCCCCTGGTACGCAAAGCGACTGCTAGGAGGGCCTATTCCCTGGGGGTTGGGACCCATCACTTTGCCGGCGGTAAATCGTGCGCCGGCGTAGGAGGCACCCACCAGAGCGGCGGCGATCACCAACAGCAGGAAAAGTGCCCGCATAGGGCTCCGTCAGTTGAGGTTCACCCGCGTCGCTTGAAGAACTGCACAGCCCGCTCATGCTTCTCTGCGGCAGCGCGAGTCTTGAAGGTGCCGAGGTTGCGCCGCTTTCCCGTCCGGGGATCCTTTTTCCTGGAGTACAGCCGGTACTCCCCACTGGGCAATTTTCGAATCATCCTGCTGCTTCCTTCAGCTGCTTCCACATTCCCAGAACCCGCCCGTCCAGATCCTCGAACAGGGACAGCTGGCCAACCCCGGGGACATCCACCTTGTCCACCAGGATCTTTCCGCCTGCCTGGCGGATCTTCTCGCTGAAACGATCCAGATCATCGACATCGATGTAGAGCGCCAGCTTGGCCGGCCAGGGTCCGGCTTGCGGCTTCATGATGCCTCCGTTGATTCCGCCGGGACCACCAGGCTCAACCAGCTGATAATTGAGCGCCGGAAGTGGGCGAATGTTCCAGCCGAATACCGTACGGTAGAATTCCGCGATCCTGGCGGGATCCTCCGACCAGAACTCCCAGTGGACCACCGGCTGTCCCATGGTTCCTTCTCCGCTGGTGGGTGTTGGTTTTACGCTCTCACTTGATCACGACGGCGGTTCCGCTCGCGCTCACCATGAGCATCCCGCCGCCCGAGCCCATGGTGATGGTCTCATAGTCGAGGTCAACGCCGACCACGGCGTTTCCTCCCAGCCGCACCGCCTCTTCCTGCATCTCCTCCAGGGCAATGTTCTTGGCCTTCCGCAGCTCCTCTTCGTACGCGGCGGAGCGGCCACCCACGATGTCTCTGATGCCGGCAAACAGGTCACGGAAGATGTTGGCCCCCAGGATGGCCTCGCCACTGACTATGCCGAGATACTGGGAGATGGCCCGGCCCTCGAGGCTGGGTGTGGTAACGACGAGCATGTGACTCCTCATGTAGTATGGATTCAGAGGCTCTGGACGAGTGATACAGGCCTCTTTGCCAGGATCCAGCCGGCCGCGAGAGCGATCAGATAGACCAGCACGCCGATCAGATAGACCACGCCTCCAATGAGCTGGTCCCGCTCCAGCAGTCCCCAGCTCCCCAGCAACCACGCCCAATCGTGCTCGCCACCGCCCACCAGCGGCAAGGCCTGCAACCGTGCGTCCCGGACATACACTGAGATATTCCAGCAATTCTGACCCAGCCACCAGAGCGAATTGTGGCCCCGTGCGGGTCACCCTGGCGCCACAGCGCCCCGGCGAACACCGAAGGCACAATCAGCTGCATCAGTGTTCCACCCAGCACCCCAAGGTCTCGCCACCGGGCGCAAAGACCAGATGTCCGGCCTCGTGAATCGCCAGGTCGAGACTATCGAGCCAGCGATACGTCTCCGGAGACCGAAGGCAGATCCAGCCGTACACCGCGAGGGCCAAGGTCAGGCCGAGGCGCCAGGGAAACCCCACGGGGGAGGAATCAGCGTGCGGCGGCATACGCCGGCTCACACCAGAGTTGCGCCGGCTTGCGCTAACAGATCCCGCAATACTGACCGGTGGCAGTTCCGCTCGTCATCACAGAAGCAGCCGACTGAAAGATTGACCCGAGCGCTGAGAGCGGCCAGCAGCTCGAGCATATGCGACGCGGGCGCCTGCGACATCTCAGACCGATATCGGCGGGCAAAGGCTTCCCACCGGCGGCCGGTCAGCGGCAGGGAGCGTGCCCACCTGAGGAGTTCGGCACTGGGTGCCAGCTCCGGAAGCCAGAGATCGTAGTAGTTCAGGCGAGCATAATCGGCCTTGGCTACGCCCCGTGGAGGACGCCGCACCGTTCCCAGCCTGATGCCTTCGCCCGGGGCACGAGGGGAACCGAGTTGGACGATGCGAATCCCCACGCTTCCTACGCTAGTACGCGGTGATGTCGAAGAGTGCCAGCCGCCAATCGGGAGAGTAGTAGAGCGTCGCCACCACGCTGGCTTGACTCCCCTTCCCCAGGGCGTAACAGGCGCGAGAAACCGGAGCCGATAGCCAGCCGATCTTTCGGCCGCTGACATCGTCGCAGCCCAGCGATTGCCAGCTCTCGATCGGCCCCAGCTCCTCGCTGAGCTCACGCCGGGAAGCCGGAGACAGAAATCCCTGCAGTCCCGGCGTGGTCACCGCCGTATCGGCTCCCTTGGCCACGCGGGCCAGCACCTGCTCGTCTCGCAGGGGAGGTCTCGGCCCCGGTAGCGGCGCGGTCAGCCGGTGAGGCGGAATGAGTGCCGGCTCGAACAGAGCAGCGATCCCCTCCGCCAGAGGACCCGGGTGTGCCTGTGCCAGATTGGCCAGCGCAATCACGGTCAGGTTGTACTCCGGATAGCGATAGATCGCAGTCTTGAAGCCCTGCCAGGAACCGGTATGCCCGATGCGGGGATGGCCCCGCTGCGGCATGAGGTCCCAGCCGAATCCGTACGGATACCGACCGCCGCTGTTCAGCCGGACCCGGGACCAGGCGAGCTGCAGCGCGGTCGAGTCCGGGACCCGGAGGTGGTCCAGGGAGTGAGTCCATTCGACCAAATCGTTGATGCTCAGGTACAACGACCCATCGGCCGTGGTGTTGAGGGAGGGGGCCACCCAGTCCTGGTTCTTCAGCTGGTCCTTGACCAGCTGGTATCCGGCGCTCCGGTTGGGCACGATATCCGCCTCGGAGATGATCCGGGCCGTGCGCATCTGAAGCGGTCCGAAGATCAGCTGCTGCAGAACGTCGCCGTAAAACTGCCCGGTCACCCGATGAATCAGGACACCGAGCAACAGATATCCCGTATTGCTGTACGACCAGCGTTCACCCGGCGCAAAATCCAGGGGACGCGAAGCCGCGAATTTCACCAGCTGGTCTTCGGTGTAGTCCTTTCGATAGTCGAAGGTGGAATCGGTGTACTCGGCCATTCCCGAGGTGTGGGTCAACAGATGCCGCACGGTGATGTCCTTCCATGCAGCGCCGCCCTCGGGGAGCCATTTACTGATCCTGTCATCCAGGCTCAATCGTCCCTGCTCCGCCAGCATCACCACCGCGGCAGCCGTAAACTGCTTTCCCAGAGAGCCTGACTGATACACCGTACTGTCGCTGGCCGGAACTCCAAGCTCCACGTTAGCCAGACCGTACCCGCGCCGGAGCAGAACGCTGTCATTCCGCACCACGGCTATGGAGACACCGGGGATGTGCTGCCGGCTCAGCTCGGCGGTGACATACTGGTCCACGGCACTGAGAGCAGTTTGCTGTCCGGCGAGGGAGCCGCATGGCACCATCAACAGCGCAAGGAAGTATTGTCGGACCAACGCTCAGGCCACTCCTGCCGGGGTGAGGCGGGAGCGGCGGGCGTATGACATGGGAGACTTGCCCAGCTGCCGGCGGATGAATCCGATCTGGCCCAGATGGTAGGAGTCATGCTGGACCAGAAACGCCACCATACCCAGCCGGGTGGTGTCTTCCGCCAGGAAGCGTTGCGCGGTTGGCTCCGCCAGCTCGTCGGCAGTCAATCGGTCGAGCACAGTCTGCAGGTGAACGCTCACTCCCAGCCAGGCCGAGCGAATTTCTTCCAGGCTGGGCCATTCGGTGATGTCGTCCATACTCCGCACGTCGGCGAGATAATGGGCAATGGGATTGAGCAGGGTGTGTCCCAGCCGTGCGACCAGGAAGTGTCTCGAGTCCGTGAGGTGCTCAGCCAGGAAGGTGATGCTGTTGCCGCCGGCCTCGAGTCGCCGCTGGGCCTCCTCGTCGGAGAGCCCGTCTAGGCAGTTCAGCAGCAGGTCGGTATTCAGATTGTAGAGTGCGGCGAGTGGCCTGATCTGTGGCTCCATGGACACCTCCTCGTGCAGTAAGGCCGTTGCGTAAAATACACGACCGTGTCCCGGTCCAGCGACGACCCACCCCGCCCCGCCCACTCGCCAGGGGTACGCTGGACCTCCCCCTCTCCCTTAGGGGAGTATTGGACCCTGAGGGCTCACATGGCATCTTGGTACTTCCCCATCACCGAGGATGCCATGCTCCGGTTTGCCAGCGCTCTCTTCCTCTGCCTGCTCCTCACCATGCCACTGTCGGCGCAAGGTCCGGGCACCAAGTTCGCCGGTCTCATCGGCGGAGCGACCCTGAGTGACATCTCCAACCTGCCTGGGGTCGGGGACGATCGCTGGGGCGGGACCGCCGGTATCTTCGGCGGGATCAACGCGGGGCCAACCGCATTGACCCTGGAGGCCAACTGGGTCCAGAAGGGCGGCGGCGACACAAAGCTGAGCTATATCGAGTTTCCCCTCACCATTGGCGCCATCTTGGCGCCGGAAGGGAAGACCTACCGCGCGCGAGTTTACTCCGGGGTCAGCTTCGGCTTGAACGTCGACTGCAACTGTGAGAACGCCAAGGGCAGTGAGTGGGGCTGGCCGCTCGGCCTTCAGATCGCCAAAGTGACCAATACCGGGAAATTCTTCGGCTTCGACGTCAAGTACACCTGGCCTCTATCTGACGCGTTCGAGTTCGCCGAGGCGGACAACCGGGCGTGGAGCTTCCGGCTCATGTTCGGCAAAGCATTCGGGCCGTCGTAGCCACCACAAGAGGCCCTGATTCTTCTAGGACTTGGCTACACATGGCGTGGATCCCCGTCGTTCTCATCGCGCTGGCTGGCTGGACTGTTTCGTTGGCTGCGCAATGGCCCCCACAGGTATCCCCTGGTACTCGGGTGCAGGTACGGTTGCCGGAGGCGCAGTACCAGGTAGGGCCGCGGGGTCAGTTGCTTCGCGGCCGGGTCACCAGCCTGGTTGAGGACACGCTCTACCTTGCAGTGGCCGACAGTGTGGGTCCCCTCGCCATTCCTCGTTCATTCGTTCAAAAGCTCGAGATCAGTCGGGGCGCTCCCTCGCGCGGCATGAGCGCTCTTCTGCGAGGCTTGATCGGTGGAGCCTTCGGAGCAGCGACCTTCTATTTGGTGACAGTGATATCCCCGAATGGTGGGGACTCCGGAGACGCCGCACTGATGGGAGGGGCCATTGGTCTTGGCTTGGGCGGTTTGTCGGGGGCCTTATGGCCGCAGGAGCGCTGGAAACGAGTGCGTTCTGGATTCTAGTCGCCGCCGAACGCGTGTGCCCTGCTTCCGAGGCGGGTCACCACAGGGGAAGGAAGGACAGCCCCCGGAAGCCGCGGCGGCAGGCGCTGGAGATCTACCAGCCGGAGGAGCACTGATGGACGACGACCTGGCCGTTTTCTCCCGCGAACAGCTCGTGGAGGAGGTTCGCAAGCTTCGCCGGGGAATTCGCGAGCACCGCGACAGTACCGGTCAGCAGCTCTGCTGGCATCACCCCGGCCTCTGGGGACTACTTCCGGAGCAGCAGGACCCGTTGCCCACGGTGCCCAATTGGCCTCAATTCCTTCGGGGCTGCATTCGCTACCGCCAGTCCCTCGACGAGCAACTTCCCCAGGCTCCCCGTTCGGCGGAGGAGTACGACCGATAGAATTCGACCGACGCTCTGCGACTGGAGTCCTCGATATCTTCGAGGTAAGGTTGAGCCACTCCCGAGCCCCCGCGAGCCCACATGTTCAAGATCCTCCGAGCCCCTGCCCTGCTGTTCGCGCTCACTTCGGCCTGTGCCGGGGGAAGTCAGGGGGCGGTGGCTACCTCGCCAAGCGAGCAGACCCGGGCGCGGATCGAGAACCGCGCGTCGGTGGACATGGACATCTATGTGCGCCGGAATGACGGCAGGAGCAACCGACTCGGGTTTGTGACGGCCGGTGAAATCACCTACTTCGCGCTGCCGGCCACCCTCACCGCAGGAGCCACCTGGGTGCGCTTCGAAGGCAGGCCGGTCCGCAGCTCGGGACAACCGGTGCTCAGCGAGATTTTTCCGGTGAAGATGGGCGACGAAATCAGCTGGTCGATTCCCCCCCAGTAGCCGCGCCCCGCTACCAGGCAGGGCGGTTGCCGGAGCGTTGATTGCCGGGACCGATGCGGCTCCAGATGAAGTCCGCCAAGGCAGTCAGGGCGATCAGAGTGAAGAGGGGCGGCCCCAGCAGCGAGGCCAGGAGACCCTCATCCCAGTCCTGGGCCCATCCTTTTCGGGCCAGCACCGACAGAACCAGCCCAAACGCCACATACGCTAACACCAGCCCGACCGAGTTTGCCAACATGACGAGAGCCACCGTTATGAGGTGGCTCTATATCGCGGGACGCGGTCAAGCGGAAATCAAGCCCTAGCCGGCACTGCCTCGCCTTTCACCGCGGCCTCGATCGTGGCGACGTCGATCTTCCTCATCGTCATCATCGCGTCGAACGCGCGCTTGGCCACGTCGCCGTCCGGTCGGGCCATCGCCTCGGTCAGGACGCGCGGCGTGATCTGCCACGACAGGCCCCACTTGTCCTTGCACCAGCCGCACGCGCTTTCCTGGCCGCCGTTGCCGACGATCGCGTTCCAGTAGCGGTCGGTCTCGGCCTGGTCGTCGGTCGCGACCTGGAACGAGAACGCCTCGCTGTGCTTGAACGCCGGCCCGCCGTTGAGGCCGAGGCAGGGGATGCCCAGCACGGTGAACTCGACCGTCAGCACGTCGCCCTTCTTGCCGGACGGAAAGTCGCCCGGCGCGCGGTGCACCGCGCCGACCGCGCAGTCGGGGAACGTGCTGGCGTAGAAGCGTCGCCGCCTCCTCGGCGTCGCCGTCGTACCAGAGGCAGATCGTGTTCTTGTTCATTTGCGCCTCTCATATTTGGTGCCAACCAATCCTTATATCGAACTCGTTTCCTGAGCAATCCTAGTTTTGCATGGAGGCCATCGTCAACCGCCGAGCGAGATGAGGCAGGGACCTAGCTGACAACTTATCGAGATAGATGAGGCCTTGGGGCAGAAGCAGCTTAGAAGCGAAAATCTATGCCCGGGGCGGGACTCGAACCCGCACGGCCTTTCAGCCAAGGGATTTTAAGTCCCTTGCGTCTACCGATTTCGCCACCCGGGCCTAGGGAATGACGGAATATACCGTCTCAGCGCCGGGATCGCTTCCCGCCGCACCCCGGCTGACGCGCGCGTGCTCCAGGTCTCCGGCCAGCGGCCAAACCGCGCCTGAAAGTCGCCCGCGATATCTGCCACGATTCGCCGCTCCTCATCGGCCGGCGCCAGAACCACCACCGCCCCACCCCAGCCGGCGCCGGTCAGCCGTGCCCCATACGCTCCGTGGCTGACCGCGGAATCCACGATCAGATCCGCTTCGGGAATGGTGGATTCGTAGTCGTCCCGGAGTGACACGTGGCCCTCGACCAACAACCGGCCGAGCCCAGCCAGATCGCCGGCGGCGAGCGCACGCGCGGCAGCCCGGGTGCGTGCCGTCTCAGTGACGACGTGCCGCACCCGGGGCACCAGCGGAGGAGGCAGTCGCCGCTCCACCTCCGGCAGGTCCGCGGGCAGGAGCTGCGCCAGG
Organism: uncultured Gemmatimonadales bacterium; assembly: GCA_963825815.1. Taxonomy (GTDB): domain Bacteria; phylum Gemmatimonadota; class Gemmatimonadetes; order Gemmatimonadales; family GWC2-71-9; genus CAVVWJ01. The sequence goes on along the minus strand of CAWGVB010000025.1, from coordinate 224,228 downwards.
TACTCGAGTCCGGGTCGCCAATCCCGGCAGAACGCCAGCGCTTCCTCGCACTCCTTGCGCCGCTGGTTCAGCGAGCCGCCGGTGAGCCGGTGCGACATGCCGGTCTCCACGATCCACAGCCGTCCCGGGAAACGGCACCCGCTGAATGGTGCGCGTCGCGGTCTCGAATAGAAGAGCGGATCCTCGCTCGCCCTGCGCGGCGATAGTCTGATCCATCCGGCCGCAGCGGACACCCACCTGGAAATACTCCGCCCGGAACCCGACCTCGGCCAGCTGCGCTGGAGTGAGTCGCTTCCCGGCCAGCAGGCTCAGCGCCTTGGCCGCGGACACGGTCAATGCTGCCGAGGAGGAAAGGCCGGCACCGATAGGGAAGGTTGTCGCGATGGAGAGCTCCGCTCCCGGGCGGTGCCGCACGCAGCTCCCGAAGCTCTCGCACCACGCCCACGATGTAATCGGTCCACATCTCACGGGTGGGCGCGTCGATCTCGACCTGCTGCACCGATTCATCGGTGTCGGACGTCAACGTCCATCCCTCGGACAGCCGCGCTGCTACTGGCGGTGCGCCGTTCGATCGCTACCGGAAGCACCGGTCCGCCATTGTAGTCGGTGTGCTCGCCGATCAGGTTGACCCGCCCCGGGGCCGAGGCGATGATGCCGGGCCGGGTGGAAAAGCGGGAGGTAAACAGCGAACTTGCGAGCCTTGCCGACGACATCGGACTCACACTGGACGGCTTTTCTCGGGAGGGACTTTGGGGCATTGTGCGCGACGCCTCGGAATAGTGGCTTGCCTGATACTGCCACTGTCGGGTTGGCGCCCAGCTGCCTCCGCTCGGTGTACCCGGTGGTGTGGTCCGAGTGGAGCTGGACGGAAGCCTCGCGACCTTCGATCGCCGTTTTCTGAACGGACAGCAGGAGGGCTACGGGGCCGATCTCTCCAGCCCGGCGCTTGGCAGCGACCGCATTCCGCTGCTGGCGGATGCGGATGCACGCGTTGGTCGCATCATCGGCAATGCAGGCTATCGGATCAATCTAGGCGGGTTGACCACCGACGCGCAGGGCAGTGTGGGCACGGGCTTCATCGGCCTGGCCCTTGGGCTCACCAGTCACATCGCGATCTTCGGCCGCATTCCTCTGGTGCAAACCCGAGTCCAAAGTTCCCAGCAGCTGGACCCTGCCACGGCGGATGCCGGGATCAGCCCTTCCATTGATCGAGCAGGTTCCGTTCTTCAGCGAGATGGATGCGTCTCTCTCCACTCTCAGCGCCAAGATCTCGGCCGGCGACTACGACGCCAATCCCTCCCAGAAAGCGTTAGCCCAGAGTACCCTCGCCGATGCCACCGCCCTGCGGGATGATCTCTTCGGGCTTCTGGCAGATCCCGCTACCGCCGCTCCGCGCACTCCCCACCAGCGCGAGCGCAGCGGGTGCCGCGATCAATTCGAGAATCGGGACGCTGCAGACCACCCTCTCGTCCGATCTCGGGGTAACCGGGTTCACCCTCACTCCCTCACTTCCCGCCACCGCCCTCACCCAGCCCGAGCTGAATGCCCTGCTGACCGACCCCACGGGTCCGATCGCCCTGCGGCTGAACGCGGCAACGCAGACCTTTCGGGGCGACGCGGAGGCCGGCACCTCACTCACACTGGTGGATCACTGGGACCGTGGCGCCGCACCGTGGCGGGTTCCGGGCTTCCCTGTCGGGGCTGGTTCGGTTTCCGACCGGTCTACGGGAGAGCCCGGACCGGCCGCTCGATCTCGGCACGGGTGAAGGGCAGACGGATATCCAGGTGGATCTGGTTACCGACCTCGGAGCGGGTGCGTTCGGAGCGCGACTCACCGGCAGCTACGTGCGGCAGCAGGCTTCGGACATTCTTGTCCGGGTAACCAGCCCCAGTCAGCCATTCGTCGGCACCGATCGGCTCGCGATTGTTCGCCGCGACCCCGGGGACATCGTGGCGCTGGGCGTACACCCTTTCTACCGGCTGGCTCGCACCTTCGCCCTCACGGCGGGGCTGGACCATTGGAGCCACGGCACGGACGTGGTGTCCTATTCCCATCCCGAGCTGCCGGTGCCCGGAGTGGACGCAAGCCTGTACGCCGAGGATAGCAAGGCAAACGCAACGATGCTGTCGGTGGGAGTGACCTACGCCAATCCCGGTGGGCTTCGGCCGGGTGGAACCGGTCTACCGGTGGACGCCAGCTGGACCTACGAGCGGGTGCTCCGGAGCGGCGGCGGCCGAGTGCCGGACTCGCACGCCATCCGGGCGCGACTCAACGTGTACTTCGGTCTTTGGTAGCTCGCTCGGTCCGCAGCATGGCCTGGGCATGGCGTCGCGCGGCGTCGCCCTCGGCATCGCCCAGCATCCGGGCGATTTCGTTGATCCGATCCTCCCCGTGCAGTACCTGCACGTCGCTGGTGGCAATGCCTCGGCGAGCTTCTTTCGAAACCACCAGATGATTGTCGGCCCGAGCCGCAATCTGGGGAAGATGGGTGATCACTAACACCTGATGCCGTTCCGCGACGTCCGCCAGTGCCGCGCCCACCTGCACCCCTACTTCTCCGCCGATTCCCTGATCCACCTCGTCGAAAACCAGTGTCGCGATGGCATCGTGCTTCACCAGAACCACCTTGAGCGCGAGCATCAGCCGGGACAGCTCACCACCGGAGGCTACCCGGGCGAGAGGCTTGGCCTCGAGTCCCACGTTGAGCTGAACCATCAGCTGTACGTTCTCCTGTCCGTGAGGCCCCGACCTCCGCTAAAGGCACCAGCACCGCCGCGAGCTTCCCCCCGGGAAGACCGAGCTGAGGGAGCAAGCGGTTTACCCCTCGCGCCAGACGGTCTGCGCGCCGCCTGTCTTTTCGCGGTGAGGTGCCGGCAGGTCTCCTCCAGCGCACGCTCGGCGGCCGTGCGCCGGGCAGCCAGGGCGCGCAGGTCGGTGTCCGCGGTGTCCAGTAGATCCAGCTCGGCGGCTGATTCCTCCCGGGTGGCCAGTACTGCTTCGAGCGAGGCTCCGTATTTCCCGGTGAGTCGAAACAGAAGGTCCCGACGTCGTTCCACCGCGGCCAGCCGGTCGGGATCTTCCTGGACCGCCGCCGCGTAGTCGGTGGCGAGCCGGCTCAACTCGGACAGATTGGCGTACGCTCCATCCAGCAACTCTCGCCAGTCGGCCGTAGCCGGATCGACCTTCTCCAGCGCGGTGAGCGCCCGGTTGGCCAGCCCGAGTGCGCCCAGCGCATTCCCTTCGTCTCCTTCCAGGGCGTCCACCATGCGCTGCGCGTGCTCCACCAGGGCGCCGGCCTGACTCAGGCGGCGAGCCTCGACCTGAAGCGCCTCATCCTCTCCGGGCTTGATCCTGGCGCCGTCAATCTCATCGACCACATGCCTCAGGTAATCGGCCCGGCGGCGCACCTCGTCCCGGCGGGCCGACAGGGAGAGCTCCTCTTCCTTCAGGGTAGAGACCAGCGTATACGCCTCGGCCACTGCGCTGCGTTCCGCCTCAGCGTGCGCGAAGGCGTCGAGAATATTCCGCTGGGCCTCGGGATGCAGCAGAGACTGGGTTTCGTGCTGGCCGTGGAGATCCACCAGCAGCCCGCCCAGCTCACCCAGTACCGCGGCGGTGGTGGGGCTGCCATTCACCCAGGCACGCGATCGTCCCTCGGTCGAGATCTCGCGCCGTACCACCACCCGGCCGTCTTCCACGTCCAATCCCAGCTCTTCGATTCTGCGTCGGGTGGCGGATTCGATCTCCTCGAACGCCCCTTCCACCACGGCCTTGGCCGCGGTGGGACGCACGCTGCCTGCAGCCGCGCGCTCGCCCAGCAGGAGCGCCAGAGCGTCCACCAGCATGGATTTGCCGGCGCCGGTTTCCCCGGTGAGCACGTTGAGACCGGGACCCAGGTGCAGGCTTACATCGGCGATGGTGGCGAGATCTCGTACCCGAAGTTCGGTGAGCATACCTATGCAGTTCGGTTAACCATTCCTGTCATCCTAGTCCTTCAGTTCCCTCCCGGACAGGTCGCCCCAATGCAGCTTCTGCCGCATCCGGCTGAAGAAACCCTCGTCTCCCAGCCGGATGAGACAAACCCGATGATCGGCGCGGCACACCTCGACCGACTCGCCGGGGGCGAGAGTGGTGCCGGTCTGTCCGTCGAAGGAGACCAGGAGATCGTCGGACCAGCCGGCAATCGGCTCGATGACGATGCGATAGGTGGCCGGAACCACCAGCGGCCGCACCGCGAGAGTGTGCGCGGCGATAGGCGTAACCACCATTGCCTCCACGCCCGGTACGACAATCGGGCCGCCCGCGCTCAGGCTATACGCGGTCGATCCGGTTGGAGTGGCGACGATGAGGCCGTCGGCACTGTACGGCCCGACGTTCTCGCCCTGGATGTAGACGTTTACCCGAATGACGCGCGCCACGCCGCCCTTGTGCACCGCGACGTCGTTTACGGCCATCTGGGTCAAGCGGGTCTCGTTCTCGCCATCCCGAATGCCGGCCCGAAGTGCCTGCCGGCGCTCGATCAGGTAGCGCCCCGCCACCAGCGCGTCGAGCGCGGGGTCCAGGGTTTCCCGCGTCACCGAGGTGAGGAAACCCACCCGGCCCAGATTGACTCCGAGGATGGGGATCTCCTGAGCATCGAGTAGACGAGCCCCTCGGAGCAGGGTCCCGTCTCCGCCGAAGGTGATCAGCGCATCGAGCCGGATGGAATCGAAGACCGGGACGTCGCGACCCCAGAATGGCTCCAGCCGCGACTCGCTGTAGAGGGAGATCCCCCGGGAGGGGGCGCCGAGGGCCAGGTGCTCCAGCACTCCTTTGAGGTCCCCGTAGCGCGGGTTCCCCACGACCCCGACCTTCATCGGGCCTCGAGGCTTTCCTCGTGCTGCAGCGCGGTGATCCGCCGGGCAATGCCCGCTGGAGTCAGCCCAAAGCTGTCGAGCTGCTCGGCCCGCGGTGCCTGCTCGATGAGGCGGTCCGGCACTCCCAGGGCAACGACCCGGACCTCGGGGTGGGTGGTCTGCAGAGTCTCCGCCAGATAGGCCCCGAATCCGTTCACGATGGTGCCCTCCTCCACCGTCACCAGCACCCGATGCTGCTGGGCCAGCGACTCGAGCATGGCGGTATCCATCGGCTTCAGGAAACGGCAATTCACCACGGCGCAGTCGAGCCCATCAGCCGCCAGGAGCTCGGCCGCTTCGAGCGCCGGCAGCACCATAGTGCCGGTGGCCAGGATGGCGACGTCTTTGCCGCGCCGCAGCTGTTCCCAGGTTCCGTACGGCACCGCGGGGATCTCCGCGATCGGACTGAGCTCCGCCGGAGCCTTGTCGCGGGGATAGCGGGTGCTGAATGGGCCATCGTGCTGCAGCGCCGTGCGGAGCAGTCCGATCAGCTCGTCGCCGTCCTTGGGCGCGGTGACCGTCATTCCGGGCACCGCGAGCAGGTAAGCGATGTCGTACAGACCCATGTGGGTCTGTCCATCCTCGCCGACCAGCCCCGCCCGGTCCATGCAGAAGATGACCGGCAACTGCTGCACCGCCACGTCGTGAATGACGTTGTCGTAGGCCCGCTGCAGGAAGGTGCTGTAGATGGCGCAGATCGGCCGAATACCCTGGGTTGCCAGACCGGCAGCGAACGTCACGGCATGCCCTTCGGCAATGCCAACGTCGAAGAACCGCTCGGGGTACTTCTCCTGAAACACGCCGGTGCCGGTGCCCGAGGGCATGGCCGCGGTGATGGCCACCATCTCCGGGTACTCGCCGGCCAGGGCCGTAAGACCGCTCCCGAACACCTGGGTCCACGTGGGCGGGCCGCTCGCCTTCTTTCGGGCCTCGCCGGTCACTGGATCGTACGCCGCCAGGCCGTGCCATTTCTCCTGGTTGGACTCGGCAAAGGAGAAGCCCTTCCCCTTCTGGGTGATGACGTGAACCACCCGGGGGCCCTCCATGCCACGCACGAACTTCAGGGTATCGCACAGCTTCGACAGATCGTGGCCGTCGATCGGCCCGAAGTACCGGAAGCCCAGCTCCTCGAACAGCATGCCGGGCGAGAACAGATTCTTGACGCTCTCCTCGACATTGCGGGCAAAGTCCACCAGACCTTCGCCGAACACTCCGCCCAGGGCAAACGTCAGTCCCTTGATCCGCTCGCGGAGCTTGTTGGTGCGCGGATCGGCCACGATCCGGCCCAGCATCTTGCTGATGGCGCCAACGTTGGGAGAGATGGACATCCCATTGTCGTTGACGATGAGGATGATGTCCCGCTCGGAGTGTCCCGCGTTGTTCATTCCCTCGTACGACAGGCCGCAGGTGAGTGCGCCATCGCCCACGATGGCGACCACCTTGTGCTGCTCACCCTTGAGGTCGCGCGCCGTGGCTATGCCGAGCGCCGCCGACATGGCGGTGCCCGCGTGACCGGCACCGAACTGGTCGTGCTGGCTCTCGCTTCGTTTCAGAAAGCCGGAGATCCCGTCGCGCTGGCGCAGGCTGGGAAACTGGTCGTTACGTCCGGTCAGCAGCTTCCAGGCATAGGCCTGATGCCCGACGTCCCAGACGATCTTGTCAACCGGAGACTCGAACTCATAGAGCAGAGCGATGCTGAGCTCGACCACCCCGAGGCTCGCGCCGATGTGACCGCCGGTGATCGAGCAGCACTCGATGAGGCGGTCGCGAATCTCCTGCGCGAGCTGAGGCAGCTGCTCGCGCTTGAGCCGCTTCAGATCTTCGGGGGTTTTGATCGATGCGAGCAGAGTCATGTGCGAGATCGGTTAGGAAGCGGGGAGGCAGGGATGCGCGGAGGAGCGGCAATGTCTGTTGCTGCCGCTTCCCCGCTTCCGCGCTTCCCCGCTTGTTTACGATGTCCTGTTTACAATATACCCGGCCAGGGCTCCCAGCGCGTCCGACGGGACTGCCGCACGGTCGAGGTGAGCCACCGCCCGGTGGGCCAGCCGCTGGGCCTCAGCCCGCGCACCTTCGATCCCGAGCAGGGCCACATAAGTGGACTTGGAGAGCTCGACATCACGGCCCGCGGGCTTGCCCAGCTCCTCGCTGGTGCCGGTGGCGTCGAGCACGTCGTCCGCAATCTGAAAGGCGAGCCCGATATCCTCGCCGTACGCCGTGAGTGCGTCGAGCTGGGCCGGTGAAGCCTGGGCCGCCATCCCGCCCAACCTGCAGGCCGCTCGAATCAGCGCCCCGGTTTTACCCCGGTGGACCTCAGTGAGCTCATGAAGCGACAGGCTTCTTCCCTCAGCCTCGAGATCGAGCCACTGGCCGCCGACCATTCCGGAAATGCCCCCAGCCTCGAAGAGCTCCTCCGCCATCTTCCCCAGCGCCGAGCTGGCAAGACCGAGATCGCGCACCGCAACCGACAGGAGCCAGCCCGCAACCGGGACCAGAAGAAATCCGACCCGGGTTGCCGTGGGCACGTCGAACGCCCGATGCGCCGTGGGGCGGCCGCGGCGCAGGTCATCATTGTCCATGCAGGGGAGATCGTCGTGAACCAGGGAGTAGGCGTGAACCGTTTCAATGGCCGCCGCCACCCCGGCAATGCCCGATGAGGTGCCGCCCAGCGAACGGTAGGCGCCCAGCAGCAGCGCAGCGCGAACCCGTTTTCCCGGAGTGCGGAGGGCATAGGCGAGCGCCTGCCCGTTTCGCCCGCCCAGCTCAGACGAGAGATGCTCAGACCAATCGTTGAGCAGGCTATCGATGGACTCTCTGGCCTCGAGCAGCAGATCGGTTGCGGCAGCTGCCGTACCGAAACCCGTCTCACTCATCCAGGTCGGTGAGTCTGATGTCGCCGCCGGCCTCCTCCAGCACCGCCTGCACCTTGAGCTCGGCGGCCGCCAGGCGCTCCCGGGCCGACCGAAGCCGGGCAACGCCTTCCTCGAACAGCGTCAGAGCAGCGTCCAGGTCGACGTCGTCAGCTTCTAGCCGCCGCACGATCTCCTCGAGCCGCGCCAGCTCGTCGGCCAGCGGTGCGCCCGCAGGTCCACCGTTTCCCGCCTTGGCCATGGTCTACTCCACCCGAGCCCGAACGTCGCCGTCTGCCACCCGCAGCTGGAACGGTAGGTCGGCGACGAAGTCGGCCTTCTGCTTGAGCACTCGCCCATCCACTGTCCGGGCCACCGCGTAGCCGCGCCCGAGCACCCGCAGGGGACTGAGAGCATCCAGCTGCACGGCGAGCCGATCCGTCTGACTCCGGCGTCGCTGAAGTCCCACCTGGACTGCAGCCTGCAGCCGGTCGGCGGTGCGCGCCAGCCGGGCCGAGGCCAGCCTGGTCCGAGCGGTAAGCCCGGCCGCCAGCCGGCCGGAAAGATCGTCCACCAGTCGCAGCACGTCTCGACGGTCGGGGACAGCCAGCTCCGCCGCCGCGGAGGGAGTGGCCGCTCGCACATCGGCAACAAGGTCGGTGAGTGAAATGTCTACTTCGTGGCCCACCGCGGAGATGGTGGGGACTCGTACGTCGCGCCAGCGCGCGGCACACCGCTTCGGTGTTGAAGGCCGCGAGATCTTCGCGCGCGCCACCGCCGCGGCCCAGGATGCAGAGATCAACCCGGCGTAGGCGGTTCACCAGCCGGAGGGCACGCACCAGCTCTTCGACCGCGCCTTCACCCTGAACCCTGGCACCGAGCACGAGCAGCCGGACGCCGGGCCAGCGCTTGCGGGTGACGGTGACGATGTCGTGCACCGCCGCGCCGTCGCGGCTGGTCACCAGGGCTATCAGCGAGGGATAGGTTGGGAGCGCGCGCTTGCGGGCGGGATCGAACAGTCCATCCTGGTGCAGGAGGGCTCTGACTCGCTCGAGCTCCTGCTGCTGCCGCCCGAGCGCGGAGGTGGGCAGCATTCGGGACACAACCAGCTGGAATTCGCTCTTCTCCTCGTACAGCGCCGGCTTGCCCAGCACATATACCTCGGTGCCGTCGGCGGGGGGCTTCCCAGCCCGCATGGTATTCGTCCGAAACATGCAGCAGCGCACCTGGCTGCCGGCATCGCGGAGGGTGAAATACCAATGTCCGCTGGAGTACGCCTTGCACTGCACCACTTCACCCCGAACCCAGAGCTGGATGCCGTGCTTCTCGATCAACCGTTTGACCGAAGCACTCAGCTGGGAGACGGACCAGACCTGGTCGGTTGCGGTAGGGGATCCCAGGCTCAACGGCAGAGTCATACCGGAAGACTAATCCAGGGCCGCCTGCTGCATGGCCTGCAGCGTGTTCTGCAGCAGCATGGCGATGGTCATGGGGCCGACCCCGCCGGGCACCGGAGTGATGGCGGACGCGACCTGCGACACCGGGCCGTAGGCCACATCTCCCACCAGGCGGTATCCTCGGGGCCGGGATGCGTCGTCCACCCGGTTGATGCCGACGTCGATCACCACCGCGCCGGGCCGCACCATCTCGGCGGTGACGAACTCGGCCTTTCCGATGGCTGCAATCAGGATGTCGGCGCTCCGGGTAACGGCGGGAAGATCGCGGGTCTTCGAATGGCACACGGTCACCGTGGCATCGCCACCGGGCCCCTGCTGAATCAGGAGGTTGGCCATTGGCCGGCCCACGATGTTCGAACGCCCGACGATCACCGCATGGGCGCCCCGCGTCTCGATCCCCGAGCGGATGAGCATCTGCTGCACCCCGTACGGAGTGGCAGGACGGAATGCGGTTCGATCGCCGACCACCAGTTTGCCTACGTTGACCGGATGGAACCCGTCCACGTCCTTGGCCGGGTCGATTCGGCGGAGCACCTGCTCCGAGTTGATGTGCTTGGGAAGCGGCAGCTGGACCAGGATGCCATGGATCTGCTGGTCGGCATTGAGCCGGTCAACCGTCTCCAGCAGCTCCGCTTCAGTGGTATTCGGCGGGAAGCCTCAGGGTGACAGAATGCATGCCCGCTTCCTCGCAGGCTTTGCCCTTGGAGCGGACGTACACCGCGCTGGCGGGATCCTCCCCCACCAGCACCGCGGCCAGGCCGGGCTTTTGACCTTGGGCCGACAGCCTGGCCACCTGGGCAGCCACCTCGGTTCGGATGGTCTGGGCGATGGCAGTCCCGTCGAGAACTCGAGCCGTCATCGGGCAAAATCCACCGCGCGGGTCTCCCGAATCACCACCACCTTGATCTGACCCGGATACTGTAACTCGCTCTCGATCTTCCGGGCGATCGATTCCGACAGCTGGGCAGCGGCACCGTCGTCGATCCGGTCCGGTGTCACCACCACCCGGATCTCCCGGCCAGCCTGAATGACGTTGCTCTTTTCCACGCCGGAAAAGCCGTTGGCGATCTCTTCCAGGCGGGTCAGCCGCTTTACGTAGCTCTCAAAAGCCTCGCGGCGGGCCCCGGGTCGGGATCCGCTGATCGAGTCGGCCGCCTGCACCAGAACCGATTCGGCGGACTCATGCGGCACGTCGTCGTGGTGGGCCTGAATGCAATTGATCACCGCCGCGCTCTCCCCGTATTTGCGCGCCACCTCCACCCCCAGTTCCACGTGGGTGCCCTCGTTGTCGTGGGTGAGCACCTTGCCGATGTCGTGCAGCAGGCCGCCCCGCTTGGCCAGGAGCTACGTCCAGGTGCAGCTCGGCCGCCATCATTCCGGCCAGCCAGGCCACCTCCTTGGAGTGGTCGAGGATGTTCTGGCCGTACGAGGTGCGGTAGCGCATCCGGCCGATCAGCTTGATCAGCTCGGGATGAAGCCCGTGAACGCCGGTATCGTAGGCCGCCTGCTCGCCCAGCTCGACCAGCTGGGCGTCCAGCTCGCGCTGAGACTTGAGCACGATCTCCTCGATGCGTCCGGGGTGAATCCGGCCATCGGTGATCAGAGCCTCGAGCGACCGCCGGGCCACTTCCCGCCGGATGGGGTCGAAGCAGGAGATGATCACGGTATCGGGCGTGTCGTCGATGATCACATCCACGCCGGTAGCGGTCTCGAACGCGCGGATGTTCCGGCCTTCCCGCCCGATGATCCGGCCTTTCATCTCATCGCTCGGCAGCGCCACGGCCGCGACGGTGCTTTCAGCCGTATGCTCGGCGCCCAGTCGCTGGATGGCGATGGAGATGATCCGGCGGGCATCCCGGTCGGCGGTGCGGCGGGCCTGCTCCTTGATCTCCCGGACCAGCGCGGCCGCCTGACCCCGCGCTTCATCCTCTATGCGCTGAAGAATTTCCCGGCGAGCATCCTCCGCGGTGAGCCCGGCAATCCGCTCCAGCTTGGCTCGTTGCTCCTGGGCCAGGCGGTCCGCCTCGCCCTCGCGGCTGCGGAGGGCCTGCTCCCGCTGGATGAGGGCTTCCTCCCGGTGTCCCGCGTTGCGCTCGCGGGTCTCGATCTCCTCCAGCTTTCGCTCCTGAACCCGGGAGCGCTCCTCGCGCCCGGCGCTCCAGCCGTTCCCATTCCTCCCGGCGGCGCTGGATCTCGCGGTCGAGATCCTCCCGCAGCTTGAGGGTCTCCATCTTGGCGCTGAGGAGCAGATCGGACTTGGTGGACTCGGCGTCGCGCTGGCCTTCGGTGCGCAACCGGTCGGCTTCAGCCCGGGCGAGCGCCAGAATGCTGCTGCCGCTGCGCCGCTGACTGCGGGTATAGAGCAGAATGAACACCAGGGCAGCGGCCAATCCGGCCGCCACCCCCGCGAGCAGTGGCAGGAGCAACGATTGGAGCATTTGTTGGCCTCAGGATGCCGCGCGATTGCCGCGTTTGGCCGGCGGGAGCAGCCGGGCAAGATCGTCGGCCATGGCCGAGATCCGGTCGGCGAGCTCGCGGTCGCCCCGTCGCGACTGGAACAGCTCATCGGTAATGGCGAGTCCGGCGAGAATGGCGGCCTTGTGCGACTCCACCATGGGGAGACTGTCGCGAACCCGCTTCAGGGCGGCATCGAGATACGCGGCCACTTCACGGGTGTACTCCGGGGGCACTTCGGATCGGACGGTGTATTCCTCGCCTCCGATGAAGACTCGGACTGCGTTCTTCGTCGTGGTCACGCGGCTGTGCCTCCGCCATGCTGTTCGAGAAACGAAACCCGGCCGGCCAACGCCCGAAGCCGGTCCTTGGCACCATCGATCCGGACTCTGAGCGCCTGATTCTCCGTCTCCAGCTCGATCACCCGCTGACGCGCCTGGGTGAGCTCGGGCCCGGCAAGCACGCCGCCATTCGCGCGGGCCTGCTGCAGCTCGCCTTCCGCTTTCAATGTGCGCCTGCGCCAGCCGGCCAGTTCCTCGGCCAGGTTACGGACCACCTGCTCGAGGTCGCTCAACGCCTTCTGGTCGGGCCGTTCGTAATAGTAGGACACGTTCAGTCTCCGCTGCCTGCCGCACCACCATCGCGGCGCTGAATGCCGAGCTCGCCGGCCAGGCCGGCAAGCATACGCTTCTCGACTGCATCAACCTCGGCGTCGCGCAGCGTCCGATCCGGCGCCCGGAAGGTCAGCCGGAAGGCGACGCTGCGAGTGCCGGCCGGGAGCTCGGGACCGCGGTAGTCGCTCTGCACGGTAACGGACTCGAGCAACCCACTTCCCTCACGTCGAAGGAGCTCCTGCACCTGCTGCGCGGTGATGGACCCGGGCAGAAGCAAGGCCAAAACCCGCTCTGACGACGGAGTCACCGGCAGGGCAGTGAAACGGACGGGCGATCTCGGAGTGGGATCGAGCAGCAGCTCGAACCCGAAGAGCGGGTCGGCCCAGGGCGGTGCGTCGGCCTCCAGGAGCCCAGCCTGACCTACGATATGCCCTCGAGAATCCCGTGCGATCCAGCCGGACCCTTCAACCTGCACCGCGCCTCCGGGAACCGCCAGAGCGACGGCGAACTCGAATTGGCCTTTGAGATCCCACAGATCTATCCGTTCCTCGCCTGAGCCGGACCAGTGCGCCGGCTCCCGCCGGCCGGTCAGCACTCCCGCCACGTGCCGCTCTTCCCTGGGCCGCTCCCCGATCGGTGCGGCACGAAACACATTGCCGATCTCGAAGAGACGCACGTCGGGAACGTGCTTGGCCCAGTTGCCTTCCACCAGCCGCACCAGCCCGGGAAGCAGCCGCCGGCGCAGATAGCCTTCCGTGCTGGAGAGCGGGTTGGCCAAGCGCACACTCTCGGACCCGTCCGCCGGCGCTGTCGGCAGAGGCAGCACCTCCAAGAGCCCCTGGCGAGAGAGTCCGACACGCACTTCGGATGCGACCTGCTCTATGGCAGCGTCGGCCAGATGGCTGGGACGAAATGGACGCAGCTCGGAGGGGAAGTTCTGGTATCCGTGGAGTCGAGCTACCTCTTCGATCAGATCGATCTCCCGGCTCAGGTCCGGGCGCCAGCTCGGCGCTTCGACCGCAATGCGGCTCGTCCTCCGGCTTGGGCACCAGAGTAGCGCCGACCGCAACCAGATAGCTCTCCACCGCGTGCCAGGGCAGGTCTACCCCGAGCAGGTGAGACACGCGAGAAGGTCGGAGGAAGATGCGCGACGGGTTCCCCGCGCCCGGACCGAGATCGAGCGGCGCCTCGGCCAGCTCGCCGCCCGCGGTTGCCCCGATGATCTCGACACAGCGGCGAAGCGCCTCGGCCCCACCCCAGCGATCGATCCCTCGTTCGAACCGGTAGCTGGCCTCGGTCGAGAGGCCAAGGGCGCGCCGGGTCCGCCGAACTCCGGCAGGGGTGAAGTAGGCGCACTCGAGGAACACGTCCTCGGTCTCCGAGCCGACCTCCGTGTCGGCGCCACCCATCACGCCGGCGACACCGATCGGCCCCCCGTCATCGGCGATAATCGTCATGCTTGGGTCGAGAGTCCGGGACACGCCGTCCAGTGTGGTGAGCGTCTCGCCGGACTGGGCCCGCCGGGCGATCACTGCCGGGCCGCGAAGCTTCTTCAGGTCGTACGCATGCATCGGCTGATTCAGCTCGAGCATGACGTAGTTGGTCGCGTCCACCACATTGTTGATGGCTCGCACCCCGACCGCTTCCAGTCGCCGGGCCAGCCAGGCGGGCGAGGGCGCGATCCTGACTCCGCGCATGACCGCGCCGAGCAGCCTGGGACATCCCTCGATGTCCTCGGTACCGGCCCGCACTCCACCGACCACTCCCATGTTCCCCACCCGCCGCATCTGAGGAACATCGATGGCGGGCTGGGTGGGCAAGGCAGGGAGACGGAACGGCACACCGAACGACGCGGCCAGCTCGCGCGCGATTCCCTTGTGGCCCAGGAGATCGGGGCGATTGGGGCCGATATCGAGCACCAATCGGTGATCCGCCAGCGGCATGGCCTCCAGCAGCGGCGTCCCGGGAGAGGCGTCGGTCTGCAGCTCCCAAAGGCCGTCGCCATCCTGTCCCAGGCCGAGCTCACGGGCGGAGCAGAGCATGCCCTGTGAGGTCTGCCCTCTCAGCTTTCGCTCTTCGATCCGCAGGCCGCCAGGGAGTGTCGCGCCGACTGGGGCAAACGGATATTTCCGTCCCGCGGTGACGTTGGGCGCGCCACAGACCACGTGCAGTCGCTCGGCGTTTCCGCCGTTCACCACACACACCCGCAGCCGGTCTGCATTCGGGTGCGGTCGCACCTCCTCGACCTCGGCCACCAGCACATCGCTCAGGTCTGCATGCAGCGGCTCGACTGCGTCCACCGGAGCGCCCAGCATGGTGAGCCGCTCGGCGAGATCGCGTACCTCGAGCGGTCGGCGGAGGAAATCCTCCAGCCAGCGACGGGAGACGTTCATCCGCTACTGCTCCCCGTTGACCGATCCGCCCGCCACGAACTGGCCGAGGAAGCGCATGTCGCCGTCGTACAACAGACGAATGTCGGGAATGCCGTAGCGGAGCATGGCGATCCGGTGCGGGCCCATGCCAAAGGCCCAGCCGGTGTAGCGCTCGGGATCGACGCCGGTGTGCTCGAACACCGACAGGATGGACCATACCGCAGCCGAGAATCTCCATCCATCCGGTGCCCTTGCACGCCGGGCAGCCGCTCCCATGGCACAGCTGACACTCCACGTCCATCTCGGCGGAAGGCTCGGTGAAAGGGAAGAACGACGGCCGGAACCGCACCTTGGTGGTTGGGGTGAAGAACCGGTGGGCGAAATGCACCAGCGTGGCCTTGAGATCGACGAAGGAGATACCCTCGTCCACCGCCAGGCCCTCGATCTGAGAGAACGCGGGGGCATGCGACGGGTCGAAGGGATCATTCCGGTAGACCAGGCCCGGGATCACGACTCTGACCGGCGGCGGCGATTCCAGCAGGGTTCGGATCTGCACCGGCGAGGTGTGGGTGCGCAGCAGCAGCCGCCCGCCTTGCTCGCCCTGGATCGGAGGGGCATCGACGTACAGCGTATCGTGCATGTCCATCGCCGGGTGATCCGGGGGAAAGTTCAGCGCGATGAAGTTGTACCAGTCGGTTTCCACTTCGGGGCCGACCGCAACGGTGAAGCCGATCCCGCGGAAGATCTGGACGATCTCATCGATCACCCGGGTGACCGGATGCTCGGCGCCTACCCAGCGGTGGCGGGCCGGCATGGTGAGATCCAGCCCCGCTTGCTCCTGCTGCCGGCGTTCGGTCTCCAGAGCTTCACTCCGCTGAGCGAAGGCTTCTTCGAACCGCGCCTTGAGCCGATTGACCGCCGCGCCATAGGACTTGCGCTCTTCGGCCGGCCGGGACGGAACCGATCGCAGTGCCGCAGTGAGCTCGCCGTTCTTGCGCCCCAGCACGGCCACGATCTCCGCCGCCAGCGCGTCGGCGTGAAGGCCGGGCACGGCCGCGAGCCGCGGCAGCAAGGCATCGAGTTCGGGATAACCGGTCGGATCAGACATCGGGATCACGGGTCGAGACGTCAATTACGTACATGGGGCCGCCCGCCCATCGCGAACGGCCCCATGGGGCAACAGGGGCACACGCGGCTACTGGCGATCGGCGCCCTTCGCCATCTCGGCGATGCGGGCAAAGGCCTCCAGGTCGTGGACTGCGAGATCGGCGAGGACCTTCCGGTTGATGTCCACGCCGGCCTTCCGCAGTCCCGCCATAAATCGGCTGTAGCTCATTCCCTGGCCTCTGGCCGCCGCATTGATGCGGGTGATCCAGAGGGCGCGGAACTCGCCCTTCTTTTTCCGCCGGTCGCGGTAGGCGTACCGCATGGCGCGCTCGGCGGTTTCCTTGGCGGACTTGTAGAGCTTGCTCCGGCCGCCGCGTGCGCCCTTGGCGGCTTCCATGATCTTCTTTTTTCTGGCGTGATGAGCCACGCCGTTTTTAACCCGGGGCATCGGAGTGTCCTTACGCCTGAAGGAGACGGCTGACGCGCGGGAAATCGGCGGAGCTGACGAGATCGCCCTTCTTCAGCCGGTTTTTCCGCTTGCGCGTCTTCTTGGTCAGGATGTGACTGTGATTCGCGTGCCAGCGCTTGAGCTTGCCACTCCCCGTGGTCTTGAAGCGCTTCATCGCGGCTCGTTTGGTCTTCTGCTTTGGCATTGTTATCCTCGTCGCTGCGCGACTCGGGCGGTATCCTCGCCTCGCTGCGCTCGTCTCGGGCGGTAGCGGCGGTTATCCGCATTCCGGCTTCTACCGCTGCGTATCTACCGCTGCTTTATCTTACCGCCGTTACTTCGGCGCCAGCACCATCGTCATGTTGCGGCCTTCCAGCTTGGCCTCGGACTCGATCTTCCCCACGTCGGCCAGGCTCGCCGCCACCCGGTCCAGCACCGCTTTCCCCAGTTCCAGATGGGCCATCTGCCGGCCCCGGAACATCATCGTCACCTTGACCTTGTTGCCATCGCCCAGGAACTCGCGTGCGTGCCGGGTCTTGAAATCGAAGTCATGATCGTCGATGCCCGGCCGGTACTTCACTTCCTTGAGCTGAATGACGTGCTGCTTTTTCTTTGCTGCCCGCGCCGCCTTGGCTTCTTCGAACTTGAACTTCCCGTAGTCCATGATCTTGACCACCGGGGGGCGAGCCGTGGGCGCCACCTCCACGAGATCCAGTCCGCGCTCCATTGCCGCCGCTAACGCCTCTTCGATCGGCAGCACGCCGAGTTGCTCGCCGGCAGCGGTAATCACTCGCACCGGGCTGATCCGGATCATCCGGTTGACGCGGATTCGTTTTTCACGATCGTTTGTGGCCAGTGCATGCCTCCAGGCGATAAAAGAAAAAGAGCACCCGGCAAATGACCGGGTGCCCACGACCGAAGCACGGTGGCACTGCCACCTGAACGCTTCGAAGCCAGGACCCGGCTGCGCTGCGGCATCGGGCCGGCAGGCTCAGGGTGGAGGAGCCTCAGCCCCTCACTTACAGGGCGGGAACCTAGCGGCCAACCCGAGGAGTGTCAACGGAAAGCTGGGCCGCAGGTTCGGGCGCGGCGCTGAGCTCGCGCAGCTCGATTCCCTTCCCCTCGCGCACCGGCCGGCCCATGGCCACCCGGGGATCGTGCTCGAAGATCATTCGCCAGCCCCCCGCCACCGCGTCGGCCAGAAACGCACGCTTGCTTTCCAGGGTGCGCAGCGGCTCGAGGTCGTATCCCATGATCCAGGGAAGCGGCAGATGGGCGGTGGTGGGAAACAAGTCGCCCACGAAGACCGCGGTCTCGCCGCCGCTCTCGATCAACAGCACCTGGTGCCAGGGCACGTGCCCGGGAGTCACTCGGGCCCTGATTCCGGGAAGGATTTCGCCGTCGCCCTCCAGCAGCCGCCAGCGGTCGGCGGCCGCGACAGGGTCGAAGTTGTGGGGCAGGTAGCTGGCCCGGGTGCGCTCGTTGGTGTGCCGGGCAAACTCCAGCTCGCCGCGCTGCACCACGTAGGTGGCGTTGGGGAACGTCATCCGGATGTGACGGCGGGGATCGTTCTCCAGATCGGGATCCATGGTGGTGTTGCCGCCCGCGTGATCGAAGTGCAGGTGGGTGTTGATCACCCACTTCACGTCCCGGGGAAGAAACCCGGCAGAGGCCAGCGCGTCCTCCAGCTGAGTGGCCCCCTCCAGTCCCTGATTTTCCACGCCGTAGATGTCCAGGAACTTGGCTGTCTTCCTTGTTACCCAGGGCGGTATCGATCAGAACCAGGCCGTCGGGATGCTCCACCAGCACACACCGCATCGCCAGGGGAATGCGGTTGCGGTCATCCGGCTCGATCCGGGTCTTCCAGAGAGTCCGCGGCACGACGCCGAACATCGCTCCACCATCCAGCCGCTGCCGGCCGCCTTCGAGCGTGTGGCAGCGAAGCCGTCCTATGGTGAACGACTGCTGGAGAGTCAATGCAGCTCCTCCTGGCAGGAATCCTCACGCGGAGGCGTGGGCATGGCGCTCCGCCGGCGGCGACGGCGGCGGGAACGGCGGGACTCGATGGAGGCGAGATCGTGCAGCGTGCGGGCACCCTCTTCCCGGGCGAGCATCAGCAGGCGCGCCAGCAGCTCGGCCGTAACCAGCGCGTCGCCGCCGGCCCGATGCCGGGCGTTGTTGCGGAAGCCGAAGAATCGGCACAGGTTGTCCAGCCCGCAGGAACGCACGCCTTTCACCAGGCGGCGGGCGAGCCGGACGGTACAGAGCCGGGTGCCTCCCAGGGTGAGATCCCGGGAGCGCCGCAGCTCCGCGCTGACGAAGTTCCAGTCGAACCGGGCATTGTGGGCCACGAAAACCTTCCCCGACAACACCGCCAGGATCCGCTCAGCCAGTTCGGCAAACCGGGGCGCGTGACGCACCATCTCGTCGGTGATGTTGGTGATGGCGCAGACGGCACGAGGGATGGGACGCTCCGGGTTGACCAGCGATTCGAACACGATCTCGCGCCGGCTCCCGTGAACTACCGCCACCGCGATCTCGGTGATCCGGTCGCCGAACCCGGCTCGCGCGCCGGTCGTCTCCACGTCCACGACCGCAAAGGCGCAGTCATCCAGGAGGGGAGATCCCTGCGCCTCGGGGACCAGAGACCAGCGCCCGTCCTCCAGCAGCCGCACTCGCGGGTCCGCGCCCAGCAGAGCGAAGGCAAGCCGGTCGCATATCGCTGCCGGCGCGTTGAACAGTCCGAGGATATCGCGGCAGAGCGCGGAGGGAGCTCGGGGACCGCTATGCAGCTGGAGGAGGACCCGCTCGAGCAGGGTGCTGTCCGGATAGGCGGAGGTGCCGATCACACCGGCTCCCGGCGGAGCGGCAGCGACATGCAGCGTGGTCCCCCGCCCCCGCGGGCCAATTCGCTGCCCTCGATGGTGATCACCGTGCGGTGCTTGGCGTCGGTCCAGTCGTCGAACGCGAGAAAATTCGCGGCGGGCAGCACCCGAAACCCGGCCGCCACTAGGGCGCAGAGGGTCTGCTCGTTTCGGCGGTAGCTCACCAGCGTGCCCGGTCGGACCGCCAGGAAATTACAGGCCGAGCTCCACTGCTCCCGCTCCTGATTGATCCGCCGCTCGCCGCCGGCAAATATCGGCTGGAGCGGCAGTCCGACCTGGCGAAGGGCCGCGAAGAAGTCCGGCTCTTCCACTACGCCCTGGGTGCCTTTGCGACGGTGAATGACCGGCAGCCGCTCGGGGCCCACAAAGAACGGCGGATACACCACGCACAGCTCCCGGTCGACCTGGCTGAAGATCATGTCGAGGTGGATGGCGGTGGGCGCCTTCGGCATGACGACCACCAGTACGTCGGTGACCTGGCCCTGCTGAAAGACAGTGTCGCACAAGGTGTCCAGCGCCGCGGGAGAGGTGCGCTCGCTGAAGCCCACGACGAGAAGATCGGGGCGGAGATAGTGGACGTCGCCTCCTTCCAGCGTGTAGTTGCTGCGCCGCTCTTCCGAGCCGTCGTAGAGCAGTCCGGAGTTGGCCAGTTCGGGATGAAACCGGAACAGCGCCTTGATCAACAGCTCCTCGGTCCAGCGCACGCCGTATCGCATCGAGCCGACCACCACATGGTCGCCGATCACCATGCCGATGTCACGGGGGAAGAACAGGTTCGGGAGCGGCGGAAAGGCAAAGCCGACTTCGTTGAGGGCCCGGGCGATCGGGCCGCTCTCCTCCTCCGTCCCCTCGATGAGCATCTGCACGATCTCTTCGGCCGGCAGCGCGCTGAGCCGCTGCCCCAGCTCGTCCGAGGGGACCACGTCCATGGTCTTGCTGATCAGGAAATCGCGGGCGTCTTGTTCATGGAGGATCTCGGTGAGCAGATCCCGGACGTGATACACCCGGGAGAACCGGCGGAGCACGGAGACGAACTGGCGATGCTCCCGCTGGGCAATCTCCAGGTCGATGATGTCGTCGTAGAGGTAGTCCTCGCGGTTGCCCGGCGTGACCGCCTCCAGCTCACGACCAGGCGTGTGCACGAGGACCGTTTGCAGCGGCCCGATTTCAGAGGTGACGTGGACAGACATACCACAAACTATTCGGAGTCATGCACTAGAGGGTAGGTCAGGCTCGCCGCGAGACGGAGCTCATTTCACAGCTCCGGTGCTCTGGCGGCGCTCCGCAAGAGACTAGCTGAGTGCCCGAAGTTGTAGCCCCGGGACCGCGCAGCACTTTGCCCGGCAACGCGCCTGTTGCCTTTCCCTCCGCGATCACCGGCACCCCATTCACCAGGACCCAGCGCATGCCTTCACTCAGCTGGTTGGGCTTTTCGAACGTGGCCAGGTCTCTCACGCTGTCCGGATCGAAGACCACGATGTCGGCCCACATTCCCGCCTTGAGCACACCCCGGTCGGAGATATGCATCCGCTGGGCCGGCAGCGAGCTGAACTTCCGGATCGCATCCTCGAGGCTGAGCCGCTTCTCCTCCCGCACATACTTGCGAAGGATCCGGGGAAAGGTGCCGTACGCCCGCGGGTGCGGGTGCTCCTGTCCCAGGATGCCATCCGGCGCGGTGCCCTCCGAATCGTTGTTGATCGAGACCCAGGGTTGCCGCAGCGCCAGCGTCACGTCCGGTTCGTCCATGCCGAACACCGCCACCGAGGTGAACGCGCGATCGGCGATCAGCAGATCCAGCAAGGCGTCGAGCGGGTCCGCCCTCTTCTCCCGGGCGATGGCGCCCAGCGTCTTTCCCTGGAGCGGCAACAGCTCGGGATTCTGCACCGCCCCAATCAGAATGGCATCCGGATTGGAGATCTCCTGCCAGGCGTTGTTCTCCCACGACCCCTGCGTCTCCATGTCATGCCGGATCTTTTTCCGGGTCGCGGGATCCTTCATCCGCTGGATCAGCTTGTCGGTGCCGCCGTCATGGGCCCAGGGTGGAACCATCGCCGAAAGCGAGTTGAACCAGGCGGTATAGGCATAGGTGTCGGCCGCAATGTCCACTCCCGCCTTCCGGGCCGAATCGATCTTCCCGATGACCTCACCCATCCGGCCGAAGTTGCGCTTGCCGGCCACCTTGATGTGCCAGATCTCCACCGGCAGTCGGGCCTCGCGCCCGATCCGGATGGCTTCGTCCAGGGCCGGCAGAATATCATCCGACTCGGACCGCATGTGTGTGGCATAGCTTCCCCCGTACCGGGAAGCCTCACTGGCCAGGGCAATCAGCTCTTCGGTTTTGGCGTACGGCGCCGGCGGGTACTGCAGGGAGGTCGAAAGCCCCACCGCTCCGTCCTTCATCGCTTCCCGGACCAGACGGCGCATCTGTTCCAGCTCCTCCGGCGTCGGCGCTCGATCGTCGTCCCCGATCACCATGCGGCGCACCTGGGTGGCGCCCACATAGTCACCCACGTTGATGCCGATCTTCTGGCGCTCGAGCCGGGCAAAGTACTGGCCCAGTGTCTGCCAATCGGGAGTGATCTTGAGATGGTCGTAGTCCAGACGATCCGCGGCGATGATCCGGGCGTTCAGCGGCGCGGCGCTGCTGCCCTCTCCGGTGAACTCGGTGGTGATCCCCTGAAAGATCTTCGACGGCAGGTCGGGCCTGACCAGAATGGTCAGATCCGACTGACCCAGCATGTCGATGAAGCCGGGTGCCACAACCATGCCGTGCGCATCGATTGTCTTCCCCGCCTTGGCGCCGAGCACCGGTCCGACCGCGGCGATCCTGCCGTCACGGATGGCGATATCACCCGCATACCAGGGTGACCCGGTCCCGTCGACGATGTGGCCGTTCCGAATCACCACGTCGTAGGGTTTCTGCTGGCAGGCGAGAAGGGCCGGGAAGATGCAAGCGAACAGAGTCAGAAGCAGCGCCATGGATAGTAGATCCTTCGCTTCGCTCAGGATGACAGGAGGGGGTCTCAG
Organism: uncultured Gemmatimonadales bacterium; assembly: GCA_963825815.1. Lineage (GTDB taxonomy): Bacteria > Gemmatimonadota > Gemmatimonadetes > Gemmatimonadales > GWC2-71-9 > CAVVWJ01. The sequence goes on along the minus strand of CAWGVB010000025.1, from coordinate 202,122 downwards.
GATGACAGGAGGGTGTTCAGGATGTGACTCGTGACTCGTGACTCGTGACTGTCGTGACTCGTGACTCGTGACTCGTGACTCGTGACTACCGACTGGCCAACGCGTAACTCAACGTCTCCAGCTCGAGGGCGAGATTCACCGTCTTGACCACCACATCGTCCGGCACCGAGAGCTGTACCGGCGCAAAGTTCAGAATGGCTTTGATCCTGAGCGCCACCAGCCGGTCGGTCACGGCCTGGGCCACATCGGCGGGAACCACCAACACCGCCATATCCACCGGCCGGTGCTGCAGCTCCTTCTCCAGGTCCCCGATGTCCAGCACCGTCAGCCCGTTCCATTGCCGTCCGACTTTGGCGGAATCGCTGTCAAAGATGGCCACGATGTCGAAGCCCCGCTGCTTGAATCCCCGGTACTGCACCAGCGCACTCCCGATCTTCCCTGCCCCGATCATCCCCACCCGGTAGCGCCGCTTGAGCCCGAGGATCTCACGCAGCCGATCCGCCAGCTCCGGGACCGGATACCCCAGCCCTCGTTTGCCAAACGATCCGAAGAACGAGAGATCCTTGCGGACCTGGGCTGAGGTGGTACCCCCTCGCGAGGCCAGGGCGCCGGAGCTCACGGTGCCGATGCCCTGCCCTTCGAATTCTTCCAGGAATCGGAGATACAGGGACAGACGACGGACGGTGGACTCGGCGACTTTGCGCATGCAGCGTTTGACTTTATGTGAAATGTTTCACAAAGTTATCGTCTAAGCCATCCTCCGTCAACGAGCGCCTGGTGCAATCTCACGAACTCCTCCGGGCTCAGCCTTTCCGGCCTCGCGGTGGGATCGGCCGCGGCACGCTCCAGGCGTTCTCCCGCCTGATCGGCCCCCCAGCCGGTGAGCTCTCGAAGGCCCCGAAGCAGCTGCTTCCGGCGAAACCCGAACAAGCCTACGACCATCGCCCGAAAGCTGTCCTGCTGTTCCGTCGGGATCAGCGGCCGGTCCAGCGGGGTCAGACGAAGCACCGCGGAATCGACTTTCGGTCTGGGCTGAAAGGCTCCGGCGGAAACGGTAAACAGGCGCTCCGCCTTCGCCACCGCCTGCACTCCGACACTGAGTGCTCCATACGCCGATGTTCCGGCACGAGCTGTCACCCGGTCGGCCACTTCCTTTTGAACCAGAAAGACGATGCGGCGCGGGATCGGTGGAGTAAGCGCTTTGTCCAGCAGCGGTGACGTGATGTTGTAAGGAATGTTTCCGGCGACGAGATAGGGCCCCCCAGCAATGCTCCCCCAATCGACTTTCAGCGCATCAGCCTCGACCAGCTCGACCGAAGGAAATCGCGCGCGCAGCGGAGCGATCAGGTCCCGATCTTTCTCGATGGCGATCACGCGAGCGGCCCTGCTCTACGAGCGCGGCGGTGAGGCCGCCGGGGCCGGGGCCGATTTCGAGTATGGTCTCGTCCGGCCGGGCCTCGAGCGCGTCGGCAATCCGCGCCAGGATGCCGGGGTCGGTAAGAAAGTGCTGACCCAGGCGACGCTTCGCCCGGGGCACGCTCAGATCCGCATGACCAACAGGGTGCGATCGTCGATCGGCTCGCCACCGAAGGACTCGGCCTCTGCCAGGGCGGCGTTGACGATCGACTCAACCGATTCGGTCCGGTGCGCGGTGAGACTGTCGAGCAGCCGCTGCTCGCCGTACGCCTCACCGGCGTCGTTCCGAGCGTCCACCAGGCCATCGGTCCAAAGCGCCAGCAGGTCAGCTCCGGGTGTCCAGGCCACCTGGCGCCGTTGGATGGTGCCCATCGCGGCGAGCCCCAGAGGAGGCGCGGTGGCCTCGAGCCGCTCGGGTGGCCCCGAGCGCGGAATCCGGAACGCGTGCGGGTGGCCGGCGCTGGCGTAGGACAGTCGCCGGCCGGTAGGATCGAGCACTCCGTAAAACACGCTGAAATGCATTTCCGTCTTGGCCAGCTCGGTGGCCAGGCTGTCGAGCAGTGCGGTGAGCGTCTCGTCCGGTGTGGTCTCGGCAGCGGCGTGGATGCCCGCGGCCGACATCACCAGGGCCATCACCAGAGCGGCGGAGAACCCGTGCGAGGCCACGTCGCCCAGCATGACGCCCACCCGCCCGCGCCCCAACCGACTGAAGGTGTAGAAGTCACCGCCGACCGAGTCGGCCGGCAGACATCGGGCCGCGACCTCGGCGTCTCCCTGAAGCACGGAAGGCGACGGCAGCAGCTTCAGCTGGAGATCGTGCGCCAGCTCCAGCTCTCGCTGCAGCCGCTGCTGCTGCAGGTCTCGATCGACCAGCCGGGCGTTCTCGACCGCGGCGCCGATCTGGTTGGCCACCGCACTCACCAGCTTCCGGTCGTCCAGGGTAAAACGATCTCCGCCGATCCGGTCAGTCAGGTTGATTACGCCGACGCAGCGGAGCCCGGAGCCGTCGGTGCCATAGCAGATCGGCACGCTGATGAACGAGTGGCCCCGATACCCGCGGGCATCCCCGCACTCGGGCGCTACGGAATCGGGATTGGTTGGGTCGAAGGTGATGATCCGCTGCTCGCGAAAGACCCGGGCCGCCACCGAGCATCCGTCATCCACCTCGACCGGATCCAGGCCGTCCGCGGCAAAGCCTCGGGCCGCAACGGTTCGGAGGCTGTCGGTGGCATCCTCATAGACCATGATCGACGCCCGGCGGGCACCCACCACCGCGCTCACCTCCCGCACGATGATTTGCGCCGCCTCCTCCAGCCGCACGGTGCGTCCCAGGATTTCGCTGATGGCGTAGAGGAGATCGATCTCCTCGTAGCGGCCGGCCAGTTCCTCCGCCACGTAGGCTCGCTGCCGCTCGGATTCCAGCAGCGCGCCCACTACCGGGCCAACCCGTTGGGCGGCGCGTTCCAGTCCGGCGGGATCGCCGTCGGCGATTTCCAGCCAGACGCCAGGTGCCCCCGGGACCGGCTGCAGCCAGGCCTGCCCCTCGGTGGTGTGGGTGAGCCCTGGCTGGGTCGGAAGCGCAAGCGACCATCCGGGGTCGGCGCCGGCGGCCACCCGGAGGCTTCGCTGATCGGCACGCCAGAGCCGCACCCGTCCATCGACGAGCGCGCCCAATGCGTGCAGCACGTGATCGAGGCGCCCTACCAGCGGCGCAGTATCATGCAGATGGAGTTCCCCTGCGTGTTGAACTGAACGGCATCGACGAGCTTGCGAATCAGGAAGAGGCCGCGGCCGTTTGCCTCGTCGAGCTGCTCCGGACGAATTGGCTCGGGTATAGCGGAGGGATCGAACCCGGGTCCTTCGTCGGTGACATAGACGCTGATGACGTCAGGCCCCAGCTCGGCCCGAACGTCCACCCACTTGTTGCAATCTTCGCAGTTACCTCGCACGATGGCGTTGCTGATGGCCTCGGATAGCACGACGCGGAGGCGAAACCGGATGCTCTCGGTGGCCTCGTGGCCGGCCAGGCAGTGGCGGGTGACCAGCTCAACCGCCTCTTCGATGCAGTTGACGTCGCTCGGAAGCCGCAGCGTTACCAGGGTTGCGGCCTCGCGCGAGCCCGGGACCGCAGAGCGGCGGACGCAAAGACGAAGCGGCGAGGTCATGCCCCTGAATTAAAAGCTGGACAGGGCCTGCTCGGGAGTCTCCGTGATGGCGAAGAGGGTGTCCAGCTTGGTCAGCTCGAACAGGGAGCGGAGGTCGTCGTTGAGACCGGAGAGTCGAAGCTCCCCACCAGCTTCGCGAATTCGCTTGGAAATGGAAACCAGCGCGCCGAGACCCGACGAGTCGATATAGCCGGTGCGGGAGAAATCCACCAGCAGCCGCCGGTCGCCGCGATCCAGCGCCGCCTGGACCAGATCCTTGAGCTCGTGCCGATTCCCGATGATCAGCTGGCCATCCACTTTGACGACGGTGACGCCGCCCGACTCCTTGCTTTCACTGAACCCCATCCGTGTACTCCCTCACTTCATGGTTCCCCGCACTGCAACGCCACCATTGCGGTGACCTCGACAATATCGTCCGCGGTGGCACCCCGCGACAGGTCGGCCATGGGACGCGCCAGCCCCTGCAGGATGGGGCCAATGGCGACGGCGCCTCCGATGCGCTGGACCAGCTTGTAGCCGATGTTCCCCGCGTCGAGATCCGGGAAGACCAGCACATTGGCCCGTCCTGCAACCGGCGAGCCCGGCGCCTTCCGCTCCCCCACCTCCGGGCTCAGTGCCGCATCGGCCTGGAGCTCTCCGTCGCACAGAATATTCGGCGCCAGCTGCTGAAAATGCGCGGCCGCCTCCTGCACCCGGGCAACGTGGGGACCTCCGGCGCTGCCCTTGGTACTATAGGAGAGAAAGGCCACCCGGGGCGAGTCGCCCACCAGCCGGTGACGGTCGCGGGCAGCGGCGAGCGCGATCTCGGCCAACTGCCCCGGCGTTGGCTCCGGCACCACGGCGCAATCGGTGAACGTGAGGACGGTCTCACTTCCCGACAGCACCATATAGAAGGAAGAGCTCACCAGGCTCATTCCCGGGGCCGTGCCGATGGCCCATAGCGCGGCCCGAACCACCTCGCCGGTGGCATATACCGCGCCGGCGACGCAGCCGTCGGCTTCGCCCAACGCCACCAGGGCGGCGCCGAAGTTGACCGGGTCGGCCGCGACATCCAGGGCGTGCACGCCGTCACGAATTCGATCCGGCCTCCGCTCCCGGAGAAATTGAGCGATCTTTCCGAGCCGCCGGTCCTTGGCCGGATCCAATCCGTCTCCTCCCAGCACGATCGGCTCGACCACTTGCTTGGCCCGAAGCTGTTCGATTGCGCTGCGTACCCGGGCGTCCTCGCCCTCACAGAGAACCACCCGGGCCTTCCGCCGGGCGGCTCGGTCGATCAGCTGGCCTCGAAAGCTCACGAGCGAAATCGCCGGGCCAATGCCTTGGCGACCGCCGGATGCACCAGGGGGTTCACGTCTCCTCCAAATCGGGCGACTTCGCGGACCAGACTCGAGCTCAGATAGGTCAGGTCCACCGCCGGCACCAGGAATACCGTTTCCAGTGAGGGATGGAGCTGGCGATTCATCAACGCCATCTGGGTCTCGTATTCGAAATCGCTCACCGCCCGCAGGCCTCGAATGATTATGGTGGCGCCCACCCGCTTGGCGAACTCCGCCAGCAGCCCATCGAAGGACTCGAACGACACCCGCTCGTCGTTGCCCACGGCGGCGCGCAGCATGTCCAATCGCTCCTCCACCGAGAAGAGCGGCTGCTTCATCAGGTTTACCGCTACGGCGACGATCAGTCGGTCGGCCAGTCCCAGGCTGCGCCGAACCAGATCTTCGTGGCCTCGCGTTGGCGGATCGAAGGAGCCGGGATACACCGCGATGCGGGTCATGGCGCGTGACAGAAGGTGATGGCGGTGTCGCCGTAGCGCCGGGTGTCGTTCGCCGGCGAGCTCGAGATCGGCCCGGTGCTCGACCGAAAGAATGCGGGCGAACGGGCGAGCGCGGAAGAGTTGCATCAGCTGTGCGGCGTAATCGATGCTGTACGGCGGATCGGCCAGAACGATGTCGAAGGCATGCTCGGACAGCCGCCGGGCAAAGCGGATGGCGTCACCCCGGTGTACCGTCACCCGGTCACTTACGCCGAGGGCAGCGATATTGCTCTCCAATGCCTTGAGCGACGGGGGATTCAGCTCCACGAAGGTGGCCGAGCCGGCTCCGCGGGACAAGGCTTCCAGACCGAGCGCCCCGCTGCCGGCGAACAGATCGAGGACTCGCGCGCCGTCCAGGGCCTCACCCAGGATGCTCATCCAGGCTTCGCGCACCCGGTCGGCAGTGGGCCGGACCCGGTCGTCCTTTGGGCAGCAGCAACCGTCGCCCGCCGAACTGTCCGCCCACGATTACGCATTACGGAATGTGGAATGTGGGAACGAGAGGAACGTCGTGTCCTCACGTTCCATCGTTCCTCACGTGTCGGACGTGAGGCGAGAGCGCGCAGAGCCGCGCCTGGAGGCCGCTCATCCCGTTCCAGTCGTCGCACTCGATTCGAAAGGCCGCGTCGACCGGTTCATCGCCCAGCCAGGGTACCCGGTCGGCCCACTGAAAGCCGATGGTCCACAGGCGGGTGGTACCGTCGTCCAGAGCTCCCTTGAGGTGTCCGTTGCCCACCACACTGCGGCTGGTGAAGCGTACCCCGCGGATTCCGAACACCGGGCCCGGATTGCCCTGGCCGCAAGGCTCGAGATAGCGGCAGAGCCGCTCGAGATCGCGGGTGACCTCGCGCAACGAGACTTCCAGATCGACCCGCTGCTCCGGACCGAGATCGTCGGGGCCGAGTGACTGGCGGGCCACATCGCCAAACCGCTCGCGGAAGGCATCGAGCTGCTCCCGGCGTATGGTGAGGCCCGCCGCCATATGGTGTCCGCCGTAGCGCTCGAGCAAGTCGCCACAGGAAAGCAGGGCGGAATGGAGATTGAACCGGGAGGTGCTCCGCCCGGAGCCCTTGCCGATTTCTCCATCGAACGCGATCAGAAATGTCGGGCGACCGTATCGCTCGACCACCCGGGACGCCACAATGCCTACCACTCCGGGATGCCACCCCTCCGCCGACAGGACGAACCCGGCATCGCGCTCCGGGTGGGCGGTACGCTCGACCTGCTCCAGTGCCTCGTCGAGGATGCGCTGATCCAATGCCTGGCGCTCGGTGTTGAGCGCCTCGAGCTTCTGGGCCAGCGCCGCTGCCTCGGCCGGATCGTCACACAGGAGGAGCTTGAGTCCATCGGTGGCGTCGCCCACTCGCCCGGCCGCGTTCAGCCGGGGGCCCAGAATGAAGCCCAGATGGTGGGCCTTCACCTCTTTGCCGCTGAGACCGGTGGCGTCGAGCAGAGCCCGGAGACCGGGCCAGCGGCTCTCATGCAGCACCTTGAGGCCGTGCTTGACCAGGATGCGATTTTCGCCCTGCAGCGGCACCACGTCGGCTACGGTGGCGAGCGCGACCAGGTCGAGCAGGTGAAACGGCAGGTTGGCCGGCAGACCCAGCGCCGGCACCAGTGCCTGGACCAGCTTGAAGGCGATGCCCGTGCCGCAGAGCTGATTGGCGCCGGAGGTGTCGTCTGCCCGCTGAGGATCTATGACCGCGAGCGCCGGCGGCAGCTGCTCGCCCGGCAAATGGTGGTCGGTAACGACGACGTCGATGCCGGCTGAGCGTGCCGCAAGAACGGTGTCATAGGCCGTGATCCCGCAATCGCAGGTGATCACCAGCGAGGCCCCGGCAGCCCTGGCCGCCTCCAAACCCGCGGGCCCGAAGTCGTAGCCGTCTCGAAGGCGGTGGGGCAAGAATGGGAGCACGTCGGCTCCGGCGACGCGCAAGGCGCGGGTGAGCAGCGTCGAGGCGCACTGGCCATCGACATCGTAATCCCCATGCACCAGAATGCGGCCGCCTGACCGGATAGTGGAGACGATCGCTTCCACGGCTTCCGCCATGCCCGCGAGCCGCCACGGGTCGGAGAGCTCAGACAGGGCGGGACGCAGAAAGCGACGAGCCGCGTCCTCGGTGCCATAGCCGCGCTGGACCAGCAGCCCGGCCAGTGCCGCCGGAAGATTGAGTGCGGTGGCGAGGGCCTGGACCTGAGCCGGATCGGGCTGAGGCACGATTCTCCAGCGCAGCACCGGCGGGGGAAAGACGCTCACCCGAGGGAGTGTATCAGTTCCGGGAGCAGTCACGCTGATCGACTCGGCTCAGGTGGGTACAGAATCGCGCCGCAGGCCTCACATCCGTCTATCACCGAACCCGCCTTGATCTGGCTGCGCCGGTTGAGCGGCACCGCGGTATGACAGCCGCCGCAGGCGCCGCCCACCAGAGGCACCACGACATCGTTGGACCGGCTCCGGCGGAGGCGGTCGTAGCGGGTGCGGAGCGGCCGGTCGATGGTGGCGGCACTGGCTTCCCGCTCCCGGAGAGCCGCCGCCCGTTCTACCTCGAGCGCCTCCCGGCGCTGCCCCAGCAAGGCGCGCTCTTCGGCTTGGGACGATTCAATCGTCTGCAGATTAGTCTCCTCGGCCTGAACCCTGATCTCCAGCTGCACGACCCCGTCGGCTGTGCGAACCCAGTCGCTCTCCTCTTTGGCCATCACCGAGCGGGCCAGGTCGAGCTCCGCCATCACGGCTGAGGCCTCCTTGGCGTTCTTGACCTGCTCCAGCCGCTGCTTGCGCCGGTCCTGCAGCAGTCGATAGCTCTCGATCTTGGCTTCCATCTCGTCGCGCCGCCGCCGCCCGTCCGCCAGGGCCCGTTGCGCCGCCTCGAGACTCTCCCGGGCACGCTGGAGTGCCTGATCGAGAGCCGCCGCATTCCGCTCCAGAGCGGCGAGTCGTTGCTCGGCATCGCTGAGCACCGCGTCCTTGGCTTGGAGCTCGAGCAGCTTGATGAGATCGGCGTGCATTCAGGAGCCCCTGCAGACGATTGGCAGCCCGGACACCGCGCATGACGGTGTACCAGCGGTCTGCCTCGGGGTACAACCGCTGGAGCTCCTCTCTGCGCCGCCGCTTCTCGCCGGGATCGCTGATGGAGGAGATCTTCTCGTACTCGGGTCTGGCGCGAAGAATCTGAGAGGCTCGATCGAAGGTGACCGACTGATCGCTGCCGGCGAGGTTTGAGCGAGGCCTCTTTCAAGCGGGCCCACACCGGCTGAACCTCGGGGGAGAGCGACTCCGGCAGCTGGGCTGCCCCCGCCTCGGAGCGCAACAACGCCTCGAACACCTCCCTGAGCCGCGGTGACCGGAACAGCGTCGGACTGAGCTCCGCGCGGGCCCGCTCGATCCACTCGGGCGAGGCAAACATGGCCTTCAACAGCTGGGTCTCGGGACCCGTCCTGGTGCGGGCGGGAGTGGCGGCCGCGGCGGCCGGTTCTCTCGTCCCGCGAGCCGGTGCCCCTCCGACCGGCTGATATCCGCTCCGGGCCTCGGCCAGTTCCCGCTCCAGCACCTCTTTGCTGATTCTGGTTCGCTCCGACGCCAATGAAAGATACAGCTCCCGAGTGATCGGATCTGCTGCCGCGCGAATGGTTGGGAGCAGACGATCGACGGCGTCCCGCAGGTGCTCGAACCCGTCGAAGTAGCCTTTGCGCTCCATGATCTGGATCTTGCGCTCGAACACGTCGACCGCGTCACGCAGGACCTGGTCCAGCGCATCCACCCCTCCCGACTTGACCAGCGTGTCCGGATCTTCGCCGGGAGGGAGCGTGGCCACCCGGACCCGGACCTGATGACGCAGCAGCTCGTCACCTGCCCGGAAGGTAGCCTTGAGACCCGCCTGATCGCTGTCGTACAGGAGGGTGGCGCTGGAAGCGTAACGCTTGAGCAAGGCCGCCTGGTCTGCGGTAAGAGCCGTGCCCAGCGGCGCCACCACGTGTTCGACGCCGGCGAGCATCAGCCGCAGCACGTCGAAGTAGCCCTCCACCAGGATCACCGACTCTTCTTTCCGGATCGGCCCCTTGGCCTGGTGCAGATTGTACAGCTGCTTCCCCTTGTGAAAGATTGGCGTCTCCGGGGAGTTGAGGTACTTCGGCTCACCTTCCGTGAGGAGTCGTCCACCGAACCCGACCACCCGGCCCCGGAGATCGTGAATGGGAAAGAGCAGCCGGCCCCGGAAGCGGGCGCTCACCTGACCGTCGTCTCGCTGGGCCGCAAGGCCGGCTTCCAGCAGGACGGAATGCTCGATCCCCAGTTTTTGCATCGCGTCGAGGAACGCTTTCCCTTGCGGCGCGAACCCCAGCCCCAGTAAGGCCGCGGTATCCAGAGGCACGTCCCGCCGCTCCAGATACTCCCGGGCAATCCTGGCATCGGGCAGCTCCAGTAGCTGCCGAGTGAACCAGTCGTGAGCCGCGGCGACTGCGGTGTACAGCGCTTCGTTCGGATCGGGGCCCGCGCGGTCAGGCCGGTCCGGGATGTTCACGCCCACCCGTTTAGCCGCCTCCCGCACCGCATCGGGGTAGCCCAGACCCATGCGTTTCATGAACCAGGAGAAGACGTCGCCCGACTCGTGGCAGACGAAGCAGTAATAACGGCCTTTCTTGGGGATGACGGTGAAGTTCCGGTTGGTGCCTCCGTGGAAAGGACAGGGCCCCCGGTAATCGGCGCCGGTCCGTTTGAGCGAGACCGACTCGCCGATCAGCGTAACCAGGTCGGTGCTGTCCCGCACCTGCTCGATGGTATCGTCGGGGATCATGCTCACGCGGAGAACTCGACGATGGTGACTCCGGTCCCGCCCTGGTTGCGGGGCGCAAACCCGTAACGCGATATCCGCCGGTCCCGCGACACCACTCGGCGGACCCGCTCCCGCACCACTCCCGTCCCCATGCCGTGAATGATTCTGAGATATGGCTGCTCGGCCAGCACGGCCGCGTCCACCGCAGCGACGGTGGCGGTCTCGGCCTCATCGCCGGTCATGCCCCGGAGATCGATTTCCAGCGGGGCAGCGGGGCCGCTGGGCAGATGGGCAGAGTCGCTCCGCGTCTTACGCTGCTCTCGTTTCGAAACGTGACGAGACGGTCGAAGGGTCTGCCACCATCCTTATGGCACCGGCAGCAACCACGACCTTCCCGTCGGACCGGATCTCGATGACCTCACCGGTACCGCCTGTCTCCAATCGCACTGTGGACCCCACCTGGAGCATATCTGCCCCGCTGCCCCGCTGCCCCGCTGTCCCGCTTGCCTCCAACGCCTGCCCCTGCTCCACGATCCCTTCCTCCACCAGCCTTCGCGCCTCCCGGGCAGCCGCGTCGTCCACCGCACCGCGCGCCTGCGCCAAGGCGTCTTCGACCCGCTGCCGCGCCTCCATCAGATGCGCGCGGGCCAGCCTTCTTCCCTCCCGATCGGCCTCCTTCTCCCGGCGCTTCAACTCAGCGTCGCGCGCGATCTGGCTCTCCTCCTGGACTCTGAGCCGGGCATTCAAGGAATCCAGCTCGATCGTTCGCTCCTCCAGCTCCTGCTGCCTCGAGCGCAATTCGCGTTCACGCTCCTCCACCGCCGCGAGCAAGGCGTCCAACCGACGTTCCGTATCGGGAACCCGAGCCTCAGCGTCGGCCAGTATCTCCTGCCCCACTCCGAGCCGCCGGGCGATGGCCAGGCCATACGATCGTCCAGGCACCCCTTTCAGCAGACGGTAGGTCGGGGTGAGAGTGGCTGCGTCGAACTGAAGGGACGCGTTCACGATCCCTTCAGTCTGGCTGGCCAGCTCTTTCAGAGCACCGAGATGGGTCGTGGCGAGCGTCACCGAGTTGCGCTGGGTCAGCGAGACCAGGGTAGCGGCCGCCAGGGCGGCGCCTTCGACCGGATCGGTGCCACTCCCGATCTCGTCCAGCAGCACGAGGCTGGCATCGTCCGCCTGATCCAGAATCTGTCGCAGCCTGCGAACGTGGGCGCTGAAGGTCGAGAGACTCGCCGCAATCGATTGCTGGTCTCCGATATCGGCGAACATGCGCCGGAAGACCGGCAGCGCGCTTCCCTCCCCCACCGGCGGGATAATTCCCGAAGCGGCAAGCGCGGCCGCCAGACCGACGGCCTTGAGCAGAACGGTCTTTCCCCCGGTGTTCGGGCCGGTGACCAGCAGAGTGCGCTCCTCCAGCGCGAGCTCCAGGTCAAAGGGAACCACCTCGATGCTCCCCGCCAGGAGAAGCGGGTGCCGTCCGTTCACGATCCTGAGCGGAGCGGGTGCTTCGGCCACGATCGGCTTTTCGCCTCCCACCGCCGCGGCGTACTTGGACCGGGCAACCAGATCATCCACTCCAACACACATCTCGACGATGTCCCGGAGCACGGGGAGATGTGGTCGGAGCAGGTCGGTGAGCTCCCGAAGCACCCGGAGCGTCTCCCTCTCCTCCTCAACCTGGGCCTCACGCAGCGCGTTCCCCAGCTCGATGGTCTCGGACGGTTCGATGAACAGAGTGCCCGCGCTGCCGGACTCGTCGTGGATGATCCCGGGGGGCCGGCTCCGGGAATCGCGCCGGACCGGAATGACGTAGCGGTTTCCCCGCACCGTTACCGAGGCGTCCGAAGGTGTCGAGCCGCTCTCCAGGCCGCGCAGCAGCGTATCGAGCCTGCGGAGCAGACGCTGTCTGGCGGCCTGGACTTCCCGCCGGGCGGCGGCCAGACGGGGACTCGCCGTGTCCAGGAGGTTTCCATCCGGGTCCACGGATTGATCCAGCCTCCGCTCCAGCATCTTTTCCGGCAACGGCCGCAGCAGCTCAGCGCTCAGTGGGCGCCAGATGGGCAATTCGCTCGAGATCCGCGTGCACCGCGCGCGCGGCTCGGAGAACTTGGAGCAGGGCGACCAGGTCAACGCCTTCGAGCACGCTTCCCTGGATCCGAAGCCGCCCGAGAACCTGGGTGACGTCGGGGATCGCTTCGGAAACCAATGCGTCCCCCCGGCGAAAGAGACCGGCCACCTCGCCCACCCGGTCCAGCTCGGCCCGAATCCAGTCCAGGCCTTGCGTGGGACGCCGGCTCCTCACCCGCGCGGCGCCGAGCGGGCCCGCTGCGTGATCGGCGACCAGATCGAGCACCGCTTCGAACTCGATGGTCTCCAGCGCGTCGGCAATCTGCTCCTCCGGTAACGGCGACGGGGTGCCGCCCTTCATCTGGGCCGGCACCCCGTCGGGAGAGAGAAATTCCACCTGCGTCATCAGCCGGCCTGCAGCTCCTCACGGACAATCTGGTTGATCAACTTTCCGTCGGCCCGGCCCTTGTACTTGGGTAACACCTGCGACATGACCTTCCCGATGTCTTTGGCCCCAGCGCTGATGGCACTGCGGACCGCGGCGCGAATTTCCTCCGGGTCCACCGCTGGGGGCAGAAACTCCTCTAGAATCTTGATCTGGGCCCCTTCGGCCTCGGCCAGATCCGGCCGGGAGGCGTACTGCTCCACGGCTTCCCGGCGGATCTTGATGCCCTTCCGGAGGACATCGATCACCTCATCGTCGGTAGCGGGCCGGCGGAGCTCGATCTCGCGATTCTTCAGGTTGGCCAGGATCGTACCGAGGACCAGGGTGCGTTCTTTATCCTGCGCCTTACGCGCGGCGTTCAAAGCAGCGCGCAGGGTTGATGCGAGGTCAGACGCGGGGGACACGGGGACCACGACGGGTCTTGCGGACTGCGGCGTTCATTTTCCGCTTCCGCTTTTCGCTCGGCTTTTCGAAGTGACGGTGCTTCCGAAGATCCGACAGAATTCCGGCCTTTTCGCACTTCTTCTTGAACCGTTTTAGTGCCCGCTCGAAGCTCTCGTCATCGTGAATGATGACCTCTGGCATTCGCTTACTCACCCCTCTCGGCCCGATAAGGGCAGAAATTCGAATAAGTTGGAAAATTTATTGGGAAGCAGTATAGATGCGAGGCAAGACAGGCACGGCGGAACGAATGGACCGTGCGAACGGTCTTAGAGGAAATGGTGCGGATCAGAGTCATCCTGAGCGAAGCTGCTGGATCGGCAGAGCTATGGCAGTGCCCGGCAATCCATACGAGTTTCATATCCTGGCAAGCCGCCACGAGCTTGGTCATACGTGGGAGTAACGAAGCTGGCCTAAATCGATGAGTGTTGCAGCTTGACAGGCGGATTAAGTCCGCGGCGTCTTACGCGACGCTATGGAATTGCCCAGGCTGGTTAAGCGCGAGACTGCAGAGTTCGCTGCTCCTGACGATCGCTGAGTTCGCTCGCTGAAAAGCAGATCAAGGGTTCGCTTCGCCAGAAGAAGGTTGCCCTGATCGAGTCACAGAATCCTGAATGAGCAGAGATCCGACGGCCAGCTAATGGGTGTACCGGCCGTCAGCCGATCCTTCGCTTCGCTCAGACTGACTCCGGTCCGTCGTCTCCGTCGTTCCTCGATTGCCTACCCCGGAGGCCACGTCAGCTTTCTTCCACCGAGCACATGCAGGTGCAGATGATCAACGCTCTGACCGGCATTCTTTCCCGTATTCGTCACAATCCGGTAGCCGTCCCGGTCGAGACCTTGCTCGGCAGCGGTCTCGGCGGCAAAGGCGAGAAGGCGGCCCAGCAATCGCTCGCCATCTGCGCCCTTGGCATCCCGGACTGCCGCCACGTGTTGGGTGGGAATCACCAGCAGGTGCACCGGCGCCTTGGCATCGATGTCTCGAAAGGCTAGCGCTTCATCCGAACGCTTGACGATCGCGGCGGGAATCTCTCCAGCCACAATCCGGCAGAACAGGCAATCAGCCATGGGCGCTCCGCATCCTGGCGTGGGTTACCGCTGCAGCGGCGGCAACGGCTGCGGTCTCGAAGCGAAGTGTATGGAGGCCCAGGCTCACGAGCTGGTAGCCTGCGCCGAGTACGGTCTCCCGTTCAGTGGAAGTCAGCCCGCCCTCCGGCCCTATGATCACCGTGACCGCACCCTCGTTCAGTCGAGGCGGGCGCCGGAGCACCGCACGCATCCGCCAGCCATCCCGTGCCACCCAGCGGCTCCCTCGCGAACGCGGCAAACGTTCTCGGAGCGTCGATGGCCGGGACCCAGGCGGCGCCACACTGTTTGATCGCGTCCAGCGCCGAGCGGCGGAGGCGGTCGAGGTGGACGTCCTTCAGCCGGGTGGCCACGCCCGCAGTGCGCTCGCTCTGGAGCGGAACGATCCTGGTCACTCCGAGCTCGACCGATTTCTCCACCATCCAGGAAAACCGATCCCGGTCGCCCATGGCAACGGCGAGTGTGAGGGGCGCCGGAGGCGGCTGCAGCTCGGCGGCGTCAACCTCCACCATCCATTCCCGGCCCACCTGGACCAGAGTTCCGGTTCCCATCAGGCCTGCCCCGTCGAGCACCTCAACCGCTTCACCATCCTTGGCTCGCCGAACCTTGAGGTGATGGATCTCATGCTCATCCAGACCTACCCGCTTCCCCGCTTCCCCGCTCCCCCGCTGCAATAACCACCTTCATTCCGGGCGCTCGGCAGCCACCCCCCACCATCCGGCGTCGAGTGTCTCCTGGAGCTGGCGAAATCCGGCGGCGGTGAGATCGCCGCGGAACTGGTACGCCTCGTCCTGTTCCATTCCGGAGAAGATGGCCACACCCCCCGGCCGAAGTGATCTGGCGATCACCGGCAGGAGGGTGGTGTTGACCGTCCGCAGAATATTGGAGAGCAGGAGATCGGCGGGACCGGCCAGGGGCGCCAGGATTCCGGCGTCGCCCTCGAGAAACTCCACCTGTTGCGCCACCCCATTGCGGGCAGCATTGCGATAGGCCACCTCGTTCGCCTCGGCGTCGATCTCGATGCCGATCGCACTGGCCGCGCCGAGCTTGATGGCGGCAATGGTAAGGATGCCACTGCCGCTCCCCAGGTCGAGCACCCGGTCTCCCGGTTCCGACCAACCGGCTCAGCAGGGTCAGCGCCGCGCGGGTCGATCCATGCTCGCCGCTGCCGAACGCGGTTTCCGGGTCGAGCACGACGGTGAGCGGGTCGGGATCCGAGGCCTCGAGGCAACCAGGATGGGACAATCGTGAGCCGGCCCAGCCGGCGGGGGCCGAGGCCTTCGCGCCAGCGGGTGGACCAGTCCGTCTGCCTCGACCGGATGGCGTTCGGTCTCCACGCGGTCCGTCGCCGCTTTGGCCCAGCTCCGCGGACCAGGGCAACGGCCGTGTCCTCGTCGGGCGCAAAGGCCACCAGCGTGCCATCATCTCGCTCTTCCACCGCCTGTCCGGTTCGGGCCACCAGCCAGGCGCCCACGCATCTCTCTGCGGTCGGCGGGCGTTCGAACGTCGATGGCCCACCAGCTCATGCGCCCAGCGCCTCCTTGAGCTTGGACCAGAAGCCGGGCGCGCGCTTGGGTGCCTCTCCCTCCGAGCTTGGCCAGCTCACGGAACAGCCGCTCCTGCTCGTCCGTGATACGCTCCGGCGTCCAGACGTGCACCCGCACCAGGAGATCTCCCTTGCCGTCCTGTCCCAGAATCGGGAGTCCCCTGCCCCGCAGCCGGAGCACCGTCTC
The DNA here is from genome assembly GCA_963825815.1 of uncultured Gemmatimonadales bacterium. Classification (GTDB taxonomy): domain Bacteria; phylum Gemmatimonadota; class Gemmatimonadetes; order Gemmatimonadales; family GWC2-71-9; genus CAVVWJ01. The sequence continues at coordinate 186,184 of CAWGVB010000025.1, read as the reverse complement.
CGGCTGAGTGCCGGCAGGAATGCGAAGCCGTTCCTCGCCGTACGGCGTGGGCACCTCGTGCTCACCGCCGAGCGCCGCCTGGGAAAACGAGAGCGGAAGATCGAAGATCAGGTCGTCGCCCTGCCGCTCGAACCGCTCGTCCTCCTTGATGTCGAGCATCACCAGCAGGTCGCCGCTGGGACCGTTGCGGGGACCGGCCGCACCCTGGCCCCGGAGCGTGAGATAGTTGTTGGTCGACACGCCGGCGGGAATGTCCACCGTCACGCGTGCGCTCGCCCCGCACCCGGCCCTCGCCCCGGCAGACCTCGCAGGGTCTCGCGGATGACGCTGCCCTCTCCGCCGCAGGTGGGGCACGGCGCCACCGAGATGAACTGGCCGAACATGCTGCGGGTGGCGCGGCGGACCTCGCCGCTACCGTTGCAGGTGCCGCAAGTGGTCGGCTTGGTGCCGGGCTTGGCCCCGCTGCCTTGGCAGGTGGTACATCGCTCCAGGCTCTTGAGCTTGACCGTCTTCTTGGCGCCGAGGGCAACCTCGCTGCAGCGTGAGCCGAACGGTCACCCGGATGTCCTGGCCCCGGCGCTCTTCGGTCCGGGTCGCGCCGGCCACCGAAGATCGCCTCGAGGCCACCCATGGCTCCGAAGTCGCGCATGAAGATGTTGAGCGCTTCGCTCAGATCCACGTGGTGGAAGCCGATAGCCACCGCCGCTCCGCCGATGCCGGCCTTGCCGTAGCGATCGTAGGCCGCGCGCTTCTGCGGATCGCGCAGGACCTCGTAGGCCTCGGTGATCTCCTTGAACTTGGCCTCTGCCTCGGGCGACGAGTTCCGGTCGGGATGGTATTCCATCGCCAGCTTCCGGTAGGCCTTCTTGATCTCGGCCTCGGAAGCGTCCCGGGACAACCCCGAGCAGGGACGTAGAATTCGCTCACTCCAGCAATCCTTCCACCAGACGGCTGGTGTGCTCCACCAGGCCGATGATTTTGTCGTAGGGCATGCGGGTAGGCCCCATCACGCCGATGACACCTTTGAGGCTGCCAGCCTCATAGGAGGAGGTGACCAGGGTGAAGTCGCTGAGCCGGGCATCGGGATTTTCCGCCCCGATGGTGACGGAAAGCCCCCGCTGCCGGCGTGATTCCAGCGCCTGTTTCAGGAGATCCCGTCCCTCGGTGAGCCGGAGGAGCTCGCGCATCCGGGAATTGGAGGCGAACTCCGGCTGGTCCGCCAGCATCTGGGCGCTGCCCAGCACCACTCCATTCTCGTCGTTCGACAGATCGAAGAGCCCGTCGCCCTCGGCGATGAAGATGTTGAGCAGCTCGCGATCGTCGCTGCGCCGCCGCAGTCGCGTAGCCGCTCGGCAAGCGTCGCCCGAATTTCCTTGAGGGTGAGTCCGGCCAGCCGCTGGTTGAGAATCTGGGCCACCTGCTGCACCGACGCTGGGAGCCACCAGGCCGGGGACCTCCACGAAAATGGTGCGGACCACGCCGCTCCGGAGATTGAACACCAGGAGCAGGCGTTCGGAGCTGACCTGCACCAGCTCGAGTCGCTCCATCACCACCTGATCCAGAGCCGGGCGCCACCGCCACGCCCAGCTCCTGGGTCAGCACCCCGAGCACCTGGGCGGCCCGCCGGAGAATCTCTTCCACCGCACTGCGGTTGCCCACCAGCTCGGCGCGCAGGGTGTGCTGCTGCTCGTGGCTCGGGGGAGACAGCCGCATGATCGCGTCCACATACACCCGGTAGGCCCGGTCGGTCGGGATCCGCCCGGCGGAGGTATGCGGATGAAAGAGGATAGCCCTTGTCCTCCAGCTCGCTCATGGTGTTGCGGATCGTGGCCGGCGAGACGCCCAGCCCGAACCTCCGGGCAATCGTCTGGCTTCCCGCCGGCTCGGCGGTCTCGATATACGTCTGCACCACGGCCTCGAGCACCCGAAGCTCGCGCTCACTCAGCTGATCTGGTAGCGGCATGGAGGAAATCTAGACGGAGCGCTGGACCAAGGACGTCCAGACGGAGCCAGCCTTCCGGGCGTGAGCCGGATCCGGCCGCTCCTGAGAGCTCGGCCCAGCCGCTCCTCGATCCCAGGTCGCCTCGGATGGCAGCGACGGAATGCTGGTGCTCTGGCCAGCCCATTCCTGCGTCCGGAGCCCCAAGTACAGCTCCTCCAACCGGATGGCCGATTCGTCCAGCACCTCCCGGCCGTCCAGCGGCGAGCTCCACCGTGCAGCGCGCGCTCGTACGTCGGCCCATTCCCGCACGTTCCACCGGCGCTCCCGGCCGAAACCGCTGTGGGCGGAGGGTCCCAGTCCAATGAACGGGGCCCGCTGCCAGTACGCGGAGTTGTGGCGGGCCCGGTGGCCGGCAGCGCGGCATTGGAGACCTCGTAGTGATCGTAGCCCCGGGCGGCAGAGCGCCTGATGGGCCGCCAGAAACTCCGCGGCATAGCGCTCCTCGTCCACCGGAGTCAGCTCGCCCCGGCCCGCCCAGTGACCCAGCACGGTGTGGGGCTCGACCGTGAGGCCGTAGAGCGAGAGATGCTCCGGCTCCAGACCGAACGCGCGGTCCAGATCTGCCTGCCCAGTCCCTGGCCAAGTCGGCCCGGCAAGGCCGAAAATCAGATCGAGCGAGAGATCCTGAAATCCGGCGCAACGAAGCGCCTCCACCGCAGCGGGACCTGATCGGCGGTATGGACCCGGTGCATCCACCGGAGCACCGCGGGATCGAACGATTGTACTCCCAACGATATCCGGTTCACCCCGGCGGCTCGCCATGAGGCCGCTGCGGGAAGCGTCACGTCATCGGGGTTGGCTTCCAGCGTGATCTCGGCGTCGGCCGCGAGTGGCCGGTCGTGGGTCAGGCGGTCGAGCAGTTGGGCGATGGCATCAGGCGAGACCCGGGACGGTGTGCCTCCACCGAAGTAGATGGTTTCGATGTCGGGCGATTCATCCCAGACCGGATCCTCCAACCAGAGGGCCCATTCAGTGAGGACTGCCTGGGTATATGCGGCGGAGGGGACCTCCCGCCTGACCGCGATGGCAAAGTCGCAGTAGCTGCACCGGCGGGCGCAGAAGGGGACGTGGATGTACACGTGCATGCCTGAATCTAGCGGCTGCGGATGTCATCCTGAGCGCAGTTTGGCGATGTCAGCGCTGAGGTGCGCTGCGCTCAGGATGACAGATGAGCTGCGCTCTACTCGCCGGAACACTCGGCCCGGCCCTGCTCTACCACACCAGCGATCTCCAGGCCACACAAGCATCCCCAGCACATCGCCGATCGGCCGGCCGCATTGGGTTGCCAGCTCGTCCGGGTGCATCGGCTGTCCGCCGATCAGCTCCGCCAGTTCCCGTTTCAGCAGCCGACAAGGTCTCCGGCAAGGCCGGCTGGTTCGGGGGAGCCGCGTTCCCTTTGGCCGATGGGCTTCCGAGCTCGGGAAAATGCTGCAGCAGGTCGCCCGGATCGAGCAGCGGCGTTGCCCCGTCGCGGATCAACCGGTTGGTGCCCTCCGAGACGGGGCTGGTGATGTTTCCCGGAACCGCCATCACTTCCCTGCCCTGATCCAACGCGGTTCCGGCGGTGATGAGCGCTCCCGAGCCCACCGCCGCCTCGATCACTACCGTAACCCGCGACAACCCGCTGATCAGCCGGTTCCTCCGGGGGAAGCTCCCGGCGTGGGGCCGCTCTCCCGGGGGAAATTCGCTCAGCAGCAGTCCTTCCGCCGAGACCCGCTCGTAGAGCTTCCGGTTGGCCGCGGGATAGATCACCCCGTGTCCGTTGCCCAGCACTCCTATGGTTGTGCCCCCGGCATCGAGGGCGGCGGCGTGAGCCACCGCGTCGAGGCCTCGGGCCATGCCGCTCACGATTACCACTCCAGTCCGGGCTGCCTCTCCCGCAACCTGGCGGCATACCGAGGCTCCATAGCTGGAATGGTCGCGGCTGCCTACCACTGCGGCCGCTGGCCGGGAAAGCAGTGTTCGGTTTCCCAGCGCAAACAGGACCGGGGGTGGGTCGGGGATGTGACGGAGAAGCTCGGGATACTCCGGCTCGTCCGGAAGCAGGACGCTCACACCCAGTTGCTCCGCGGCCTCGAGGGTTTTTTGCCCGGTGGCCAGAGGTGTCTCCTTGAGCGCCGTCGCCATGGCGCGAGAAAACCCGGGCACGGTGCATAAAAGCTCGAACGGCGCCGAATGGGCGCCGAGCGGTGAGGGGTAGGCGGTGAGGAGCGCTGCAAGGCGGGCTGGCCCCATGCCGGGCACCTGGGTGAGCGCCAGGTACGCGAGTCGCTCGTCGGTCATTACCCGTCTTCCTCGGACCAGGAGATCTCCGTTTCCGCCGCATCCGCTTCGCTGGTTTTTGCCTGCTCCACCAGTCTCCAGAGATACTCCTTCAGGTTCTCCATGCCCTGCCCGCTGGCGCTGGAGACGGAAATGACGCCCGCTGCCTCGGGTGCGCTCACAGCCGGCAAGGGATGTCCGGGGGAGAGCAGGTCCGCCTTGGTCAGCAGGACGACATGGTTCTTCTCGGCCAGCTCCGGGCTGTACGCTTCGATTTCCTGTCGGAGCCGCTGATAGGTGGCCTGAGGATCTTCGCTGTCGAGTGGAACCAGAAACGCCAGCACCCGGGTGCGCTCCACGTGCTGGAGGAACCGGAAACCGAGTCCCTTGCCCTCGTGAGCTCCCTCGATGATGCCGGGGATGTCGGCCATGACGAACGTGCGATGCCCTGAGAGTGCGACCACGCCGAGGTTGGGCTCGAGCGTGGTGAACGGATAGTCGGCGATCTTGGGCCGTGCGGCCGATACCACCGACAGGAGCGTGCTCTTGCCGGCGTTGGGCTCGCCCACCAGGCCCACGTCGGCGATGAGCTTCAGCACCAGCTCGATCTGCCGGTCTTCTCCCTCTTCTCCCGGCTCCCATTCGCGGGGAGCCTGGTGAGTGGAGGTAGCGAACCGGGCATTGCCGCGGCCACCCCGTCCGCCTCGTGCCACCCTCAGCGTGTCTCCAGCCTGGAGCACCTCACCGATCAGCTGGCCGGTTTCTGCGTCGCGGACGACGGTGCCGGGCGGAACCGGGAGATAGATGTCTGCCGACGAAGCGCCGGTCTGGGTTTTTCCTTTCCCATGCTCTCCCCGCTCTGCCTTCCACGTGGTTCGGTAGCGGTAGTCGAGCAGGGTGGCGAGGTTGGGATCTCCCTTGACGTAGACGCTGCCGCCATGGCCGCCATCGCCCCCATCAGGCCCGCCCTTGGGCTTGTACTTGAACCGGGCGAAGGAGCTGGCCCCCGATCCTCCGGTGCCGCCCACCACCCGCACCACCGCGCGATCGATCAGCATCAGTCGGCCGGAGCCCAGCCGTTGCGCACCGTCCTCCAGAGCTCCTTGACCTTTTTCCACTGATCGAACGAGAGCAGCGGGTTCACGATCGATAGCGCCCCTTCGATCTGGCCGAAGGTGGCGCCGGCGTTCAGCGCACCGCGAAGGTGGGAGTGGAGCTGTCGAGGGGCCTCGAGCACCGCTGTCTGGGCCACGGTGCAGAGCTCACGCCGCCTGAGATCCAGGCCGGGACGCGCCAGCGTGCGGCCGTAACCCTCGGTGACCATCCAGGCTATCCACCGCCGGATGCAGCGCTTGAACGCTCTCCCGGAGCTTGCGGTAGTTCTCTCCATAAACCACGGCACACAGCTCCTCGCCCCGCCGAGTCCACTCGGGCGCGCGGGAGTAGTCCTGATCCGGATCCGACTCTGGCGGCCGGGAGCTCGCTCGACCTTGCGCCAGACCGTGAAGGCGATCAGCGCGCGGGGGTACCCCACCATCAGCAGGCTCTGCAGCAGCAGCTCCTCGACCCACTGCAGCCGGCACCTGGGATAACCGGAGATCCGTGACCCGCTCCCGGAGCTCCGGTTCGTAGCCCTGAGCTACCGCGGCAGCGAACCGCACCAGGTCTCGGGTTTGGAGATCGAGGTTGTCCTGTTTCGCCATCATGATAGTCCAGTGGAAGACGAACAGCGGATCGAATCGCCGCGGAGCTCACTATTTCCACTCCCATCGGCTTCAGTGCGAAGAAGATAGCAGAATTGCCCGCGCCGCCTTAGGTTTCGCCGCGATGCCGGCACCAATCCGCGTTGTCCTCCTGGCGACGGCTTTGGCCGGCGTCGCTCCTCCCCGCGCGACTCGCCGCACAGGCATCTCCCTACATCCGGTTGGACGATCCCCGGCTGCCGCTGCTGGAACACCTGATCGCGCGGGGTGACGATCGAAGATCCCTCGCCCATGCTGCGGCCGTTCCGGCGGCGCGATGCCGTGCGGGTTCTGGCTGCGGCGGACACTGCCGGCGCCTCGAGTCTGTCCCTGATTCAGCGGCTCCGCCGCGAGTTCGGCGACTCGGCCGGGCAATGTGTGGACCCTGGCCGGGCGAGGCGGGCTCCAGGGCTACACCCACGCTCGCCGCGAGCTGCTGCACCCGAGCGGGGCCAGCGGGATCAGTCCCTACGCCGAGGTCGTGGGCGAGCTCACCTTGGGAAATCTGGTTCTGGTGACCCGGCCCACCGTCGAGCCCAGATTGACGCACGACCAGGACTGGATCGGCCGGCGGGAGCTCAAGGTGGCCGGCCGGATGGCCGACGCGTACATCGGTGCTGCAGTTCAAGTACGCCGACCTGTTCTACGGCCAGATGGACCGGAACTGGGGCCCGGTGGGTCTGCCCGGTATTCCGCTCAGCAACTACGGGTACGAGCGGCAGGGACTCGCCATCGACATCGGTACCCGCACCATCCGACTCTCCTCCCTGGCCACCGATCTGCAGGATCAGACCGACAGCCTGGGCCAGACGGTCCATCGATACTACTTCGTGCACCGGCTGCACCTCCGGCCCTCGCGGCGGTTGATGCTGGCGCCCTGGGAAGGAATCATCGTGTCGGGCGTCGACCGGAACTTCGAGACCCGCTACCGCAATCCGCTTTCCCTCGGCTATCTGGCCAACACCATTGGCTTCGGCGACCGGAGTAACGTGATGCTGGGGCTGGACGTGCAATGGCGCCCGTTCCGGCGCACCACCCTGCTGGCTCAGTTGGCGCTGGATGACTTCTGGTACGACGATCGGGAGCGAAACCGCGACCGATGGGCTTTCACCCTGGGCGCTCAGGGACCCCTGGGCGAAAGCCTGGGCTGGCAGGCGCTATACACCCAGGTCTCCAGCCTGGCGCTTCGGGCGTTCAATCCCGGCGATAACTTCACCGACGCCGGCGTAGGCGTCGGGAGAAACTTCAGCGACCAGGACCAGCTCACGCTGCGGGTCACGCTTCCGGTGAGAGACCGGTGGCTGTTGGCACCCGAGCTGACCGTGCTGCGGCAGGGAGAGGGTCAGATCAACGATCCATATCCGGTGCCTGATCCGAACGGCGTGCTCTCCACTCCAGCCCTGTTTATCGGCGTAGTGGAACGAACTTATCGCGCGGCGCTGGGGTTGGTTGGGCGAACCGGCCCGCTCGATGTCTCGGCCACTGCCGGCTTCCATCACGTGGTGAACAGCGAGCACGAGGAGGGAAACAGCGTGGATCGCTTCGAGGGTCGGATTCAGGCGACGCTGGGGATTGGCCGGACGGGAGTACTCCGGTGAAGCCACCTCAGCCGCTCGCGCGGGAGCGGGTGCTCCAGCTGATCCAGCGGATGCGGAGCAGCCGGGTGGTTGTGGTGGGCGACATCATGCTCGACCGCTATCTCATTGGCGACACCGAGCGGCTCTCGCCCGAGGCGCCGGTGCCGGTGGTCACCGTGGCGGAGCGGCATGCCGCGCTGGGCGGCGCCGCCAATGTCGCGGCCAACGTGGCCGCCATGGGCGCCCGGTGTTTTCTGGTCGGCGCCGTAGGCGACGACGGCGACGGCGCCACAATCCGGCAGGAGCTGGCTGTGGCCCGGCTGGAGGATCGCTTCGTGCTGACCATCGCCGGGCGGCCCACTACCTCCAAGACCCGCATCATCGCCCGGGGCCAGCAGATCGTCCGGATCGACGACGAGGTGGACTCGCTGCTCGAAGGACCGGACCTGGCCCGGCTGACCGCGGCGGCGCGCGAGGCCCTGGCCGATGCCGACGCGCTGCTCCTGGAGGACTACAACAAGGGCGCGCTTTCGCCCACGCTGATTCTGGCGGTCATGGAGATTGCCCGCCGGCGCGGCATCCCCGTCGTGGTGGACCCAAAGTATCGCCAGTTCTTCGAGTACGCCGGCGCGACCGTATTCAAGCCCAACCGCCGGGAGCTGGAATCGGCGCTCGGTGCGGCCGTCGACCTGAAGAACGGCAACGTGCTCCCCGATGTCCTCACCAGGCTCAAGGTGGACAACCTGTTGGTCACGCTGGGGGCCGAGGGGATGCTGCTGGTGACCAAGGACGGAGATCTGACGCAGATCCCGAGCATTGCACGGCAGATCTTCGATGTTTCGGGCGCCGGTGATACGGTTACCGCGTGGCTTGGCACGGCCCTGGCCGCTGGTGCCACAGTGCGGGAGGCGGCTCAGCTGGCCAACTACGCCGCCGGAGTGGAGGTCGGGAAGCGGGGTGTGGCTACGGTGTCGCCGGAGGAGGTGCTGGCGGTATACGAAGAGCGGTTCGATCAGATCGGCAAGCTTCGCCGCGGAGGTGTGATCTAGGCTTGATCCTGAGGCTCCGGCTCCGGCTGCCGCATGCTGCGGCGCACGCCGGTGCCGAAGCCCAACCAGACCCGCCAGGTTTCCTTCACATCGGAGATATAAGTGCCCAGCCTGGCCGCTGCCTCGGCGTACTCAGGCGCGAGCTCCACCGCCCCCGACTCCTCCATTCGCGACCGCACCGCCCCCTCACAGTCGGCCAAGGCCACCTCTGCCAGCCGATCCTTGCTCCAGGACTTGGGGGCTCGAATGCCGCACTTGGTCAGGAAGTTGAGCAGATGCCGCCGGGTCCATCCCTTGATCCAGGTTTCCATGTCCCGGGCGGGAATCACCAGACCGCTATCCAGCACCAGCCGGGAGGAATCGGGAACGTCGAGCCCCCAGCGCTGGGTCTCGTAGCGGCAAACGCTGGCCAGGGATCGGGGCGCGCTGGGATCGGCCACGATGTGCCTGAGAGCGTCCACCGCATGGGCCCGGGAGCCGAGAGGGAGCCGCGCCAGCGTGACGAGCAGTGCCTGAAAGCTGCTGTCGTGCGGGGGGATGGGCGATCGCAGCGCATCGGGTGGAAGCGGCGCCCAGCAGGCCCAGTATTCCATTTCCTGTGCCATTTGCGACACAAACGAATTGCGCCGTTCGAGCAGCTCGTTGATGCCTACCAGGGAGAAGCTGTGCGGCGCCATGACCGCGGCCATGTAATCCGAGGCCTCGCTGGCCATGATGAAGCCGGAGAAGAACTCGTGGGCGGCCAGCATGATGAGCGCAACCCGAAGATCGAGGTACCCCTCCTCGGTGCCCCGCTCGAGATGGCGGTCGAGCGGCGTTGCCATGACCGCCCGGGCCAGGTCGTGATACTTGCGGAGAACCTGCTCGCTGGTGCCCCGGACATCCGGATCGGCCCGCCGGACCCGCCACAGATACTCGGCCAGCGCGTCCACATCGCCCCGCCGGACCCGCTCCCGGATCCAGGGAGAGAAGTCCAGGCAGGGGACGCAGCTCGACGGCTTGTGGGTCCGCGAGAGGCAGGGAAATTCGCGGTGCCCCCGGCCGGCGGTGTAACTCAGCAGATCGCTGGAAGTGGGATCTTCCAGAGCGAGAACCCCGCCCGAGATCCGAAACCCTTCGTACCTCAAACTTTACCCCTCAGCAAAAAGCGACTTGGAATGTTTCGCCGGATGGCAAAGTCGGCAAGGGCCGGCGACACCTTCCAGGGGGCCAAATCCCGCGATCGAAAGGTAAACCCGGCCTCTGGCCGCTGCTTCCAGGCTGCGCCCGACCTCAGATGCCGCGGAAAGGCTGCGATGTGATGGGGAGACAAAGCGGTGGTCTGCTGGCACCCTTTAAAAATGGGCGATGAGGGGCTCGAACCCCCGACCTCGCGCATGTGAGGCGCGCGCTCTAACCAGCTGAGCTAATCGCCCGAACAGGGCGGAGTCTACACCCGCCTGGCCCGGGGTGGCAAGAAGAAAAAAGCCCCGCGGAATCGCGGGGCTTTTTCTCGAGCAGAGCTGACTGAGAACGCGGAGCTAACCCTTGCAGCTCTTGAACGGCTTGCTGCGGGCCTTGGTCCCCAGAGCGGCCAGGGCTGCCTTGATGTCCGAGCGAGCCATGTACCGATCGTCGTACCTCCAGTTGAGGAAGGCACAGGGATAGGAGCTGTTCAGCAAGGCACTTCCCTAGGTCTTGAGCTGGGTGGCGGTCAAGGATCCGAACCCGGTGTAGTAGCCCCGCAGGCCACCGGTCTTGGTTCCGGCGAGCTGATTCAGCCCTACCGTCAGGGAAAGCCCCGCCGCCTTGGCGTAATTCACGTTCGTGTTCAGGAAGTTGCTGATCGAGCCAAACCGCAGTGGCGTACTGAGCCCAGCCACCGTCCAGATAGCTGTAGCGGTAGCCCTTGAGATAGGCCGGCCAGGAGCGAACGATGGTGGCCATCCCGGGCCAGCGCGACTTGCTGTACTTGGCCATGGCATCGAGGGTCTGGCGGGAGACCGTGGTGCCGTTCCAGTTGCTGGGGATCGTGCGGCTCATCGATCATCCGGTGGCCGATGATGGTGCCGTCGGTGATGTAGGGAGTCAGGTTAATGCCCTTGTACCGATCCATCCGTGCCTTCCACTTGCCAAAGTCTGAAGTGGCCCCGGCTGTCCTTGTAGTAGCGCTCGTTCCCCACGAGAGCGAGCATGACGCGGGTGCCGCTGCGGCGAGCCGCCTCGAGATAGTTGAGTATCTGGTCCCGGCTGGGAGCGCTGAGCGCGCCGCTGTAGCGGCCGTACAGCGTCTTCGGCATCTGGGTGACGCCCAAGGGGATTCCACCCCGGTAGTTCATGCAGGTTCGACACTCCAGGCGCGGCCGCGACTGGCGCTGGGCGCTGAGAAGTCGAAGGGCCCGTTGTCCTCTTCGACCGGATCGTCCTCGTCGTCGTAGATCGGCTTACCGCCGGTGGGATCGGTCGGATCGGTGGCGCCGAGGGTATCCTGGAGCGTCAGGGCAGTGGGATCGGCCGCGCTGGGCTCGACCGCTGCGGGAACTTCTGGCTGGCCCTCTGCTGGGGTGCTGCTGGTGATCTGGTCGGCAGTGTCGCAGGCGGCAAAGCTGATGGCGGCAAGGGCAATCAGGGACGCTCGAAATCGTGCCGGACGCCGATTCAGATGCAGGGTGTAGGTCATACGTAACGTTCCTCTCTCCTCAAAATGAAGGAGACTCCACGGTTTGATCGCGGCAGGCGAGGGGCCGACGCCGGCAGGGCCGGGTACGGCGGCTCATCGCGCGAGTTCTGACGCGAGGGGAAAGGCTACAATTAGCCTTTGGCCCGACTGTGTTGTGTTACGAGGTTTGTTGCTGAGACTAGGGGGATATAGTCGTACAGGGCGCGATGGAATGACCACCGGGTAGCGATCATCTCGTTATCGTGAGTGCTCGCGCCGGATACAGAATCGTGACGTCGGTCACTTTTGTCAAGGGCCAAATTGCTAAGTCATATCTGAATCAGGGTCTACAAAGGTTCCGGCAAGTTGAATAGCCAATTCCGGGAACCAAAAAAGCAGAGCCCCCGGCAACGCCGGGGGCTCTGTGACTGCGACGGCACAGACATCAGGGGAAGCTGACCGTGACCTTGTTGGAGCAGCGCGACGTGCCGGTCTCGCAGATCCAGTAGGTATACCGGCCGGAGCTCTTGGGATGATTTCTCCAGCGGCCGTCGTTCTCGATCGTCCTGCTGAGCGTCGAGTTGCGGTGCACTATCACCGATTTGCCTGCGGCGCCGGACCAGGTGAGCACGTTGTAGCGAATCCGGTCCTGTACCGTCGACGTCACCTTGACGGCCATTCCACTCACCCCAGGCAGTGACGGAGGCGGCGGCGACTGGTCGGGAGGCGGCGGCGGCTCATCCGGCGGAGGAGGAGGAGGAGCAGACGTCCCGCTGCCGCAGGCTCGGGCTGCATGGCTCCGGGCCTTCTGCGCCAGGGAGGACATCGCCGCTCTGATTTCGGCCCGTGACATGTACGGCTCACGGTACTGCCAGCTGATGAAGGCGCAGGGATAACTGTCCGCCAGGAGCGCCGAGCCCCAGCTCTCGATCTGCTGCGGGCTGAGTTCGGTCTTCCCTACGGTTCCCATGCTGATGTTCAGTCCCACCACCAGAGCCAGACCCTTGCTCTTGGCCGCCGCGACGTTGGCCGCGAGGAACGCCTTGGGGTCGCCGAACCGCTCAGCGTACTGGGCCCAGGCCGCATCCAGGTACTTGTAGGTGGTAGCGAAATTGTCCAGGTACGTGGCCTGGGTCCGCACGATGGTGTTCATGCGTAGGCCAGATCGACTTGCTGTACTTGGCCATCTCCTCGACCATAGAGCCCGGAATCGGTTCGCCGTTCCAGTTTGACGGATCATTGGGCTCATCGATCAGGTAGGTCCCGATGACAGTCCCATCAGCGACGTAGGAACTGAGGTTCACTCCCTTGAACCGATTCACCCGCTCCTTCCACAGGCTGAAGCTGAAGTGTCCCTGCGCGTCCTTGTAATACTTGTCAGTCGCCCGCCATCGCGAGGATTACCCGGCCACCCCGGGCCTTGATCTCGGCCAGAGTCTCTCAGCATAACGTCGGGAGAAATGTTCATCTTCGCGCCGTTGAGGACGCTGCCGAAAGCCTCAGTGGGCTGCGCGAAGGTGCCGAACGGAATGCCGCCGGCAAAGGTGGACGAAAACGACGGCGCCGCGGTCGAGGTGGCTACGGGAGCCGGCTCGCTGAGGCTGATGACTTCCGGTTCGTCGGAGTTGGGCGCGAGTTGGTCGGTGTTGCAGGCGGCAAGGGCGGCGGTGAGCGCGATCAGCGGCAGTGCTCGCTGACAGGCGGTCCGTCGAGCCAACTTGAACAGGTAGGTCATGCTGTCGCCTTCCGATAGCTGAGGGTGGCGGTACGTCGCGGTCAGTTCGGTGGGCCGGCGCCGGCGTACCGGTGCGGCGGCTCATCGAGATCGGGCTGACCCGAGGGACGAGAGAGGGACTCGACCCGAAGTACGGCGACTACTTGGACTTGCGCGGGTGGCCTGAAGGCAGGCCCTGCCGCGTTGGTCAAGTATCGGTCAGGCGCCTGCGGGCTTTAGCATCGAATCAGTGCGGAGCGGAGCGAATTGGGACTGACCGCGAGGTCAGCGACGGACCCTCAGGAGCGCGGGGCAGCGTGGTTGAGCGGTTTGAGCGGCTAGTCGGGCGGTCCGTTGGCGATCAGGTTCCCGGCGAGCGGCGGTGGGTCATTGACCGTCACGGTTTGCTGCACCTCGGGGCTCTGGGCGTTGTCGTTGTCCGTCACCCGTAGCTTCACCGGGTAGGAGCCGCTGGCAGTGTAGACGTGCGATGGATTCTGCTGGGTCGAGCTACTTCCGTCTCCAAAATCCCAGCTCCAGGCGACAACGCTTCCGTCGGGATCACTACTCCCGTCCGTGAAGTCACAGGCTTGACCCGTGGTGCAGGTCGGGGCGGCAAATGCGGCCGTGGGGGCCTGATTGGGAGGCGGCGGCTCGTTCACCGTGTGCTGTTCGGTGTCGGAGCTGCCCTGGAAACCAGCACTGCCCCCGTAGGTCGCGGTGATCGTTCTGCTGCCGGTTCCGTTCGGGGTATAGCTGCAGCTCCCCGAGGGTGCATTTCCGGTGCAGCCGCCGCCGTTCGCATCGCTGATGGTGACGGTCCCGTCTGGAGTTCCTGACCCAGAGGTCACGGTGAAGCTCACCGTAATCTGCTGACCCGGGTCCGATGGGTCAGGATTGTGACTCGTGATCGTGGTCGTGGTGCTCGCCGGGGGCGGCGCCTTGGCCTCGGCGTCGTGGTCCCTGCTATCTGTCGCACCCTGATTGTCCGTGACCACCAGAGTCACCTTGTACTTCCCGGCCGTCGTGTAGGTATGACTCGGATTCACCTCGCTGGAGCCAGTGCCGTCCCCAAAGTCCCAGCTCCGGCTCTGGATCGTGCCATCATCATCGGTGCTGCGATCCTGAAAGGCGCAGGTCATGTCGGTGCACTGAACCGTGAACTCGGCATGCGGCGGCTTGTTGGCCGGAGGCGGTGGGGGCGCCTTGGCTTCGGCGTCATGTTCCCTGCTATCTGTCGCACCCTGATTGTCCGTCACCACCAGGGTGACCTTGTACTTCCCGGCCGTCGTGTAGGTATGACTCGGATTCGTCTCAGTCGAGTTAGTGCCGTCGCCAAAGCTCCAGCTGCGGCTCTGGATCGTGCCATCATCATCGGTGCTGCGATCCTGGAAGGCGCAGGTCATCTCGGTGCACTGAACCGCGAACTCCGCATGCGGCGCTTTGTTGGCCGGTGGCGGAGGCGGCGTCGCGGTAACCTGGTGGCGTTACCGAGCCGCTGGCGCCGTCATCGTCGGTTACCGTGAGCGTCACGTTGTAGGCATCCGGCGGAACCGTAAGCATGATTCGGATTCCGCTGATCGGAGCTGCCACCGTCTCCGAAGTTCCAGCTGTAGCTCCGAATCTGCCCATCGCTGTCGCCGCTTCCATCCGAATTGAACCCGCAGGTGAGCTGGTTACAGGTCGCGCTGAACGCCGCAGTCGGAGGCTGATTCTGAGGGGGTGGTGGCGGCGGCGATCCATCCACCCGGTGCGCTTCCGTATCCGAGCTTCCGGTGAGCCCCGCCGACCCGGCGTAGCTCGCCCGGATGGTCCGGTTCCCTACCGTGGAGAGCGGCAGCTGGCAGCCTCCGGTCCCTCCCACCAGCGTTGCGTCGCAGCTCTCAACCCCATCGGTCACCGTCACCGTCCCCAGCGGTACCACGCCCACGGCCGTAACCTGGACCGTCACCGTCACCGCTCCGTTGGCGACCGATGGATCGGGCGAGTCGCTGGTGATGACGGTGCTGGTTGGGATGGTGCTGACCACAATCACATCCGATGTGGCCCCGCTGAAGCCGCCCGCGGTGAACACCAGACGGCGCGGCCCCTCGGCGCCCGCAATAGCGAGATCGGTGTACGCCACCCGTCCCATTCACGTCACTGCCGAGCTGGCGGGTGCCTAGCAGCTCACCGCCACCTCCGGTGAGCTGGGCGGTCACGATGACGCCGGCCTTGGGGTTCCCTGCCCCATCCCGGACCTGAATCACCGGCTGCCGCTCCAGCGCCTGTCCGTTTCTGACCGACCCGGAGGGCTGGGTCACGATGACGAGTCCCGCCGGCCGAGCCGCGGTTCGCCGTCGCGGTGAAGTGCACCACTCCCACGCCCGACACGACGGCGTCGACCCGATTTTCCCCGGGGTTTGGACCCAGGGTCCAGCGGGAGGAGGTACGGCCGGCCTCGTCGGTGACGGTGTTCTCCGGTGAGACCCGGCCTCCGCCGGTCCCGACCACCCAGGTCACGGCTGCCCCGGGAACGCCGTTCCCGGCAGCATCTACCAGCCGCACCACCAGATCTCCCGGAAGCTCGGTCCCGGCCTGAGCCGTCTGCTCGTTTCCGGAGACGATCGAGAGACCGGCCGCGCTGCCGGCGGTGGCCGTATGAGTGAAGGTCACCGGGGAGCCGGCGAGCCCCTCCGATGTGGCCATGGTGGTCTGGATTCCAGCGGTTGGCCCCAGAGTGCGCTGAACTGATGCGCGCCCGTCGGCATCGGTCTGATTGGACGCCTCGCTGACGCTCCCCCCGCCCTCGGCGGCCCAGCTGACCGGCACCCCCGGCGATGGGGTTTCCGAACGCGTCGCTCACCAGAACTACCAGCGGCTGGCTCAGCGCAGTGCCGGCGGGCGCGGTCTGGTCGTCGCCCGAAAGCGCGATGATTCCGTTGGCGTTCTCCGAGAGCCCAATGGAGGTGAAGTTCGTGGTTGGGCCGGGAGACCCGTCGGGCATCACCACCCGGGCCTGTCCCACCTGGGTACCGATGGTGGTGCCCAGTACCAGTCGCACCGCCGCCCGTCCGTCCGCATTCGTCTCGGCCGTATCGGGAACCACGTCAGCCCCTGGTGCCGAGCTGAGGTCGAACACGATCTGGGCGCCGTCGACCGGGCGGAGCCTCGAGTCGCTCACCACAAAGGAGACCGAATCCGCCAGAGGCTCGCCCACCCGCCCGCTTTGCCCATCGTTCTCCACCCGGATCGAGACCGGCTGACCGTCGCCCGGGAGCAGCAGGAGGTCCGATCCCTCGCCGCAGGCGGCCGCGAGCAGCACGCCGCATACGGCCACCACAGTGTTCAGGGTTGGCCGACGGGTAGACCTGGTCTCGGGATCGAGGAGATCGGTGGGGAGCGGCACGGGTTAGACTCTCTACACGCCCAAGGGGAGGCGATTAATCGGTTAAAAACGGCTGTTGGGTAAAGGCCCTAAGTCGACGAACCCCGGCCGAGAATGAAGCTAGTGACTGCTCGCTTTTCCAGTGGTGATGCCTGACACCTAGCCCGGGCGGGGCGCCGGCTCCAGCATCAACTGGTCGGCGTAACACCAGGCCCAGTCTTCCCCCGGCTCCAGACTGCGCACCAGCGGGTGGTGCGAGCTGCGGAAGTGTTTGGTGGCGTGCTTATTGGGCGACGAATCGCAGCAGCCGACGTGGCCGCAGGAGAGGCAGAGTCGGAGATGGACCCACCAGCTACCGGTCTTGAGGCATTCCTCACACCCGGCGGGCGTGTTGGGCGTTACCGGGCGAATCTGATCCAGGTGGCTGCAGGTCATGGTTTATTCAGTCCTCAGTCCTCAGTCCTCAGTCGCTCAGTCCTCAGCGTCAGCTCAGTCCTCAGTCCTCATCCTCGGCCAAACAATCTATCTGACGACTGCGGACTGGGGGCTAGCAGTTGACTTCCTCTCCAAGCGCGCTTCGGTCCCACCCACCCAGATTTGCTGCGGCCTCATAGCTCGACTGGAGAAACTCCAGCAGCAATTCGTCGGGACGGCGGGCCGTACGCACTGCCTCGTACGGCAGAATGAATTCTTTGAGGTCCGGGCTGTAGTACGCCGAGTCAGGTTGTATCCGGGCATCGGCGAAGCCCGCCGGTTCCGGATAGATGTAAGCATAAAACGCCGGCTCCATGAGCGCACCACCTCCAGGCCACCAGCCGGCGCTGATGCACTCGTGCGAGTAGGCCTCGCGCACCGCCCAATCCGGCAGATTGGGGACTCCACCGGGGTGAGTCGGCGCGGTCCTGCCGCTGAACCGGGTGCAGGCCAGATCGAAGGCCCCCCAGAAGAAATGGACGGGGCTGCACTTGCCGATGAAACGGCCACGGAAGTCCTGCAGCACCCGATTGGCCTGGGACATCGCGCTCCAGCAGCGGTGCACCGCGTCGCGGTCGTAGGAGCGATGCTGCGTATCCTCGGTGAAGCGCAGGGTGTCTTCCATTTCTCGGGGAACCGGCCAGATCTTTACCGGAGTCCCGGCGGCCTGCAGCAGACGCCATGTAATCACGATAAAAGTCGGCAACGGACTGAGGTGCCAGCCGCATGCTCTGAGTGGCGCCGTCGCTGGTGCGGGCGATCAGCTGGTGATCGATGAAATCGAATTCGACCTCGAGCCACCCGCCTCCGTAGGGCATCGCCGAGGTGGTGAGCCCTCGGCTGGTGAGATAGAGCGTGACGTGCCACCAATGGTTGACCGGTGGGGCCAGCGCGAGGCGGGTCTTCCCTACGATCTGGAACCAGCGATGGAGGGTGGATTGGGTGTCCTGCCAGTCGGCGAGCGGAAGCGAGGGCCAACTTCGGGCTTGCGGATCGGATACGGCGGGAGATGCCCTCACTGGGTTTCCTCTTTAGGGTCCGATTGCTACGCAGGTCACGGCAAAGGCCAGATTGTTCATCGCTCCAGCCATGACATCAATCGAACTTTGGATTGGCATGACGCTGCAGTTTCCCGCGATCACCTGAAAGACCCAACCGTGTGATTGCCGGGAGCCACGTTCTATGGTGAGTGGCATCGGACGGCCCGATATGCCGGCCGGGACCGTCATCCAGAGCGAGGTCGTACCCATCGCTGTCCGGATCGCTCCCCGTCAGTGGTGCTGCGAATCTGGAGGCTGCCTGTCTGAGACGTGTTGGGGTGAGCACGAGACATGTGAAGCTGACATTGCTGCGGTCCCACCGACAGCCACACGGCTGGTTGGGTTGTGCCCTCTGCACACTACAATTCGGCGCTACTCCGCTGAGGAGACACCGTAGTGATCGCCGGCGGCACACCAGTGTAAGCGGCACAGTTACCAGTCGTTCTGCACATCTTCTCTAGGCACCATCGAATTGGTCGACCGTACGTAGCCATCCGGATCCGGCGGATCGCCAGTCGTTGTGACGCTCACCTCGACGCTTCCCGTGGTAGCAGTGCACGATATTGAAGCTCGCGTCCGCGGTGGCTCCGGGGCTAACCGTCACCGTTTCGGGAGATCCGTCCTGCACCGAGCAGTTTTCCGCCACACCCGACAGCACCACCGTGTGTTGCCCCGGCGCCAGGTTGTTCACGGTTACGGCATCATTTGCACCGATCGTGTTGCGGCGAGCCGTCATCGACTGCGAAACTCATATCCATCGCTGTCCTGCTCGTCTCCCGAAGTAGAGTCGTCGACCCGGATGGAGCCGGTCTCCGGCGGAAGGCGTCACACGTGATCGAGTAGTTGACCGGCGAGCTCTGACCATCCGACACCGTCACTCCACGCGCGTTGGTTCCGTCGATCCGGCAATTTCCGGCAACGCCGTCCAGCTGAACCAGTAGTCTTCCCGGAGCCAAGTCCGGGAATAGTCTGTTGCCCGGTGGCCGGAACAGACGCAAGCGCCGTCCCCATCGACCAGCATCGAGTATCCGTCGGGATCGAGATCTGACCCGCTGGTCTCGGTCGTCACGAGAATGCTCCCGCTCCCGCCACCCGTCTCGCTGCAACTGACGGCATACCTGACCTCAGCGATGCCCCCGGTCGTCACTGCTACCTGGCGGCTCGGCCCACCACTCACGCTGCAGTTGGTCGCCATGTCCCCCAAACCGACGGCGTGGCTTCCCACAGGTACATCGTCCACGCGCAGTGAGCCATCCGCATCGACGTGCTGCCCCGCTCCGCCGTCCAGGGTGACCTGATAGCCGTTGGGATCGGCCGGGCTGCCCGTGGTGGCCACCGTCACCCGGATCGATCCCACCGCGCGGGCGCAGACGACATTGAACGTCACATCGGTTCGAGCCACCGCCCGGCACATTGACTGTGCGGGCGCTGCTCCCCTGGACTTGGCAGTTGTCGGACAGTCCGGAGAGCTGCACCCGGTGTGCGCCCGCAGCCAGGTTGGGAATGGTGGCGGTTGCGTTCGCCCTGATCGGCTGATTCTCTCCCCGGTCCAGCGAGAACCTGTAGCCATCTGGATCAGGATTGTCGCCAGTAGTCACCGTGATGACTCGCAGGCTGCCGGCATTCGCGGGCGGCGCCGAGCAGGTGATGGCGTAGTCCACCGCCGCACTGCTGCCCGGAGCGACTGTCACCGGCCGCAGATTGTCGCCCTGGAGACTACAATTCCCCGCCAATCCGCTCAGGCCTACCACGTGGCTGCCCAGCGCCGAGGCCGGTAAGGCTGAGCTGGCCGTTGGCCGGGATAAGCACCCTGGTCCACGCCGTCCAGCACCACCCCGTAGCCATCGGGATCAGGAGCAGCACCGGTGGTGACAGTAGTGATCACCACCCCGCCACTGGTGGCACTACATACCACGGCGAAGGTGCTTGTTGTAGTTTGTCCGGCGTCGATCCGGACGGTGCGGGGGTTTTCGGCGACACTGCAGTTCGGCGCAAGGCCATCGAGCCGAATTGTGTGGTCGCCCGGCTCCAGCTCGGACCGCGCGATGGTAGCGGCCGCTCCGATGGGCTGGGGCACCTCTCCATCGAGCTGAACGGTGTAGCCGTCCGGGTCAGGCTCATCGCCCGCGGTGGTGGTGGTAACCAGGAGGGTGCCCTTGGTGGGAGGGAGCTGAATACCCCCTCGCCCCCTCCGCACCCGCTTAGAGCGAGGAGGAGAAGGCTGGAAGCTGCGACTGACGCCAAAGCAAGTCAAACCTGCTGGTTCGCGAGACGGCATGCGCGAACTCCTGGTAGGACTGGAGTTAAACGGAAAGGCTTACACCTGAACCAGATAAGCTATCTGCCATCGGGCCGCCGGATAGGGGGAAGCTCCGGACCATTGCCGTCTCCTGCAGTTGTCAGCCGGGCGTAAGTTCGCTCCTCCAGTCAAGTAAATGGTCAAGTCTCCGGCGGCGCTGTGAGCCAGACCCATCGCAGCTTCATCGATCGTTGCTTACTCCTTACCGGTGTCGAGACTGAAACCGCGTGCTGGAAAACGGGAACCCGGGAGGCCTTGCTTGAAGCGTGCACCGATCGCCCTGGTCCTGGGGCTGCTGATCCTTGATGGCTGCGGGGACGATGGCGGCGGTATTGGGCCGCCCTCCATCGGAAACCTCACGATCACCACCGCCACCACGGGCCAGCCCGCTTCCGGGGGCGGCTATAACTACGCGCTGGACGGCGGAACGGCGGTCCCGATCGGCCTCAACGCCACGGCTACCCTGACGGACATCGAAACCGGGTCCCATACAGTCACCCTGAGCGGGCTGCCCGAAGGCTGCACGGTCGAGGGAGCCAACGTCACTACGGTGACCGTTACCGGCGGGGAAACCGCGACCGTCGCCTTCGCGGTAACCTGCGTGCCTCCGGTCGGCAGTATCCAGGTAACCACCGCCTCCACCGGACCGGCCCCGGAGAGCTATACCCTGCTGCTCGATGGAAATCCCCAGGGCACGCGTCGCGGCCAGCACCACGCAGACGGTGCCCAGCATTGCGGCCGGCGACCACGCCGTTGGTCTGGCCGATGTGCCGGCCAACTGCAGCGTGGCGGAGAGCAACCCCCAGCCGGTCACGGTGATCATGGGGGAACCGCCTCCGTGACTTTCACCATTACCTGCACTCCGGCGCCCCCGGTGACCGGCAGCCTAGAGATCCAGGCCAGCACGAGCGGCCACGAGCCCGATGGCTACCAAGTCACGGTCGATGGGGCCGCTTCTCAGGCGATCGGCCCCAACGCCTCGATTACCGTGCCCAACCTCGCCGCCGGAATCCACACCGTCCTGCTGGCCAACGTGGAGCCGACCTGCGCCGTCGCCGGAGAAAACCCGCGGAGCGTCAACGTGCCTCCCGGCGGAACGGCTATGGTGACCTTTACCGTCACCTGTGCCGGAGTTCCGGCGCCCTCGCGCATCGCGTTCACCTCGGTCCGGAACGGCAACGGCGCGATCATGGTGGTGAATCCCGGATGGCAGTGGGCTCACCCGGCTGAGTCCGGGTTCCGGGCGGCGATTTCTTCCCGGTATGGTCGCCCGATGGGCAGAAGCTGCTGTTCAGCGTGGCCAGCGGCGATCTCTGGGTCATGAATGCCGACGGCACCGGCCGGCACCAAGCTGGCCCAGGGCTCCATCAGCCAGTACCGGTGGTCTCCCGATGGGCCTCGGATCGCCTTCCTCCGGGAGCGCATGACCGGCCAGAATATCTTCGAGGATCTCTGGGTGATCGGGTCGACGGAAAGGCGCAAACCCGGATCGTGGCCGGGGCGACCTACCCGTCCTGGTCGCCCGATGGGCAGCGAATTGCCTATGCCAGCTAGAATATGAGTGACAACGGCATCCACGTGGTCAACGTGGATGGAACCGGGGACATCAAGATCACGCCTCGCCGAGGTAGGGGGGTTCGAGACCGCATGGGCGCCGGACGGGAGCGTGATTGCCTTTGCCAGCCTGGGCGACAAGGACATCATGCTGATCAATCCGGACGGAAGTGGGCTGATCAATCTCACGAACGGCGTGGGGGAGGACGATGGTCCGGTGTGGTCACCCGACAGCCGGCGAGATCCTGTTCACCACCAATCCGGAGGACAATCCACTGGACAGCGAGATCGCGGTGATGAATCGGGATGGTACCGGGCGAGCTCGCTCACGGCCCACCTGGGCTTCGACCTCAGTCCCGACTGGTCGCCCGATGGCTCCAAGATCGTGTTACACCGAGTCGAATCCGGACGACGCCGAAATTCTGGTGATGAATGCGGACGGCAGCGCGAAGCTGAATGTCAGCCATGACGCTGCGGCTGAGGATGGCTTTGCCGACTGGGGCGGCGGCGGGACACTTCGGCTTTGCGCGATCGAGCAGTTCCCGGCCGAGTCTTCGAGAGCGCTGGCTCTTAAACGGTTCTAAACCGCGGAGTGGACCCTCTGTCACCAGGTCTCGCCCTGGTGGCTATCGCCTCCGCTTCAACCGCCTCGTGATTGACCGAAGCGCTCGCCGCGGGGGGCTCATGAGCCTCCTCGCGAAGATCTCCGCCTTGCTGCGATGGGGAAACGTGCCCCGAAACTCCGCCACAGCGACGCCGGGAAGCAGCGGCACGGCTCGCTCGTAGATCTCTCGTTGGCGCTTCATCCACGCGACGTCGTGCCTCGTTCGAGGCAGCTGCTCCAGGCGGTTCGCGAGATCCAGGGCCATCAGGTCTGCGAGCTGCGCCAGGTTGAGCGGGATATCCCCGCCGTCCCGTGTCTTGACTGTGTAGGGGGCGCCCACGTCGAGGTTTCGATAGAGCGATTGTCGCGATCAGCGACGCAGTAGAGATCGGCGATCTCCTCAGCCTGTTCCCCGATTGCTTCCTCGAACCTGCGTCGCGAGCTTCGAGCGGCACGGTCCGCTTCCTGGAATTTCTCCGTCCCGTACACGCTGTGGTAGAGGCCCGCCCGACACAGGTCCTTGCTGCACCCCCATCGGTCGAGCTGCTCGTAGGTCCCGCGCAGATGCTCGTCAGGAGGGTGCCGCTCGGATGCTCAACGGAGACCGCCCCAAATCGCTCGAGCAGCTCCACCGCACGCGCGTACATCGGATGCGGTCGGTTCTCAGGCATGGCAGCCAGGTTAACGCGGCTTTTGACTCGCGTCGAGCGAACTGGACCAGGACTGGGCGGAGTTCCGTTGCCGAACATCTCCTGGCTTGACCGCAAGCGCAGGGAATGCCGATGCGGCCTGTCAGAAATACCAGTTTCCGCTGTTCCCGGGCGGTCCTAGCCTCTAGCCAACCCCATTTCACTGTCCGACACACCGGAGGTCGTATGCGCATGCTCGCGGCAGCCTTGCTATTCGGCGTCGCGGCACGGCTTGGCGCCCAGGAAACCAGAACTGACACCGCCCAAACTGCGGCCCAGGGGTATGCCCCTGTGCCCCCGGTCTCGGCCCCTGCCGCCGCCCTGTCGCAAGCCCAGACCGGCACCATCGTACTCCCGACCCGGTCGGAGGCCCAACTTCAAGAGGCCATGTCGGCTTCAAACCAGGATCTCCGGCGGTCCGATGCCCGGCTTTCGCGTGCCAAGGAGCTCCAATTCCGGTCGAAGGCGTTGGTGGACCAACGGAGACTCGATCTGCGTGAGGTCGAGGTCAAAATCGAGCAGGCGAAAAAGGAGAAACGCGATTCCGATAAACGACGCCTGGAAACCGAGAAGAAGGCACTGGAACGGGAGAAGCGCTGGGCAGAACAGCTGGAGAGCGCGGATCACGCCGAGCTGGAGGCTGCCCGTAAGGCGAGCCTCACCGGCTTCGCCCGGCAGCAGTCGGTTGATCTGGAGCAACGGTTGGCTCAGGCCCGTGCCGGCAAAGGCCAGGTAGGAGAGGGCAAGCCGCTTTCCAAGGAGAACTCGGAGGTGCTCGTTCAGCAACTGGAGCAGCAGACTCTCGAGTCACAACTGAAGTACCGGAAATTGGCCCATGAGCTGGCGCGGCAGGAGGAGGCCCTGGTCAGCAAACGGCTCGATCTTTACAAGTCTGCGCGCGACAGTAATTGAAGGGCGTCTCTCCATACATCGATTCACCACTTCGAGGGGGTGGTCATGCATCCTCGCCGTCCGTTCCTTCTGTGGCGTGCGGGGTTCGCCACCTGCACTCTCTTAGTCCTATCCTGCCAGTCTGCAACTCGACCAACCGGCACGGATGCCTCTGGAGGTACCGACGCGAGTGGAATAGACGCCGCTGAAGGTGCCGACCCCAGTGGAATCGACGCGGCCCTGGCGGCTGCGACGGTTAACCATGCCCTCAAGTTCAGCACGAGTTACGTCAACGTGCCGGACAACAATCTGCTCGACTTGACCAGCACCTGGACGCTGGAGGCTTGGGTCAAGCCGGTCGATGCCAGCACCGGAGCAGATCAGGACATCATCTCCAAGTGGGCCTTGGTTTTTACAGCCTCTTATATCCTCCAGATCGATGCAACGGGCAGGTTGCGCCTGGTGACCAACAATGGGGTGACTCAGAGCATCATCCTCTCCAATGGTACCCTAGGCGATCAGACGTGGCACCACGTGGCGGCCACTTTCAGCCACGGCACTGTCAAGCTTTACCTGAACGGCGCTCTTGATAAGACCGTCACCGGGGTGCTGACTCCGCTGGTGTCGACTGAGCCGGTCGCCTTCGGCCGCGAAGGCAACTTACTCCGGGGGCACACTCAACGGCAGTATTGACGAGATCCGGATCTGGAGAGTCGTGCGATCGAAATCGCAGATAGCCCGGTCTCTTACAAAACGGCTCTTGGGGACCGAAACAGGGCTCGTGGGCTACTGGCGTTTCGACGAGGGGAGTGGGCAGGTAGCGGCCGATGCGACGGGCCATGGCCTCAATGGTCGCCTTGGGGAGACCACAGGTGCCGATGGCTGGGATCCGACCTGGACCACCACGGCCGCACCGGTGTACTGACCTGACAACTGGGCTTGCCTCGAGGCGGTGTTACGAAGACGACCGGCAGACGTTGCGCATGTGTGTCATTCGATCGGCGTTCTGGTAGTGTATGGGCCCTCTGGGATTCGAACCCAGGACCTACGGATTATGAGTCCTGCCTGCCCCTTCGACTCTTACAGTAATCTCTTGCATCGCCCTCGCGCGGGCGGTGGTTCTCAGGCATCAGATAGCAGTGTTAACAGGCTTTTCTCTGGCAAGACTGGACCACAAACTGGACCAGACTGGGCAGGGGGCTCTGCTGAGCGTAGCGATGGGTCTGTGCACTTCGCCCCAATCGCTTCGAGTCATCGTGGACTGGAAGATTGTGGGGCACTGGATGACAACGGGCAGATCAGCTTCCGGGAACTGATGCGCGGCTGGCAGAGCAAGAGCAGGCTAGCGAGACGCCCCACCTTCGGGAGAGTTGATCGACTTGGACCGGCTAGGCTTCCGTCGTAGAGGTGATGATACGCAGCGCCATAATGCTCGTCATGGGGCCGCACACGAGGTTTCCGTTGGCATCCCGAAACCTGAACCCCGATGAAGTCGCTCCATTTTGTCCCCCAGACTCTATGGCCATCCTTTCACTGTGAAATTTGAAGGTATCTATCTCGAAACTGCCGGTTTTGACGTCCATCCAGCCGCTATGCAATAGCACTGCACGCACCTTCGCAACGTCTATGTCTAGGCTCATGGAAAAGTTCCCTGTGCTGTCCCATCCCACATCCAGCATGTGAGCAGACCAGCGAGCGCGTTGCTACAGCGTTCCCAGTATCCGGGTGGGCCGCAGCCGCGTCATTCTGGTCCCGTCTCCTAGCTGACCACCAAAGTTATCTCCCCAGCAATATGGCGATTACGCCGGTTAGCGGACTGGGTAGGGCGATACACCTTGCCGAAACCCAGTTCCAATTGCCTCCTCGGCAACAGCACGACGCCGCAGCTGCAACGACGTTCGCCACTTCCGCGATCGTCGCACTCGCATGACCCCGCGAGAGAGGCGGGGTCACTTGGCCCCGCCCCAACCTTGCAGACGTGCCGAGCGCTACCGTACCTAAGGTAAGGATTCTGGGATGCCGTTCACTTGGTCATAGAAGGCCGCTGCCGTTCCCACTTCGGCAAGCTGCGTCGCTCGTACATCTACCCAAAACTCGTTAAAGAATTTCTGATCTGCTTCCTTCCACTGACTGTACTCCGGACTATCTAGTAGAGGCTCGCCGATCAATCCACTCGTACTCCGGCGGCAAGTGCATGACGTTCCAGCTGGGGCTCAAGGACGGCTCAGAGCACCACGCGCTGCTGAGGGAGAGCTGGCCATCTACCCCGTCCGCTGGTAGCCGCCCTCTACGAATCCTTTGGTAGAGTCTGGCCCATGATCTGGAAGCCGTCGCCCGTGGTGACGAGGAAGTGCGGAGGTAGATGGGGTACAGAGGCTGGGGGGAACACGATGGACTGCAGGAGCGGGGATCGTCCCTGATAACCGCCTGCTTGGGGATCGTGGTAAGTGGGGACCGGAAGGGAGGCCGTCGCGGTGGCGGCCTCCCCAGCGGACTAGCGAGGAGTGGTCGAGCTATCCACCCCAGTATTCACCGTATCGCCCTTCGACGTGACCGGCTGACCCTGATCTGGGCGAGTTTTCTCTGCCCCCGGTCCAAGGGTTGATTGACCGGTCGAATCGGTCATCCCCGATTCTGTTTGGTTTGCCCGGGCAGAATCAGAGATCGCCGTGTTTGTAGTATCGTTGGCAGCCGCGGCAGTGTTGTTGGACTCGTTGTTTCGCGCACATGCTACTGTTGAGAGGAGCAGCAGGGGCACGGCGGAACGGGTAAGCCATAAACCTCGCATCGTGCAACCTCATATCTGTGGTAAGGTGAAGATAGGTAGAGCTACAAACTTCAGCGTCAGGTTCTTAAGCGACGAGTGAATTTGGCTCGTTACTACGGAGAGAGTCGGTGAGTGGCGTCACCATACTCCAAATGGTTACGCCCTTCCCCTCTCACCTCAGTGTCTGAGGTGTAGGCTGCGAGTGGCTCCTGATGCTCGCCTTCGAGGCTGAGCTGGCTCAGAACCCGCTCTCGCATTGCGGCGATCTGGGAAGCCCTTGAGAGCCTCCAAGTCCGTTTCGCCTGTGGAGACCACGACTTACAAAGAGTTCTCAAGGGCCAGGGACATACTCAAAGAGCTCGCCCGGAGCGACGCCAAAGGTGCGACACAGGGCGTCCAGCGTGTTGCCGTTCACTCGCTGGACCTGCCGTCCCGCCTTCGCGATTCGGTAGACCAACGTGTGAGCGAGCCGCGACTCTTTAACCAGTCGATAGGTTGACCACTGCCGTTCCTTTAGCAAATCCGCGACTCGCCAGCGCACCAAACCTCCAGCTGTGCGGGTGACGTGCCAGACTTGGGGCGCACCACCTCCAAATTTCCGATGCTTGTGCCAAGCATCGAGACTCAGGAGAACAGAAATCTGATCTTTGTGCGTTGAGATACCGCGGTCTGTCGCTTCGAAGCTCTGGGTCGGGTGCCGCACGCATCTGCGTGCTACCAGATGCTGCCCACGCGGGCTCCGTTAAGGCAAGCAGGCCTCGTACCGTGTCTAGCAGCACCGTGGGCGTAAAGGGTTTCTGTAGAGCAGGCCCTGGAAAATCATCCCCGCTCGCGGCGAAGGCCGAGACGAAGAGAACTGGCACATTGGAAACAGCAGTGACATGAGACGCAAGGTCGAACCCGCTCAGCCCAGGCAGCAGAACGTCAGTAAGGAGCAGTTCAACTTGTGTTCCCAAGGTGATGACCTCCAGAGCCGTAGCGCGCGTCGCCCGCTTCCACGACTTGATAGCCACCTTCCCTGAGAATACGCGCCATCAAGGAGCGCACCTCTTCGTTGTTATCGACCAGGAGGATGCTTACCCGAGAGGACTGTTCCATGCGTGAGGGGAGCGTTAGCGGAAAGTCGAGAGGAGCTTCTTATGACTGTCTGCTGCACGATCAGAACCGCAGGCTCCTAGCAGGGCGACGATGATGACGAGGCATGAACTTGAACGTCCCATGAGACCTCTTCGTATCATTGAAACTCACAGCCGCTGTCCATTGGGCTTCTAAGATGACCTCCGGTACCGTCACCGTCAAATGCTGGTTATCCCGGGAGAATTCGATTAGCGACTAGCTGTCCATCTCGTGAAGATGTTTAGGTTCCTCTTCATGTCCCTTCAGGGACACTCGAGGCCCTGCTCGAGACTCTACTTCCTCTCGCCGGGCTGGCTCAAGATCGACCCAACCTTTGGCCCCCTCCGTGGCAACCCGCGCTTCGAGCGACTGCTGAGGACCAAGTGAGAGAAGTAGCCTCATGCGCCACAGCGTTTAGAACGCGCTGAATGTATATGGGCCCTCTGGGATTCGAACCCAGGACCTACGGATTATGAGTCCGCTGCTCTAACCGACTGAGCTAAGGGCCCGAGGACCGAAAAATCGGCTCGCGGTGCACCCGGCACAACCCTGGGCTGGATCAGGAACCGACTTCTTGCGGGGGCGAGATGAGACTGCGGACCGCTCCAGTCAGCTCGTCGGTGGTGAAGGGTTTCTGCAGGAAGCGCTTGGCCATGTCCCCTTGGGGCTTCTCGTAGGCCGAGATGTACAGCACCGGTGGCGGCGAAGGCAGCTTCCCCACTTCCAGGGCAAAGGCGTGGCCGCCCATGCCCGGCATCACCAGGTCGGTCACCACCAGCGCGATCTTTCGCCGGGTGGTCCGGATCAGGTCGAGCGCCTGCTCACCATCGTTGGCCAGCATCACCCGATAGCCCGCCTCAGTGAGTGCCCGCTCCATGAAGCGGCGCGCGATCGCCTCGTCGTCGACTACGAGAATATTCTGCTGCATGGCCAAACATCACCGGCCCCATGGAGCTTGGCAATGCTGCGGTGGACAGGTGCTGTCGGTCGCATTTCAGATGCAATCACGGAGACCACGTCAGATACGCCCGCATCTCCGGCACCCGCCGGGTGACCGAGGCGGCATGCGGGTAGCTGCTGTGTCGCGTCGCGACGGCCAGATCGCCACCCAGGCCGACGGGACCGAACAGCGGCAGCGCGGCGGCGGCGCGCACGATGGTAGCAACGTGGTTCCCGTCGCTCCCGTGCAGGCTGTGGAGCCACATCAGGCGGCTCTCCACCCGGAGCCACTCGTGCCCGTCCCGCGCAAAGGCGGCGTTCAGTCTGGTGCCGGCGCCGGAGCCGAGATCGTAGTCGCGGTGCCACTCGAAGCCGTAGTCCGCCGAGATCCCGCCGAACAGCACCCCTTCGAGGTGGGCCCCCAGCTCGATCCGATTGCGCACCCCCAGCCGGCGCTGATACAGGAGCGCCCCACTCACGCTCTGCCCCATGATGTCGAAGGCCGAGAGATCGTCGTAGTCATAATGCTGAAACAGACCCAGCACGGTCCCGCTGCTGCGAGTTTGGCCCAGCTGCTTCCTGGCCAGCAGCCCCGAGATCGCGACCTCGCGTATGCCTCGGACGCCGGGCTGTGGACTCACCTGAACCCGAAACTCGAACGCGTCATAGGGCCGCAGGGTCTGCGCCGAGAAGGGGCTTCCGTATCGCACCGCCAGATCGAAAAAGGGATGACCAAAGCGGCTGCCGAAGGAGAGCGAGGAAACCGCCTCCGTCGGTTGCACGATGCCGTCTCGTCCTGGACTGACCAGCGACTGGGTGCGGCCGATGGGGCTCAGCGCCAGGGCGCCCAGCTCCCGGGCGACTACCGTGGGACCGGGCGCATGCCTGGATCCGAGCAGCGAGCTGAGCCGGTACATCACTTCGCCGATGGCCGACCCGCCCAGGGTGGTCATGATGAAATCGTTGAGTGAGGCGGGGATGTTCTCGCCGAAGAGCTCCCAGGTGGCGCTGCCCATGGCCACGAACGGAAGCGAGCCGAAGAAGCCGAACCCGCTGGCCCGAGCCGAGCTGTGGTAGAAACTGCCGTGGTAGGGATGGGCCAGGTTGTTATCGAGGAAGAGGTCGTTATCCCAGACGAACCCCGTCCGCAGATTGTGACCCCAGGCCGCGGTGCCCACGTTGGCCCAGGGCCACCGCTGCACGTACCAGTCGTAGCCCCAGGTTATGAAGTTGACCGCCGCCACGCCGGCGGCAGCATGCCAGAAGCTTGGCTTTAGGGGACGGTTTTCCGCGTAGGCTTGAGCCCGCGCCGTCGCCGGGCTGGAGGCGCAAAGAAGGACAACGAGGAGGGCAGGTCGGGCGTCGAGCCGCACGATATAATCTCGAAAGTGCCCCGTGGAGCCCGATGTGAGCCGGCCCACCATTCCCCGGAAGGCGTCACCCTATGGAGATCTGAGGTGGATCACCGGGCTGGCCGGATGATCCGATGGTACAGCTCGATATGCTTGGCCGCCATAGCACTTTGGGTAAACCGCTCCTGGACCCGCTTTCGTCCCGCCTCGCCCATCATCGCTCGTCGGCCGCCGTCGCGGCTCAGGGTCTCGAGCGCCCGCGCCAGGGCGCCCACGTCCCGGAGGGGAACCTCCAGCCCGGTTACGCCGGGAACGTTGACCTCACGCACCGCGCTGGGAAGCGCGGTGGTGATCACCGGCCTGCCCGCAGCCATGGCCTCGAGTACCACCAGGCCGAACATCTCTTCCACCGTCACCGACGGGAGCACCAGGAAATCCGCATCGGCCATCCGCCGGGGCAGGTCATCATCGGGATACTCGCCGTACCAGCGGACCCGGTCGGTGATCGCGAGGGCCTGGGCCAGGGTCCGAAGCCGGGGGCCCTCAGGGCCCGAGCCTACGATGTCCAGCCGGAGATCGGGCACCTGCTCCAGGGCCCGCAGCAGCACGTCCAATCCTTTATAGGCGACCAGCCGGCCGATGAAGATCGCCCGGGGCGCCGCTCCCGGAGGCGGTGGTGGCACCACCTCCCACCGAGTCTGGTCGATCCCAAACGGGATGACCTCGACCTTGCTCTCGAAGCCTCGCAGCTCGTTGGAGAGCGCCAGATGAGCCCGGCTGGGCACCACCACAGCCCGGGCGCGCCGGATCACCAGCCGGGTCATGGGCCGGTAGAGCGAGCGCAGGGCGTCGGCGTGCTGAGTGACCACGACGGGCGTGCTACCGGCCCGAAGCAGGCAGGCGAGATCGGCCAGCGGGTGAGGATGATGGAGGTGGATGATGTCGGCCCGCTTCCACGCAGCGGCGATGTACCCGGGGGCAATCTCCTGCGAGCCCAGCGCGGCAAAGGAGAAGGCCCGGGTAACCCGGGAGCGCTGGCGGACCGGAGCACCCTGTCGCCCGATGCTCTCCACCGCGACCACCTCGACATGGTGGCCCAGGTTGGCCGCGCCTTCCGCCAGTGTCTGAACGACGCGCTCCATCCCCCCTGAGCGGGGCCAGTAGTACTTCGCGAGGTGGAGGATGCGCATGGGGTCTATATTGGTAGGTGCCAGTCGTCAGTCGCCATTGTCAGGGGTAAGTTCGCTGGTCGCCAATCGTCAGTGCCAGTCGCACCCGTTGATCATCTCTAACTTCAGATTGGTATTGAACCCATGCATCCCAATCATTGGCGACTAACCACCGGCGACTGGCGACTGGTGACTAGCGACTGATCCCCATGCGCGCCGTCATCGTATCTCACCTTTACGCCGATCCGGCCAATCGGGACAAGCTGCGTTGTCTGGCCGGTTTGGGCGTCAGCCTGGCGGTAGCGGTGCCGGATCGCTGGGCGGCCAACGACCGGCAGATTCACGGCACGGTCTGGGGCGACGACACCGGCGTGCGCGTGGTTCCGGTTGCGGTGCGAGGCCGGATGGCCGACCCGAGCCGGCTTCACTGGAATGCCAAGACCCTGCGCCGTTTGCTCACCGACTTTCGTCCTGACGTGCTGCATATTGAGGAAGAGCCCTGGACCCAGCCGGCCAGCGTAGCCCTTCGATTGGCCCGCCGTCTGGGCATTAAGACGGTGCTCTCCACCGCAGAAAGCTTGCCGCAGAGGCATGGTTTGGGTCAGCGTTTCCGGCGGGAGCGAAGTCTTCGCCTGGCGCAGGGAATCATGGGCGCCAACCGCCTCGCCCTGGGACTCGCGACCCATCGCAAGCCGGCCATTCCCAGCTTGGCGCTCCCCCAGATCGGGGTGACTCCTCCGGTCACGACTCCCCGGATTTCCCACCAGGGCCTCGCGATCGGATTCGTCGGCCGATTGGTGCCGGAGCGGGGACTCGACCTGCTGTTTCGGGCCTGCGTGGGAATGACCGGCAAATGGACGCTGACTGTGATCGGCACCGGCCCCTCCCAGGAAGAGCTGGAGGCGCTCGCCGAGCGGCTGGGAATTTCGGCACGGGTATCGTGGCTCGGGCCCCTGCCCAGGGAATCGGTGGACCAGGTCTGGCCCCACCTCGACTGCGTGGTGTTTCCCGCGCGAACTACTCCGCGTTGGGTGGCCTCGGCGGCACGGGGCGCGCTCTACGCCATGGCGAACGGAGTGGCGGTGGTGGCGAGCGACTCCGGTGCCTTGCCCGAGATCGTGGGGGAAACCGGCAAGATAGTCCCCGAGGAGAACGTGCCGGCGCTCACCACGGCGCTGCAGGAGCTCTATGCCGATCGGGCGGAGTGCGAGCGGCTCGGTGCCGCGGGCCGGCGGCGAATCATGGACGAGTTCTCCGACTCGGCCATTGCCGCCAAGACCCTCGCCTTCTGGCGCAGATTAGCACCTGCAAGCGGTTGACATCGGGTAACTTACGAGCGAACTTCGACCCCCCATGCCCTTCCCTCTGAGATCTGTCCGGCGCACCGCCGGGGCCTTCGTCTGCCTCGGCCTGGGACTGCTTGCGCCCCGGCTCAGCGCCCAGATACCGCAGGTAGCGCCGGGGCAGCAACTGCCCACCCCGGACCAGGCCCGCGAGGCGCTCCAGAATCAGCCTCAGGTGGTTGAACGGCTGCGGCAGAGACTGCTCGAGTCGGGGCTCACGCCCGACCAGGTGCGGGCCCGGCTCCGCGCCTCGGGCTACCCCGAGAACTCTGCTGGACGACTACCTCATGGGAGCGGACACGACCCGGCGGGTTCGGCCCGGCCCCCGCACGCTGGAGGCGGTGCAGAGCCTCGGCATTCTGAGCGAGCAGGAGACCGACTCACTCCGGGTCCAGGACTCGGTTCTCGCCGTTTCCGACTCGCTCCAGCAGGTTCTCGACTCACTCAAGTCTCGTCAGAGCCGATTCCGCCCGGGCCGACTCTCTGGCCGATTCGCTCAGCGTGCTGCAGGGTCGCGGCCTCAAGCTGTTCGGACTGGAGACGTTTCGGCGAACCTCGACCCGGTTCCAGCCGGTGCAGTCGGGCCCGGTGGACGAGAATTATCGGCTGGGCTCGGGCGACGTGCTGGTACTGATCCTCACCGGCGACGTGGAGGAGTCGTACACCCTGAACGTGACCCGCGAGGGGTTCATCGTGATTCCCCAGGTGGGCCAGGTGTACGTGGCCAATCTGACCATGGGCCAGCTGGAAGATCAGCTCTACAATCGGCTGCGCCGGGTGTATTCCGGGGTGCGCCGAAGCCCGAACGCCACGCACCAAGTTCCAGGTTTCCCTGGCCAAGCTCCGCAACATCCAGGTGTTCGTCATCGGCGACGTGGTGCGTCCCGGCGCCTATCAGATCTCCGGCTTCGGGAACGGTACTCACCGCGCTCTACGCCGCGGGCGGGCCCAGCAGCAACGGCAGCTTCCGCAAGGTGGAGGTGCGCCGGGCCGAGAAGCTGATCGTCCGATATCGACGTCTACGACTATCTGCTGCACGGCATCAACGACAGCGAGACCCGGCTGCAAAACGGCGACGTCGTCTTCGTTCCGGTGCACAGCGGATTCGTCAAGATCGCCGGTGAGGTCACCCGTCCCGCCGTGTACGAGATGCTGCCGCAGGAGACGCTGCGCGACCTGATCGAGTTCGCCGGCGGCTTTGGTCCCGCGGCTTACCAGACCCGGGTGCGGATTCACCGGATTCTGCCGCCGGAGTCTCGCAGCGGAGGCACCCGGGCCCGGGTGGTGGTAGATGTGGCGCCGGAGCAGATGGCCGGAGGGACGGTGCCGGCCGTCCCGATGTCGGCCGGCGACTCGGTCACCGTGCTGTCGGTCGCCGATCGGCTGCGCGGGTACGTGACCGTGTCCGGCAACGTGTGGGTGGAGGGACAGGTCGGATTCCGGCCGGGGATGAAGTTGAGCGAGGCGATCAAGCTCGCCGGGCGGACCCAAGCCGGACGTGTATCTGGATCGGATTCTGGTCTCACGCACCAACGACGATTCGAGCCGGATCCAGCTGCGTTCTGCGTTTGCGGACACCACGGGCAAGGTGAGGAACGATCTCACCCTGCAGGAGATGGATGAGATCCGGATCTTCTCCCGCTCCGCCTTTCTTCCCACCCGCTATGTCACGGTTACCGGAGCGGTGCGCCGCCCGGGCCGGGTGCCGTTTCGTGAAGGCATGACGATGCGCGATCTGGTGCTGCTGGCCGAAGGTGTCACCGAAGACGCCGATCTTCGGGAAGCAGAGATCGCGCGGCGGACTCAGACCGCCGATCCCGGATCGCTGGCGCAGACCATTCGAGTCCGGCTGGACTCGACCGCGTTGGCCAGCGGAGGCACCGACGGAATTCCGCTGGCGCCGCCCCATACCGGTGGCGCGGCTGGAGTCCCCGACCTGGCGCTTCAGCCGTACGACAACGTGCTGATCATGCGCCGGCCCGGCTGGGAAACCCAGCGCCTGGTGTACCTGACCGGCCAGGTGAAGCATCCCGGCCGCTACGCCCTCCGCACCAAGACCGAGCGTCTGCGCGATCTGATCACCCGGGCCGGGGGCCTGACCGGTGAGGCCTATGCCGGGGGGATCCAGTTCTACCGCACCTATCAGAAGGGCTTTCAGCCGTCCGATGACCAGCCGCCCCGGCTGGATCAGCCGCCGGCGCCCTCTCATGATTCCCTGCCCCACGGTTACAACGAGCGGGTGGGCATCGATCTTCCCTGGGTGCTGAAGGATGCGGACGCGCGAGACAACGTGATCCTCGCCGGCGGCGACTCGGTTCACATTCCGGAGTACAACCCCATCATCATGGTGCAGGGCGCGGTCAACTCTCCCGGCGCAGTGCCCTATACGCCGGGGAAATCGCTCGACTGGTATGTCGATGCGGCCGGCGGCTACACCCAGCTGAGCGACAGCAAACATTCGTACGTCACCCAGGCCAACGGGAAGCGCCAGGGCGTCAACCGGCGGGCCATTCTTCCCGACAAGGTGCCGCACCCTGAGCCCGGCGCCGTGGTGTTCGTGCCGGCCAAGCGGGTGCAGGATCAGCCCAGCAATACGGTCGGCGTGATCGCCACCATCGCGCAGCTCATGGCGGCATTGGTGACGGTGGTTGTGGTGGCCAAACAGTGACGGCCGGGCTCAAGTCGGGCGTAGAGCCCTCCTCTCGCACCGCACCGGCCGAATCAGACATCTCGCTCTTCGAGCTGCTTACGCCGCTGGTGCGGCGCTGGAAGCTGATCGCGACCACCGCGCTCATTTGCGCTTTCCTGGCGGCCCTATTCCTCCTCCTGCAGCGGCGCAGCTACACCGCAACCACGTCATTTACTCCGGAGAATTCGTCCAACTCCGGGCTGATGAGCAACCTGGTGGGGCTGGCGGGTCTCGCCGGGCAGCTGGGACTTCCTAGCGGCAGCTCCAGCAGCGTGTCTCCCGAGTTCTTCGTGCGCCTGGTCCATAGTGAGGAGGTGCTCCGGCCCACGCTGCTGACCGAGTTCCGCACCGATTCAGCTTCCCCTCCTCGTCCCCTTCTGGCGCTGCTCGAGGTGCCCGGCCGCACTCGCGAGGAGCAGCTGCAGACCGGGGTTCAGACCCTGCGCAAGCGGACCGAGGCCACCACGGATAAGCCAACCGGCATCGTCACACTCAAGGTGACGCTGCAGTCACCCCGCCTGGCGGCCGACGTTGCCAACCATCTGGTCGAGCTGATCAACAAGTTCAATCTGGAAAGCCGCCAGAGTCAGTCTCGGGAGCAACGACGCTTCTCCGGTGAGCGCCTTGCGGTGGCTGAGCAGGAGCTCCGCGCCGCCGAACAGGCACAGCTCGCATTCTTACAGCGAAACCGGCAGTACATGGATTCGCCGCTGCTCACGTTCGAGTACAGCCGGCTCAACCGGCAGGTGCAGCTGCGGCAAGAGGTCTACCAGACGCTCACCAAGGCACATGAAGAGGCCCGCATAGCCGAGGTCCGGGACACACCGGTGCTTACGGTCATCGATTCGGCGCTCGCGCCGGTCAGACCGAGTGGCCCTCACCGCATCATGGGTACCTTAGTGGCCCTCATCTTCGGCGGCGCACTGGGAGTGTCGCTGGCATATGTCGCCGCGGCTCGCGCGCGGGCATCGGCGGTCTCCCACTCCAGACTATCTGGCCTTCCGGGAAGCGTGGGAGGAGGCTCGCGAAGCCTCTCCTCGGAGCTGAGAGGCATCCGGTGATTGGGTTCGTCGCAGCCTTGGCGGCCCTGCTCTATTGCTTCGTCTGGCTGCGCCCGCCCGAGCTGGGTGGCGTGGCGCTGCCGCTCCAGCGGGTGCTCGGCTGGACGGCCCTCGCACTTCTGCTCGTTCGGCTGCTGATCAAAGGCCCACTGATCGCACGGGCGGCAGCGCGGAGCTATCTGTGGTGGGTCGCGGCCTTCGTCGCCTTTCTCTTGTTGATGTTTGTTCGGCAGCTCGCCTATGGGGAGAACTTCTTTCCCCTCTACTTCGTGATGGATCTCTCCAAGTACGCGGCCGCCTTCGCCATGGCGTATCTCTGCTATTACGCCCTGGCTGCGGGCCTGGTCTCGGAGAACCGGATGATCCGGTTCATGATCTACTCCGGTGTGGCCGCCACCCTGCTGGTGTATGTCTTTCTGGCGCTGTACCTCGCCGGATTCCGGACGGAAAATCAGCTGATCGCCCCGAGCTTCGGCGGCGCGCTTGGAGTGTGGCCCACTGATGCGTTCCTTCCCCGGCTGGCCGGTCCCACCGCCGAGCCGCAGCAGCTGTCGGTGGCGCTGCTGACGCCGCTATTGCTGATGCTTTCTCCCCGGCATCTCCGACGCTTCTGGCCTGCCGGTCTGCTCGCTGCCGCTGCACTGCTGCTGTCTCAGTCGAAGTTCGCCCTGATATCGCTGCTGGTAGTGGGGCTGTACCTCATGCTGGTGTACCCCCGGGCCCGGGTTCCGTTGGGACTGGCGGGTCTGGTCATGATTCCGATCGTGGGAGCCCTCCTGCTCCGGCTGCCCACCCTGCGGGATACACTGCAGTCCGGACTCTCGGCTGGGGCCTTTGTGGAGCGGCTGGGGAATCTCCTCCTTCTCGTGGGCATCATCCGGGAACACCCGTTTGTCGGGATCGGAGCGGGCCACTACGGGGTCTACCGCGGCCAGGTGGTCTTTGGCGACCCGATGTACTATCCGGGATACACGCCGAACATGGATTTCCTCAAGGTGTTCGCCGAGACTGGGGTGCTGGGCTTCGTCCTGCTGCTTCTGCTGCTGGGATTCCTGGTGCGGCGCTTCGTTCAGAGCTTACCAAATGGTGCCGGCCGAGACGCGGCCAACCTACCTCGCGCTGCTCCTCGGCGCACTCACCATCATGCTCAATATGAGCATCGGATACGAGCTGCTGCACGCCTTCTTCTGGATCAATGTCGGCATGCTGCTGTACTATGTGGACTGGTCCGGGAGTCGAGCAACCAGGATGCTGCACGACAGCCGCGCCAGCTGGAGCGTTGCACCTGCCGGTGAAGCATGAGACTGATCGACATCAACGCGCGCTTCCTGACGCAGGCAACCACCGGCGTACAGCGAGTTGCGGAGCAGCTGGTGCGCGCGCTCGATCGCGAGCTCAAGGCCAGCTCTGAGTTGCGAAAGCGATACTCCTTCCGATTAGTGGCACCGGCGGGAGAACGGCGGCACATCGACTCTTGATCACATCAGCACGGTCGAGGTCGGTCGCCTTCGCGGTCAACAGTGGGAGCAGCTGGAGCTGCCTGCCTACACCGCGGGCCGCCTGCTGCTCAATCTCTGTAATACCGCGCCGGTCGGGGTTCGATCCATTGTCGTCATCCACGACGCATCCGTCTTTGCGATTCCCCAGGCCTATTCTCCGGCCTTTCGTTCCTGGTATCGCCTCCTTATCCCGCTACTGGGCCGCCGGGCGCTCCGGGTGATCACGGACTCCCAGTTCTCCCGGGAGGAGCTGTCGCGCCGTGCCGGCATTCCCCACGACAAGCTTGATGTTTTGCCACTGGGAGCGGATCACGTCCTTCACTCCCCTGCCGACAAGGGAGTGTTTCACCGACTCCCGGTTGGGCCAGGACGATACATTCTGGCGGTAGGAAGCCGAAGCCCACACAAGAATCTTGGAGCCTTGGTTGCCGCCGTGGCCGCACTGGGCGTGAAGCAGCTCCCGCTGGTTCTCGCCGGGGGAACCAACGCCCGGGTCTTTGCCGCGTCGGCCCGCAGTGAGAGTAGCATCGACGCCGGGTACGTTACCGACGGGGAGCTTCGGGCTCTCTACGAGAACGCCTTGTGCTTTGTCTTCCCTTCTCTCTACGAGGGGTTCGGGTTGCCTCCGCTCGAGGCCATGTTGTGCGGCTGTCCGGCCCTCGTCAGCAACGCGGGCCCGCTGCCGGAAGTCTGCGGCAGCGGTGCCCGCTACTGCAACCCGCGCGATCCTGACGATATCGCGAGGGGCATTCGGGAGATCGTCGCCGAGCCCGGGAGGCGAGAGCAGCAGGTGCGGGCGGGAACCGCGCGGGCCCGGGAGTTCACCTGGCAACGCAGCGTGCACGAATTGATCTCCATTCTCGACCGGATCCCGGCGTGAGAGTCGCCGTCGTGCACGATTGGCTGGTCACCTATGCCGGCGCGGAACGGGTGCTGGAACAGATGCTGGCCGTTTACCCCGAGGCCGACGTGTTCAGCCTGATCGATTTCGTGCCCCCGGCCGAGCGCGGTTTCTTGGGGGGCCGAAGAGTCCAGACCTCGTTCCTGCAGCGGATTCCGGGCATGAGGCGGCGCTACCGGAGCTTTCTTCCCCTCATGCCGCTCGCCATCGAGCAGCTGGATGTCTCCGGCTACGACCTGGTGCTCTCCAGCTCGTATGCGGTGGCCAAAGGCGTGCTCACCGGACCGGACCAGCTCCATTTGTGTATGTGCTATTCGCCGATGCGCTACGCCTGGGATCTGCAGCACCAGTATCTCCGGGAGACCGGGCTCGACCGGGGCGTCAAGGGAGCGCTGGCCCGCTGGATGCTGCATCGGATGCGGCTCTGGGACGTGCGGAGCTCCGACGGGGTCGATGGATTCATTGCGATCTCCCGTTACATCGCCCGGCGGATCTGGAAGGCGTATCGCCGGAAGTCCACCGTGATCTACCCGCCGGTGGACGTGGAGGCGTTCACTCCGGGCGGAGCCCGCGAGGATTTCTATGTCACCGCTTCGCGCATGGTGCCCTACAAGCGGATGGATCTGATCGTCGAAGCGTTTGCCGCCATGCCCGACCGGCGCCTGGTCGTGATCGGCGATGGGCCCGAAGCCAGGCGGATTCGGCTCGCGGAGCAGCCGAATATCGAGTTTCTTGGCCAGCAGCCGTTCGAGGTGCTGCGCGACCGGCTTCGACGCGCCCGGGCCTTCGTCTTCGCCGCGGAGGAGGACTTCGGCATCGCGCCGCTGGAGGCACAGGCCTGCGGCACGCCGGTCATCGCCTACGGAAAGGGCGGCGCGCTCGAGACCATACGCCCGACCGGCGAGGCGGACCCGACCGGGCTCTTCTTCGAGGAGCAGACGTGCAGATCGCTGGTCGATGCCGTGGGCGGTTCGAGCGGGAGAGCGGACTCATCCGCAGCGACGCGTGCCGACAGAACGCGCTGGAATTCGGCGCCGAGCGGTTTCGAGAGCAGCTCGGCGCGTATGTTCGGCGCCGCTGGCGTCAGGCCGAGTCTCGCCGCAGGGCCCGGCTGCTCACATCGCGGTGACCTCAACTCCAAGCCCGCCGATATCCCTGGGCACCCGCTTTGTGCAGGGCGCCTGGTGGTCCCTGATCGGGATGGGTGCCGCTCAGGGCCTGGCGGTGCTCGCGTCCATCGTCACCGCCCGCCTGCTCGGCAAGGTGACCTTCGGCGAATTCGGGATGGTAACAGGCACGGTGGGCGCATTCGGCATGCTGGCTGGTCTTGGTCTGGGGCTCACGGCAACCAAGTTCGTGGCTGAACGCCGAGTCACCGATCCTGCCCGCGCCGGTCACGTTCTGGGTCTGGTCGTTCAGGTGGCCCTGATCTCGGGGGGCGCGGTGGCACTCATCCTCTTTGCCGCCGCGCCCTGGCTTGCGGCAAAAACCCTGAACGCACCCCAATTGACCGACGAGCTTCGGGTCGGGTGCGTTCTCCTGTTTCTCAACACCCTGGATGGTGTGCAGACCGGCTCACTTGCGGGGCTGGAAGCCTTCAAGGCCACCACTCGGGTGAGCATCATCCGGGGACTTCTCACGTTTCCTTTGCTGATCGCCGGCGTCTGGTTTTTCGGTCTGATGGGTGCGGTGGTTGCCAGCGTCGCTGTGGGCGCCGTCGGCTGGTGGCTCAGCCAGAGCGCGCTCAGGAGTGAGTGCGTCCGGGCCGGAGTGCCCATTACCTACCAGGGAGTTCGGGCGGATCTCCCGATTCTCTGGTCGTTCTCGCTGCCCGCCTTGCTCAGCGCCCTGGTGGTCGCACCGGTGATGTGGCTGGCCAACGCGGTACTGGCGAATCAACCTGGCGGGTATGGTGAGCTGGGCCTGTTCAACGCCGCCAACCAATGGCGGCTGGCCCTGCTTTTACTTCCCTCCGTGCTGATTCGGGTTGCCCTTCCCTTGATGGCCTCCTCGGTCCATCCCCAACGCTCCGGCGAATTCGGAAAAACCCTGGTCCTGACCCAAAGCCTCACCGTGCTCGTGGTGCTCCCGGCAGGCGCGCTCCTCATGTTCCTGGCTGACTTCATCATGGGACTCTACGGTCCGGGAGTTCGTGCATGGTGCGCCGGTATTGATAGGCGTGATCTGCAGCATCATGATCAGCAGCATCGGCACCGCCGCGGGAGCCGCCATCGAGGCTCGAGGAAAGATGTGGCGCGGTCTGGCGTTGAACCTGTCCTGGGGACTGGTCTTGATCGCCATCGTCTGGTTTACGGTCGGTGAGTTTGGTGCCCGCTCGCTCGCCTTCGGATCGGCTATTGCCTACATGGTGCTCAGTCTGTGGGGCTTTCTCTACGTACGGGAGGATCTCCCGCCCGGAATGTTGCCCCGGCTCTTCCTGACCCTGACCTTCATTCTCTGCCTCACCATCGCCTGCGTGGCGCTGCCCTCGAGCAGGCGGGCCATCGCTGCGGCACCGGTTGCGCTGCTTACCGGGTTTCTGACGCTGCAGCTGTTCGTGGATCGATCGGTCACGGCAGAACCTGTTCGCCCGGGTGAGGTCACAGCTCCGGCGCGGCAGCGCTCGCTCATCGGCGGAAGGCCGGAGAACGCCCGAGCACCTATGAGTGCAATTCAGTATCCCTGTCCCGCCTGTGAGACCCCCGCAGAGCCGGAAGCGGTAGAGCTGGCGGGATACCGGATGTATCGGTGTCCCCAGGTGCGGACTACGGTTCACGCCGGAAGCCTTTCACCAGACCGTGGATTACGACCGGGTGTACCAAAGCGCGGAATACGAAAGCGATCAGGTGCAGGCTGTTCAGGAGCTCGACGCGCACGAGCTCGGCCAACATCCGACGTACCGGGCATTCTTCGAGCAGGTGCGGCATTCGCCCGGAGCCAGGCTGCTGGACGTCGGCTGTGGTGTGGGACGGTTTGGCCTTGCGGCGCACGCCCGGGGGTGGGACGTGACTGGGGTTGATGTCTCGGAGCTGGCAATCGCGACCGGCCGAGCGCTGGCCCCGTTTCCCATGCGGGTGGCCAACATCGAAGACCTGGCAGAGGAGGGTGAGCGATTCGAGGTGATCACCGCCTTCGAGGTGCTGGAACACCTGAGCTCGCCGGTGGAATTTCTGCGGGAGACCCAGCGGCTCTTGAAGCCGGGTGGACAGGCCTTCTTCACGGTGCCGAACTGGAACTGCCGCACGGTGCAGACCAGCAGCCGGCCCGACTGGCTGCCGCCGATTCACCTCCTCTACTTCAGCGAGCCGGCTCTTCGTCATACCGGCGAGCTGGCAGGGTTCAGCCGGATCAGCACAGGCATCATTCGGGCCGATCCGCTGCCGGGCGCTGCCGTACCCAGGCTGCGCTGGCTCGCCCGGCGGATGCTGCTCCGGCCGCGCGAGCCTCTTGGGCTATGGCTGCACGGCTGGCTTCCCAACTAGCCGGAATGGAAAAGCGGACCCGGATCGCCCTGGTTACCTACGCCATGCACTGCGGCGGAATGGAGTCGTTCCTGCTGCGGCTCGGGGGGTACCTTCGGGATCATGGTTATGAGGTGGAGCTCATCACCACGCTGGAGCCGAGGCGAGTGGTTTGACCGCGCTCGCGGAAGTGGGTGTCCCCGCCTACCACGTTGCCGGCTACCGCAGCTCCGGACCATTCAACCCCCTGCAACACACGCGGCGAGTGAGCGCACGGCTTCGCGAGGGCAAGTACAACCTCATCCTCCTGAACCATTCTCGGCACGCCCAAGCGGGCTTGGCTCGGCTGCCCGACGATGTCGTGGCCATTCCCATTCTCCACAACGACAACGAGGAGATCTACCGGGTCGGCTGCGGGAATCCGGAGGCTTGGAACGTGGCGGTGGCGGTAAGTCCCAAGGTGGCAAGCACTGCTCAGCGCCGGGAATCCTCTCGCCCAATCCTGGAGATAACCTCGGGCGTGGAGCTGCCGGACGCGGCTCAGTGGCAGGCGCGACGAGGCTGGAGCACGCCGCTGGAGCTGATCTTCATAGGCCGGCTCGATCATGGCCAGAAGGGCGTGCTCTGGTTGCCCGGTATTTATCAGGCCTGTCTCCAGCGCGGTGTCGACTGCAGACTGACGATTGTGGGAGATGGACCGGATGCTCAGCAACTCCGTCGGGCGTCTCGGCGAGCTTGGCCTGCTGGAGCGCACCCGGTTCCTCCAGGGGTTGACCCATCATCAGGTGTACGATCTGCTGCTCGACGCCCACGTTCTATTGATGCCCTCCCTTTACGAGGGACTGCCCATCGCACTGCTGGAGAGTATGGCCTGTGGCTGCGTTCCCGTGGTGAGTCGCTTGCCGGGCATTACTGACCACGCCATCCAGGACGGTGAAAGCGGCCTCCTGGTGGAGGTGGGCGACACCGCCGGATTCGCCAATGCCGTAGAAACGCTGTACCGGAATCCCAGCCCAGTGGTCTCGCATGAGCGGCGCGGCGCATATCAGGGCTCAGTCGTGCTTCTCGGTTCAGGCCATGGGGAGGTCCTACCTGCGGCTGATCGAAGAGGCCCTCGGAGGCCGGTACCCGCTTCCTCGCTCCCGCAAATTCCAGCGAGCATTCGACCCAGGCGTGTTCTCCTGGAGGGACTTTGTCCCTGACTTGCTGCGGCGATACGGACAGCGCGGCCGTCTCTGGTGGAGAACGGAGAGCCCATGGGCTTCGACGTTCAAGGCATAAAGTTCCTGCTTGCCGCCCATCGGAGTGGCGTGCGGTTCGATCGTACGGCGATGATTGGCCGGCAGGAGCTGTTTATCGACCCGGTTACGCTGCACCGCCTGCTCCGTCGCTCCAGTCTGGCCGACGGTCGTGCGGAAACCGAACGGCTGCTGACTGAGGCGAGCGGATACGCTGAGCCGTTGCTCCGGCACCTGGGCGCCCAGCAGATCTCCTCGGTTGACGCGTCGCACTACGAGCAGGCCTCGCTGGTGCATGACATGAACAACCCGATCCCGGAATCACTCAAGAGTGCTTTCTCGGCCGTGATCGATGCCGGCACCCTGGAGCACGTGTTTAACTTCCCGGTCGCGTTGAAGAACTGCATGGAAATGGTGCAGGAAGGTGGACATCTTCTACTGATGACGCCGGCCAACAACTTCATGGGACACGGCTTTTATCAATTCAGCCCCGAGTTGTTCTTTCGGGTTCTGTCTGCCGACAATGGCTACGAGGTCGTGAGAGCCATTGTCTGCGAAACCAGTCCAGACGCTCCCTGGTATGAGGTGGTGGATCCAGCCTTGGCAGGACGCAGGGTGGAGATGCTCAGCAGCGCCCCTATGTATCTCTTGATTCAGGCCCGACGAACTCAAAACGCTGTAGTTTTTGAAGTGACGCCGCAACAGAGCGATTATGCCGTCATGTGGCAGGACAACGCCGGTGAGCGGAGCGCCGCGCCAGTCGTCCGGTTCCTCTCTGCCCCGCCGCGCGATGCGCGGGATGGCCCGACGCCTCGGGGCAGCCTATCGCAAGGTGGCGCCCGCAGGTTTCCATCTCCGCAGGAAGCGTCCCGATTCCAGCGTCTTTATTCCGGTAGCGTGGGATCGCCCTGTAAGTACCCCGCCAAAATCGTAATGCAGCCGCTCGTTTCCATCATTCTCCCGGCATACAATGGCGCCCGATACCTGGCCGAGGCGATCGAGAGTTGCGTCCGCCAGACCTATCGCAACTGGGAGCTCATCCTGATTGATGATTGCTCCGATGACGCGACGCCCGATATCATTGCCGAATTCCTGAGCCGGGACAACCGGATTAGAAGCATCCGGCACCAGCGCAACCGTAAGTTGCCTGAGGCCCTGAACACCGGACACGCCGCGGCCCGCGGCGAGTATTTGACCTGGACGTCGGATGACAACCGGTTGCTGCCTACGGCGATCGAGGAGCTCACGGCCTACCTCGACCAGCACCCTGCAATCGGTCTGGTCTACGCCGACTCCGTGCTCATCGATGATACAGGGCGCCGGATCCGGATTACCCCTCGCAGCCGGCATCTAAGCTGGCCTACATGAATGCGGTGGGTCCTTGTTTCCTCTATCGCCGAGCAGTCGTACCAGAGCGTCGGCTCGTACGATACCCGACTGTT
Source organism: uncultured Gemmatimonadales bacterium (assembly GCA_963825815.1). GTDB lineage: Bacteria > Gemmatimonadota > Gemmatimonadetes > Gemmatimonadales > GWC2-71-9 > CAVVWJ01. The sequence goes on along the minus strand of CAWGVB010000025.1, from coordinate 141,305 downwards.
CCTCGCCGAAGACTACGATTACTGGCTTCGAGTCTACCGACGGTTCGAGATCGCGCGGCTACAGAAAACACTGTACGAGTACCGCTGGCACGGCCGGTCACTCACCAATACAGCTCCGGGCAACGCCGTCTGGGTCGGAGTGGAACAGACACTCCGGACGAATCTGCCGCACCTGACGCGTCCATCGCCGCCTGATCGGGCTCGCGGCTGGATTGTGGTAGGGGCTACCGCCGCGCGCCGCGGCGCCCCACTTCGCGCGATCGGCTCGTTCGTCCGCGCCCTCGGCGTGGCTCCGGGTTTTTCCCTGGGGTATATCGGTTCCAAGGTCCTGGAAAAGGCCAGGGCCGGCCGGGCCAACGGCAGGTCATCCGTCGGCTAGGTCCTTCCGCCTAAGAGCCCCAGGAGCCGGGCGGCGGCGCGGACGGGGTCCCCCACTCGACCGCTCATCGCGTCATCTCCTCCTGGGGCCACGATCGCGCGCCTTGAATCAGCTCGCGAGCCGCTCGGGCAAAGCCGGCCTCATCGCCATGCGGAACGAGAAACTGCTGTGGAAGTAGCTCGATCAGACCATCTACCGCGTACGCTACCACGGGTACACCGGCGCTGGCTGCCTGCAGCGCCGTCTGCGGCAGGCCCTCGAAGTGGGAGGGCAGCGGCACGGCATCCAGCAGCGGGATTAGACCTCGGCGTCCTTCGCCAACCCAGGAAGGTGACGCTGGAGTCCAGGCCCATTCGTTCTGCCAGGCGCCTGATCGCGGGCAGATCAGGTCCGTCACCGATGACGACCAGATACGGGAAGCCCGTTGATGAACCACTGCGCGGTGATTCGCAGCGCGGCGTCAAGGCCCGTCTCCCGCAGCTCGAACCAATCCCACCAGCCCCAACAGAAATCGTTGCAGGAAGATAGTGCGTCGCCCGCGGGAACCGTCGCTCGCTCAGGCTTACCGGCGGGCTCGCCTCGGTGCAGTCGGCGGATCGATTATCGCTGGCACGGGGAGCGCATAGCGACCGGCAGGGCTGGAGTGCGCCCGCTCTGGATACAGTGAGCAACCGGTCGAATCGTGCCAGAAATAAAGTGACCATCGTGTCCCGCACTAACCCCAGCCGAGTGCCGAGCCTGCTGGGCGGCTGCACCAGGTGGAGCAGTCCCCAGACTGGTAGATGGGCTGAGACTTTTGGGCCGCGTCGAGCACGGCTTGACCCCGCTCGACGGTGGGGAGGTTCACCAGGAGTGCAGCGGGATCCCGAACCACGAATTACGACCGCCGAGCTCCTGGGCCACCGGTTGTCGGAGGAGTGCGTGAAGATTGGTGAACGTCCCAGGGTAGAGAGGGCGGCTCCCAAGGTGAACCGTGACCTGCTGGTCCAGCAGTGAGGCATAAGAGTGCTTGTGCGATCTCCACGCCGTCTCGCTCAACGCCAGGTGCGCCTCCGGCGCGCCGAGCCAGCGACCGGGAAAGCTCGAGAAAGGACAGCTCCGCTCTGCCCAGGTTCTCCTCTTCGATGACCAGCAGAAGACACATGGACCAGACCGGCAAACCTGAATTGTTGCTCGGAAACCCGCTCGAGGTGCTCTATGGTGCAGCGAAGAAGGCGAGGTCGGTGGGTGGGATCAGCCAGCGCCCCCGATGTTGATAACCGCGGGAATGGTCTTCAGGGGAATACCGAGATCCCTCCAGAGTGTCGGTACCGAGGATGTAGTCGATCTCCAGTCGGATGACCTCCTCGAGGGGCTGGGTGATGAAATTCCCGCAGTCGACCTGCCAGGGACCCCGTTGATACCCGGCTTCACATGAAAGCGGGTATAGTGGTGCTCCTCGCAGGTAGAGATCGACCTCGGCGGGCAGCGGCGGGCGAGGACCCACCAGCGACATGTTGCCACTCAAGACATTCCACAGCTGGGGTAGCTCGTCCAGACTCGTTATTCCGCAGCAAGGCTCCTAGCCGCGTGACCCGCGGATCGTCTTTGATCTTGAACAGCCGGAGGTCATTGTAGAGGCTGCGTGGAGCCAGGTCTTGCCGCAGCGCCTCCACGTCATGCACCTGCTCCGAAACTTGGTGATCTTGAACAACCTGCCACCCAGCCCTACCCGCGTCTGCCGGAAGAAGATCGGCCCCGGGGAGGAGATATAGATGGCGACGGCAACGAGGCCGAACGGCCCATAGAAGCAGAGCCATGCCCAGCCCCGAGATGACCAGGGTCCAGGGTGCGCTTCCGTCGACAGCTGCCGTCCCCGAAGGCCGGGGCGGTTGAGGGCGCCGAATGAGCGGAGCACCCCGACTCCATACCATACGTGACTCGACCCCGCCAACCACGAAGGTCCTCGGGATGGCGATCCAGCTGGCGACCCGGCGGCTCCGGCCGCGTCGATCACTTCAGCCAAGGCCCGGTCGTCCAACGGGCCGCTGAGCACGACCGTATCGGCCCGGTAGCGCTTGAGCGTCTGACACAGCCGAGCAAAGCCCTCCTGACCCTGAAGGCCCAGCTCTTCGGGGTCCAGGATGCCACCGACAGCGTAAGATACGGGCATCCGCCAGAGTCGGATGCTCCAGGGCCCGCAGCGTATGCTCCCCCCGGCTGATCGGCAGCGCGCGGGCCGCGCCCGGGCCGATGGGCCAGAGCTTGAGTACCGCCTGGTCGATGAGGTAACGCTCGGTGATCAGAGTGAGACCGATCAGGCCCGCCAGCAGGATGAAGCCGGGCAGCAGCAGCGGTGTAGAAGTGGCCCCAGAGATAGCCCCAGAATGGAAGCGCGAGGCCCAGGGTCGGCTCCGGCCACCAGCCGGCCGGCATCCCGGCGCCGATCACTCGCGCCATAGGTGTCCACGGCGATCAGCCCCAGAAGCACTGCGGGCACCAGCTGGACCAGGGGAAGCCCGCCTGGCGGAATGATCTGGTTGACCAGCTCGCTAATGGCCGGTCCGAACCAGCCCAGCGTCGCGGACACCACGGACCCACCATGCGCAGCAGGCAAGGCGATCGTATCGCCGGCCAGAAGAGACCGAGACGCGAACCGCCGTCGCGCACCAGGTGATGCGCATCATCTGCGGCGCCCGCTGGGTCAGAGCAGTCGGGCTTGGAGCTGTCTCTAGTGCGGTGGAGTCCGCCGGGAACTGCGCTGGGCGCTGAGGCGGAGCCCTGGGGCCCCCGCGGAGCCGGGAAGCGGGGTTCGAATTGAAGGCTGGCCTACCGCGCGACATCGGTTCCAATCGCGACATGAACTCCGATCACTCCTACATAAAGCCGACACAAGAGTCCCCTTAGTCATAGTCGGTTTATTCCATTTCCGTGAACATGGGGCTGGTGAAGCAAGTCATGAGCCAGCCCCCCCGAAGTCTCGGCGAACATACCTAAAACAAAGTCAGCCGCAAGCCTACACTTCGCATGAGGTAGATCGGTGAAAATGGGGAAATCCAGGCTGAGCGTCACGTGATCTGGGTAACTGCGCGGGTCAGAACGACACAAGGCTCCCGTACTGCGTTTTCATCCACTCACGGTACCGTCCGTCCATCGAGCTGCCTGCCACCACTCCTCATGCTCGAGGTACCAAGTCACCGTCTGTCGCAGGCCGCTCTCCAGCGTCTTCTCCGGCCTGAACCCCAGCTCCTGCTCGATCTTCTTGTTTCGACGTCGGCATAGCGGCGATCATGCCCGGGCCGGTCTGCCACGTGGGTGATGAGCGAGGCCGCCCCGGCCGCCGGTCCCGCCGGGCTTCGGGGGTATCGCCGGCTTAGCGAGGGATCCTCGGCAAAGCACTCGTCCCAGAATTGCCGTCAGCAGCAGCCGCACCAGATCGATATTGGTCGATTCCGATTGGCCTCCCACGTTGTAGGTCTCACCGGCCTGGCCCTGAAGCAGGACTCGTTCGACCGCGCGGCAATGGTCATGGACCTGGAGCCAATCCCGCACCTGGAGGCCGTCGCCGTAGATGCGGGAGCGGCTTGCCTTCGAGGACATTGCACGATGACGAGTGGAATCAACTTTTCGGGATGCTGGTAGGCGCCGTAATTGTTGGAACAGTTCGCTGATCGTGATCGGGAGACCGTAGGTGCGATGGTAGGCCCGCACCAGATGGTCGCTGGCCGCCTTGCTCGCGGCATAGGGCGAGCTCGGACGGTACCGAGCTTGCTTCGGTGAAGGGTGGATCGTCAGGATCCAGCGACCCGTACACTTCGTCGGTGGAAATGTGGTGAAACCGGGTACTGGTCCACCCCCACCAGCTCGTCCAACCAGACCGTCCGCGTGGCTTTCAGCAGACTGGTGCGTGCCGAGCACATTGGTATGCAGAAACAGATCGGGACCCGCTATGGATCGGTCTACGTGCGATTCGGCCGGCAAAGTGCACCAGCCGGGATATGGCATGTTCTCGCAGCAGGTTCTCGGCCAGTCCGGGGTTCCTATATCGCCCTGCACAAACTTGAGGCGGCGATCGGTGACGCGCCGATCCCAGGCTGGCAAGGTTCCCCGCATAGGTTAGCGCGTCGCAGCACTACGATCCGCGTCGTCGGGGTGCGTCTGGAGCCAGTAATGGGTGAAGTTGGCGCCGATGAATCCCGCACCGCCGGTGATCAGGAGATTGGACACGCGGAGTGCTCGGGCGAACGGACAGGAATTAGTACTCCAGCGGCAGCGCCACCCGGCGGCCGTCGCGAGCGGACAGATACGTGGCGATCAGGATCTCCAGCGAATGAAGCCCTTCGCGGCCGTCGGTATCGGGCACGGCCTCGCCTCGGAGCGACCTGATCACATTGTCGTAGTAGAGCGGGTGCCCGAACCCGTACACCGACGTCGTCTCGTAGCTCGCCTGCTCGACCTGCTCGTCGTCCGGGTCCCTATCGGCGAACTCCCAGTGCTCGATCTTGTTTACCGCGACTCCGCCGATCCGGACCGTCCCCTTCTCCCCGATGATGGTGATCGAGCCCTCGAAGTTCTTGGGATAGGTGAGCATCGTCACGTTCATCGAGCCCAGGGCACCGGTGCGCCACCGGATGCTCACGACGCCGGTGTCCTCCACCTGGATGTTGCGCGCCAGGGTCGCGGTGTAGGCCTGCACGCTCTCGACCGGGCCGATGAGCCAGTCGAGGAGGTCCACGTAGTGGCTCGCCTGGTTCATGAAGGCGCCGCCGTCGAACTCCCAGGTCCCCCGCCACGGCGCGCTGTCGTAGTACGACTGCGGCCGGCTCCAGAACACGTTGATGTTCACCATGTAGATCCGGCCGAACCGCCGCTTCTCCACCGCGCGCTTGACCAGCTGAAGGGTGGCGTTCCGGCGGTTCTGCTTCACCACGAAGAGGTGGACCCCGGCCTGATCGCAGGCGTGAACCATGCGCTTGCCGTCCTGCCAGCGCGTCGCCATGGGCTTTTCGGTCATCACGTGGCGGCCGGCCGCCGCAACCTGTATCGCCTGGTCGGCGTGGAGTGCCGCTCGGGGTGGCCAGGATCACGATGTCGGCGTCGGTGCCCGCCAGCAGGGCATCGAGGGCCCGGAACCCCGGCGCCCCGGTGCGCTCTACGGCCCGGGCCAGCGCGTCGGGATCCACGTCGCACACGCCGACCAGCTCCGCCCGGTCGGCGTGCTTCTCGAGGGCATCGAAATGATTGGCCGAGATGCGGCCGCAGCCCACGAGCGCGAACCGGATCCTGCGGTCCTTGATGAAGGGTTTGGTGATGAACATGGGTCCGGAGGTATCCACTAGGCGGGGAAGTATAGCAGAACGCACTCCCGCAAGGCGTGCGTGGATCTCGCTGGACTGGCGCGACTGGCGCGTTTCACACTTATCATGTGAATAGTTTCACAAAGTGACCGCTGACCTCAAGGAGAGCCCATCGAATGGCGACTGCGACCCGTCCCGTGTCCGCCCATGCGGTCTATCCCGCCGAGGCCGTCGCCAAGCTCTTCGCCCCACCGGAGACCGAGGAGCCGGCCGACAAGCTTCGCCGCCTGCTCCACGAGGCCCGGGCCCGGAAGTCTTCCTCCACACCGCCGGCGCCTACGACGCCTTCACCTCGGCCATCATGACCCGGCTGGGCTTCAAGGCGCTGTACGGCAGTGGCTGGCAGCTGGCGGCCACCAAGAGCATGTTCCCCGATATCGGGGTCTACGCGTCGCACGACATGGTGAAGCTGGTCCACGAGATGTGGATGGGCATCGAGGGCGCCCGGAACACCCACTACTACGACACCGACGGCAAGGAAGTCCTCGACGCCCCGCCGGCATTCGTGGACATGGAGGCCGGCTTCGGCGGTCCGACCCAGACCTTCACCCTGGCGGTCGAGCTGATCCGGGCGCGCGCCGCCGGCGTGCACCTGGAGAACCAGGACCCGTCCAACCGCACCTGCGGCCACATCGTGAACGTGGGCAAGCAGAAGCGGAACAAGGTCCTGGTGCCGCGCAAGGACTGGCTGGCCAAGCTCAAGGCGATCAAGGCCGCATCCCAGGCGACCGGCGTGGACGTCGTGATCATCGCCCGGACCGACTCGATCGACGGCGCGCTTGCCCGACCGGGAGCCGGGCGGGGTGAAGATGGCGGTCGAGGACGCCTGGGAAGCGGCCGAGCTGGGCGTGGATGTGATCTGGCCCGAGTTCAACAACACCGAGCTCGACCAGCCGCAGGAGTTCGCCGAAGGGGTCCGGAAGTACTACCCCGATCAGATGCTGGGGTTCAACCTGTCGCCGTCGCTCTACTTCGGGAAGGCCAAGAAGGCCGGCACGCTGATCACCAACCAGCAGCTCGCCGACCTGGGCTTCACCCTCCAGTTCTCGACCCTCTTCAACTTCCGCACGGCCGGCATGGCGCTGGAGAAGGGGCTTCGGAAGTTCCTCAAGAGCGGCATCGACGCCCTGGCCGACCTGCAGATCGAGGAAGACGAGCAGGCCGGAATTGCGCCGTCACCAAGATGCACCAGAAGTTTGCCGGGATGAATCGCTGGCTGATTCTGGAGCAGGTGCTGAGCGGGGGAAGTAAGCAGAAGGTGAGCGGGATAGGACGAACGTAAGCAGTAAGCGGGCTCAGAAGCGAGAGCCTCAGCTGTCATTGACGTCGGAGGGTCTCGAGTCTCGGAGCTCCCGCTTACCGCTCACGCTCGTCCTAGATCCCGCTTACGCTCTTCTTGCCCCGCTACCCGCCCCTACCCGCTCGCCTCCGCAGCCGGATCCGCTCGCCGCATCCTGACACCTCCAGACCGTCCGGCGCAGCCGCTCGACCTGCCACGGCTCCAGCCGCACCACCAGCTCGTAGACTCGCCGTTCTCCTCCCGGCTCAGCACCTCGCCCTCACGATAGAGCTCCGCCAGCCGAGCTCCATCGGCCAGGGGAACCCGCACTCGCACCGTCACCCGCCCGGCCCGCTCCAGATCGCGCAGCTCTGCCTTGAGGGGGGCCAGGCCGTCGGTGCGCATGGTGCTGGTGATGACGGCCCTCGGGTGGAGCTCGCGCACCCGCCGGGTGAAGCCGGACGCGTCCGGCACCGCGTCCATCTTGTTGAAGACGAGAACGACCGGCCGGTCGGCCAGGCCGAGCTCGGCCAGCACCTTCTCCACCACGCGCATCTGGCCCTCCCAGTCGGGATGGCTCGCGTCCACGACGTGCAGCAGCACGTCGGCTGCCCGGGCCTCCTCCAGCGTGGCCCGGAAGCTGGCGACCAGATGGTGGGGCAGCTTCCGGATGAAGCCCACCGTGTCGGTGACCCGCGCGCGCTGGCCCTCGCCGAGATCCACCTCGCGCGTCAGGGTATCGAGCGTGGCGAAGAGCCGGTCCTCCACCACGATCTCGTGCTGGCCGGAGAGCCCTCGCAGGATGCTCGACTTGCCGGCATTGGTGTAGCCCACCAGGGCGACGCTCAGCATCGGGTCGCGGCCGGCGCGGAGATTCTCCCGGTGCTTCTCCACGTCCTTGAGCTTGCCCTTGAGCCCCTGGATCTTGCTGGCGGATCATCCGGCGGTCGGTCTCGAGCTGGGTTTCGCCCGGACCCCGGAGACCGATACCGCCGCGGATACGCGAGAGGTGGGTCCACATCCGGGTGAGCCGCGGCAGCAGGTACTCGAGCTGCGCCAGCTCGACCTGGAGCTTGGCCTCGTGGCTGCGCGCGCGGGTCGAGAAGATGTCGAGAATGACTTCGGCCCGATCCATCACCCGGACCTTGAGCTCGCGCTCGAGGTTGGCGCCTTGCACCGGGGACAGCTCTTCGTCGAAGATGACCAGCGTGGCGTCGGACGCGGCGACTTCGCTCGGCCACCTCCTCGACCTTTCCCTCACCGATCAGCGTGGCGGGATTGGGCGAGGCGATGTGCTGGGTGACGCGGCCGACGACTTCGGCACCGGCGGTGTCCACCAGCCGGGTCAGCTCCTCGAGATGTTCGGTCGACGTGCCGCGCGTCGGGCGACCCTTTGCGTGGCGCCGCTACCAGCACCGCACGCTCGATGGGATCGCGGACCGGGATCAGTGGTCTGATAGGGTGACCTTCCTGTGTATGATGGTCCGACGCGGAGCGGCGACGTTGCCGCCGGAGCGGGTGAGGGGAGCGCGGCCCTCGTGGGTGAAGGGGACCACGTGCTGGCCCCCGGCAATCTTCAGCGTGGCCTGGCCCTTCATCTTGTAGGGCAGATCGCCGTAGCCCAGCGCCGCGCGGACCGCGCTGCCGACGCCGGACCAGCCGAACCTCAAGCGGCAGGGTGACGTGGTCTCGCCGTTCTCGGAACCGGAAGTCGTTGTCGTAGGTGATGTCGCCCAGGTGCGAGCCCCGACATCGACGCCCACCTGGAGCTTGGTGCCTGCAGGGTGAAGTTGTTGGGTTCTCGACCTCACGATGAGATCCAGATTGCCTCCGGTCAGCCCGACGCCTCGTACCACGACGTGGTCGAGCCGAATCTCGGGTCCCTGAAAGTTGTCGCCGATGCCGCTCAGCCGAGCCCGGCCAAGGTGGCGTATCATCCATGCCAATCGAATCGATAGACCTCCTGACGAGGGAATGCCCTTCCGATCAGGCTGACGATGCGCAGCGGTTCGCGTGCAAGGACAGTGCCCTCGTGTCACACCGAGGTCTTCAGCCGCGCCGGATCACTGGCTCGTCCCGCTCCCCGCTGCTTCAGCTGGCCCACCACTCCAGCCGCTCGGCGATCTTCTTCTCGTAGCCCGAACGGCCCGGGGTGTAGAACGCGCTGCCCGCAGCTCATCCGGAAGGTACTCCTGCGGGATGTATGCCTCCGGCGAGTCGTGGGCGTACTGGTATCCCCGTTGTAGCCCAGCTCCTTCATCAGCGGCGTCGGCGCGTTCCGGATGTGCAGCGGCACCGGCGCGCCGGCGTCTCCCGCGCCGCGTCCAGCGCGGCGCCGAGCGCCACCTTGGCGCTGTTCGACTTCGGCGCCGTCGCCAGGTAGATCGTCATCTCCGCCAGCGGGAGATAGCCCTCCGGCGGTCCCAGCATGTGGAACGCATCGCGCGCGGCGACCGCCATCATCAGCGCGTTCGGATCGGCCAGCCCGATGTCCTCCGCCGCCATCGCGATCGCGCGGCGGAACAGCGTCATCGGATCCTCCCCGCCCTCCAGCATGCGCGCCATCCAGTAGAGCGCCCCCTGCGGATCGCTTCCCCGCAGCGACTTGTGATAGGCGGAGAGCAGATTGAAGTGCTCCTCGCCGGCCTTGTCGTAGCGGGCAAAGCGCTTCTGCATCGCCTCGCGCGCGACCTCGGCGTGACCTGTGCCCCGCTCGTCCCACATGCGCCGCCGCGGCCTCGAGCACCGTCAGCGCACGCCGCGCGTCGCCGTCCGCCTCCACCGCGATCAGGCTCAGCGCGTCGGGATCCACCGTCGAGCTGATGTGCCCGAGCCCCGTTCGGTATCGCCGAGCGCGCGCCGCACCAGCGCTCGATGTGCTCCGGCGTGAGCGGCTGGAGGACGAACACCCGGGTGCGCGACAGCAGCGCGCCGTTGATCTCGAAGCTGGGATTCTCGGTCGTGGCGCCGATGAGCGTGATGGTGCCGTCTTCGGCGGGCGGGAGAAGGCTGTCCTGCTGCGCCTTGTTGAGCCGGTGGATCTCGTCGACGAACAGGATGGTCTGCGGGCCACCGGATCGAGCCGCTCGCGGCCTCGCCCACGATCTCGCGGATGCGCGGCACGCCTTCGGTCACCGCGCTGAACGGCACGAACTCGCGGTCGGTGGAGCTGGCGACCAGGTGCGCCAGCGTCGTCTTCCCGCTGCCCGGCGGACCCCAGAAGATCATCGAGCCGGGACCCCGCGCTCGATCGCCTCGCGCAGCGGCTTGCCCGGCGCGAGCAGATGCTCCTGGCCGACGAACTCGTCGAGCGTGCGCTGGCCGCATGCGCGCCGCGAGCGGCTGGGCCTCCCGGCGTCGCGTGAACAGCGATTCTGCTGGTCGACGACGCCTTACGGGCCATTGCTCCACCGCTCTCGGCTATCGAAGCCACAGCCCTCGAGCAGCCGCTCGGTCAGGAAGAGCCGACCGCGCCGCCGAAGAACGCCAGGGCCGTCAGCCAGCCTCGCTTGGCCTGAAACTCCGGCACCAGATTCGATGCCGCCACGTAGAGGGTCACCCCCGCCGAGAGCGCCAGGCCGTACCGCGCCAGCGGCGCGACCCGTTCGGTGAGCAGGACGCCAGCATCGTGCGCCACCGAGCACCGCCGCGCCGCCGACGCCCGCGCGCGGCTCTGGCCGCCGGCCACCATCACGCTCGCGATGGTCACGCCTTCGGGAAGCTTGTGCAGCAGCACGGCCAGGAAGAGCAGGATGCCGAGCCGGCCGGAGACCAGGAATCCGCTGGCGATCGCGACGCCGTCGAAGAAGGTGTGCAGGGTGAGCCCGAGCAGCGCGGAGTTGCCGGCCGACGCGGCTCACGCGATGGGTCTCCTCGCCGAAATGGAAATGGGGAGTGAAGACGTGCTGGGCCAGGTGGACCGCGAAATAGCCCGGAGCACGTAGAGCGCCGCGCTCGCGAGCCGTCGAGACCTCGGGCAGCACGCCGAGCACCGCCACCGCGAGCATGAAACCGGCGCCGAAGGCCAGGCAGGCGTCGATGAAGCGAGCCCGCGGCGCAGGTGCGCACCACGGCCAGCGCGCCGACGACGTTGCCCAGCGCCGCGGCCACCGCGAAACCAGAGCGGGCTCACCCATCTTCCGGGCCAGAGTCGAGCAGCGCTCGCGTGGTGTTCGAGGCCGGATCTTCCAGCACCCGGTCGAGCAGCGCCGCGAGCGTCTCGCCGATGTCGCGGCCCGCTAGCGCCGAGCGCCTGCAGGTCGCTGCCGGTGACCGCCAGGTCGCCCCGGGTCGAGCGGGTCGCGGCGCTGCCGGATCTCGTCGACCACGTTACGCCAGGGCGGCTCCCCGCCCGTGCCGCAGCGCCCAGAGCGCGGACGAGATCGTCGGCCGCGGTGGCCGACCGCGGCCAGCCAGCGCCGCACCGACGTCGCGGTCGGCTCCGCCGGCTGCGCCGGGCCCCGCCATGGCCAGCGGCGCGCTCGATCTCGGCGTTCGACGCCTTGAGCCGCCGGAGCACGGTGGACGGAGCCGCGTCAGGAGCGCGGTCAACAGCACTGGATCGCGCGGCCGGGCGGCGGCTCCGGAGACGTTGCCGTCGTCATCGCGAGTCCGAGCTCGGGGATCCAGACCGCAGCGGCGCCGGCTTCCTGCCAGAGCGACAGCGACTGGAGAACGACCGTGCGGTCCGCAGGCCCTTGAACCATTCGTCTCGCACCCGCTCGGCGGAGAGCCGCGCCAGCCCCGGCGCCGCGGCCCGCGCCGGCCTCCCAGGTCGCGGGATCGATGGCGAAGTCGAACCGGGCGGCGAAACGGAGCGCCCGGAGGATTCGGAGGTAGTCCTCGCGGAACCGCTGCGCGGGATCGCCGACCGCGCGAACCAGTCCGCCCTCCAGGTCGCGCGCTGCCGCCGAACGGGTCTCGCCACTCGTGCCGGAGCGGATGATAGGCAATGGCGTTGATGGTGAAGTCGCGGCGGGCGAGGTCGTCGTCGAGCGAGACGCCGTACTGCGACCACTGCGTGGCGGCCATCGGTCGCGACGTCGCGCCGGAAGGTGGTGACCTCGTGCAGTACCCGCTCGCGGTCGAGCACGCCCACCGTGCCGTACTTGACGCCGACCGCCGACGGTCGGGGAAAGAGCGCGCTGCACCTGCTCCGGTGTGGCCGACGTGGCGATGTCGTAATCGGAGTGGGGGTGACCCAGCAGCGCGTCGCGCAGCGCTGCCGCCCACACACCAGGCCTCGAAGCCCGCGCCTCGAGCGTGCGGGCGATCTCCAGGATCGGCTCGGGAATCTGAGGACGGGGGGAAGCTCACCTCAGCTCCCGTACGGCGACGCCGGCCGAGAGCGCGATCATCAGCTCCATGCGGGCCTGGGAGGGCGTGCGCGGGCCGGCCGGGATCGCTCCCATGGCAACGGTGCGGCTGCCGCCGCCCTCGAAGGCGTAGACCGGCGTCACCTCGCCCGAGGGGCAGCGGGTGCGAGCACGACCGGCTTCCCTTCGTCGATCCAGCGGCCGATGGCCGGCACCGCGCCGGGGGGCACGTTGCCGCTGCCGAATGCTACGACCACCACGCCATCGTGATCGGGCCGCGCCAGGTCCAGCAGGTCGCCAGTGTCTCCCACCACCATGGGAACCAGCGCCACCCGGGCCGCGAGCCCTCGAGCTTGGCGGCAGAGTGCTGTCGTCGTTGCCGGGCTTCGGCGCTGGTACGACACCACGCCATTCACTACTCTGCCCGATCGGCGCGCGCATGCGGGGCGGCGAACGCGTCGAGATCGGTGGCGTGTATCTTCACCGCGGTCTCGCCCGGCGAAAACCTTCCCGTTGAAGACCACCATTACCCCCGCCCCGCGCTCGTCGGGCTCGCCGCCACGGCGGCCGGCTCGAGCAGGTTGCGGGCCGTCCCATCCCTCATCGCTCGAGGTCCGCATGGCTCCGGTGATGGCGACCGGGACTTCCGGATCACGTGCGATCCAGCAGATAGGCGGTCTCTTCGATCGTATCGGTGCCATGGGTGATTACGATGCCGCGCACCTCCCCGATTCCACGATCTCCGCACCCGCTGCCGCAGCGCCCAGAGTCGGTCCGGCCCCAGGTGGCACGCCGGATCATGGCCCAGTTCTCTATCCGGTAAGGCGCGATCCGCATCCAGCCCGCGGCCAGCTCGACCAGCGCCTCGCCGCCGTGGGCCGGAACGTTTCCGCCGGCGGCCGGATCGCGCTGCATGGAGATGGTGCCGCCGGTGAAGAGGAGGTGGATCATTGCCTTCACCCGCACAGAACGCTTCCGCCGTTCACGTTCAGCACCTCGCCGGTGATGTGGCGAGCGAGGTCGCTGCAGAGAAAGAGAATCGGCCCCGCGATGTCCTCGGCGGTGGCGATCCGGCGAAGGGGAATGGTTTGCCGCGATTCGCTGCCGGTTCTCGCCGGTGAAGGCGGGCAGACTCATGTCGGTGTCGACCCAGCCCGGCGCCACGCAGTTGACCGGGATGTCGGGGAGCACACTCGATGGCGAGCGACTTGGTGAACGCGATGAGCGCTCCCTTGGTGGCGGCATAGTCAGCGTGGAAGGCCTCGCCGCGCTGTCCCGCCGTGCTGGACACGATGACGACCCTGCCACCCGGGCCCATGAGCGCGAGCGCCGCCCGGGTGGAGAGGAAGACGGAGTCCAGGTTGGCCGCCATGTCGCCGCCAGCGGTCGAGAGCCATGTCCGTGAGAGGCACCTCGTCCGGCGGCCACACCCCGGCATTGGCCACGAAGATGTCGAGCCCGCCGAACGTCGCGCCCGACGTCCGCCATCCGGTCGGCGACTGCGGGATCGGCGAGATCGCCGCCGACCGCGAACGCCCGCCGTCCCAGCGCTCCGGATCTCGCGCGACCGCCTCGGCCTCGTCGGCCCGGGTGGATAGGTGATGGCCACGTCAGCGCCGGCCCGCGCGAGCAGCAGGGCGGCCGCCCGCCCGATCCCCCGGCTCCCGCCGGTGACCAGAGCGGTCTGCCCGGCGAGATCGATCATGCGCCCCGAGGAGCTCGCGCTCGACCATCTCGACGATCAGATGCTCGAGCGCCAGGTGAATGACCTGGATGCGGCCGGTCTCGTCGGAAGGCACCACGATCGCCTCATCCACCAGCCCGGCCAGCGCACCCCACCCTGCCCAGAAAGGCGACGGTCGGCAGCCGCGCCTGCGCGCCGCGCGGGCGGCGGCAAGCAGGTTCGGGCTCTCCCGCTGGTGCTGTGCAGGATCAGCAGATCGCCTGGGCCGGCAGAGCGCCTCGACCTGGCGGGCAAAGATCTGCTCGAAGCCGAGATCGTTGCCCGCCGCGGTGAGCATGGAGGTGTCGGTGGTGAGCGCGACCGCGGCCAGTGGCCCGGCGGGTCGCCGAGTAGCGCACCACGTACTCGGCCGCGAGGTGCTGCGCGTCGGCCGCGCTGCCGCCGTTGCCGCAGAAGAACAGGGTCCCACCGCCTCGAAGCACCGCCGCATAGCGCGCGGCCACCGAGCCACCTGGCCGCTGAGGCCTTGCGGCTGCCGAGCGCCGCGCGGGCCAGACCGTCCAGACCCTGCTCGACCCGGTCCCGGCTCACTCGCCGCCCTCGAGAAACTGTTGATCCGCTGCATCCAGCTCTGCCGGATCCGGAGCGGGGGCACTGGAGGAGCGGCTCGTCGTCGAGGATGGCGCCGGGTTCAGCACGCGCGAGCAGCTCCGCCTGCTCGGCGCCGTCCTGCGCCGGGAGGAATCGGCGCCGGTCGCGACGTCCGCTCGTCACCGTGGTTGTCGCCGGCCAGGATGTCCGCCAGTCCCTCGCCACCAGCTGCGCGCGCCCGTTGGCCGCGGGCCTGCGGCGTCAGCAGCGTGGTGGCGTCCACCTGCATCTTGGCCCCGAGCGTCTCGCCACCGGCGCACGGCCTCGGACCGAACAGCAGCTGTACCGCTCGGGGTGGGCCAGCACCGGCACCAGACCGGGTCGACGACCGCGGCAAGGCGTTGGTGACGGTGTCGTAGGCGACCAGGCGGGGGAACTCGACCAGGATGTAGCGGGTCCCCCCGAGGGTGACATTCCGCGCCAGCGCCACCGGACGGGAGGGGCCGGTCGAGCATCACTTCGGCGCCGCGGTGCAGCCGGGGAGCTGCGGCGCCGCGCCTGAGGCCTCGAACGCCGCGTCGTGCGCCGGCGGAGGGCCCGCTCGGCTGGCCCGCGCGAGGTGGGGAGTGAGGCACACGTCCGTCACGCCCTGCTCGGCCATCCGCGCAGCACCTTGACCGACTGCTCGACCGAGCGGGAGCCGTCGTCCACGGCCGGGCAGGAGGTGAGAGTGGAGGTCGATCACGCGCTGCGGCGCCAGTCGCGGAGCACGGAGACGGCGAAGTCGCTCGAGCCGCTCCGGGGCCGTCTGCGCCTGGGCCAGGAGCGCCAGCGTCATCAGGCGTCGGCGGCGAGCAGATCGAGCGCCACCGAGCGGTCGCCCGGATGGCGAGCACGCGGTCGAGCGCCGGCGCCCGCCGGGCCAGCGTGATCGGGCAGCGGTCGCGCCTGGCTCGCGGCTGGCACGATACTGGCGCACCCGGTCCGGAGGGCCGGGGGCGCGCGGCCGGTGTGCCGTCCAGCCAGTCGGCGACGCCGTCAGGCGCCGTTTCCTTCGTCGAGCGCCGCCGAGCCAGACGGCGACGAGATCGGGCGTTGCCGCGCGGGCGGCGGGCAGCCGCGCCGGGTCGCCCGCGCCGGCCGAGGCGAAGTGGGGCCGGCCGCCCCCTTGCCACCGCTCAGGGCCGCGATGCGGTTGACCAGATCGCCGGCCTTGCGCCCGGCGCGCACCAGATCATCGGTGAGGGTCACGTGAATCGCGCCCCGTCCGCCGGTGCTGAAGAGCACCAGCACGCCGTTCGCGCTCCCTCGCGGAACTGATCGGCGATCCGCCCCACCTCGGCCCGATCTTCGCTGGCTGGTCTCGGCGATCGTGAGCTCCACGCCGGCCACCGTCGGACCTCGCCCTGCACGGGCCGCCGCCGCTCCGGAGCGCCTCCGCCAGCCGGGCCTCCAGCCGCTGCCGCTCCTCCAGGAGCTGCTCCACCCGGCGCACCAGGTGCTCCGGCTGCGACTTGAGTGCCTCGGCCACCTGCGCCAGCCGCTGCTCCAGCTCGCGCACCGCCCGCAGCGCGCCGCGTTCCGGTGACCGCCTCGATCCGCCGCACCCCCGCGGCCACGCCGGTCTGACCCGAGAAGCGGAACGTGCCGACCTGGCCGGTGGTGCGGACGTGAGTGCCGCCGCAGAGTTCCAACGAAGGGCCCATTTGGACGACACGAACGACATCCCCGTACTTCTCGGAGAAGAACGCCATGGCCCCGAGAGCCAATGCGTCGGCGTAGGGCATCTCCCGGGTACTGACGGGATCATTGGAGAGCAGGAGATCGTTTACCTCGGATTCGATAGCGGTCAGGGCGGCGCTGTCGATGGGCCCGTGGTGGGAGAAGTCGAAGCGGAGGCGCTCCGGCTCGACCAAAGATCCCTGCTGCCGAACGTGCGGACCCAGCCGTTTCCTGAGTACGTAGTGCACCAGGTGCGTGGCGCTGTGGTTGCGCTCGATGTCGTGACGGCGAGGCGCATCAACCGTAGCATGGAGCGAAGCAGGCTCGAACTCCTGCTCGAACGAGCCGCCGACAACGGTGCCCTTGGGGTCTTTTCGGACGGTATCCACCGGCAAAGACCAACCCTGGCCTTGCACGGCGCCGGTGTCACTCACCTGTCCGCCGGATTCCACGTAGAACGGATTTTCCCGCAGCAGCAATTCCACCCGCGGGCCGTCCTGGCGAAAGGCGAGCACGTCGGTGTCCGCCTCGGTTTTCTGGTAGCCAACGAACTTTTGCTTCCCCCGCTTGACGCTGCGCCACTTACCCGGCTTGGGCAGATGGACCGCGGGGCCGCGGCTTTGGGCTGGGCTGCCGCCGGAGGTTCGGGCATCACGAGAGCGGCGGCGCTGCTGATCCAGCGCCTGCTCGAAACCCGCGAGGTCGACATCGACACCTCGCTCGCCGGCGATGATCTGGGTGAGGTCGATCGGAAAGCCGAACGTGTCGTAGAGCTTGAAGGCATCCGATCCGGAGATGGTTCTGGTCCCGGCGGAAAAGATCTCGTCCAGGCGCCGGAGGCCGCCTTCGATGGTCTCCAGGAAGCGGCGTTCCTCGGTTTCGGTAACTTCGTGGATGTACTCCGCCTTGGCCGCCAGCTCCGGGTACACCTCGCCCATCTGACTCACTACCACGGAAGTCAGCAGCGCCAGAGTTGGCTCCCGTCGGCCCAGCAGCCAGGCGTGGCGCACTGCCCGCCGCAGAATCCGCCGGAGGACGTAGCCTCGCCCCTCATTGCTGGGGTACACGCCATCGGCCAGCAGGAAGGCGACTGCGCGGGCATGGTCGGCGAGCACACGATAGGACGCGCGCTCATCCGAGCTTCTGTCATAGCTACGGCCCACCAGCTCACCCACTCGGTCGATCAGCGGGAGAAAGATGTCCGTGTGGAAATTGTCGTCTTCCCCCTGCATGACCGCGGCGATGCGCTCGAGCCCCGCTCCGGTATCCACCGATGGCTTGGGCAGTGGGGTGAGGGTGCCGTCGGCCGAACGATCGTACTGCATGAAGACCAGATTCCAGATCTCCAGGAACCGACCTTCTTCAGCCAGGCGCTCAAACTCCTCCTGGGCAATGACGTCGTCGGCTGCCGTCGCCTCCGCTCGCTTCCTCCGCCCGACCGCCCGTCCGCCGTCCGCCAGATCCACAAAGATCTCACTGCACGGCCCGCAGGGACCGGTATCGCCCATCTGCCAGAAGTTGTCCTTGTCGCCCAGGCCATAGATACGATGGTCGGGCAAGCCCGTGATCTCCCGCCAGAGTGCCCGCGCCTCATCATCGGTGTGGTGCACGGTGACCCAAAGTCGCTCGGGGGCGATGCCCAGGAAGGTTGGGCTGGTGACGAACTCCCAGGCGTAGGCGATCGCATCGCGCTTGAAGTAGTCGCCGAAGGAGAAATTCCCCAGCATCTCGAAGAAGGTGTGATGCCGCTTGGTGTGCCCACCTGCTCGAGATCGTTGTGTTTGCCCCCGGCCCGAACACACTTCTGACAGGTAGTGGCCCGGAGGTAGTCGCGCTGTTCCTGGCCCAGGAATACGCGCTTGAACTGGACCATGCCCGCGTTGGTAAACAGCAGCGTGGGGTCGTCGGCGGGCACCAGTGACGAAGAAGGCACCTCGCGGTGCCCCTTGGAGATGAAGAAGTCGAGGAAAAGACGACGGATTGTGCCGGAGTTCATCCGGAAAATATAGGAGGGGGGGCAATTCGTTGCGAGTCAGCGAGTCACGGCGAAACCACTCCGATCCACCAGCTCCGTAACATATCTCGTCCGCTGAACCCTCGGCGCGCCAGGTATGCCACCAACCGGCGGCGTTTGGTCTGGCGAGGCAGCGCGCCGAGCTGGGCAGCGCGCTTCTGGGCGAGCGCCAGCGGGACGGTAGAGCGGTCGCTGCCCTCGGGCCAATGGCCGGCAACAGCGCGATCGATTACGGCCCGCTCCACACCCATGGCCATGAGATCTCGGACCAACCGGCCGGTCCGCGCCCGCGAGCAGCGCGGGTTTCGACGTAGCTCTGGGCAAAGGCGGCATCGTCCAGCAGGCCGAGCTGCGCGACGCGCTCCAGAGCAATCTCGACGGCGGCCGCGGATGTCCCTTGCGCTGCAGCCGGCGACCGAGATCGCCCCGGGCGAATGATCGCCGCTTCCAGGGCGCGCAACGCGGTTCGGAAGGCCGCCTCGACATCGGCTGCCGCGCTGAGCCGCTCCTGGAGCTGATCGTCGAGCTCCCCACCCACGCTGAGGTTTTCTGCGGTTACGACCTGACGAGGGACCGCGCCGAACCGCATGCCGTCGATCTCGATCCGCACCGCATCGGGGCGCCGCGGATCGGGATCGAGAGCCGTTATTCGGCCTGCGGCATTCACCTACTCGTCCGAGTCATCGCCGGCGCCGGCGCCAGCTCCAACTCCGACCGGTGCGCGCATGCCCAGGAGCTCTTTGACCTTGCCTTCCACCTCGGTCAGAAGCACGGGATTGTCGCGCAGGAACAGCTTGGCGTTTTCCCGGCCCTGGCCGATCCGCTGATCGCCGTAGGAGTACCAGGCGCCCGACTTCTGAATGATGCCGGCTTCAGAGGCGAGGTCGACCAACAGCGACGTGTGGCTGATGCCCTCATCGAACATCACGTCGAACTCGGCCTGGCGGAATGGCGGCGCGACCTTGTTCTTGACCACTTTAACCCTGACGTGATTGCCGATGACGGTCTCCCGCTCCTTGACCGGTCCGATGCGGCGAATGTCGAGCCGGAGCGAGGCGTAGAACTTGAGCGCCTTGCCACCGGTGGTGGTCTCCGGATTGCCGAACATGACCCCGATCTTCTCCCGCAACTGATTGATGAACACGACCGCGCAGTTGGAGCGATTGATGGCGCCGGCCAGCTTCCGGAGAGCCTGGCTCATCAGCCGGGCCTGGAGTCCCATATGACTCTCGCCCATTTCACCTTCGATTTCGGCCTTGGGCACCAGAGCGGCGACGGAGTCGATGACCACTAGATCAACCGCGCCGGACCGGACCAGGATTTCGACGATCTCGAGCGCCTGTTCACCGGTATCCGGCTGGGAAACCAACAGGTTCTCGATGTCCACGCCCAGCTTCTTGGCGTACTCGATGTCCAGCGCGTGTTCCGCGTCGACGTAGGCGGCTACCCCGCCCATCTTCTGAACGTTGGCGGCGAGATGGAGGGTGAGAGTGGTTTTACCCGAGGACTCAGGCCCATAGATCTCGGTGATGCGGCCACGAGGAATACCACCGACGCCCGTGGCAGCATCGAGATTGATGGCTCCGGTAGGAATGGCGGCCACTTTGACCCGCGGAGAATCCGCGCCCATTCGCATGATGGCTCCCTTGCCGAGCTGCTTCTCGATCTGGGAGATGGCGAGTCCGAGTGCCTTGCGGCGATCGGCCTCGAGCCGGCTTTCGTCAGGAGCAGCAGCCATTCTTATCCTCGATTAGAAAGTGACCGATTTTGCTACACTCAGTAGCGGGTCCCAACCTAATACCGAAAGCAAACCGAAGCAAGACTTTTCCGATGACCGGATTCAAGTCACTAGTACTCCCACTGCCTGCTGAGTCGCCACGCATCCGGCACATGCTCCACCGAGTGTTTGCCGCCGGATCCCACCTTCACCAGCAGCAGATCGAACCGATATTCGTCCCCCAGGTGACCATGCCGGAGAAGCCAACCGCTGGCCACCCGGGCGATGTCTCGCTGCTTCCGAGCGCTTACCGCCTCGAGTCCGCTCCCATAATTGCTGGACCGACGGGTTTTCACTTCGACGAACGCCACCATCCGACCCTTCCGGACGACCAGATCGATATCGTGATGCCCCAACCGGAAGCGGTGCGCCTCGACCGACCAGCCACACGAGGTCAGGAATGCGATGGCGAGACGCTCGCCTTCCACCCCGAGCAGATGGCGCTCATCTTCCCATTCGATGACTGGAACGAACCGGCGGGTTGCGCTCATGCACCACAGTATGCGCCCCCGGCAGGAATGAGAGATCGCTCTGCTGCGGTACGGGGCAGGAAAGTGCGACGTGGCTGAAGATCCCAGATTCGACTCGATGCCGTGGATGGATGTGTTCTGTGGCGCGCCACCACGGGCCAGCCGGTTAGCGGGAGGTCGTGTTCTAAGCCGTTCAAGGCATCCAGTACATCGCCGTGGCGTCGCGGACTTCATGCCCCGGTGATATGGCGCCTGAAGACCTCTCCTGCAAAGTTGGTAGTGTACAGCCTGCCGTAGTCCGATTCTAACCGCCCCGAGCTTCAGGGCATTCCCGGGTTTCCCAGCAATCGGGAGAGACACCCACAGTGAAAAACACCGGGTTGGCGCTCGTCGACTATGCCATCATTGCCGTCTACTTCCTCTTCGTGCTTGGAGTAGGCTGGCTGGTCCGTCGCTCCGTCCACACCAGCAAGGACTTCTTCGAGGCGGGGCGCCGGACCCCCGCCTGGGTTGCAGGGCTAGCCTTTGTGTCGGCCAATCTGGGTGCCCAGGAGGTCATCGGGATGGGGGCCTCGGGGGCCAAGTACGGCATTGCCACGGCGCACTTCTACTGGGTAGGCGCCATCCCGGCGATGGTTTTCGTGGCCCTCTTCATGATGCCGTTCTACTACGGATCCCGAGCCCGCAGTGTCCCCGAGTACCTGCGCCTTCGCTTCGATGAGAAAACGAGGGCCTTCAATGCCGGCTCCTTCGCGGTGATGACGGTGTTTTCCTCGGGCGTCTCCATGTACGCCATGGGCAAGCTCTTCAACCTGCTGCTCGGCTGGGACATGGACGCCAGCATGCTGGCCGCGGCTGGCGTGGTGCTGGCGTATACCACCTTGGGCGGGCTCACCAGCGCCATCTACAACGAGGTGCTTCAGTTCTGTCTTATTGTGGCCGGACTGCTTCCGCTGGTCTTCTTGGGGCTG
This sequence comes from uncultured Gemmatimonadales bacterium, assembly GCA_963825815.1. Classification (GTDB taxonomy): domain Bacteria; phylum Gemmatimonadota; class Gemmatimonadetes; order Gemmatimonadales; family GWC2-71-9; genus CAVVWJ01. The sequence continues at coordinate 119,767 of CAWGVB010000025.1, read as the reverse complement.
CGGGATGTAGGCGGGTGGGACGGGCTCACCGCCAAGCTGGCCCATGCCGCAACGGCCCAGGGCTATCCGGCGGGCGCTTACACCCAGGCCTGGAGACATCTCGGAGACCCCTCACAAAATCCGGTTGGCGTGGAGTGGCTCGGCCTTGTAATGGGCCTCGGATTTGTTCTCTCCTTCGGCTACTGGTGCACCGACTTCCTGGTGGTCCAGCGTGCCATGGCTGCAGACTCCATTACCGCCGCGCGGCGAACCCCATTGATCGCCGCGGTTCCGAAGATGTTGTTCCCGGCGTTGGTGATTCTGCCGGGAATGATCGCCTTTGCCCTCACCGCATCAGGCGGCGTGTTGATTCCACCCAAGCTCACGGCGGCGCTCCAACCCCTGCTCGATGCGCACGGGCGCCAAGTGCTCGACTACGACCTGGCCACCCCATCCATGTTGCTGCACTACTTTCCCAACGGCATGCTGGGCCTGGGTCTCACCGCGCTGTTGGCGTCCTTCATGTCAGGGATGGCCGGCAACGTGACCGCATTCAACACCGTGTGGACCTACGACATTTACCAGAGCTACATCCGCCGCGGCGCCTCCGATGCGCACTATCTCTGGGTCGGTCGGGTGGCGACCGTAGGTGGCGTGCTGCTCTCGATTGGAGCGGCCTACGTGGCACGCTCGTTCAACAACATCATGGACGTGCTGCAGCTGGTCTTCGCTTTCGTCAATGCGCCGCTGTTCGCCACGTTTGCCTTGGGCATGTTCTGGCGGCGCACCACCGGCCATGGCGCCTTTGTGGGACTGGTTTCCGGCACGCTGGCCGCCGCCATTCATCACGGATTGACGCTGCCTGCGGGCGCGGTTCCTGGGGTCAAGGGCGGGTACTTTGGGCTACTCCATGTCTTTCCCAGCGAGCTGGCGCAGACCTTCTGGACCGCAATCGCGGCGTTTACCACCTGTGCTGTGGTGACGACACTGGTCACCCTGGTAACGCGACCCCGGCCGGATGCCGAGCTCCGGGGCCTGGTATACTCCTTGACGCCGCGGGCGGGCAGTACTGACGCACAGCTGACCTGGTATCATCGACCTGCGGTGCTGGCCGCGTTTGTCCTGGTCGCCACGCTGATACTCAACCTGATTTTCTGGTGAGCAGCGTCGAAACCTGAACCCATCGGAGGAGAGGGCGTATGCCGCTTGACGTACGACTGCCGATCAGCGGTCTGTTTCTGGCGGTAGGTGTTCTGCTGTTGATCTATGGAGCAGGGGTCGAGGGAGTGGGGACCAGCGCGGGAAAGCTGAATGCAGTTTGGGGTGCGGTCATGCTGATCTTCGGCGTGGTGCTCGGCTACTATGGGGTGCGGACCGAGCGGCGCGCTCGGTCGATCGCAGAAGACAACCCGACAAATCCCGGTCTCAAATAGGCGGGTGGCAGCCCCACGTCCATCGTCCCCGCTGCCCCGCTGCCCCGCTGCTACCCGCAGTACTCGTCGAGCTGATCGAACCCCACCAGCACGTCGCGAGGCTTGCTGCCATCGGGCGGGCCCAGAATGCCGGCATAGTGTAGTTGGTCGATGATCCGGGCCGCGCGGCCATATCCAATTCTGAGGCGCCGCTGCAGCAGCGACGTGGACCCGCCCTGGTTCTGAATGCACGCCTCGGCAGCTTCGCGAAAAAGCTGATCACGCTCGCCTTCCTGTGCCTCCGAGCTCGATTCGCTCTCGCCCTCCTGAGCCCGGACCAGCTCAAGGATGTCTGCTTCCTGAGCTTCGGCGGCCTCATGCGCCGCCCGCCGCGCCGCCCGACGTCCGACGTACCAGTCCATCACTCTTTCCGACTCGTCGGTGCTGATGTAGGCCCCCTGAAGCCGCATGGGCTCACTCTTGCCCGGAGGCAGGAACAGCATGTCGCCGTTGCCCAGGAGCGCTTCCGCGCCGTTCTGGTCGAGAATGGTCCGGCTATCGACCTTGGACGCCACCCGGAATGCGATCCGGCTGGGGAAGTTCGCCTTGATCAGGCCGGTGATCACGTTGACCGACGGACGCTGGGTCGCAAGGATCAGGTGGATGCCGATCGCCCGGGCCTTCTGGGCCAGAATGGCCAGCGGAGTTTCTACCTCACCCTGCACTGTCATCATGAGATCGGCCAGCTCGTCGATGATCATGACGATGAACGGCAGCACCCCGTCGCGATACGTCTCGTCCACCGGCTCTTCAGGCGGAGTGTCCGGCGCCTCCGCGTTGACCGTGGTCAGGGTGGGCTTGGGCCGAGGCGGGTTCCGGAGCGGCTTGCCTTCTTCCACCTTCCGGTTGAAGTCGGCGATGTTGCGGGCCCCGTTGGCCTGCAGCAGCTCGTAGCGGCGCTGCATCTCGAACACCGCCCACTTGAGCACCGATGCGGCGTCGTGATTGTTGGTCACCACCTTGTGGCGCAGATGGGGGAGCGCGTTGTACATCGAGAGCTCCACCATCTTGGGGTCGATCATCAGAAATCGCAGCTGCTTCTGGGTGTAGCGATAGATCAGACTGGTGATGATCGTATTGATGGTGACCGACTTGCCGGTGCCGGTTGCGCCGGCAATCAGCAGATGCGGCATCTTGGTCAGGTCGGCAATGACCGGCTTCCCCTCCAGATCGTGCCCCAGGGCTATGGGAAGAACGGCCCGCCGACTGGCCCAATCGGATGACTCGAACAGCTCTCGCAGCGTGACGATGCGCGCTGTGGGATTGGGAATCTCGACGCCCACGGCGCCCTTCCCCGGAATGGGAGCGACCCTGACCGAGGGAACCCGCATGGCAATGGCCAGGTCGTCGGCCAGAGAGCCGATCCGCCCGGCTTTGACGCCTGGTGCCGGCACCACCTCGAACTGGGTGACCACCGGACCGGTGGTGCGCGGGCCGGGCCGGCCCTCGACCTTGAAGGTCCGCAGGGTCTCGATCAGCGACTTCCCCAGCCGGTCCAGCTGAGCCTCTCCCGCGTCGACGTCCTGGTCTGAGGGCGGCGGTGAGCAGATCGACGGGCGGCAGATCCGACTCCTCGTCGACCATCGCCGCGCGTCGCCGGCGCGAGCTCTTCTTGGCCTTCTTCTCCTTTCGTGGCCGCGATTCAGACGGGCGGAGAAAGGACAGGACCGGCGCCGGGCTCGGCCGGAGGTTCCGCCGGCTCCGGCTCGACGGCTTTCCGCTTCCGCCGCTCGGATCTGACGCTGCGCTCGTCAGGCGTATCTGCTTCCCCGCTTCCCCGCTTCCCCGCTTCCCCGCCTCTCTCCAGCCGCTGCAGCGGATGCCAGGCGAATGTGGCGAGGGTCAAGGCGGAAAGCGCCAGAAACCCGAGCAGCACCGCCCCGGCAACTCCAACCTTTCCCGAGATCGCCTCCGCGAAGAATCCGGGTAGCACACCGACGATGCGAGCAGCGAAGCCACGCTGGGCCACGTCGATGTCCAGGTCGGTTCTCCCCACGTGGGTCATCACTCCCACCAGGTAGGGAATGAGCAGGCTCAGTCCGATGATGAGCACCGCCGATCGCTTCATGTCGAGGTTGCCCAATCGGTCGAACCCCGCCAGCGCCAGCCCGGCCCCGAGCAGCGGAATACCCAGCGCGCCCGCACCGAGAATTTGCCAGAGCCCATGACCGATGTAGCGGCCAACCGGGCCCGTGATGGGAATCGGAAGCAAGGTGAGACCGACAAAGAGGCCCAGCACCAGAGCGGTGAGGGCGCCCAGCCGACGGCGGGAATCCGTGCTCATACCGGTACCGCCGCCAGCGTGACCCGGCGCTCGTGGTAGAGCGGCAGCACCGGATACGCATCCATCCGGGCCGCCTCGCGCAGGTCGTCCCGGAACCCGAGCTTTACCAGCTCCCGCCCGGCCCGGCTGTATGCTCAGCGGACGCTCCCATCCATCGCGGTAGCGTCGGACCAGATCGAGGCGACGCTATGGCCGCGTCGTTCAGGCCCCGGCGCGGCCTGGTGCCCCCCAGAACCGCCGCCGCCAGACGGCCGGCACAGTAGGCATCGTCAAGCGAAAAAGCGCCCTCCCGGCCGGCGCACACGATCAGGATGTGCCGGTCGCTTTCCAGCACCTCGCGCGCCTTCTCGGCCGCCGCGGACAGGTTGACCGCAGCGGTGGGATACACTGCGCTGGCCCCCTGGGTAGCGAGCAGAGCCTTGGTTCCGTTGCTGGTGGTGACGATGATGGTCTTCCCCCGCACCGCCCGCTCGGTCATCTCCAGCGGGCTGTTGCCCAGGTGAAATCCCGGAATCCGGACGCAGTCTTTCTCGCCCGCCAGGAGAACGTCCGCGCTGCCGATGGTCTGGGCCAGCCGAAGGGCCTCCTCGGTGGAGGCGACCGGGATGATCGCCTTGGCGCCCCGGCTCAAGGCGGCGCACATCGAGGTGGTGGCCCGCAGGATGTCGATGACGAATACGGATCGCCCCTGCACCTCGGCTGGAGTCAGCCCGGCGGGTGAAAACAGGACGTCGATTCTCATGCTTCCGGCCGCAGCAGGTGAGACTCCCGCTCGAGAAAACGGGTATCGACGTTCCCTGCGACGAAGTCCGGATGGCGGATGACCCGGGCCAGGAATGGAATCGTTGTGGTGACGCCTTCCAGGATAAAGCTGTCCAGCGCCTGACCCATCCGGCTCAGCGCCTCCTCCCGGGTGTTGCCGTGAACGATCACCTTGGCCAGCAGCGAATCGTAATAGGGCGGCACCGTGTAGCCGGCGTAGACGTGGGTATCCAGGCGAACGCCGGGGCCGCCCGGCGGATGGTAAGCTGTGATGAGGCCGGGCGAGGGCTGGAAGTTACGGTAGGGATCTTCCGCATTGATCCGGCACTCGATAGCGTGTCCGCGAAGGCGGCGGCCGTCCCCCTGGAAACTGACCGGCTCTCCCGACGCGACTCGAATCTGCTCTTTGACGATGTCAAAGCTGGTCACCATCTCGGTGACCGGATGCTCCACCTGGATCCGGGTGTTCATCTCCATGAAGTAGAACTTTCCCTCGGGATCCAGGAGGAACTCGAGCGTGCCCGCGCCGGCGTAACCGATGTTGGACGCCAGCGCCACGGCGGATTGTCCCATCCGGGCCCGGAGCTCGTCGTTCAAGGCGGGGCTCGGGCTCTCTTCGATGAGCTTCTGATGGCGGCGCTGCACCGAGCAGTCCCGCTCGCCCATGTGAACCACCTTGCCGTGCAGGTCACCCATCACCTGGATCTCCACGTGCCTGGGATGCTCCAGGTATTTCTCGACATACACCGCGCCGTTGCCGAAGGCTGCCAGCGCTTCGTTTTGGGCCAAACCAAAGAGCTGCGAGAACTGCTCGGGGTCATGCGCGATCCGCATGCCTTTTCCGCCGCCGCCCGCCGTGGCCTTGATGATGACCGGAAAACCGATCTCGTTGGCAAAGGCGAGGGCGTCGTCCACCTCCTCGATCGTCCCGGGCGAGCCAGGCACGGTAGGAACGCCGGCTTCGGAGGCCAGCCGCCGGGCGGTGGCCTTGTCCCCCATCTGACGAATCTGATCTCCGGTCGGGCCGATGAACGTGATGTTGGACGCGCGACAGGTGTCGGCAAACTCCGCGTTCTCCGCCAGGAACCCGTACCCCGGATGAATCGCGTCGGCCCCGGTGATCTCCGCGGCGGCTATGAGATTGGGGATGCGCAGATAGGAGTTGCGACTGGGCGGCGGACCGATGCACACGTCGTCGTCGGCAAAGCGAACGTGCAGCGACTCGCGATCGGCCTCGCTGTAGACGGCCACGGTCTCGACCCCCAGCTCGCGGCAGGCGCGGATGACCCGAAGGGCGATCTCGCCGCGGTTGGCGATCAGGACCTTCTTAAACATGCGGTGGGCTCGAAACCTGCCGCGGCATCTATGGCGTCAAGTCCAAAGTCTGCGACTTGGCCGCGTCCCCGGTAACCTCGTCGAATTTCCGATCCGACGCCGAATCCACTCCGGACACCCGGAGCGCAAATTCATTGGGATTGGTGGAGTAGAACAGCGCGCTTTCGTAGGAGATCAGCCCGTCCTTGTACCACCGCATGAGTGACTGGTCGAAGGTCTGCATCCCGTAGGAGACCGCGCCGTCGGCGATCAGATCGGGAATGAGCAGCGCCTTCTCGATGTCGCGAATATTGTCGGCCACCGCCGCCGTATTGATCAAGACCTCGGCCGCGGGAATCCGGCCCCTCCCATCGGCTCGCGGGACCAGCCGCAGCGACACCACGGCCTGAAGCGCGGTCGACAGCAGCATCCGGACTTCCTGGTGCTGGTGGGGCGGGTAAAAGGACAGAATGCGGTTGATGGTCTGGCTGGCGTCCGTGGTGTGCAGCGTGGAGAACACGAGGTGGCCCGTGTCCGCCGCTTTCAGCGCGGTGTCCAGCGTCTCGACGTCGCGGATCTCACCGACCAGAATCACGTCGGGATCCTGCCGCAGCACGTGACGGAGCGCCATGCCGAAGGAGATCGTGTCGTTCCCCACCTCGCGCTGGGAGATATTGGACTGCACGTCGCGATGGAGGAACTCGATCGGGTCTTCGATGGTGATCATGTTGACCCGGCGGTTCTGGTTGATGTGGTTGATCATCGAGGCCAGGGCCGTGGATTTCCCGGACCCGGTTACCCCGGTCACCAGCACCAGACCACGGGGACGCAAGGAGATCTCTTCCAGCACCGCCGGCAGATTCAGCTCCCGAACGGTCTTCACCTCATAGGGGATGGCACGCAAGGCAAAGGCAAGCGTGCCCCTCTGCTGGTAGATGTTGGTTCGGAACCGTCCCACCCCGGGAACGCCAATGGCAAAGTCCGCCTCCTTCTTCTCGGCGAACTCCTTGACCTGCCGCGGCGTCATGATCTGCTCTGCCAACAGCTTCAGGTCCTCCGGCTTGACCGGCGGCATCTCCAGAGCGTGCAGCTCCCCGTTCAGCCGAACGGTGGGGGGCCGACCGACCTTGAGCAGCAAATCGGAGGCGTTCCGCTGGACCATCTGAGAGATGGCCTGCTTGAAGTTGAAGCTGGACTGGGGGGACGACGGCGCCTTCGCCTCAGCCATTAGGATCGACCCGGAAGAGAACCTGCCCGAATTCCACCGGCTGACTGTCTTCCACCAAGATCTCGCGAACGGTGCCGGCGATCTCCGCCTCGATCTCGTTCATGATCTTCATCGCTTCGATGATGCACACGGTCTGGCCTGGAGTGACCCGGTTGCCCACCTTGATGTAGGCCTCGGCGCCGGGCTCCGGCGCCTTGTAAAACGTGCCCACCATGGGCGAGCGGATCTCCTTGAGCTGGGGCGCAGTAGTCGCTGGGCGCGGCGGCGGCTTCTCGATGCTCCTGATCCGCGGCCGACGTGGCGGCCGGAGCGGCCGCCACCATCGCCGGTGCCGCGGCGGCAACCGGGGCAGCGGTCGTCCGGGTGATCACCACGCCGGTGCCGAACCACCCCTTCACCTCGATCGAGCCGATCTCGGGCGTTTCCCGCAGCAGCTGGGCCAGGCGCTTTACATCCTTGAGATCGATGGAGTGAATGCCCGGCACGTTTTGCAGGAGCTCGGCGAGCTCCTGCATCTCTTGTGGGCTCATACGCGGGTCAAGTACTTGTCTTCGCGGCGGTCGACCCGGATCACCTGGCCCTCCTCGATGAAAAGCGGCACCTGCACGGTGGCACCCGTCTCCAGGGTGGCCGGTTTGGTTCCGCCGGTAGCGGTATCACCCCGGATGCCCGGGGCGGTTCGGGTGACGGTCAGCTCCACGAAAGAGGGGAGCTCCACGGTGATCACCCGATCGTTGTGGACCAGACCTTCACATTCCATCCCTTCCTTCAGGTACTTCAGTTGATCCTGCCCGATCAACTCGTCCGTCAGCATGATGTCGTCGAACGTTTGCTGATCCATGAAGTGATAGAAGTGCCCATCGGCATACGAGAACTGCAGCGCCCGGCGCTCCAGCCGAACGTCGTTGACCCGCTCTCCAGCGTTGTAGGTCCGGTCGATGACCGCGCCGGTTCGGATGTTCTTGAGCTTGGTTCGGACGAAGGCGCCGCCTTTGCCGGGCTTGACGTGCTGGAAATAGACCAGCTGAAACAGCTGGCCGTCGATGTCGAGAACGAGCCCGTTTCTGAAGTCGGCGGTAGATGCCATGATTATGAGCTCGAGAGTCTAGACCAGTTCAAGCAGATCGGTCCTGCCGTCCGACAGGCACTCGGCGCCCGCGGGACCCAGATACACATCGTCTTCCAGGCGTATCCCACCCCACCCCGGAAAATAGATACCCGGCTCTACGGTGACCACGGCATAGAGCGGCAACGCCGCCTCGGAGCTCGGCGAAAGCCGAGGAGCCTCATGCACTTCGAGCCCCAGTCCATGCCCCAGAGAATGCCCGAAAGCATCGCCGAATCCCCGGGTGGTGATCACCTCGCGGGCCAGGGCGTCGCCTTCACGGCCCGTCATCCCGGGTCTCAAGTGCTCGATTGCCCTTCGCTGCGCCGACTGCACCACCCCGTGAATCAACCGTTGCCGCTCGTCGGCCCTGGCCCCCACCACCATGGTCCGGGTCAGATCGGCGCAGTACCCATCCACCTGGGCACCGAAGTCCACCAGGAGAAGGTCTCCGGCTTCGACCGGCCGCTGGCTGGTGCGAGCATGCGGCAAGGCAGAACGCTCACCCGACGCGACAATGGTCGGGAACGGGTGCCACTGGCTCCCTCGCCGGCGCAGGGCGCGCTCTAGGTCTGCCCCAATCTCCAGTTCGGTTTGGTCCACCCGAATGCGAGGCAGCACTTCAGCTAAAGCCTCTTGGGCCAGCTCGGCCGCTGCCCTGATTGCCGCGATTTCTTCCGGCGATTTGACTTCCCGCTGACGCTCAACCAGTTCACTGGCTGGCACCAGCCGGGCCGGGGTCAACCCGCTGAGCCGATCGGCATCCTTGACGCTTATGATGTGGGCCTCGATCCCGAGCCGCTCGATCCGGCCGTCGTTTAGCACCCTGCCTAGACGGTCCCATACGCTGCGTTGATCGATCTCGACCACTGCCGATCCGCCGACCTCGGCCGGGGCCTGTGCCGCATACCTGAAATCCGAGACCAGGACTGTAGCATCGTTCCGGACCAGCAACACCGCCGCGGAGCCGGTGAAGCCGGTGAGGTAACGAATATTGGGCAGGTGAGTGATGACCAGCCCATCCAGCCCCTCCGCCTCCAACGCCGAGCCTGAGCCCGGTTTGCCGCTCGATCCGGCGGTCAGCCGGCACGGAGCCGACCCACCAGCGCCTGCAAGGCCAGCAGATAGCTTTGTGCGCCGAACCCGGTCACCATGCCGAGGGCAAGGTCCGCTATGACGGAGTGCCTGCGCTCGGGCTCCCGAGCGAAAATGTTGGACAGGTGAAGCTCGACGAAGGGTACCCGCACCGCCAGCAGCGCGTCACGGAGCGCCAGGCTTGAATGCGTCAGGGCCGCTGCATTGATCAGCGCCCCGTCGGCTCGACCTCGTAACCGCTGGACCGCCTCGACCATTTCACCTTCGTGATTGGTCTGGAACCAATCGATCTCGACATCGAGGGGCTTGGCCGCTTCCCGGACCATGGCTTCGATATCCGCCAGACTGGTGCGGCCATACAGTTCCGGTTCCCTCTGCCCCAACAGATTGAGGTTGGGGCCGTTGAGCACGGCGACGCGCATTCAGCGCTTGAGGTTTTGCAACCAGGTCTGGAACTGATCCAGATCGTCCTTGCTTGGGTCGCCTTCCTTGTTCCCCGGAGAGGAGCCCGAGGTTGCCGCGTTGAAGAAGTCGTCAAAGGAGACGGTGTCCGGCGAGCCTGCGGAAGAGGGAGCCGAACCGACCGCGGACGCTCCTGCGTTTGCCGGTGCTCCATCCTGGGCTGCACCCGCCGAGCCTCTGGCGGACGCTGGACTTCCCGCTGGGTCGGGCAGAAAGCAGGCTCTGAAAAAACGCGACGACCGACTGCCCCTTTGTCTCTCGCACCGAATACGACCGCCTTGTGGGTTCCTGCGCCGCGGCGGACTCCGGTACGGCTATAGGGGGCTGGACCGGGGGAGACTCAGATGCAGGGGCAGACTTCTGCGATTCCGCAGACTCCTCTACTGCCGGAGGGGCTTCAAATGCCGGCGGTGACGCCAATTCGATCTCGGGCCAGGCCGGAGCAGCCGAAGTACTCGCCCCTGCGTCCATGAAATCCTCGGCGGCATTGGGCACTCGAAATTCAGAGGCCCCCGAGCTCTGCAGTTCCACCTCCTCGGCGGTTTCGACCCCGAGATCCTCCACTTCTGGACCTTTAGCCGACTCCGGAGATTCAGCCGAGCCGTAATCGTGAGCCAGCTCGGGATGCAGGTGGTACGAGCCCTCCTTGGGAGGGACGAACTCCTGGCTGATGAGGCCGGGAAGAGCGGGCGGCTCCTCAGGCAAATCAGCCGGCTCGGGAGGAGTAGAAGCCTGAGGGAGTTCAGCGTTCTGCGGAGGTTCCGCAATATCGAGAAACTGGAGCTCGGACGAGGACTTGGGCTCAGCGATAGCAGCCGTCAAATCTACCGGGCCGTCCTGAGCTGACTTTGTTTCGGTCGGCGTTGGTTCGGGAGGTCTCTCTTCAGGAGGTTTTAACTCCGGTCGTTTTGCTTCAGGAGACTTTGCGCCAGATGCCGTCGCAGGAGAAGGCTTCCGTTCGGTCTCGGCTATCACCGGTTCCGGCGTCTTTCCGGTCGGCTCGGGTGCAGTCGGTTCGGCCGGGGCGGGCACCTTGGGATCGGCGGCAACCTTGGCGTCAGCGGCAACCGGCTGCTGCTTGGCCGTCTCGATCCGTGCGAGCTGTTGCCGGGCCTCCTCGTTGCTCCGGTCCACCGCGATCAGCCGGTTCAGCCACCGCTGGGCATCGCTGAAGCGACCCAACCGCTCATTGATGTCGGCCAGAGACTTGAGGGCGATGACGTTTTCATCGTCCAGCCGAAGAACATGGGAGAATGCGGCCTCGGCCGCCGGTAAGTCTCCCAGGTCCCAGTGGCAACGGCCGAGCACGATGCTGGCCGGTATGTAGTTCGGATGAAGCTCGAGCCCTGCCTTCAACAGTTCCAGGGCTCGGGCGACTTCTCCGTTTTTGCGATGGACTTCGGCCAAGGGAGCAAAGGTCAGCCCTTGAGGGTTCTCGGCGTACCGACGCTCCAGCTTTTCAATTTCTGTCGTGGCCATCGGTTCCCGGATCTTCAGGTCAGAACTGCTGGGGGAATCACGGCTTCTCTGCTGCGGGAAGTACGGTGAGAGTAGTTGGCGGCCCTCTGCGTGTCAACTGCTAAGCAGAATGGCGCCTTGAGGTTCTGCGCTGTCGGCCTTAAGCTTCAGCCTCGTCGCACATCTCTCGGTCGGAGCCTCGATTCAGCTATGATGCAAGCCTTTCGGAACGCGGCCAAGCCCCTCATGGTCGTGGTGGCCATAACCTTCTTTGCCTGGTTGGTGCTGGACCTGAGCGGAATTACCGGCGGCACCGGCCTCTTGACCCAGACCTCCGTCGGCAAGATCAACGGGCGGAGTATCGATGCCCGGACCTATCAGAATATCGTCCAGCAATCGATAGATGCCCGCCAGCGGCAGAGCCCCGGAGCCATGGGGCTGGATGATTATCAGCAGGTCCGCGACGAGGTCTGGGACCAAATTGTTCAAAACAGCGTGCTCGACGCCGAGTATCGCCGTCGGGGCATTAGTGTCAGCGAAGATGAAGTGGTGCAGGCCATCCGGACATCTCCCCTGCCCGAGTTTCAAAAGGTCCCCGAATTCCAGACCGATAGCCAGTTTGATCTGGCCAAGTACCAGCGCTGGCTCACGTCCAGTGTCGCCCAACAGTATCTCCCCAGCCTCGAGGCCCAGTATCGGGATGAGCTCCAACGGGCCAAGCTTCTCCGGCTGGTGACCTCGGACATCTACCTGTCTGATGCTGCGCTCTGGGAGCGGTACCGGGACGAGCATGAAATGGTGAAGATTGGTCTCACCGCCATCGTCCCCCGCAATGCTGTGCCCGATTCCTCTATCCAGGTAAGCGATGCCGAACTGGCCTCCTACTACAAGGCCCACCGGGACGAGTTTCAGCGTCCCAAGACGGCATACCTGAGCTATGTGGCGTTGCCGCGCATGGCTACCTCCGACGGACACGGCGGCCGTACGTGCGCGGGCTGATTCCGCCCGCCAGGAGATCCTGCACGGCGCCCCGTTCGCTGAGGTAGCCGGCCGTGAGTCGGCCGACAGCGCCACTGCCGCCAAGGGTGGCGATCTGGGTGAGTGGACCAAGGGTGCGATGGATCCTGCCTTCGACTCCGCGGCGTTTGCGCTGCCCTTGCACACGGTTTCAGCCCCGGTGCTCTCGCAGTTCGGCTTCCATATCATCGAGGTTACCAGCCGCAAGGGAAACAAGGCCAAAGGTCGTCACATCCTGTTTCCCATCGAAGTCACCGGCGCGCACCGCGATCAGCTGGACGCTCAAGCCGATAGCCTGGAGCATCTCGGCGCCGAGCGAAGCGATCCTGCAGCGCTCGATACCGTGGCCCGCGCCCTGAAGCTGAGGATCGGGCACACCGCCCCCGTTCAGCAAGGCACCAAGGTCCAACTCGGCCAGCTGGTAGTGCCCGATGCCGGGGTCTGGGCCTTTCAGGCCAAGCCTGGCGCAACCAGCCCGGTGATTGAAACGTCGTTCGCGTATTACATCTTCCGGCTGGATAGCCTTCACGATGCCGGGGTGCCCGCGCTGGCGGAGGTCCGCCCCGCGGTAATGTCCGCCACCCGCGATCAGAAAAAGTGGGCCGCGGCCCGTCAGCTGGCAAAGGACTACTTGAAGCGAGTCGAGGGAGGGAGTTCCCTGGCCGAGGCGGCAGCGGCCATGAAGCTGCCCCATCGCGAGTTCGGCCCCTTTAGCCGAATCAATCCTCCCCTCACCAATCCGGTTGTGGTCGGCACCGCGTTTGGACTGAAGGAGGGAGAGCGGAGCGGTGTTCTCGATACCAAAGACGGGATTTACGTGATCGAGACGCTGCAGCACGTCAAAGCCGATTCAGCCAAATTCGCCAAAGACCTGGAGCAGTACCGGGCCCGGCTGATCAACGTGGCAAAGCAGGAGCGGGTGAGAAACTATCTCACGGCGCTCCGCAAGTCGGCCAAGATCGTGGATAACCGGGCCAAGGTCCTGCAGCAATCGGGATCGCCGCAGGCACAGCAGGCGGGGGTGTGATGTAAGCGGGGAAGCTGGGAAGCGGGAAGGCGGGAAAGGCAAAAGAAACCCCGGGACGCATCTGTCCCGGGGTTTGTTTCTTCCGCTTCCTGTTCCTCGCTACTTCCCGAGCCTCCCCGCTTATTGCGACAACCGCTTTGGCTCTCCCGAGGTCGGACTGGGATTGGGCTGCTGAGTGTCCGGCACCCGGGGCGGCAGGTTCTGCCGCTGCTCGTCGGTGTTCATGATCGCATCCTGCGTGTCGGCAATACTCCGCTTGAACTCCCGAATCCCCTTCCCGATCGAGGAGCCCATCTCCGGCAGCCGCTTGGCGCCGAAGAGCAGCAGTACGACCAGCAAGATGACCAGAATCTCCCACATCCCGAGGTTTCCCACAGGTCCTCCTAGAAAAGCGACCGCGCGATCAGGTAAGCCACCAGGACACCGACAAGACTCAGAATCGAGACGTGTAGCCCGATGGGACCCAAGGTGAAGTCTACCACCAGGAGGTCCATCGAGATAGGTCCGAAACGGGGGGTCCAGGTGCTGGTGAGAAAGGTCCGGGCGGCGCTGTCAGGGAGGGTTTGCCGGAACAGGGATGTCAGGGCTCCGCCCACGATGAACCCGACGATCAGAACCCCGACATAGAAGCGTGGGCGATGCGGGCCGCTGGGCATCAGCTCCTGCGATCGATGACGTAGGTGATGCTGGCCCTCAAAGCCTCACGAGCGGCAGAAGGCTGCAGCAGATCGAGCTCGGTATCCGCCTGTTGGGCCAGCTGGAGCGCGCGTTCTCGGGCGTAGTCCAGTCCGCCCGCGCGGCTCACCGCCTGGATCACCTCGGCAATCAGGATATCACCCGGCTCTGGGGAGTGCAGCAGGCGGGAGACAGCACGCCGCTCCCCCTCGCCCATATTCGGCAACGCAGCAATGAGGGGAAGCGTAACCTTGTGCTCGCGTAGGTCGGAGCCGAACGGCTTGCCGGTGACCGATGCGTCCTCCGTATAGTCGAGCAGGTCGTCGACAATCTGAAACGCCATTCCCAGGGCCTCGCCGAACCGACGGAGCGCCTCCCGCTCTGCCGGACTCGCCTGAAGCGCGCCGATCTCGCAGGATCCGGCAACCAGCGATGCTGTCTTGGCCCGGATGAGCAGGTTGTACTCCGCCTCGGAGAATTCCAATGGATCGTGGGCCAGGAGTTGCCGCATCTCACCGACGGTCATCTCGTTGGTCACCCGGCTCAGCACCCGCAGGGGTTCGAGGTCGTTCAGACCAACCAGCTCGATCACGGCCCGGGAGTAGAGGTAGTCTCCCATGATGACCGAGACCTGATGGCTGAACAGCGAGTTGATGGTGGGCATCCCCCGGCGGAGGACCGAGTGGTCGACCGAATCATCGTGAACCAGGGTGGCAAGGTGGATCAGCTCAACCACGGCGCCGAGGGTCGTTGCTCGGGCGTCGGTGCTGCCGGTGGCCTCTTCCGCCAGGAGCAGGAGAGTGGGGCGGAACATCTTCCCCTGCATCTGAAACAGATGCGAATTGACCCGGGTGATCAGCCCGAAGTCCGCCTCGACGATGCGCCGAAGCTCCTGCTGCACCCGCTCCAGGCGGGGGCGAAGGGGCTGCTGCAGCTCGGCGAGAGAAATCGGGGCGGTCTGATGACTCACGAGCGGCGTCCTGCGGTGAGCCGGTGAATTCGCTCACTCAAATCCATGAAGCGGATATCGACCGCAACAGCTCGTTCGTAGCTGGCCATAGCTTCGGCTCTCTTCCCCAGGGCTTCGGATGCCCGGCCCAACCAGTAGAGCAGGCCGATCTTGGCCTCGTCCGTTCCGTCCAGGCCATCCACAGCACGGCGGAGCACCGACTCGCACACAGCGTACTGCCCCTTCTCGAAAAATGCCATGCCAAGCGCCTCAGAGGTGCGCAGCCGGCCCTCCGAAGCCCGCAACGCTTTCTGAAACTCCGCGATGGCCTCGTCCAGCAGGCCCATCTCCTTGAATGCGACGCCAAGATCATAATGCGACTGGTAGTCGTCCGACTCCAGGTTTTGGTCGATGCCGCGCTTGAACTGCTCCAGGATTTCATGAAACTCGCGCTGCTCATCCTGATCCTTGGGCTCGCGACGATTCACCCGCATCCGCGTGTCGCGAGGGCCCTTCTCGTCTCGCAGCATGGAGCCGAGGTCTACGAACTCCTCGTCGGATGCGGCCGGAGCTCGACTTGCCCGCGGGGCCGGAGGAGCCGGAGTTGGGCTTGGAACCGGAGCCGGAGCCGCAGGTGGTTTCGATGCAGCCAGGCTGGGGGCTCGGGCTCGGCGGCGGTGCGGCGGCGGCTTCGGCGCAGCTTCACTGCGAGCGGACGGAGCCGGCGCGGGTGGGGGCGACTTGGCCTCTCCACCGACTCGGGCCAGAGCAGCGGAGGCTCGCACGTTGCCCGGATCGTGTTCGATCACTCGGCCGTACACCGCGGCTGCCTTGTCCAGAGCGCCTGATTTGGCCAGAGCGTCGCCCAGACCGAGGTAGGCCTCCAGCAGCGGTCCCCGGTCTCCGGTTCGGTAGGCCAGCTCCACTCGCTTCTGGTGGTGCCCAATACTGTCAGGCGCCAACTGAACCAGCCGATCGGCCATCTGCGAAGCGCGGGTCCAATCCTGTCGATCCTCGAACCCCGCCAGTGCCAGCTCGAGCTCTTCCGCCACCCGGTCGTTTTCGCCCAGGGACAGCAGCTTCTCCGCCAGGGCCAGGTGGACGTCGGGATTCTCGGGATCATCCAGCACCCGATTCTCCAGGTCCGCCAAGGAGTCGCTCGAAGAAGGCGGCGAACTGATCTGCGGTGGACTATGGCCGACTATGTCGGCATCGAGCGAGAGCCTGGAATCATCGGAGCCGGATACATCGGGCAGCGTGGTGAATCCCGTATCGCTGTCCGGCAGGGACACGATCGAGATCATCAGGAAAATCGAGCGGACTCTTGGGCGCATCCACGGAGAAGTCCAGCGGGCTCGCCTGGTCGGTGGCAAAGCTGTTCAGTGATGTTTCCTGAATCCCATCCAGGCTCATCGGCTCGAAATCGAGGCTGGAGGACTCCCCACCCCGCTGGATATCGAGCGGCGCCGTCAGATCGGCGAGCGGCTCGACGGTGTCACCCAGGCGTTCGATTCCCAGGAGTGAGTCTGTGCCCGAGCTGCTGGGCAGTTCCTCAGGAGACCAGCGGATCGACCGCCAGGTCGGCGGCACCGGTCATCGCCCCGAAGTCCTCATTCACCAGCAATCCCTCGGGTACGCTGGGTTCGGCCTCCGGCACGCTGGGCTCGGTGCACGCTGGGCTCGAGCTCGCTGACTGGTTCCGTCGGATGGGTGGTTGCGACCGGCACGGCGGCTCGGCCAGCCGGCCCTGCGGCGGTACTCCTTTGCCGGCCTGGAGTAGGCCTGGCGCCGCGGTGGGCTGGTGGGCACATCTACGCCGGTATCCAGAAAGATCAGATCGCCTCTTTTTGAAGGCGGGCCCGGCGCGGCAGCGGGAGGGGCAGGATGATCCTGATCCAGTCCGTGGAGCCGTTCGCGGGTTTTCCGGGCTCCCGCTCTTGTCGCCCGCGGCCTCGAGATCCTGGGCCATCTTCTCCAGCTGTTCCCGCGCCTCATCCCCCCGGGACGTGGCCCGAAGCAGGTCAACCAGCATGCTCCGAATCTCCTGGCTGCCGGAGAACTGGTCCGCAAACAGCTTCACCGCCTGGAAGGCCTGATCCAGCTGGCCCAGCGCGTTCATGCGCTCGAGGAACTCGATCAGGTTCCGTTTGGCCTCACTGACCACGTTCTTGCGGGCATGGAGCTGACAGAGCTTGAGGTAGGTCTGAGTCCGGCCGGGGTTTACCCGGAGGATCTTGCCGCAGAGCGCTATGGCGTTGTTGAAGAAGCCCTGGTCAGCGTAGAGGTCGACCGCCCGCTCATAGGACCGGACGGCTTCGGTGGAGTCGTTGATCTTGAGGTAGAGGTCGCCTACCCGGTTGTACAGCGAGAGATCGGGGCTGGTTTCCGCACCTGATTCGGCCTGTTGAATGGCCTTCAGGTACACTTCGATGGCTTTTCGCCAATCCTCCTTTTGCTCCAGCTTCCGCGCCGTGTCTTTCAGCTTTTCCAGATTCATGCGGCTCGGGGCTGAGGAGGAGGAACAGGGATAAGATTTGGAGTGCGCGAAAGATACCGGGCGGCCAAAACCCGGGCAAGCGCACGATGGTGCAACGATTTGCATGCACCAGCGCCAGTGTCAACGAACGACTGGGAGGAGCGAGGAGCCGGCCTATGTCCCGGGCCTGGGGTCGAAGCTCGCCCTCCATCACCGCCCGGCCACCCGTTCCAAGTCCGGTCCCGGGGGCCGGTCGGCAGTGAGCGGAGGCACCGGCGGGTCCAGCGTGCGCAGCTGGTGATACAGCGCGGCCACCCCACTGCCCGGCTTCAAGGGCTTGAGATACTCCAGTCCCTGGCCAGCGCAGAGGAGCTCGGCCGCCACGACCCGCTGCGCATTGACCAGGATCCGGCCCGCCTTGAAGGCGGCCGCCATTCCCATCGGAACGAAGTCTTCCTGGTTGGCGTCGGTGGGAATCGACCCGATGCTCGCCGGCATGGCCAGCGCTCGTGACTCCGCCACCAGCGAGGCGGCGGCGATCTGAACCATCATCAGCCCGGAGCACAGACCCGGGTCACTGGTGAGGAACGCGGGCAGGCCCTGGGAAAGGTCCGGATTGACCAACCGCTCTACCCGCCTCTCGGCGATGGCCTGCAGGGTGGTCAGAGTCAGCGCCAGGATGTCCAGCGCTTGAGCAACCGGTTGCCCGTGGAAGTTTCCTCCCGAGATCACCTCTCCGTTCTCGAAGACCAGCGGGTTATCGGTGGAGGCATTGAGCTCCACCATGGCGGTCTGCTCGGCAAAGGCGATAGCGTCGGCCACCGCACCCAGCACTTGAGGAGCGCACCGCAGGCTGTAGGCGTCCTGCACCCGGGGATCGTTCTCCCGGTGGGATTCCCGGATCTCGCTGTTCTCCAACAGCTCGCGCATCAGCGCGGCCGCTCGAATCTGACCGGGGTGAGGGCGGGACTGGTGAATGCGCGGATCGAGGGGAGCAGGCGTTCCGCGCAGGGCTTCCAGGCTCATCGCTGCCGCAGCGACCGCGGTGCGCCAGAGTATCTTCGCGTCGTGCACCATCATCGCCAGCATCGCGGTTTGCGCCTGAGTGCCATTGATGAAGGCAATGCCCTCTTTCGGGGCAAAGCGGTAGGGCGTAAGCCGGGCGGCCTTGAGGGCAGCCTCGGCGGGCGCTGGCGCAGTCCTGGTTGGAGAGCACCTGGCCTTCGCCCATCAGGGCGAGCCCGATGTGACTGAGCGGTGCCAGGTCTCCGCTGGCCCCCACGCTTCCCTGCTCGGGAACCAGCGGAATGACCCCGGCATTGAGCAGGGCTACCAGCGCGTCCACCAGCTCCGGACGCACGCCGCTGGTCGGCCGCAGCAGCACGTTCGCGCGGAGCAGCATCACGCGCCCGCACCACCGGTGGGGGCAGCGGAGCGCCCGACGCCGGACGGCATGACTGCGAATGAGATTGGTCTGGAGTTGATCGAGCTGGTCGGCGGGAACCCGGACGTTCGCCAGCTTCCCGAATCCGGTGTTGATCCCGTAGATCGTCTGGCCCGACTGAATCGCCCGCTCCACCAGCTGCCGGCTCTGGGCTAAAGCGCTTCGGGCAGTCGGGTCGATCGAGACGCGAGCTGGCAGGGTTCACGGGCGATGCGAACCACGTTCTCGATGGTGAGCGAGCGGCCGTCAAGAACGCAGTCGGTGCGAGCCATCGCCCGAAGTTGACGCCGTTACCGCTTCCGATTCAACCCCCGAGCTTCAGCCGACGGCTGTCAGCGGCGTGGCCCTGTTCCGTTGCCACGAGAAGCTCGGGGTTCCCGTGGATCGGTCTGGAAGGCCCAATCCAGAATCATGAAGTTCCGCCCGACATGGGTCACCCGGACCGCACCGTACCGGAGAAACTGATCGCCCGCCTCCATCTCGAAGACGTAACCCATCCCCGGCGCCGCCTCGATCGGCGTGGTGGCATATCTGCTGCACGAGCTGGGATCTGGCGCGCTGAAGCAGGGCGCGTCATCAATGCTGGTCAGGTCCCCGACCGGATCTTCGGAATAGAACTCCACCCCGGTGCCGGCCCGCATCGGCGTCAGGAAGAGCCGGCCCGAGGCGTCGCGGTCGACGTAGAAGTCGACATCACTGGAGGCGCCATCCCGCACCCGCCCCAGCTCACCCTCCTCGACCACGTTGTCGCCATCGTCGTCCCAGAACCGAAAGCCGCTGCTGTCTGATTTCACCTGGATGGGATAGAGAACCTGATTGCGGCTGTCTGGCCTCGGGGTGTCGAAGACGCGTCCGGCGAACGGTTGCTCTCCGCTCCGGTCTGGCTGGCGGAGCTGACCGAGAAACAACGGGATACTCCGTTGACCATGGCTCCCACCAGGAACTCCGGAGCCACCGTGGTGCCTTCGAGCGTCCAGGAGGTCCCGCACGGTTCACTGCCGGCAGGGGCGTCGATGTTGTAGGTGGTGCTATAGATCCGGTAGCTCTGAAAATTGTCGGGATCGGACTCATAGGCATTGTCGGGCCAGCTGAGTGCCACTGCTCCGTTCAGAGTGGTGCTGAACAGATCAGCCGGCACATCCGGGGGGTTGCCGGGGCTGGTTTGGTCCGACGAGCAAGCCATGACCAGCAGCAGGATGACCGGCAGACGCCAGCCTTGCATACAGGGCTCCGGAGAGGGATGGCGGAACCCACGGCAGATCGCGTGCCACTGCGAGAGCTCCGGAGCAGAACGGAGTTAGCCGACAGGTCGGCAGCGGAATCGACTCGAGTGTCCTCGCCCGAGGACAGTTACTCGTCGAAGGTGGTCTGGTTGTAGTCGAACTTCAGATCCGGCAGGTCGGTCAGATAAATCGAGAAGTAAAACGCGAAATTGCCGTTGGCGTTCCGGGTGAAGTTGAAGCCGGCCCGCCACTCGTGCAGCTGCCGCTCCAACCGGACCACCTGAGACTCGAACTTGGTGTCGGTAATGTTGTACTGCGACGACCAGGACAGCGTCCAGAACGGTGTGGGCGAGAAGCTGGTACTGAATCCCAGATTCTGCTGGCCCGGCGTACTCGGCAAGCCGGGAATCGGCCGGGTGCGGGAGAGGGTGTAGTTGAAGTTGGCCGTGAACTCGCGGCCCCCGCCGCTGAAGGGTACCCGCCCGCTGTTGTAGAACGAGCGATTGCGCCGGCCGGCATCGACCACATACGAGGAGGGCACGTTCTCCCGCCGCCCCGAGGGGCCCTTACCCAGACCAAAAATCGAACCGATGGACCGGAGGGTGTTCCCCGAGATCGCAAAGCTCGCGCTGACATTGCTCAGAAAGGGATCGAAATGGGTACGTGTCGACCCCTACCGGGCCGCGCCAGAGGTCGTGAGTGAAGCTGAAGGTGAACTGCGGCAGCAAGTCACTGAGCAGCGAATTGGTAATTGTCGGAGTCGTCCAGCCCGTACGTCCCGGCTTCTTGGCCTGCTCGAAGTCATAGCTGAGTGCGGCTGGTGTTGATGCTCAGCACGCGAAACTTGCGGGCTTCGGCATCGGAGGTGTCGCCCGCTGCCCGCTTGGCCTTGGCCTCGAAGGTCTGCGAGAGGCCGAGGCTCATGGTTTGGGTGGCATCGCTTCGCAGCTGAAGTGGCTGCCCCCCAATTTGGATAGCCTGGGCGTATTCTTGCGGCACGGACGCGGCGGGAGAATAGTTCCAGCTCAAATTGGGCGAGAGGCTGTGCCTGATCCGGCTGGCAAAGCCGAAGCCGGGGAAAAAGGCGAACAGGGTCGGCGACGCGGTGGCCGAGAACCGAAAGCGCTTTCCCTGGTGAACGAAGTCGCCGTTGGTGTTCCGGTTTCGGATCAGGAAAGGACCGGATGAGGTCGTGTTCGCGACCCCCAGCGCCGGCTGCAGCTTCCAGGAACCGCGAAAGAGCACGGGAAGATTGATGCCGGTATTCCAATCCACTCCGGTCGAGAAATCCCCGTTGAAGATGCGGGTGACGGTTACCGAATCTGTCGGATCCGGCGTAGTGGGATCGTCGATCCGTACTACGGCGCTGTCCCGGCCGGTGCTTCGCAGATCGACCGCCGAAAGTGAATTCTGCCAGTTAAAATTGCCGAGGCGCACCGGGGTCTGGAAATCCAGCGTGGTGGTCCGCCGCCCGCCCACCTGCGCCACCGTGTCCAGGATGTTCCCCGGCAGCACCGTCAGCAGCGAGTCCAGCGGAGTCTTGGACTCGGTGTTGTTGGTAAAGCTGAACCCGGGCGACCAGGTGATGTTGGATCCAATCGCAATCGAAGCCGGCGAGATCGTTACCGCCGGCAGCAACTGCTGGACGCTTCCGTCGGAGAGACTCTGCCGGCGATTGCCGCCGATGGTCAGAGTTCCCCACCCGTAGCGTTTGGAAAAATTCAGCGAGCTGGTGATCTGCTGGGTATTGAGCAGCGGATCCACCGCATTCCGGTTGATGATCGAGGTGTTGCTCGCGTAATTGAGATCGAGGTTCAGGCTGGTGGACAGATTGAAGGTCTGCCGGTGATCCCAGCGCACCGTGGCCGATGACCCACCGTCAGTCTCCAGCTGCCTGCTGAACGCCACCGCGCCGTCGACGAACCGGTTGATCCAGTTGTACTGCCCCGCTATGCCATACTGCAGATAACGATTCGAGTACCAATCGAGCCGGGCCGTCAGATCGATGTAATCGTTGGGGGCCCAGTAATACCCGATGTTCGCGATCTGGCGGTTGTATCCGGGATTGGTCCGGACCAGGTCATTGAAGCCGAATTGCGGAATGAGAATGCCCGAGTGCCGCCCGGGGCGCATGTCCTGAAAGAGGAATGGCAGCCACAGCACCGGCACATCGCGAACGTAGAGCACGACCGGGCGAGCGACCAGCACATTCTGAGAAACCCACTTCACTTCCCGGCCCGCAAAGTGATAGTGCGGCACCGGAAGATCGCAGCTGGTAATCTCGCTGGACGCGGCGTAGATCCGACTCGAGCTGGAGTCCTGCGAGACGTTGCCCCGGAGAAACCAGACGCTGCCGGCCTCGGTAAAGTTCGTCAGCGCATCCGTGATCACGCCGCGCCGGGTGCACGTGTCGTAACGGATCCCCTCGCCTACCATGACCTGTCCCCGGTCGAACAGCTTGGGGTCGCCCGTGGCATCCAGCACACAGCTGGAACGTCGGTAGGTGATGCTGCCGGCCTCGAGGGAGGTGCCCCGTCGTTCGGTCAGAGCCTCGCCGTTCAGGAGGACACGCTGATCCTGGACAAACACCGTGGCGGAATCGGCCCGGTATCGGGTGCTCTGGTAGCCAGGACGGGCCAGCAGCTCAGTGATCACCGAGTCCGGGGTTACAAAGCTGCGGGTGGGTCCGGTAGGCAGACCCATGCGGCGCGCCGAGGCTGAGTCCAGCGTTTGTCCCGGCCGTGCCCGGGTCGAATCAGCCAGCGTGGTATCGCGACGCGCCGTCGGCGGACGCCGCTGCTGAGCGGGCACCTGCGCTTCCGCCCGCGCCCCCAGCAGGGCCAGGAGGAGAAACACGCCCGCGGTTTTACCCGCCAGCGACTCCCGTTCTGCCCGGCGCCGGCGGCGCTGCAGAATGAGGGAGCCGGCAAACCCCACCTCGTACAGCACCATGAGCGGCAGGGTCATCATGGTCATGGAAAGCACGTCCGTGCCGGGTGACAGCACGGCTCCGGCGAAAAACGCGAGCACGATGGCGTAGCGGCGAAACCGGTTCAGCTCCGCCGGTCCAACGACGCCGAGCCAGGACAGGATGATGATGATGAGCGGCAGCTCGAAGGACAGGCCGAGGGCCAACGTGACCTGCAGGACAAAGCTGAAGTAGGCGTCGTAGGTGATGAACGGAGCGATCGCTTCGCTCTGGAAGCTGAACAACACCCGGAGGGCCTGAGGTACCACGAAGCGGTAGGCCAGACCCACGCCGGTCAAAAACAGCACCAGCCCCACGAAGAGTGAAGGAACCAGGGCACGCTTCTCCCGCTGGTACAAGGCGGGAGCCAGAAAGGCCCAGGTTTGCCAGAGGATGACCGGGGAGGCGAGAACCAGGCCAACCAGCAGCCCCAGCTTGAGCACGATCATCACCGGCTCAGTGGGGCTGGTGACGACCAGCTTGCCGCCAGTGAGATACGGCGCGATCGGTTCTTTCAGGAGGCTGACCAGCTGGAATCGCTGGACCAGCCACAGCCCCAAGCCACACCCCACCACCACGGCGGCCAGCGAACGGAGGATTCTGTGGCGCAATTCCTCGAGATGATCGAGGAACGGCATTTCTCCGGCAGCGCCCGATCATGGAGGGGAGACGCCCGGGCTACCGCCCGAGCGCCTTCAGTCGATCACGAGCCAGAGCTGCTTCATCGGACTGGGGATATCGCTGTACCACCCGCTGATACGCGTCCCTGGCCTTCTTGGTGTCCTTCCTCCGTTCGGCCAGCAGACCCAGGTTGTACAGGGCCGAGCTTGCCCGGGAGGAGGTGGGATACTTCTGCATTACCTGCTCGTAGTACGCAGCCGCTGAATCCGGGTTCTCCGCCGCGAAGCTTTGCCCAATGAAGTAGAGGGCGTCTCCGGCTCGATCGCTAGTGGGATAGACCCGAAGCATCTCCCGCAGGCCCGAGGCGGGCGGTGGAGGTGCTGCCTCGCCGGAGTTGTGCCAGCGACGCTTCGTACATCTGGTCGGCCGAGGCCGCCGAGCTCGGCGCCGGCCGGGTGGTATCGCCTGGTGCGGCGGAAGCCAGCTGCTCGCCCCGGGCCTCGAGCTGGGTGCGCAGCTCGCTCAGACGCTGCTGGCTCTGGCCGGTGAGCTCCTGCAGCTGCACCAGCTGCTGCTGGATATTGTACAGATCGCTGGCCAGGTCGCCGCGCAGCTGGCCGACCGCTCGACGGCTGGAGGTGAGCGAGTCCATGATGCGCTGCTGCACCCGGATCACCTCGTTCAACTGTGCCGCGCGAACGGAATCCCGGCGTGCCGTTTCCGCCTTGAACAGGGCCACATCGTCCTGCACCCGCTGGATGTCGCCCTTGGAGACGCAGCCGGCGAGAACCCAGATCACGGGAGCGCCGAACCAGACCCTCAGCCTCACAGAACCCGTCACTGTGGCGCGGTCAGGTTGTTGCCCCCGGCGGTGATCTCGAACTCATCGCGCCGGTTCTGGGCGTAAGCGCGTCTCGTCGCTGCCCGGGTTCAGCGGCCGCTCCTCACCGTAGGACACGACTTCGAGGCGGGACGCGTCCACGCCCTTGTTCTCCAGATACCGCTTGGCGGCGGCGGCGCGACGGTTGCCCAGCGCAAGGTTGTACTCGTCTGATCCGCGCTCGTCGGCATGGCCGGCGATCCGAAGCTTGACGTTGCGGATTGGCAGCCAGGATGGCGGCCTTGCGATCCAGCGTTTGCTGATCCGCGGGACGAACCACGGCCTGGTCGTAATCGAAGTTGATCATGGCGGAGAGATCGGCCGACACCGTGCGGGCCCTTTCTGCGGCCTCGCGCTCCATCCGCTCCTTCTCCAGCCGTTCCCGCTCGGCGCTGTCATCCACCGGCTCAGGAGGCGGAGTGGGCGCGGCAGTGGGCGTCGGCTCAGGCGCGGGCTCTTCCGGAGCGGCCTTTCCACCGCAGGCGACGGCAAATGCGGCGGCGGTCAAGAGCATCAGCAGGGATGGTGCTCGCATCATCACTCCGAAATCATGGGTTGGGAACGAGGTGGTCCGCCCGAGTCGGCGAGACCACGACTGGAAGCCGAGCGGCGCCGGGCGTACCCAGTTGCCGCACTCGGCCGGTTTCGATGTCGACGATCCAGATCTGACGGCGGCCGCTTCGGTCGGAGATGAAGGCGACATGCCGGCCGTCGGGCGCCCAGGTAGGATCTTCGTTCCTGCCCGAAGAAGTGAGCTGCCGAACCCGCCGTGCCGCGACGTCGACCAGGAAGATTTGGGGGCTGCCGGAGACCTCGCGATGGAATACGACACTGGCCCCGTCCGGAGACCACTCGGGAGCATTCGAACTTCCTGTGGCGCCATAATCAAACGGCGCCAGCAGCTCCTGATCGGTTCCATCCGCTGCCATTACGTACAACTGAGGCGGCCCTGCCCGCGTGGAAATGAACGCGATGCGCCGCCCATCTGGCGAAAACGTTGGGCTTAAGTTGTCCGCGAAGCGTCCCACGGTCAAGCGTTGCGCGCAACAGCGCTCGACCACATTCGCGGTGTAGATGTCGGTTCCCTGCTCGTCCGAATGGGCAAAGGCGAGGGTGCGGCCGTCGGGTGAGAAGGTGGGCGTGATATTGAGTGCCGTCTGCGAGCCCGGAACCATGAAGCCCGCTGGCGCCACCCAGGGGTTGCACCACGATCCCCCCTGTGCCCTCACCCATCTGGGTGAAAGCCAGGCGCTGGCCATCGGGCGACCAGGCCGGAGAGAGCGAGGTCTGGCCGGCCGGCGTCAGCGGAGCGATGTCCTGCCCGTCGCTGTCGACCCGATATACCCGACCGCCCGACACGAACATCAGGCGGCTGGCCGCGGCTCCCGGGCTCCCGCTGGCCCAGCGCGCCACTCTCGTCGGATAAGCGGTGGACCTCGAGCCGGAAGTCCACGGCGGTCGTGGCAGGCAGCGTGACGGATTTCTGACTTTGCATCTTGGCTTCGCCCAGATCGTGCAGCCGGGCTGTCACCCCGCTCGACGCCGGAACCAGCTCCACCGCGAACTGGGCACCGAGGGAGCGATACAGCTCGTAGTTCACCCCGGCCGCGGCCTCGGCGGACCCGCGACCGCTGGCGGAGCCCTGAGGCAGGTCGGCCACGGTGATCATCTCGAAGCGGTCGGTGTAATCGAGGTCTCGCCGCACCATGGCGCGCACCGAATCGAGCCCGGTACCAGGCACGACGACCAGGCCGGGACGCATCCCGGGCCGATAATCCACGCCGATCCGGACGCCCTCTTCCACCCGAGTCGTGTCCTGCGCCAACACCGTTCCGGCGCTGGCCACCAGGCCAAGCAGGAAAAACGAAAATTTGATCATTGAGTCGGCTTGAAGTAGAAGCTGACCGGGAGCACGTCAGCATCCCAGCCATCAGGCAACGGGCCGAAGGCCCGGGTGTTGCCCGCGGCCTCGACTGCGCCCTGGGCGTTCAAATCGAACGCAAAGCTGCCCGAACGAGTGACGAAATGAATGTCCCGGACGGATCCATCCCTCAGAATCAAGAAGCTGATCTCCGCGAAATTGCGCTGATTGGCTGACGCCCGGTCCCAGCGCTGGTAGATCTGGGTCACGATGTTCCGCAGGTATTCCGGATAGGGAAACGCCAAGCCCGGCGTCTTGATTGTCGCTACATCGCTGCCGGTGCTGGGCGTCTCTCCCGGAGCCGGAGTTGCGGGGGACGTCGTCTTGGGTGGCGGCTCCTTCTTCTCTTCGGGTCGGTGGCGGCGGCGTCTTGGGCTTCGGGGGCGCCGGCGCCTTTGTCGGTTTGGGCGGCGTCGGCTTGACCGGGGCCGGCTTCTCCTCCGGCGGCGGCGTGGGCAGCGCCTCGCGGGCCAGTCGCTTCTGAGTCGGCGCCGGAGCCGCTACCAGATCCACCGCATAGGTTGGAGGCGCTGCCTTACTCGGCTTGACGGTGCGCGAGAAGAAATCCGACCGCAGCCGCGTGTACCAGGAGGGTCCCGACCATTCCGGCCGCGCGACCCGGCGGCTCCCGGTCGGAACTCCGAATCTTCACGGCGATTCTTCCTCGGCGGCCACGAGTCCCACGTTCTGCACTCCGGCAGTCCGGATTACCGCCAACACCCGCACCACTTCGCCGTAGGGTACTCGGGTGTCCGCCTGCAGGTACACCCCGCTGGGTTTACGGGTCGCTACCAGCGACCGAAAGGTGACCCGGAAATCAGTGTAGGACACTGGAGTTTGATCAATGAAAATGCGGCCATCCCGATTGACCGTCACCACCATGCCCTCCTTGGGGGAAAGAGGTCGGGCCTCGGCGCGAGGAAGCTCAACGTCAACCCCGCCTTGCATGATCGGTGCCGTGATCATGAAGATAATCAGGAGTACCAGCATAACGTCCACCAAGGAGGTGACGTTGACGTCGGCCATCAGCGGGAGCTCGCCACGCTGACTGCCCAACCCTCCACCGAGACTCGACGCCATCAGACCAATCCCTCCCGCGCCATGGTTCCGATCAGCTCGTTGGCAAAGCCCTCCAGCTCGCCGGCAAACAGCCGGACCCGGTTGACGTAGAGGTTATAGGCGATGACCGCCGGGATTGCCGCTATCAGACCGCCAGCGGTGGCCACCAGCGCCTCCGCCACACCGGGCGCCACAGCGGCAAGATTACCTGATCCTTTTGAGGCGATGCCGATAAAGGCGCTCATGATGCCGAACACGGTTCCGGTCAGGCCGAGCAGGGGGCTGACCGAGCCGATAGTGGCGAGCCAGGGGATGTAATGTCCCAGCAGGTCGCGCTCAGCGGCCACTTCCTTGCCCAGCACCATCTTCAATGCCTCGAGCTGCGTCATCGTCAGCGTGCTGCGGTCGGCGCCCCGCTCATCCCGGAGTGCTCCTGGGCGGAGCTCCGAATAGAACGTCACCGCCTCCCGAAACAGCCGATTGTAGGGCGAGGGGGGCAGCTTCATGACCGCGTGATACGCATCCTTGAGCCTGGTGGTGCGCTCCATTTCGGTGAAGAAGCGGTCGGCTTGGCGATTCAGCTTGCGAAACTGCCACCATTTCAGAATGATGATGAACCAGGAGACCAGAGAAAACAGCGCGGTAACGAGGAGAACGATCTTCGTCTCCGGGCTCGAGACAAGGATCAGCTCGAGCGGGGACTGCGGAACTGCGCCTCCTGATTGCTGAATCACGTCGCCTCCGCCTTGAACCAGTCCACCAGCTCCCGCAGGCCGTCATCGAAGGCATACTCGGGCGTCCAGCCCAGCACTCTCTTGGCCTTGCTCACGTCCAATGCGCTGCGGAAGAGCTCGCCGGCTCGAGGCGGAGCAAACTCCATCCGCGGTTTCTTCTCACCCATGACCTCCCCCACTGCCTGGGCCAGCTCGAGCACGCTGCGCTGCCGCGACGTGGCAATATTGAAGGCCGGGGCGTCGAACGCGGTGCCCTGAGGCGCCGGCACGGTGCTGGCCAGTACGTTGGCCCGGGCCACGTCCTTCACGAACACGTAGTCCCGGGTCTGTTTCCCGTCTCCGAACACAATGAGAGGCTCGCCGGCCAGAAGCCGCGACACGAAGATCGAAACCACTCCGGCTTCCGACTTGGGATCTTGCCTGGGACCGAACACGTTGGCGTAGCGCATGGCGATCCCCTCGAACCCACGGAGCGCGGCCAGCGCGCGCAGGTAGTACTCGCCGGAGAGCTTGCTCACGCCATAAGGAGACACCGGGAGCTTGGGCGCGGTCTCCGGCGTGGGTATGACCTCGGGGTCACCATAGACCACTCCGCCGCTGCTCGCAAAGATGAACCGCCGCACCCCGCCCTCACCCGCGCCCTCGAGGAGATTGACCAGACCCACCACGTTGATTTCGCTGTCGAACGCCGGGCGATCGACCGAAACCCGGACATCGATCTGCGCCGCGTGATGGTTGATCACATCGAAGCGACCCGTGGCGATGGTGCGTCGCGCCTCAGGCGAGCGGATATCCGCGCGCACGAAGCGGGCGCCCCGAGGAACGTTCTTCTCGTGACCCCGGGAGAGATCGTCCAGCACCACCACCTCCCATCCTCCCGCGAGATACGCCTCGGCAATATGGGATCCGATGAAGCCTGCCCCACCCGTCACCAGTACCCGGCCACTCATGCTTCACGTCTCCGCATTCATCTCTCCACCGCTAAGGGGGTCCCTGCCGGCCGCTGAACGCCCCGCAATATAGAACTGGGGTGTAGGCGGGGAAGCGGGGAAGCGGGGAAGCAGGGAGGTGGGAAGCCAGGGATGGCGATATCGCCCGAGCGCGCAACCGAGAAAAGGGAAGGGACCGAGCCTGATCGGCTCGATCCCTGATTTTGCTTAGGTCTCGTTTTGTTCTTTTCCCTGCCTCCCCGCTTCCCCGCCTTATTGCGGCAGCTTGGCCACCTGCATGACATCGGTCCCGGGCTGGATATCGGGGGAAACTACGTTGAGCAATACGCCGGTAGCCGTATGATCGCGCACGTGGACGATCTGCATGGTTGCCATCAGTTCATTGACCCGGATCAGTCCGTCGGAGGTGCGACCGGGCCGGCGGCGCATCTCGAAGATATCGCCCGGAGAAACACCGTCCTGCCGACCCTTGTTGATGAACACCACCATCTGGGGCTCCTTGAGATCCTGGCGCCCCAAGCCGCCGATGAACGTCCCCCGTACTCCGTCGGACACCGGGACGGCCCGATTACCCGTTCCGGGATTGAAGCGCTCGAGCGGCAGGGTGCGCTGACCGTTGCGGATGGCCCCGTAGGTGGAGACGATCTTCGCGATGTAGTGCTCGTCGACCGCCTCGGTGACCACGGCGACTCCGGTGGGGACGATCACGTGTCCGAACGGGTCGATCTCTCCGCCCACCTGCAGCAGCAGCAGGCTGTCACCCACCGCATAGGTGGCGCCCGACGGAGCCTCCACGGAGATGCTGGTAAACGGCAGCGCATTGGCGCGGCCATTGACCGCCCTGATCTGCTGCGGTGTGACCGGGCCGACCACGCGCCCATAGGGAAGCCGCTGGTTCTCGGTCAGAAATCCCGATGAATAGAATTCACTCCGCCGAAGCGGACGGTAGGCCTGGTGCGTGTAAGCCTTGAGAATTTCCGATACCTTCCGAGGCTTGCGCTCGGGGAAGAGAGGCCCCTGCTCGGCGTCGTCGGATTCGGCCATGGAGGGCTGCTGGGGACCGCGGGCCAGGGCGTCGGTGGAATCCGCTCCGCTCCCCCGCGCGCTGTCCGCCACCAGGCTGCTGGAATCACCTTCGACCTGAGGTACGGGCGTATCCATGGTGGGAACGGCGGCCACGTTGTCGACCGGCGCGATGCGCAGGATCTCGCCCGGGTAAATCCAATGCGGATCCTCGACCACATCCGTGTTCAGCCGATAGATACCGGGCCAAAGGAAGGGATCGCGAAGATAGTGCTGCGCCAGATCCCACAGCGTATCACCCTTGCGGACCGTGTGAGTCTGTGGCAGCGGTTCTTTACTGAGGCTGTCCCGTGTTGCCAGTGGGGTTATCGCTGCAGGCGCCGAGTCCCGAGCGACCGCTGCAGAGTCCTGTGCCATGCCGACCGTAGCCGGCGCCGTCACGCCCAGCGCGGTCAACCACCCGAACAGGTGCATCCGGCGAGCTGAGCGCCGGTTCGACTGGCGGGAACAGTTGCGCGGCATGCGGATCTCCCAGCGGTGTCGCTGTGTAGTGAAGGAAACGGGTAGCCGAACGCGAAGCTTCGCGGTCGGAAGCGCAAATTCAACGCCACTCGAGGACCACATCAACTCGAGCTGTCTAAATTGTTGAAGCGCTTGAGGCTTGGTAGGTTTACTTCAACCTGATACTCGGCCGCCGAACTCTGGCGATCGGCGGGAGGACTGGCATCTCCCCAGCGGGGAGGCGGGGATGGTGGGAAGTGGGGAGGAAGTCGCCGTGGAACCCACTTCCTCGCCTCCACCCTTCCCCGCCTCCCGGCTTAAAACGGCAGATCGTCGTCTTCGGCGTCCAGCGCTTCGGGGAAGTCGTCGAAGCCTTCCTTGCCTTTCGGCGCCGCTGCACCGGCCGCCACCTTGCGGTGCGGAGAACGCCTCCGCGCCATCCCCCCGACCGGACAACAGGATGAGCTCACGGCCGTTGATTTCGGTGGTGTACCGGGTCTGTCCCTCACGATCCTGCCACGAGCGGTACTCGATACTTCCCTCGACGTACACCTTGTCTCCCTTTTTGCAGAAGCGCTCGGCGATATCGGCCAGAGTGGAGAACTTGGTGTTCCAGAACACTACCCGATGCCACTCCGTCTTTTCCTGCTTCTCACCAGCCTGGTTTTTCCATTGCCGGCTGGTAGCGATCGAGAGGGTGGCGACCCGCGAGCCGTTGGCAGTGCTGCGAACTTCCGGATCAGCCCCGAGATTCCCGATCAAAATGGCCTTGTTCAGACTGCGACTCACAGGCACCTCCAAGGTTCAACAGTAAGGTCCGACGAAGCGGGTCTGCGGATAATATAGGCCTGGGCCGAACCGCTTCAACCAAAGTCCCGCCCGGGATGCTGTTTTCACGCATGTTGTTCCAGGGGAAGCCACAGCACCAGGGCGTCCTCTCTGGGGATTGCGGTAATACGCGGAGCGTTGTCCGACCGGACGAAATCCGGAGCTCAAGTAGAGCGCCTGCGCCGACTGGTTGGACTCCCGGACCTCCAGATAGACCTCTTCGACCCGCCGCTTGCGAAAAAACCCCAGGGCCGAGCGCAACAGCGCACGGGCCACGCCTCGGCGCCGAAAGTCGGGAGCGACCGCAAGGTTGAGCACCTCACCAGTGCCTGCCACTTCCCTGCCGATCAGGTAGCCGGCGATGCCCCGCCCGTTGTGCGCCACCAGGCCGAAAGTCCAGGGCGACTCCAGCGCCTCACGAAAGCTGGCCTCGCTCCAGGGATCGCTGAAACAGCGGCGCTCGATAGCAACGAGCGGTGCTGCATCAGCCGGGACTGCCGACCGAATCCGGTAAGGGTCGTCCATGAGCACTCTCCCAACGAGCCTGCGCTTCGGCCGGCCGGCCGTACACCGGCTCCCATTCCCCGACCGTATGCGACCTCGCGCGCTCCCCCGCGGAGTCCGACCAGATCCAGCAGCCGCGCCGCGTGCGGTGATCCTTCGGGTGGACCGATGACCGGCCTTCCCGACCACCGCTCCAGCGCCTCGATGACCTGAAGGCGGAGCCTCTCCCACCAGAATGTCCGGCTGCAGACCCCATGATACGATGTCCTCCGGCCGCCGAACCGATGGGACCAGCTCAGTGCGTATGGCATCTGAATCGAACCGGTACGCTGCGGCGTACACCTCTCCCCGCAGCGCGTTGGACACGGCAAGAACCAGGGCATTGGGCCGAGCCACCTGGGCCGCGCGCACCAGCAACGAGGGAGCGGTCCACAGAGGGATTCGCCGGGTGTCGACCAGGGCCTTTGCCACGGAAGCGCCTACCCGGAGCCCAGTGAAACTGCCCGGGCCGTCGCTCAGCACCACGCCCTGCATCGCGTCCAGAGTGGATCGCCGCACGGCCGAGCAGGCGTTGAACGATAGGAAGCAACGCGGCGGCATGGCGCCGGGCACCCGGAAGATTCTCGCTCCAGTGCAGCCGAGCCACAGCCCGGTTCTCCCAGAGCGACCGAGGCACGATCGCCGGCCGTGTCCAACGCCAGCCACATCAGAGAACCTCCAGCCGGCGCAGCTCCGGCTGAGCCACATGCGAGAGCCGGAACCTGCGGGTGGGCGAGGGCAACCACTCGCCGGCACGCTCGGGCCACTCGACCAGAATAGCGTCGCCTTCTGTCAGCAAACCTTCCCAGTCCAGGTCGGCTGCCTCCTCCGGCGAGCGCAGCCGAAAGCAGTCCAGATGAAAGACCGGCCCCCGCGCGCCCTGGTACCGATGGACCAACGCGTAGGTTGGGCTGGTAGCTGGACGGCTGACGCCCAGGCCTCGAGTAACCGCCTGGATGAACGTGGTCTTCCCTGCACCGAGATCTCCCTCGAAGCTGAGCACTTCGCCGGGCCTGAGTCGACGGCCGAGTGCTTCGCCCTCTGCCTCGAGCTCCGCCAGGGTCAGGGGTCGGCTCATGCCTGGCGCCGCAGCCGGGCCGGTGCACGCCGCACGTCCGGCGCACCCGCGGCCTTGAGCTCGTTCAACTGATCCCGCAGCATGGCTGCCAGCTCGAACTCGAGATTGGCCGCCGCCTCACGCATTTGCCGCTCCAGTGAGGTGATGGCCGCCGCGCGCTTGGCCGGATCGCGCAAGTCGATACGTTCCTGCGCCGCCGCCTTGGGGTCTGGCCGCTCGGTGCGCGCATCGGCGACGTGGGTCGACAGCCGTACCTCCTCCATGCTCTTGACGATGGACACCGGCGTGATGCCGTGCTCCTGGTTGTAGGCCCGCTGAATGGCTCGGCGCCGATCCATCTCCTCCAGCGCGCGTTGCATGGATCCGGTGATTCGATCGGCATAGAGCACCGCCCGGCCGTTGATGTGCCGGGCCGCGCGGCCGATGGTCTGCACCAGGGAGCGGTCCGAGCGCAGGAAGCCCTCCTGGTCTGCGTCCAGGATGGCGACGAGTGACACCTCCGGAAGATCCAGGCCCTCTCGCAGCAGATTGATTCCGACCAGAACATCGAAGTCACCCAGCCGGAGGCCGCGAAGGATCTCCATTCGCTCGATAGCGTCGATATCGGAGTGGAGATACCGCACCCGCACCCCGGCCTGCTGCAGGTAGTCCGTGAGGTCCTCCGACATTCGCTTGGTCAGGGTGGTGACCAGGACCCGCTCGCCCCGGGTTTCCCGCAGCCGGATCTCCGCCAGCAGATCGTCCACCTGCCCCCGCACCGGACGGACGTCGACTTCGGGATCGAGCAGCCCGGTGGGGCGAATGATCTGCTCCACCACGACTCCCTGCGACAGCTGAAGCTCGTACTCGCCCGGCGTCGCCGAGAGATTGATCATCTGCGGCGCCAGCGACATGAACTCGTCGAACTGAAGCGGCCGGTTGTCCAGCGCGGAGGGGAGCCGGAACCCATACTCCACCAGAGTGAGCTTCCGGGCCCGATCGCCGTTATACATGCCGCCGATTTGAGGCAAGCTCACGTGCGACTCGTCTACCACCACGAGAAAATCGGGCGGGAAGTAATCGATCAGGCAGGCGGGCCGTTCTCCTTCCCTGCGGCCGGTGAGATGGCGGGAATAGTTCTCGATTCCGGCGCAGGTGCCGACCTCCAGCAGCATCTCGATATCGAAGGTGGTGCGCGACTCCAGCCGCTGAGCCTCGAGCAGCTTGCCCGCGCTCTTCAGCTCACTCAGTCGGACCGCCAGCTCTTCTCGGATCGCTTTGACCGCTCGCTCGATGGTGGGCCGCTGCGTGACGAAGTGCTTGGCCGGATAGATGGCGCACTGGTTGAGCTGAACGATGGTTTCGCCAGTGAGCGGATTGATCTTGCTGATCCGCTCCACCTCGTCTCCCCACAGCTCGACCCGGATGGCCTGTTCAGCGTAGGCGGGAAAGATCTCGATCGAGTCTCCCCGCACCCGGAAGGTTCCCTGCTCGAAGGACACATCGTTGCGCCCGTACTGAATGCGCACCAGCTCCGATAGAATGGCATCCCGTCCCCGATGCTCCCCCTGCTGGACCGTCACCATGAGCTTGCGGTATTCGACCGGGTCGCCCAAGCCGTAGATGGCGCTTACCGTCCCCACGATGACAACGTCCTCCCGCTCCATCAGGCTGGAGGTGGCCCGCAGCCGCAGACTCTCGATGTCCTGGTTGATCGAGGCATCCTTCTCGATGTAGACGTCGGTGGCGGGGACGTACGCTTCGGGCTGGTAATAGTCGTAATAGGAGACGAAGTACTCCACCGCGTTGCGAGGCAGAAACTGGCGCAGCTCTCCGTAGAGCTGGGCGGCCAGTGTCTTGTTGTGGGACATCACCAGCGTGGGCTTGCCGTAATTGGCGATGGTATGCGCCAGGGTCATGGTCTTGCCCGACCCGGTGACGCCCAGCAGGGTCTGGTACCTGTCTCCCCGGCGGAGACCTTCGGTCAATTCACGGATGGCCTTGGGCTGGTCGCCGGCAGGCTGAAACGGGGCGACGACCTCGAAACGTGGGCTGCTCATGAAGGGAATATATACTGCCGGGATTTCTTCGGGGAGGGTCTCTAGCTTCAGTCCACCCATCAGCAGCAGCTTCTTCCACTGGGGTTCCGGCACCGGAATCACGGATAGTCTCGGCTGCCGGACCAGAGCGAGATCGGCAAAGTAGGGATCGGATTTGATGGCAGCCAGGGTAACAGGCTGGGGCAGCCGGCCGTCAGCTTTCACGTCGACTACGGTCAGCTTTCCTTCCGGCTGCTTGGGATCGGGATAGGGCTCACTGACCACCCGCGCCAGCCCCACAATTTCCTTGTTGGCTCCCGAGTGATAGATCATCAGCGGATCGCCCGGGGCCATGCTCCGGATGTGCCGAAGAGCTACCGGGTTGCTTACCCCATCCCACACCGCGCGCTGCTCCCGCTCCAGCTGCTCGAAGGGATACACCTCCGAATCGGTCTTGAGAATCCAGCGGTTCAAGCCGGCGGCGCCTCCCGGCGTTCGATCTCTGTCACGCCTTTTACCTTCCGCACCGCCTTCATCACCTTGCCCAGGTGGGGGAGGTTGTCCACTTCGACAAAGATGGTGCCGAACACCGATCCGTCCTTGCGTGTGCAGGTCGGCTCCCCGAATGTTGGTGCCGGTCTGGCTGATCGCTTCCATGATGTCGGCGTACAGGCCTCGACGATCTTCCCCGGTGACGGCGAGCCGTACCGCGAAGGCCTCTCCCGCCGTTTCCTGCCAGTCGATATCCACCCGGCGCTCATCCGCGGCCAGGGTCAGCAGGTTGGGACAGTCGGAGCGGTGAATCGAAATGCCGCGGCCCTGAGTGACGTAACCGACCACCGAGTCTCCGGGCACCGGCTGGCAGCACTGGGCATAACGAACCATGAGCCCGTCGACGCCCTGGATCTTGATGCCCCGGCCCAACCGGATCCGGTCGATGACCCGGCCGAAGACCGTGGGCTTAGGCTCCTGCATCTCATCGGTGGGCACATCCGGATAGAGAGCGCGGATCACCTGGCCGATCGGCACGTCGCCCCGGCCCACGGCGATCTCCAGACCGCGTCCGTCTGCCAGCGAAAGTGTGTGAGCCGCTTTGGCCAGGCGCTCATCGTCCGGCAGGTTCAGCCGGCGCCGCCGGACCTCGCGGGCCAGGATTTCCTTTCCCAGCGCGACGGCTGACCGTCTCCTCTTCGTGGTTGACCCACTGCTTGATCTTGTGGCGGGCGCGGGCGGTGCGAACGTGGCTCAGCCAGTCCCGGCTGGGTTTGGCCGTGGCGCTGGTGAGAATCTCCACCGTATCGCCGCTCTTGAGCTCCCGGTGCAGCGGCGCGATCCGGCCATTGACCTTGGCGCCCTGGCACTTGAGTCCCACCTCGGTGTGCACGTGAAAAGCGAAGTCGATGGGGGTGGAGCCCTTGGGCAACCGCTTCACGTCTCCATGCGGCGTGAAGATGAAGATCTCGTCCTGATAGAGGTCGATCTTCAGGAACTCGAGGAACTCCTCGGGACTGTGGGTGTCCTGCTGCAGCTCGAGAAGCTGGCGGAACCAGCCCAGGTGCTGGTCCAGCTCGTCCCGACTGCCGTCCCGCTTGTACACCCAGTGGGCGGCAATGCCGTACTCGGCCGTGCGGTGCATGTCCTGGGTGCGGATCTGCACCTCGAACAGCTGGCCGCCCGGACCGAAGATGGTGGTGTGCAGCGACTGGTACGCGTTCGACTTGGGGCTGGCGATGTAGTCCTTGATCCGCTCCTGGATCGGGGTCCAGTTGTGATGGATGATGCCCAGCACATGGTAACAGTCGGGCACCGTGCGCACGATGACCCGGACCGCCATGAGATCGTAAATCTCGTCGAACGCCTTGCCCCGCTTCTTCATCTTCTGGAAGATCGACCAGAGATGCTTGGGCCGGCCGGTGACCTCGAACCACTCGATTCCGGCGTCCCGAAGCTCGTGAATCCAGCGGGGTCTTCAGCTTGAGGATGGTCTGTTCCCGTGCGGCTCGCTTGGCCGCGACTTGCATGGCGAGCTCCCGATACTCCTCGGGCTCCAGAAACTTGAACGCGAGATCTTCCAGCTCGGCCTTGATCCCGGCCATACCGAAGCGGTGGGCCAGCGGGGCGTAGATCTCTCGCGTTTCCAGTGCGATGCGGGTGCGCCGCTCGGGCGGGAGATGCTCCAGCGTCCGCATGTTGTGCAGCCGATCGCCCAGCTTGATGATGATGACCCGGGCGTCTTTGGCGATCGACAGCAGGAGCTTGCGGTAATTCTCGACCTGCTCCTCGGCCGACGAATGAAAGGTGAGGCTGGAGATTTTGGTGAGGCCGTCTACGATGCCGGCGACTTCGGGTCCGAACTCCCGGGCAATGTCCTCGGTCCGAACGTCCGAGTCCTCCACCACATCGTGCAGCAGCGCGGCAGCGATGGTTGTGCTGTCGAGCAGCTGCTCGGCCAGGATCAGGGCGACGGCGATAGTGTGGGAGACGAAATCCTCCCCCGACATCCGCTTCTGGCCCCGATGCGCGGTGGCGCTGAAGCGCAACGCCCGCTCGACCAGCTCGAGATCCAGACGGTCGGCGTGCTTCTCCAGGACGGCCCGAAGATCAGGAGCCAGGGCAGGGAGTGTTCCAGTCACAACAGTCCAGCCGTTGCAAAACTCACGTATCGATCTCCCGCAATGATGACGTGATCGTACACCGGCAGGTCGAGCAGCCGGCCCGCCGAGCACAGCTGTTTGGTGGCCGCCCGGTCTTCCGCCGAAGGCGTGGGATCGCCACTGGGATGATTGTGGACCACGATGATACCGGCGGCAGCCTCGGCGATGGCCGCCCGGAACACCTCACGCGGATGCACCAGCGAGCTGTTCAGCAGGCCGCGGGTGATCAGCACCTCCCGAAGCACCTGGCTTTGACTATCCAGTGCCAGCAGATGGAACTCCTCGACCTGCAGATCCCGCAGCCGAGGACCAAACAGGCGGAGCACGTCCTCGGGTTCCCGGATCCGCTGCACCCGGGGGCGCTCTTCCCGGGCCGCGCGCGCCCCCAGCTCAAAGGCTGCAATCAGCCGCCCCGCCTTGGTCGGACCGATCCCCGGCGAGCGAAGCAACTCTGCACTGGGCCGCTGAGCCAACCGCCGGAGCGAGCCGTCGCTGACCTCCAGTAGTTGCCGGGCCAGCTCCAGGACGTCCTGGCCGCCTCCCCCTGTACCTAACACGATGGCAAGAAGTTCGGCGGTCGTCAACGCGGCGGGGCCCAGCGACCAGAGACGCTCCCGAGGCCGATCGGCCTGGGGGATAGTGGAAACCGGCAGAGCCATCCGTCAGGATAGCCGGTCCGGTGCTGGGATGGTGTCATTATCCTGCAGGCACAGCGGAACTTACGCGCCTACCGCCCGGCTCCATGGCACTTCTTGTACTTCCTACCGGACCCACAGGGACAGGGATCGTTGCGGCCGACTTCGGGAACTGCCGCGGTTGCCCGGCCCACCGGTCCCATTGAACTGTTCACTGCGGGAGCGGGCATGGGTGACGCCGGTGGCGGCGCCGCCGGGCCCCCTCGACGGACTGGCCCGGTAAAGAGGTCGTCGGCGCCTACCGACGCAGGCGTGGGCGCCGGTGGCGGGGGCATTCTCCGGGCTTGGGGCTCCGGACGGGGCGGCTCGGCGCTGACCTGGATCTTCAGGAAGCGCTCGGTAAAGGTCGAGTGGATGTCGTGCATCAGGTCTTCGAACATCTCGAAGGCCTCGCGCTTGTACTCCACCAGCGGGTCCTTCTGACCCCAGGCGCGGTACTGGATGGCGTTCCGGAGCTGATCGAGGTCATAGAGATGATCCTTCCACCGCTCGTCCAGCACCGAGAGCATGACCTGGGAGAGCACCTGCGCATCCACCTCGGGAATGCCGATGGTTTTCCCGAAATCCGACAGGTACTCGATCTTGCGGCGGAAAGAGTCCTCGCCCTCCTGCTTCACCTGCTGAATCATCTCGTCCATACCTGGAGTGGCCGCCAGGTCGGTGAGCGGGTCCACCGTGACGAGATACTGCAGCGCGAGCGCCTCCTTGAGTCCGCCGCGATCGTATTCCTCGGGCCGCTCGGCCCCGGTCAGGAATTGGGTGACCGCTCGCTCCAGCGCGCTTTCGATCATCCGGCGAGCCTCGGCCTTGAGCTCTTCGCCCCGCTCCAGCGCGAACAGCCTCAGGGAGTAGATCACCTCCCGCTGCTGGTTCATCACGTCGTCGTACTCGAGCAGCCGCTTCCGCTGCTGGAAGTTCTGTAGCTCGACGCGCTTCTGCGCCTGCTCGATGGCCCGGGTGACCAGACCGCCGGTGATTACCTCGCCTTCCTCGGCTCCGCTGCGGTCCATCCACCGCGCGATACGGTCTGAGCCGAAGAGCCGCATCAAATCATCTTCCAACGAGAGGAAGAAGATCGATTGGCCCGGATCTCCCTGCCGGCCGGAGCGTCCCCGAAGCTGCCGGTCGATCCGGCGTGATTCATGGCGCTCGGTCCCGATGATCTGCAGTCCTGCTTCGGCTTGGGTCAGATCCAGATCCTTGCCCAGCTTAATGTCGGTTCCCCGGCCGGCCATGTTGGTGGCGATGGTGATGGCGGCCTTCTGCCCTGCCCCGGCCACGATCTCGGCCTCGCGCTGGTGATACTTGGCGTTCAGCACTTCGTGCTTGAGTCCCCGGCGCTTGAGCTGCCGGGAAAGTGTCTCCGACACGTCCACGTTCACCGTGCCGATCAGGATGGGCCAGCCCAGTCCATGCAGCCGCTCGACCTCATCCATGATTGCGTTGTGCTTCTCCTTACGGGTCTTGTAAATCCGGTCCGCCTGGTCCATCCGCTTGATCGGGCGGTGGGTGGGAATGACGCTAACCTCCAGGCCGTAGATCGAGTAAAACTCGGTCTCCTCGGTCTCGGCCGTGCCGGTCATGCCCGCCAGCTTGTCGTACATCCGGAAGTAGTTCTGGATGGTGATGGTGGCGAAGGTCTGGGTTTCCCCCTTCACCTGTACCCCTTCCTTGGCCTCCACCGCCTGGTGCAGCCCGTCGGACCACCGGCGGCCGGTCATGACCCGCCCGGTGAACTCATCCACGATCATCACCTGGCCATCCTGGACCAGGTAGTCGACCTCTTTCTCGTAGAGTACGTGCGCCTGGAGCAGCTTATGGATGATGTGAAGCTTCTCGCTCTTGATGGCGTACTCCGACTCGACCTGGCGGCGCCGCTCAATCCGGTCGTGGGGTGACAGCTCCGGGTCTTTGTCGATCCGATGGATCTCCTCCGAGATGTCAGGCACGAGGAACAGCTCCGGCTCGTTCGGCGACATGGTCTCGGCACCGCGATCGGTCAGGTGCACCGAGTGACCCTTCTCATCCAGAACGAAGTACAGCGTCTCCTCGAGATCGCGCATCCGCTGCTGCTTCATCGGCAGCTTCCGATCGGCGATGGCGTCCAGCTCCATCCGCTGGACCATCTGCTTGATCCCGGTCTCGTTCAGCATTTTGAGAAGCCGCTTGTTCTTCGGCATGCCCAGTTGGCCCTGATACAGCTTCAAGGCCGCATCGTTCCGGGTCTTGGGATCCTCCAGCAATCGCTCGGCTTCGGCGAGTAGCGTGTTCACCACTCCGGTCTGCTTGCGGACCAGCTCCGCCACCTGGCGGCTGAACTGGGCATACTTCTCGTCCGTTTCATTCCCCACCGGGCCGGAAATGATGAGCGGAGTCCGGGCCTCGTCGATGAGGATCGAGTCCACCTCGTCGATGATCGCGTACGCGTGCTCTCGCTGGACTCGTTGGTCCAGCGAGAAGACCATATTGTCGCGCAGGTAGTCGAAGCCGAACTCGTTGTTGGTGCCGTAGGTGATGTCGGCCAGATAAGCCGCGCGCCGTTCCGGCGTGGAAGGCTCGGTATCGTCCAAACAGCCGACCGTCAGGCCGAGGTACTGGAAGACGTGACCCATCCACTGGGAGTCGCGCCGGGCGAGATAGTTGTTGACGGTGACCAGATGGGCGCCTTTGCCGGCGAGCGCGTTGAGATACAGCGGCAGGGTGGCGACGAGGGTCTTC
Organism: uncultured Gemmatimonadales bacterium; assembly: GCA_963825815.1. Classification (GTDB taxonomy): domain Bacteria; phylum Gemmatimonadota; class Gemmatimonadetes; order Gemmatimonadales; family GWC2-71-9; genus CAVVWJ01. The sequence continues at coordinate 78,606 of CAWGVB010000025.1, read as the reverse complement.
CCTTCGCCCGTCGCCATTTCGGCGATCTTGCCCTGGTGGAGCACCACCCCGCCGATGAGCTGCACGTCGTAGGGAACCATGTCCCATATCAGCTCGTGTCCGGTGACCTGGACCGGAGTCCCGAGCAGCCGGCGGCAGGCTTCCCGTACTGTGGCGAATGCCTCCGGCAGAAGCTCGTCCAGACCAGCGGCTATTTCTTTCTTGTACTCCCGCTCCAGCTCGTGAAAGCGGCCCTCGAGCCGGTCCCGTTCGACCGGATCGGCGCAGCCATGCTTGGCTTCTCTCACCTGGTCGAGTTCGGCCTTGAGCGCGCCGGTGCGCTCGTCCAGCCGCTCGCGAAAGCGGGCGGTTTGAGCCTTCAGGTCGGCTTCACTGAGGTCCTTGAGCCGCTCTTCCTGGGCGTGGATCTGATCCACGATGGGCTGGATGCGCTTCCGCTCTCGGTCGAATCGAGAACCGAAGACCGCGGTCATGAGAGGCTTGATCATTCTGCCTTCAAATATAACTGGTGTCGTGCGATGTACTCCGCGACCGCATCGGGTACCCAGTAGCGGATCGACAGTCCACGGCTCACCCGTCGGCGAATTTCGGTAGCGGAGATATCCACCGCGGGAACCCGAATAACCTGGGAGATCAGCGGGTTGGCCGGCACCGCAGACCCCGGTCGGGCAAAGACAACCACCCGGGCCAGCTGGGGAAGCCGCTCGGCCTGGTGCCATAAGGACAGCTCCGCCGCCGCATCAGCGCCCAGCAACAGCACCAGCGCGGTTCTTGGGTGACGCCGGCTGAGATCGTCCAGTGTATCGACGGTATACGAGGGTGCCGGCCGGGCCAGTTCGCTCCGCTCCAGACCAAAACCGGGAGACCCGGCCAGCGCGAGCGATAGCATTGCGGTACGGTGCTCGGGAGAGCTCCGGTGCTGCCCTCGCTTGAACGGTTGCTCGCGGGCCGGAACGAACTGGAGACTCTCCAAGCCCAGCGTCTCCGAGGCAACCTGCCCCACAATCAAATGTCCGTGATGTACGGGATCGAACGACCCGCCGAAGACACCGATCATCCGGCGCTCACGCTGCGGGTTTGGAAGGACAGACCTCGCCGACTTGTGGTGCTCGGGGATGGAATCGGCGAATGTACCCGCAGGTCTCCTGCACATCCTCGCGATATCCCAACGCTTTGTACGCCTGAACCAGCTTGATCAGAGCCTCGGGAACGACCGTTGCCTTGGGATAAGTGGCCACGACGTCCTTGAGATACAGGATGGCGGAGTCGTAGGCCTTCAAGCGGAAGTAATACATTCCGGCCTTGAATTCCTTGGTGGCAAAGCGTTCGTTGAGTTCGGCGATCCGCAATTGTCCCCGCTTTGCCGCGCTGCTGCCGGGATACCTATTGAGCAACTCCTGATAGGTGGAGAGGGCGGTCTGTCCGTAGGTTGGGTCCAACTCCGGCCGGCGCCAGAGGTCGGCGTAGACGTCGCCCAGGCGGAGGAGGGCCTCGGGAGCAATCGGGTCGTTGGGCGTTTCGTCCGAAGCCCTGCGGAATTCGCGGGCCGCTTCCAACTGGCGCTTCTGGGCGAAGAGCGCCTCGCCCAGATAGTAGTGCGCCCGCCCAACCCGGGGATCTCCCGGAGAGAACTCCAGATTAACCCGATCGAGCAGCTTCTCGGCGTCACCCCACTTCCCGTGATGCACCGCCCACTCCGCCCGGCTCCACAGGGAATCGATCGTCGCCGCACTGGCGCCCGTCCCGGACACCGGCGCCGGGGCGGCGTTTCCCTTCCCGCCACGCCCGCCGCATCCGGCGAGCACGAGCAGAGCCCACAGTGAGAGCCTCCTGGTCATCGCAGGATGGTACCGGTCAGAGGACTCGAGATGCGAGCGCGCAGCTCCTCCAGCCGATCCCGCGCCATCTGCATAGTGGAATCGCTCTGCACTGCGTCACCTGTTACCGCCCGGTACGCATCGACCGCGGCTGCGGTATCTCCCAGACGAGCCTGGGCGTCTCCATATCCCACCAGGGCGCGGCGCCCCACGGAAGTACTGGAATCCACTCTGATGGCGGCAGCAAACCACAGCGCGGCATCCTCGGACTTACCAGCCGCCTCGGCGCGAAGTCCCAGCACCACTGAGCAGCCGGCGACACCATCCTCGGCCCGAGTGCGGACCTCATTGCTGCGGCTTCGTCGGACCGCAGCCTGAAACACAGCGACCGCCTGATCGCAGCCCGAGGTTTCCTGCAGGGCTGCGGCGTAAACTCCAAGCAAGGAGTCCACCGTTTCGGCATCGGGTGCGGCGGCAATGGCAGCAGGCAGGACAGCGACCAGGTCGTTGGCCTGGGCACCGGGACGGCGCACGACTGCGAGAGCATAGCGGCCGATAGATCGGCTCGGCGCAATCATCCCGAGACCGATGACCGCGGTTTCGAGACGCCTCGTATCACCGGCTCGATCGGCGGCGCGGGCGACGGCTTCCAAACCCTCTGCAGCTTCTTCTGCCCGGGTAGGATCTTCGGCGGCAAGTCTGAGGTAGGCGTCCGATGCGACTTCGAGGCTGCCGGTGTGGAGAGCCGCGGCTCCGACTTTGGCCCACACCCTGGCGTCAGGATCTTTGGCCACGGCAGCCCGATACTGGGCCAGAGCTACGGCGTAGTTGCCCTCGCCGTAGGCATCATCCGCCTGGCGTTCCTGGTCTCTCCCGCCGCCACACGCTGCCAGAGCATACAACGCCACCGCGCCACCCACCGTCAGCCACCCAGACGTCACTGACCTGCCCGGGTAAGCATCGAGAGGTACGCCTCTACCCGCGCGTTCTCCGGGACGGCGCGACAGACAGGACTGCCACACCTCCCGGGCGCCATCCGCATCGCCCGAGAGAAAGTGGGCGAGCCCCAGCGCGGCCTCGGCGTCGATGAAGTTGGGGCGCTCCCGGAGCACCTCTTCCAGCGTGTCTCGCGCATCCAGCGGCCGTCCTGCCTCGATCAGTAGCCGAGCCAAACGGTAGCGGAGATCGTGAAAGCCGGGACCCAGCTCCAGGGCCCGCTCATACTGCTCTATGGCCCGGTTCAGCGCGCCGGCCCCGGCGTAGGTCTCGGCCAGGTCGGCGTGGCGATTGGCAAGCTGGGCGGCTACCGGCAGCGGCAAGCCATCGGCGGTCTTGTGGTCCACGCTCGACGCAGCGTGGTTGAACGCTTCCTCCGCCTCATCGGTCCGGCCCAGCTCATTGAGCACCAGTCCGCGATGGATCAAGGCCTCGACGTAATTGCGGATTCAGCTCCAGCGCGCGCTCCAACTCCTTCAGAGCGCGCTCCGGTTGTCCCAGCAGCGAGAGCGAAACCCCGAGGAGATGGTGCACGTCGGCAAAGGCCCGGCCGGAATCGACCACGGATTCGAGCAGATGGACGGCGCCGTAATAATCCTGAACCACGAATCGCTCCCGGGCCCGCGCCAACAGGAGATCAGTCTGCCCGGCCATAAGCCTCCCTGAACCATTGAACGAAACGATGAATGCCGTCGGAGAACGCGATCTTCGGCACGATAGCCCAGCACCGCGGTGGATTTCGTGAGATCGGCGGCGGTCTGCTGCACATCGCCCGGCTGCATCGGCGCCCACTCGATCTTCGGTTTGATGCCCAGCGCCGCGGCGATCTCCGCCACCATGGCCTCGGTCGGCACCGACCGATTCCCACCCAGGTTGAAGGTCTCGACCCCCACCGGAGCCGTTGCGCTCCACTCGACCGCCGACGAGCACACCAGCAATGATATCGTCGCAGTAGGTGTAGTCGCGCGCCTGGGTGCCGTCACCGAACAGAGTAAGCGGACGGCCCTCCACCATTTTCCGGGTGAAGGCGTGGATCGCCAGGTCGGGCCGCTGGCGGGGGCCGTAGACGGTGAAAAACCGGAGCGACACGGCCTGGAAGCCATAGATCGGCGCCACCGATTGCAGGAACAGCTCCCCGGCGCGCTTGGTGGCGGCATAAGGGGAAATGGGTACGACGGCCACCGCGTCTTCGCGGAACGGCACCGGAGTGCTGTCACCGTAGACGGAGGAGGAAGACCCAAAGACAAAGCGGGCCACTCCCGCCTGCCGGGCTGCTTCGGCCACGGCAGCGGTTCCGGTGACGTTGGCCCGGGCGTACCCCACCGGGTCGGCCAGCGAAGGCCGCACCCCAGCCTTGGCCGCGAGATGCACAATGACGGTGTCGGCGGTAAGCAGCGAACGGAGCGCCGTCACGTCGAGCAGATCCAGCTCCCGAAAGGTGAAACCGGCCGGGCGCCCGATCTCCGCCAGGTTCCGTTCCTTCATGGCCCGGGGGTAAAACGGATCGAAGTTATCGATGCCGATGACTTCGTCGCCCTGCCGTATCAGCGCCTGAACCAGATGCGAACCTATGAACCCCGCAGCCCCGGTAATCAGGACCCGCGTCACCTGCGGCCCCGGCCGATCCCGTGATAGTCGAACCCGAGCGAGGCCATACGGTCCGGGTCGTACAGATTGCGGCCGTCGATCAGGAGAGGTCTGCGCACCAGCTTTCGAACCCGATCGAAGTCGGGATTCCGATAGACCAGCCACTCCGTCAGCACCAGCAGGGCGTCAACCCCGTGGGCAGCGCTGTAGGGATCGGCGGCATACATGAGCCGGTCGCCGAAGATCAGCCGGGCCGAGTCGGTGGCCTTGGGATCGTGAGTCTGTACCCGGGCTCCGGCACCCAGCAGACCCTCGATCACCGGGATGGCCGGACTCTCCCGCATGTCATCGGTCTCGGCCTTGAAGGCAAGGCCCCAGATCCCGATGCATCTTCCCCGTAAGATCCTGCCCCAGATAGCGCAGCGTCTTCTGCAAAACGATCTGCTTCTGGCACTCGTTGACCTGCTCGACCGCCTTCAACACGTCGAGCGAAAGACCGAGATCGTCGGAAGTGCGAATCAGCGCCTTGACGTCCTTGGGGAAACAGCTCCCGCCGTACCCCGGCCCGGGATACAGGAACGCCCGGCCGATCCGCTGGTCCGAGCCGATCCCCAGCCTGACGTGGTTGACGTCGGCGCCGACCAGCTCGCAGAACAGCGCCATCTGGTTCATGAACGAGATCCGGGTCGCCAGCATGGCATTGGCCGCGTACTTCGTGACCTCGGCCGAGGCGATGTCCATGAAGAGGATGCGGTTTCCCCCCTGCCGGGTGAACGGAGCATACAGCTCTCCCATCACCTCTTTGGCTTCATCGTTGTCCACTCCAATCACCACCCGGTCGGGCTTCATGAAGTCCTCGATTGCCGCACCTTCCTTCAGGAACTCGGGATTGGAGCAGACCGAAAAGGGAATGTCCGTCTCTGCCCGGATGGCGGCCCGCACCTTTTCCGCGGTGCCCACGGGAACGGTGGACTTGGTGACCACGATCTTGGGATCGTTCATGTTCCGGCCCACCGCATGAGCGACGGCCAGGACATGCTTCAGATCGGCAGACCCGTCCTCTCCTGGCGGAGTTCCCACCGCAATGAAGATCACCCGCGAGCTCCGCACCGCCGATCCCAGATCGGTGGTAAAGGTGAGCCGACCCTCGTCCTGATTCCGCTTGACCATGGGCTCGAGACCCGGCTCGTAAATCGGGATCTCGTTGCGCTGCAGCCGGGCGATCTTCTCTGCGTCTACGTCCACACAGGTGACATCGTTTCCGGTCTCGGCCAGACAGGCCCCGGCCACCAGTCCGACGTAGCCGCTTCCGATCACCGCTACATGCATGTCAGGTCTCTTTCGGCAGTGCGTTTCTGGTATCGACGACCAGTCGGGCGGTGCGCTTGATCATGTGGTAGTCCACCGAGCTGTGGTCGGTGACGATCATGACGCAGTCGGCTGCGGCCACCGTCTCGGGTGTGAGCGCCACCGACCGGAACTCGTGCCCATCTTCCCTGAATTTCGGCACGTGGGGATCAGAGTAGGTCACCTGTGGCCCCCTGTCCCTTGAGCAGACGGATGATGTCCAACGCCGGGCTCTCCCGGATGTCGTCGATGTTCCGCTTGTAGGCCACCCCGAGCACCAGGACGGACGCCCCTCGCACCGCCTTGCCCTGTCCGTTCAGGGCCTCGGAAAGCTTGCGGACCCAGAACTCCGGCATTTCGGTGTTGAGCTCGCCGGCCAGGTCGATGAACCGGGTTTTGTAGTTCAGCCCACGCATTTTCCAGGCGAGGTAATGCGGGTCGATCGGGATGCAGTGGCCACCCAGCCCGGGGCCGGGCAAGAACTTCATGAACCCGAACGGCTTGGTCGAGGCGGCCTCGATCACCTCCCAAACATTCACCCCCAGCTTGTCGCACACGATGGCCATCTCGTTGACCAGACCGATGTTGACGCTCCGGAACGTGTTCTCCAGCAGCTTGACCAGCTCGGCCGCTTCGGTGGTGGACACGGGCACCAGGGTGTCGATGGCCGGCTGGTACAGCGCCACGGCAACCTTGCGGCAGTCCTCGGTGATGCCCCCGACCACCTTGGGTGTGTTACGGGTGCCATAGTGTGGATTTCCGGGATCAACCCGCTCGGGGCTGAAGGCCAGGAAGAAGTCCCGGCCCACGGCAAGTCCGGTGCTCTCCAGGGCCGGGAGCATGATCTCCCGGGTGGTCCCGGGATAGGTGGTGCTCTCCAGGATGATCGCCTGGCCCCGCCGAAGCCGCTTCTTTACCGCTTCAGTGGCGGCCACGATGATAGCTCACGTCGGGGTCTTTGAACTTGGAGAGCGGAGTCGGCACGCAGATCGAGATGGCGTCCGGCTCTGATAGCCGCGACATATCCGTGGTGGCACTGAAACGCTCGCACTGCTGCTGCAATTGCTTATCGGTTACGTCCTTTACGTGGGAACGGCCGGCGTTCAACCCGTCTACCACATCCTGGTTCACGTCGAAGCCCAGCACTCGATAGCCGGCCTGGGCCAGCTCCACAGCCAGCGGAAGCCCGACGTAGCCGAGGCCAACGATGCCAAACAGGATCTGGCGTCGCTCGGCCTTTCCAATCAGGTCCTGGGCAATACTCACGGTCTGTCGCTCACGCGTAGAAAGATTTCACGGCCGCAATCACCGTGTTCTGCTGCTGTTCAGTCAGCTCCGGGTATACCGGCAGGGACAGTACCGAGTCCATAGCGGCCTCCGCAGCAGGCAGACGCCCGGGCCGGTACCCCAGATGGGCAAAGCAGGGCTGGAGGTGGAGTGCAAGTGGATAGTAGACGGCGTGACCGATGCCCTGCCGCTTGAGATGAGCCTGCAGCTCATCCCGCTGGGGGACGCGAATGGTGTACTGATGAAAGATGTGGTCGTTGGCCGGATCGATCGCGGGGGGACAGACCGACGGGTGGCCCGTGAACGCCTCGGTGTAGCGTGCCGCATTCCGCTTCCGCGCCTGATTCCACCGCTCGAGATAGGGCAGCTTGGCCAGCAGAACCGCGGCCTGCAGAGTGTCCAGCCGGCTGTTGGTGCCCACCTCTTCATGCATGTACTGCCGGGATCCGCCGTGCAGTCGGAGCCGCCGCAGCCGTTCGGCCAGCTTATCGTCCTGGGTGACGATCAGCCCCGCGTCCCCCCAGGCCCCCAGGTTCTTGGTGGGAAAAAAGGACAACGTCCCGACCGTCCCGAGCTCACCAGACATGCGCCATTGTCCGTCGATTCTCCGGCGGGCCCCGATGCTCTGAGCCCCGTCTTCGATTACCGGCAGCCCGTGCCGGGCCGCAATGCGCATGATCGATTCCATTGCCGCCATCTGGCCGAACAGATGGACGACGATAATGGCCCGGGTCTGCGGGGTAATGGCCGCCTCGATCGCTTCCGGGCTGATATTCATCGTGGCCGGATCGATGTCTACGAACACCGGAGTACCACCCGCATTGTGAACCGTCCCCGCTGTGGCGAAGAAGGTGAACGGCGTGGTGATCACCTCGTCTCCCGGCTCCAGATCCAGAGCCTTGAGCGGCAGCAACAAGGCGTCTGTCCCACTGGCGCACGCAATGCCGTGCTTGGTATGGGATAGCCGGGCAATCTCAGCCTCGAGCTGCGGCACCTCGGGGCCCATGATGAAGCTCTGCCGCTCGATCACCTGCATCATGGCGGCGAGCACATCGTCTTTGATCTCACGATATTGGGCGACCAGATCGAGGAGGGGTACGCTCACGACAATCCTGGGCCTTTCCTCCGCCCAGCCCCGCTGGAGCGGTCATGTGGAAGCGCCCGATGCTCCAGCCGATCCGGCTGAGCCCGGGCGCGCAGTATCGCGGAACCATAGACAGCTAGAGAAGTTAGCCGGATGGCCTAGGTCGGTCAATCAGCCGTAGCAGGCCGTCGGATTCCTGATAACCGGTCCCACAAGCTGCACAGGTTGCCCGGCTGTCCCGGACCTGCAGCCTCACTCCGCAGCGGCACATCCAGCCGACCCGCCGGGCAGGGACGCCAACCATGATGGCGAAGGCCGGGACATCGCTCCTGACCACCGCCCCCGCTCCGATAAAGCTGTATTCGCCCAGGGTTGTTCCGCACAGGATCGTGGCGTTGGCGCCGATCGATGTCCCCCGGCGCACCAGTGTGCTTTGATACTCAGCCTTTCGGGACACGTGGCTCCGCGGATTGACCACGTTGGTGAACACGCAGCTGGGCCCGCAGAACACATCGTCCTCCAGGACCACGCCCTCATAGATTGACACGTTGTTCTGCACCTTCACGTTGTTGCCCAGCCGGGACCCCGGCATGACCACCACGTTCTGGCCCAGGTTGCAGCGTTCGCCGATAACGGCGCCGGGCATGACGTGACAGAAATGCCAGATCTTGGTTCCCTTCCCGATCTGCGCCCCATCATCGATGTAGGAGGACTCGTGGGCAAAGTAGTCGGGCATTTACCTCTCACTCTCGTTCAGGTATTCGCCCCTGGCACCGATGAGCTTTACCTCGGGGTCGAGCCGCACGCTGAACCGCTCCTCCACCGTACGCTGCACATGCTCGATCAATCGGCGAACGTCGGCGGCGGTAGCGCCTCCGGTGTTCACGAAGTAGTTGGCGTGCATCGGTGAAACCTGCGCTCCGCCGATGCTGAACCCCTTGAGTCCGGCTGCCTCGATCAGCTGCCCCGCCGTTTGGGGCCCGCCCTCCCGCTTCCAGCTCGGTCCCGACGGGTTCTTGAAGACGCTGCCGCAACAGGGCTGGTTGAAAGGCGTGCCCTTCTGCCGCCACTCGAAGAGCTCGGCGACCGCTGCCTCCAGGTGGGCCGGCTCTTCGGGCCGCAGCTGTACGGTCGTCTCCAGCACGATCCTGCCATCCAGCCCGCTCCGGCGGTAGGTGAAAGGGACGTCACGGCGGGTCAATACGCTGTCATTCCCGTGTCGGTCCACCACCGTGACCTGCTGGACCACCTCGGCCCAATCGCCGCCGTGACAGCCGGCGTTCATGTACACGCCCCCACCGACGGTGCCGGGCACGCCAACGAAGATATGCAACCCGGCAAAGCCGGCCTCGGCCGTCCGTCGCGCGGCAAGAGGGGCGGGGAGACCCGCCCCAATGGTCCAGCGATCCTGATCCTGCTCTAGCCGGTCGAGGCCCTTTCCCATTCGGATAACCAGAGCGTCTAGTCCTTCGTCCGGCAGCAGGATATTTGAGCCGAGACCCAGCGCGAACCAGGGAGTACCGGTCTCGCCTGCCAGACGGAGGGCGGCCGCCACGTCCGCCGCGGTCTTAGGCAGCAGCACCGTCGCCGGCCCACCGATGCGATAGGTGGAGTAGCGGGCGACCGACTCCCCCTCCCGCACCGTCCCGGCAACCCGATCCCGCAGCGCAGTGACGAAGTTCGCGCTGCGTGCGCTCACCCGGTCCACTCCGGAGACATCTCCCGCGCGAGCGCATGCCACTCCTGAAGCGGCCGCACCTCACCGGCACGGCTCCTCAGCGCGATGATTGCGTCACAGGCGGCTGAAGCCGCGGATAGCGTCGTGGTGTACGGCACCCGGTGTTGGAGAGCCGCACGGCGGATGGCGTAGTCGTCCTGCTGGGTGAGCTTTCCCAGGGGAGTGTTGATGAGCAGCTGAATCTGGCCCGAAACCAGCAAGTCGATGGCGTTGGGACGGCCCTCGTACACCTTGAGAACCCGCTCGGTGGGAATGCCGCGGGCCCGAAGATAGCGCGCCGTTCCCTCGGTCCCCAGCACCCGGAACCCCAGCGCATGAAACCGGCGGGCAATCGGAACGACGTTCGCCTTGTCGTGATCGTTGACCGTAACAAAAACCGACCCCTCGAGGGGTAATGCTCCGTCGGCCGAGATCTGTGCCTTGGCGAAAGCCATCCCGAAGGAATCGGCGATCCCCATGACCTCGCCGGTGGAACGCATCTCTGGGCCCAGAATAAGGTCTACCCCGTGAAGCTTGCTGAAAGGAAAGACCGCTTCCTTGACTGCCACGTAGGGCTGCAGCACGTCATCGTGGAGTCCCAGGTCCTCGAGGGTCTTTCCCACCATCACCGCCGCAGCCAGGCTGGCGAGCGGGACGCCGGTGGTCTTGGAAACGAAGGGAACGGTGCGAGACCCGCGAGGATTCACCTCGAGCACGTAGACCACGTCGTGCTTGATGGCGAACTGGACGTTGAGCAGACCCACCACCCCCAGCCGTTCGGCAAAGGCCCTGGTGTGTCGCCGCATCTCATCGACTTGGGCCTCGGTGATGAGATACGGTGGTAGCACACACGCGGAGTCCCCTGAATGGATTCCCGCATCCTCGATATGCTGCATGACCCCGCCAATGACGCACCGGGTGCCATCGGCGATGGCGTCGACGTCGGCCTCGAAGGCGTCTTCCAGAAAGCTGTCGATGAGGACCGGGTGCTCCGGCGCGACCCGCACCGCCCGGCCGAAATAACTCCGGAGCGAGGCGTCGTCGTAAACGATTTCCATGGCCCTTCCACCCAGCACATACGACGGCCGCACCAGAACCGGATACCCCACCCTCGCGGCAACAGCGACGGCCTCCTCGATCGACTGCGCCACCCCGCTGGGGGGCTGCGCCACTCCGAGCTCCCGGGTAATAGCCTCGAAACGGCCCCGATCCTCCGCCAGGTCGATGGCTTCCGGTGAAGTACCCAGTATGGGCACCCCTTCCGCCTCGAGCGCTCGGGCCAAACGGAGCGGAGTTTGCCCGCCGAGCTGGACCACCACTCCTATTGGCTGCTCCACCGCTACCACCTCGAGCACGTCCTCCAGGGTGAGCGGCTCGAAGTAAAGAGCGTCAGAGATGTCGAAGTCGGTGGAGACCGTTTCGGGATTGGAGTTCACCATGACGGTGCGATAGCCCAGCTCCCGAAAGGCGATTGCCGCGCGAACACAGCAGTAATCGAACTCCACGCCCTGCCCAATCCGGTTCGGCCCGCTCCCCAGGATGACGACAGTGCGCTCTCCGCTGGTCTGCGCCTCATTCTCTTCGTCATACGACGAATAGAGATAGGGCGTGGCGGACGGAAACTCGCCGGCGCATGTATCCACCGTCTTGTAAGCCGGCCGAATACCCAGCCGATGCCGCTCGGCCCGGACGGCGGTCTCGGTGGAGCCGCGCAGCTCCGCCAGCTGCCGATCGGAGAATCCCAGCCGTTTCATTTTCCGGAGAAGTGATTTCTGGTCCTCTTCCTTCCTTCCCTTCTTACCCGCATCCCCACTTCCCCGCTTCCCTCCTTCCCGACCTCCCTGCCATTCCCTCTCCGCCTCCAGCAGCTCTGCCATCTGATGAAGGAACCACGGGTCGATCCCGGTGGTCTCCGCCACCGCATCCACCGGTACACCGAGCTGGAGAGCGTACTTGAGCTGAAAGATCCGCTCCGGGGTCGGTGTGCGTACCGCTGCAAGCACCGTCTCACGATTGATGTCCTGCAGGCGATCGTCCGCGGGCGTGCTGCCCACACTCCATCCGATCCGATCCGACTCCAGCCCGCGCAATCCTTTCTGAAAGGCCTCTTTGAACGTGCGGCCAATGGCCATCACTTCGCCTACCGACTTCATCTGCGTGGTCAGGGTGGGATCCGCCGCCGGAAACTTCTCGAAGGCAAACCGCGGGATCTTGACGACCACGTAGTCGAGCACAGGCTCAAATGAGGCCGGGGTGGTCCTGGTGATGTCGTTGGGCAGCTCGTCCAGCCGGTAGCCCACGGCCACTTTGGTTCCGATTCGCGCGATGGGAAAGCCGGTGGCCTTGGAGGCGAGCGCGGAGGACCGTGAGACCCGCGGGTTCATCTCGATGACGAGCTGCTCCCCGGTTGTGGGACTCACGGCGAACTGAATGTTGCAGCCGCCCGCGGCCACGCCGATTTCGCGGATGATCCTGATCGCGGCGTCGCGCATGGTCTGGTACTCGCGATCGGTCAGCGTCATGGCCGGCGCTACGGTGATCGAGTCGCCGGTGTGCACCCCCATCGGGTCGAGATTTTCGATCGAGCAGACGATCACCACGTTGTCCGCCCCGTCCCGCATGACCTCCAGCTCGAATTCCTTCCATCCGATGATGCTGCGCTCCACCAGCACCGAGCCCACCGGCGAGAGCTCCAGACCCCGGCGAATCAAGGTCTCGAACTCCTCCCGGTTGTATGCGATTCCTCCACCCGTGCCACCCAGGGTAAACGAGGGCCGGAGAATGGCCGGGTACCCGGATACCTCGACGGCAGCCAGTGCCTCCTCCACGCTATGCACCGTGCGCCCTCCGGGAGTGGCCAGACCGATCCGCTTCATGGCCTGGGCAAACTCTTCCCGGTCCTCCGCCAGACGGATGGCCCGCTCGTTGGCACCGATCAGCTCCACCCCGAACCGCTCCAGCGTGCCGTTCGCGCTGGAGGGCCATAGCCACGTTCAGCGCCGTCTGTCCTCCCATGGTCGGCAGGAGGGCCTGCGGGCGCTCTCGCTCGATGACCTTGGCCACCCACTCCGGAGTGACCGGCTCGATATACGTGCGATCGGCCAGTTCCGGATCGGTCATGATGGTGGCCGGGTTCGAGTTGACCAGGACGACCCGGTATCCCTCTTCCTTGAGCGCCCGCACCGCTTGGGTGCCGGAGTAGTCGAACTCGGCTCCCTGGCCGATGACGATCGGGCCGGAACCGATGAGCAGGATGGTCGAGAGATCAGTGCGTTTGGGCATCCACCATTTCCCGCAGAGTCTGATCCAACGTGATGGCCGGCGACCAGCCGGTGGCTTTCCGTAGCTTGGTTGCGTCACCCACGAGATGAGGGATATCGCCGCTCCGAACCAGGGTCGGGTCGGGAGACGGCTCGGCCTCTACCCCGATGATGTCCGCGACGCGCCGGAAGAACTGCTCCAGCGTAATCCCCTCGCCCCGCGCGATGTTATAGGTCTCACCGGGAACCCCGCTGCTCAGCAGCGCCAGATAGGCTTCCACCACATCGCGAACGTCGAGCAGGTCGCGCACCGGCTTCAGATTGCCGGTAGGCACTCGGCGGTCGCCCCGGCCTTGGCCGCCAGCAACCGCTCGATGAATGCCGGCACCACATACGGAGGGCGTTGGCCCGGCCCCGTATGAGTAAATGGGCGGGCGATGATCACCCGAAGCCGCGGTCCGGCGCCAGGCCTCCAGCGCGGCGATCTCGGACGCCGGCCTTGCTGGCTGCGTAGGGCGACTGCGGCCGCACCGGGTCGACTCTCGCCTCGCGGCGATGCCGGCCCTGCACCGTAGACCTCGGAGCTGGACACACTGCAGCACAATCGGATCCGACTGCCCGCGCTCACGCGACGGAGATCAGGGCATCCATGACCCGCGCGGTGCCCGCGGCGTTGATCACCCAGGCCCGCCCGGGATCCTCTCGAGCTTCCCGTACCGATGCCATGGCGGCCAGGTGAACGACGGCATCCTGAGGAGCGCTCAGCGCCTGGCGGACAGCGCGCTCGTCCTCGAGCTCCAACGGTACCGTGCGCACCCGATCACTCCAGGGCTCGCCGCCTGAGTTCGGCTGCCCTTGCACTGGCCGGCAGGCGGCGGTCACCTCGTGGCCGGTCTCCACCAGCCGTCCCACCAAACGCCGTCCGACAAAGCCGTCCGCCGCCGGTCACCAGCACCCTCATCCTCGAGAAGCCCTCATTTGCCGCGCAGCCGCTCCAGATCGGCGTCGACCATCATCGCCACCAGTTCGGGAAATTGACGTTTGGACTCCAACCCAGCTCGCGCTTGGCCTTGCTCGGGTCTGCCTGAAGCAGATCGACCTCCGCCGGCCGCATGTATTCGGGGATCGCTCTTCACGTGCTTGCGCCAGTCGAGTCCCACGTGGCCGAAGGCGGCCTCCACCAGGTCGCGCACGCTGTGGGTCTGTCCGGTTCCGACCACATAATCCTGCGGAGTCGGCTGCTGCAGCATTCGCCACATTGCTTCCACGTAATCGCCGGCGTAGCCCCAGTCTCGACGGGCGTCCAGATTTCCCAGCAGGATCTCCTTGGCCAGACCGAGCTTGATGCGCGCGACTCCGTCGGTGACTTTTCGGGTGACGAACTCGATACCCCGCCGGGGAGATTCGTGATTGAACAGAATGCCGCTGACCGCGTACAGATTGTACGATTCGCGGTAGTTGACCGTGATCCAGTGGCCATAGACCTTGGCAACACCGTAGGGCGAGCGGGGATAAAACGGCGTGGTTTCCCGCTGCGGCGTCTCGGTCACCCGGCCGAACATCTCCGATGAGCTCGCCTGGTAAAACCTGGCGCCGCGGGTGGACCAGGCGGACGGCCTCCAGAATTCGGGTGACGCCGAGTGCGGTGAATTCGCCGGTGAGAACCGGCTGAGTCCACGAGGTGGGAACATAGGACTGGGCGGCCAGGTTATAGACCTCGTCCGGCCGGGTCTCCTGCAGAACAACCGTCAGCGAGTGCTGGTCCAGCAGGTCCGCCGCCACAACCTCGATCCGTTCGAGCAGATGCTCGATCCGTTCGTAGCTGTGGTGGCTGGTTCGCCGTACCACCCCGACCACCTCATACCCCTTGGAGAGCAGCAGCTCCGCCAGATAGGAGCCGTCCTGCCCAGTGACCCCGGTGATCAGTGCTTTAGGCACAAGCTGGCTCCCGGCATGGTTGTCTCATCAGCCCGCCTCGTTAGGTTTGGAGGCTTTCTCGCGTTCGACAAGATACCAAGGTGGAGCTTATGGCACGGGTTTGCGCCGTGTGCGCTAAAGGGCCGGTTACCGGCAACAACGTCAGCCACGCCAACAATCGCACCAAGCGGCGCTGGTACCCCAATCTGCAGACCGTGCGCGTTCTGGTCGATGGCGCGCCCAAGCGGATCAGGGTCTGCACCCAGTGCCTCAAGAGTAATCGGATCAAGAAGGCGAGCTGACTGCCAGAAAAAAGGGGACCCGAAGGTCCCCTTGTTTGTTTCTGGCCGGCAGCCGCTCACTCCGCAAGCAGCTCGATCCTCGCCACATCGGCACCGTCTCCCTCGCGGTGGCCCAGCTTCAGAATCCGGGTGTATCCCCCCGGACGGGCCGCGAACCGGGGCCCGATCTCGCCGAACAGCCGAGTGAGGGTTTCCCGATCCTTGATCCGGCGCTCCACCAATCGCCTCGCATGGAGGTCGCCCCGCCGCGCCAGGGTGATGAGCTTCTCGGCAAAAGGCCGCAGCTCCTTGGCCTTGGCCTCGGTGGTGATGACCCGGCCGTGCACGAAGAGGCTGGTGGCCATGTTGTTCAACATGGCGCGCTTGTGACGTTGAAGTGCGGGAAAGCTGCCTGCCTTTGGCGCGATGCCGCATCAGGTGCCGTCTCCAATGATGGTCGTTGACGGCTGCACCACCGGAGCAACTCCGGGCCGTAACGATCCTGCAGCTCGCCGTCGGTCTCTTCAAAGCCCATTCCGAAGTTGAGCCCCTCGCGCTGAAGCAGCTCGGCAATTTCGCTGAGCGCCTTTTCGCCGACGTTCTTGACCTTGAGAAGATCGTCCTCTGAGAACTCGACCAGGTCCCGCAGGGTGCGGATGTTGGAGTTCTTCAGGGAATTGAGCGACCGCACGGAAAGGCCGAAGTCGTCGATCGGACGGCTCAGCCGCTGACGCAGATTGCTGCCGGCCGCTCCGCCGGTGGCTGCGCCGGCGTCACGCATGGTCGGCACCTTGCCGAAGTCCACGAAATACTGAAAGTGGACCTGCGCCAAGGCCGCGGCGTAGGCGATAGCATCTTCCGGAGTGATGGTGCCGTTAGTCTCGACCGACACGGTCAGACGGTCATAGTCGGTGCGCTGACCGACACGGGTTTCCGCCACCGTGAAGTTTGCCCGGCGCACCGGATTGTAGATGGCATCCACCCGGACCAGATCGATGGGAAGCGACCGGTCGGCCGGGTGCATTTCGGCCTCGACGTAACCCCGACCCTTGTTGACGTAGAGCTCCATGCTCACGTCCCGATCGTCCTGCAGGGTGAACAGCAGGTGTTCGGGGTTCTTGATGACAACGGACCCGTGCTCCTGAATATCGCGAGCGTATACCGGCCCGGCGCCCTCGCGACGGATGTGGAGCACCGCATCGTCGACGTTGTCGGCCAGTACCAGGGTGAGCGCCTTCAGCCGTTGCACGATCTGGTGCACGTCTTCGAGGACGCCCTGCACCGTCTGATGCTCATGGACGACGCCATCGAGCCGGAAGCCCCACACCGCGCTTCCGCGCAGCGAGGAGAGCAACAGCCGGCGGAGCGAGTTGCCCAGGGTGTAACCGAAGCCACGCTCGAGCGGCTGGAGACGGAATTCGGCGGCATTGGGATTGTCGTCCCGCTTGGTCATCTCGACGAGATGCGGGCGAACCAATCCGGTCAGATCAATGGTCATGGTCACTTCGTGTGATGCTCCAGTCTAGAGTTACTACACCCGCCGCTTCTTGGGCGGACGGCAGCCGTTATGCGGAATAGGGGTGACATCGCGGATGGAAACCACCCGAAGTCCCACCGAGGCGAGGGCCTGAATGGCCGACTCGCGTCCGCTGCCCGGTCCCTGAACCCGAACGTGCACCCGCCGAAGCCCGAGGTTCATGGCTTCGCGTCCACAGTTTTCCGCCGCCACGGTGGCCGCGAATGGTGTGGACTTCTTGGAGCCCTTGAACCCGGCCTTCCCCGCCGAACCCCAGGCGAGGGTATTGCCCCGCATGTCGGTGATGGTGATGAGCAGGTTGTTGAATGTGGCCGAGATGTGCGCGATCCCCTCGGAGTCGACCACCTTCTTCGAGCGCTTGGGACTGGGGGCCTTGGCCGGTGTTGGCGCGGTCATCTTACTTCTTCGTCACTTTCTTCTTGCCGGCAATAGCGCGCCGGGGACCCTTCTTGGTCCTTGCGTTGGTGTGAGTCCGCTGGCCCCGGACCGGAAGACCGCGGCGATGCCGAATGCCCCGATAGCTCCCGATGTCCATCAGCCGCTTGATGTTCATGGCGACTTCGGTGCGGAGCGCTCCTTCCACCTTGACCGACCGCTCGATCATTTGGCGAAGGCGCGCCACTTCCGCGTCCGAAAGATCGCGCACGCGGGTGTCCGGATTGACGCCCGTCTCCCCCAGAATGCGGCTGCTGGTGGGCCGGCCAATTCCGAAGATGTAGGTGAGCGCGATCTCGACCCGCTTCTCGCGCGGGAGATCCACGCCAGCAATACGTGCCATGATCAGCCTTGCCGCTGTTTGTGCTTGGGATTGCGCTTGCAGATGATGCGGACCACGCCTTGTCGCTTGATGACCTTGCAGTGCTCGCAAATCGGCTTGACGCTGGAACGAACCTTCACGCTTCTCTCCGGGCCAGGTTTAGGGCTAGCAGGGCAATATAGAAGTGACCTCCCTGTGAGGCAAGTCGAGACTGTGCATCGAGAAAGCCGCCCTCAGCCCACCGCCCGGAACTCGACCAGCGTCCACCCTCCCGGACTTCGGCGGTACCCCAACAGGAGAACCTGGGTCCGCACGTTCTGGGTTCCGACAACGCGGTATTTCCTCTGGAGCTCGACATACCCTTGGCTGGGTGCCACCTCACGCGCTGCCCGGACCACCGTCTCCACCTCCTGGCCGTTGGATAGAAAGTTCGAGAGGAGGGCTGCAGCCTGGTCCGGCCCCAGCGCCACCGACGGTTCGGCGCCCGGCAGCTGGATCAAGAGACGGGGGCTCTCGGCAACGAGGGCGGCCGTATTGTGAGCAAACCACGCCTGCCGGGCCTTCTCGGCAGCCTGATCCAGGTCGTTGCCCTGAGCGTTTCCGAGCGCAGGGGCCGCGGCCAGTACCATGGCCATTACGATATGACGCACCCCGCCTCCTTCATGAGCTCTTCCAAAACTGCGCGTGGATTCGCGGCCTGAAGCACCGGTCGGCCGACTACCAGGTGCGTAGCTCCATGCCTGATGGCGTCCTCCGGGGAGGACACCCGAACCTGGTCTCCCCTGGCATCTGAGCCCCTTCTGATCCCCGGAACCACCAGAAAGGGCTTCGGCCCTAGCCGCTCACGCAAGACCGATACCTCGCTGGGCGAGCATACCAGTCCCTGCAACCCGGCGGCGATCGCCACTTGACCCAGCCGCTCGACTTCGGCTGCCAGATTCACCGATGCTCTGCCCAGCGCGTGCTCGTAGGAAGCCGCGTCATGGGAGGTAAGCACGGTGACCCCGACCAGGGCGAGCTCACCTGCTGAAGCCGTGACCGCCGCCTCGAGCATCGCCTTGCCTCCAAGTACGTGGACGGTGGCCATACTCACGCCCAGGTCCCGGGCCGAGCTCACTGCACCAGCAACGGTGTTCGGAATGTCGTGCCACTTGAGATCGAGAAAAACATCGAGGCCACGCTCGATCAGCCGGCGGACGAACTCGGGCCCTTCCCGAGTCATGATTATGGAGCCGACCTTGACCCATCGAAGTGGCGGAAGCCGATCCAGCAGCGCAAGGGCATCGTCGCCGCGCGGAGTGTCCAAAGCCAGAATTAACTCAGCCACCCCCACCCTCCAGGTCTCGCACGATCCTCTCAGGTAGTCGTGGATCGGCCAGCGCGCCGGTACCCATGGCCACCAGCGATGCGCCGGCCCGTAAGTACTGCCGCACATCGTCGGCTGATCGCACTCCACCGACACCGATCACTGGAATTCCACCGGTGCGATCGAGGATGCGCGAAACTGCCAGCACTCCAACCGGCAGCAGCGGCGGTCCGCTCACGCCACCGCTGCCGTGGCCCAGTCGGGCTTCACCGGCATTGCCGTAGAGTATTCCGGGTATGGTGTTCACCGCACTGACCGCATCGGCGCCCGCATCCCTTGCCACGACGGCCATCCCTCCGATATCGGGAAGCAGGGGCGACAGCTTGGCCACGAGTGGAAGCTTGGTGCGTCGCCCGGCAGGCAGCCACGATCCGCTGAACGCAACCGGAATCGGCGCCGAACTCAATCCCACCGGCCGAGGTATTGGGGCAGGAAAGATTCAACTCGAAGGCGGCGATCGGGGACGATCCGTCCAACCGCCGCACCACCTCAGCGTATTCATCCACCGTGAACCCGACGACGTTGACCAGGACTTGCGCCCGGGTCAAATGCCTGGAGAGCCAGGGAAGCGCCTCCCGCCGAACCGACTCCACCCCCGGATTGGCCAAGCCGATCGAATTCAGCATGCCCCCGGTGAACTCCGCCACCCGCGGTGGGGCGTTTCCGTGTCGCGGCTGCAAAGAGACTGCCTTGGTGATGATACCGCCGAGTCGATCGAGCCTGAGCACTCCGTCGAGCTCGCGGCCGAAGCCGGCGGTCCCCGCGGCGAGAAGAAGCGGATTCTGGAACCGTTGGCCGAACAGCTCTCGCTCGAGGGAGAGAGAGTTCACTGGGGCTCGGGAACCTTGGACCCTCCTGCGGCAGGCTGGCGGCGACGACCCGGCTGGAGGGGTGGAACGAATTTCCGCCGAGCGCCTGGCGTCGGTGCCCGGCGGACCGCCAACGAGGCGGCAAACGCCCCTAGTGAATCCTCCAGCTGACGGTACTCGGACGTGGCCTCGCCCTGAATGGCGACCACGTACGGGCTGTCATAGTACTGCTGGTCGAGGATGGTGCGGGCGCTATCGACCCATTCCGGATTCAACTGTTGGGCGGCCAGGATGGCTTTGGGAGCATAAGCCGAAAATGGCCATTGCTCCGGAATTCGGCGGAAGAGGGACTCTGCTATCCTGGGTGCCTTGAGGATTTCCCGGGCGGACTCCGCAGCCAGAAATAGCCGGAGATCTCCCTGTGGCGTCGTGGGTGTCGCCGTTCTGGCCGCGGAATCGACTTCGGAGACGCTGGCGGCAAATCGATCGACTTCGTCAGCCCTGCCTTCGAACCGCAGGGCGAGCTGCTTCAAGCTATCTATGATCGAGGGCAGATCAGCTGGATTGTTCAGTGAGGCCAGGCGCAGCTTGATCAGGGCCAGACCCGCCCGACCTGCCGACTCACCTTTCCCTCCAACCGTCAGCGCTTCCCGGAAGCGGCGTGCGGCGCGAGCGGTATCGATGGAGCTGAGCCGAAGCCCGTCATCCAGGAAGGTACGCGCCTGTAACTCGGGGGTGCGTTTGGGAAGACGCTGCACCCGGTCCACCAAGCCCGAAGCCGCGACCGGATTCTCTTGTGCCATGATCACCAGAACCGAGTCCCAACGCTTGGTGGAATCGCCATGGAAAATCAGCGAGTCGCTCAGCGCCAGCGCCTCAGGCCACCCGACCAGCGCCAGCCAGCGCCAACATCCGCTCGGTCTGGGCCCGAGGCTCGTACACTCCTTCGAGAACGCGTAAGGCCTCCTCGTACTGGCCGGCCGCCCGTAGGACCCTGCGCGTGCTGGAAGCGAGCTTCCCGGCGGCGGTCCGGGTTACTGCTCTGCAGCAACTGAATGAACGCTGCATCGCCAGCGGCGAGATTGCCTGAAGCCATCTGACAGCGCCCGGTGGACAGCAGGGCATCCTCGACCAGTTCCGGCGAAGAGCGAGTCGTGGTTGTCAATCGGCCGAGGGGACCCAGTGCCTGATCGCACTGACCCAGTCGAGCCAGAGCCACACCCCGAAGCAGCTCGGCCTGTTCCGCGTACTTGCTCTTGGGGTGACGTACTACGACCGACTCGGCCTTGGTGGCTACCTGACCCCAAAGATTGTTGGCCTCGAAGGTTCGGCCGTCGTGCTCCGCCTTACGGGCTGAGTTGGCCAGCCGATTGGCGTTGTACATGCCGTTGTAATAGACGCATCCGGCCGTCGCAGTCAGGCTCACCGCGAGGATGACATCGGCGGAGACGGTTACCCGCGCTCACTTCAGCCCTCCTGCGCTCGACCACGGGCTCGGTCTTACGCTGATATTCGAGCAGATACTCGACGATGGCGTCGGCCAGTGCCGCGGCCATGGCCTTCTGGCCGGCGTAGCTGGTGAGAAACCGGCCGTCTTCGGGGTTCGTGCTGTAGCCTAGTTCCACCAGAATGGCCGGCCGGCGGGCGGTGGTCAGAACCATGAATCCCGCCTGCTTGACCCCGCGGCTGTCCCCCGTATGCACCGTCTTCAGCTGGCGCTGGACCAGTTCGGCAGCACGCGCCGATTCGCGAAGATGCTCGTTCAGCTGGAGATCTTTCAATATGAAATCCAGGCCCATTCCGGCTTCACCCGACGGGGCATTGGTCTCGAAGCGTACAGCTTCGTTTTCCATCTGCGCCACCCGAGCCGCGTCTTCCGTCCTCGCCTCGGCCAGGAAGTACGTCTCGAAGCCGCGAATGTCGGTGTAGCCGTGGCGCCGGGCCAGCGAATTCACGTGGAGGCTGACGAAGAGATCGCACGACTCGGTGCAGTAGCTGCCCCGGTCTCCCAGAGCGATCAGGGTATCAGCCGTGCGGGTCATGTTCACGCCCACGCCCCGACGTTTCAGCTCGTTGCGCAGGAGCAGTCCAACCTGGAGGGTGACGTCCTTCTCCTTGGTCCCGCGGGGAAAGAAGACCCCAGGGTTCCCTGGGTCCACTCCTCCATGGCCGGGGTCGAGGGTGACCAAATGCCCGGGGCGGAGTCCGTTGGGAAGTCTGGACTCCGCGGGGGGCGTTCCCCGCGCCACCGGCGGCCGGTCCGCTGCGCCCGCCACGCTGAGGCGGGCGCGGGCACCGTCGTACCGAAAGCGGCTTCCCTGCGATGCCGGCAGGATCTCCGCAATGAACTGCAAGGGTAGATACAGCGTATCCCGCGTGACCGACGCCCCACCCGCAAGCGGCCGCAGACGGTTGCCGCAGAAGCAGAGCGGCGTCCCTACCAGGAAACGAAAGTTCTGGGAGCCCACAGCAACCTCGGCCCAACCCTCGACGACCTTGGCCGAGCCATCCAGGGCCGACATGAGAGCCGCCGCCGGCAAGACCGGACCGCCGTTCTCGTCGGCCCGCACCGGAATCCGCGCCTCCCCTTTGCTTCCGGCAACGACCACGACACCGGGCACCGTATCCGTGCCGGCCAGCGTCGCGAGCAGGGCCAGGACCAGGATCACCGGCGTCCCCGAACCGAAACGGCGCGAGCGACTTCGCGCTCCTGGATCTTGCGCTTGATCGCTTCACGCTTGTCGTGCTGTTTCTTGCCCTTGCCCAGGGCCAGCGCCACCTTGGCGCGTCCGTTCTTGAAGTAGAGCTCGAGTGGGACCAGGGTGAGCCCGCGTTGCTCGACTGCTCCAATCAACTTCTCGATCTCCCGGCGATGCAGGAGCAGCTTACGGGTTCGGACCGGATCATGATTGTAGCGATTCCCCTGCTCGTAGGGCGTGATGTTCATCCCGTCCAGGAAGACCTCCCCATTTCTCACTCGGGCGTAGGCCTCCCGAATCGATGCCTTGCCGTTCCGCAGAGACTTGACCTCGGTCCCGGTCAGCACAATGCCCGTCTCCCAGGTCTCGAGAATATGGTAGTCGTGGGTCGCCTTCGGATTCCGGGCGACCGACTGCTTCCGCTCGGCGGGTGGGGTAAGTTCGCGGCTCACGAGGGGTATCCTAAGCAAAGGATAAGCCAAGGTGGGAAGGAAGGGAAAGACGGGAAGGTCGGGAAGTAAGGCCGTCTTTCCCGTCCTTCCCGTCTTTTCAGGTTCCTCATGCCGAAGGCGGGACTCGAACCCGCACGGGCTTGCGCCCACTGCGCCCTGAACGCAGCGCGTCTACCAGTTCCACCACTTCGGCGAGCGCGAAAACCTAATACCGGGGCATCCCTACTTCAATCCGATCCGCCCAGGCATCGATTCCTCCCGCGAGGCTGCGAACCCGGCTGAAGCCGGCGCCTTTGAGCAGCTGGAGCGCTTTCATGGAACGAACTCCGTGATGGCAGTGGGTCACGATCTCGGCGTGACCGTCGAGCTCACCAAGGCGCTCCGGCAGCTGGCCGAGCGGGATCAGTCGCGCGCCCTCGATGTGGGCGATTTCCCACTCATGCGGCTCCCGCACATCGATCAGAACCAGCTCCGAACCTTTCTGCTGCATTTCCCGGCTGAGCTCTTCAGCCGTGACTTCGGGTCCGTCATAGGCGGGTTCCGCACCGATTCCGCAGAACGCCTCATAGTCGATCAACTCCCGAATGCTCGGCTGCTCTCCGCAGACTGGGCAGGAGGGATCCTTCCGCAATTGGAGCTCGCGGAAGCGGAGCTTCAGGGCATCGAACAGCAGGAGCCGCCCGACGAGCGAGTCGCCCGCGCCGATGATCCACTTGATCGTCTCCAGCGCCTGAATGCTCCCGATGATGCCAGGCAGGACCCCGAGTACTCCTCCCTCAGCACAGCTCGGGACCAATCCCGGAGGGGGTGGCTCGGAGTAGAGACACCGGTAGCAAGGACCCTGACGGGAATCGAAGACCGACGCCTGCCCCTCGAAGCGGAAGATGCTGCCGTAGACGTTCGGCTTTCCGAGCAGCACGCATGCATCGTTGACGAGATACCGGGTGGGGAAGTTGTCCGTCCCATCCACGATGATGTCGTACTCCCCCAGAATCTCGAGCGCGTTTTGGGAGGTCAGCCGCGTCTCGTGCTTCTCGATCCGCACATTGGGATTCACATCGCCCAGCCGAGCCTCGGCCGACTCGAGCTTGGGTTGACCCAGTGTAGACGTGCCGTGGACGATCTGCCGCTGCAAGTTCGTCAGGTCGACCACGTCAAAGTCCACGATCCCGATCGTCCCCACTCCCGCGGCCGCCAGATAGAGCGACAGCGGCGAGCCTAGCCCCCCGGCACCGACCGTGAGGACCCGCGCCGACTTGAGCTTGCGTTGGCCGGCAATGCCCACCTCTGGGAGTAGCAGGTGTCTGGAATAACGCAGGACCTCAGCATGGGACAGCGCGACTTCGCTCCCCAGCGCCGGAGATCCCCCGGCGATGCTGGGCACGATGGTGAGCACATCCCCGGACTGCACCGGTGTAGCCGTGGAGGACAGATGCCGGATGTCGGTCTCGTTCAAGTACAAGTTGACGAAGTTCCGAAGCCGGCCGTCGTCCTGCAGCAGGTGGCGCTTGAGGCCGATATGGGCGGCGAGCAGCCCATCCAGCACCTCGCCCACGGTGTGGCCCGACAACTGGATGGTGTCCTGCCCGGCGGTAAAGCTCCGCAGCGGCGTGGGGATCGACACGGTGACAGACATATTCAGACCTCATTGAATACGTCGAGAGACTCCGGCAACATGGCCGACCGATCGCCGGCCAGCTGCCAACTGGTGGCCTCGACCGCGCGTCCGCGGTCGACCCGCACGATCAGATAACTGTACCAGGGCCAGGCGTGCTCGGCGTCGAATGACGAGGGCGCCGCCGGGTGATCAGGGTGCGAGTGGTAAAACCCGAGCACCTCGAGGTCAGCCTGGCGAACCTCGGCCTCGACTCTCTGGAGATCCTCGGGGGCGATCAGATACCGGTGCGGGTCGTCTGCCCGGCGATTCACCACCGGGAGCAGTCTGCGGACCTGCTTGATCTCACCCGGTTGCCCCGCCAGCACGCCGCAGCATTCCCCCGGGTAGGCCCGCTCCCCCTCGCGATGAATCGACCCCAGCAGCGTCTCACTGACCCGCAACGTCACGTGACCCTCCAACGGTGAAGGTCACTGAGATATCTCGCCCCCGAGTCGCACCCGATCACAACGACACAGGCGTCCGGCTCCTCCCGCACGATGTCCAGCGCCGCGGCCACGGCAGCCCCGGCGGACCAGCCGACCAGGTATCCGGCGTGCCGGGCCAGCCAGCGGGCGGTCCGATCGGCCGCCTCGGTAGACACCTCCGCTACCGCGTCGGGGAGTCCGGGATTGTACAGCGCGGGCGGATGGTCTGTTGTCGCCAAGTGCTTGAGCCCCTCGAGCCCGTGGAGCGGAGAGTCCGGCTGCACTCCGATGAGCCGGATGTCCGGCTTCTTCTCCTTCAGGAACCCGCCCGTTCCCATCATGGTTCCGGTCGTTCCCATCGCCGCCACGAAGTGCGTGATCCGTCCTGCAGTTTGGCTCCAGATTTCCGGGCCGGTGGTTTCCCGGTGCGCCGCTGTGTTGGCCGGATTGCTGTACTGGTCGGCGAAGTAGTAGCGGTCTGGCTCCTCCCCTACGATTTGGCGGGCCCGCTCGGTCGCTCCATCGGTCCCCTCCAGCCGGTCGGTCAGCACGACCTC
The DNA here is from genome assembly GCA_963825815.1 of uncultured Gemmatimonadales bacterium. GTDB lineage: Bacteria > Gemmatimonadota > Gemmatimonadetes > Gemmatimonadales > GWC2-71-9 > CAVVWJ01. Next base: position 53,054 of record CAWGVB010000025.1, on the reverse strand, counting down.
CGCGCCGTAGATCTCCAGCAGGGCGCGGCGCTCCGGGCTGGCATTGGCCGGAACGCAAATCGTGACCTCAACTCCTGCGGCGGCACCCAGCATCGCATAGGCAATCCCGGTATTGCCGCTGGAGGCATCGAGCAGCCGCCGGCCGGCCAACTCGCCCCGGCAGAGGGCGTCCCGGAGAATGCTGCGGGCAGTGCGGTCCTTCACACTTCCCCCCGGGTTGAGCCACTCAGCCTTGAGCAGGACCTGCGCTCCGCGAGAAGCTTCCAATGCGATGGGGAGCAGCGGCGTGTTGCCGACCGCGCTCCAGAGCGGAGGCTCCGACCCACTCGGTTCAGCATTCATCCCGACTCTCCCAATGCAAAAAGGCCCGACCGCTGGGTCGGGCCTCAGTTTCTCAACCGAAGAGCGTCAGCTTGCTGACGAGATCCCGACCAGTTCCTGGACTTCGGTTTCCTGCTTCATCAGATCGGCGAGAGAGATGCTGGCAAGCAGCTCGTCCACTCGCTGCTGGAGCGCATGCCAGACCGGCCGGATGCTGCAGGTATGTCCCGGATTACATCGATCGGCGTCCACCGGGTGAGTGGCGCAGTTGACCTCGAAAGTCTGGTGCTCCGAGGCAGCCATAACATCCCGGACCGAGATGGCGGCCGGCTCCTTGGCCAGGTAGTAGCCACCCTTGGCTCCCCGCACGCTCTCGACCAGGCCGGCCCGGCGGAGCCGCAGCATGATCTGCTCGACATAGTCAGCCGGAAGTCGCTCGGTGTCAGCCAGTTCCCGGGCGGCAACCGGTCCACTGCCGCCCCGTCCGCGCTTGGCAAGGTGGATCGAGATGATCAGGCTGTATTCGGTCCAGGTGGTAACCCGCATGGTTTTGAATATGCCTGTGAAAACAGGGGGAATCAATGCGCGGTGGGACTGTTGGGCACGCGCTAAGCCTTATCCGCCGAGGTCCAACGAGCCACCTCTTCGGCGCTCATGTTGCCGTAAGGCCGAATGCGCGCGTCGCGAAACGTGCCGCCGAGCACGTCGCCCAGGTACTGGGACCAGGAGAGCAGCGTTCCGTAGCAGACCGGTTCGGGGGCATCCGGGCCACCGACCTCCGCCTCGAGTCGCTGCAGCAGGTCCCGCATGACGCCTTGGGGGACTCGGGAGCGAGCCGAAGGAAAGATGAACCCGAACAGGACGAGATGGCCCAGCAGCACCCGCCAGTGGGGGCCGAACCGCTGGACCAACCGATCCCAATCCAGCCGCTCACCAATGGCGAGGATGAGGTGGGAAACGTCCGCCCCGTCGTAGCGCTCGCGCTCCATCACGAAGGCCTTTGACCAGATGGTCTCCTCCGGCGGCGCGATCTTTACCGGAACATTGAGAACTTCACCGTGCGCGGCGTGCTCGAACCAGCCGTCATCCACCGCGGCCACCCCGTTGCCCGGAGCTGAAAATCACGTCGATGAATCCCTCGGGCGATCGGATCTTGGCCAACCAGTGCGAAAACACCAGCTCCGTCTCGTAGCCGGCCGTGGCGCACGCTTCCAGCAGCCGCTGGACATCTGAGGGCCGTGCAAAGATGTCCAGATCCTTGGTAGACTTGTCGATGCCGGCCTGGTGAATGAACGCGAACGCGCCGCCGACCAGGAACGGCACCTTGGCCCGGTTCAGCACCTCCATCGCGTCACGATAGAACAGCCGGGAGGGGGTCTCGACTAAGGACTGCGTCGGGGCGAGCGCCATGTCGGACTCCGCAGAGGGGAGTTTTATGATAAGTCGGTCCCAAACGTTCGGGGTGTGGTGCGGATCACCGCAGCCCTTCACTTGCCGCGAGATCATGCCAGCATGACCAAATCGGCCGGTACCGTACGGATTGCCGCCCTGGGAGACATTCACCTGGGCGGGCGAGGATTGGAGCCGCCGTTGCAGATGCTCTTCAGCCAGGTCTCAGCCCACGCCGACATCCTGGCGCTGTGCGGTGACCTGACGGACAGAGGAGACCCGGAGGAGGCGCGCCAGATGGCCAAGGCGCTAGGGTCGGTCACGGTTCCGATCGTCGCGGTGCTGGGCAATCACGACTATGAGTGCGGGAAAGTCAGCGAGGTAACTCGGATCCTGTGTGACGCGGGGGTGCGGGTGCTCGACGGCGATGCCCAAGAGGTGCTGGGAGTCGGCTTTGCCGGGGTCAAGGGGTTTGCCGGCGGGTTCGGCCGCGGGGCCCTCGGTCCTTGGGGAGAACCGCTTATCAAACAGTTCGTCCGGGAGGCGGTAGACGAGGCCCTCAAGCTGGAGACCGCTCTCAGTCGCCTCCGCACGGCGCGCAAGGTTGCGCTGCTCCACTATGCGCCCATCGCCGCCACCGTAGAAGGAGAGCCGCGGGAGATTTATCCCTATCTTGGCTGCAGCCGGCTGGAGGAGCCGTTAGGCCGGTATCCGGTGGACGTGGTGTTTCACGGTCACGCCCACCACGGCGCGCCCCAGGGTCGTACCATGGGGGACGTACCGGTATACAACGTCTCGATGATGCTGTTGCAGCGAACCTACCCGGACCGGCCGGCCTTTCGGGTGGTGGAGCTTCAGGTGGGCGACAACACCAATGAAGGGAGCTCGGGCGTCACCCCGCTCCGGCGGGTCACCGACCGCCCGGTTGCTTGACCGGCTCGGATTCGACGTCGCCTGGAACGCCGGGCTCCGTCATGGCTCGAAGGTCCAGAATCTCCTCGAGTTCCGCTCCCTTCAAAATTCCCTTCTGGATAACCAGCTCCTTCACCGTGAGGCCGGATGCCACTGCTTCCTTGGCGAGCTTGGCCGCCTCACCGTAGCCGATGCGGGGGGCCAGGGCGGTGACCAGCGCCGGGCTCCGCTCCAGCCAATACCGGCATTGACCCTCATCGGCCTGAATTCCATCGATGCAGCGCTCCGCCAGGACCGCGGTCGCGTTCCCCACGATGAAGAGCGCGAACAAGATGTTGTGCGTGATCACCGGCATCATCACGTTCAGCTCGAGCTGCCCCGCCTCGGTGGCTAGCCCCACGGTGGTATCCAGCCCCAGCGCCTGGTAGCAGACCTGGTTCACCATCTCGGCGATGGAGGGATTGACCTTGCCCGGCATGATGCTGGATCCCGGCTGGACCGGAGGCAGGAGAATTTCAGCCAGTCCGGTCCGGGGACCTGATGCGAGCAGCCGGAGGTCGTTGGCGATCTTGTTCAGGTCGAGCACGTACGCCCGAAGGGCCCCGCTGAAAGTGGCAAAGTCTCCCATCGACTGCATCAGCTGAATCAGGTCGCGTCCAGGCCGAAGCTGCATCCCGGTAATCCGGGACAGCTGCTTGACCATCAGCTCGGCATACTCCGGCTCGGCGTTGAGGCCGGTGCCCACGGCCGTTCCCCCGATGTTGAGCTCGCGCAACCAATCCGCCGCCGCCTCCAGCTTGTCCCGATGGCGCTGAACCGTGCGGCCGTACGCGGTGAACTCCTGGCCCAGCCGGATCGGCGTGGCGTCCTGCAGATGGGTACGCCCCGACTTGATGATGTGATCGAACTCTTCGCCCTTGGCCAGAAGCGAGGTTGCCAGCCGGTCCAGTGATACCAGGGTTCCCGAGAGCGTGGCCAGAGTTGCCAGCCGCATCGCGGTGGGGATCACGTCATTCGTGCTCTGCGCCATGTTGACGTGATCGTTCGGATGCACCGGCTGATAGACTCCCCGCGTTGAGCCCAGGAGCTCGTTGGCCCGGTTCGCCAGCACCTCATTACAGTTCATGTTGTGACTGGTACCGGCCCCAGCTTGATACACGTCCAGAATGAATTGGTCCCGGTGCTTGCCACCGAGAACCTCGTCGGCCGCCTGCACAATGGCATCGGCCAGGCGGGCCTCGAGCCGCCCGGTCTGCTTGTGCACCACTGCCGCCGAGCGCTTGATCCAGACTACGGCGTCGACGAAGGCTGGGAGAGGGCGCAGCCCCGAGATGGGAAAGTTTTCCGATGCGCGCAGGGTTTGAATCCCGTACAATGCGCTGGAGGGCACCGCTTTTTCGCCGAGGGGATCGCGCTCGATGCGAGTAGGCGCGGCAGCTTTTGCGTCGTGTGGAGTCACTTCACATCCGGGGAAGAATGACCACTTACTTTAGGTCGATCGCCGACATCGCTGGGTTCTCCGGGGAGAAGCCGTTCAAAGCTGACCTGTTTGGCAGCCCCAAGCTGTTCGTGGGACTGAATTGTTTTCAGCCGGGGCAGTCACAAAAGGTTCACGTCCACACGAAGTCGGACAAATTTTATCTGGTCCTCTCGGGAAAGGCGAGGATGATTGTGGGAGAGGAGACGCGGGAGGTGGGGCAAGGAACGGTTGTCTGGGCTCCAGCGGATCTGCCTCACGGTGTGGCCGAAGCACTGGAACCGACCGTCATGCTGGTCGCAATGGCTCCGCCCCCCACCGCGATCAACCCTCCAGCTGCTCCCTGACGTCTGTCGCGCCCTGACGGGCGAGCTTCCTCAGCGCCGGCCAGCCGTAAATCTTTGCGGCCAGCCACACGCCCAGCACCACGCCTACGCCGTTGGTATACCAGCGCCAGGCCAACAGCAGCCAGCCCTGGTGTTCTCCCAGATCTCCCGCAGCGCCGCCCAGAAATCCTAGCTCGACCGCGCCGGCTCCCGATGGCGTCGGCAGCAGCAGCTGACTGTACAGCAGCGCGAAGGACCCCACCAGCATTGGTCCCATAGCCGGTGGATCCGGCAGGGTGAGCGCGAGAACCGGAAGAATCGCGACCCTGGTCCCCAGATTGACCAGACTGAGCGGAAGGCTGGCCACCAGTGGCCACCATGGCATCCGCCGCCAATACACCAAAGCGCGCTTGACCGGTCGACGCAGGTGGCGAGACACCGGGGAGCTTACCGAGCGGGCATACCGCCATGCCAGAACGCTGATGAGAAAAACGCCCACTATCCAGGGCCAGGCATGCTCCGCCGCCGCCTCGAGGCGGGGTCCGACGCTGGACCACCACGCCGGCGCGTACTCCCAGCCGAGCCATGCGGCGGCAATGATGATCACCGGCCAGGCCGCAAGCACTTCGAGACTGATTCCCACGAAGGCGGCTGTGGCGGGTACCCGGCTCCGGAGCATCCCAGCCAGTCGAGCCGGCTCGCCGCCGATCCGGAGCGGGGTCAGAGCGCAGGCCGCATCTCCAAACGCATTGAGAATGAAGGCGTCCTTGACCGATAACGGATACCCCAGGCCCTGGATGATCCATTGAATGCGCCAGGCGCGCGCCAACAGATCGGCAGCCACCAGAGCGACACAGATGAGGTGAGCCTCTAAGGCCGTCACGCGGGCTGATGCCTGGAGCAGAGATCGGCGTACCGGCCGACAGTTCGATGCTCGCACCACCGGTCTAGAGCACCGGCCAGCGATCGGGCGGTGGCGGAATGGTCGAGGTCCTGTGGATGAAGCGCAAGCCGAGGCCAGGCGCTGTCTCGCTGGAGCCGCCAGCGCGCCGCGGCAACCGCCGACGAGCCCCAGGCCCTGAGCGGCGTTCTCGAGCTCCAGCGCACAACCGGCGACGCAACTCGCTCGGCTGAAGACAGCAGGTGAATGCTGGACGCATCTTCAGTGAACTCCAGCCCCAGCGCTCGCGCTGCCGTGTCGGTGGCCTCGCGAGCCAACCAGGCGGGCGCAACGAACCCTGAGGGATGGATCCCCACTCGGCGCAGCCGGGCAAGACCCTGGGCGATTCGGCGCCGGGCGATTGGCTCTGCCAGAGTGAGAAACTCCGCCTCTCGGGCGGTTTTGCCCCAGGCTCGCCAGGCATCGCCGGGCCCCCGCCGGAGCCCGTTCTCATCGTGCCGCTCTCCGTGCAGGATCAGCTCCGCGCCGTGCTCTGCCCCAGCTTGGACCCATTGCACGAACTGGGGATACTGCTCCAGCGGCCACTCGCCGTGCCAGTTGGGTACGACGAGAAGCGCGGGAGTCACGCCGCGGCGTCGGCAGAGCTCCCAGAGCTTCAGAACGTTCTTTTCGTGAGCAGGGGTGACGTCGTGAATGGAGACCAGGAGCATCACAGATCCAGAATGCGGCGATATACGCCGAACAGCCGGTCGAACACCTGATCCCATCCATGGTAGGCTTCTACGTACGCCCGCCCCCGGATCCCCAGGTCGTCCAGGCTTCCGGTGATCAGCCGGATGGCCGCCTCCGCCAGTGCGTGGCCGTCACCGGACACGAACGATGCGCCCGCCCTGGATCGGCTCACCGTTTCCGCCACGCCGCCCCGGTCAGCCGTGAGCACCGGGGTGCCGCTGGCCAGGGCCTCCAGAGCGGAAAGTCCGAAGGTCTCCAGGGAGCACGGAGCGACATACAGATCGGCCGCGGCCATCAGATCGGCCAGGCGTTCTCGATCCCCCTCGAACGGAAGCCAGATAAACCGGTCACTTCCCGGCTGCCGCTGCAGTCTCGCTCGTGAGGGACCGTTTCCCACCAGGACGAGTCGAGCCCCGGTTCGCCGCTCGACCTCCGGCCAGCTCGAGAGCAGCAGGTCGAGCTCCTTCTCCCGGGCGATCCGACCCACGAAGAGCGCCAGAGGCCCCAGAGGCAGTTCCAGACTCCGACGGGTTTCCGCCGCATAAGCCCGACGCCGCGGGTGGAATCTGTCCAGGTCCACGCCGAGGGAGACTCGCTGCACTCGTTCCACGCCCTCGCGCTCCAACTCGCCCGCCACGAAATCCGACGGAGCGAGAGTGGCCTTGACCAGCCGGCTCAAGCGACGGACGTACCGCCAGGCGAAGCGGCTCGCGGTGCGACGCATTGCCCCCGCCGTGCGTGGCCAGGGGGCAATCACCCGGGGAAAGTTGCTGTGGTAGAACCACACAGCCGGGATCTGTCCTCCTCGCGTGGCGAGGTGCACCAACCAGGGGGCGCACCAGGCGCTGCCGACCTCTATCAGTTGGGGGCGCTCGTGGCCCACGATTCGGCTGGTGGAGCGGGTCGCCAGCATGAAGCGGTACGGCTTCTGGGTGGGGATCGAAGGACCGTGCAGCCGGTAACAACGAACACCGCCGGTCTCGTGGATCGAGTCACGCGCACCCGGCACGACGAGGACCTGGCGCAGCTCGGGCCGACTCTCGACGTAGCGTGCCTTCTGCAGCAGGTAGGTGCGAACCCCTCCGGTGGTCTCCCCGAAAAACTCGGAGATGTCGAGCACCCCAAGTGCGCCGGGTCTGAGGCGGGGCGGCAGGACACTCCGGGAGATGTCCAGCGAAGACCGCGCGTCGATCCCGGAAAACACGTCGAGATCGGGAATGGTCCATACCGCGCGGTCAGTCAGAACAGTCCCCGAGTGGATAGATGGTGCCGCAGTTGGCGCAAGGATTCTTGCAGCCGCGGATTCGCGGACGAACCGGAAAACCGCAGCGGTTGCAGGTCGGTAGGCGGGGAAGCAGGTAAGCGGGGAGGCGGGGAAGAAGTCGTGCCCCGCATTCCCCGCCTCCCCGCGCCCCCTCCCCGACGTCTCACCCAATCCGATACGCCCCGGTAAGGAATGGATTGGTGAGCCGTTCGACCCCGATAGTGGTATCGAGTCCGTGGCCACTGTGCACCACGGTCGAGTCGGCCAAGGAGAGAAACTCACTCTGGATCGTGGCCATGAGCGTCGCGGCGTCGCCGCCCGGCAGGTCCGTCCGGCCCACCGATCCGTTGAAGAGCACGTCTCCCCCGAAGATCAGGCCATATCCCAGAAAACTGACGCTGCCGGGAGAATGCCCCGGTGTGAATCGCACCTCGAAGCGGTAATCGCCGATTCGGAGGTTCTGCCCAGCGGTGAGCTCCGCATGGGGAGCCGGCGGGCGCTCCAGCTGCATTCCTACCCAGGACCCGTACTGGGGAAGCGAGTCGTACAGCGGCCGGTCCGCCCGATGCAGGTAGATCGGAGCGCCGGTGGCCTCGTGCACGGCCTTCACCCCCATGATATGGTCGATGTGGGCGTGCGTAAGCCAGATGGCGCGGAGCGACCAACCCCGGCGGTTCAGCTCGGCCAGGAAACGGCTGGACTCCTCGCCCGGATCGATGATCACCGCGTCGCCGGCGGCAGCATCGGCCACGAGGTAACAGTTCTGGGCGAACTGTCCATTCGGCATCGCCACCACCTCGGGACTAGACACCGACCTTCGCCTTCGGCTGCGCTCGAGTCTTCCGATCGGTCAGATATTTCTCGACCGCAATGGCCGCCGTAGTGGCGTCTCCCACGGCGGTGGTGATTTGGCGGGTCAGCTGTGACCGCACATCTCCCGCCGCGAACAATCCCGGAATCGAGGTCATCATCCGCTCGTCGGTGATCAGGTAACCGCCGGGATCGTGCACCGCATGCTGTTTGACCAGTCCGGTGTTAGGCCGAAATCCGACGAAAATGAAGGCTCCGGTAGCATTGAGGGAAGACAGCTCTCCGGTCACCGTGTCCTGCAGCTGCACCGACTGCAGACCGGCCGGTGTGCCCTTGAACTCGAGCACCCGCTTGTTCCAGATCACTTCGATCTTCGGGTTGGCGAACAGCCGTTCCTGCAAAATCTTCGAGGCCCGAAACTCGTCGCGGCGGTGAATGACATACACCTTCTGGGCGTAGCGGGTCAGGTAATCGGCTTCCTCGACGGCGGCATCGCCGCCCCCGATCACAGCCAGGACCTCCCCCTTGAAAAATGCCCCGTCGCACACGGCACAGTAGGAGACACCCCGGCCGGCGTATTCAACCTCACCCGGCACCTCCAGCTTGGTGGGCGTGCCCCCGGCGGTGAGAATGACCGCCGGCGCCTGATAGAGATGACCCATCCCGGTGGCGACATCGAAGGTGCCGTCGTCCAGTCGCACGATCGACTCCACCGTATCCTGCCGGATATCGGCCCCGAACTTGACGGCGTGCGCCGTCATCAGATCGGCGAGCTGCCGGCCGAGGACGTGCTCGAATCCGGGATAGTCGTCGATCCATTCGGTGTTCAGCAGCTCCCCGCCGGGGACACCCCGCTCCAGTAGTACCGACCGAAGCAGCCCCCGCCCGGCGTACATGGCTGCGCACAGCCCCGCCGGGCCTCCCCCTACGATGATGACGTCCAGCTCTGCCTTGCCGGCCATACCAGCTCCAGGATGCACGCGAAACTCCCTATGGCTCCAAAATATAGAACGTCCGAGGGTTCCCGCGCGGCTAGCCCAGGTGGAGCAGATTCACCGCGCCGTGACAGCTGGAGACAGTGCCCACCAGCACGTCGACCGGGTTGCCCCGGGAGCCCGCGGCCGCCACCGCGGCATCGCCCGCGAGCACCTCGGCAACGTCGAACATGCCAACACCATAGACCCGGTGCTCGCAGACGAAGAGAACCGGGCCTGCCGTGGGATGGGAGCGATCCAGTTTCCGGGCGACGGCTGTCAGGGCGTCTGCCATCTCCCAGCTCCGGGGGGCTCGGATCACGGGACAAATGGCCGGCTCGATACAGTGCGTGGGGCAGATCCAGTCGGCATAGGAGACGTAGCGGGTCTGGTCGGGGGCCGTCACATCGTAGGGTGTGCCGGGTCCGGCAGGCACCACCGTCGTATGGACCGTCCGGCCGGGCCAGCGACGGCGAGCCTGGCGAACCAGCCACTCGTACATGAGATGGGGCATGAGCGGCGACGGCACGATGGCGTCGCCGGTGCCACTCTCCGGGATTGAGGCGGCCTCGGCCAGATACCGGTCGAAGAACTCACCCCAGTCCTGCGTCACCAGGGTTACTCCCTCGGCCTGGCCAATCTCCCGGGCAACCTGGCACTCTGGATCGCGGTCCACGACCAGCAGGCGGCGGAAGCGGGCCCGACCTCGCTCCGCGGCACGCAGCAGTTGCCCCGTATAGAACGTGCCGTAGCAGCCTCCCCCCACGATGACGACATCGCGAAAGGCCGCGCTACTGGACCAGTCGTCCACCATCGACCACCAGAATTTCGCCGGTTACGTAGTCACCACCCTCGAGGAGATAAAGCAACGCCGCCACCACGTCCGATGGACTTCCCAGGCGGCGTAGCGGGGTCGAGCGCACCAGCCGCTCCCGGTCCTCGGCACTGTAGTCTTCCGGCACCAACACCGCCCCTGGAGCAATCGCGTTGACGGTGACTTCGGGAGCCAGGCTTCGCGCCAGCACCTTGGTCAGCATGACGACACCCGCCTTGCTGATGGAATGGGCCGCAAAGCCGGGCCAGGGTTCGAGACCGGCCAGATCGGCCAGGTTCACCACCTTGCCTCTGCTTTGCCGGAGCGCCGCCGCGGCTCCCCGGGTACAGAAGAAGACCGAGCGCAGGTTGAGACCGAGAATCGCATCCCACTGCTCCGGGGTGGTCTCCTCCAGACTCAAGTGCTGCATGACCGCGGCGGAGTTGACCAGCACGTCGAGGCCGCCCAGCCGGGCGGCCACCGTACGCGGCAGGGATTCGGCGGCATGGGCATCGGTGAGGTCGGCCTGGAAACATGCGGCGCGTCCTCCGGCGGCCTCGATCTGCTCCGCCAGCTCGCGCGCGCCGGCCTCGGACTGGTGGTAATGCAGGGCAACGGTCATACCCCGTTCCGCCAGTGCCTGCGCCATGGCGCGGCCCAACCGGCGCCCGGCGCCGGTCACCAGTGCCACCTTGCCCCGTAGCTCCATTAGTGAGAGCCGGAGCCCGGCGGTGCAATCGGTATGATTTGTCCGGTAACGGTTGACGACGGGCTGGCGAGGGCCATCACGCCCTCGGTGACTTCCCGCATCTCGACGTACTGCGCCTCACCTTCGCCCACGGCGGCCACGTTGTCCATGGTTCGTACCATGGCCGGCGCCACCGCGTTCACCCGGATCTGCCGGTCCCGCAGCTCGAGGGCAAGGCTTTGGGTGAACCCGGCAACGGCAGCTTTGGCGGCGCTGTAGATCGCCATCGGGGCCTGGGGGCTGAAGTACGCGATCGAGGAAAAGTTGATGATGCACCCTCGGGTCCGGCTCAAGGCATCGATGGCGGCCTGCGACACCAGCACGGCCGTCTTCAGGTTGATGGAAATCTCCCGGTCGATGGCCTGAACCGTGAGATCACTGATGGGGCCGTAGGTGGTGAGCCCTCCGGCCACGTTCACCACCACATCCAGCCGACCGAAGTGTCTTGAGCGCAATCTCCACCGCGAGGGCCGCGATGTCCGGCTGGGTGAGGTCGCCGGCACAGGGCCGGGCATCCACTCCCTGGGCCGCGAACTCCCGAACCCGTTCGGCCACTCCGACGGCATTGAGGTCGCAGGCCACGATCTTTGCCCCGGCTTTTCCGAAGGCGAGCGCGACGGCGTTGCCGATCTGCCCGGCGCGCCCCACCCCAGTGACCAGCACCACCTTGTCGCGTGAACTCCTGCTTCGGGCTCAAGGTGCCAGACTCTCCACCACGAGCTCCGCTCCCGGTGCTCCGGCCTGGCTGTAGAGCACCAGCCCGTTGCGGTCGATCAGACAGACGGAACGGGAAACTCCCTTGCCGTCCGGCTTCAGCGTGCCGTAGGCGCGGCTGATGGCGAGGTTCGTATCCGAGAGCAGAGGAAAAGGCAGCCCCAGCTTGGCGGCGTAATTCGCATGGCTCTCCACCGATGCGGGGTTTACCCCGAACGGGCGGATGTCATGGTTGGTGAAGGTCTCGATCTCGTCGCGCACGGCGGAGAGTTGGCGGTTTCAGCCAGGTGTGTTGTTGCCGGGATAGAAGACCAGCAGCACTCGGACTCTTCTGCAGCAAATCCGTCAGCCGGTACCGCTGTCCATCCGAGGCGTCGGCCGAAAAGTCGGGTGCGGGCGAGCCGGGTTGCAGGAGAGTCATGAAGCCACCGCTCTCTCAGGTTGATCCTTCCACTCATCCAGGCGATCCAGCCACTCCCGCGGCACCAGCTGTGAGCCCATGGCCCCGTGAGTCACGCCGGGCTCAGGATCACCATGCCAGTCGCTGCCCCCGGTCCGGAGCAGGCCCAGCTGGAGGGCGATATCGGTGAGCCGCGCGCGCAGGTCGGGATCGTGGCTCGGGTGCCGGGTCTCGATCGCGTCCAGGCCCTCTCCCTTGAGTCGTTCGACGGTCTCGCGGGTACCGCGTTCCTTCAAGTGCGCGACCGAGACCACACCTCCCGCCGCGTGCACCACCGAAGCCACCTGGGCAAAGCTGGGGCAGCGTCTTCTCGACGAAGGCCGGACGGCCCCGCCCGATGAAGCGGTCGAAGGCATCGTTGGCGTTAGCGGCCCCGCCCTGCCGCACGATGGCCCGAGCCACGTGGGGCCGGCCCACGGCGGCGCCGCCGGATTCCTGCAGCACGCTCTCGAACGAGAGGTCCAGCCCGAGCCGCTGCAGGTGGCTGACCATCTCCCGGGCCCGCCGCACCCGATCTGCTCGGCAGCGCTCGAGAAAGGCCTCCAGTTCCGCCGAGTGCGAGGGGAGAAAGTATCCCAGGACGTGCATCTCGCCCCAGGGCGCGGCCACGGAGAATTCGCAACCGCCCACCACTCGGACGCCGTAGCGCTCTCCGGCGGCTAGCGCCTCGGGTACTCCGGCGAGGGTATCGTGGTCGGTGAGTGCCACCGCGCTGAGCCCGGCGTCCCGCGGCGCGCCGAACCACTCCGTCAGGCGACACTCTTCCGTCCGAGGCCGTCGAGTGGACGTGCAGGTCGATGGTCCCGGCGACCGCAGGCAGAGCTCAGCGCCGATACCCCATCTCGGGTGCCGTCCAGGAGGGCTGCGAGTGACGGCAGCAGCTCCTTCAGCTCCTGATCGCTCAGCTGTCCCAGCGACGTCTCCCGGCTCTTGGCGCCCAGCGGAGAATAGCGCACCACCCGCCGCTCCTGCTGCGTCCCGGTGCCCCGGGTGAAGACCAGGCCGAACTCATCCTTGACGTACTGGGTGACCCGGCCGCTGACCGCCACTTCCCACTGCTGGCCGTCCACCTCGATGACCCGCCGCGGCATTCAGGCCCCGCTCTCGGGAAACTCCTGCAGACCCTGCTTCACATCGGCCATGAAGCGATCGGCATCCGCCCCGTCCACGATCCGATGATCGAAGGCCAGCGACAGAAGCCCCTTGGTGCGAACCGCGATCATGTCGGCGCCGTCGACGGTGATCACCGCCGGTTGCTTCTCGATGCTGCCGACGCACAGAATGGCCGCCTGGGGCTGGTTGATGATGGGGGTGCCGATGGCCGATCCGAATACTCCGGGATTGGTGATGGTGAATGTCCCCTTCTGCACTTCATCCGGGCTCAGCTTCTTGGTCCGGGCCCGCTCTCCCAGATCGTTGATGGCGCGGGCGACGCCCAGGAGCGACAGCTCATCCGCCCGCTTGATGACCGGCACGATCAAGCCCCAGTCCAGGGCGACCGCGATCCCGATGTTGATGTCGCGCCGGAACAGCGTGCTCTCACCGGACACCGCCGAGTTCAGCACCGGATGTTTCCGGAGATTATCGGCCACGACCTTGGTGATGAACGCGAGATAGGTCAGGTTCACGCCCCGTTCGGCGTACTCCTGCTTCCGCCGGGCCCGAATCTGGACGATGCGGGTGTAGTCGATCTCGAAGATGGTGTTGACGTGGGGCGAGACCCGCCGCGACATGACCATGTGATCCGCGGTGAGCTTCCGGATCCGCGACCACGGCTCGACCCGGTCGCCTTCCCAGGGTTCGACCGGTCGGCGCCGGCGGCAGCGGGGAGGCGGGGACGCGCGGGAGGCGGGGCGGCAAGCGGCTCGCGATGGCGCGGAGCAGGTGCTTCCCCGCTTCCCCGCTTCCCCGCTTCCCCGCTCCGATGTAGCTCAGCATGTCGTTCTTGGTGACCCGACCTGCGAGGCCGGTGCCGGGTACCGCGCTGATGTCCACGTTGTGCTCGGCGGCCATGCGGCGAACCACCGGGGTCGATTTCCGCCGCAGCCGCTCCTCGGCGGTCTCCGCCGCCCCGTTGCCCCCGGTGGCATCTGCCACGGTCCGAGCCTCCGAGCTGGCAGCCGCGGGAACTCCCCTTGGCGGCGGCGCCGATGGCTGAGTGCCGCCGTAGCCGCCCTTGGGAGGAGCAGATGGCGCAGGAGCGACCGGAGCGGGAGGAGCCCCGGAGGGAGTCGCGGGCTTGGAGGGTGCCGGTGCGTTGGGTGCGGGTGCTGCCGCCGGGCGGGGGCTCTCGGGTGCGGCCGGTTTGGCCGCCGCACCGGCGGTGGCATCGGTTTCGATCCGGGCCACCACGGTCTGGACCGAGACCGTCTGACCCTCCTGCACCAGAATCTCCGCCAGCACCCCCGCGTTGGGAGCCGGGATCTCGGCATCGACCTTGTCGGTCGAGATCTCGAAGATCGGCTCGTCCCGCTGGACCGTGTCTCCCACCTTCTTGATCCAGCGCGACAGCGTCCCTTCGGCAATCGACTCGCCCATCTGGGGCATGATTACGTCTATCTTGGCCATCGTGATCTCCTCGACGAGTCGCCAGTCGTCGAGTCGCCAGTCGTCAGCCATCAGCCGAGACTACGATCCGACGACTCAGCTGGCGACTCGTGACTGCGTGACTCGACGACTCTAATACGCTCGCCAACCACCTCGCTGCCCTCACAATATCCGCCGTTTGCGGCAACACGAAATCCTCCAGCTGTGGGGCGTAAGGAAGAGGAACGTCGTGCGCGGCCACTCGCTTGATCGGCGCATCCAGCCACTCGAATGCGAGGTCGTTGATCCGGGCGGCGATCTCGCCGGCCACTCCACCGGTGACGGTGTCTTCGTGCACGATCAGCACCCGGCTGGTCTTCCTCACCGTTGCCGCGATGGCCTCATCGTCCATGGGCGACAACGACCGAAGATCCAGCACCTCGACCGAGAGTCCGTCCTCCCGCTCCAGTTGCTCCGCCGCCTCCAGCGCCTTCCACACGGTGGCCGCATAGGTAATGATGGACAAATCGCGTCCTTCTCGCGCCAGCCGGGCCTTGCCGATGGGGACCACGTGATCCCCGCTGGGCAACTCTTCCTTGATCCGGCGGTACAGATACTTGTGCTCGAAGAAGAGCACGCAGTCGTCGTCCCGGATGGCGGCCTTCAACAGCCCCTTGGCATCGCTGGCGGTTGCCGGGTAGACGATCTTGAGCCCGGGAGTATGGAGGAAAGCCGCCTCGGGGTTCTGCGAATGAAACGGCCCTCCCCGAACGTACCCGCCGCTGGGTCCCCGAACCACCATGGGACACGGCAGAAACGCGCGGTACCGGGCGGTGGCGACATAGTTGGTCAGCATGTCGTACGCGCAGGAGATGAAGTCGATGAACTGCATCTCGCACACCGGACGCATGCCCATGTGCGCCGCTCCCGCAGCGGCACCAACGATGGCCGCCTCGGACAGCGGCGTGTCGATCACTCGCCGCTCGCCAAAGCGGGCCTGAAGCCCTTCGGTAACCTTGAACGCGCCGCCGTAGGCCCCGATGTCTTCGCCCAGGCAGAGCACCTCGGGGTCTCGCTCCATCTCCTCGAACAATCCCTGCCGGATCGCCTCGAGATAGGTGGTCTCAGCCATCGTGGGTTCCCCAACTCGAGGGCCGCTCGTGCTGGTCCACCGCCGACCGAACGCCTTCCCGGTACCAGAGCACGGGTGCTGCGGCCGGATCGGCATAGACTCCGCGGAGCCCGTCGAGCGGCTCAGGCGCGGGTGAGGCCTCGGCCTCGTCAGTGGCTCGATCGATCTCCAGCTTGACCCGAGCGTCGATCGCCTCCAGGTCGGCGGTCGAAAATCCATACTGCGTGCTGAGCTCGCGGATGTAGCGGTCCACCGGATCGTTCTCCCGGGCCCAGCGGTCGATCTCGCCGGTCGGCACGTACGACTGGTTGTCGTGCTCCGCGTGACCCTTCCGCCGATAGGTGACCAGCTCGATCAGGCGTCACGCCTTCTCCCGCCCGAGCCCGGTCCACCGCCTCCTTGGTGACCTGGTAGGTTGCCACCACATCGTTCCCGTCTGCCCGGACGCCGGGAATCCCGTAGCCGATGGCCTTGTCCTTGAAGCTGGTGCAGGCGGTCTGCTTGCTGGTGGGAGTCGAGTAGGCGTACCCGTTGTTCTCCACGATCACCACCAGGGGACAACGCTGGACCGCGGCGAAGTTGATCCCCTCGTGGAATGCTCCGGTGGAGGTTGCCCCGTCGCCCACGTATACCAGCCCCACCCGTGGCTCGTTCCGGAGCTTGAAGGAAAGGGTGACCCCCGCCATGACCGGCACCATGTCGCCCAGATGAGAGATCTGGCCGATGAACCCGCGCACCGTGTCGCCGAAATGAATGTTCAGCTCGCGGCCGCGGGTGGGTGAGTCGCCCTTGGCCATGTATTGCCGCAGGATTTCCAGCGGAGTGGCGCCCTGCACCAGCATGGAGCCGAGATTGCGGATCAGCGGAGAGAGGACGTCGCCCTTGGAGCGGTCCAGCGCGTAGGCAGACCCCACCGCGTCGGCCTCCTGGCCCAGTGAGCGGAAGAGTCCACCGACCACCTTGGTCTGCCGATACAGATTGACCAGCCGCTCTTCCAGCGAGCGGGTGAGCCGCATGTAGTAGTACAGCTCGAGCAACTGGTCGCGCGTCAGCCCGGGACCAGCGGCGCGTGACGCGGCGAGGGCGCCGCTAGCGGCCATGCATGAGGCCTACGCCTTGACCGTTACCGGACGGCGGGCTCCGGCGGCCTGAGGCTCGGTCTCGATCCGCATGCCGTAGAACGAGCGATAGACGAACAACAGGGCGGCCATAAAGAATGCCACGGCCAGGACCCGGCTGAGTGTACCGTTCCCGCCACTGGCCAGGTACACCCCGAGCTCGACCGCCAGCAGGCCGAACAAGGTGGTGAACTTGATCACCGGATTCATGGCCACCGACGAAGTGTCCTTGAACGGATCGCCCACCGTGTCGCCCACGATCGAGGCGTCGTGGAGTGGAGTGCCTTTCATCTTGAGCTCGGTCTCCACGATCTTCTTGGCGTTGTCCCAGGCCCCACCGGCATTGGCCATGAAGATGGCCTGGAACAAGCCCGAACATCGCGATCGAGATCAGGTAGCCGATGAAGAAGAACGGCTCGATGAAGGCAAAGGCCAGCGTCGAGAAGAAGACACCGAGGAAGATGTTGAACATCCCCTTCTGGGCGTACTGGGTGCAGATCTCCACCACCCGACGGCTGTCCTCCACCGACGCCTTGGTGACGCCTTCCAGCCGGATGTTCGCCTTGATGAACTCGACCGCCCGGTAGGCGCCGGTGGTCACCGCCTGGGTAGACGCGCCGGTGAACCAGTAGATCACCGCTCCCCCGGTGATCAGGCCGAGCAGGAAGGGCGGGTGCAGGATCGAGAGATTCTCCATCCCGCCGGTCAGGCCGTGGGTCAGCGCCATGATGATCGAGAAGATCATGGTGGTTGCGCCCACCACCGCGGTGCCGATGAGCACCGGCTTGGCCGTGGCCTTGAAGGTGTTCCCTGCCCCGTCGTTTTCCTCCAGCAGCTCCTTGGCCGACTCGAAGTTGAGATCGAACCCGAAGTCCCGCTTGATCTCCTGCTTGACCCCGGGCACCTGCTCGATCAGGGAGAGCTCGTAGATGGACTGGGCGTTGTCGGTCACCGGGCCGTAGCTGTCCACCGCGATGGTGACCGGGCCCATGCCCAGGAAGCCGAACGCCACCAGACCGAAGGCGAAGATGGCCGGGGCCTTCATCAGATCGCCCAGGCCGAGCGTGCTCACCCCGTAGGCGATGGCCATCAGGCCCATGATGGTGATGCCCAGCCAGTAGGCGGAGAAGTTGCCCGCCACGAATCCCGAGAGGATGTTGAGCGAGGCACCGCCCTCTCGCGACGAGGTGACGACTTCACGCACGTGCCGCGACTCGGTCGAGGTAAAGACCTTCACCAGCTCGGGGATGATGGCCCCGGCCAGCGTGCCGCAGCTGATCACGGTGGAGAGCTGCCACCACAGATCCGGGTTGCCGCCCAGGTGCGGGACGATCACGTAGGAGAGCAGGTAGGTCAGGGCGATCGAGACCATCGAGGTCATCCAGACCAGCTGGGTGAGCGGAGTCTCGAAGTTGAACCGGGCCCCACCGCTGTACCGCGCCCGGGACATGCTGTTGCTGATCAGGTAGGAGAAGCCGGAGGCCAGCACCATCATCACCCGCATGAGGAAGATCCAGACCAGCAGCTGGGCCTGGATCGAGGTGTCCGCCACCGCGAGCACGATGAACGAGATCAGCGCCACGCCGGTAACGCCGTAGGTCTCGAAGCCGTCGGCGGTGGGCCCGACCGAGTCGCCCGCGTTGTCGCCGGTGCAGTCGGCGATGACGCCCGGGTTCCGGGCATCGTCTTCCTTGATCTTGAAGACCACCTTCATCAGGTCGGAGCCGATGTCGGCGATCTTGGTGAAGATGCCGCCCGCGATCCGGAGCGCCGCCGCGCCCAGCGACTCGCCGATGGCGAACCCGAGGAAGCAGGCGCCGGCCACATCGGCCGGAATGAAGAGCAGAATCGCCAGCATGAACAGCAGCTCCACCGAGATCAGCATCATGCCCACGCTCATGCCCGACCGGAGCGGAATCTCGGAGACCGGCCACGCCTTGCCCCGGAGCGCCGCAAAGGCGGTCCGGGAGTTGGCCAGGGTGTTGATCCGGATGCCGAACCAGGCGACGCCGTAGCTGCCGCCCATGCCGATGATGCTGAAGAGCAGAATGACCAGGATCTTGGGCAGCTCCAGCCCGGTCAGCAGGAAGTAGACGACGATCACGGCGCCGATGAAGCCGAACAGCACCAGGAGCAGCTTGCCCTGCTGCACCATGTAGGCCTTACAGGTCTCGTAGATCAGCTCCGAGATCTCGGCCATGGACCGGTGGACCGGCAGATTCTTGACGTGGGAATAGCTCATCAGCCCGAACAGCAGTCCCAGCACGCAGACCACGAGACCGGTGAGCAGGATCTGGTGGCCGGTGAAGCCGAGGAAGTCCCCCTGATTCAGGTCGGGCAGGCGGAGATTCACCTCACCCGCCGGGCCGGTGCTCGGCGGTGCCCTGGACCTTCCTGGGCGCAGCAGTCCGGGAAGCGCGGCCGGGAGCAGCGATATCCCGGCCAGCAAGAGGAGCAGAAGCCGGGCAGCGTGGCGCGAGACCGTACGGGGGACGAGCATCGTGGCAATTCTCCTAGGCATCACTGGGATATTGAGCAGTCGTGTTGGAAAAATCAGTAGGCCCCGATGGGACGGTGGCCCGGTTCGGCTCGGGTGTGCACCAGGGTGAGGAACCGCTTGGCCAGCTTGTCGGCCTCGCTCTCGCCGACCTGGTTGGTGTCCACCGTGACCAGGGTATAGTGGCCGCCTTCCGCCTGCACCGACACGCCGATCCGGCCAATCGAGCCGGCAAACTGCCGGCGGCGGGGCCCTCCTCCACCGGCGCGAGCGTAGCGCCGAAGAACTGCGCGGCCCCGGCCAGGACGTCGTCGGGAGAAAGGTGAGTGCGGTGGAAATACTTCATATCAATCCTCAAGGTAGTACTCAATACCCAGGTGGGTGATCTGCTTCTCACCCATCAGGTACCGAAGCGTGTTCTTGAGCTTGAGCTGCTGAATGAAGAGATCGTGCTCCGGGTAGAGTCCGGGTGCCACCTGCGGGCTCTTGAAATAGAAGGAGAGCCACTCCTGGATTCCGGTGAGTCCGGCCCGCTGGGACAGATCGAAGAACAGGGCCAGATCGAGCACCAGGGGCGCCGCCAGGATTGAATCGCGGCAGAGAAAATCGACCTTGATCTGCATCGGGTAGCCCAGCCACCCGAAGATGTCGATGTTGTCCCAGCCCTCCTTGTTGTCGCCCCGGGGCGGGTAGTAGTTGATCCGCACCTTGTGATACATGTTGCCGTACAGCTCGGGATAGATCTGCGGCTGAAGGATGTACTCCAGCACGCCGAGCTTCGACTCTTCCTTGGTCTTGAAGCTCTCCGGATCGTCCAGCACTTCGCCATCCCGGTTGCCCAGGATGTTGGTCGAATACCATCCGGCCACGCCCAGCATGCGGGCCTTGAACATCGGCGAGAGCACGGTCTTGATCATGGTCTGGCCGGTCTTGAAGTCCTTCCCGCCGATGGGCACGCCCTTGCTCTTGGCCAGCTGCTCCATCGCGGGAAAATCGCAGGTGAGGTTGGGAGCGCCGTTGGCGAAGGGCACCCGTTCCATGATGGCGGCGTAGGCGTACAGCATGGACGGCGCGATCGTCGGATCGTTCGCGTCGATCGCCTTCTCGAAGGCTTCCAGCGTCCAATGCGCCGGGCCCGGACTGATGAAGATCTCGGTAGAGGCGCACCAGATCATCACCAGGCGGCTGCATTTGTGCTTGGTCTTGAAGTCGCGGATGTCCTTGCGCAGCGCTTCGGCCAGCTCCCGCTTGCTGCTGCCCGGCTTGACGTTCTTGCCTTCGAGGCGTTTGACGTACGCCTGATCGAAGACCGCGGGCATCGGCTTGATGTTCTTGAGGAAGCCGGCGATTGGCTCGATGTGCTCGTGCCGGTCCAGGACGCCGGCATGGAGGGCGGCGGTATAGGCGTCGTCGGGCACCGGGTCCCAGGCTCCGAACACCAGATCGTCCAGGGCCGCCAGCGGCACGAATTCCCGGATCAGCGGCGCGCGCTTGTCGGTTCGTTTGCCCAGGCGGATGGTGCCCATCTGGGTGACCGACCCGATCGGCCGGGCCGCTCCCCGGCGGACGTTCTCCACTCCGGCGATGAACGTCGTTGCCACTGCACCCAGTCCCACGCACAACACTCCGAGCTTGCCATCCGCCGGCGCGATTTGCCGGACCGTCGCTTCAGCCACTGCTATGTCCTTTTGCCAGGGGGTCCAGCGCCGGCCGCTTCATCTTCCGTACCTCGTCCACCCGCTGGACCGTCTCAGCGTGCAGCCGCTCCTCCGCCAGCAAAGCCTCGTCCACCCGCCCCGCATGCTGATACACATACACGAAGCGCTGCACCACCGTGATGAACGAGGCGAGCGCCAGCAGGGCTACGATCGATTCCAGCAGCAGGGCATGGGGACCCGCGCCGGCCAGCAGGGATGCGAAACCGACCAGCAGGATCCGCTCCGCCCGCTGCGCGATGCCCACCTTGCAGTCGAGCCCCAGCCCCTCAGCGCGCGCTCTGGCATAGGAGACCAGCAGCGACCCCAGAATGGCGACCATGCAGAGGATGATGGCGAGGTTCCGGTAGGCCACGTCCGGCGCGGTGAGCAGGAACGCTCCGATCCCGATGAAGGTCGCGCCATCGCCCACCCGGTCCAGGGTGGAATCGTAGAACGCGCCGAACCGGGTCACCATGGCGCCGCTCCGCGCCACCTGGCCGTCCAGCGTGTCGGCCACGCCGCTCAGCAGGAGCAGCGTGCCGCCCCAACGGATGTGGCCGGTGGCGTACGCCACCGCGGAGACGAGAACCAGACCGGTTCCCACGGTGGTGATCGTATTGGGCCGCACCCCGGAGCGTATGAGCCGCTGAACCAGCGGGTTCACCGTGGCGTAAAACGGCTTCTCCAGAGCACCTAGCAGCTTCACCGTCGGCTCGATCCTCGCAGGAACGGGTGATCAAAATTGCCGCGAAAGGATAACTGGCAGAACCGCTTAGGGCAATTGAGTGCCCTGCTCAGTGATACAGGAGAGCTGCCACCCGCCGTTTCCGGAACTGCTCCAGCCCGCGACTCCAACTTTCCACGATTTCACCCGCTGACACTCCGCGCTCGATCTGCTCTCGGAGCGTCGGTCCCCCCGCCAGACGATCGAAGTGCGCCGGTATCCATTTGAACTGTTCCCGGTGGGCCGTCCTGATCACACTCAGCAGATGGACCGCGGTGGCAGTGGGATCGTACGAGGAGCGATCGGTTACCTCCAGCCGGATCCCGGCCAGCGCGGTGTCGGCATACTTGGCGTCTCCCGGCTTTCGCGGCGTGAACTGGACCCCATGAAATCGCACCCCCGGAAGCGCGGCTGCCCGAATCGCTGTCAGCACACTGGCCGTGTCCAGCCAGGGAGCGCCCACCTGCTCGAACGGAGCATCCGATCCCCGTCCCACCGACAGATTGGTCCCCTCGAAGAGGCAGGTGCCCGGGTAGTGAAACAGACTTTCCAGTGAACGAAGATTCGGGCTGGGAGGAATGAAGGGCAGACCGGTCTGGTCCAGCGCCTGATCTCGCCGCCAGCCGGCAACCGGAATCACCCGCAGATCAACCCGGATCTGCCAGATCCCCCGCGGCAAGGCGGGCCAGCTCGCCCAGACTCAATCCATGGCGCATGGGCACGGCGAGGCTGCCCACGTTGGAGGTGAAGGCGGGATCGAGCACGTTGCCCTGCACCAGGCCGCCGATCGGATTGGGCCGGTCGAGTATCAGCACCGGCAGCTGCCGGCGGGCCGCTGCCTGCATCACCTCGATCGTCGTGGCCAGGTAGGTGTAGTAGCGGGCGCCGGCATCCTGCAAATCCACCAGCATCATATCGATGCCTTGGAGCATCTCGTCGGTGGGGGCAGAACTCCGGCCATAAAGACTGTAGATTGGAAGCCCAGTGGCCGAATCTTTCGAAGACGCAACCAGAGCGCCCGGATCGGCCGCCCCCTGAAATCCGTGCTCGGGGCTGAACAGCGCCACCAGCCGGATCCCGGCATCACGCAGCCGCGTCACGTCGCTGATTCCCTGTGCATCCACGCCGGCCTGGTTGGTTACCAGACCGACCCGTCGGTTGCGGACGAGTCGCACGCTGTCGCTCAGCAGGACCTCGATGCCCGGGCGCGTGCGATCGTGGACCGCGCCCGTGCCCGCTGCCGCCGCGCAGCCGATACACCACCCCCAGATTCCGATTAGGGCCAGAGCTCTGTGCAATCCAAGTACCTCGTAGTGGCGTTGCTCGTGGTAGGGGCCTGCGGCAGAAGCAGCACCGCGCCGCCACCCCAACCGGCACAATTTCCGGGGCAGCCGACGCCGCCGGAAGTGGACATCGATGCGCTGCTCGAGTCACTCTCCCTGCGAGACCGAATCGCGCAGCTGGTCATTCCCTGGATCCCCGGATCCTACGCCGCATTCGATGACGAGGCCTTTGCCCGGATGCAGGTCTGGGTGGACTCTCTGCACGTCGGCGGTCTGCTGGTGTCCGTCGGATCACCGCTCGATGTCGCCGCCAAGCTCAACCGGCTGCAGGAGCGCTCCGCCGTGCCGCTGCTGGTCGGGTCCGACCTCGAAGCGGGAACCGCCATTCGGCTGAACGGCGGAACCCCCTTCCCTCCCAATATGGGCATCGGCGCCACCGCTCGGGACTCCGACGCCTATGAGCTGGGACGAATCACCGCGCTCGAGGGGCGGGCGGTAGGCATCCACCTGGCCTTTGCGCCGGTGGCCGACGTCAACAACAATCCGGCCAATCCCATCATCAATGTTCGCTCCTTCGGCGAAGACCCCCAGGCAGTCGGCCGGTTGGTATCCGCCGAGGTCCGGGGCCTGCAGGACAACGGGATGCTCGCCACCGCCAAGCATTTCCCGGGACACGGCGACACCGGCACCGATTCTCACCTGGTGCTTCCCGTCTTGTTCAGCAACTGGGCCCGTCTGGACTCGGTCGAGCTGGTTCCCTTCCGCAGCGCCATAGCCGCCGGCGTCACCGCGATCATGTCGGCTCATATCGCGCTGCCCGGCATGGACGGCGGGCTCATGCGGCCCGGGACCGTGGCTCCCAACATACTCACCGGCATCCTGCGTGACTCGCTCGGCTTCAAGGGACTGGTGATCACCGACGCCCTCAACATGGGCGGCATCGGCAATGTGTACGGAGCCGAGGCGGGGGTGCGCGCCTTTCAGGCCGGCGCCGATCTCCTGCTTCAGCCTGCCGATCCGGCCCAGGCGATCGACGCGATGGCGGCCGCGATCGGCCGGCGGGAGATCACGGCCGAGCGATTGAACCGGTCGGTCCGTCGGGTGCTCGAGCTCAAGCGGCAGCTGGGCCTGTTCACCCGGCGAACGGTCCCGCTCGACAGCATTCCCGCGGTGGTCGGCAAGGCCGAATTCCGGGAGGAGGCGCGCGCCATGGCGTCACGTTCCATCGTGATGGTGAAGGATGTGAATGGCCTGGTGTACAACCTGCGGCGCACCCGGCCGCCGCTCACCATGATCACCTACGGCGAGGAGGACAACCGATCGCTGGGCAACGCGCTCGCGTCCGAGCTCAAGACCCGGGGATTTTCGGTGACCACGTTCAAGCTGTGGCCCGCCAGCGGCCCGGCCAGCTACGATTCCGCCGCGAGCGCGATAACCCAGGGCTCCGTGGCCCTGTTCGCCATCTCCGACCGTCCCACCGACCGGCGGGGCAATCTCGGACTGCCGGACTCGGTCACTTCCCTGATCTTCGCCACCGCTCGGGCTCGGCCCACCATCCTGGTGTCGCTGGGAAATCCCTATCTGATCAGCGACCTGCCCGAGGTGGGCTCCTATCTGATCGGCTGGCGCTCGAACTCCGTGACCGAGCAGGCGGTCGGCCCGCGCCCTCGCCGGCGTCACACCCGATCACCGGCAGGCTCCCCATCTCCATTCCGCCGGCCTACCCCCGCGGCTGGGGTCTCCAGCGGCACCTCCCGTGAATGGAGCGCGGATCGCCCTTGTCCTGCTGCTCGCCGCCTGTGCTCCCGGTCATCCCAACGATTCGCCCGCTCCTGTGCTGCGGCTGAAAATCGATTGGCAGCCGGTCATGCATTATCTCGACTCGGCGGTGGCCCGAGGTGCCGCGCCCGGCGCGGTGCTGGGCGTGAGCCATGACGGCGAACGATTCGTCTACGGCACCGGCCGCCTGGGCGACCTCGATGCCAGCCGTCCGGGAGCCACCACCATGTACGATCTCGCTTCTTTGACCAAGGTGGTGGGACTTACGACCGGGCTGATGCTGGCGGTGAGCGAAGGGAAGATCGATCTCGATGCTCCGGTTCAGCGCTACGTTCCCGCATTCGCCGGAACGGAGAAGGAAAAGATCACCGTTCGCCTGCTTCTGGCTCATGCCGGAGGGCTCCCGGCCTGGAGGCCCCTGTTCCGGGAAGTCTCCAGCCGGCAGGACGCCTTCGCGCTGGCAGACACCACTCCGCTGGAATATCCGCCCGGGTCTCAAGGACGTCTACTCCGATCTGGGCGCCATCGTTCTCACCCAGGTACTGGAGACCGTCTACCATCAGCGCATCGACTCGCTGCTGGAGCAGCGGATCTTTCGACCCCTCGGCCTCACCTCGTTGCGTTACCTGCCCGCCATCCGACTGGCTCTCTCGCATTGCGCCGACCGAGATGGACCCCTGGCGCGGCCGAGTGCTTCGGGGCGAGGTGCACGACGAGAACGCGGCGGTGATGGACGGCGTCTCCGGCCACGCCGGGCTGTTCGGATCGGTGGAGGATCTGCTGGGGTTTGCGGAATGGATGCTGGGTCAGGCGGACGGGCGGTCAGGTGGCGGACGGTCGACGGATCACCGATGGACTCGACCGTCCGCCGTCCGACCGTCCGCCCGTCCGTCGTCCAGACGTTCACCCCCCGCCAGAACCTCGTCCCCGGCTCCAGTCGCGCGCTGGGCTGGGATACGCCGGACTCCGGGAGCAGCTCCGGCAGCCTGCTCTCGCCCCACAGCATCGGACACACCGGCTTCACCGGCACCTCCATCTGGATCGATTTCGATCGCCGAGTCGCCATCGTGCTGCTCAGCAACCGGGTGCACCCCACCCGGAACAACCCGCGCTGGAATCCGGTGCGTGCCGAGATCGCGGATCTCGTCATGACCACCCTCTTCGAGGACGTGCGATGACGCTTCAAATCTCCGACTGGCTCATCATCGCGCTGTATTTCGTGATCTCGGCGGCAATCGGTCTGGCCTATACCCGGAAGGCGAGCCGGTCCCTGGCCGACTACTTCGTGACCGGCCGGTCGCTGCCCTGGTGGCTGGCGGGGACCTCGATGGTGGCCACCACCTTTGCCGCCGATACGCCGCTGGCAGTGGCGGGCTTCGTGGCCAAGTACGGCGTGGCCGGCAACTGGCTCTGGTGGAACGGCGCCTTCGCCGTGGTCATGACGGTGTTCTTCTTTGCCCGGCTCTGGCGGCGCGCAGGAGTTCTGACCGACGTCGAGTTCGCCGAGCTGCGGTATGGCGGGCGGCCGGCGGCCGCGCTCCGAGGCTTTCGTGCTCTCTATCTCGCGCTTCCCATCAATCTCATCATCATGGGCTGGGTCACCCGTGCCATGGTCACCATCCTTCAGGTCACTCTGAACGTGAACCCGTGGCGCGCCGCCATCCTGCTCTTCGGGGTCACCGCCTTGTACAGCGTGTTCTCCGGGCTCTGGGGGGTGATCGTCACCGATGCCTTCCAGTTCGTGGTGGCGATGGGTGGAACCATCCTGCTCGCGGTCTTTGCGGTGAACTCGATCGGCGGCCTCGACGTGCTGGTCCAGAAATCCGCGGCCCACTTCGGATCCGCCGACGCCGCGTTCGGCGTTCTTCCGCCGCTGGATCAGGCGTGGCTGCCTCTCAGCACGCTGCTGATTTTTCTGGCGGTGCAGTGGTGGGCGGCCTGGTATCCCGGGCAGGAGCCGGGTGGCGGCGGCTACGTGGCGCAGCGCATCCTCTCCGCCAAAGACGAGCGCCACGGGCTGCTGGCCACCCTGTGGTTCACCATCGCCCACTTCGCCCTGCGGCCCTGGCCCTGGATCCTGGTGGGATTCGTCGGCCTGATCCGGTATCCCGGCCTGGTCAATCCCGAGGAAGGCTACGTCCGGGTCATGGTGGATGTGCTGCCCTCTCCCTTTAAGGGGCTGCTCCTGGCGGCGTTCGCTGCGGCCTACATGAGCACCATCAGCACCCACCTCAACTGGGGCGCCTCCTATCTGGTCAACGACGTCTACCTCCGATTCATCAAGCCGCAGGCAAGCCCGCGGGCACAGGTCATCGCGTCCCGGATCGCGACCGCCGTGCTGATGGTCTGCTCGCTGATCGTGATGAGCTTCCTCAGCAGCGTGGAGCAGGGCTGGAAGATTCTGATCGGGCTTGGGGCCGGTACCGGACTGGTGTTCATCCTGCGCTGGTACTGGTGGCGGATCAACGCCTGGTCCGAGATCAGCGCGATGATCGCCTCGTTCGTGACCTCCCTCGTCCTGGCGCGCAACGGTTACAACCTGGACGACCTGTCCAAGCCGGCGTATGCCATCACCATGCTCATCACGGTGGGAGTCACCACGGTGGTCTGGCTGGCGGTGACCTTCGCGACCCAGCCGGAGAGCGACGCAACGCCTCGAGCGGTTCTACCGCCGGGTCCGTCCCGGTGGGCCCGGGCTGGCGGCAGGTCGCGACTCGGCTGGGATTTGCCGGCGATACCATACCCGGGGGGGCGCTTTCCTGGGTGAACTGGGTAGCCGGTCTGGCCACGGTGTACTGCGCTCTGGTGAGTCTGGGCTCCTTACTCACCGGCTCCCAGCCTGAAAGCCCTGCTTTACGGAGCCGGTGCGGTGGCGGCTTTCGCGTTGATTCAGCGTAATTTGCGGGCCGACCAGCAGTATCTCGCCGACGTTGACAGAAGCCGCGGCGGCAACTTAGAATTCTCCCAGTCCAACTGAGGTTTCCCCGCTGGCAGACTTCCCCTAAGTGGGGCTGACCGAAGGAGATAGCATGAGCGGTGTCGAGCAGCAGTCCCCCACCACCGGCTTCAGCATGGTGCTGACGCCGAGGGCGGCCGAAGAGGTGCAGAAGTTCATCACCCAGGAGCAGGTTCCAGCCGAGAGCGCCGGGCTCCGGGTCAGCGTGCTTCCGGGTGGCTGCTCCGGGTTCAAGTACAGCCTGAACATCGAAGAGCGCCCGCTGGAAGACGACATGGTCGCGCGAGATCAACGGCGTCCGGGTCTTCGTGGACGGGTTCAGCGCCCAGTATCTCACGGGCATCACCATCGATTACGTGACCTCGATGCAGGGCTCCGGCTTCACGTTCAACAACCCCAACGCCACTGGCGGGTGCGGGTGCGGCAGCAGCTTTACTGCGTGAGCCGTAAGCGGTGAGCGGTAAGCGGGCGGCCAGAGAAGATCGAATTCTCTGGCCGCCTTCGCGTTGCGCCCGACTCGCTTTTCCCGCTCACCGCTCACCGCTTACGCTTTTCCCCTTTCTCACCGCTCACGCTCTTGAGACACGCCGACCTCGTTGTCGTCGTACTCTACTTCGTTTTCACCCTGGGGCTCGGCCTCTGGGTCGCCCGGCGCCAACGGAGCGCGACCGACTACTTTCTCGGCGCGCGAGACCTGCCCGCCTGGGCCATTCTCCTCTCCATCGTCGCCACGGAGACCTCGGCGCTCACCGTGATCTCGGTGCCCGGGATCGGCGCGCGCTCCGATCTGACCTTTCTGCAACTCACCTTTGGCTATCTGCTCGGAAGAATCGCGGTCGCCCGCTGGCTCCTCCCGGGATACTTCCGGGGTGAGCAGGAGACCGCCTACGCCCGGCTGGAGTCCCGGTTCGGTGTTGGCACTCGCCGCCTCACCTCAACCGTCTTCCTGGTCACCCGATTCCTGGGCGATGCGGTGCGGGTGTTCGCCAGCGCCATTCCGCTGGCGCTGGTCACCGGCTGGAGCGTGCCGACGTCGATCGTGGTGATGGGAATCGTCACCATGATTTACACCTGGTTCGGCGGGTTCAAGGCGGTAGTATGGACCGACGTGCTCCAGCTCTCGGTGTATCTGGCAGGTGGCATCGGGGCCCTTCTGGTGGCGTGGAGCATCGCGGGAGGTCCGGGACACGCACTCGAGCTCGCGGGCCACGCGGGAAAGCTCAGAATCATCGATGCCCATGTGGACTTCACCCACACCTATACCCTGCTGGGTGGGTTGGTGGGAGGAGCGCTGTTGTCCGCCGCCTCACACGGCACCGACCACCTCATCGTGCAGCGGCTGCTGGCCACCCGCTCGCTTCGCGACGCCCGCATCGCGCTGATCGGCTCGGGCGTGATGGTGATCCTGCAGTTTGCTCTCTTCCTGCTGGTGGGATCGGCCATCTGGGCCGCCGGGCTGGCGCCGTCGAGTATGCCTGGAGACGAGCTGTTCCCCTCCTTCGTCCTGCACTATCTGCCCACTGGTCTGGCCGGTCTGGTTGTCGCGGGAATCCTTGCCGCAGCAATGGGGACGCACAGCTCGGCCATCAATTCTCTGGCCTCGTCGGCTACTCACGACCTCTACGCGTCCTGGACCGGCCGGAACGATCCCGCGGCACCTGCTCAAAGTCGGGAGGCTGCTTTCCGCCATCTGGGCGACAGCGCTGGTGGGAGGAGCCCTCTTCTTCCACTTCGTCGCCAGCGGCAAAGACACTCCTGTCGTGGTGCTCGCCCTTTCGATCGCGTCCGTTACCTATGGCGCCCTGCTCGGCACCTATCTCCTCGCCACCCGCTGGTCTCGGGCCGGAAGCCGCGATGTGCTGGCGGCCGTTGTGCGTGACGGTCAGCGCGATGTTGATCGTGGTTTTCGCCCGCCAGCTATCGGCACTCGGAGGGCCGGCCTGGCTCAGCCCGCTCGGCTCGGCTCGCCTGGCCCTGGTACGTCCCCCTGGGCACCTTCCTCTGTGTCGCCACCGGCGTCTCCCTCAGCTACCTTCCGCACCGTCAGACGGCAGGTTCAACTGCTTAGCCGCAGATAACGTATTAGCCGCAGATAAACGCAGATGAACGCTGATAGACACTTGCGAGAGCTCAAGTGCTCCGTCTGAGCGCAGTAACGGGTCAACAGCACGCTGGGAGCTGCAGCTATGACAGTCCGTGACTCAACTGCGCTATCTGCGTTTATCTGCGTTGATCTGCGGCAAGATTCTTTACCTGGAACTCTAGATGCCGAAAACTCTGATCGGGGCGGATGTCGGAGGGACCAAGACCGCAGTCGGCGTGTCTCACGACGGGAAGATCGTGGGTCGCGCCGACGGCCCCGGAGCCGCAGTCCGTCCGGGCCGAGCACTGGCATCGGCCAGCACGATTGTGGAAGTGGTGCGGGCCGCGTTGTCCGACGCCGGCCGGCTTCGGGGCGACGTGCTGGTGGTCGGTGCGGCCGGCGCGGGACGGGAGCCGGAGCGGGACGAGTTGCGCACCGCGCTCCGCAACGAGAACATCGCCTCCCACGTGATGGTCACCACGGACATCGAAGTCGCCCTGGCCGGCGCCTTTGCCGACGGCCCCGGCATTGTGGTGAGCGCGGGCACCGGCAGCGTCGCGGTAGGACGGGATCAGAAAGGGAACCGCCACCGGATGGGCGGCTACGGCTGGCAGATGGGCGACGAGGGAAGCGGCTACGCGATTGGACGGGCATCGCTCGGCGCGGTGAGTCGTGCCCGCGACGGCCGGAGTCCACCCACCGCGCTGAGTGAGCGGATCCTGCAGGTCACCCGGAGCGCCGACTTCGATGCCCTGGTGCGCTGGGCGGCCGGCGCCTCGCCCGCCGAAGTAGCGGCCCTCGCTCCCCACGTGCTCGAGGTCGGCGCCGGGGGCGACACCCTGGCCAAGGGCATTGCCGATTATGCGGCGCGAGAGCTGTCCCAGCTCGCCATCTGCCTGTTGCCCCGAGATGGAGCTCACCCCACCGGTGCCGGTAGCGATCACCGGCGGTCTGCTCAACGGCCATCTGCCGCTGCGCCGGGCGCTGCTCGCCAAGCTCCGCGAGGAGCCCGCGTTCCAACCTACCGAAGCGCCGGTGGACGCGGTTGCCGGCGCCCTGCGACTGGCGGAATCAGTCGAGCTCTAGCTCGCCCGGCGATTCTCCCGGGGAAGCCGCCCACCCACCCGGCTGTGCCGGATCCCATAGAACACGTAGATCACCAGGCCCAGAGCGAGCCAGATGCCGAACCGGATCCAGGTGAGGGTCGGGAGCTGCAGCATGAGGTAGAGGCAGGCCACGATCGAGATGATCGGGGTGAGGGGAACCAACGGCGCCCGGAACGGCCGCACCCGGTTGGGCTCGATCCGGCGGAGCACGATCACGCCGGCCGACACCAGCACGAAGGCAAACAGCGTCCCGATGTTGGTGAGGTCCACCACCTCGGCGATGTTGGCGAACGCCGCGAAGGTCGCGACGAAGGTGCCGGTGATGATGGTTCCGATGTAGGGCGTCTTGAAGCGCGGATGCACCCGCGCCAGAAACGGCGGGAGCAGGCCGTCCCGCGCCATCGACATGAAGATCCGGGGCTGGCCCAGCTGAAACACCAGCAGCACGCTGCTCATGGCGACGACCGCGCCGAGCGATACGATGAATCGCGAGATGTTGAGCAGCCGGGGTGAGCCATCGGCCAGCGCGAGTGCGGTGATCATCGGCTCGGCCGTGCCCAGCCGGTTCCACGGCGCCATCCCGGTCATGACCAGCGACAGGACGATGTAGAGCACCGTGCAGACCACCAGGCTCATGATGATGCCGAAAGGCATGTCGCGCGCCGGGTCCTTCGCTTCCTCCGCCGCCGTCGATGTGGCGTCGAAGCCGATGTAGCTGAAGAAGATGATCGCCGCGCCCGCACTGATCCCGGCCCAGCCGTTGGGGGCGAAGCCGCCCAGCGCGGGATCGGTCCAGTGGTGCGGCTTGATCAGCGTGAGCCCGACCGCGCAGAAGAACAGGATCACCCCGATCTTGAGCAGCACCATCGCGTTGTTCGAGTTGGCCGATTCCCGGATGCCGATGACCAGGATCACGGTGATCAACGCCACGATGAGAAAGGCCGGCAGATTGGCGATCACCGGGAAGCCGAACAGATGCGGTGCCGTCGTCAGGGCGGAAGCCAGGTAGGTGGACGAGGGATCGCTGGCGCCCGAGGCCACTGCCTGCGCGGCCATGTGGGCGGAGCGATAGTCCGTGGCGAGCCAGGCCGGCAGTGAGATTCCAAAATGGGAGAGCAGCTCGCGAAAGTAGCCGGCCCAGCCGATGGCTACCCCGATGTTGCCTACCGCGTACTCGATGATCAGGTCCCAGCCGATGATCCAGGCCACCAGCTCGCCCAGCGAGGCATACGCGTAGGTGTAGGCCGATCCCGAGATCGGCACCATCGCGGCAAACTCGGCGTAACAGAGCGCGGCGAATCCGCAGGTAAGTGCGGTGACCAGGAAGGAGAGGACGATGGCCGGTCCCGCCCCCGGGCGCAGCGGATCGCCTACGATCGCCGTGCCGGTGGTGGCGAAGATGCCGGCGCCGATGGTGGCCCCAACGCCCAGCGCGGTGAGATGCCACTTGTTGAGCGAGCGGCGGAGCCCGCCCCGCTCTCGGATATCGTCTTCGCAGTCCTGGATCGATTTCCGGACGAAGAGCCGGCTCATGCTGGGGGCATGGGTTTCAGGCGAGCGGGAGCTCGACCGATTTCCGCTGTCGGGATCAGGTGGCTTTGCGGCAGCAGTCACGAGCTGCTCTTTCCGGGGAGAGTAAAGGAGATTCTGGCGGTGCCGGGAATGAAGGTTCCATCCGGCGCTCGGGCCGGGGTGAAGCGGAAGGCGCGCATGACCTCATCGAACTTCTTGGCGTAGTCGCGATCTTTGATCTGAGGTTCGACCAGGTAGCGCTCGACTCTCCCGTCGGGCCGAACCCAGAAGGTCACGTTGAGCGAGAGCCCGCGCAACTCCTTGGGCGGATTGTCGAACGGAAAGGCCATGTCGCGAGGCTCAGGAGGCCGGGCCTTCCCGCCTGCCCCACCGCCGGTGCCGCCGCCCGCTCCTGCTGTTCCCTTCCCCGATCCCTGTCCGCCTTGTCCGGCATTTCCGGCGCCTGTTCCGCCGCCTCCGCCCCGAGCGCTATCCGCGGCTGCAACCGCCGGCTGCCGACTCGGAGTAGTGTCCGCCTGCACCGGTGCGATAACCTGCTCGGGCGGAGGAACCGGACGACTGACAACAGGGCGTGGAGTCGGAACGGGAGGAGGTGCCCTGTGCGCCGGAGGCGTTTCGGCCTTCGGCAATGAAGGCAGCGTAATATACGCCACCCGGGGACCACCGCCACCGCCGCCGGTGCTCGCACTGCCCGAGCGTCCGGGAAAACCGGGAGCCGGTGTGCGGCCCCAGATCTTCTCTCCCCTGGCCACCAGCGCCGCCAGCAGTGCAGCATGAAAACCCAGCGACAGAATCAGCCCCAACGGACGCCGGCGCGAGACTGGCGGCTCAAGCCTGAATGACGCAGGTGCGCGCGTGGCTGCCTCGGGTTGGAGGACGAGAACCGTTTGACTCAACATAAACCAGTGACGTCGCAGCGGGACACGATAGCACGGAGGGAAGGGCGGGAAAGTCGGGAAGGACGGGAAGGTATGCCAGTCAGGAAAAAGAGGCAGTGAGGGTGTTCTCCCTGACTGCCTCCTCTCCTATGCTGCACACCTTCCCGCCCTTCCCGTCCTTCCCGCCCTTCCCGTCCTACTTCGGCGCCTGCTGCTTGTCCGCCTCCCGCGGGGTGAACCCGATGATCTGGACTCCCGCGCCACGGGCCACGTCCATTGCCTGGATCACATCCTGATAGAGCCGGTTCGGTCCGGCCTTGATGAACAAGAGCTTGGCCGGACGCTGATCGTAGATGGCGTGGATCTGGGTGTCCAGCTGGTCCCGGGGGACCGGCTGGCCGTTGATGGAGTAACCTCCGCCGTCGGCCAGCTCGAGCACGATCTGGCTGGGCGGAGCCTTGGTCGTCTGGGGCGTATCGGGCGGCGGTACCTGGACATCCAGCGCCATCCGGCTCAGGGGCTGGGTGATCATGAAGATGATCAGCAGCACCAGGAGCACGTCGATCATTGGCGTGACGTTGATGTCCGACTGCACCCCACCGGAGGAGGCCCCTGCGGTCATTGCCATGGTTACTTCTTCTCCTTCTTGTCTTCATCGCCGAACACGACCGCCTTGTTCGGTTCGGTGATCGCAGCCATGACCCGGACGCCGGAGCGCCGCGCCGTTTCCACGGCTTCCTGTACCTTGGAGTACTTCAGCTGATTGTCGGCCTTGAAGTACAGGATCTTGTCCTCGGTCCGGGAAGCGAAGGTCGAACGAAGCTGGTCCTCCAGCGCGCCGCCCGGGATGGGCCGGCCATTCAGGAAATAGTTCCCGCTCTGGTCGATGCCCAGCACCACTTCGTTCTCCCCTTCGGGCCGGGGATCCAGGTTCTTGCCCTTGGGCAGGGTGGCCTTGAACCCGGCCGCGATCAGCGGGGTCACGATCATGAAGATGATCAGAAGCACCAGCATCACGTCGATCATCGGCGTGACGTTGATGTCCGACTTGACCGAGGTTCCGCCGGCGCCGCCGCTACCCGTGGATATGGCCACTGCCGGTCACCGCCTTCTGGGCCTGGAATTCCTTGGTGAAGATCGAACGCCCGAACTCGCTCCCCACGCTCTTGATCAGGTAGTCGATCAGCTCCTTGGAGCCGTACGTCATCTCGACCGTCAGATTCTCGATCTTGGTGGTGAAGTAGTTGTAGGCCCACACCGCGGGAATCGCCACCATCAGGCCGAAGGCCGTGGTGATCAGCGCTTCGGCGATACCGGCGGAGATGCCGGCCAGACCGCCCGAGGCGCCCTGCTGCGCCATGCCCACGAACGCGTTCACGATACCCATGGTGGTGCCGAGCAGTCCGACGAAGGGCGCGGTCGAGCCGACCGTACCCAGCACGCCGAGTCCGCGCTTGAACTCCGACAACACGATCAGCATCTGCCGCTCGACCGCCCGCTCGGCTGAGTTGATGTCGGCGGCGGTGATGGTGGCGCGGTCCCGCAGCAGCGGCTTCACCTCGAAGAGCGCCTCGCCCACGACGCGCGACAGGTGGCTCTTCTTGTTCTTCTCCGCCAGCGCGATCGCCTGGTCCAGGTTCTCCTCCTGGATGGCGCGGGAGAACTGGGGCGCGAACTTCCGGGTCTCGCGCTCACTCCGCTTCAGCTGGATGAGTTTGGTGATGACGATGGTGAGGGAATAGATGGACATGATCGCCAGGACGAGCACGATGCCCTTGGCGAAGGCACCCATCTGACCCCACAGGTGAAGTAGATCTACACTCATGTTGTGTTGCCTCCAGGGGGAACGAAAGCTACGGCTGCGAGCGCTATTGCTGCTTGAATGAGACTGCCTGCTGGACCAGCTGCCGCACCGGCCGCCCCTTGAACTTGGCCGGCTTGAAGACGCTCTTGAGAATGGCCTCCCGGGTCGGCTCGCCGAAGGCCGGATGGCTGGTCT
The DNA here is from genome assembly GCA_963825815.1 of uncultured Gemmatimonadales bacterium. GTDB lineage: Bacteria > Gemmatimonadota > Gemmatimonadetes > Gemmatimonadales > GWC2-71-9 > CAVVWJ01. The sequence continues at coordinate 17,901 of CAWGVB010000025.1, read as the reverse complement.
TCATGATCTTCAAGGAGTTGCCTTCCACGTGGCCGGTGGTGTCCACGATGAACTGCACCTCGACCCGCCCGGTTATTCCGGCGCTCGCCAGCACCGGCGGATAGCGCGGCTGGGGCTGGGAGATGACCTGCACCGGGTCATCCAGCTGGGCCTCGAGGAACACTTCGCCGGTTACCGGACCGGTACCGCCCGCCACGCCGGTCCCGATGCCGCCTTCCACACCCTTACCGGTGAAGTCCCGGGGATCGAACGGCTTCTCGTTCAGATCGATCGGCGGAATGTCCTTGGGGATGTCGGTCGGCGCCACCACCGTCTGGAACCCCTTGGGCGGCGGGTTGGCCGCAACCACCACGTCCGGCGGGGGCTGGTCCGGCGGCGGCTTGGGGGGCTCCGGCGGCTTGAGGAACACCATGGTGGTGTCCACCGGACGGTTCTTCACGCTCTCGGCCACGCCCTGCGTCGCCTTGATGGCGCCGAAGATGATGAGGCCGTGGATCAGGAACGATAGAACCGTCTGTCCAACCGTGCGCTGATTCTTCTGCTTGGATTCGATCAGGTTCTCGAACACGCAACTACCTCCAGGGGGAGGGTGATCGTGCCCGGAAACTAAGGCGCGCTGAAAACACCTGCTTTGCCCTCAGATGTCATTTCGATTACAGCCGCATTAGCAACTGCAACTGCTGCATCCGAAGGACGGACACAACCCTACTCTGAGCTACAGAACTGCGGCGTGATCTGACTCACACGGCCTCGGCCTACGTTATCCCTACCCCGGGTTTTCGCAAGCAACGTCCAGCAGTACGGGGTCTGCGTAACTGCGGACCGCAGCTGGATGGTTCAGGTTGTCACGACAGGCAGAACCGGGTCGAGTCATAGCCAATGATTCACCACAGAGGCACAAAGGACACAGAGGGCCCGGCTCCCCAACTGACTCACGACATCGTGGGTGCAGCCATCGAGGTCCACCGGCAACTTGGACCAGGCCTCCTGGAATCAGCATACGAAGCTTGTCTCAGTAGAGAATTGTCATTCCGGGGAATCGACCACAAGAGGCAGGTTTCACTGCCAGTGGAATACAGAGGTCTTCAAGTGGAATGCGGCTACCGGCTGGATCTTGTAATCGCAAACGTGATCATCGAGGTCAAAGCAGTTCAAAAGGTACTTCCCATTCACCGTGCCCAGGTACTCACCTATCTAAAGTTGACGGGTTACCGCCTTGGCTTGCTGATCAATTTCAATGTTGAAGTACTTCGCGCCGGTATCTACCGGATCATCAATGGATGACGTTACCTCTGTGTCCTCTGTGCCTCTGTGGTGAATTCGCGGAGTTGATTCCTCTCGCAAAGCGGTTCGCTACGGGCGAGCCATCGGCTCACCCTTCGCTCTCGCATTGAACCTTCGGTTACGCCCTGCGGCTGTCCTGCCTGGTTTCAGCCGGACTTCGAATTCGGCTTCGGCAATTGCACGACAAACGTCGAACCTCGCCCCGGCCGGCTTTGCACCGTGATCGATCCGCCGTGCGCCTCCGCGATCCATTTGGTGATCGCCAGGCCCAGGCCGGTGCCGGGGCGCGCGCCGGTGCGCGAGCGGGCCTGATCCGCCCGCCAGAACCGGTCGAAGATGTTCGGCAGGTCGCCGGGCGCGATGCCGATGCCGCTGTCCCGCACGGTAAACGTCACCGCTCCGTCGTCCTGTTCCAGATTCAACGCCACCGTCCCACCCTGGGGCGTGTACTTGATTGCGTTGGTCACCATGTTGAGCAGCATCTCCCGGATCCGGTGCCGGTCCACCGCCAGCCGCACCGGGGTCTCGGGCATGCTGTGCACCGCGCTCACCCCCGCCTGCTCGCCCAGCATTCCCGCGGTCTCCGCCACATCCGCCACCACCTCCCGGAGATCGCTTTCCTCCACCGCCAGCGGCGCCCGGCCTTCATCCGCCCGGGCGAGCGTCAGCAGGTTCTCCACCATCTCCGTCATCTGATTGATCTGGGCCAGTGTCTCGTCCAGCGACTGCAGCATTTCCGGCGGCGTCCCCGGATGGATCAGCGCCCGCTCCACCCCGGCCCTCAGCACCATCAGTGGCGTCTTGAGCTCGTGGCTGGCGTCGGCGGTGAAGCGGTGCAGGCTGGAGAAGCTGCGCTCCAGCCGGGCCAGCATGCCGTTCACCGTCGCGGCCAGCCGGGACATCTCGTCGCCGCTGAGCGGTACCGCCAGCCGCCGGTGCAGGCTGGTGCCGTCGGAGATGGCGTCCACCTCGTCCATGATTCCCTGCACCGGTCTCAGGCTGGTGCCGGCCAGCCAGTTCCCCACCAGGATGGCGCCCACCAGGATCACCGGAGCGATCAGCAGCATCGAGCGAAGCAGATCAGACGGTCCGAACGAGGCCTGCCGGGTGGGCGTGGCCACCAGGAGCCCGCCGATGGCGGGGCCGGCGTTGTCGATCGGCGTCACCAGATACCGCATGCTGCCCACCGGCGGGCCCACGTTGATCACACCTGAATGGCGGCTGAGAGGCAGGGTGTCGAGCGGCGCGGTCAGGCTCTCCAGCGCCGGCGCGCTGAGTCCCCGGGCAATGTCGGAGAGCGCCAGAAGCTGGCCGGCGGTGTCGGCGACGATCAGGTAGTCGCGCGCGGCCTCGAGGTAGGCGCTGATGCCGGGGTCCAGCGTGGGATTGAGATTGGCACGTGGTCACGATCCGGCCCAGCACCTTGTACGACTGGGCGAGCCAGCGCTGCGCCAGGTCCGCTTCGAGGGTGAGGCGCTGATCCAGCTCCCGCACGCTGGCCTGCCGGCGCTCGATGTAGAGCGCGGTTCCAAATGCCAGCACCGTCACCGCGAGCGCCACCGTATACCAGAAGGTGAGTCGCAGGCGGATGGTCGCCATGTCAGGCCTTTACGACGTACCCGACGCCGCGAACGGTGTGCACCAGCTTCTGGGCGTGCCCGGTGTCCACCTTCTTGCGCAGCCGGTTGATCACCACGTCCACGATGTTGGTGCCGGGGTCGAAGTGATAGTCCCAGGCATACTCGGTGATCAGCGTCCGGGACATCACCCTGCCGGCGTGCCGCATGAGATACTCCAGCACGGTGTACTCCTTGGGCGTGAGCTCGATCCGCTCGCCGCCCCGCCTGACCTCCCGGGTCTCACCGTCCAGCTCCAGGTCGCCCACCTTCAGCACCGGAGAGCGGATCTCCTTGGGCCGGCGGCCCAGCGCCTCCACCCGGGCCAGCAGCTCCTCGAAGGCAAACGGCTTGGTCACGTAGTCGTCGGCGCCGGAGCGGAGCGCCTGCACCTTGAAGTCCACCGCGTCCTGCGCGGTCAGCACCAGCACCGGCGTGGTGTTTCCCCGGTCGCGCAGGGTGCGCAACACTTCCAGGCCGTTCATCTCCGGCAGCCGGAGGTCCAGCACGATCAGATCGTAGCGCCCGCCCGAGGCGAGTCGCAGCCCTTCCATGCCGTCGTCCACCAGATCGGCGTGATAGCGCTGCTCCTCCAGACCGCGCTTGACGTACTGCCCCACGGTGCGGTCGTCTTCCACCACCAGGATTTTCATGGATGGACCGGCAGAAACACCCGGAACGTCGATCCCCGGCCGGGCTGGCTCTCCACTTCGATCCGGCCCCGGTGGTCTTCCACGACGCCGTAGCAGATGGAGAGCCCCAGCCCGGTGCCGCGCCCCGGGGGCTTGGTGGTGTAGAACGGCTCGAAGATCTTGGACTGGTCTGCCCGGGGAATGCCCACACCGTTGTCCTCGATCTCGGCCACCACCTCGTCCGCCTGATTGGGATTGCGTCCAGTCCGCACCGTGAGCTTTCCCCGGCCCTCGTTCATGGCGTCCACGGCATTCAGCATCAGAGCCATGAACACCTGAGTGAGCTGCTCCGCGTTCCCGGTGATGGGGGGAATCGAGCCGTCCAGCTCCCGGACCAGCGTCAGCCGCTTGAACTTCTGATGGTGTTTCAGCAGAAACAGGGTCTCCTCCAGAACCCCGTTCAATACGACACTGGCCTTGGCCTTTCCCTTGGGTCGGCTGAAGTCGAGCAGGCCATCCACGATCCGGGTGCAGCGGTCGACTTCCTTGTCGATGATCTCCAGATACTCATCCACCCTGGTGCGCTCGGCGGGTTTCAGGCCATCCAGCCGCCCGCCGATCGCGGCGACGCAGGCGCTGATGGTGGCCAGCGGATTGTTGATCTCGTGCATGACGCCGGCGGCCAGCTGGCCGATGGCCGCCAGCTTTTCGCTCTGCATGATCTGCCCCTGGATCCGGCGCGACTCGGTCACGTCTTCACCGATGGTGATCACGTGGCTGATCTCGTCGCCGTCGAGCCGCATCGGGATCTTGCTCAGCCGGAAGGACCGGAGCTCGCCACCGAGGGTGACGTCGAGCTCGTCCTGCAGGATCTCGCCGGTCTGGAACACCCGGTCGAAGTCGGCCCGGAGCATCTCCGGCGGGCTGACGGGTGAGCACCTCGAATACCTGCCGGCCCACCACTTCGTCCCGCCGGAGGCCGGGGGCGCCGACCTCCCGCTGCCGGTTCCAGATCTTGATCCGGTAGTCCCGGTCGATCACGTACAGTCCCACCGGCAGGCTGTCGATCACCAGGCTGATGAACCGCCGCTGCTCCTCGATCTCGCGGGACTGCGCCGCAACCTCGATGGCGAGATCGGCCGACAGCGCCAGGGAGGCGAGGTAGGGCGCCAGCAGGTCGGCGATGATCACCAGGATCTCGCGCTGTTCCGGATCCTGCTCCGGGACCACTTCGAGCAGTCCCATCAGCGCCTCTTCGTGCTCCAGCGTGAGCCGTACCCCCGAACCGTCGCTGGGAATGGCATGCACCGACTCCATCAGCACCGGCTCACTCGTCGACCAGGGGTGCGCTCACCGACCGGAATCCGCTGGTCTGCGTATCGCGGAACCACACCATCACCCGGTCCGCCTGCAGCCCGGTCCGGAGCAGCTCCGCCACGGCGGCCAGCGCCTCACCCGCTTCTCCGCCGGACTTGAGCAGCTTGGCGGCCCGGCCCACCAGCGCGACTCCATCGGACGTCTTCAATGGGCGCCTCCGCCGGCCCGGAGTGGCCACCGCCACACTCAGGATTCGCCAGTCGTCGTCGATCCGGCGGAGGACGATGTGCTCCACCCAGTCCCCCTCGATGGCTGTCGGATCCCGACGGCGTGACCCGCCGGGTGGTCAGCCAGGCCGCGGCCAGATCTCCGTCCTGTCTCAGATCGGTGCGGACCACCCGGACATCGAAGTTCCGCGGCTCCGCCCCGCGGAGCCACCGCTCCATGCTCTGCAGCGCGGCGTCGATGGAGACCGCCTGATGGTAGCTCGCCGGCGCGCCCGGCCCGATGCGGCCCGGCGTAGCTGCCATCCTGCCAGAACAGCGAGCGCACTCCGCTCCAGTCCCGGGCCGAGAGACGCCGGGCGTAGCGGCTGAGCAGATGTTGAATGGTGTCCTCGTCCCGGCGAGTACCCGGTGGGAGTGCGATCCTCGATCTGGCATCCCAGCAGCAGGAGGCCGATCCAGAGCGCCGCGATCTGTGGGGCCCTTACGCGGATCGTCGGTGGGCCTCCAGTTGCGCGAGCAGCTCTTCGTTCTCCCGGCGAGTGCTGGGCGTGTCCTCGGCGAAGGACCACCGCACGATGCCGTCGGGCCCGATCAACACGTAGGCCCGGTTGGAGAAGAACTTCTCTTCCAGCAGCGTGCCGTACCGCCGGCTGACCTCCCGCTTGAAGTCGCTCAGCAGGTCGACCGAGATGTGCTCCTTCGCCTTGAACTCCTTGAGCGTGGGGATCGAGTCCACGCTGATCGGCAACACCACCGTGTTGGCATCGCGGAAGCGGCTGTAGTCCTCGGTGAAGGAGCACATCTCCTGGGTGCAGACCGGGTGAACGCCAGGGGAAAGAACGCGAGCAGCACGTTCCGTCCCCGGAGCTTCGAAAGCGTCACGTCCACGCCCGCCGTCGATGGCAGCGTGAAATCGGGTGCGGCAGTGCCCGGCGGCGGGAGCGGAGCCATGCGTCAGCGCCTCAGCGCATGGCCTTTTCGCGGCCGCGCGCCTTCTCGAACCGCTGCGCCACGTCGGTCCAGTTCACCACATTCCACCATGCCGTCACGTAGTCGGGCCGGCGGTTCTGGTACTTCAGATAGTAGGCGTGCTCCCAGACGTCGCATCCCAGCACCGGGATCTTTCCGCTCATCAGCGGGCGTGTCCTGGTTGGGCGTGCTCTCGATGCTGAGCTTCCCGCTTCGGTCGGCCACCAGCCAGCCCCAGCCGCTGCCGAACCGGCCGGTGCAGGCCTTGGCGAACTGCTCCTTGAACTGGCTGAATCCGCCGAAGCTGCTGTTGATCGCGTCGGCCAGCTCGCCATTCGGCTCCTTGGCCCCGCCCGGCGCCATCATCTCCCAGAACATCGTATGATTGGCGTGGCCTCCGCCGTTGTTGCGCACCGGCGCCTTGATCGCCTCGGGCAGCCGGTCCACCCCGGCGAGCAGCTCCTCCATCGACTTCTTCTGCAGGTCGGGATGGGCCTCGAGTGCCGCGTTCAGGTTGTTGACGTAGGTTGCGTGATGCTTGTCGTGGTGCAGCCGCATCGTCTGTTCATCGATATGCGGCTCCAGCGCCTTGTAGTCGTACGGTAGAGGGGGAAGGGTGAACGCCATGACCAACTCCTCGCGCTGAAGACTCTCACATTCCAGATTCGTTCTGGCTGAATCCGCGAAATATCATTCCGTGCAGAGAGAGGGGTCAACGCGAGCTGGGGAGCTGTTCATGAGCATCCGGCGCTGGTGACCTGCTCCGGAGGGGCGCGTTAGCACGAGGGGAGGAGACCGGGATGGACATCGGAGTTTTCCGAGCCTCACCGATAGACTGCCCGGGCTCCGACCGTCGAGTGCTACAGCGCCCCGCAGGAGCAGCACCAGCGCCGGATCAGCGACGACGTCCTAAATAATGCGCTGAGCACTCCACTCTGACCCCGGTGGCTCCGGTCAACCTGGTGCCGCTGTTCCCCGGTCTCCACCGCGAGCTGATGACGCTGCTCCGGGGCCTCCAGCCGGCCGACTGGCTCAAGCCCACCGCCTGTGCGCTCTGGTCGGTGAAGGACATCGTCGCCCATCTGCTGGACACCTGTCTCCGGCGGCTCTCCTTCGACCGCGACCGGCTCCAGTCCGGCGGCCGAGACGGACCTTCGCCGATTATGCCGACCTGGTCGGCTATCTCAATCAGCTGAACGCCGAGTGGGTCGGCACCATGCGCCGGGTGAGCCCGCGGCTACTGATGGACATCCTCGACCTGGCCGAGCCGCAGCTCCACGCCTACTTCGCTTCGCTCGACCCCCAGGCCCCCGCCACCATCGGGGTGGCCTGGGCCGGCGAGGAGCGCTCGCTCAACTGGTTCGACCTCGGTCGGGAGTACACCGAGCGATGGCTCCACCAGCAGCAGATCCGGGAGGCCGTCGGAGCCCCCGGCCTGAGCCAGCGGCGCTGGCTTCATCCCACGCTGGACATCTTCGTCCGGGCCCTGCCCTTCACCTATGGCCCGGTCGAGGCGCCGGCCCGGGACTGCGGTCCGGCTCGAGATCACCGGAGATGCTGGCGGCGTCTGGACACTGGCGCGAGGTGGGTCCGAGTGGGAGCTGTTCACCGGCGCCGCCCCCTCACCTGCCGCCCAGGTGACCATGGATCAGGATGTTGCCTGGAAGCTCTTCTCCAAGGGCCTTCGCCCCGAGCAGGCCGGCCGTGAGGTACGCCTAGAGGGAGACGAAAGCCTCGGCCGTCCGATGCTCGGCGCGCTCGGGATCATGGCCTGACTGTGGATCATATTTTGCACGGTACCCCCGCCTGAGCGACGCAGCATCTCGCCGGACCTGCTGTTTCTCTCTCTGACAAATCGACCGATACTCGAGAATGCGTCGGGAAGGTGCCCGCCCATCCCCTGGGGTGAAACGCAACCGTCGCGGACATATGCAAGGCCATAAGGCACTCAGGCACCCCAGCTAAGGGATCCCTCACCGTGACCGTCGCCATCGATATCAACCCGGCCGTAGCCTCAGCCAAAGCCTTTCTCACCGATGCCAGGGCCAAGAACGGACAGCTGGTCAAGCGGAAGACCTGGCGCCCCGCCAGTGAGCTGGCCGTGGACCTGGGCACCGCCAATACCCTGGTCTTCGTGAAGGGCGAAGGCGTCGTGCTGAACGAGCCTTCGGTCGCCGCCATCGATCAGGCCACCGGCAACATCCTGGGCATCGGGCTCGAGGCCAAGCGGATGCTGGGCCGCACTCCGGAAGGTGTCCTGGCGGTCCGCCCCATGAAGGATGGGGTCATCGCCGATTTCCATGTCGCCGAAAAGATGCTGCGCCATTTCCTCCGGATGGTGATCGACCGGACCATCCTGCGGGTCAAGCCCACCGTGGTCGTCTGCGTCCCGTCCGGGATCACCGAGGTCGAGCGCCGCGCCGTGCGCGACTCGGCCCAGTCTGCCGGGGTCAAGCGGCTGTTCATGGTGGCTGAGCCGATGGCCGCGGCGATCGGCGTAGGCCTGCCGGTGGAAACCCCGGTCGGCAGCATGGTCATCGACATCGGTGGCGGAACCACCAACATCGCGGTCATCGCGCTGTCTGGTATCGTGTGCGACTCTTCGATCCGGACCGGGGGCGACGAGCTGGACCAGGCCATCGTCCAGTTCATGCGGAAGACCTACAGCCTCCTCATCGGCGAGCCCACCGCCGAGCGGATCAAGATCAGCCTGGGCTCGGCGGTTCCGCTGGAGCGCGAAGGCGAGATGGACGTGAAGGGTCGCGATCTGGTCTCCGGCCTTCCCAAGACCATCCGGATCGATTCCCGCGGCGTGCGCGACGCGATCCAGGAGCCGGTCTCGCACATCATCAATGCGGTGCGCCGGGCGCTGGAGATGACGCCGCCCGAGCTGGCCAGCGACGTGCTCGAGCACGGCATCATGCTCACCGGCGGCAGCTCCCAGATTCGGGGACTCGACCAGCGGCTGATGGATGAGACCGGCTTGCCGGTCCGGATGGACGAAGACCCGCTGACCTCGGTCGTTCGCGGCACCGGCCGCATCTTGGATGACTTCGCCCGGTATGGTACTGTTCTAACAACCTGAAGCTTTCCGTCCAATAGGGCGGAACTCCCGTCCCTCATACCGGCATCCCCGCCCAAGCGGCGAGGGTGTCGGTGTGTTGTTTTTGTGGTGCCGCATTGTAGCGGAGCCTGCCGGAGAGCCCTCGTCCGTTTTCCGCTCCGCGTTGGGTGGGGAGGACAGTAGGTGCGCGAAGAGAGCGACTCTGCGTATTCTCCGGACTTCCTCACCTTCAATCCAAATGACCGCAACCCGAGACCTCGCACCCTGGATCGAGCGCATGGCCCGGGTGGGATACACCGCCAAGGGCATCCTCTACCTCACCATCGGTTACCTCGCGGCCAAGGCTGGTCTGGGCCAGGGCGGGAGCGTAACCGACACCGGCGGCGCCATGCGCCAGGTGAAGCATGCCAGCCTGGGCCAGCCCCTGCTGCTCGTCATTGCCGCGGGGCTGCTGGGTTACGCCGCCTGGCGGTTGGTCGAGGCCATCACCGATCCCGAACGGCGGGGCACCGATCTGAAGGGCATCCTCATGCGCGCCGGTTTCGCCGGGCGGGGAGTCTTTCACGCCGCGCTGGGACTGACCGCGTTTCGTCTGGCCTTGGGTCGGAGCGGAGGAGCGTCCGGCAGCCAGGCACCGCACTGGACCGCTCGAGCTTTCCAGATCCCGGGCGGCGAGATCCTGGTCGGAATCGCTGCGCTCTGGATCGGAGGGTACGGCCTGTATCAGTTCTATCGGGCCTGGTCGCCGAAGATGCGGCGACATCTCCAGCTCGCTGAGCTCTCCGCCCGCGCGCAGCGTTGGGTGCTGGGGGTGAGCCGGTTCGGTGTCGCGGCACGCGGTGTCGTCTTCTGTCTCATTGGAGTCTTCCTCGCGCGGGCGACCCTTCGCCACGATCCAGCCCAGGCCGGCGGCGTCCGGGAGTCGCTCCGAACCCTGGAACAGACAGGGCGCTGGGTCTTTGTGGTGGTGGCGCTGGGGCTGATGGCCTATGGCGTCTACCAGCTGGTCCATGCCCGCTACCGGAACATTCGGCTGGCCTGAAGGACGGCTTTTCCGTTTGCAGGCGATGCCGGGCGCCCTACAGCGCGCTCTGCTCGACCTACTCGCTGGACGGGACAGACTACAGGTGAGAGCAGGAGGGTTACATCCGAACGCGGTCGGGTTACATCCGATCACCGACCGATTACTGCACCTCCCGATCGAGCTACATCCGGTCTCACTCGAATTACAACCCAGGCGAGAAGATTTACCCCGGAGTACTGGGGCGCACCTTGTGACTCGCGCCTCCCGCACGTCCGACCGGGAAACTCGCCGGCCCAAGCCGCGGTTTTACCAGCGAGTCCCCCTCGGGTACATCGGAATCCGCTTCGAGTACGATGGAGCGCGGATGGGATACAAGGCAGATCCGGCTGACTACATCGCGGCGCTGTCGAACTACGATCGAGAGCTGTGAGCTTACGATCGAGCGATTTTCGCCTTGACCTTTTTTACCGCTCTGGCCGCGCTCGATTTCGCCGAGCTGAGCGCCTTCTCCGCCATTTGCCGAACTCCCTTGAGTCTGCTCTTCTTGCCGCTGCGTTTGGCGGAGCTCTTGGCTCTGCCCGAGGCTGCCCCGCTTGGATGAGGTGCGCTTGCGGGAGCTGCTGGACTTCTTACTCGTCTTCCTGGAACCGGACTTTGTGGTCTTTGCGGCCATCGTGACCTCCCGGTAGTCGGCGAACTCCCTGCTTACGCGGTAGCCTCCGCCTCGAGTATGTTCTGCCTCATTCCCCATCGCAATGGAGCAGTCTTCACCGATGAGCCGTGCGGAACTGGCGAGCCAGCTCGCGGAGATCGGGCGGCAATTCTATGGCCGCGGCTGGGTCATGGGCACCAGCGGGAACTTCAGCGCCGTGGTGAGCCGCGATCCTCTGCGCCTCGCCATCACCTCGAGCGGAGTGGACAAGGGCAGCCTCTCGCCCGGCGACATCGTGGAGATCGACCAGCACGGCGGAGGTCGTCGCCGGCTCGGGCCGCCCCTCGGCCGAGGCGAGCCTTCACCTGGCGATCGTCCGGGCCCGCGGCGCCGGCGCGGTGTTGCATACCCACTCGGTTTGGAGCACAATTCTTTCGGACGCGCCTCGGCAACGGGCTGGTGGTCATCGAGGGATACGAGATGCTGAAGGGACTCGACGGCGTGGCCACGCACGAGCACCGCGAATGGCTGCCGGTAATCGAGAATACCCAGGATTGGGCGGCGGCGGCTCCCTCAGTCGAGGCGCTGCTGGACACGTATCCCGACGCGCACGGATTGCTGATCCGATCGCACGGGCTCTATACCTGGGGACGGGATCTCGCCGAGGCAAAGCGGCAGGTAGAGATTCTGGAGTTTCTGTTCGAAGTGATGGGACGAAAGCGAGGCATGACATGGCAACAGTGAGAATTCCCGACGAGCAGCGCACCCTGACCGACCAGGATGAGGTTACCCGCTATCTGGCGACCCTGGGCATCGACTACGAGCGCTGGCCCGACAACGAGCGCGTGCCGGCGAGGATGCGTCGGCTGAAGAGGTGCTGACCGCCTATGCGCCCGAGATCGAGCGGCTGAAGCAGCAAGGCGGCTACGTCACCGCCGACGTCATCGACGTCACCGCCCAGACGCCCGAACCTCGACGCCATGCTGGCCAAGTTCAGCGTAGAGCACTGGCACGATGAGGATGAGGTGCGCTACATCGTCCGGGGACGGGGACTCTTTCACATTCATCCCCGAGGACAACGAGCCCGTCATTGCCATCGAGTGCGAGCCCGGCGACCTCATCCGGGTGCCCCGCGGCACCTGGCACTGGTTCGATCTCTGCGGCGACCGGAATATCCGGGCTATCCGGCTGTTTCAGGACAAGGCCGGGTGGACACCGCACTACACCGACAGCGGCGCCGACAAGGGTTATCAGCCACTGTGTCTCGGTCCCTCGTACATTCCCCTGAGAACGGCATCGAGCTGAGCCAGATCGGCGCCGTCCTGCTGGACATCGAGGGCACTACCACGCCGCTCGACTTCGTCCACAAAACATTATTTGGTTACGCCCGCGCTCGAGCTGCGGCTTTCCTCGAGCGCCGGTGGGACGATCCCGAGGTTCGAGGCGACGTTGCCCGGCTCAACGCCGAGCACCTGATCGAATCACCTGAGCCCTCGCTGCCCCTCTGGCGGGACAACCCCCGCGGGGTGGCGGTGTACGTCCACTGGCTGATGGAGCGGGACGGCAAGTCCACCGGCCTCAAGTCTCTGCAGGGAAAGATCTGGGAGGAGGGGTATCGCTCGGGCGAGCTCAAGGGCGAGGTCTATCCGGATGTGCCTCCCGCACTGGAGCGCTGGCGCAATCAGGGCATCGGCATCGCCATCTTCTCCTCCGGGAGTGTGCAGGCCCAGCAATCGCTGTTCAAGAACAGCAATGCCGGTGATCTGAGTCCCTTCTTCCGGGCGTACTTCGACACCACCACCGGCCCGAAGAAGGAGCCACGCAGCTACACCCGGATCGCGCAGGCGCTGAAGTGCCGTCCCCCCCAGGTGCTCTTCGTCTCCGACGTGCCCGCGGAGCTCGACGCGGCGCGAACGGCGGGCATGCAAACGGCCTTATGCGTGCGGAATCCAGCCGATGCCCCGGCCGACGGCGCGCATCAGGTGATCCACAGCTTCGATGAGCTTCTGAGCTCCCGCAGTTCCCCTCCCGCAGAAGCCTCACCACCGGTGCCGCCGATTCCTGCGGACACCGAGGCGGCCGTGTCGGCCTGGATGCGGGGTCGCGGCTGGCAGGTACATCCGGTCCGGTGGGAAGTGGACGATCCCAACATGGGCTTCTACGTCTGGCAGGAAGAAGTCTCCTCGATGGGGAAGGTCCATGCACTCTGGCTCGACGAGGCCATGATCCGGCACCTGAAGGCAAAGCAGCTGGTCCAGGTGCTGGAGCGCGAAAGTGTGGCCGAGGAGATCCGGATCAGCTACAAGGTGCGGATCGAGGAGCGCGGAGCCGGGTACCGGGTGTCGGTGGTGCCCAGAAAATCGGGTGAGTTCAGGCGGGTGAAGTGAGTGCGGGTGCAACGGATGCAGTGGGCGGATCGGGATGTTTCCGGGCCGCTGTACGCAAAGTTCCCGGGCTGCGGCGACCAAATCGACCGACTGCCGCCGCGCAGTACGGCTCTCCTGCAGCGTCAGAGCCATTTGGCTCAATCCCGCGTTGGCCTGCACGATCTCGCTCTCCGCGACTGCCATGAGATCTGAAGCGCGGGTGAGTTCGGCCCGGATAGCGAGGTACAATTCGTCTGCACTGAATGGTTTGCGCAGCAACGCCATGGAAGTGTCAGCCGGATCGATCGGTGGCACCTCTTCGGCATAGGCTGACATACAGAGGACCGCTACCGTCGGACGATACCGCTTCAGCGTCTCATGGATCTGCCGTCCATCGATCTCCGGCATCATGAGATCGGTCAGCACCAGGTCGAACGGCCGCGATTGGATCAGCCGCAGGGCAGACTCGCCGTCGCCGGCTTCTTCCACCTGAAAGTGTTCAGCTTCGAGCCTGCGTCGAATAATTCGCCGCAGCGGCGGCTCGTCATCGACCACCAGCACGCGGGCCTCTCGCCAGAGTGGCCCATGACGGGAACTCAAATCAGACTTCCATAGACTTCGGGGCAGAACAGCAGCTCAGGGGGATCGATGAGTTTAACGCTGTGGGTTTGGTTCGGCTGTAGCACCAAAGGCTAGGGTCTCCGCTTCATCCTCTCGCGGAGCTGCATGAAGGCCTTCATGAGTTCACCCGTCTTGGCCTGGTGTTCTCTTGCTATCTCCTGTTGCCGTTTGGCCAATGCCCGGGATTCGGCCGCATCCGCGCGCATTTGCCGTGCTCGCCGCCGGATCGCTTCGGGCGTGAGGACCAGCGGTCCGAGCGTTTCGATCAGTTCCTCTAGCTCGAATGGCTTGTTCAGGAAGGGTACCGGGGGAAGGCCGGGTGGGACTGGGTCCCATGCCGACATGGCCACGACCGGCAATCGCAGGGCGGTACTCCCGGAGCACCGCGATCAATTCGGGGCCAGAAACGGCTTGCATCGACACGTCTGTCAGGACCGCATCGAGCACCTGGGCCTCGTCCTGCTCGATCACGCGAATCGCCTGCTCGCCGTCGTCGGCCTCAACCACGGAGATTCGTTCCTGCTCCAGCAGTCTCCGCAGTGCTCGGCGGAAGGACGGATCATCGTCCACGACGAGCAAGGTTACTCCGGAGATCTCGAGGGTCTGAGGATCCGCATTTGGCATACAAAACCTGCTTTGAGCAAAAGACCCTTACCCTGAAGTAACCACTGCGTACCGGGGACCACAACCAGCAAAACGTCCAGGATGTCCACTTCCCAGGCGTGGTACCCACCCCACCCAGGATAGGCGATTACGGGCAGTCGCACCCCGCACAATTCGTCGCGATGCGCACCTCCCTGGCACCAGCAATTCGCTGTACACTAATTCGTTCCCGAACAGTTCATGCGCAAAACCGACGCGCTACGATTTGTCGCATGGGTCGGATTTTTTCTCGCGCGGGGACCCAAGGGGGGGTGTACATGTGTCTCGAGCCGTCGTGGCCTTGCGGTACTTTTTCTCCTGGTAAGCAGCCCACACCTGTTAGCCGGGCAGGCTGTGGAGACCGGTTTTCTGAACCGCAACGTCAGCGTCGGAGGCAGGATCTACCGCTATCAAGTGTACATCCCACCCTCGTACACTTCATCGCAGCGCTGGCCGGTGATTCTGTTCCTGCACGGCGGTGGCGAGCGGGGCGACGATGGCCTGCTTCAGACCCAAGTGGGCCTGGGAGCGGCTCTCCGGAAAAATCCGGCGCGATTCCCAGCCATCGTGGTCTTTCCTCAAGTGCCACCCGACTCGTTTTGGGCCGGAACACCTGCCCGGGCGGCCATGGCGGCCCTGGACCGCACCGTCGAGGAGTTCCAGACCGACTCCGACCGCATCTATCTCACCGGCCTGTCCATAGGCGGAAACGGGACATGGTACCTGGCATATCGGCATCCTACGCGCTTCGCGGCCCTGATGCCGATCTGCGCCTGGATCGTCCCAGAGAAGGAATGGAACGTCACGGCCGAGGCCGTCGTTCCTCCGGACAGCGGGCCGCCATACGCAGCTTTGGCCCGCCGGCTTCGAAATATCCCTACCTGGATCGTGCACGGCGAAGTGGATGATGTATTACCGGTCGAGCAGTCCCGGGAAGCATTCGCTGCGCTAAGGCTGTGGGTGCGCCGGTACAGTATCTTGAGATGCTCGGTACGGATCACAACTCGTGGGACCCCACGTACGCGTCACCCAGGATGATGAGCTGGCTATTCGCTCAGCGCAGGCGACACTGATTCCACTCCGGCGAGGGCACCGCCCATGAGTGATGTGCGGATACAAAAGGGAATCGCACTATCTTACGGCTGAGGTTCAGCGTATTGCAGGCGAACTCGGGATGGACCTCCACATTCGCTGGCACGAAAGCAGTCAGGACTTTGACCGCGAGGCTCAAACCATTGAAATCAAGGTGGGGTCCAAGCGCGAAACCCGGAAATACCCAAACTCCACGCTCAGCCATATCCCCGAAGACGCCGAGGTGACCGGCGATTCGGTCAACGGACTGCGCCAGTGGATAACATCTCTAGGTTGAGGAACGTGAATCGCATCTAACCGCGATGAGACAGTCTCAGACTAGGGCATTCCGCCAGCGGGGGTTCGTCTAAAGGAAGCAGAATGGGGCCGAGAATGGGTATCAAGCGGGAGTGTCCGACCTAAATGGGCCAGAACCATAGGCGACGCACGCCTACCGTCAACCGCAGCGACAGTTCGCGCAACGGCCGCCGGGCCTCGGCGTCGTAGGCCTGCGGGTTGGCGGCCGACTCGCGCAGGCCGTTGAAGTACAGCCCGCTGACGGCGTCGAGGTCGCGGTCGAGGACCAGGCGCTCGGTCGCCTCGGCGCCCTCCTCGAGCGAGCTCACGCCGCTGCCGCGGGCGTGCAGGACAATCTTCGTCGGCATGAAGGTCGCCGGATGCAATTGGCGGTCACCTGGTCCGGGTCGAGCTGCTCGGCGAGGTCGAACGTGTGCATGACCTGTGCGGCTTGCTTTGGCAGTACGCCTGGTCGATTGTAGTTCCGCTCCAGCATCACGTCGTCGAAATTGATCGGCATCTGCCCTGCTGAGCTGACGTTGACGATCCGCGCCGGCGTCGAGCGCTCGAGCAGCGGCACATCGCTCGGTCAGGGAGAACGGCGCGAGGTAGTTGACGGCGAAGCGCAGTTGTAGCCGTCCTCGCTCTCAGCCGCCTGCCGTCGCCGGGCACGTGGTGCCGATGCCGGCGTTGTTGTCGACCGCGTCCAGCTGCTCCTCGCTCTCGAGGATCTCGGCCGCCATGTCGGCCACCTCGTGCAGCGAGGCGAAGTCGGCGCGATACGTGCGCGCCGCGTAGTCCTGCTTGGCCAGCTTCCTCTCGCTGCCGTGGACGTGTACCTCGTGCCCGCCGCCGCGATTGCGTGCGCCACCTGCCCAGGCCGTCGTCCCGGTGACAAGGACGATCACCCTCCCGCCAGCTCCTTCGCGTGCGCGAACACCTCCTCCATCATGCCCACGGTCAGGCCCTCGTGAACGTGTTCTGCTGCGAAGGGTGGAAGCAGCCAGCAGGGTCAGCGCTCCCCGGCAGCTCGGCGCCGTGCCCGAAGCGCGGCTTGGGCCGGGCACCGGCTCGCCGAGGTCGGCGCGCAGGCGCAGGCGGCGTCCCAGGCGGCCGCCGAGGCACCGGACGCGCACGCGCGGGAGCAGCTCGAGCTCGCCCTCCCCAGGCAGGCAGTTGTCGCGCTCGGCGGGCGTGGGGCGGTTGGAAGGCGGCGCAGCGCACCGCGGCGAAGGAAGCAGTCGATCAGCTCAGGCCGTCGTCGGCGGAGACCGACGTCGGCTCGTTGGCGAGCCCGCCGCTGCAGGGCGGCGAGAGGAAATCGCCCGAGCGGTCGCCGGTGAACATGCGCCCGGTGCGGTTGGCGCCGTGGGCGGCGGGCGCCAGGCCGAGCAGGAACCCCGCGCCGGTCGCCGAGCCGGGCACTGGGCGGCCCCAGTACTCCTGGTCGGCGAACGCGCGCGCTTCTCCCGCGCCACCTGCTCGCGCCACTCCCGAGCCGCGGGCACGACGGCAGTGGCTGATCTCGCGCTCGAGCGCCTCCAGGTTCACTGCGCCTGCCTAGCGCGCCCAGGAGACCGCTCGAGCACGGGCTCGACTGGCGGACGTCGGCGGGGCGGCCCAACGCACGTGGCGGGCGCGCGGCTCGGCCCCGGCGGCGATGACCGCGAAGGCTCGCGGCGCGCGAAGCCTGGGTGTCACGCGCGGCCTCCTCGTAGACCGCGTTGGCGCGGTCTCGAGGATCGCATCGCGGCGCCGGTGGCGCGCGGCCCGGCGCCGACGACTCGACCAGCAGGGTCTGGGACTCGTTGCGGTGGGTCGCGACCTGCTGGAGGAAGGCGTGGATGCCGGCGCGCATGCGGGCGGTGGGCTCGTCGCCGGCGGCCGCGGTCGCCTCGGCCATGGCCTCAGGGCGGTGCGCGCACCCTCGTCGAACAGGGCGAGGATGCACTCCTCCTTGTTGGCGAAGTGCTCGTAGAACGTCGCCTTCGACATGCCGGCCGCGCGAGATCGACTCCGCGCTGGCCTCGGCGTAGCCGCCGCGCGCAAAGATGGCGGCGGCGGCTTCGAAAAGGCGCTCGCGCTGGACCTCCAGCCGCACCTCGAGCGGGGGCGCGTG
>CAWGVB010000024.1:0-12850 GCA_963825815.1 uncultured Gemmatimonadales bacterium | reverse complement strand
CTGCCTGGAAACAGGTCCAGCCATTCATCCCCTTCTCCCGGAACAACACCGAGATTCTGCGAGACCGCTTCCGGGACGTCACCTTTTCAACCCTGATCGGCACCGGCCTGACAGCGACGGTCCAGGGTGTCCTGGTGGGACTCGCGTTCTGGGCCGCCGGCATTTCTAACGCCCTGTTCTGGGGCGTGGTCACCGTGGTGCTGGCGATTCTGCCGGTGGTCGGAAGCGGATTGGTGTGGGGCCCAGGCGCTCTCGCGCTGGGGCTGGAGGGGAGCTACGGCCGGGCCATTGCCTTGGCTCTGTGGGGCATTCTGGTGGTGGGAAACGTCGACAATGTGATTCGGCCCATGGTGTTCCGGCGCTGGGCCCGGATCCATCCGTTCATCACCATCATCGGGGCCTTTGCCGGCATCCAGTACTTCGGCCTCCTCGGGTTGATCATCGGCCCTCTGGCGATCTCCTACTTCTTCGAGCTCATCCAGATGTATCGGGCGGAGTACCTCGATGACGAGGAAGCGGCTGAGGAGATCGCCGCCTCTACCGGGTCTTCCCCTTCCAAAACAGATAGACCGGAATCCCCAGCGCGATGAGCGTAGCTCCCTTCACCGCATTCCCCGGATTCGATGCGATCGACCCGACGACGACGTATGCCGCCGCCAGTATGAAGATCAGAGGCGCCGCGGGGTAGCCCGGCATCCTGAATCGGATCTCTTTCGGCTCCATGCTGCGTCGGGCCCGGGCTCGAAAGACGAAGAGCGTCGCCGCCGTTAAGCCAAAGAAAATCCAGTCGCCAAAGACCACGTAATCGAGCAGGTCTCCGTAATGCCCGGTCAGGGTCAGAAGAATGGCCCAGACTCCCTGAAATACGATGGCGGCGGCTGGCGTCCGGTATTTGGGATGGAGACGTGCCAGACTGGGAAAGAAGAGGCCGTCCTGCGCCATAGTCCGGTAGACTCTGGGCGACACCAGAATGACCAGGTTCAGAAAGCCGAAGCTGGAGATGGCGATGCCGGCGGCGATGATGGTGCCGCCGACCGAGCCGAACCTTACAGTCATGGCGTCGGCTGCCGGCGCGCTGCTCTGCGCGAGACCGGCGATGCCGAGAGTTCTGAGATAGGCCAGGTTCGCCATCAGGTACACTGCGACCACGATGCTCACGCCGGCGATGAGGGCCCGCGGCAGATTCCGTTCTGGCTCGATCAGCTCTTCGGCAATGAAGTTGGTTTGTTGCCAGCCGCCAAAGGCGAACAACACCGGAACCAGCGCTGCTCCCAACATCAGTGCGGTATTCCGCGGCTGTAGCGGTTCCAGCTCTGCGCCTCCGTTGGCAGCGGCAGCCGTGAGACCCGCCACGATCAACAACACCAACGCCGCGAGCTTGAGTACGGTGAGCACGTTCTGCGTGAGGGCGCCAGGCCTGACTCCTACGTAATTCACTGCCGACAGCGTAATAATGGCCGCCACGGCCAGAGGTACTCTCGCTCCGGCATTCCAGCCCAGCAAAGCCGCCGCGTAGTTGGCAAAGGTCACGGCCACTGCAGCGATTGCCCCCGTGGCAATCACCAGCAGCAGAGTCCAGGCGTAAAGAAAGGCGGGAAGTGGACCATACCCGTCGCGCAGGTAGACGTATCCTCCGCCGGCTACCGGCCGCCAGGCTCCCAGCTCCGCATAGACCAGTGCTCCGATGAGGGCGACCACACCACCCAGGATCCACACCAACAGCGTCAACCCGGTGCTCCCGACCCGGGCCGCAACGATGGCGGGGTTGAGGAAAATTCCGGATCCGATGATCCCGCCGACCACCATCATGGTGGCCGAGAACAGCCCCAGCGTCGGGGCGTAGCCGTTCGATGATGCGGCGCTCGACGTCTTCGATTCCGCGGGTGTAGCTTCCGGCATGGCGTGACGGTTTGTGGTAAACGATCTGCCCGAGTATCGGGTGGGACTGATGATAGCGACTTTGCCGACCGCCAGCATTCGTTACCCGGTCGCCCTGGAAAATCTGGACGAAATCGCTCAGGCCATCGGCCGCACTGGTGCCGGGGCCGGGCTCGCATCACCCAAGTAGCGAGAGGACTTACTGTGCCGATCCATCACATCACCGCCATTGCCGGCGATCCACAGCGAAATCTGGACTTCTACGCTGGGGTTTTGGGACTCCGGCTGGTGAAGATCACGGTGAACTTCGACGACCCGGGGAGCTATCACTTCTATTACGGCGACGAGATCGGACGCCCCGGCTCTCTGCTCACCTTTTTCCCCTGGCCTGGCGCGCACCGCGGCCGGCAGGGCGGCGGGCAGATTGCGACGGTGGCGCTGACGATACCGGCGGGGTCACTGGGCTTCTGGATCGAGCGACTTCTGTCTCAGGGTATCACGTATGAGGGCCCCAGCCGCCGTTTCGACGACCAGGTTCTGAGTCTCACCGATCCCGACGGCCTCCTGCTGGAGCTGGTTGCGGGTGACGTCTCCACCAGCGAGCAACCCTGGAACGAGGGCCCCATCAGTCCCGAGCACGCCGTCCGGGGCCTGCATGGAGCAACCATCTGGGAAGACGGTGACCAGGGTACCGGAGATCTCCTAACCGAGATGTTGGGCTTTCAACCCAATGGCGAAGACAAAGGGCTGCTGCGTTTTCAAGCTGACGCGAACGGATCGGGATTGGTGGTCAACTTCAGACGCGCATCCGGTTTCTGGCGTGGCGCCGGGGGAGTGGGCACGGTTCACCACATGGCATTTCGAGCGGCCAGTGAAGCAGATCAGCTGGAGCAACGCTCGGCGATCGAAGCCCGGGGTCTCGGCATTACCCCGGTGGTGGACCGGCAGTACTTCCACTCCGTGTATTTCAAAGAGCCGGGTGGGGTTCTCTTCGAGATTGCCACCGATGGGCCCGGATTCACCATCGATGAAGCTCCGGCCGAGCTCGGCTCGCAGCTGAAGCTGCCTCCGATATACGAAGCGTACCGGGAGCAGATCGAGCGCGCGCTGCCGCCGCTTCGTCTGCCCCATGCTACCGCGGGGCAGGGAGGATGACAGCCCCGGAGTTCGATTTCGTGCACCGATTCGTAGCTGGGCAACGCCCCGGGGCCGTGCCTCTGCTCCTCCTGCACGGCACTGGGGGCAACGAGGACGACCTGCTCTCGCTGGGCCAGGCCCTGGCGCCGGGGTCTCCACTCCTGAGCCCGCGAGGGCAGGTTCTGGAGGAAGGAATGCCCCGTTTCTTTCGGCGTTACGCCGAGGGAGTTTTCGACGTCGAAGACATCAAGTTCCGAGCAGGGCAGCTGGCACGGTTCATCAGCCAGGCTCGCACTCACTATCAGCTCGGCGACGTTCCTCCCATTGCGGTGGGTTTCTCCAACGGGGCCAACATCGCCGCCGCACTCCTACTGCTCCATCCCGGCAGTCTGAGCGGCGGGGTTCTGCTCCGTCCGATGGTGCCGCTGGTGCCGGAGCCGCTACCGCAACTGTCGCAGGTGCGGGTTCTCATCGCGGCCGGGCGCCGCGACCCTATCGTGCGGCCGGATCAAAGCCAGGCACTCGCCGACCTCCTCACCCAGGCCGGCGCTGACGTTACGCTGCACTGGACCCTGGGCGGCCATAATCTGACCAGGGAGGACCTCGAGGTGGGCGAGAGGTGGATGGCGGCGGTCACTCTGGCGAGTTAAGCTATGAAGGTCCGATGGGCGTCTGGCGTCGCCCGATCCCACCACTTGCCGGCCGTACGCCTAGGGCGCCGGTAACTCCCGTGAGGAACTATGTGATGCTTCCTGCAGCGATTGAACAGGAGCGCCTTTTCGTGGCGGAGCGCCTCCTGTTCGAGATCGAACGTCGCCACGGCCTGCCCCATCCTTCAAACCGAGAAGTTCATCCTGTCATCGTCGATCGCTTTCTTACCGCCTACCTCCCGGAGACGAGAGACGGCCAACCGGCGCCATCCGCGCTCGAGTTTGCCTTCTCGCCCACGCTGACCGAGGCCTTGAACCTGGCGCTAGGGGTGGTAAGTGAGTCCGGCACCGGCTTTGGTGCCGCGTTGTATATCCACGATCTCGATACCAGCAATGGAGGCCCCGCCGACGTCGAAACGACCGCAGCGGGCAACCAGTCGCAAACCTGATTGTATCTCGTCCTGGAGCAGTGAGGACTCTGACCTCGGGCGGACGACGCTCGCGCGTCGCGGTCCTCACTCTTCCGGCGGCTGCTCACCTTGTTGTCTCCAGCCCGGCCTGAGCTCTCCGAAGGTTCCGTGACCAAGCGTGATCTTCTGGCCCTCGAAGATTGGTCTCCCACGGACGTCGAGAAGGTGCTAAGACTCGCCCGACGAATCAAACAGGGGGAGCTCTCCGGTGGCCTGGAGCGTAGGACTCTGGGATTGGTGTTCCTCAACCCTGACTCCCATATCACGCTCAGTCTGAAAACGGCGATGTCGCTTCACGGCGGGCAGGCCGTGGAGGCCGAGGCCGAGCCACATATCGTCGACACCGCCCGGGTGCTGGGACGGATGATCGACGCTGTTGCCGTGCGTGCCTACGAAACGGATGGAAGCTGGGCCGCCGCTCGGGAGGACTCTCTGCTCACGACATTCGCTCGCCACTGTCCCAAGCCGGTGATCAACGTCGGTTCCGCCCGGAGAGATCCCTGCCAGGCGCTGGCCGACAGCATGACCCTCCAGGAGCAGTTTGGCCCTGTGGAGGGAAAACGGTTCGTGCTCACCTGGGCTTGGCACCCTCAAGCGCTCCCTACAGCTGTGCCGGTAAGTGCGGCACTCGCGGCAGCCGGTCTCGGCATGGAGATCGTGATCGCGAGACCGGAAGGTTACGAGCTCGATCCCGAAGATACCGCGCTGATTCGCAAGACAGCACAGGAGAAGGGCGGCGAGTTCGTTCATATCAGCGATGATCCGGACGACGCGCTGGTCGGCGCCGACGCGGTCTACGTGGCGTCATGGGGCTCGGTCAAGCTGTTCGGAAAAACGGAGCAGGAGCAGGAGACGCGCTCAGGCCTGCGAGATTGGCGGCTCACCCCCTCGCGGCTGCGCTCCACCCGGGGCGGCAAGGGAATCGTGATGCACGCCTTCCCCTATTCGAGAGATGGGGAGATCGACGACAAGGTTCTGGAGAGCGCCAATGCGGTGGTGGTCGAGCAGGCGGAGAACCGACTTCATGCCGAGCGGGCCATCCTGCTCGAGCTTATGGGCACATCCATTCCCTGACGCCGAGCGATGCTCGGGATGATTGGGGATAAGAAGAGAGGGCCGGCACCTTTGGGTGCCGGCCCTCTCTTCTTCACCCCGTGCTGCCGACTACTTGGTCTGTTTCAGGTTGAAGCCGTTGGACGTCACGGTGATGAACTCATATCCCGCCGTGTTGTTCTGGCCGAAGCCGTCCAGCGTTGCGATCAGCCGGTAGCCGCCCGCCTTGTTGATGGTCAGGTTCCGGAAGGTGGCGACTCCATTGATCGTAGTCTCGACGGCGTTCGACGCCACCACGTTGGCTCCGAGATTCGTTGTGGCGATCAGCCGAACCCTGACTCCTTGCATCGGAGTCTGGCCGGAGGGCGTGACTTTCACCGTGATGAAGTCTCCATTCGTGAACTTGACCACCTGACCCGTCCGGCCATCGGCGACCTGGCTGTTCGCGGGGTACGCGAGCGTGATCTGCTCCGGGTCTATCGCGATGAACGGGCTCAGTGAGCCGGCCGAGCCGCCCGGCGGCCGAGTCCCCAGAGTAGCAGCCATCAGGAGCTGGGGCCGGAAGAAGTCTACGACTCGCCGGG
Organism: uncultured Gemmatimonadales bacterium; assembly: GCA_963825815.1. Lineage (GTDB taxonomy): Bacteria > Gemmatimonadota > Gemmatimonadetes > Gemmatimonadales > GWC2-71-9 > CAVVWJ01. The sequence continues at coordinate 7,078 of CAWGVB010000024.1, read as the reverse complement.
CGAGGGCGAACGTACCGGAGCTCGCGCCGGTGAGGCCCGCACTCGCCGAGCAGAAGGAGGTTGCGGCGCTGGGAACAAGGTCTCCCTGAGCATTGTGCTGGATCAGATAGGAAGCGCCGGTATTGTCCGTGATGCAGGCTCCGACCACGACTTCCGGGCTGAAGCTCAGCGTGGGAATCGTCGACCAGTTGAAAATCGTGCTGACCGGTTTCTCACTCGTGAACTCATCAGGGGACTGAGCGACCGGGGCGCCATAGGCCAGAAACCGCTTGTTCACCGCCTTGGTCGCCGGATTGAAGGGGTTGGGACCATGGGTGATCTGGTCCCAGGTGTACCTGACCGCCGGAGTCACAGAGATGTTGAGAAGCGGCTCCAAGCCCCAAAGCCCATCATGCGAGACCACCGCAGCTGCCGGATCTGTGGCAGAGCCGCCCCGCACCGCAAAGGCACCATTGGGTCCGAAGGCTCCGGTGAAATCGATCGGCAGGGAGAGAGATTGCGTGCCGAAGTTTTGGCAGGGCAGGATTGCGTTCACGAAAGTCGAGCGGTCCGCGGCCGTTCCGACCCCGTTCGCCGCCAACGAGGCAAAAAGATCGAAGCCCGCATTGGTAGAGGCCTCCGTTCTCGCGCCTGCATTCTGGATCGCCTGGATCAGATTCTTTGCCGGATTCCGTGCGTCGGCGGAGAAGATGGAGTTCACCAACCCCCGCGCCGTCGACAGATCGCAGGTGCCGACGGTGATCGCGAGTTCGGGGGAGGTGGGTAATGCTCGGTTGCTGTCGCTGCAGCCAATGGTGGCAAGTACAAGGCCCCCACTGATAATGGATGCGATGTGGCGGCCCATGACTTGTTTGCCTCGGTCCTAGGGTGAAATGCCAGTTCTTGCAGTCGAAATATGAAAAGGAACCCACGAACATACCTCTGGTCTGCGGGAGCGCAATCCCGCCCGGCACCATCAATGCTCTTCCAGAGGTGAGGGAAGATGTTTCGCCTGCGTGAAAACAACGTGAATGACGTCAGGTCAGCGCTTGGTGCTGGGGGGTCCCACCAGGGATACATACCTGGGATCGTCTTTGAGGTCTCGGAACCACCAGGTCTCGTCCTTGTCGGTCAGACTGCTGCTGCGGGTTGGTGGCGAAGTACACGGTCAGAAGTCGTATGGCCTCGTCCTTGTCCCCCAGCATGGTCCGGACGATCGCCTCGAAATTCACCAGCTCGCGGGGTGGATCCATCGTGGCATCGGCCCGGGACCGCACAGCCACGGCCCGGGCACTGTCCTTCAGCCCGGCTCGGGCCAGCGCCATGGCCACCACCATCTGACCTCGTAACCGCCGGTAGTCACGCATGTTCGGGGGACTGAGCTTCAGGTACTCGTCCAGTAAGCTCCAGGCTTTGTCTATGTCCGGCTTCTGGTCCTTGAGCGCAAAGAGCCAGATCTGGCACTCGGCAAACCTCGGATCCTCGGGAAAGCGCCGCTTACCCTCTTCACACCAGTGCTTCGCCTCCACTCCGTCCTCCAGATCGAGGGAGGTCGAGAACAGCCGCCAAAGCGTCAGGTTCGCATTGGTGAGGTACGGATCTGCGTTGTAAGCACGGAGTGCGGCCAACTTGGCCTCCGCGGTCTCCAGCTTGTTGATCAGCAAGTGGCTGAGAGTGTTCCAGGCGGATGCCTGATCGGGATTCGTCGCCACCGCGGCACGGAGGTCCTTCTCGGCACTCACCATCAGGCCGGCGGCTTCGGAGGGATCGGGTGCGAGGTTGAGCAGCCAACGGAGATAGTGCAGTGTGCCTCGCAGCTCGAGCGCATCCGGGTCGGCCGGCTGGAGCGCCAGGGCACGATCGACATGGCTCAGGCCCTTCGCAATCCGGTCGGCGTAGTACGTCTTGTCAAACGAGCCCTGAAGCCGAGCCTGGCGGTAGGCAATCCAGCCCCGCTGGGTTATGGGCGTCACCCACTTTGGGTCCGCTTGCTCCGCCCCGGCAAGCAGGGAGTCGGCCTGGGCAAACTGCCGGGTGGCCGCCTTGATGTCACCTGCGGTGACCAGCGGCTCCACTCCCTTCAGCTCCTGTTGCGCCTTCTGCGAGAGCTCCCAGGCAGCCGTGCTCCTGGTTTCTCCCCGGCTCTTCCGGACCTCGACTTCCTGTCCCAGCCGCTGGCGCAGGAAGATGGCTACCTCCTTGGCCAGATCGTCCTGCAACGCGAAGAGATCCTGCCGTGGGCGTTCCAGGGTCTTGCTCCCGATCTCCGCGCCGTCGCTGGCATTGATCAGCGAGACACTGACCCGAAGCCGGTCACCGGACTGCGTCATGTCTCCGGTGACCAGCGTGCCCACCTTGAGCGCCCGCGACACGCTGTCCGCCGGGATATTCGCACTGCTTTGTACGGGCGCACGCCGTTCTGGGAGATCACCTGAAGCGTGGGCACCTGGCTCAGCTCATGGATGAGTGCCTCGGTCAGCCCGTCCGCCACATAGCCCAGAGAGTCTGATGGGCCTCTACTGCCGAAGTACAACACGGCGATCCGATTGGGACTGAAACCGGGAGCCGCGCCCGAGGCCGCGCCGGGTCGCAGCCAGAGCCACCCCGAGAGCCCCAGGGCAGCCAGAATCGCGACGGTCACCACTGACCAGAACCCCTTGCCCTGAGACCGGGCAAACGCCATGACCTTGGCTGGAAGCCCTCGCGGCTCCGCGCGTACGCTGCCGGTGGTGCGCCGGACGCCTTGCGGAGCACTGCGCCGAGCTCGCATCGAGCGGGAGGACGTTCGGCGCGCGGCGCTCCCGAGATCCACCTCGGCGAGCGCATCAGCGAAATCCCGGATGGTGGCAAATCGATCGGCCGGGGTCTTCTCCAGCGCCCGCATGATCGCGTCTTCCACCTCATCGGGAACCGAATTGCGCACCACCTGCAGGCTGGGCACCGCCTCCAGCGAGTGCCGCGCCAGGATGGCCATGGCATTGGGCCCGTGGAACGGAGGCTGGCCCACCAGCATCTCGTAGAGCATGCACGCCAGGCTGTACTGGTCGGTGCGGCCGTCGATGTTCTCGGCGGCCAGGGCCTGCTCCGGACTCATGTAGTGCGGAGTTCCCACGGCCATTCCGGTTTCGGTCAGCTTCTCGCCGGCTGCGCTCACCGCCCGCGCGATGCCGAAGTCCGCCACCAGGGGTCGTCCGTCGCGGAGCAGGATGTTCTCCGGCTTGATATCGCGGTGTACGACCTTATTGGTGTGGGCGTAGAAGAGTGCATCAGCGATGTCGCAGGTGAGCTGGATGGAGTCCGGCAGGGAGAGCTGCTGCTCCCGCTCCATCAGGGCCCGGAGCGACTCGCCTTCCACGAACGGCATGACGTAATAGAGGAAATCCGAGGCCTCGCCGGAGTCGTACAGAGGCAGGATGTTGGGGTGCTGGAGCTTGGCGGCGACCTTGATCTCGCGGAGGAACCGGTCGGCCCCAATTGAGACTGCCAGCTCGGGGCGGAGGACCTTGATGGCGACCTTACGGTCGTGCCGGATGTCGTTGGCGAGGTATACGGTGGCCATGCCACCTTCGCCGATCAGGCGCTCGACGGCATAGCGCTCTTCGAGCGCGGTACGCAACAGGTCGAGCACATCGGCCACGGGACTGCCTCAGGGATGGCGGGGGGAAAACTATTCCCAAAAATACGACGCCGGGGTGCGGGAAACTAGAAGCTTGTCGGTTCAATCTACACCGCACAATTGGGACGTCGCGGTGAGCACCATCGTCGAACTTACCACTCCATCACTGCTACCCGAGGCAGGACTGCGCCTGGAAGCTCGCAACCACCTAGGCCATTAACGCACAAAAGCAACAGGCGGCCGGCGGATGCCGACCACCTGCTGCGTACGGCTCTCCCGTGGGACCTAGCGGGATTGGTGGCGGAGCCGGGCTAACGGTGAAGACTCCTGTGGTGTGTGACGCCACGCCCGGGCGAGCTGAATCCTAAGCTGATAAGTACCAGGCGCTGATATGGTCAGGTCATCGAAAACAGCGGTGTAGGGTGCTGTCTCCGAGGTCGACTGGATCGTCGTGCCGCTGAGTGTTCCGGTCGAGCCTTCCCGCTGGCGATCACGTCGCCGTCAAGCTCGGTCGGCCCTGGGATCCCTACCTCGCCGTCCGTGATCCTGTACGTAGGTTCGCATCCATCTCCGCAGGCATCGAGTCGGCTGATCCACAACGTTCACCGTCTTCTGGGCCTTCAGGTCGCTGCCGAAGCTCTCGATAGAGTTGGTATTGCTCTGTCCTCCACCGGCTTGAACGGGCTCAAGCTACCTGCCTTGCCACTCCGGGGTGGCGGAGGCGGAAGCGTCCCCAGCGTGGCGGCCCAGAGCGGCTGAGGCAGGAGGAAGCGGCCGGCCGTATGCAAAGCCGCGTTGGCAAGGTTCTGCAGCCCGCCGCCGGCGCTGCCGATCACGTCGTCGATCCCCGGGCAGGTCAAGCTGTCCCGAAGCTCCGTCCCTTCCAGGTCGAACGGCTCGAGGATCTCGAAGGGGAAGCCCGGCGCGCCCACAACCGGGTTGTGCCCGATGGCAGATTCGCGGGATCGGGATACCCGTTACCCGGCATCTCCGGGCCCCCTATGATTACGAGACAGAACGCTATGTTAGCCGTCTTGCCCGGCTGGAGAACATGGGTGTTCGTGCTATTGATGGCGTTGTAGTCGTAGGTGGGTGGAAACTGGTTCCCGTCGAAGTTGGTGAGATCAGGGTCACCTGCCTTGCGGCTGATCACGATCTCCGTGGGCACGAGGAAGGAGCCGGGCTCCAGCTCGACGCAGGGCATGGTGATTCACGGTTGTGATCACTGTGTTGTTGGGGTTGGCTGGGTCGAAGAATCCTACGCCGAAGTCGCCGTCCGCTGGTGCACCAGTCACCTCACCGATGCCCCTGAGTATCGCAAGAATGAGGTTTTGGACTTGAGTTTGTTTGCCTGCCGGGGTGTGGCGATTCAACCAGTCGATGAAGGCAAAGGCGGCCTTCCTGGCGGCATCGGGATGGCAGGTATCCCATAACAGTTTGATTGCCCCGGCCCGCAGCAGTGCCTCCGCCCGCAACAGTGACTGGGCCTTCGACGTTCCGGTATAGATGTTCACGATCTGCTGTGCGATGCCATTGGCCCCGGCGAGGGGAAACGGGGTCGCCCGGCAGGAGCCAAAGTTTTCCGAGGGTCGAGGTAGGGTTGGCTCGGTTGGGGCCTGGTCGTTACAGGCGGCAAAGACGAGCGTGCCGCAGACGGCGGCAGCAAAGGTGAGTCGGCGCATCCGGTGGTCTCCGCGTAGGCCAGCGCCCGAACGGCCATGCGGAGCCGGCAGGACAGGAGGCGGTTACGAATCCGTCATTTGTGTCAGTGTACCAACACCAATTTGCAACAGGTACCAGAGTTGTCTAGCCCCAACCTTTACTTACTGAAGACCAGCGCTTTGTACCGCGGATCATCCTCCAGACCCCGGAACCACCAGCTAGTGGTGGTATGGGTTGTATCCGCCAAAGAAATCCTTCGCTCCGGGTTTGCCGCCAGGTAGCGCTTGAGCGCTTCCAGTGCCTGGTCCTTATCACCGCGCAGGAGATGTACATAGACCTCGCTATATGCGAGATCTTGATTGGGGTCCACGTCGGTTCCGCCGCGGGCTCGGAGTGCCACTGCTCGCGCGCTGTCCTTTAGCCCGGCCCGGGCAAGCACCATGGCGACGGCCATCCTCGCGTCCCGGGTGTCGTATTCCCGCCGGCTCGCGGGGGCTAGCTTCCTGAGGCTATCAGCCAGCTTCCACGCGAGCGCCACATCGGGGTCTCGGATCCTGGTGGTCATTATCCAGAGCTTGCACCCGGTGAAGTTGAAATCGCTGGGAAAGCGGCGCGCGCCCTCATCGCACCACCGGGCTGCATCCGCGAACTGAGTCAGGTCGTAGGAGGTGGTGAACAGCCGGTTAAGGACCTGGGGGGCATCTCGGAGATACGCGTCCGCCTCGTAGGCGCGCAGGCCAGCCAGCTTCGCGTCGGTCTCACTCTTGGTGTTGCTGTACATATGGCTGAGGATCGCCCAGGCGCCCGCCTGTGATGGATTCACTCTGACGGCGGTCTCCAGATCGTTCTGCGCACCGTTGAGCAGCTGATCGACGGCCTGGGGGTCGGCCTCGATCCTGAGCAGCCATTTCCAGTAGCGGAGTGTACCCCGCACCTCCAGGCCGTCGGGGTCCTCCGGCGCGAGTGCCAGCGCGCTGTCGGCGAGCTTCAGGCCCTTTTCGATCCATGGCTTGGCGGCCACACCGTTCAGCCCGACTAGGCGCGAGCGCCGGTAGGCAACCCCGGCCCGGTCTGTCAGAGGCTCGGTCCAGCTCGGATCCGCCAAATGCGCTTGGGCATAAAGCGAATCCGCTCGCTCGAATGTGCCGGCGCTGGCTCCGGTCGTGTCATTCTTCTCAACCAGGGCTTCGGCCTGCTTTCTCGCCTGCTCGGCTCTTTGGACCAATGCCCATGCTGCCACGCTGCGAGTTCGATTGCGCTGCTCCCGGAGCCGGATCTCCTCGCCCAGACGCTCGCGAATCAGGCCGGCCACCTGCTGACTGACTGAATCCTGAACTGCCAGCAGCTGACCAGCGGGCTCGGCAAAGCTAGCCCGGCCAAACTCGGCTCCACTGGATCCGTCGACCAGTCGCACGGTCACCCTGAGCTGGCCACCCTCCCGCTCGATTCCCCCGGCCACCAGCGTCCCGGCTCGCAGCGCGCGCGCGACGCTGTCCCGCGACACGCTGTCGCCTCGGTAGGCCGCAACTCCTCCCTTGGATATGACATCCAATCCTGGAACCTGGTCGAGCTGGCGGATCAGACCCTCGGTGAGACCATCCGCCAAGTACCCGAGCGAGTCCTTACCGCCTTCCGCCTGGAAATAGAGGACCGCGATGCGGTGAGGGTCGAGACCGCCGGATCCGGTTGCTGATGCCGGTGCGACCGGTCGGTGCGAGAAGCGCCAGATCCCCCAACCGGTGCCTGTCAACGCCACCAGTACCGCAGCCGCGATTGCCCAGAGTCGCGGACTCTTGGCCGAGAGCGCCGGCGACTTGACTG
>CAWGVB010000023.1:0-42284 GCA_963825815.1 uncultured Gemmatimonadales bacterium | reverse complement strand
CTGCCGGCTTCCGTTCATGTCAACCGCGCGGAATAACCCTTTTGCTTATAGGACTGTCACTTGATGACTGCTTGACCGGCGAGGGGTAGCCTGATCGGTAGTCGGCATGAAGAGAGGAGGTGGCCGGAACATGCGCAGCAGCCTGAATTTTCGTCCCCGATCCTACTGGGAGCATCTCGATCCGGTCCTCGGCCATCCTCTCCGACATCAAGGGCCAGAACCGGCGGCAGATGATTGCCGCGGTGATCACCGGCCGGGCTCCGGCCACGTGGGCGAGATCCCCAGCGGTTTCCTGGAAGCGAGACTGGACGACTCCACCCGCGCTGAGGTCGGCGAACCCACCCGTCCTGGTTGGGTGGCGAGTATCTCCCCGACTATCTCCCGGGCGAGGTGGAGATCGCCCGCATCGTGCTTGATTCCGTCACCCAGGACGTGATCAGCTTCCGCGCTCGGCGCCGCCGGCATGGGCGACGCATACTGTATCGCGTGGTGGACGAGTACTGCGACAATGAGATCGGGCCCTGGATCTGCCGTCCCGCCTCCTCGGCGCAGCCGCTCACTTTGGGCGGCATGATCCAGCTGATAGACGCAGCCCGGAGCGCCGATTTCGCCGAACAGAAGGGCTCGCTTCCCGATCTCCTCCGCGGTATCCAGGAGGGCTGTGATCCGGACGAGCTCCGCGAATTCGTGGCGGTGGAATCGGACTTCTACCCCCAACTCTCCGGCCATTATCGCAGACAGGCCCGGCGCTGGCTCGAGCAGCAGCGGAATGGCACGACGTGAGAGTGCAACGGAAGGCACGAAAAAGTTCAGCGTTTATAGCCGCGAGGGCCTGACCGGTGCGTCAGTCCCGCCACAAACCGGATGCGCCCGACAGTCCCTCTCTCCTCGCCGTTCAAACCCCAAACATCTAAGTGGCCTGAGTTCCAGCTCCTGCAGCTGCGCGTGACACTATATAAAGGAAGGGAAGCGAGGGCACACCGATTGCGCAGTCCCGCCGTGCTAAGTCGCTATGGAACTGCAACTTCTCGCACGGGGACCCATGGACCTCCTCTTCGGCCTTGCCCTTTCTGCGTCACTGCTCGGCCCCTCCCGTCCGGTTGCGACGGTCGAGCCCGACAGCAGCTCGGCGGTTTCCCGGTTGACGCGCCGAGGACGCACTGTTTCTCCTCCAGAGCGAGCACCACTTCTCGTTCCCGATCCTTGCTCCTCGAGGATCCGGCTGGACCGACCCGTTGAGGTCTCCCGCAAACAGAAGAAAGGGCCACTCGCGATGAGTGGCCCTTCTGCCATCTCGCTACGGACGGTGACTGGTCCGATCAGTTGCCGTGATGATGCGTCATCCGTGCTTGCTGACTCGCCGGTGCGTTGGCGCAGCTCACCTTGGGGTTCCAGGCAGCGAAGATGCCGCTCGGGTTGTGGCGACCCACCCAGATGTGGAGACCCCACACGCCGAACTCGGGTACCTGCGCGAAGCTCTGACCCAGCAGCGTTGGTGGGGCCGCGCTCGCCGGATGATCGGTGAAGGGCACGATGTACTCCACGCCCACGAACCGGAGCTTCCCGTTCTTCTCCGGCTCGTAGAGCAGCAGCTCGGGCTGGGTCAGGTCGACCACGCCCCCGTCCTGGATGAAAGCCAGCTTGCCGTAGTGGAATCCCATCGCACCGGCCCCGGGTTGGCTGGGCAGGTCGGCGGCGACGAGGCAGGGGGTGATCTGCGCCGCCCAGCCCGCCGCAACCGCCTTGTCGAAGTCGTGGAACGGCGCCACCAGCTGGCGGAGCCGCGCGATCTGGCTGGCCGTAGCCGAAGCCGAAATGGTTGGCGAGTTATCCGACGCTGCCCCATTCGGTGCGAGCGGAGCAGGGCGATCGCCGCTGCAGGCAAACAGGAGCGTGAGCAGGGTAAGACCGATTGGTACGCGAGCGCGCATGAATGTGCTCCTCAAGAGCAGAGATGTTGAAGGGCCAGCATGGGGCAGGTGGGGCGCTAACATATGCCTGATCGACGCGACCGCAAGATGCTGAGCAAGGGGAAGAGACCATCCTTCCGTTATCCCGCCGTCCCCGCCTCCCCGCCGCCCTGCTTCCGCTTGAGACTCCCTTGAGGTCCCCAGTGCTACGTAGAGCGGTACGCATCGTCTTCCAACCAATCATGGAGGTCCCGATGAGAGCCGCTCGTTCTCTGTGTCTTCTCAGCGCTGTGCTGCTGGCGGTCGGCTGCTCCGACTCGCCGACGGAACCAGGCAGTCAGGCCCTGTCCGCCGATGAGCTCGAGGTTGGAGCCGGCAAGGTGGCTGTCGTCACCCGCAACCTCTACGTCGGGACCGACGTGGATGCCGTGATCGCAGCGCTCGCTGGTGCGGGCGATCCCCAGACGGCCTTGATCCAGGCCATCCAGACCCTGGCGCAGACCAACTTCCCGGCCCGGCTGCCGCAATCGCGGACGAGATCGCTCGGACGCGTCCCGACGCGGTCGGGTTGCAGGAAGTCTCCCAGATCGACCTGGTACTGCCGCCATTCGGGGTGGACATCCACCAGAACTTCCTGCCCACGCTGCTGGCCGAGCTGCGCAAGCGCGGCTTGCCGCAATACCGGGTGGCCGCCCAGATCAAGAACATCGAAGCGACACCATTCCCCAGGCGTGAGTCTGGTGGACTACGACGCGCTCCTGGTGGACACGCGTCGCGTCAAGGTGGGAGCCACCAGCGCGCAGAACTTCAGCGCCAATCTGGGTAACGTGGCGCCCGGAGTGGTGCTCAAGCGTGGCTGGGTGTCGGCTGCGGTCACCATTCGCGCTGGACAGAGCTCACCCTCGCGAGCACTCATCTCGAGTCCGGCAATGCCTCCGGCCTGAGCCAGCTCCGGGCCGGCCAGATGCAGGAGCTGGTGCCTCCGCCACCGGTCAAAGCGGTCCTGATGGGTGATCTTCAACGACTCCCAGGGCTCGCTCATGTACCAGGTGCTGGCAGATGCCGTCTTCGTCGATGTATGGAGCGCGCTGCATTCCGGAGCTCCGGGGAATACGTGCTGCCACCTGACCGATCTCTCCAACCCGTCCAACCTCGTCAGCGTATCGACTACGTGTTCGCCCGCGGGCCGGAGCAGCGCCCCGCTACACTGTCGGGCGAGATTCAGCTGCTGGGTGCAGTTGCCGCTGGACTGGATCAGTGGTCTGAGTATTCTCGGCCCTCAGACCACGCAGGGCTGGCGGCGCAGTTGCGGTGTTCGTCGGCCTCGACTAGGAAACCTCATCCCGAGCGAGCGAAATGAACGAGGGTCCGCTCGGGATGGGGTACCTATCGCACCTCATCCCAGTGAAAGTGCGAAGCGAACGAGGGATCTGCTAGGTCTTTGTGCCGGACCTCTGGGTTCGATCCCTCGCTCTGCTCGGGATGAGGTGGAGCTGGGCTCGCGATGAGGTGTCGGTCCTCATCCCGAGTGAAACGAGGGATCGGGCTCACAGAATTGGGAGTTCGTTGATAGTCGGGTCTCAGCTTTCCTCATGGACCAGGGCCGCTTCTTTGTCTACATACTGGCTAGCCGGTCGCGCGTGCTGTACACCGGTGTCACGCGCGATCTCATTCGCCGGGTCCACCAGCATCGCAATGCCGAGGTTCCCGGATTCTCTCGCAAATATCAAGTGAACAGTTTGGTGTATTTCGAGGAGACCTCGAGTGCGATATCCGCGCTTGAGAGGGAGCGCGAGATCAAGGGCTGGTCTCGAGAGAAGAAGCTTCGCTTGATCGAGAGTGTGAATGCCGGATGGCTCGACCTGGCCGTGGACTGGTTTCCTAAGACAAAGGACTAGATCCCTCGCTGCGCTCGGGATCGAGGTACCTGCTCCCACCTCATCCCGAGTGAGCGGAGCGAACGAGGGATCTGCTGCAGGTGTCCGGAGGCTCGGGTAGATCCCTCGCTATGCTCGGGATGAGGCGTCTTCTTGCTTCTTTACAAAGACAAAGCCAGTGCCGCGCACCTTCCTCCGAAACTCTCGGCCAGCAGGAGCACGGTATCCGCAGCCGGCCGGCAACCCAGTGTTGCCACGCGGTGCGGTGGCAACTCGGGGTCGGTTTGCTCGCATCCCAACGTCGGCGGCACGATCCCCTGATGCAGCGCCAGGATCGCGCCCACCGTCTCCACTGCGGCGCTGGCCCCCAGGCAGTGCCCCAACGCCGGCTTCATCGAAGTGATCGGAATCGTTACCAGAGTCTCGCCGAACACACTGGCCAGCCCGCGGCATTCCGCCGCATCGTTGAGCCGGGTGCCGGTCCCGTGCGCCTTGATCCAGCCCGGCTCTTCTCCCAGTCCGGCCAGCGCCTCTCCCGCTGCCTCGGCCACGCCGGCGCCCGATGGGTCCGGTGAGGTCATGCTGTAGCTCTCGCAGCTCATGCCGCATCCGCGAATGACGGCCCACGGCCAGGCTCCGCGGCGGCGGGCATGCTCGGCGCTCTCCAGCACCAGAACGCCCGCGCCTTCACCCAGCACCGTGCCCTGCCGGCGAGGATCGAACGGCCGGCACGGGGCATCACCCGGGTCGCGGGATCCCAGAATGCCCGCGGCCTCGAAGCTGGCCAGCACCTCATCATGGAGGGGACACTCGGCGCCGCCGGCAATCACCAGATCGAGCCGGCCCGACCGGATCTTCTCCACCGCTTCGGCTATGGCATACGCCGCCGACACACTGCCGGCCGAGAGATGCAGCACCGGCCCCCGCACTCCGTGCAGCTGAGCGAAGGCAGCTCCGCCGGCTCCCGGCATGTAGCGCACCAGTCGGCTCGGCCGGGCCGATCGCTTCACCTCAGCGTGCTCGGTGAGCAGATCGGCCAGCGCGCCGAGGGAGGATCCCTCCAGCACTCCACACCGTCGGGGATCGAAGTGCCCGTCCTTCAGACCCGCGTCGTGGAATGCTTCTTCACCCGCCTGAAGGAAAAACTGGGCACTCCGATCGAGGTGGCGACCCGCCGGATGCCGTGGGGGCGTCGGCGCCAAGCCGGCCGGCCGGCAGCCCAGGGAAGGAATCGAACGAACCGCGCTCCGCCTCCCCATCAGCAATGCGCAGAGTGGCGCCACCCCGATGCCCGCCGCGCTGACCGCGCCGATGCCGGTCACCCACACTCCGTCGCTCATTGCGCCCGGCTCAGATTGAGTAACGCATCATTCATCCGGGCGACTGCCAGCTTCGAGGCTCCGTGAGGCTGGGCGGCAACCGCGCTGAGCAGCGAGTTATTCGCCGGGGTCGAGTTGGAACCATGTAACCGATACCAGCCGCTGGAACGGACCAGGTAAGAGCGCACCTGGCTGCGGTCGGGATCGGGCAGCCGAAACGTCAGCTCCGCTCCGTCCCGGTATTCCATCGCGAAGTAGTTCTGGTCCATGGTGACCAGCCGGCCGAGTACATCCTTGCCGGAACGATCCACTGCTGACGCCGGATAAATCTCCTGCACGGTGAACGGCGTGGCTGGAGACGAGTCCAGGGCCACCTGATCGATCAGCCAGAACGACGGCGCCGATTCCAGCCGGACGCGAATACTGTCGCCCACGACCTTGGAGAGGTCGAGCGAGAAAACCTGGCGCTTGGGGACCTCCGGTCCCGCTTCCCAGATGTAGCCCTGGCGTTCCCATCTCCCATTCTTCCAGACCGAAACGCCGAGGAAACCCTCCTCGGCCGCAAGTGCCAGGTAACCATCGGCCAATTGCGGGATGCTTGCGAGCGAGTCGAACCAAGCCTGCGTCTCCTGCCCGTGGGCCGCGACCAGCTGCTGCATGAGGTAGGCTGCCCAGGGCGTGTTATGTCCGTCCACCACCAGCCGTGCGCTTGCGCTCCGAGGCCGGGGGAAGACCAGAGTCAGCCCGTCACGGATATCCCGGCCGACCGTGGTGTCGCGACCGGCAGGATTCGATTCCCAGCTCCAGCCATCGGCTCGGCTTACTCTGTCCAGGGCGTCCGCCCCGCGGAAGTCGTGAGCAGATGCCGGCGGAATAAGGCTGCCGAGCGTGTGAATGTGTCCATCTGCGTCGGGAGCAACCGTAGAGCCCGAGGGATGATCCACCACCAGCAACGAAAGCCGGTCGAGGTAGTCGGTCTCATCCAGCTCGTTGGCGACCCGGAGCCGTAGCATCCCGTTCTCAGGAGTGGCATAGACGAGGTTGTCGACATCGGTCCGCGCCAGCGCCGGCGCGATTGCTCCGCCGAACGTGCCCGAGTCGAGTCGCCATCCTGACCCGTCCCAACTGTAGACCAGGGGGCACGACGCTCCGCCCAACCCAGTGCCCGAACCAGTAGAGGGAGTCGGTTGGTCGTCGCCTTGAGCTGCCGCGGCCACCAGCATTGCCGTCAGGCCCAGCCCACCCACCAGCAACACAGTCTTGCCACCACTGACTCGGTTGACCGCAACCGATTGCACTTCTGCCAATGGAATGGTCGTCCGGCTGCTCGGAGTCCTTCGCGGCGGGAGGGTGTCCGGACAGGCTGTCTCCGCTGACTGTTGCCTTGGTGAGCTCGAGGGTACTGCCGTCGGCGCGGGTGACCCTCACATGATCGCCCGGTGCGATGGCGTCGGCCGGCGCAGCCGATTGTGTCTTCCAGCTGGTGCAGCCGGCCAAAGCGAGAATGAACCCGAGAACGAGCCGAGACACACTGACCTCCGTCGCTGGGGTGGACCATCAAACCCAGGCGAACGCTAGGGTCAGGATCTCAAGCCGACCTCAAGTTCCGGGTGCCGCTGGTCGCTTGAGGGTTCCTTGAGGCCTCCCCTCCAGACTTCCTCACGGATATCGGACGCTGTGTGCTTGCCCACTCGAAATGGAGGCTGAACGTGCGTCACTCTCTCGCTCTCGCTTTCACTCTGGCTCTCACCGCCTGCGCCCAGACCAGCGCCCACCGGATAGACGTGACACCCCGCCAGGCCACCTGCGCGGCCGCCATTCACACCTATCTGAAACCCGATAGTGTCGGCGCTCCATACCAGGAGCTGGCATACCTGAGCGTGAGTGGTGGGGCACTGGCGAGCGACGAGAAATTGCTCCGCTCGCTGCGAAACAAGGCGGCGGACGTCGGTGGCAATGGGCTGATCTATCAGTTTCTCGACTTCAGTCCCGGGTTCCTGGAGAGCCCTAACGGCCACGCGATCGCGATCTACATTCCCAGTGACACCGCACGCATCGCGACCGAATGCCAGCGAAAGGTTCCAGCGTGAGCGCCTCGCTCCACGCCAGAGCACTGTCAGCCAGTCTGCTACTGCTGCTGATTGCCTGCGACGGCACTGAGCCGTCGGCCAGGGTTGTTGTGGCCGACATCAAGGCCAACGGCTCCGATGAGACACTGACGGTTGTCGCCGGCGGAACCGTCACTCTGGAATGGGACTCGGAGAATGCGGATTCGTGCCTAATCACTCCCGGTGGCTGGACCGGCGCCACTGGCTCAGCAACGGTGGAAGATCTCACGGCTACCACCACCTACCAGCTCTCCTGCACCGGCCCAGACGGTGAGGACGAGGACACCATTCAGGTGGTGGTGACTCCGCGGGGCACGGAGATCGTGTTTCAGGCAGGGGACAGCGCCGGTGCTGGCATTTATGTCGTGAACGCAAACGGCACGGGGCTGACACGGTTAACCGATTCGACGCATGCCGATTTTGACCCGTCGTGGTCGCGCGACGGCCGGCTGATCTACTTCCTCTCCCGGAATCGCAGCGGCGCCGGGACCTCGGGCCTCTACGCCATGAACGCCGACGGCAGCGGCGTCCACCTGGTGCTCGACCGCTTCGGTGGCCTGTACGATGTCTCACCCGACGGGACTCGAATTGCGTTCGGAGCCAGCGGCCCCCAGGGCAACCGGGACCTGTTCGTCATGAAAGTGGACGGCTCCGAGCCGACGTTGATCTTCGATGTCCCCTGCGACTATACCCTAGTCCAATGTATGGATATCGACGCGTTGGCCTGGTCTCCCGACGGGCAGCGAATTGCCTACTCCGTGTTCTATAGGGGTCACGGCCTCTTTGAGTACGGCCTGATAGGAGTCGTGAATGCCGATGGGACCGGACAGGAATTTCTGACTACCGGCGACCTTCGCTGTTTCGGGCCGGCGTGGTCACCGGACGGCCAGCGGATCGCCTTCTCATCCGCAAACACCAGCACGATCCCTGTTCGGGACGGTATGGCGCTCGAAGTCATGAACGCCGATGGGAGCGGCCGCACAGCGCTGCAGGTCGAAGGGAGCTCGCCCTCCTGGTCATCGGACGGGCGGTCCCTTGTCTTTGCCCGGTTCACCCCGGCGGGTTGGGTGCCGGCAGGACCGAGCGAGATCTTTGTAGTCAACCTGGACGGGACCGGTCTTCGCCAGTTGACCGATGCCCCGGGGGAGGAGTTGGCTCCGAGCTGGAACCCTACCGCACCCTAATTGCCGGATACGCGCGCTGCCGCTTCCATCACCCGCAGGCGCTGTCCCGGCGTGAGCATGTCCTGCTCAACCACCTGGCGCACCACACGCGCCAGAAAGCTGTAGCCTCGGGCCTCCGACACCAGCCAGCGGTGCCACTCCAGCTCATCGAGTATCGGCGTCAGCTCTTCCACCGACATGCCCGCGATGTGCGACAGCAGGTCAGGTGAGATCCGATCGCCCAGGACCGCGGCTTGTGAAAGCACCTGCTGCGCGCCGGGACTCAGCCGGCGAAATCCAATGCGGATCGCCGCCACCACGACGTCGGGTAGGTCACCCGGAAGCGTCTGGTCCAGCGTCCTGAGCGGCTGCGGCCAGGCGCCGGCGCTGCCCTGCAGATCCATTCCTTGAGCAATGGCTTGAAACAACTCCACCGCGAGCAGCGGCAGACCGGCGGAATCGAGAGCGACTCGGCGGACGACCCGCTCGATCTCTTCACTGCCATAGCGCGGCAGCATGAGCTGCGCCAGCGATCGGAGCGCAGTCGCCGTCGAGGTTCGACAGCAACACCGCCTTGCCGAAGAGATCTCGGCCCAAATGGGTGCGCAGCTCATCCAGCTCCGCTCTGCCCGGGTGAGCATCGGCCGCCAGGATCACGAGCAGTGGGGCTGATGCCAGGTCGCGCAACATCGCGATCAGGGCAAGCAGAGAAGCATGATCCAGCCAATGGGCATCATCCACCGCCACAGCCACCGGCTGCTCATCGGTGGCAGCCCGGAGGACCTCACTCAGCGCACGGCCGGGTGGAAACGGCATCCCGTTCTGCCGCACCGAGCCGAAGCGGTCCTGCCATTCGCTCAATCGCTCGACGAATGCCGCCAGCGCCGACGGATGCGCCGCCGCAACCCCGGGCACGTTGACCAGCCCGCTCCGGGCCAGCGCGAACACGCCGCCCCACTCGTCGTCCTGGTCGGCCTCTACCGCCCGCACCGCAGCTATCGCCACACCGTCGAGCCGAAGACGGGAGAGCAGCTCCTCGGAGAGTCGGGTCTTGCCGCTCCCGCTGTCACCCTCGATCAACAGCGCCGCGGCGTGCCGATTGACCTGCGCGGCCTGGGCGGTCTCGACCAACTGCGAGAGCTCTGCCTCTCTGCCCACGAGCGTGAAGCGAACCAGGCCACTGTCCTCCTTCCTCCTGCCCATCGTCTGCGGACGGATCGATCGCTCCTGCCGTATGCGCTCAGCCAGCGTCCGGGTTTCGGTGCTCGGAGCGGTCCCCAGCTCATCCCGTAGCCGGCCGGAGAATTTCTCGAACTGTTCGAGGGCGCCGGCCCGGTCACCGGCGAGCATCAGACTCTTCATCAGGGAGTGGAGCGCGAGCTCCGATGTGGGGTCCAGCGCGAGTGCCCGAGCCGCCACGGGCGCGGCATCTGGCGCCCGGCCCCAGCGGATCAGCTGCTCGGAGTGGTTGATCAGTACCTCGATCGAGCGTTTGCGAACCGCCGTGCGCTCCTGGTCGAGCCAATCGTCGAAGCCGGGAGCCGTTGGAATCGAGAAGCCTTCCAGGAATTCACCACCCACCATGGCGGCCGCCTGCTCCCACGCGCCGGTGCCGGCCAGGCTCTCGAAGCGCTCGAGGTCGAGGCTGACGGTTTGTGGCGCGAGACGCAAACGCCCGGCCTCCGTTATTACGGATGTCTCGCCCAGGTAGCGACGAAACAGGCTGATGGCTGCGGTGAGCGAGTGGCGGGCGGCGGTCTCCGGCTTCTCGGGCCACAGGAGAGCCACCAGATGGTCCCGGCTCCTGCTCCGCGGAGAGCGGGCAAGATAGATCAGCAAGGCGAGATGCTTCCGCCACAGGAGCTCGGGTGGAGCGGGGGCGCCGTCGACGCTCAGCTCGACCCGTCCGAGAGTCTGACCCGAGATCACGCGGCGCAGCTCCGCAAAACCGTGCGGGCCTGCTCCAACAGGGGATTCATGACGGGCTCAGCATGAGACCAGAGCTCCACGACCCTGCCCACCATCGCGCAGCCGGACCTGCGCTCGGCCGGCAACGCCGCGGGACGAAGGAGCAGCCGGCTCCGCCGGAGTCGGGCGACCACGCCGAGCATTCCATCGATCTCACCGGCCTGGGGAAACCCGGTGGGCCAGCCGACGATGTCCGAGTTCTCATGCCAGCGCAGCTCCTGTTCGGCGCGCGCGGTGTCGCCCAGGGCGAGCGACCAGTCTCCCCGCAGCAGATGAAACGCGGAGCGGGCGAAGGGATCGCTCGGACGCGTGGTGTTAATCGCGGTGTCCAGGGAATCGGAGAGCGCCAGTGCTTCCTTCCATTGCTTAGCTGCTGCCAGCGACATCGCTCGGGCGAACTGCTCCAGGTCCCGCGCCGCGGCCCCCCGAGAGTGGAGTCGTGCTCGCCACCGCTCTATGCCCGCGGTATCAGATGTGAAATACGAGGCGAGCGCGAGCACCCATGCGGCCCGGTGACCTAGCGCGGAGTCTCCGGCCGTCGCGGCGAGCCTGGACTCCCAATCCTTGCCTCGCTCTGGCAAGAGGAGCCCGATCCCCTGCAGCACGACTCTCCACTCGGCCTGCTCCAGTTCCGCTTCCCGTTTGTCCAGCAGATGCAACCCTTTATCAAGCTCCGCGGTGGCCTGCGTGGGGCGGCCCAGGGTCATCAGCGCCAGCGCTCTGCCGACATGAGCGCTCGCCTGCCGCGCCGAGTCTGGCCTTCCAGTCGTGAGCAGCACGCCGCCGAGCGCCAGCTGCGACGCGGGGATGTCGAACCAGGAAACCCCGGTGCGGAAGAGCCGGGCGACGCCATCCAGCTGAGCCGAATCCGCGGTCCAGGAGAGCAGCCGGCGCTTGAGCCCGGCGCGGGTGGGAGCAAACCGCTCGTCATAGGCGAGTCGGGAGAGCGCGAGCACGTCCGGGTCACCGGGCGAAGGATCGGCCGTTATACCCTGCCGTAACGCCAGCAACTCTCTGGCGCGCTTCCTCTCGCCCTGCCGGATCCTGGCGCACACGAGGTGATCGTAGGCCAGCGCCAGCAGTGAGTCCTGCGCGATGGCGTTGTCCATGGCCTGAATTCCGTCCGCCAGCGTCCGCCCAACCAGTGGCCCTCGATGGAAGACTTCTTCGGCGTACAGCAGTCGGGCGTACGCGTCTTCGGGGAACCGCGCGATGGCGAGCTCGAGCTGCCGCAGGCGCTCCCCCACATTCGGCTGCCTCAGCGCCGCAATAAGAAGCGCATCCAGCGGACGCAGTCTCGCGCCCGGTCGTTGATACAGCGGCTCCAGGTCGTCTGCCGGCAGCCGCCGCAAGACTCTGACATTGGCCAGCCGCCAAGCGGCCAGCGCAAAGCTGGAGTCGAGCGTCAGTGCCGCCTCGAAGTGCTGTTCTGCCCGAGCCCACTGGTCCCGGTCGAACGCTTCGTCGCCCTGAAGAAACTCACGCAACGCGGGCAGCGGTTCGTTGCCGAGGTCGCCGACCACGCGATACGAGCCGGCGAGCTGAGGCGCGATGGACCGGACCAGCACGAGAGCCAGCGTGTCGCTCAACTCGCCCAGGTCGGCCTGGTGCGACCGCACTTCAGGCAGCGGGGTGACCCGGCCGCCTCCTTCATACAGCGTGACCCGCACCCGCAGGCTGTCGCCCTGATGCTCCACGATGCCGTGCGTCACCCAGTGCGCCCGTAGCTCCCGCGCTGCCTGTGCCTTCTCTCCCGCCAGTGAAGTCCGGCCCTGCCGGTCCGACCATTGGCTTACTCGGCGGGCCGAGGTGAGCGACAGCCCCGGCAGATTGTCCAGGTTGAGCTGCACCAGGTGGGCCAGGTCTCTGCCGTCATTTCCCCCGTCGGACGATTCGAAGGGGACAATGGCCAGCTCTCGCGGGATCGGAGACGGCGCTCGCGCCGCTCTGGCCGGCCACCAGGCCGAGACTACCAGGACCAGGGCGGCGGCGACACCAGCTACCAGCATGCGCCCGCGTACGCGCGAGCGGGTGCCGGCCTTTTCCAGCGCGCTGGCGAACGACGGCGCGTCAGGCCAGCGCTTTGCGGGAGACGTTTCCAGGGCGCGCGCGAGCGGCGCTCGCAAACGGCGCGGGACGGCGGACCACCTGGTCAGCCTCGATGATTTGGCTTCCGGCCACAGTCGATTGGTCAGCGCCTGATAGAGAAGCAGTCCGGTGCAGTAGAGGTCGTCTCCGGCTTCAGAGGTGGACGCAAGTCCGAAGCCGGTCAACACGAAGCCGTCGGTTAGGGCGACGATGTTCTCCGGCCGAATATCCAGGTGGGTGACGCCTCGCCGGTGGGCCGCGCCGATCGCACCCAGCAGATCCAGGCCGAGGCGAATGGCTTCGGAGGGCGAGAGCACGCCGTGGGCAAGGCGATCCGACAACGGCTCCCCGGCAGGGAGGTCGCGCACGTAGTAGAGCAGTCCGTCGCGCTCGCCGAGGTCGTGAATGGCGACGATGTTCGGGTGACTCATTCCGGCCAGGATGCGAGCCTCGTTCTGAAACCGGCGGGCGAGTGCGTCGCCGGCTGCGGCTCTATCGATCGCCTTGATCGCCACCGTCCGCTGAAGCGAACGATCCCTCGCCAGGAACAGGCCAGTCCCCTGAACGTCGCTCAGCTCCCGATCCACTTCGTAGCGATTGCCGAGGGCGACTTTGACACGGTCGAGCAAGGATTTGGAGCTCGTCACCCGCAGCCTCGTTGTTCCAGAGCTCGGGTTTCGGCGAGCAGCGCATCAAACGCCGGCTCCGCTCGGGCCCAGCTCCGGGTCAGCTCGGCCGTCAGTCGGCAGCGTGCTTCCGTATTGCCCGACCTGGCCGCCAGTCTCGCGCGCTTGAGCCGGCCGAGATTTCCCAGTGGCCAATCCACTTCCCCCGCCTGCACCACGGTGCTCGGCCACCCGACCACGTCGAGGTTCTCATACCAGAGCCAGGAACGCTCGGCCGATGCCGCCTGGTTCATCCTCTCGAACCAGTCCCCTCGCTGCAGGTGGAGCGCGGCCCGGAAAAAGGGGTCGCCCGCCTTGCCGGCGGAGTCATACGCGAGAGCGGGCTCCGACAGCTGCAGTGCCGCTCCGGGCCTCCCGGCCAGAGCCTCCTGCATGGCGAGCAATAGAGCATGGAACGGATTCGGCTCCAGCGTTTGTGAGGCCACCAGTCGGAGCCAGGGAGCGGCACTCGTGGAGTCGCCTCGGGCCAGGGCCTCGAATCCCAGGGCCCACGCGGCGCGCAGTGCCCGGGTACTGTCCCGGGTCAGCTGCACCAGCACTCGGCGACCCCGCTCGATATCGGCACCGGCAATTCCAGGCAGACCGAGTGCCGGAGGAATGACCCTCCACTCGGCCGACTGCTGTTTCGCTTCGGTGTGCTGGGACAGCAAGGCTGCCGCTGCATCGAGCTGCGCCAGCGCCTCGTGCGGCCGTCCCATGGTCATCAGCGCCAGTCCCACGGCAATACGGCCGCTGCCATGCAGTGAGTCGGGGACCGAGGGGAGAGCGGCCAGCCTGGAGCCGAGCAGCACGCCGGTCTCGGGAATGTCCATGGAGAACGCGCCCCGGGCCGCGAGGCTCAAACCAAACGGTGAATGCAGGACAGGGTGGTCGAGCGGAGTGGTGTCGGGGGCAAAGCGGGCGCCATAGGCGATCTCGAGAAACATCGGCAGGTAGATCTCCGACTCCTCCGGCCTTCCCGCCACCTTGTGCAGCGCGTCGAGAGTCCGCCGCGCCTCGTGGCTCCGGCCCGAGCGGATCAGAGCCCAGGTCAGGTGCTCCAGCGCCGGCGCCAGGGAGGAGTCGAGAGCAACCACCCGCTGCAGGACCGCGATGGCGCTGTCGCGCGAACGCCCTGCGAGAGGGCCCCGATGGAACAGCTCGTCACCGTAGAAGAGGGCGACATAGGCATCTCGCGGAGCCTGCCGCAGCGCGTCCTGGTAGAGGCCCAGCCGCTGGTCGCCCGACGGCGCAAACTGCGCCTCGATCAGGAGCCGGTCTTTGGCCGGGAGGCTGCTGTGTCGCGAGCGGTAGAGGGAGAGGAAGCCCGGCGGCAGCGGGCGCTCGGAGCGCAGCGGCATCCAGCGCCGAGCGTTCGCCAGCCGCCACATAGCGAGGACGAAGGTGGAGTCGATGCGAAGCGAGCTCTGGTAATGATGCTCTGCGGTGAGCCAGGCGTCCTGTTCCGCTGCCGCCTCGCCGGAGAGAAAGTCGGCGACGGCACGAGGGTCCACTCCGGCCAGCCCTCCCCGGTTGCGGGAGAGTTGCTTGGCGTGGGGCAGGATGGCGGCGATGACGCGGAAACCAATGGTGTCGGCCACTCCCATCCGGTCCGCGGTGTCCCCGCGAACGATCGTCTCCAAGCGGTTGCGGCCAGAGGCATCGATGCAGTAGAGCTGGACCTCGAGACCGCCTCGCGAGGGGCGCACCACGCCCCAGACACCGTACTTCGCGCCCCGCTCGCCGCTCAGCCGAGCTACCCTGGCGGCCGGTGGGAGGGACGAGGCGCGCCAGTCCTGAAAGCTGGTGCGAATGGGTACCACCGACAGGCCGGGCGAAGCTTCCAGATAACTGGCGGTGAGACGCGAGAGATGGTCGCCCAGGGTGTTGTCGGCGAGCCCCACTGCCTCGAAGGGAAACACGGCGATGTCACCGGCTGACCTGGTCTCCGAATTCAAGACGTGCCATATCCCCCAAATCGAGAGGGCGGCAAGGGGAAGAAGAGCAAAGGCGGAGATGAGAGGGCGGGGCCGCACTCCGGTGAGAGCGCGGGCAAAGCTGCCCGCGTCGGGCCAGCGCTCAGTGGGATCCAGCTCGAGCGCAGGGGTGAGAGCTCTGCGAAGAGTGACCGGCACTCCGGCCCAGTCGGCGTTCTTTGGTTCCGTGAACCGCTCCCAGAGTCGGCCGGTGCAGGCCTCGTACAGGATCAGGCCGACCGCGTAGAGATCGGTGCGAGGGGTGATGGTCCCTCCGGCAAACTGTTCCGGCGCCATGTACGCGGGCGTCCCGATCAGCTGTCCCGGCCGGGTGAGCGCGGTGGAGTCGTCGAGAGTATGGGCGATGCCGAAATCGGCCAGCATCGCCCGGCCATCGGAGAGAAACACGTTGCCCGGCTTGATGTCACGATGAACGATGCCGTTTTGGTGGGCCAGAGCCAGCGCGCTCAGCAGCTCGCGGCCCAGTTTCTGGGTTTCGGGCAGGCTGAGCGGGCTGCGTTTTATCCGGGCGTCGAGCGTCTCCCCCTCGACATAATCCATCACGTAGTAGACGAGGTCACCGGCCTCGCCGGCGTCGTGCACTCTGACGACATTGGGGTGGTTGAGCCGGGCGAGGTGCTGCGCCTCCTGGATGAAGCGCTGCACGGCGACCGCTGTGGCGATCTCCTGCCGCAGGGTCTTGATCGCGACCGGACGATTGAGCCGCTGGTCGCGTCCGAGGAAGACCGTACCCATCCCGCCCGACGCTATGGTCCCCTCTACCATATAGTCGGGAGCTAACGCCTCCTGGAGACGGTCCAGCAGGGAAGGCATAGTCCGGCTTGCTCTGTGGGTTGTGCTTAGAAGATAGTCCCCGGGAACGCGAGCGTAATGCTCGGGCGGAGGGGCGGAGGGGCGGAGAGGCAGATGGAAAGATACTAACCTCTTGATCGGCCTACAGTGGCGCGTGGACGGGACGGAAGGACGGAAGGACGGAAGGACGGTAAGTGTAATACTTACCGCCTTACCGTCCTCCTTCCCGCTTCCTGCCTCCCATTTACCGCCTTACCGCTTCCCTCACGCAACCGCCGCTGTCGGCCGCGACGGCCGGCGCTTCTTCTCCTGACTTGTAGCCTCACCCGCGCTCGGCTGCCGCGCACTCCGCGCTCCCGGGTGCAGCACCACCTTGGTCCACCCGTTCTCCCGGGCGTCGAAATGCTGGTAGGCATCGGGCGCCTCATCCAGCGCCAGCTCGTGTGATACGATGAACGACGGCCGGGCGTCATCCAAGTGGATCAGCTCCCGAAGTCTCCGGTTGTAGCGCTTCACGTCGCACTGGCCCGAGCCGGTGGTCAGTCCCTTCTCGAAGTAGGTCGCCACGTCGAACGCGACCTCGCCCTCATGCAGAAGCTTGTCGGGGCTCTTGGGGTCCTTGGTGAACACACCCACGATGCCAAGCCCGCCGGTGGCGCGGACCGACTTCACCAGGTTGTTGAGCGTCATGTTGGGATGTTCGTGGCCCTGGGGATCGTGGGCCTGCCAGCCGACACACTCGCAGCCCCGGTCGGCGCCCAGTCCCTTGGTCAGCTCCATCACTCGTTCCACCGGATCCTCCCTGGAGTCGTCGATCGCGATCACGCCGATCGATTCCGCCAGCTGGAGCCGGTCGGGATGGCGGTCCACGATCATCACCTGGGCCGCTCCGCGGATCACCGCCGAGTACGCGGCCATCAGTCCGACCGGTCCGCAACCATAGACCACCACCGTTTCGCCCGGCTGCACGCCAGCCAGCTCGGTGGCGTGATAGCCGGTGGGCCAGATGTCGGCCAGCATCACATAATCGCTCTCCTTCTCCTCCGCGTCCTCGGGCAGGCGGAGACAGTTGAAGTCGCCATAAGGCACATTGAGGTATTCCGCCTGGCCGCCGGGATACGGCCCCATCTCGGAGTAGCCGTAGGCTGCGCCGGCGTTAGGCGGATTCATGGTGAGGCAGAAGCCGGTGTAGCCGCGCTCGCAGTTGCGGCAGTAGCCACAGCTCACGTTGAAGGGGAGACAGACCCGGTCGCCCTTCTTGATTCGACGCACGGCGCTGCCCACCTCGATCACCTCGCCCAGGTTCTCATGGCCGATCACCTGGCCGGCTTTGAGCTCGGTGCGCCCCTCGTACATGTGAAGATCGGATCCGCAGATGTTGGTGCTGGTAATCCGGACCAGAACGTCGGTTGGCCATTCGATTTTCGGATCGGGAACGTCCTCGACCCTGACGTCGCGGGGTCCCCGGTAAACCAGTGCTTTCATATGATGAGCCTCGAGTTGTCGGCGAAAAAAGCGTGGCTCGAATGGAGCCGTGCCAAAGCTCGAAGCTCAATCGTTCAGTCGCGGGTGGCTGTGCGAGAGGTCACATGGGCGGACGCCAGCTGTGCCGCGGCATAGCCCCGCCAGGGCCGCCAGCGCTCAGCTATTCGGTGCAGCGCCTCCGTACTCCGCGCGCCAACCGCGCGTTGGAGCTCGGGATCCGCGGCCCAAAACGCGTCGGGCCAGTGGAGCGCGCGCATCAGGATCGCCGTGGTACTGCGGGCACCGATGCCCGGGATCCGGGTCAGTGCTTCCAGCGTGGCTGGTACTTCGCTTCCCGGTTCCAGTCGCAGCGCGCCGTCGGCCACCACCCCGCGCAAGCGACGCCAGTGCCTCTGCCCGCCGGGCCGGAACGCCTAAGTGGGTCATGAACCGGCCGGCCTCGGCCACGCGGTAGGGTGTGAGTCCCAACCGATTGAGCGACTCGATCCCGGTGTCGAACGGCTCTCCCAGCTCCTGGGTTACTCTGCCGATCAGGTCGGTGCCCAGCAGCTCGCGGGCGGCGACCTCGAACCCATCGAAAGCCCCAGGCAACCGAAGCCCCGGCCGCTGTGCGACCAGATCGGCGAGCCCTTCCTGTTCGAGGTGAGCGTCGATGAGGGCCGGCTCCGCGTCCAGATCCAGCAAGTGCCGGAGCCGCGCCAGCAGGGGCATCAGCGCAGGCAGCAGCGAGACCGAGAGGTCCACGTTGACTTGGGGTGCCTCCGGATCCGGCTGCACGAAGATCACTCCGCGACATCCCTCCAGGGCCACGGTTCTGCCGTACTGGGTGCCTTCCATCAATCCAACACCTGGTGGAGTATCAGGGGCAATGCGATGGACCAGCGCCTCCCAGGCCAACGGAGCGCGGTATCCCAGGGTCAAGCGGATCCAGTCGCCCGGCAGGTCCGGCGCGGGCGCCGCGAGCTTCGGACGACGTCGCTGCCGCAGCATGCTCGGACTCAAGCGGTAGCGCTCCTGGAACACGCTGTTGAATCGCCTGAGACTCTGGAACCCGCTGGCGAACGCCACCTGGGTCACCGGCAGATTGGTGTCAGTCAGCAGGCGCTTCGCCATCAGAAGCCGATGGGTCTGCGCCAACTCCACCGGTGACACACCCAACTCTCGCTCCATGGCTCGGCGGAGGTGTCGCTCACCTATGCCGAGCTCCTGCGCCAGCTCCGCCACGCTGCTGCCGTTGAGGGCACCCGCTGCGATGCGCGTTGCCGCCGCCCGGGCCGAGCGGGGCACCGCATCGCACACGGCCAGCCCTGGCGCGAGCTCGGGCCGGCAGCGAAGGCAGGGCCTGTATCCCTCCTGCTCGGCGGCGGCCGCAGAGGGAAAGAACCTTCTCCGCTCGGGATAGGAGATCCGCGCGGGACATACCGGCCGGCAGTAGATCCCGGTGGTGCTGATGCCCACATAGAACACGCCGTCGAAGCGAGGGTCGCGGGAGACGACGGCCCGGCTCCAGGCGTCGTGGTCGCGGGACGATCTGCCGGCAGCGATCGCTGACGCCGTCATTGTCGCAACGGGAACAGGGCCCGCAGCCGTTCTAATGGACTCCATGTGGCTGCCTCCAATTCAGGCGACGTCTGAGATCCCTCTACTTATACGTGCCGCTGACAACACCGTAGCGTGCACCACACTACTCATGCTGGCCGGTTTCGGACCTGGAATCCGGCAGGGGCCGACGGAAGGCTTGACACTCGCGGCCCTGGACGTATGCTGGGATTTCACCTCAGAAGCTATGAAACTCCGCGCGGTAGTTGCTGGTCGCCCATGCGCGGGGTGGAGCCAATCGCGAAACCGGCTGAGCAACCTCTCATGACCAGGAGGAACTGATGTACGCGACTATCCGGCGTTACTCCACCAAGACCGCTGCCACCACCGACACGGTGGATCAGTTCGTGCGGCGCATCGAAAGCAATTTCCTCCCCCGAATCAATGATATCCCAGGCTTCCATAGTTACGGGGTAATGCGGACCAGCGATACGGAGATCCTGTCCATTACCGTGTTCGAGGATCGCCAGGGATCGACCGAGGCCACCCGCAGGGCGGCGGAGTTCGTGAAGAATGATCCGTTCAAGGACCAGCTGAGCAAGCCGGAGGTGATCGAGGGCGATCTGTTGCTGCTGAAAGAGGCGGGGATGGGAGTTCGTTAGCTCACGCTGAGCAGGTCACCCCGTTCCAGGAGGATGAGATGCCGCCGCAATCCACCCTGATATCCGAACGGCAGCTGATTGACGCGGCCAAGTCACCGCTAATGGCCTTCAATCAGAAGAACTGGAATGCGGTGCGAAGCGGCATCAGCCCGGACTTCGTATACGATGAAGTCGCCACCGGGCGAAAGGCAGAGGGGGCCGACCAGGCGATTGCCGTTTGGCAGGGTTGGGCCACCGCGTTTCCCGATGCCCAGGCCACGTTCGATCGAGAGCTGCCGAGCGGCAACGTTGTCGTCTTCCAGGTGACCTGGCGAGGGACTCACCAGGGACCCTTGCAAGCACCGGGAGGCGCGATCTCAGCCACAGGCAAGCGCATCGATGTCCGGGCCTGCATGATCGTCGAGGTGGCGAATGACAAGGCCAGAGCGCACTGTCATTACTTCGACATGGCGACCCTCTTACAGCAGATCGGCCTCATATCCTGAGGTAAGCGCCAGCAGGATGAGTCCGGCCCTCATCCTCTCACCGCTTACCGGTTAGCAGCTCCTCGAACCTCGTATCCCCTCGCAACGGAGCCCAGCGTGGGTCGTGCCGTAGCAAGCCGACGCTGAGCTCGGAGGGTACCGAAAGCAGATACTTCAACTGGTCTACTGCTTCTGATCGCATACCGACGGTCGCATAGATCAGGGCGAGCGCCGCCTGGATGTTGGCGCCGCGGTACGCCTCCCGGCTCACCGGCAACAGCTTCACCGCGCTCTCACCTTCCCGCACCGCGTCCGCCTTTCGTCCCTGATTGGCGTACACCAGCCCCAGCCGGGCATGGAAATTCGCCTCCTCGGGATGCGCCTTCACCTGGGATTCCAGGATGGTGCGCGCCGAGTCGAGGTAGGCCCGGTCCAGCGCAGCCCGGCCCCGAATGCGATACATGTCGGACTTGAGCTAGGTATAGCCCGGCGGTGTCGGCGAAGTCGGCGGTCGTCAGCGCCTCGATCCGGGGCTGCACGGTGGAATCGCCGATGAGCAGGAAGTTCGGCACCACCGCGAAGCTGGCGATCGCGCCGGTTCCCGCGGCCATCCGGCTCATCTCCACGAAGCCTGCGCCCTGCAAAGCCGCGCGAAGCGCCTGCTTCGCCGGCTCCAGGCTGTCCATTCCGATGAGGCATTGGAGCTTGAGCCAGCGGGGGAAGGACAGGTCGGGGCTGATCTCGATCGCCTTGTCGGCGGTCGCACAGGCCAGGTCGTACTTGCGGACCAGGCTGTAGGTCTGCGCCAGGTTCCCGATCGGCGTCGGCCGACCGCGGGTTCAGCTGTACTGCCTTCTCGAAGTCCGCGATCGAGCCCGCCCAGCGTCCCTGGCGCCGCTGGACCGCCGCAGAGGCCATGAACAGCTCTGCATTGTTGGGCTGTTTCTCTCGCGCCTGAGCCAGCTCCTGCAACGCGCGATCGTAGTCCAGCTTGCCCCAGTAGTAGTAGTAACCCATCGCCACATGGGGCTCGGGAAGATCGGGACGCAGCCGGAGTGCGCGCTCCGCGGCGGCTTTCGCCTCCGCCAGGGCGGCTTCGGTTCGATCGTAGAAAAACCAGTACTCGCTGGAGCGTCCCTGAGACAACCGGGCCCAGGCTTGGGCGAAGTTCGGATCCAGATCGACCGCCCGCCGGAACATCTGAACCGAATTGTGAACGTCCTCTCGTCCCGGCCCGCGGTTGGCGTACTCGATGCCCCGCAGGTAAAAGTCGTAGGCCTTGGTGTTCGGCCGTCGGGCTGCTCGTTGATCGCCTGCTTCTCCGAGGGATCCAGCGCCAGGTTCATCGCACTGGTCACCTGCTCGGCGATGCTGGACTGCACCTGGAACACGTCGGCCAGCTCCGCGTCGTACCGGTCGGCCCAGAGGTGCCGGTCGTCCGCCACCCGGATGAGCTGGGGCGTGACCCGCACCTTGCTGCTCCCGTCGGGCGACTTCTCCCAGCGGACGCTGCCCTCCAGGATGTAGCCGACTCCGAGCTCCTGCCCGATCTGCCGGATACTCTTGGTCGATCCTTTATATGGATCGGTGCTGGTGCGGGAGACCACGCCGAGGTCGGAGACGCCGGCCAGACGGCTGGTGATCTCCTCAGTGAGCCCGTCGGCGAAGTACTGGTCGCCCGCGGCGCCCATGTTCTTGAAGGGGAGCACCGCCAGCATCTTGGTGCCCGGCGTCTCGGCCGGACGGCGGCTCCGCTGCCAGAGGAACATCCCCATCGTCGCCGTGACCAGCAGTCCGAGCACGAAGGTGAGCCAGGCGGGAACCGGCTTGCGACGACGAGTCGTTGGAGAGGCCGAAGTTTCGGCCGTCCCGGCAGGAGTCGCGATGGTAGGGGAGGAAGTCATCCCGGCCACACTGGGCGACAACGCCTGCGCCAGCTGCCCCGGCGTGGCGAACCGGTCTGCCGGAATCGTCGCCAGGGCGGTGAGCACGACCCGCTCGAGCTGCTCCGGCACCGACGGCCGGAGCCGGCGGAGGCTGGGGATCTCACCGGCTCAGCCTTTTGGCGGTGATCGCCTGCGCGCTGGCCCCGCTGAACGGAGCCTCGCCGGCCAGCATCTCGTAGAGCACGACGCCCAGGCTGTACACATCGGTCTTGCCGTCGATGTCGCGCTCGCCCAGCGACTGCTCGGGGCTCATGTACGCCGGGGTTCCGACCGCGAATCCGGTGTTGGTGATCTGCTCGTCACCCGCCGCCGCATCGAGCGCCCGGCCGATGCCGAAATCGGCGACCAGCGCCTGGCCGTCGACCAGAAGAATGTTCTCCGGCTTCACGTCGCGGTGGATGATCCCGTGCCGGTGGGCGAAATCGAGGGCGAGCGCCACCTCCCGGGTAATCCGCACTGCTTCGTCGATGGGGAGCTGCCGCTCGCGACGGAGCCGGTCGCGCAGGCTCTCGCCTTCGATGTACGGCATGGTGAACCAGAGATGCGTCGCCCCGCGGCCCTGCTGCCCCGCAGCCCCGCTTTCCGTCGTCCCGCTGTCATGCACTGACACGATGTGGGGATGCTGCAGGCGGGCGGCGAGCTTGATCTCGCGGAGGAATCGGTCGGTGCCGAGTGTCTCGGCCATTTCCGGATGGAGCACCTTGAGTGCCACCGGCCGGTCGTGGCGGAGGTCGTGGGCGAGATACACCACGGCCATGCCGCCGCGGCCGAGCTCGCGCTCGATGCGGTACTGGCCGGCGAGCGCGGCCTGAAGGCGACTCAATCCATCTTGCAAGCGGGTCCTGGGAGAGGTTTGGCCGGAAGGTTACAGCGGTGGGTGAAGCGGCGGAAGGTACGGCGGCCTCTGCCGCACCCTCCGATTAGCCTGCCAGCGTTTCTAATTGACGTCAGCCAGCAACAGCAGGTCGAACGGCGCTCCACCGCCGGTCGAGTCGACCGCGATTACCGTACGCACCTGTCCTGCGGTCAGACTCTGCGTGCCGCTGTCGATCACCACGATCTTGCTGCCCGCCGGCGTCACCCGAAGCTGGTAGTCGCCGGCTGGAATCTCCAGATAGTCGGAAGCCGCGCCGAATGGAACGCTCGTCAGGGTGGGGGTCGCCACTTGGAGATCTGCCCCAGGCGCGGTGACGTAGATGTCTACTGCCGGAGCACTCGGTGCGCCGTGGACTGCCCGCACCTTGACGTTCCCGGTCGCCGGCGCCGAGCGATCGTCCTCCACCACGATCGGCGCTATGTCGGAGACCAGGCCCCCCGCGATCACGGTGTAGTCGGTCCCCGCTGTCAGCGGGAGGTCGGCATCGATCACCGTGGTGCTGGTGCCTGCCGCGTTCACCTTGATATTTCGGCTTCCAGCGGGGACTTCGAGGTAGCTCGAGGAGCCGAGGTAAGGCACCGCGCTCAGCACCTGGACGTCATCCACCAGGACATCAACATTGGGTGCGTCGGGCGAGGCATGCACCACCCGGACTCCTGCATCTGTTGCAGGACCGGTGTTGCTGTCGTCATCGCTGCAGCCGGCGGCAAGCGCCGCGGCAGCGAACCCGAGAGTAAGCAGTCTGAATTTCATGGCAACTCCTGAAGTTTGGTGTTTGACCCGATGCCGGCCGGACAAGGTCGGCTTGGTCAGGCTCCCCGCCTGAACTCACGTGGGCATTCTGTCTAACAATCGTCCAGCAAATGTGCCACCAGCCGCGTGTTGTCAAGCTCATGTCTAAGTGATAATGTTGACATTAGCTAGACAGACCGCATATGATCGTCGGGTGAACCAAGACAGTAGCTTCGACACGCCACGGCATCCCGTACGGCTGGTGGCGAATCTCACCGGCCTCTCCCCTCATGTCCTCCGGGCCTGGGAACGGCGCTACGGAGTGGTGGCGCCCCACCGGTCACAGGGCGGACAGCGACTCTATTCGGATCACGACGTCGAGCGGCTCCGCCGGCTGAAACAGCTGACCGGTCGGGGGCACAGCATCTCCCGGGTGGCCGGTCTTTCGCTGGCTGACCTTGAGCGCCTCGAGGAGCAGGTCCCTCCGTCACCGGTGACCCTACCAGCAGGGAAGGGTCGAGAGCTCCGCCGCGGCGGACGTAGTCGGCGAAGCGCTCGGTGCGGTCGGCCGCTTCGACGCCCAGGAGCTTCAGGCGGTGCTGCAGCGGGGGGCCATCACCCTCGGCGGCCCTGTCTTTCTGAATGAAGTCGTGGCTCCCGCTGTCGAAGCGGTCGGCGACGGCTGGTCCAGCGGAGCACTGTCCGTTGCCCAGGAGCACATGAGCACGGCGGTGTTCCGGCGGGTTCTGGAGTGGCAGTTAGGGGCATACCGGGTGGAGCGGTGACATGCCGAGGCTGGTCGTCGCGACTCCTCCCGGCGAGGCGCACGAGCTCGGTGCCCTGATGGTGGCGGTGAGCGCGGTGGGCGAGGGATGGGGCATTACCTATCTCGGCCCTGACCTGCCGGTCGCCGAGCTGCTCGCGGCTGCCCGGGACATCGAGGCCCGAGCCGTCGCGCTCAGCACCGTCTACTCTCCCAACGACGAAGAGTTGCTGGCGGCGGTCAAGGCAACTCGGGAGGGACTGCCCCAGAATACGCCGTTGATGATCGGCGGAGCCGCGGCAAACCGCTTGAGAAAGGCAATGGAAGCCTCCGGGGCGATCGTGCTGGACTCGCTGCCCGAGGCTCGGGCCATGCTCCGGGAGCTGAGAGAGGCGGAGTGAGCCAGAGAGAAGGACTGGTTCTGGTCACCGGCGCTACCGGCTATGTGGGGGGACGGGTCCGCCGGGCGCTCGAGGGGGAAGGCCAGCGCCCGCTCCGCTGCATGGCTCGACGGCCCGAGTACCTTCGCGGCCAGGCGGGTCCCCGGACCCAAGTAGTGGCGGGCGATGTGCTCGAGCCAGCGTCACTCGGCCCGGCGCTCGAAGGGGTTCACACCGCGTACTACCTGATCCACTCGATGGGCTCGGGCCGGGAGTATGACCGCAGTGACCGGGAGGGCGCCCGCTGCTTTGCGGCCGCGGCCCGCACCGCCGGCATCGCCCGCATCGTCTATCTCGGCGGGCTGGGGCACGGTAGCCGAGCTCTCCCGTCACCTCGCGAGCCGGCAGGAAGTCGGCCTGATTCTCCGCGAGTCGGGAGTTCCTACCGTCGAATTCCGCGCCTCGATCGTCCTCGGCTCCGGTAGCCTGTCGTTCGAGCTGGTGCGCGCCCTGGTCGAGAAGCTTCCGGTGATGGTGACCCCAAGCTGGGTGGACACCACAACCCAGCCGATCGGGATCGAAGATCTGGTGGCCTACCTGGTCGCGGCGCTGGAGCTGCCGGGTGATCGGAGCACGATCTACGAGATCGGCGGACCCGATCGAGTGTCCTATGGCGACCTCATGCGGGAATACGGCCGGCTCCGCGGTCTCGAGCGCAGAATGCTGCGAGTGCCGGTGCTCACGCCGCGACTCTCCAGTCTCTGGCTCGGCTTGGTGACGCCGCTCTACGCCGGCGTAGGGCGGGAGCTGATCGACGGTGTTCGGAACGAGACTGTGGTACGCGACACCCGGGCGCTCCAGGACTTCGCCGTGCGGCCCCGAGGAGTCCGCGAAGCATTGGCGCGCGCGCTGGTGAACGAGGACCTGAGCTTTGCGGCTACGCGTTGGTCCGACGCACTCTCCTCCCGGCGCATGCCCCGGTCATGGGGCGGGGCCCGGTTCGGATCCCGCCGGGTGGATTCCCGGGCCGCGTGGGTAGACCGCTCTCCGCGGGAGGCATTTCGTCCCATCGCCCGGATCGGTGGCAGGACCGGATGGTATTACGGGGACCGCCTCTGGCGGCTGCGAGGTTTTCTGGATCGGCTGGTCGGGGGAATCGGGATGCGACGGGGACGCCGGGACCCCGCCACCCTTCGTCCCGGTGAGGCTCTGGACTTCTGGAGAGTCGAAGCGCTGGAGCCCGATCACCTGCTGCGGCTCGCGGCCGAGATGAGGCTGCCCGGCCGCGCCTGGTTGCAATTCGAGGTTACGCCGGAGAAGGGTGGGAGCCTCATTCGGCAGACCGCGATTTTCGACCCGGTTGGGCTGCCGGGGCTGGTGTATTGGTATGCCTTGTGGGGGATTCACCAGGTGGTTTTCGCCGGCATGCTCCGCAACATCATCAAGGCGATCAAACTATAGCGTTATCCCCCACTGCCATTGACACCTCCGGTACCGCCCTGTACCCTTGCCCGTCCCCCGAACCATCCTCCGAGACGCCGGCTCCCCACAAGCGACGCTACGAAGGCTCCCTCCTTTTAGGAAGGTGCACTATGCGTCGTGTTGCCCCTCTTGCCTCCACTCGTCGCTCTATCCTTACTGGCCGGTGCACTCACCACCAGAGCCCAGGCCCAGGGTTATCCCACGATGGGTGATCCGATGCCGGACGCCACCCGCGCCAGCCTCGCCGAGTCGGCCAGGCGGTTCAACGAGCTGGCGCCGAAGCTGGTTCAGTCGGCCGGTATCAAGCCAGGCGATCTCGTCACCATCAGCGGCGGTCTTCTCATGGTTCGCCAGATGGAAGCGCTGGGCGCCGAAGTGCAGAAGGCCGGCGGTCGTCCGCTCCTCTTCTTGGACAGCCCGCGACTGACGCGAGAGCTCTATGCCAGCGTCCCGGAGGACGTCATCGCCAAGTCACCGACGTCGTACGAGAAGTTCGCGGCCCAGAACGTCGCGGTCGCTTTCTACCTTCCCTCGGGAGAGGACTTCGCCTCGGTGCGGACGGTAGACCGGCGCTCCCAGGTAGACCAGGCACTGGCCAAGCTGGACGCGGCAAGCCGGCCGGAGCGAGATAAGGGAATCACCCGAAGTCTGTTCATCGGGATCCCCACGCCTTCCGACACGGCATCGATCCAGATGGACTACCCGGCCTACGCCGAAATGACGTGGACCGCCGTGGATGCCGATTACTCCGCCATCCGGGCCAAGGGCGAGGCGATCAAGCAGATACTTCAGGGCGCCAAGCACCTCCGAGTCACCTCACCGGAAGGAACCGATTTCACGGTCGATCTGGGAAAGCGCCCGGTCGTCGTCGGCGCGGGCCTGGTTCCACCCGGCACCAAGGGCAACGAAGCGCAACGCTCGGCCGGGCTCCCTGGCGGGACGGTACGGTTTGCTCCGATCGAGACCAGCGCGAATGGCAAACTCCGCGCAGCGGAAGATCAATGCAGCCAGCCGGTAAAGGATGAGGCGATAGACGTCAAGAACGGCGTCGCCACCAGTGTGACTGCTGCCTCGGACGAGGAATGCCTCAAGCAGTCGATGAAAAACGCCGGCCGTTTCGGGTCGATCGTGATCGGACTGAACCCTGCGATCCAGTACAGCCACATTCCGAGCTACGGGCCACAACTCGAAGCCTCGGCCGGAGCGGTATCGCTGAGCTTCGGATCCAATGGCTATCTGGGTGGCACCAACCCTCCCGTTGGCGGCGGCTGGACAGTGCCGCTCCTCAAGGCGACGGTCGAGGCGGATGGGAAGGTGATCGTGAAGGATGGCAAGCTGGCGCTTTGAACGACGAGTGAGCGAGTCGTTCCGCCTTTCTAATTTCCCGGAATTGCCCTGCAGACGATCAGGGTGATGTTGTCGGTTCCGCCGTCTGCGAGTGCATCGTTCAACAGATCCTCGCAGACCTGGCGGGACGATTTCATGGTGAGCAGCCGCTCGCGGATGCGGTCGTCGGAGACGTGCTGGGTGAGCCCGTCGCTGCAGAGCAGTGCGACGGTGCCCCATTTCGCGTTCGCGTCGGGTGACCACCGGCTCGGTGTTGCGTCCGCCGATTGCGCTCGAGAGCGTGTGCCCGAGCTTGCTGCGCTTGGCATCCTGCCGGCTTCATGACGCCGAGATCGATCAGCTCCTGCGCCATGGTCTGGTCGCGGGTGATCTGGGTCAGCTGCCCCTGCTCGAGGATGTAGCAGCGGCTGTCCCCCACCTGGAGCAGATAAGCGCAGGGCCACACGCCCAGGTAGAGCGTCAGGGTGGTGGCCATGCCCCGATATTCCGGATCCTTCTGGCCCCGGCGCATCAGTTCCCCGTGGCAGCCGAGTGCCGCCTCCTTGAGCGCCTCGAAGAACTCCTCGTCGTCCTCGGCCCTGGCGGCATAGTAGCAGCGCATGCTGCGCTGGACGTACTGGGTTGCCGCCTCCACGGCCATCCGGCTGGCCTCTTCGCCTTTGACCCCGCCCCCGACGCCGTCGGCTACCATCATGAGAAAGGCGAGCCGCTCGCTTTCCCGGGTGACGCCGTCGATGGTGGGGAGGCTGGTTTGGCGGACCACCATCTGCCGCTTCAGGGAGCAGATGAGGAAGTGGTCCTGGTTGTCCTTCCGGACCTTTCCCGTGATGGGTGATGCCGTAGACGTCGATCTCGTCGTCGTACGGCTTGCGCTGGGGTCCGGCGATGGTGGGGGCGGTCATGGCGATCATCCGAATCTGCGGCGGCGGCCTCGGATCGCGCCAGCTAGACGATCGTCGACCCCATCCGCGGTGGTTGGGCTACATTCCCATTAATGGCTTCTTCGTTGGACGATACCCGCGCTCCCTCCCGCTCCCGGGCTGGGCGGACCGGCCTCCTCCTGGCCGGCGACGTAGGCGGGACCAAGACTGCCCTGGCGGTATACTCCCCCGAGCAGGGCCCGCGGTCCCCGCTGGCTTCCTGCCGGTTTCCCAGCGCCAAGTACCGCGTCCCTCTCGGTCATGGTCCGCGAGTTCCTCACCGGTAGCGGTCTCACCGTCGACGGCGCCTCCTTCGCCGTAGCGGGACCGGTGATCGGCGGCTCGGCGCGGGTCACGAACCTGTCGTGGGATCTCAGCGAGACCGGGCTTGCCGCCGAGCTGACCTCCCATCGGTGCATCTGATGAACGACCTCGAGGCAATCGGCGAGGCGGTGCCGAGCCTCGAATCGTCGGAGCTCATCAGTCTCAACCCCGGTGAGCCGGTAGCCGGCGGCGCCATCGCGGTGGTGGCTCCCGGCACCGGGCTGGGCGAGGCCTTCCTTATATATGACGGCACCCGCTACCGCGCCTTTCCCTCCGAGGGTGGCCACGCGAGCTTCGCTCCCCGGGACGAGCTCGAGGCCGGTTTGCTGGCCTACTTGAAGCGCAGGTTCGATCACGTCAGTGTGGAGCGGGTCTGTTCCGGGCCCGGTCTCCTCCACGTATATCAATATCTGCGAGACTCGAACTACGCCCCCGAGTCGCCCGGGATGGGCCGCGCGCTTGCCGCCGTGGAGCACGCGCCGGCGCTGATTGGAGGAGCCGCGCTGCGACCAGATCCCGACCCGTTGAGCCACGCCGCCCTCGCGCGCTTTGTCTCCATCCTCGGCGCGGAGGCAGGGGACCTTGCCCTCAAGGTGCTGAGCCTGGGTGGGGTCTATCTCGCGGGCGGGATTCCTCCCCGGATTCTCCCCGCGCTCCGGGACGACGCCTTCTTCAGCGCATTCACGGCCAAGGGCCGGATGGCCGGGCTGCTCGGACGGATGCCGATCTCCGTCCTCACGCTCGAGGCGGCGCTCCTCGGTGCCGCGCTCCGCGGATTGGAGCTGGTGAAGGTGCCACGGTAGCGAGATCCGTGTCCAGGCGCAGAATGTTTCGCTTCGCTCAGAATGACAACGCTGCGCTCAGAATGACAACGCCAACCTGTACGCCCGCTCACCGCTCACCGCTCACCGCTTACCAGATTCCCAGTACATTCACAGTATGCAGCTAGGCATGATCGGGCTTGGGACGGATGGGTGGCAACATGGTGCGCCGGCTGATGCGCGCGGGACACGAGTGCGTGGTCTACGACGTCCATCCGCCGGCGGTGAAGGCCCTGGCCGGTGAGGGTGCCACCGGCGCCGATTCGCTGGCCGCCTTCGTCAAGGCGCTCCGGCCCCCGCGATTGGTCTGGCTGATGGTCCCGGCGGCGTTGGTGGACCAGACCCTGTCGGCGCTGTCGTCCCTGCTGGCCTCGGGCGACATCGTGGTCGACGGCGGCAACTCCTATTACCACGACGACATCCGCCGGGCCGCGGAACTGAAGGCGAAGGGCATTCATTATGTAGATGTGGGCACCAGCGGCGGCGTCTTCGGACTGGAGCGAGGATATTGCCTGATGATCGGCGGTGAGCCGGACGTGGTGAAACGACTCGATCCCGTGTTCGCTACTCTGGCTCCCGGTATGGACGCTGCAGCCCCCACTCCCGGGCGCAAAGCCGGTAAGGGCACCGCCGAGCGAGGCTATCTCCATTGCGGGCCTGCCGGGGCCGGCCACTTCGTGAAGATGGTGCACAACGGGATCGAGTACGGCCTGATGGCCGCGTACGCTGAAGGTCTCAACATCCTGCACCACGCCGGCGCGGGGCTTCGTACCCAGGAAGCCGACGCCGAGACCACGCCGCTGCGCCATCCCGAGCACTACCAGTATCGCATGGAGCTGGGCGAGATCGCCGAGCTCTGGCGCCGCGGCAGCGTGATCAGCTCCTGGCTGCTCGATCTCACCGCCCGCGCCCTGCACGAGAGTCCCGACCTGGCCGACTTTGCCGGGCGGGTCTCCGACTCGGGCGAGGGACGCTGGACCATCGCCGCCGCCATCGATGAATCGGTTCCCGCTCCGGTGCTGAGCGCCGCCCTGTTTCAGCGGTTCAGCTCCCGAGGTGAGGGCGACTTCGCCAACAAGGTCCTCTCCGCTCTCCGCTACCAGTTCGGCGGCCACCAGGAGAAGGGCCCCGGCTAGGATCCCACGATGGCGCAACTCCCCGTTCCCTCCGACGCACTCGTCGTCTTCGGCGTCACCGGCGACCTCGCCTTCAAGCAGATCTTTCCCGCCCTGCAGGCGATGGTCCGCCACAAACATCTGAGCGTACCGGTCCTGGGCGTCGCCCGCTCCGACTACAACCTGGAGCAGCTCCGGGCACGGGCGCGCCAGAGTGTGGAGCAGCACGGCAGCTTCGAGCCCGCCGCGTTTCAGAAGCTGTGCGGCCTGCTTCGGTTCGTGGGCGGAGACTATGAGGACCCGGGCACGTACGAGCGACTCAAGGATGCGCTGGCCGGCTGCCGCCGACCGCTCTTCTATCTGGCGATCCCGCCCAGCCTCTTTCCCACCGTGGTCTCCGGCCTGGCCCGGGTAGGCATCGCATCCGACGGGCGGGTTGTGGTGGAGAAGCCGTTCGGCCGAGACCTCGCCTCGGCCCAGGAGCTCAACGCGACGCTGCATCAGTACTTTCCCGAACCCTCGATCTTCCGAATCGATCACTACCTGGGCAAGGAGCCGGTGCAGAACCTCCTCTACTACCGGTTCGCCAACAGCTTCCTGGAGCCGATCTGGAACCGCAACTACGTCGAGCGGGTCCAGATCACCATGGCGGAGAAGTTCGGGGTGGAAGGACGGGGAAAGTTCTACGAGGAGGCCGGCGCGATCCGCGACGTGGTGCAGAATCACCTGCTCCAGGTGGCCAGCTTGTTGGCGATGGAGGCACCCTCCACCCGAGGCACCGAAGCAGTTCGGGACGAGAAGGCCCAGGCGTTCCGGTCGATGCGGCCGCTCGAGCCGTCCGACGTGGTGCGGGGACAGTTCAATGGCTACCGACGCGAGGAGGGAGTCGCCCCCGATTCCAATGTGGAGACGTTTGCCGCGGTCCGGCTCCAGATCGACTCCTGGCGCTGGGCCGGCGTGCCGTTCTACATCCGGGCCGGGAAATGCCTGCCGGTCACGACGACCGAGGTGCTGGTCGAGTTGAAGCGGCCGCCGATCGCGCTCTTTCCCGACTGCGCCGCGGCCCCGCCGAACCACTTTCGCTTCCGGCTCAGCCCGCACGTGGTGCTCTCTCTCGGCGCCCGGGCCAAGCTGCCGGGTGAGATGCGGGGCGAAGACGTCGAGTTGATCGCCTGCCACGACCAGACGGACGAGATGGCACCCTACGAGCGATTGCTGGGCGACGCGATGCGGGGGGATCAGATGCTCTTCGCCCGGGAAGACTCGGTCGACGAGGCGTGGCGCGTGGTGGAGCCGGTACTGGGCAACGCGACTCCGCTCTACCAGTACGAGAGCGGCACCTGGGGACCGGCCGAGGCCGATCGCCTGCTCAGAACGGTGGCGGGTGGTTCAACCCGGAGCAGGACTGGGCGTGCGACTGATGATCGGCAGGTTGAGAGGGGCACAGAAGAATTCACCATCAGAGCGGCTTAGAGGACACAGAGGGCTCCTACGCCCAGTCGGTCCTCGTTGCTCCCGTCAGGGCAGCTCCCCAGGTCGGGTCGCAAGACGAGTTCACTTTTGCGTCAGGAACCCACCAAGAGTTCCTGGCGATACTCGTGGTGCGAGTACGAGGATTCCGATGTGTCAGCGGAGCCCTCTGTGTCCTCTAAGCCCGCTCCGATGGCGAATCTGTGCGGAGGGCCCAGCGTGGAGAACGATGCCTGAGGCTGGATCAGATGCGCCCACGCCAGTCGCGGAGCGAGATCGTCTTCTTGTTCGACGTAGACAACACCCTGCTCGACAACGACCGGGTGATCGCCGATCTCCGGCGATATCTCATCCGCGCCATCGGTTCCGACTCGGCCGACCATTACTTCAGGATCTTCGAGCAGCTCCGCTCCGAGCTGGGCTACGCCGATTACCTCGGTGCCCTGCAGCGCTATCGGGTCGCCTATCCCCGGGATCCCTGTTTGCTGGAGATCTCCTCCTATCTGGTGAATTATCCCTTTGCCAACCGGCTCTTCCCTGGCTCGCTCGACGTGCTGGAGCGGTTCGCTGCGTTCGGCCCGACCGTGATCCTTACCGATGGCGACGTTGTGTTCCAGCCTCGCAAGATCGAGCGCTCGGGACTGGGCGACGCGGTCGAGGGCCGGATTCTGGTCTATATACATAAGGAAAGGGAGCTGGACGACGTCGCGGCCCGCTTCCCCGCCGACCACTACGTGCTGGTGGACGACAAGCTCCGTCTTCTGGCCGACGTGAAGCGGCCTGGGGGCCGCGGGTCACCACCGTCTTCGTCCGCCAGGGCCACTACGCCCTCGACCCCGAGATTCTCGCCGACTATCCGCCGGCCGATGTGACTGTCGATCGTATCGGTGATCTCCTGCAGTACGACCTACCCACGTTGCTCGGCGCCACTACCGCGCTGAGCGAAGGGAAGAGAGCATGACCAACCCCACCCAACAGCTCAGCGCACTCGGCCAGAGCCTCTGGCTCGACAATATCACCCGGGAAATCCTGCAGCAGGGCACACTCAGGCATTACATCGACGAGCTGTCCGTCACCGGGCTCACCTCCAACCCGACCATCTACGATCAGGCCATCGGCAGCGGCGACCGGTACAATGACGCAGATCCAGGAGCCGAGCGCGGCCGGGCTCTCCGGCGACCAGCTCTTCTTCGCCCTTGCGGCGAGGACCTCACCCAGGCCGCCGATCTCTTCCGGCCGGTCTATCAGCGAACCAACCACCTCGACGGCTGGGTCTCGCTCGAGGTGTCGCCGATCCTGGCGCATGACACCAGGCGCACCCTGGACGAGGTCAAGTCGCTGCACCGGCAGATCGAACGGCCCAACGTCTTCATCAAGATTCCGGGCACGCCGGAGGGACTCCCCGCCATCGAGGAGGCGATCTTCGCCGGCATTCCGATCAACGTCACCCTGCTCTTTTCCGCCGAGCAGTACCTTGCCGCCGCCCGAGCCTATCAACGCGGGGTCGAGCGCCGGATCGAGAAGGGCCTGAACCCCGACGTCGTCTCCGTTGCCTCGGTGTTCATCAGCCGCTGGGACAAGGCGGTGCAGGAGCGGGTTCCGGCCGGGCTCAGGAACCGGCTGGGAATCGCCATCGCGGGCCGGACGTATCGGGCCTATCGCGAGCTGCTCGCCTCGCATCATTCGGAGTGCCTCGCCAGCGCCGGTGCCCGGCACCAGCGGCTGCTCTGGGCCAGCACCGGAACCAAGGATCCCCGGGCCTCGGACGTGCTGTACATCGAGGCCCTCGCCGCGCCCGACACCATCAACACCATGCCGGATGCGACCCTGCTCGCCTTTGCCGATCACGGTCAGATTCGTGGAGTGATGCCGGAGGATGGGGGCGACGCCGAGTCGGTGCTCGCCGAGTTCGAGCGCGCGGGAATCGATGTAGACGCGCTCGCCGAGCAGCTGCAGCGGGAAGGCGCCGAGGCGTTCGTGAAGTCGTGGAATGCGCTGCTGGAGCGGATCGCGGCCAAGTCGGAGGCGCTGGCAGCGTCATGACCTCCACTCGAACCGCGCCGGAAAGCGGCGCAGGCACCACCGATTGGGCGGAGCTGGACCGGCTCTGCATCAATACGATCCGCACGCTCTCCATGGATGCGGTGCAAGCGGCCAAGTCGGGCCACCCCGGCACGCCGATGGCGCTGGCGCCTGCCGCGTACACCCTGTGGCAGCGCTTCCTTCGCTACGATCCCGACGATCCCCGCTGGCCCAACCGCGACCGCTTCGTCCTCTCCAACGGCCACGCCTCGATGCTGCTGTACAGCCTGCTTCATCTGGCGGGAGTGAAGGCGATGAACGAGTCGTACGAGGAAGTGGGGCAGGGACGACTGGCGGTGACGCTGGACGACATCAAGAACTTCCGCCAGGCGGGAAGCCGCTGTCCCGGTCATCCCGAGTACGGCTGGACCTCCGGCGTGGAGGCGACCACCGGCCCGCTGGGTCAGGGGGTGGGCATGAGCGTGGGCATGGCGGCGGCCGGCCGCTGGCTCGGCGCCACGTACAATCGTCCCGGCTTCGACCTCTTCGATTACAACGTCTACGCCTTCTGCGGCGACGGCGACATGATGGAGGGGGTCGGCTCCGAGGCCGCCTCACTCGCCGGCCATCTCAGGCTCTCCAATCTCTGCTGGATCTACGACAACAACCGGATCAGCATCGAGGGCTCGACCTCATCACCTTCACCGAGGATGTC
This sequence comes from uncultured Gemmatimonadales bacterium, assembly GCA_963825815.1. Classification (GTDB taxonomy): domain Bacteria; phylum Gemmatimonadota; class Gemmatimonadetes; order Gemmatimonadales; family GWC2-71-9; genus CAVVWJ01. Next base: position 7,333 of record CAWGVB010000023.1, on the reverse strand, counting down.
GCCGGCCGGTTCCTGGCTTATGGGTGGAACGTGCTCCGGGTGGGCGACGTCAACGATCTCGACCTGCTGACCCACGCGTTCGACACCTTCCTCGCCACCCGCGACCGGCCCACGCTGATCATCGTGGACAGCCACATCGGCTACGGCGCTCCCCACCGGCAGGATACCAAGGAAGCCCACGGCGAGCCGCTCGGCGCCGACGAGGTCCGCCTGGCCAAGGAGTTCTACGGCTGGGATCCCGACGCCCAGTTCCTGGTTCCCGATGGTGTGCGCCAGCACTTTCAGGCCGAGCTCGGCCGCCGGGGCAGGGAGGCGCACGGGCAGTGGAACCAGCTGGTCGCGGCGTACCAGAAGAAGTTTCCCGATGCCGGTCTCCAGCTCGACTGCATGCCGAGACACATGCTGCCACCCGGCTGGGACCAGGACCTCCCGGTCTTCCCTCCCGATCCCAAGGGCGTCGCCGGCCGCGACGCCTCGGCCAAGGCGCAGAACGCGATCGCGCGCCGGGTTCCCTGGCTGCTGGGCGGGTCGGCCGATCTGTGGCCTTCGACCAAGACCCTCCTGACCTTCGAGGGCGCGGGCGAGTTCCAGCCGCCGGGATACGGCGGAGAGCTACGCCGGCCGCAACTTTCATTTCGGCGTCCGCGAGCACGCGATGTGCGCCTTGGCGAACGGCATGGCGCTGTCGGGGCTCCGGCCCTATGGCTCCAGCTTCCTGGTGTTCAGCGACTACTGCCGTGGCGCGCTTCGGATCAGCGCACTGATGGAAGTGCCGTCGATCTTCATCTGGACCCACGACTCGATCAATCTGGGCGAGGACGGGCCGACCCATCAGCCGATCGAGCATCTCGCGTCGCTCCGCGCCATGCCGGGAATGATCGTGCTCCGTCCGGCCGACGCCAACGAAGTGGTGGAGGCCTGGCGGGTCATCATGGAGATCAAGGACCGGCCGGTCTGCCTGGTGCTCTCCCGCCAGGCGCTGCCGATCTTCGACCGCACGCAGTACGCGGCGGCGAGCGGAGTCGCGCGAGGCGGGTACGTCCTGGCCGACGCGCCGTCGGGGAAGCCCGACGTGCTCCTGCTCGCGACCGGCAGCGAGGTGTCGCTCTGCCTCGACGGCCCGCGAGCGGCTCGAAGCCGAGGGGATCGGTGCCCGGGTCGTGAGCATGCCCTCGTGGGAGATCTTCGAGGAGCAACCGGAGGAATACCGCGACAGCGTGTTGCCGCCGGAGATCGACGGCGCGGGTCTCGGTCGAAGCCGCCTCGACCTTCGGCTGGGCCAAGTTCACCGGCACCAATGGCGCCATCCTGGGGATGCGCTCCTTCGGCCTCTCGGCGCCGATGAAGGTCGTGGCGGAGCACTTCGGCTTCGAGCCCGACCACGTGGTCGCCGTCGGCGCGAGGAGCAGGTGGCGCGCCTCCGCGGCGGGGCAGCTCGAGCGAAGCGCGGGCACGAGGCTCGAATGCAGCGAGCACGGCGTGATGACGCTAGTCGATCGACATCGTGCCATCGTGCTTCGTGGAGCTCTGAGCCAGTGCTGCCGTGAGCCAGCAGGACGCTACAAGCAGGAGGCGGCGGAGCGGGCGGTCGAGCTGGTCGCAGTCCGGCATGGTCGTAGGACTCGGCACCGGCGAGACCGCGACCTACGCCATCCGGCGGATCGGCGCGCTGCTCCGCGCCGGCACCCTCGAGGACATCGAGGCAGTGGCGACCTCGCTCGCCACCGCGGCCGAGGCGGTGCGGCTGGGGATTCCGCTGCTGGAAGACTCACGCGCGACTCCGACCGACATCACCATCGACGGCGCGGACGAGATCGATCCCGCGCTGAATCTCATCAAGGGTCGGGGCGGCGCCCTCCTGCGGGAGAAGATCGTCGCCCAGACCAGCCGCCGGGTCGTGATCGTGGCCGACCACAGCAAGCTCTCGCCGGTGCTGGGCACCCGGAGTCCGCTGCCGGTCGAGGTCGTGCCCTTCGGATCGCGCTACCAGGCCGAGTATCTCAGGCGCCTCTGCCCCAGGCCCAGATCTCGTTTCGCATGGGACCAGGCGCCTCGCCCGTCCGCACCGACCAGGGGAACTTCATCCTCGACTGCGTCACCGGGCCGATCGAGCAGCCGGAGGAGCTGGCCGGCCGGCTGCAGGCCCGGGCCGGCGTGGTCGCGCACGGACTGTTCCTCGGCCTTGCGACCGATGTGATCGTCGCCGGTCAGGCGGGGATCGAGCACCGGACCCGGCCCGCCAATGATCCAGGTCTTCCCGACGCCGGATGCTCTGGCCGATGCTGTCGCCGCTCACTTCGTCGACGTGTGCCAGCGAGCCATCTCTGCGGAGGGCCGCTTCACCATCGCGCTGAGCGGTGGATCCACCCCGCGAGCTGCGTACTCCAGACTCGCGACTCCGCGACTCCCCGACACTCGCGACTCCCGACTGGCGACTGATCCATGTGCTCTGGGGCGACGAGCGCTGCGTCCCGCCCGACGATCCCCGGAGCAACTATCGGATGGCGAAGGAGGCGCTGCTGGACCGGGTGCCGATTCCGCCGATCAAATCCACCGGATCCGGGGGGAAGACGATCCGGAAAAGGCCGCGGCTGAGTACGAGCGAAGCTGCGCTCATTGCTCGAGCGGCGAGGGCCTCGACCTGGTCCTTCTCGGCATGGGCGAGGATGGCCACACCGCCTCCCTCTTTCCCGGCCAGCCCGCTGTCCACGAGACCGATCGCTGGGTCGTTGCGGTTCCGGAAGTTCCCGCTCACCGCTCACCGCTGACCGCTCACCTGTGGCCCTCCGCAGGTCACCCTCACTCCGGGGATCCTCAATCGGGCGAGAAACGTCACCTTCGTCGTGTCGGGTGCCAGCAAGGCTCAAACGCTGCAGCGGGTGGTGGAGGGACCGTTCAATCCCGATATCCTCCCGGCGCAAGCCATTCGCCCGGCTGAGGGACGGCTCATCTGGATGGTTGATGAGGCAGCCGCCGGAGCACTTCGACTGCACCGCGCCTCGACGTGACCTCGGCGCCTAACCCGAATGCCATCGGCGACTACGCCGCCATCGGCGATGGTCGGTCCGCTCGCCCTGGTCGGGCGGGACGGATCGATCGACTGGCTCTGCTGGCCCCGGTTCGACAGCCCCTCCCTCTTCGGTGCGCATCCTCGATCCCAGTCGCCGGGCACTGGCGCATCGCGCCGGTCGCGCCCTTCCAGACCGAACGCCGCTACATCGAAGACACCAACGTGCTCCAGACCCGGTTCGATCACCGGCGCGGGCATGCTGGTTCTCACCGATCTCATGCCGGTGGCCTCGGAGGAGGAGAAGGAACGCCTGCTGGTGCCGGAGCGGGAGATCCTTCGGCTGATCGAGTGCGAGCGGGGCGAGGTGGAGATCGAGTGGTCCTTCGAGCCGCGTCCCGGGTACGGACTCCGGCCCGCGACGCGTCCGCCAGGCCGGACAGCTGGGACTTCGGGTGGAGACCGGCGCAGGCCTGCTGCCTCGCGGACCGACCTGCCGCTCGAGTTCGACAGCGGACGGCACAGCCGGCGGACGGGCCCGTCTCTCCGCCGGGACCGTCGGCCCATGCGTCGCTCACCTTCGCCGCCGAGGGGCCGGCGGTGCTGCCGCCGCTGGGCGAGTGGTCGCGCGACGCGCCGTCGCGCGCACGGTGCGACTGGTGGCAGAGCTGGGCCTCGCGCGCCCGCTACGACGGCCCCTGCCGCGAGGCGGTGATTCGGAGCGCGCTCGCCCTCAAGCTCATGGTCTACGCTCCCTCGGGTGCGGTCGTCGCCGCGCCGACCACCTCGCTGCCCGAGCGGATCGGCGGCTCGCTCAACTGGGACTACCGCTTCTGCTGGCTGCGCGACGCCTCGCTCACGGTTCGCGCGCTCTTCGGCCTGGGCTACATGGACGAGGCCCACGCCTTCGTCAACTGGCTGTTGCACGCCACCCGACTGACCCGGCCCGAGCTCCGGGTGCTCTACGACGTGCTACGGCAACAAGCCGCCCGGAGAGCGCACGCTGGATCGCCTGGCGGGATACCGCGGGTCGCGGCCGGTCCGGATCGGCAACCTGGCGGCGGAGCAGCGGCAGCTCGATGTGTACGGCGAGGTGATCGACGCGGTGACCCACTTCGTGCAGGCGGGAGGCAGCCTCGACCGCGAGACCGAGCGGGTGCTGCGGGGCTGGGGCGAATACGTCTGCCGGCACTGGGAGGAGCCGGACGAAGGCATCTGGGAGCCGCGCACCGGCCGGGCCAACCATACCCATTCGCGGGTGCTGTGCTGGGTGGCGCTGGACCGCCTGCTACAGCTTGCACGCGAAGGACCATGTGCGCTGGGCCCCCGCGGCCAAGTTCGAGGAGAACCGCGAGGCCATTCGCCGGCAGGTCGAGACCCGGGCCTGGAATCCGGCGCTGGCAGAGCTACGTCGCCGAGCTCGAGGGCGACCGGCGTGGACGCGACCTTGCTGCTGCTCGCCTGGTACGGATTCGAGTCCGCCGACCTCCGAGCGGATGCGGCAGACCTACCAGCGGATTCGCGAGCGGCTCGGGCGCAGGCGACGGGCTCCTCTACCGCTACCAGAGGATCAGAGAGTCCGGAGAAGAGGGAGATCCGGTCTCGCCGGGCGAGGGCGCGTTCGGCATCTGCAGCTTCTGGGGAGCGGAGTACCTGGCCCTGGGCGGCGGGACGGTGGACGAGGCTCGGCAACTGTTCGAGCGGCTCTGCGGCTACGCCAACGACGTCGGGCTCTTCGCCGAGGAGATCGACCCCAGGACCGGCGCGGCGCTGGGCAACTTCCCCCAGGCGTTCACCCACGTGGGACTGATCAACGCGGCGATCTCGCTGGCCCGGCGGCTCGAGGGCGAGGCACCGATGCCGCGGCAGGTGCCGCGAGCAGCAGGAGGCGCCGAAGGCCGAGGAGGCGCGGGTATGAACTGGCAGAGACTGGCTGCTGTGGAGCTTCGTGGCGACGCTGGCGCTGACCACGGTGATGGCCGGCAGCCAGGGGCTGCGGCTCACCCGGATGAATCTCCCCTACATGCTGGGCACGATGTTCACCCCCAATCGCGATCGGGCCAAGCTGATCGGCTTCCTGCGTCCACTGCTGGACGGCTGGATCTTCTCGCTGGCGCTACGTCGCCGCCTTTCACGTCTGGGGCCGGGCGACCTGGTGGGCCGGCGCGGCGATCGGAGTGGTCCAGGCGCTGTTCGTGCTGACGGTCGGGATGAGCCTGCTGCCGGCGCTGCACCCGCGCATGGCCAGCGAGCAGAAGGGGCCCACCGTCACCCGCCAGCTCGAGCCGCCCGGCTTCCTGGCGCTGAACTACGGCTACCAGACGCCGGTCTCGGTGCTGCTGGCGCACCTGATCTACGGCGCGCATCCTGGGGGCGTTTTACTCGATGCCCGGCAGGTGAATCATCCCTTTTCGGTCTCCAACCCGCAACCAACCATCAAAGTCTGGTAAAGGACAGGTTACTTCTCGCCAGCGGGTCCACACGTTTTGTGGTTAACTCCCCGATTCTCCGTCCGACCGCCTCTCCGCCCGTCCTCCGGTCTTTTCTATCGCCGCGCCGAGATCCTTGTACGCCTTGGGGTCGACTTCCTGAAACGGCGTTGCCCGGTAGGCGATGTTCCCGTCGGGACCCACCACGAACAGGTTGCGGTTGGTCATCCCCGGATTGTCGGCCAGGGCGCCGTACTTCTTGGCCACGGCTGTCCCGCTGTCGCTGGCGAACAGGAAGGGAAACTCGGAATCTCGGGCCCACGAAGCCAACGCTGTGTCGGGATCGGCGCTGATGGCGATGAGCACCACACCCTGGCCATCCTTGAAGAGCGTCGCGTACTGATCACGGTACGCGTTCATCTGGATGGTTCAGCCCTTGGTTCGGGCCTTGTAGAAGAAGGCCAGGACGACGGTCTTCCCCTTGAAGTCGGAGAGGTGCACCGGCTTGGCCAGGACGCCGTAGCGAGTGGCTCCCTTCATGCTGAATTCGGGTGCCTTCGCCCCTACCTCGAGCGGCTTGGCCCCCTGGGCAGTGAGCACCGCCGGCGCAGCCAGGAAGCAGACAGCGAGATACAGAGATCGGCGGTGAAAAGGCCGCGGCATTGTTCAATCCTTTGTGGTGAGTGCTAACCATCTGACTGGCGTCCCAAGTTAGTGCGAGACCGCTGTAATCGAAATTCCCCCTGGCGCGCCCCGCTGCTGTGTGACGATCTTAGTGTCCCGTTTTCACTGTCCTCGTTTCCAGGAGTTATTTCGATGCTTACCCCGCGCCGAGCAGCGATTCTCGCGCTTCTCTTGCCCGGCTCAGTTGCAGCCCAGGATAATCCCTTTGCCCTTACCGGCGGCTCGGTCAAAACCGCCTACATCGTATACGAGGTGAGCGCCCAGAAGCAGCAACCCGGTGCGGCCCCTGACCTATGAGATGGGAGTCGCGGCCGACCGCATGATCATCAAAATGGTTATGCCGTTCGAGGCGGGTGGGAAGAAGGACACCGTCCGCTCCTTCGTGGTCACGACGCGAGACTCCCAGTACACCTACAACAAGATGGGTGGCCAGCAAAGCGGTGAGGTCAGCGCCGCCTTGCGGCCTCATCTCGCCCGGGAGTACGCGGCGCTGGACGCCTCCGGCAAGGCGCGGTTCCGGGAGAATATCAAGCTGGCCACTCAGCTGGGCGGGGGGAGCGACGCCGACGCGTTCGTCACCCTGTTCGGGGAGAAGGCCGGCTCGGAGACCATCGCCGGCCAGAAATGCGACGTGTACAAGATGAACAAGACCAGCGCCTGCGTCATGCCGGGGGCCCCCATGGTGATGCTCCGGTGGGTGGACCCGAGCCAGGGGATGACGCTGGTCGCCAAGAAGGTCACCCTGAACGGTCCGCTGCCGCCGGCAACGGGTGTCCTCCCCAAGGGGGTCACGCTGGAAGAAGACTGAACCCAAGGATGCCGACTTCATCACCAACGTCTGGTCGCTCAAGAACCAATCATCCGATCCCAGCAAGGTTCCGCCGGCTACCATGGCAAAAGATGCCGTCCGGTCCCTGGCCAGTGCCCAGGCCGGCGCCGAGTTGCGGGAGATGGGTGCGGGGCAGGGCCAGGAGACTGGAGAAGCGGAGTCCGACTCGACGGGTCAGTAGGCCGAGAACGCCTTCGCGGTGGCCAGCTCCGGACGATTCCCATCGGAGCTGGCCATCAACTTGAGAAAGTCCCGGTAGCCGGTGGCCGCAGCCTCGCGGTCGCCGGCCAGCTCCGCCGCTCGCGCCCTGCCGAAAAGGCTCCGGGCCCGGTTACGCTCCCGGGCCAGTGTCGCTTTATACGCCGCGCGGGCCTCGGCGTAACG
>CAWGVB010000022.1:0-7490 GCA_963825815.1 uncultured Gemmatimonadales bacterium | reverse complement strand
CTGGATTGCGTTCATCGCAGTATTGTACCTTGACCCATGAGCTTTGCCGAGCCGGTCATCCGGAGGGCCTCTTTTGCATGAAGGTTGATCCCCGGGCGGGGAAACTGCCTACGCCATCCATGCTGGTGAACCTGCCGCGGCTGATCACGGCATACTACACTCGCCGACCCGACCTATCGGTGGCCGAGCAACGCGTCAAGTTCGGCACGTCCGGCCATCGCGGCTCGGCCTTCGACCTCTCCTTCAACGAAGCTCACATCCTCGGCATCACCCAGGCCATCTGCGACTACCGGCGCCAGCAGGCCATCTCCGGGCCGCTCTTCCTCGGCGCCGACACCCACGCGCTGTCCGACTCCGCCTGGGCCAGCGCTCTCGAAGTGCTCGCGGCCAACGGGGTGAGTGTGATGATCGACGACCGCCAGGGCTATACGCCGACGCCGGTCGTCTCCCATGCGATCCTCACCCACAATCGCGGTCGCCCGTCCGATCTGGCCGATGGAATCGTCATCACGCCGTCCCACAATCCGCCGCGCGACGGCGGCTTCAAGTACAACCCGCCCCACGGCGGTCCCGCCGATACTCAGGTCACCAGCTGGATGGAGGACCGGGCCAACCAGCTGCTCGCGGACGAGCTGCGGGGGGTGAAGCGCATCCCATTCGACCGGGCGCGTCGGGCCGCCACCACCCGGGGTTACGACTTCATGAACTCGTATGTCGGCGATCTGGCCAACGTCATAAGGCTGGACACGCTGCGCTCCGCGGACCTCAAGCTCGGTGTCGATCCTATGGGAGGCGCCGGAGTCGAATACTGGGGAGCCGATTGCGGAGCGCTACCAGATCCCGATCACCGTGGTGAGCGACGAGGTGGATCCTACCTTCCGCTTCATGACGCTCGACTGGGACGGCAAGATCCGGATGGATTGCTCTTCTCCCTATGCGATGCAGCGGCTGGTCGGCATCAAGGATCGCTTCGATGTCGCCTGGGCCTGCGACCCCGATCACGACCGGCACGGGATTGTGACCCGGAATGCCGGCCTGCTGAACCCCAATCATTATCTGGCCGTGGCCGTGGGGTACCTCTTCACCCACCGATCGGAGTGGCCGGCAGCAGCGGGCGTCGGCAAGACTGTGGTGAGCACCAGCATGATCGATCGGGTCGCCGCGAAGCTGGGGCGGCCGCTGCTGGAGGTCCCGGTCGGGTTCAAATGGTTCGTGGATGGCCTGATCAACGGCTCGCTCGGTTTCGCCGGCGAGGAGAGCGCGGGAGCATCGCTCCTTCGGCGGGACGGCACCGTCTGGACCACCGACAAGGACGGCATCGTGCTCGGCCTTCTCGCCGCGGAGATGACGGCGGTGACGGGCCGCGATCCGGGCGACCTCTACCGCGATCTGACCGACGAGTTCGGCGACTTCGCCTATGAGCGGATCGATGCCGCCCGCTACACCGGAGCAGAAGGCGGCGCTCCTGCGGCTGTCGCCGGACCAGATCACCGCTCCGACGATCGCGGGCGACCGGATCATCAGCCGCTTGACCAGAGCGCCCGGCAACGAGCGCCCCCATTGGCGGCCTGAAGGTGGTCACGGAGAACGGCTGGTTCGCGGCCCGCCCATCCGGCACCGAGGAGGTCTACAAGCTCTACGCCGAGAGCTATGTCGGGAGGGACCACCTGAAGCGGATCCAGGAAGACGCGCAGACCATTATACGGCGCGCGCTGAGGGACATGCCCTGATCGCACCGTCACGCGCGTCATATGAGAAAAAGCAATTGCGCAGTTGTTGATTCACTTAGGCGCGGGTTCCGGCCGGAGCCGGCTGGCGACCGCTTGATCGATCATCCAGGTGAGCCGTCCATTCAGGGGGCGGATGGCCTGGGCAGGCAGTAGGTCCGGCGTGAACGGTCCCTCCAGTACTTGCTGCAGCCGAGCAGCTTTGCTCGCGCCTGAGATGACGAAGGTGACGTTTCTCGCCCGATTGAGGATTCCCGGAGTGAGGGTGACTCGCCAGAGAGAATCAGGTGGGCGATGAGGACTTCCGGGAACCGCAACGACCCATCGCTCGGTCTCGTGGACAGCGGGCTGGCCGGGAAAGAGAGAGGCGGTGTGGCCGTCCTCGCCGAGACCGAGAAGGACGAGATCGAGGTCGTGCAATGAGCGCAGCGTAGCCTCATATTCGGCCGCAGCTCTCTCCGGATTGTCCTCACCCCTGATCCGATAGACCTGATCGGGCGGTATCGGCACCCGATCCAGTAGTGCCTCCTTCGCCATCCGGTAGTTGCTCCGGGGATCGTCCGGTGGGACGCAGCGTTCGTCGCCCCATAGCACGTGGATTCAGTCGCCAGTCGAGTCGGAGTCGCGAGTCCCGAGTCGCGAGTCGCGAGTAGGCAGCCTCGGGAGTGGATCCGCCACTGAGGGCGATGGTGAAGCGGCCGGTGGTGGCGACGGCGTTCGCAGCAGAGGTCACAATGTGCCGGGCGACGGCGTCGGCCAGAGCATCGGCGCTGGCGAATACCTGGATCATCCGCGGGTCCGGTGCTCGATCCCCGACTGGCCGGCGACGATGACATCGGTCGCCAGGCCCAGAAAGAGCCCGTGGGCGACTACGCCGGCGCGGGCCTGCAGCCGGCGGGCCAGTTCCTCCGGCTGCTCGATCGGCCCGGTGACGCAGTCGAGGATGAAGTTCCCCTGGTCGGTGCGGACGGGAGCGGTGCCTGGTCCCATACGAAACGAGATCTGTGCCTGGGGCAGGAGGCCCCTGAGATACTCGGGCTGATAGCGCGATCCGAACGGCACGACCTCGACCGGCAGCGGACTCCGGGTGCCCAGCACCGGCGAGAGCTTGCTGTGGTCGGCCACGATTACGACCCGGCGGCTGGTCTGAGCGACGATCTTCTCTCGCAGGAGGGCACCGCCGCGACCCTTGATCAGATTCAAGGCGGGATCGATCTCGTCCGCGCCATCGATGGTGATGTCGGTCGGCGTGGCGCGTGAGTCTTCCAGCAGTGGAATCCCCCAGCGCACCGCCTCGGCCGCGGTGGCGAGCGAGGTCGCTACTGCCTCGATGTCCTCGAGGGTGCCGGCCTGAAGCAGCGCGCCGATCCGCCGGATGGCATAGGTGGCGGTCTCGCCGCTGCCGAGTCCTACCACCATGCCGGACTGGACCAGCTCCACCGCCCGCTCCGCCGCCTCCTTCTTGTAGCTGTCCTGCTGGCTCATGATTGTCATCCTGAGCGTAGCGAGGATCCCTCTACGCCGCTCGTGATGAGAGATCCTTCACTTCGCTCAGGACCGCCGTACGGCGGCCACCTGATCTCGAGCCGCACGCACCACGTGGTCGGGCTCGAAGCCAAAGTGTTCCGCCACGACCTTCATCGGCGCGGAGAGCCCAAAGGAGCGCATTCCCAGGATGGCGCCAGTGGTGCCGGTGAATTTGGCCCAGCCGAAGGTCGAAGCGGCTTCGATCGCTACCCGGGCGGTTACCTCCGGCGGCAACACACTGTCACGGTACTCCACCGGTTGCTCGTCGAAGATCTCCCACGAGGGCAGACTTACGACCCGGGCAAAGATCCCCTCGGATTCGAGCCGCTCGTAGGCAGTGAGGCAGAGCGCCACCTCGCTTCCAGTCGCGAGCAGGAGCACATCGGGCTTCCCCGCCGGCGCGTCGGCCAATACGTACCCGCCCCGGGCCACTCCTGCTCGCCGCCGCGTATTGGGAGCGATCGAACACCGGCAGCGCCTGGCGGGAGAGCACCAGGCAGACCGGCCGGTCCTTGATCTCCATGATCACCCGCCAGCACTCCACCACTTCATTGGCGTCGGCCGGCCGGAGCACGATCATTCCCGGCATGGCGCGGAGTGACGCGAGATGCTCGATCGGCTGATGGGTCGGCCCGTCCTCGCCCAGATTGATCGAGTCGTGGGTCCAGATGAAGATCGACGGCACTTCCATCAATGCGCTGATCCGAAGCGCGCCACGGCAGTAGTCGCTGAACACCAGGAAGCTGGAGCCATAGGGCCGGAGTCCCGACAGGGCCATGCCGTTCACGAAGGCACACATCGCGTGCTCGCGGACCCCGAAATGAAAGTTTCGCCCGGCGTAGCTTCCGCCGTATTCCGGCGGCTCGAACTCGCCCGCGCCCTCGAAGGTCAGGAGTGTCTTGGTCGATGGCCACAGATCGGCCGACCCACCCAGCAGCCAGGGAACCCGGCGCGCGATGGCATTCTGCGCCTTGGCCGATGCGTCCCGGCCGGCCACGCCCTTGGAATCGGGAGGAAATACCGGAAGGTCCTGGTCCCAATCGGGTGGCAGCGTGTGTCTCGGCATGCAGTCGAGGTGGAGACCGGCATCGGGAAACTTCTTCTGGTACGTCGCGACCAGCTGGTTCCACGCCACATGCGCTTCCCTGCCCCGGCGACCGAGCTCGGCCTGAAAGTGCTGGCGCACTCCGTCCGGAACCAGGAACTGGGCGTCGGGATCCCAACCGTAGAACTCCTTGGCCAGGCGAACCTCGTCGGCGCCGAGCGGCTCACCGTGGGCTTCCTTGGTATCCTGCCGGTGAGGCGCGCCGTAGCCGATGTGGCTGTCCACGATGATCAGCGTGGGCCGGTCGCGAGTGGCGAGGAAGGTGTCGAACGCGTGGGTCAGCAGGTCGAGATCGTTGACGTCGGCCACCCGGAGCACGTTCCAATCGTAAGCCAGGAACCGGCCGGCGACGTCCTCGGTGAAGGTGATGGAGGTGGAGCCCTCGATGCTGATCCTGTTGTTGTCGTAGATCCAGCAGAGGTTGGAGAGCCGGAGATGGCCGGCGAGTGAGGCGGCCTCGGAGCCGACCCCCTCCATCATGTCGCCATCGCCGCAGAAGGCGTAGACGTTGTAGTCGAAGAGATCGAAGCCGGGACGATTGTAGGTGGCGCCGAGCCAGCGGCCCGCCGCTGCCATGCCCACGCTCATGCCGACCCCCTGACCCAGTGGGCCGGTGGTCGCTTCCACGCCGGAGGTCCAGCCGTACTCGGGATGACCGGGACAGCGGCTTCCCGCCTGCCGGAAGTTCTTGATGTCGTCCAGCGTCACCGCCAATCGTCCCTGCCCCACTTCCTCGTACGACTCGTTCATCGCCTTCACTCCCGCCAGATGAAGCAGGCTGTACAGCAGCATCGAGGCGTGGCCGTTGGAGAGGACGAAGCGATCGCGGTTGGGCCAGCGGGGATCGTCGGGATCGTAGCGAAGGAAGCGCTGCCACAGGGTGTACGCGGCAGGCGCCAGCGCCATCGGCGTGCCGGGGTGGCCCGACTTGGCCGCTTGCACCGCATCCATGGAGAGCGTGCGGATCGTATTGATGCAGAGCCGGTCCAGCTCCGCCCAATCGGTGGTGCCTGCGCCACTTTCCGGCGCGGCTCGAGTGGAGGTCATGACGCTGCCAGTGCCTCCGACTTGGCCGCGATCCGCTCCAGCAGCGCATTCCACGACTTCACGAAGGCCTCGGCGCCTTCCCGCTGCAGCTGCTCAGCGAGCGCGTTTACATCGATTCCCGCGCGCTCGAACTCGGCGAGCACCGACTCGGCGTCGCCCCCATCCTCCGGCATGACTCCACGAATCTGCCCGTGATCGGCAAAGGCGAGCAGGGTCGCATCCGGCATGGTGTTGATGGTATCGGGCGCGGCGAGGGCCTCGATGTACAGCACGTCCGAGGCCCGGGGATCCTTGGTTCCGGTGCTGGCCCAGAGCAGCCGCTGGTGCCGGGCACCGGCGCTGGCCAGGCACTCCGAATGATGCGAGGCCGAGCAGCTCGCGATAGGCCCGATACGTCCGGCCCGCGATGGCGATTCCCAGCCGGTTCCTGAGCCCGGCCGGAACCCGCTCCTGCACCGCCTTGTCCCAGCGGCTGATGAATACCGAGGCAACGGAGACAACGTCGGGGTTCAGGCCCTTCTCGATCCGGCGCTCGACCCCGCGTTGATACGCTCGGGCGGCGGCAAGGTACTGCTCGGCGGAAAAGAGCAGAGTGACGTTGATCGGGATGCCGGCAAAGATCGCCTCCTCGATAGCGGGAAGTCCCTCCGGCGTGCCCGGAATCTTGATGAAGACGTTGGGCCGTTCGATCTGCCGGTGCAGCGTCTTGACCTCGTCGAGGGTACGCCCGGTGTCATGCGCCAGGATCGGCGACACCTCGAGCGAGACCCAGCCGTCGAGGTGGTTGGTTCGCTGATAGACCGGCCGGAAGAGATCGGCGGCCTGGGTGAGGTCCTCAGCCGCGAGGGCGAAGAAGAGCTGGTCGCCAGAGAGCCCGGCCGCGCTCAGCTCCTGGATCTGCCCATTGTACCAGTCGCCCCCGCCCACGGCCTGATCGTAGATGGTCGGGTTGGAGGTGAGTCCGGTGACGGACAGCTCGTCGATGTAATGCCTGAGGGTGCCCTGCTTCAGGATTTCTCGGGTGATATTGTCGAGCCAGAGGCTCTGGCCGAGTGCGCTGAGCTTTTGGGTGGGGTTGGTCATGCTCTCTTCCCTTCGCTCAGCGCGGTAGTGGCGCCAAGCAACGTGGGTAGGTCGTACTGCAGGAGATCACCGATACGATCGACAGTCACATCGGCCGGCGGATAGTGGGCGAGAATCTCGGGGTCGAGGGCGTAGTGGCCCTGGCGGACGAATACGGTGGTGACCCGCGGCCCCCAGGCCGCCTTGACTCGGCCAGAAGACGGAGCTTGTCGTCCACCAGCACGTAGTGGTCGGCGGGAAAGCGGGCCGCGACGTCGTCCAGCTCCCTTTCCTTATGTATATAAACCAGAATCCGGCCGTCGACCGCGTCGCCCAGTCCCGAGCGCTCGATCTTGCGAGGCTGGAACACAACGTCGCCATCGGTAAGGATCACGGTCGGGCCGAACGCAGCGAACCGCTCCAGCACGTCGAGCGAGCCAGGAAAGAGCCGGTTGGCAAAGGGATAATTCACCAGATAGGAGGAGATCTCCAGCAAACAGGGATCCCGGGGATAGGCGACCCGATAGCGCTGCAGGGCACCGAGGTAATCGGCGTAGCCCAGCTCGGAGCGGAGCTGCTCGAAGATCCTGAAATAATGGTCGGCCGAGTCGGAACCGATGGAGCGGACGAGGTATCGCCGGAGATCGGCGATCACCCGGTCGTTGTCGAGCAGGGTGTTGTCTACGTCGAACAAGAAGACGATCTCGCTCCGGACTGGCGTGGGCGCATCAGATCCACCTCAGGCATCGTTCTCCACGCTGCCCTCCCACAGATTCACCACAGAGGGCTTAGAGGACACAGAGGGCTCCGCTGACACATGGGATCCTCGTACTCGCGCCACGAGTATCGAGCCAGGGACTCTTGGTGGGTTCCTGACGCAAAAGGAACTCGTCTTGCAAGACCACAAAAACCATGCGGGAGATGCCCGTGGCGGGAGAACGAGGACCATAACGGGCGTAGGAGCCCTCTGTGTCCTCTAAGCCCTCTGTGGTGAATTCTTCTATGCCCCTCTCAACCTGCCG
>CAWGVB010000021.1:0-14001 GCA_963825815.1 uncultured Gemmatimonadales bacterium | reverse complement strand
TATTTGAAGGGCAGCACCACTTCCGGCACGCACCCACCTCCTCGCGCTCACACCTGCACCAGTATTCGCCTCTTGACAGGTGCAAATATAGCCGATACCATTGCACCAGTAAAGGCTTCTATACCGGTGCATACTTTGGAGGTCCCATGCTTGCTCAACCTGGCGCGGCGCAACCAAGGCAGAGGACGCGGAGCGCTACCTGGATTATCTGCACCAGACCGGCCTGGCCGAATACCGGAAGATCGAGGGAAACCGCGGAGTGCTCGCGCTCCGGCGGGTGGCAAATGGGCAAGCCGAGTTCCTGCTGGTCTCGCTGTGGGATTGGAGAGCGCCATCCGGCAGTTTGCCGGACCGGACATTGACCGGGCAGTCTTCTATCCCGAGGACGAGCAGTTTCTGATCGAACGTGACGATCATGTCACCCACTACGAGGTGGTCTTTGACTCGGCACTCGTCGCCCAGAGCTGAAGCACTCGCGCCGCGGTGGGCGGTGATCGGCGCCTTTGCGATCATCTACCTCTTTTGGGGTGGCACCTTCCTCGCGCTTCGCTACGCTGTAGCCGAGGTGCCGCCACTCCTTACCATCGCCACGAGATGTATCGGCGGGGCCCTGGTTCTCTACGCCTGGTTAGGCGCCCGCGGTAAACTGGGATCAACCACCGCATCACAATGGCTCACCGCGGCGCTCGCAGGGGGGTTCCTCTTCGTTGGCTGCCATAGTGTATTGGCCGGGGCCGAACAGCGGGTCACCTCCGGTCAGGCGGCGCTCTACATGAGCACGACACCGCTCTGGATGGTGCTCCTTTCCTCCTGGCGTGAACGCCGAATGCCGCACCGCCTGGTGATCGCTGGTCTGGTTCTGGGAGTTGCCGGCGTAGCTCTGCTCACCGGCGGAGACGGGGCCGGGGCCGGCTCAATGACCGATCGCCTCGCACTGCTGGGCGGTGGGCTCAGCTGGGCCGCAGGATCCCTTATCGGCCGAGACGGCCCCAAGCCACAATCGGTGGCCCAGTCAACCGCTATGCAGTTGCTGGGAGGAGGTCTGGTGGTGCTGCTGCTGAGCGCCGCCACGGGCGAGCTTTCCGGCTGGAGCGCTCACCAGCTCACCTCCCGAGGAATAATCTCGGTTGGATTTCTGGTGTTCGGCGGAACCGTGCTGGGATTCGGAGCGTATACCTGGCTGTTGCAGGCGACGTCCACAGCCGCTGCGGGGAGCTACGCGTTTGTGAATCCGGTCGTCGCCCTGGCGCTGGCCTGGCTGGTGGGAGACGAAGCGTTCGCGCTCAGGACGGTGCTGGCCGGAATAGTTGTCGTGGCTGGAGTGCTGCTGATCTGGAGAAGCTCGGCAACGGAGGGTCGCCCCCGTAAAGCAGCGCGTCATCCCGAGCGCGGTAGAGAGTCGGCCCTTCGCCGAGTTCTCGGGACGCTGGAGATGACGCGCTATGCTGACCCGGCAACTGGGATCAGACCCAGGGCAAATCCGGACTGAGCGCCCGGGGGACAATCTCGGTGTTGGCGTCGGCCCGGACCAGGAGCGATCCGTTGGAGTGCACGATCGCGTTGAGAATGTCGTAGGTGCCTGGGCCGGGCACCGCCAGACCGTCGAGCAGGACTTCTCGCGGCAGCGGCTCGGTGTCCCCTTCCGTCAGTACCTCGCGAATCCGGATCGGACCCATGGTGCAGAAGAAGATTGCACCGATGTCCGCGTTCACTGCGGGAGTGCGCCAACCATCGACTGCGGCGGTAACGCGAATCCCGGTCAGGTCGGCCCGGATCTCCTGGCCGTGCTTGATCTGGGCGTCGCTCATCCGCTCCCGAAGACGGTAGCTCTGTGAATGGGCATAGACGCGCGGTTCCATAGCTTCTCCTCGAGGTGCCCCTCGCTGTGCCCGGGCGGAGCCGGGCGTTGGTGGCTGGAGTGCACCTCAAGGTTAGGCTGGCGGGTCTGGATTGTCGGTGGGGATGATGCGGGTCGCCCAGTGGGCGGCGTCACCGGAGGAGTGTAGCAAACAGGCGGACGGGCGGACGGGCGGACGGGCGGACGGGCGGACGGGCGGACGGGCGGACGGGCGGACGAATCTGCCCAGGAAACGAATAACACCGTATGTTGGGGAACTCCTACACTGGAAGGTGCAATGCGCTATCTGATCGCCACTGCCACCGCCCTCACCCTGGTTGCCTGCGAGAAGCGGACCGAGCGCGACACCGTTAACATGGCCGACTCGGCCCGGTCTACCGATACCGTCATGGCCAGGGACACGGCGTCGTCGTCCCAAGCCGCAACGGCCGTGGCCGACCGGCTGCTCGGCAGCTGGACGGCCAAGGGATACGACAATGGGTCCAGCCGAGCCCAGCCGTTCACCATTACCTGGAGCCGGTCTCCCGACGGGAGTCTGGCTGGAATGGTCGCATTTCAGGGTGGGGAGAAGTACAACGTGAAGATGGTTTCGACCGGCGACAGCACGTTCGTGTACGAGTCCGATCCGCATCAGAGTCCCACCCTGAAGGCGCAGGTGGTTACGCGAACTCAGGCCAAGCTGGTGGGCGACACCCTGATCGGCAGCTATCAGGCCAAGGCGAAGGGTGGAAAGGTGCTGAAGGGCAGCTTCAAGGCAACGCGAGGTTCCTGACGTGCTCCCTCGGTTGTGATCCCCGTCACCTAGAGCTACCGCTTGCTAAGAGGATCGGCGCCGCGTCGGGCCGATCCTCAGCTCCCGTAATCCTATTTACCCTGCCCTGCCTTCGAACTGTCTTTCTGAGCCGATGGCGCCATCCGGAGACTGTCACCTCGGACGGGAATTTGCCTGGCCTGGCCCTGCACTCCCTCGAGCTCATCCGCGATCCGGGCTACCTCGTACACCTTCCTGAGGGCCTCGGTTAGCCCCCTGGAGTGAACCGCCACAGCCCGAGCCGCCTCGTCAGTATAGAGGAAGCGGTTGGGCAGCTGCTCGATGTTGCCGTCGAAGATCAGCCCGACGACTTCGGCGTTCTGATTGATCACCGGGCTTCCCGAGTTGCCGCCGATGATGTCGTTGGTGGTCACAAAATCCAGCGGCTGACTCAGATCGAGCCGGCTGCGATGCGTCTTCCACCGCTCCGGCAGTTGAAACGGCGGCTTGTCGTCGAACTCGGCAGATCGGGCATACAGCCCGTAGAAGCTGGTCTTGTACGGAGCCATGGTGCCGTTCATGGGATAGCTCTTCACCACGCCATCGCTGATTCGCAGGCTGAACGTCGCATCGGGCGGAAGTGACCGGCCGTATGCCGCATAGATGGCCCGGCCGACCTTCTCCGCATTGGCATTGGTCACGTCACTGAGCCGGGCTGCCCGCTGCTGAACCCGCATGGCGATCGGGTTGAGCTTCCGGGCCAGGACGATCAGCGGGTCCTTGGAGCCGGCGACCGCGGCCGAGCCGCCGGCGAGGAGCTGGGCCCGTACCGTCGAATCGGCCAGCTTCGTCCCGTTTATCGCCGCCTCCGCCGCCACCTCCGGGCTCCGGCCGTCGAGAAATGCCGTGAGGTAGGGATCGTTGACCGGAAGGTCCTTGCTGGCCTGAGTCAGCCAGGCCTGCAGCATCTGCTTCTCGGCCTCGGGATCAGTCTCGATCGGTCCCGCAATGGAGCCCTTGATCAGGTCGATGCCGCCCCCCCGGTACTGCGGCAACCGGAGCGAGTCAGGGAGCTTGGCCTGCTCCGGTATCCGCACCAGCCCGCCGGCAACGTTCAGCAGCGGCGATCCGCTGAAGCTGTACCATCGCTGCTGCTTTGCTATGCCGGCCATTTGCCGCTGGGCGGAGGCAATGGCATCCCAGCTGGCCCCGTATCGGGCCTTGAGCTTGGGATCGGCGTTGACCCGGCGGCGGAAGTCGCGCTCGAAGGCGCGCTTCTTGGCCATCACCGCGGAATCCTGCAGGCCGGAGAGATAGCCGGTCACCGCCTTCTTCGAGTTCTTGAGGCTGAAAATCTGGTTCTCCAGCGCCCGCCTGGTCTCCTCATCCTGCTTCGACATCTCCTCCATCACGGCCAGGTTGCGGTCGTACGAGCTGAGCTGGGCCGGATACTGCACATCCCGGAGATACTCCATCTGCGCGACGGTAAGCAGGCGGCCGGTCGACCCCGGATTTCCGGTGACGAAAACGGGATCGCCCTCCTTCGCTCCTTCACGGCTCCACTTCAGGTAGTCCTTGGGTTGGTAGGGCTGGCCGTTCTCGTAGACCCGCATCAGGCTGAGGTCGAGGTCGTAGCGGGGGTAGGTAAAGTTGTCCGGATCGCCACCGTAAAAGCTGATCGCCTCCTCCGGCGCCATGACCAGGCGCAGGTCGCTGAAGCGTTTAAAGCGATACAGCGAATACGCACCACCCTGGTGATACGTGATCACCTGACATTGCACGTCGGGTCCGGTCTTACAGGCCTTCTCCGCACTGTCAATGGCCGAGTTGCGCTGGGACACCTGCTGAGCCGGTGTGGTCGCGGTAATGGCCTTCTGAATTTTCGGAGTGACGTCTTCGATTCCCTGCAACTGGTCCACGTACAGCCCGGGACACTTTCGCTCGTCCGCCTGGGTCTTAGCCACGAAGCCGAGCTCCTGGAAGTTCGAGTCGGGCGTCGAGACCGCAGTGATGCACTCGCGGGCGCAGTGATGATTGGTCATCACCAATCCGCGGGAGGACACGAATGAGGATGAGCAGTTGGGCAGCCGGATGGACGCGAGCCGGACGTGATCCAGCCATTGCTGGGTGGGCGTGAACCCGTAGCGCGCCTTCCAGTAGTCGAGCGGCGGCGCCTCAAAGGTCCACATGGTGCCGAACTCCTTGATGAAGCCGGCCGGAAGCTTCTCGGTGCCGAGCTCGCTCTGGGACGTGACCTGGGCCGGCGCGACCCGCGCAGCAACCACGGAGAGGACGAGCGTGCCAATCAGGATCGAAAGTCGTCTACCAAACATGCCATATCCCTCGGAGTGATTGTGACAAGAACCGCGCAGTCGGACTAAACCTTGCAGCCTACCTTGCCACCGGTATTCGGGGTGGCTTGATAACCCCTTCCCGCCCAACGATTCGTCGCAGGATACCAGTCTGTCCGACATGGTACGCTTCATGAAAGGCAAGTGAGACCAGCAGGCTGCCGACAGTTTCCTTCGGGTTTCCCGTGGGGCTGAAGGGGGCCGGTCGGTCCATTGCCTCAGGAGCCAAGCCGTTCAGGCCATTCACCAACGGCTCCTGCAGCGCCCTGAAACGCCGCTTCAGCTCATCGAACGCAATGGCGGTCTCAGGCCGGAACGGCTTCCCCCCGTTGTCGTCGTAGGCATCGAACTCCTGGCTCGGAAACATCGGCTTCTGGCCCAACAGGGCGAGGGCCTGATTCCGCGAGCGGGTGAGGTGTCCCAGCACCCAGTTCAGACAACTGCCACCCGGCTGAGGGTTGGCCAGGCTCTCCTCGTGGCTAATCCCCTCCAGGTTCTTTTCCAGGACCCGGCTGGAGATCCCGAATTGATGGGCGATCGTCTTTGTGTGCATAGACTTGATTTCCTCTTGCCGGCCCGCGGACACCTTCTCCTCGGCTGCCAAGATAAGGTAATCGGGAGTTTCTATGGCAAGGTCCGTCAGGGAACTGGTAGCCAGTGTCATGGAGCCGGGTGGCGATGTGCCGCTCCTTCTGCAGACCTTCCCTCCTCTAGACATAAACCAGCTATCCAGCGACTTACGCCTGGAACAGCGGGCCGGCAAGGCCGAGCCTGCTAACGCCACCGAGTTGGACATCCTCGACCACATCGAGCGGCTTGCCCGCAAGGCCCACGAGGTGTATCTCGCCCGGGTCGATTACTACGAGGCCCGCATCCGCCGGGCCGTGGCCAGGTCGGATCTCACGGTCCAAATCGAAGCGGCGGGCTCATCGGCGCTGGCCGAAATCAAAGCCCAGCTCGTCCAGCACCAGAATCAACTCGACCGGCTGCTGCACGCGTTCAGGGGAAGCGATGCTGAGTTTCGTCGATTCCGCCAGCGTCACGGCATTACCCGCCCGCCCAAGTACGTTTCCCTCGACAAGCGCAGGCGGTTGGTCCTTACTCTCCTCACCCTTGTTCTGCTCCAGTCCGTCCTCACCACGCTTTTCTTCGCTGACGCGATGCAGGCTAGTCTCCGTGACGGCATGCTCCAGGCGGTACTGCTGTCGATCCTGAATGGGGGAATTGCCGCCCTTTACGCCCGACATGGCTTTCCCTACCTCATTCATCGGCGACGTCTGTTACAGCTGGTGGGTGTGGCGGCCACGCTCCTGTATGTCATCGGGCTGCTTCGTCTCAACGTCGCGATCACAGAAGTCCGGGATTCGTCTGTCGGCCTCACTCACCGACATTTATTGACCGACGGCCGATCCCTGATCCTGATTCTGCTCGGCTGCTTCGCAGGTCTTGCGGCTGCGCTCAACGTCGCTGCTTGTCAGGACCCCTACCCGGGCTACGCCGGAGTGGCGGCCGCGCGGCAGCGGGCGGTCCAGTGGTATGCCCAGGAGAGCGCCTATTCTCTGGCCCAGATTCTGGAGCTGAGGAATCGAACGGTTAACGATCTTCGAGGGGCGGTGCAGCTGGTCGGGGAGGCCGAACGCCATCTGGTTCGAGCGGTGGTGGGCCGGTCGAGCACTCACCAGGAATATGTCGTCTATCTGCAGCAGCTAGCCGGTGTGCATCAGAGCCTGGTACGCCGGTACCGCGAGCTGAACCCACGGGTTCGAGAGGGCCAGGTACCAACTGATTTGCAGCAGCCCGCGCTCCGGCCCATGTTCGCCGAACCTCCCTCGCTGGCCGGCCTGCGTCTGGAAGAGGACGTGCGCAGTGACGTGATTGCCCGAATCGAGTATTACATCAAGGCGGTGAACGACGAAGTCGATCGAGCGCTGCCCCTATACCTCAAAGTGGGAGAGTTGGGAGGAATCGAGAACGCCGCCTGACTGATCCCGGGAGGGGGTGTGCGGGGACCGGTGACCGCTGTAATGTACGCAATCCATTACAACCCCGATCATCGCGTGTCCGATGTCCTTACCCGGCTCCAGTCCGCTCTTCCCGGCAACTATCGGGTCGAGCGAGAGCTTGGTCGCGGAGGCATGGCGACGGTTTGGCTGGCGCAGGACCTGAAGCACGATCGCCCGGTCGCCATCAAGGTGATTCATCCCGAACTGGCGCGGGTGCTGGGAGACGAGCGATTTATCCGCGAGATTCGCATCGCCGCCCACCTGCAGCATCCCCACATTCTCACCCTGATCGATTCCGGCACGAACCCCGCTGCAGGAGCCACGGCGGGATCTCTCTATTACGTGATGCCGTACGTCGAGGGCGAGACTCTGCGCCAGCGGCTTTCTCGCGAGGGGCGGCTTTCGCCGGAGAGCACCGTACGAATTCTGAAGGACGTTCTCGACGCACTGATGCATGCCCACCGTCACGGGATCGTCCATCGCGATCTCAAGCCGGAGAACATCATGCTGGCCGGCCGCCATGCGCTGGTGATGGACTTCGGGGTCGCCAAGGCGCTGGCCGAGAGTCAGGACTACACCAACGAGACACTGACCGCCATGGGCTTCGCCCTGGGCACTCCGGCGTACATGTCGCCCGAGCAGGCCGCTGGACAGTCCAACATCGATGCCCGTTCCGACCTCTATGCGGTGGGAGTGCTGGGCTACGAGATGCTGAGCGGAAAGCCACCCTTCAGCGGACAGACTCCGCAGGCCATTCTCGCCTCCCAGGTCACCCGAGCACCCGCAGCGCTCGACCATCTATCGCCCGAGCCGCCGCCCGAGCTGGCCGGGATCATCATGCGCTCACTGGAGAAGGACCCGGAGCAGCGCTGGAGCTCAGCGGAGGAGATGCTGTCCCGACTGGAACAACTCTCGGTGATCCGGGGCGGCAGGCTCCGAAAGCCGCTGCTGGTGGGGGCGGTGGTGCTGCCGCTGCTGATTGCCGGCGGCTGGTTCGGCTGGGCCAAGCCCTCTCGGGAGCGGCACTGGGTGAGGGAAGAAGCCATCCCCCAGATGCTGGCCCTGAGCGAGGCCGGCGAAAACGAGAAGACCTACGACCTCGCCCGCCGGGTGGAAGCGATTGCGCCGGATGATTCCCTCTACAACGTTCTTCGTTCCCGCTTCGTCCGCCCGGTGAGTATACGGACCGTCCCGGCAGGCGCCGAGGTGTTCCGCAAGGAGTACGCAGCCCCCGACTCCACCTGGATCCCGCTGGGACGCACGCCGCTCGACCGGGCGATTCTGTCCTGGGCTGGCGGGGGCGCCGTGGGTACCACCGACCGCCTCCGGATCCAGGCTGCCGGCTACAGGACTCTGGAGTTGGTCGGCGTCCCCTTCGATTCAATCATCCGACTCGACAGAGAAGATGCCCTGCCTCCAGAGATGGTTCGGGTGGGTGGCGGACATCTCGATTACACCTTCTTCCGATTCGGGCGGAAGAACCTTCGGGTGGGCGACTTCCTGATGGACCGGTACGAGGTGACGAACCGTGAGTTCAAGCGGTTCGCGGACGATGGCGGCTACCGCAGAAAGGAACTGTGGGAGCACCCTTTCCAGGTGAACGGAAAGACGCTCGACTGGCGGCAGGCGGTGGCCCGGATGGTTGACCGCACCGGGCGGCCAGGTCCCTCCACCTGGGAGGCCGGCGACTATCCCGCCGGCCAGGACAACTACCCGGTGGGCGGGGTCAGCTGGTACGAGGCGGCTGCATACGCCAAATACGCCGGGAAGTCGCTGCCCTCGGTGGTACACTGGAATCGCGCGGCCGGTCTCCAGCTCAGTGCGTCCGTCGTGCCCTTGAGCAACTACTCGAGCCAGGCATCCTGGCCGGTAGGCAGAGGCGGAATCAGCCCATTCGGCACCTATGACATGGCGGGCAACGTGCGCGAGTGGTGCTACAACCAGGACGGCGGTAACCGCTTCATTCTGGGCGGCGGCTGGAACGACCTTCCGTATCAGTTCACCGACACCTACACCCAGCCGATGTTCGACCGTTCCCCGACCAACGGGATTCGCCTGGTGAAGTACCTCGGGAGCGACTCGGCCCAGGCGCAGGTTCTGGAGCCGCTCCGCCGCGAGAGCCGTGACTTCATGAAGGAGCGACCCGCCTCCGACGCGGTGTTCGCCGCCTACAAGCGGATGTACGAGTATGACAAGGGACCGCTGGACGCCCGGATCGTGGAGACGGTGGATGAGGGAGACTGGACTCGCCAGCTGATCCGGATGAACGCCGCCTACGCCAACGACACGCTGCTCAGCTACCTGTATCTGCCGAAGCGAGGTACGAAGCCATTTCCGGTGGTGGTCTTCTGGCCTGGCTCCAACGTCGTGCGCGATGCGGCTCCAAGACCCCGCCCGGCAATCATCAGCTTCATCCTGACCAGCGGCCGCGCCATGATCCAGCCGGTCTTCAAGGGAACTCTGCAGCGCAAAGACGCTCTGCAGAGCGACGACCAGGACAGCACCATTCTGTATCGGGACCACGTCATCATGTGGGCTAAGGATCTGAGCCGAAGTCTGGATTACCTGGAAACCCGGCCTGACGTGAGCCTGGACCGCTTGGCCTTCTACGGGGTGAGCTGGGGCGGACGGATGGGCGGGATGATTCCCGCGGTGGAGCCCCGGATCAAGATCAACCTGCTCAACGTCGCGGGTTTGTCGTTCGAGCGAGCCAAGCCCGAAGTGGATCCGATCAATTTCATTCGCCGGGTCAGGATACCTACCCTGATGCTCAGCGGCCGCTACGATTTCTTCTTTCCCTATGAGACCAGCTCTTTTCCCATGTTCCGGCTGTTCGGCACCCCACCCGACCAGAAGCGCTATGTGCTGGAGAATGGGAGTCACTTCGTGCCCCGTATCCGCTTGATTCATGAGACCCTGGCCTGGCTGGACAAGTATCAGCCGGTGAGGTAGCAACGAAGCCCGATACCCTGCACCCAGAACCCCGGGGAACCATGGGTTGTTATGGTGCTAGAGCGGCGGGACCAGCACCTTCGGTCACCCGATTTTCTCGACGCCGACAACTATCCCCAGATCACGTTCTCGAGCCGCCGGGTGGAGGGCAGCTCCAGCAATCCGGGCGACGAGTTCCGGGTGATCGGAGATCTGACTATCCGGGGAACCACCCGCGAGGTGACGCTCGATGCGGTATACGAGGGAATCGGGAAGGATCCCTGGGGTGGGGAGCGGGTGAGTTTCAGCGCCAGGACCAAGATCGACCGCCGCGACTTCGGCCTAACCTGGAATCAGGCGTTAGAGACCGGCGGAATCCTGGTAGGAAACGAGATCAAGATCTCGCTCGAAGTGCAGGCGGTGAGGAGGTAAGGCGGGAACGATGGAACGACGGAACGAGGGTCATAGGGCGGTGGCGAGACCGGTAGCCACCAGGGCCACCGCCCAAAGCAGATCCAGGTTGACCCACGCGGTCCGGAGAAACCGGAGCCCCACCTTCTCATACACGATTGCGGCGATCGTTCCGGTCACCAGCAGATAGCCCGCCGTATGTATCACCGCGGCGGTGATCCCGCTCCACTCGATTCCACCACCCAGCATGCCGGCCGACAGATGATGCACATGCTCGGCCGACGGCAGGTGACCCAGCACCAGCGGCAGCACCATGAGTCCGGCACCATGCGCCGTCGCCATGAGGAACGACCAGGTTGCCAGCTCCCGGCTGTTCACCTGCATCCCGCCGTAGACGATGTGGCGGGAGCGGACCAGACGGTACACCCCAAGAGCGACCAGCAGGCCGGCCACTCCCCACTTGAGGGTAGACGGTGGCAGCAACGCTCCGATCGCAGCCGCGGCACCGATCGTCACCAGCATCGCCCCGGCGTGACCTATTGCGAGCGGGCCCAGCGCGGACCACACCGCCTTTCGGCTGCCGCGCTGGAGGCCGAGTGCGACGGCAAAGAGCCAACCCATCGCGGGGTTGATCCCATGACCCGCCCCCAGTGCCAGGAGACCAGCCCAATATCCGTCAGTCATGGGAAGCACACTTTACCACCATTCCGTCGTTCCGTCGTTCCGGTATCATGAAAAGCAGAACGAATCCGAGGACGCATCGCCGCCCTGGAGCCGCACCTGGTGACAGCGAACGCCGCGTTCCATATCCAGGTAGAACTTGGGGTCGAGCGCCATGCCGCCCTCGGGCTTGGTGTCGAACTTCACCATCCAGCTCTCCAGGCCCGCCGGATAGAATTGGTCGTCCCAGGGCGAGTACAATCCGTTGGTCAGGTACACTCTCCGGCCGTCCCGGCTCACCTCGATCATTTGCGGTCCCCCGCTGAGCCGCTTTCCCGGATTGGCTGGGTGCGCCGCGCGACGCACGATTCCTCCGATTTGAGTTGTAGCGGTGAGCTTGGGATTGAACGGATCGCTCACGTCGTACTGCCGCACCTCGCCGGTTCCCCAGCAGGAGACGTAGAGCTGCCGGTCGTCCAATGACAGGTTGATGTCGGTGATGAGTGGCGCCACCGCCTTGAAGCCCTGCAGCAGCGGCGGCAGGTCCGCGGGATCCGCCGGCTCGGCGGGAATGCTGATGACCTTCTTCACCTTCCAGGAGGAAGTCGCGGAAGAAGCGGAACTAGCGGAAGACGCGGTAGCCGCGGTCTCCGCATCCTTACCACTTCCACCTTTACCGCTTTTTCCGCCTCTCCCGTTTCCTTTTTCACTAGCCACGCCGTGTCCCTCGGTTCCGCCCTCCCGGTACCACAGCCACACCGACGCGGACAGGTCCTCCAGTGAGATCACCACGCCGACGAAGCCGTACGCCTTGCGCGGGTCGCGGGCAGGCGCAGCTCCAGCGTCATCTGATACTGATCGCCGAGGTGGATGCGCTCCTGATGATTTCCCTTCCGCAGGTCCCAGACATGCAGCGAGTTGCCGTACTTCCCTCCCAGCAGGAGCTCGGGCACGACACCTTCCCGTACCATGCTGGGGGTTCCCCATTCACTGGTAATGGTGGTGTCATAACCCAGATGCCAGGCGAAGTCGTAGCCCAGCTGCTGAGGACCGCGGTCCTTCTCCCAGATTCCCTTGGGCTCGAAGCTCTCGTGATCCAGGATGAAGAGGCCACCGGGGCCGTCGCCCTGGGGGTTCCCCAGCGCGGAGAGATAGATCCCGTCCGGCCCACAGTGCACCGTGTGGGGCGCGGCGTAGCCCGTCTTGCGAGCCAGCGTGTCGGGCTCGATCACCTTCACCATCTCGGGCTGTCGGGGATTCGATTTGGTATCCAGGATGTGGATCCGCGATGAGTTGATCCCCGGCACCACCAGATAACGCCGTTCCACGTGCGGATGCGGCGCCCAGGGGCAGAGGCTCGCACTGCAGGCGTTCCAACCGAAGTGGTGCAGCTCGTCGCCCCTATTGGGCATGTCCACCTGCCCGATCAACCGGCCGTACGATTTCGAGCCCGGCTTCACGTCTACCACGCCGATGGCGTCGGGGCGGGAACGATTCGGACTGAGCATGGCCAGATAGGCCAGCTCCTCGGCGGGTGCCTCCGCAGCCTGCTTGGCGGAGGGGTAAAAAGTCGGGTCGGGGCGCATGGTGGGCATAATCGTCTCCGGGCAGCCGTAGCTCTGTGTTTTCGGATATGATAGCCATATGGGAAAATCGAAAAACGCGCAAGGAGGGCGGGCCGGAGCGGCGGACGGGCGGACAGGTCAAACCCCACGTAAATTTGCCCGATGACCTCCCCAGCCCAGCCCGACCTATCCAAGCTCCGGATTAACCGCGACGCGCCGCCGCCGAGTCTGAGTCGCGCGGTCCGGCGGAATGTGATCCTCGGTGTCGTCGCCCTGATTCTGGTGATTGGGGCATTTCTGGGTTGGCGCCGGGGGAGCGTCATCACAGTGGAGACCGTCGTGGCCAAGCCGCTCGCCGCCGGTGGCTCGGCCGACAACCCGGGAAGCTCCAGCGTCACCGCCAACGGCTACGTGGTTGCCCGGACCCGGGCCTCGGTTTCGGCCAAGCTGCCCGGCCGGATCGCGGAGCTCAGGGTCAGCGAGGGCTCCGCGCTCAAGAAGGACGAGATCATCGCGACGCTGGAGAACGCCGACTACCAGGCGCAGTTGGCCCAGGCACACGCAGCGGAAGCCACGGCCCGGGCGGATCTGATGGAGGCCCGGGCGAGCCTGGCCACCGCGTCGCGCGATGCAAAGCGGCTGCGGGATATCCGGACCCAGGATTCCAAGGCCGTGGCCGAGCAGGATTTCGACGCGGCGCAGGGAAGAGAATCCGAGGCCCAGGCGAGAGTGCAGGCGGCGGAGGCGCGGATCGGGTCTGCCCGGGCCGCCGCGGGTTTCGCCCGGGCCAACCTGGAGAACACGGTCATCCGCGCGCCGTTCAGCGGCACCGTTCTAAGGAAAGAGGCCGAGGTAGGTGAGGTGGTCGCGCCATCGGTGGGAGGAGGACTGACTCGCGGAGCGGTGGTCACGATGGCCGACCTGACCACGCTCGAGGTCGAGGTGGATGTCAACGAGGCTTACATCGCCCGGGTGACCGGTGGGCAGCCGGCCAAGATCACGCTGGACGCCTACCCCGACACCTCCTTTCGCGGCCGGGTGCGCCAGGTGGTTCCCACGGCCGACCGGCAGCGCGCCACGGTGCAGGTCAAGGTGGCGATCGTGGACCGGGATCCCCGGATCCTTCCGGAAATGGGTGCGCGGGTGGATTTTCTCGATACCACTCACGTCGCCAGCGGAGCCGCAACGAGCGGGCCGCCCAGATTCCGGGTGCCCGCGGCAGCAGTGCGCGAGCTCAACGGCCAAAGCGTCGTGTGGCTGGTGCGAAGCGGCCGGCTCGAGTCGCGCCAGGTGGAGGCGGGTCCGGTGAGTGGAGGATTCCGGGAGATCCGCTCTGGGCTCTCGGGTGGCGAGCTATTGCTGACGGGCTGGCGTGGATGAACCGAAAGCAGGCATGCGGGTGAAAGAGAAGTAAAACAGAAGATTCACCACAAAGGCAGCGATGCCTTTGTGTCCTTTGTGCCTTTGTGGT
>CAWGVB010000020.1:0-133849 GCA_963825815.1 uncultured Gemmatimonadales bacterium | reverse complement strand
AGCGCCCGAGTCTAAGCTTCGAACAGGGCGGCTGAATTCAATCGCAGCCGCTCACCGAAAAGCCCGTTTCAACCTCAGAACTCACCGATTTAATCAACAGCACCATCGAGCCGGGGCCAGTTGCTTAACCCAAAACAGCCCGTCAACAGGGGCGCATGGGGGTTTACTCTACCAAATTGGTAGGGTATATAGATGACAATGTCTCTCGAGGAGCGTGGGTGAAGGCCCGTCATATCGCCGCAGGGCGACACACCCTCTACGCCATTGACCACTCGGACGAGCTCTGGGTCATCGAGCGTAATGAGGACGGAAAGTGGGACCACTGGCAAAGAGTGTCCATGAACACCAGCCAGGTGGTACACGGCGGCAGTGTCCTCGTCACCCTCGGCACAAACGGCCGGGTCTCGGCCCTGCAGCTAGGCTCCCATTCCGACGGACGCACCTGGGATCGTCGCGCGAGCGAAATCCTCGCGCTCCACACACCCGCACACGGGCCGATGATCTTCGCCGTGGACCGCGACATCGGCTGGCGCGCCGGCAAGCAGTCCCCAACGTCACCGTGGAGCGAATGGGAGTCCCTGGGTGGGCCCGTCAGGGGCATTCAAGCCGAGGTGATTCCGGGCGGCGGTCCGGCGCTGGTCGGGCTCCGTAACAGGGACATCGTTTATCGGTGGCAGGCCGTCCCCCTCGGTGGTTGGACCGAGTGGGCGAGCTTGGGTGCTCCGCCGAGCGGCGCGAGTCTTCTGCGTGTGACTTCGATCCGCGGCGGCGGTTTGGTTGTTTTCGCGCTCGGAGCAGACGGAAGCATCTATCACCTTTGGCAGGACAAACCACTGGACGTGTGGCAGCCTTGGTGGCCGCTGGGAGGCGTAGCGAAGGACTTCGTGGTAAGCAAAACCCCGAGCGGTGGCCTGGCCGTTTTTACGATCGGTCCGGACGACACCGTTCGTTATCGTTACCAAAGTAAGCCGTTCGGTGATTGGGGGCCGTGGAAACGCCTGGAAGGTCGCTTCAGACACCTTGCAGTTCAGACCAGCTATCTGGACCAGGGACTCGAGGTGTTTGCCATCGACTTGGACGACGTGATATACCACTCATGGCGTGACCGCAGCGAGGGACCTTGGACAGCATGGAAACGGCTGGACCACGAGCCCGCAGTCCACCGGTCGGTGCCTACCGGGTCCAGCGCCAGCCGCACGTAACTCGCTACATCATCTTGTTGAATAATGCCCCGCAATTCGGTCTGGATCGCGGGGCTTTTTTTTGGATGTCTGAGAAAGTGTTTTCAGCCGTGGGGTTTCCAGCGATTGAGGGCACGATTAACTTTTTGACCGCGCAGCAGTTGGAGTGGTGGCCGAGTGGCTGAAGGCACCGGTTTGCTAAACCGGCATAGGGGGTCAACCCCTATCGAGGGTTCGAATCCCTCCCGCTCCGTTTTTCGAACAGTGTAAACGGTGAACAGTAAGCGGTGAGCGGGCTGCCCCGACCGCCTCCCGCTTCGACCGCTCACTGTTTACGCCTTAGTCCATGCCAACACCCCGCGTCCGCTTCGCCCCCTCTCCGACCGGCTACCTCCACGTCGGCGGCGCGCGCACCGCGCTGTTCAACTGGCTCTACGCCCGGCACACCGGCGGCACTCACGTGCTTCGCATCGAGGACACCGATCGCGAGCGCAGCACCGAGGAGCACACCAAGGTCATTCTCGACGGGCTCAGCTGGCTCGGCAGTCACCTGGGACGAAGGGCCGTTCTTCCAGGGCGCATATGCCGCGCGGCATCAGGCCGATGCCGAGCGCCTCCTGGCCGAGGGCAAGGCCTATCGCTGCTTCTGCACCCGCGAAGAGCTGGATGCCCAGCGGGCGCAGGCCGAGGCAGCCGGCGTGGGATTCCGCTACGATCGCCGCTGTCGCGCCTGCTCGCCGCGCGAAGTCGAGCGCGCGGATGCGCGCGGGAGCCCGTCCACCATCCGCTTCATCGTGCACGACGAGGAGATTGCCTGGGACGACGCGGTGCACGGGCGCATCAGCTTCCAGGGACGGGACCTCGACGACTTCGTGATCCTCCGGAGCGACAACAGCGCCATCTACAACCTGGCCGTCGTCTCCGACGACATCGCCATGCGAATCACCCATGTCATCCGGGGTGACGATCACATCTCCAACACGCCGAAGCAGATCGCGCTCTACCGCGCGCTGGGCCACGAGCCGCCGGTGTTTGCCCACGTGCCGATGATTCTGGGCGCCGACGGGAAGAAGCTCTCCAAGCGGCATGGCGCCACCGCGGTCGGCGACTACCAGCATCAGGGCATTCTTCCCGCGGCCATGCGCAACTTCCTCGCCCTGCTGGGCTGGTCGCCCGGCGGCGACCGCGAGATCATGCCCGAGGAGGAGATGATCCGGCTCTTCACGCTCGAGGGGATCCAGAAGAAGGCGGCGGTCTTCGACACCACCAAGCTCGAGTGGATGAACGGGCAGTATCTCTCGGCCCTGCCGGCCGAAGAGCTGCGAGGAGCCGGTGCGCCGCCAGCTGGAGCACATGGGCATCAGCACCGATCGGCGATCTCCGGCCGCTGATCGATTCGGTCAAGGCGCGCTCCCGCACCATCCTCCACGTCGCCGAGCAGGTCGCCGTTCGGCTCGATCCCAACCGCTCCACTCTCGACGCCAAGGGCGAGGCCCTGATCAGAAGATGGGCCCGGCATTCGACGCGAACCTCGCGTCTGGCCGCGGCACGCGCTCGAGCAGCTCTGGACCCGCAGACTGGAACCCCGACCGCCTGCTCGAGGAGCTGAAGACGGTGGCCGAGTCGCACGGCCTCAAGCTGGGCGACGTCATGCAGCCGGTGCGGGTGGCGCTCACCGGGTCAACCGTCTCCGAGCCGGTCAACGAGCTGCTGGCGGTGGTGGGCCGGGAGCATAGCCTCCGACGCGCTGGACGAAGTGGCCCGCAACGTGGAATGGAGGTGTGAGCGCGGCGTGAGGCCGTCGCGGCCACTGCGCTGGTCCTCGTCGCTGGCGTCGCTGGGCTGCGCCAAAGCACCCCCGCCACCGCACCGCGCCCCAGCCCTCCGCGGAGCGGGCCGACACCCTGGACCTCCCGCCTTCCCCCTTGATCGAGCCATCTCCAGTCTCCCTGCCCCCACCGCCTGCCACGGTTCGACTCGCCTTCGTGGGTGACATCAACCTGGGCACCTCCACCCTGCCCGACGGCGTACCGCCCGACAGCGGGCGCGGTCTGCTGAAGCAGGCGCGCCCGAGCCTCTCCGGTGATCTGGTGGTTGGTAACTTCGAGGGGGTGCTGGCCGACACCGGCACCTCGACCAAGTGTCTGGTAAGGTCACTCGCCCACGGCCCAAGCAGCGCCGCAGGCGCGACAGCCGGCCGAGACGTCTGGCCACCCGGCCGCAACTGCTACGCCTTTCGCACCCCGACCTGCCTCGCTCCGCGCCTGATCGAAGCCGGCTTCACTCATCTGAATCTGGCCAACAATCACGCCAATGATCTCGGTTCGGCCGGGCGGACTCTACCGAGCGCATACTCGACAGTCTGGGAATCGGGCTCTATGGACCGCTCGGCAGGATCGCCATCGACACCATCAAACGGGGCGACAGCCTCACCACCGTCGGTCTGATCGGGTTCACGACCTATCCGTTTGCCTACGATCTGCTGGACATCGAGCGCAGCGCCGCGGTGGTGGACTCGGTGCGGCCGCTGGTCGATCTGCTGCTGGTGACCTTCCACGGCGGGAGCGAAGGCGCCAAGGCCATTCGCACCGGTGAGGCCGCCGAGTCGCTCGGGGCCGAGCCTCGGGGCGACCTGCGCCGTTGGGCCCGCGCGGTGATCGATGCCGGCGCCGACGCCGTGATCGGTCACGGACCCCACGTGCTTCGGGGAATGGAGTTCTACCGCGGCCGCCTGATCGCCTATTCGCTGGGCAATTTCGTGACCTATCGCGGCTTCAACCTGGTCGGGCCCGCTGGGCATCACCGGGGTGCTGCAGCTGGAGTTCGCCGGCGGGGCCGCTTCGGCGTGCCCGCCTCGTGCCGATGCTGCAGCTTCCCCAGAACGGGCCGGCTCCAGATCCGAGCGGCAGGCGGTGCGACTGGTGCGTCAACTTTCCGCCGAGGACTTCGGCGCCGCCGCCGCGGTAATCAACGAAAGCGGGAGATCTGGGACCCACGGCGGGCGGCCACCAGCGCGACACCCTAGCGCTTCGTTTTCCATCGCTCTGCTCGGCTTGCCTCCTCGCACTGGTTCACGTACTGATTCCAGATGACAACTGACGAATCCGGATCCGCCGACAACGACGCCGTGCCGGTCCCGGCAGCGATCGCCGCTACCGCGGAACCGGTACAGCTGGAAGTCGGGCTGATCCAGGACGATCGGGTTCCGGCAGAAATGGTCTGCATGGGGACCTACCGTAACGGACGGCTGGTTGCGCGATCGGTGATGTCGCCGGAAGCATGGGAGCAGATCCAGGCCCATGGTTTCTTCAACGAGCCGCTGCAGGTGGTGCTGGTCGCCCGGGTAGCGCCCCCCGGGCTGCAGTGCCAGTTGTTTGCCATGGTGCCGCTGCCGGAAGAGGCGGAAGAGCCGGAGGAGCCGTGGGCGCGAGCGTGCCCAGCTCGTCCTATGAAGCGTCGCTGGCCGACGAAGCGGCTGAGTCAGAGGATCCGGAAGTTGCCCCGGTCCCGCTCGGGAACATCGTGCGCTACCAGCGTGACCGGGTGCATCCCGAGAGCCTTCCGCTGGAGACCGCGGATATTCTGAAGAAGATCATCGAAGGTGAAGCCGCCGAGGTGGTGGACCGGGCGCTGGCAGACCTGCTGGGGCTGGATGGTGGGGAAGAGAAAGCGTAAGCGGTAAGCAGTGTACATCTCCTTCTTCTTTCCCTCTTACCGCTCTCTTCCCACGCCTACGGCGTAAGCGGCTCCTTCGGCGGCGGGGCCGTGCGCTGGTTCTTCTGGAACTCCCGCTCCCGCTCCTTTCGTTCTCGCATTTCCCGTATCATGGTCTTGAACTCTTCCATGTTCTGGGCCCGCTGCGCGGCATACATCAGATCGCCGCGCAAATCCATCAGGTGATTGTAGGCCCGATTCTGGTCGATGTTGCCGGCCGGAATCGGGAGCAACGCCAGCACTGCGGCCGGAATCTTGAGACCGGCAATGTAGATGTTCTTGCAGTCCAGTCCGAACTTCTTCCCCGCTATTTGAGTAGTCCAGCTCGGCAGTCCCTGGTTGCGACTGGCCGGATCGTTGGCGATCGAGTCGAGATACGCCTGGACGATGCTGGTGACCGCACTGTCCACCAGCTCGGCCCGGCTTCGCGTCAGTCGCTGGGCCAGCTCTTTGGGCGGAAGCGGCAGCGGACGCACCCACAGCCTGCCCTGCGCCAGGCCAGGACCTATCCGGCCCAGCGCGCCGCTGCGTCCGACGTGGCTCAGGTCTCGTCCGTGGCGCACTGCCGGTATCGGCGGCGGGCCGTTCAGGCGGCTTCTCGGGCAAGGCGGCAACCGCCTTGCGGGAGGAGTCGGCAGCACCGGCCGCGACGGCGATCGCCCCGGGCCCGCTCGCCTTCGGCCGGCGCACGGCCGCTCCGGTTCGCTTGAGCCTCGGGTGGCTGATAGCGCATCGGCACGTCCTCGCGCCCTTCGGACGGCGGCGATAGCACGATCAACTGTTGCGGCAGCCTGAGGAAGGTAGGCCGGCGACCGCTTACCGAGGTGAAAAGGAAGAGGCTGTGCACCACCACGCTGGCCACGATCGCAATCCAGGGCCAGGGCCTGCGCTGGGGCAGCCGGAGATCAAACGGTGGTCGCAACCGGCCCTCGACGGAGCTCTCGAACGCCTCGCCCAACCGAACAGCGGCGGCCTCGAGCCGATCGGCTCCGACCGTCAGCGCGATGCGAAAGAACCCTTCACCGGCAGGCCCAAAGGCGCTGCCCGGCAACACCACCACTCCGTTCTCCTCCAAGGCCTGCTTGGCAAAGGAGGCGGAGCTGGTACCCGCGGGGAGAGGCACCCAGAGGTACATCGCGGCCTTGGGCGGCTCCACCTTGAAGCCGGCCTGAGTCAGCGCCGCTACCGCCGCATCCCGGCGTCGCTGCAGCTCGGCGCGGATGGGTGCCACCAGCTCCTCGCCGTGCTCCAGGGCCGCGGCTCCAGCCTTCTGCACCGCCAGGAAAGGCCCGGTGTCCACATACGATTTGACCCGGGTCAGCGCGCCGATCAGCTCCGCTCGGCCGGCGGCAAATCCCACCCGCCACCCCGTCATCGAATAGCTCTTCGACAGCGAGAAGAACTCGATGGCAACATCGCGGGCGCCGGCGATCTCGAAGATGCTGGGCGCGCGGTAGCCGTCGAAGGTGAGCTCGCAGTACGCGTTGTCGTACGCCAGCAGGATTCCGTGCGGCGGCACACGGCGACGGTTCGCTCAAGATACTCCATGGGAGCGATGGCCGCTGTCGGGTTATTGGGATAGTTGACGAAGACGATTTTGGCTCGCCGCAGAGTGTCTCCGGGCAGCTGATCCAGCTCCAGCAGAAACCCGTTCTCCGGCAGCAGCGGGGCGATGTACGGCTCGGACCCGGAGAGGAGTGCGCCGCCGAGGTACGCCTGATACCCTGGCTCGGGCACGATCGCCACGTCGCCCGGATTGATCACGGCCAGCGGCAGGTGCGACAGCCCCTCTTTGGAGCCGATGAGCGGCAGGATCTCGGTGAACGGATCGAACCGCTGACCAAAGCGCCGCTCGATCCAGCGGGAGGCAGCCTGGCGGAACTCGGGCAGTCCCTGCTGAAAGCCGTACTTGCTCAGCGGGGGGTTTCGGAGCGCCTCCGTCATCGTCTCCACGGCGACGTCGGGCGGGGGCGTGTCGTTGTCGCCCGCGCCCAGATCGATCACATCCACTCCGGCCTCGATGAGCCGGCGCTTGATGGTGGGAATCTCGGCCAGAGGATAGCCGGGCAGACGCTGGAGCCGCTGACTGAAGCCGATCATTGGCTGTCCTGCCGAACCGGGTTCGAGAGGATACCTACTCCACTGATCTCTACCTCCACCACATCCCCGTCCTTCAAGGGCGCGGTTCCGGCCGGAGTACCGGTGGCGATGAGATCGCCCGGTTCGAGGGTCATGACCCCGCTGAGAAACGACACGAGCTCAGGAATGGAAAAGTGCATGTCCGTTGCTTTTGCGCGCTGTCGCTCGACTCCATTCACGCGGCAACGGAGCTCCAACTTGCGCCAGTCCAGCCCGCCCGCAACCCGGGGGCCCACCGGGCAAAAGGTGTCGAACCCCTTGGCCCTGCCCCACTGGCCATCGACCTTCTGCAGATCCCGGCAGGTCACATCGTTCACGCAAACGTAGCCTTCAATGCCCCGCTCAGCGGCCGCGGGATCGGCATTGCGAAGCCGCCGGCCAATGACCACACCGATCTCGGCCTCGAACTCCACTCGTTGGCAGATCGACGGGAGCACAATCGATTCGCCCGGACCGATGAGCGAGGTGGGCGGCTTGAAGAACACCATGGGCACCTGGGGCAGCTCGTTGCCCAGCTCCCGGGCATGCTCGACGTAGTTCCGGCCGATACCGATGATCTTCGATGGCCGGAGCGGCATCATACGATGGCACCCGATCGCTCGGTGGCTCGGGGCAGCTCTGCCGGGCAAAGAAGTCCTCACATTTCGTTCGCACCTGGGACCAACTGCCGACGATGCGATCTGCCCTGGGCAGGCCGCTCAGCAGGAGCTGCCCGTACCGCTTGGTGACGACTCGGCTGTCCAGCAGCACCACAATCCCGGTGTCCTGGCTGCTGCGAATCAATCGGCCGAACCCCTGCTTCAGCTTGAGGGCGGCGTGAGGTAGCAGATAGTGCATGAACCCATCCAGCCCCTCCTCCGCCAGGCGCTCGAGCCTGGCCGCAGTGATCGGCTCCGACGGCACCTTGAAAGGTAGTTTGTTCAAAATGAGGGCGCGGAGCGCCCGGCCCGGCACATCCACTCCCTCCCAAAAGGAATCGGTGCCGAGAAGGATTGCGTTCTCCGCATCGCGAAATCTCTGCAGCAGCACATCGCGGGGAGCCTCTCCCTGAACCAGCAGCGGCCAGCGAGTAGCCAAGCCTCCACCCCGGAGCTCCTGGGCGGCCCGCCGGAGGGCACTGTGGCTGGTAAACAGCACGAACATTCCACCATCCGAAGCGTAGGCCAGATCACTGACCACCTGGACCACTGCGGCGCCATGTCCTGGCTCGTCTACGCGCGGCTCCGGCAGATCGTTGGGCACCCCGAATACGCACTGCGAGGCATAATCGAATGGCGACGGCAATATTTCCCTCACGCTTACGGGAGATGTCTCACCGCTCAACCCCAGGCGAGACTCGAGAAACTCGAACTCCCCGGCAGCCGCCAGCGTTGCGCTGGTGAGCACTACGGTATCCAGCCGATCGAACAGCAGTTGCCGCAGCAGCGGCGCCAGATCGAGGGGAACCACCGAAAGGCTGACGTGCTGCCCGCGGGCGCTGCGCTCCATCCATCGAACGCTGGGCGGCCCTCCGGGTGCCGGACGCAAGGCGCGATTGAGGCCGTCGGACATGGTCTCCAGCCGGCGCATCACCCCGCGCAGCTCCTGAAGCAGCTGTTCCCGCCGCTCGGTCTCCTCCGCCTGGCAGAGCCGGTCGGCGATGATCTCCACCGTTTCCCTGAGCGCGCGAAACGCTCCGAGCGTGGCATCGAGATCAAAGCCGAGCCCCTGGTTCCAGACGGGATCCGCGGCAAAACTGTCCTCCAGCCGGAGCTGTCCCCCGGGAACATCCTCCAGCCGCTCCAGCAGCCGGAGGAACAACGCCTCACTCGCCCGGCGCGCATCGGCGATGGCCGGCAGCAGACGTTGTTGCAGCAGATCCAGACTCGCCCGGCTCAGGAGGTCGGAGTGGCTCTGCAGCTCGTACGAGAGAGTGGGCGCCAGGCCGCGGCCGTTGCGCTCGAAACGGCCCAGCAGCCGGCGCACCGCGCGACTGCTCACCTGAATGCCGAGGTGATTGGCGGCGACGTCTTCCAGATGATGCGCCTCGTCCAGGATCAGCCGTCTGTAGGGAGGCAGCACCGCCGCCTCCTGCCAGTTGTCCGCCGCCTGGCGCACCGACAGATCGGCCGCGAGCAGATGGTGGTTGACCACCACCACGTCGGCTTCTGCCGCCCGCCGCCGAGCCCGGAAGAGGAAGCAACGATCGAAATGGGGACACTTGAGGCGGGTGCAGAGATCCGGCTCCGCGCTCACCTCGTCCCATACCTCTGCGGTCGGGGTGACCGGCAAATCGCTCAGCGTGCCATCAGCGGTGTGCCCGGCCCATTCGGCAATGCCGATCAGCTCATCCAGCTTGTCCTGCTCGAGCAAGGTCCGCTGACCGGAGACCGCCTGATGCATTCGGGCCAGGCAGAGATAGTTCCGCCAACCCTTGAGCAGCGCGAAGGTGGGAGAGTAGTCCTCCTCGGACAGCGCGCGACGAAGCAGCGGAAGATCCTTGCCTACCAGCTGCTCCTGCAGGTTGATCGTGTTGGTGCTCACCACGGTGCGCTCGCCGTTGGCCCGGGCCCAGGCCAGCGCCGGCACCAGATAGGCGAACGACTTCCCCACCCCGGTGCCCGCTTCCAGCAGCTGAACCCCGCCGTCGTTATAGCAGTCCGCGATGTAGGCGGCCATGTCCCGCTGGCTTTGACGGTCTTCGTAGCGGGTGAGCTGGGCGGCCACCGGCCCATTCTCGCTCAGCGCCTCGACCACGTCATAGGCGTCGATCCGAACCACCGGCCGCTCCGCGGCACCTCGACCACCACGTAGAGCTCGGTGGCGTCGTTGTTCAGGATGCCGAAGCCGACCCCCGCATCGTGCAGGTGGGCCGCCACGTTGAGATCCGCGACCGAGGGATCGAGTCTGCCGCTGGGGTGATTGTGGAGCAGCAGCTCGCCCCGGCGGGCGCCTGCGGGAAGCGCCAGCACCATCTCCACCGTGCCCCGCGCCACCACCCGCGCACCGGTGATCACACCATCCCGATCCACCGTCGCGATGAATGACACTTCGCGCCCGCCGGCGGCGGAGATTTCGCTCGCCAGATAGGCCCGGACTCCCGGAGCGATCCGCTCGCTCAAGCGGATGCCACCCCTTCGTAGCTACGCTCCTCAGGGCAGGCTCTGAGCAAAGCGAAGGGGCCGAAGCTGCAATCAGGTTCCGGCCCCTTCGGTCGCTCAGCTCCCTCAGGGTGACATCGCGATGCAGTAAAACTCACGTCTTGAGTTCCTTCTTCTTAGCAGCAGGAAATAGCACGTTGTTTAATATGAGCCGGTATCCCGGTGAGTGGGGATGCAGAGAGAGATCGGTGGGCACATCGCCGATCTGATGCTGGGGATCCTCCGGATCGTGGCCTCCGAAGAACGTCCAGGTACCTTGCCCGTGCTCACCATGAATGTATTTGACCCAGGGCGCGCCCGGCTCCTCACCCAGGACCGTGACGCTGGGCTTCAGCGTCTTTCGAGAAAATGAGGTGGTTAGACCGTAGAAGTCGGGAATGACCTGGCGGTGGCTCTGCACCAACATAGTGGCCACGGGATCGATCTTGGCGCTGAAGTTGAACAGGGTAAAAGATCCCAGCGGCTGGCGATGGTCCGGCGAGTTGACCTGGTGCCCGTCGATATCGGAGTACACGGCAATGGTCGGACTCAGCTCCAGCTCGGCGTTCTGAAAGGCGAGCGCGCGCTTCCAGTTCATCTTTGCGCTGGCGTTCGGGTCCATGGGAGTGCCGTCGGCGTAGGAGGCGGCGATGTCCACCTTGTCCGCTGCCAGCGCCAGGTCGAGCGTCTCCGTGGCCGTGCACATCGCAAAGAGGAAGCCGCCCCGCTCCACGAAGTTGGCGATCCCGATAGCCACCGCCTGCTTTTCGGCCGGTACCGAAACGAATCCCTGCGCCTGCGCCATGGCGCGGTTGCGCTCCACCATCTCCACCAGCCAGGGTGCTCCCGCATAGTTCAGGAAGAACTTGGAATACTGGCCGGTGAAATCCTCATGGTGGAGATGGAGCCAATCGTAGTTCTTCAGCTTCTGGTCCAGCACCTCCCCATCCCAGATCTTCTCGAAATCGATCCCGGCATAATTCAGCGCCATGGTGACCGCATCGTCCCAGGGCGGCGCGTTCGGCGGGGCATAGACCGCAACCTTCGGCGGTTTCTCCAGAGGAACGGCATCCATGTTCCCGCCCTGAAGGACGCCCCGCGTCTCCGCCAGACTTGCGTCGTCGATCGGCTCCACCGTTACACCTGCCAGTGCCGCGTCC
The DNA here is from genome assembly GCA_963825815.1 of uncultured Gemmatimonadales bacterium. Taxonomy (GTDB): domain Bacteria; phylum Gemmatimonadota; class Gemmatimonadetes; order Gemmatimonadales; family GWC2-71-9; genus CAVVWJ01. The sequence goes on along the minus strand of CAWGVB010000020.1, from coordinate 122,536 downwards.
CTGGCCGTGGCGGCATCACCCGGCAGGAGGAAGGACCCGTTTCGGAAATTGAGAAACCACTCAGCCTTTGCGCCGCGCTTGAGGGCGCGATAGGCCAGGCCGTAGGCCTTGAGATGATCCGCCTGCGCGTCGTCCATGGGAACCAGCAGCCATGGCGCCGAGGCATGATTGGCGAAGAGGCGAGCAGACAGCACTGGATGCAGGGCTGCCAGCCCGGTGCAGGTTCGGACGACGAACTCCCGCCGCTTCATGTGCGGGGCACCGCTCCCTTGGCTTCGTCCAGCCTGCGACGAGCCTGAGGCACCAGAGCGCTCTGGGGATAGGTGAGAATCAGGTGCTCGAGCAGGCTCACCGCCTCGCCCGCTCTCCCGCTGCCGATCAGCAGCTCGGCCAGCGCCAGCTCCGCAGCGGGGGCAGTTCCCGGCGCCTCCGGCACGGCCGCGGCCCGGAACAACCGCTCAGCGTCGGTAGAGCGGCCACTGGAGAGCAGCAGCCGCCCGGCCAGCAGATTCAGCTCGGCCCCACCATGCTGCGGCGGCAGAGCGGAGGCCAGCTGTTCCAACGCGCTGCTCGCCTGGGCGGTGTCGCCCTGTTCCAGCAGCAGCAGCGCATGTCCCAGTTTGGGATTGCTGTCGGTTTCGAAGGTCTGCAGCAAAGCGAGCAGCGTGGTTCGCCAGGTAGCCTCCACCCGGTCGCTGGTGTACGGTCCCGCGGCCCTGAACCGCTCGACCGCGCCCTTGATGTCGCCCTGATACAAGTGCACCCGCCCACTCAGGGCCAGCCCTTCAACGCTGCTGTCTGCGGCGATGGTGGAGTCGGCCCGGGCCAGTTCACCAGCCTTGATCCACGCGGACGCGAGCTTGCGGCGAAGGCTGTCAAACTCGTCGGAGTTCAGCTGGGGCCGGAGCTCCCGCAGACGCCGATCAGCCTCGGCCAGCTTGCCTTCGCTGATCAGCACATCCACCAGGGTTGCGCCGGCGTCAGAGGCGATGGCTGACGGGACCGCCCGATCGTCGGCCAACCCGCCCAGCATCCGTCGGGCTGCGCTCCGGTCGCCCGCAGCCGAGTAGGCCTGAGCGGCTTCCAGGCGAAGTCGCGAAGCCTGGGCCGGTGGAGAGCGCTCCGCCAGCGCTTCGAGAATTCGACCCTGCGTCTGCTTTCCCGTTGGCGTCTGATCGGGCCGGAGCTGATCGAGTAGTCCCCGCAGCGCTGCTATGGCCTGAATCCGGTCTTCCGGAAGTGCGCTCAGAATGACTCGGAGCGCTCCGGCAGGATCGCCCCAGCGGGCGCGTAGCTCCGCCTCCAGCCGGTTGGCAGGCAAATCCGATTGCGAGCCCAAAAAGCCCAGCAGCTCGGGGCGCAATCGCTCCGGCGCCTGGCTCAGGCTCGATACGGCCGCCCCTGCGGTAGCCGGGAAACTTGCGTATAGCGAGCAGCCATTCCCGCAGCGCGGCTGGGTAGTCGCCATTTGCGAGTGCCACCTGCGCCAACTCTGCTGCCAGCGCGTCCGGTTGGCCGAGCCGGGCCCGGCCTCTCAGGTAAGCAGCTTGCGCCCCAGCCCGGTTCTGTCGCCCCAACTCCGCCGCACCCCATTCGCGATAGGGAGACTCATCACCCGGCACCAGCTGGGCCCACTGCTCAGCCGTCCTGCGCACCGAGTCGGGCTGCCCGGCGGCGGCCCAGGCCCGGAGCGCAATGCCGTAAATCGCCGGATTCCGCGGGGCAGCGGTGAGGGCGCTTCGAACGGAAGGGATGATTTCCCCGCTCCGATTGAGCGGCAGCAGCGAGCGCTCCAGCCCGAGCAAGGCCGATATCTCCGCCGGCGAACCGCGCAAGACAGTCCGGTAGGCCTGAACCGCCGCGGCATAATCTCCCCGACGCTCGAGGTCGAGCGCACGATTCAGCCCCGCGGGCTGTTGACCCACGACCCGAGCGGGCGCAAAGACAGCGGCTGCGAGGAAGATGAGTACCGGGAGACGCATCGATTTACCTCGTCGACGGCTGGGTCAGGCGGCGGAAGTAATCTACCACCAGTCGCCGCTCCTCCGGCGACAGCTCCTGCAGCTCTTCCCAGGAGGGAACCCGGAGTCGCTGATCGTCACCCATCAGTCGGGCCTGCAAGGCGGGCGGCAGGTGGACGCTGTCGTCCGTTGCCGTGGTACTCTGCCGCTCCTTCTGTTGATCTTCTTCCCGGCCTTGCAGCGTGCGGCCGGCATCGAGCATACGGCGGAACAGTCGCTCCTGGCGGTCGACCATCTGCCGGTCGAGCCGGCCCGCCTCCAAACGCCGCGACAGATCCTTGGCTTCGTCCGCCATCTGCCCCGCTCCCGCTATGTCGCCTTCCCCGCGCATTCGCTCCAGCTCCTGAGCGAGGGCGCGCTGCCTGGCAGCCAGCCGCTGAAGCTGTTCCTGCATCCCACCGCGGCCGATCATCGGCAGTAATCCTGCGCCCTCCTTGCCCAGGCCACCCTGTTGCTGAGCCAGTTGAGCCATGCGCTCCAAAGCTTCGGCCAGACCTGAGCCCGACTGTGCGCCGGAGACATCGTCCCGAGCCCGAAGCAGCTGATGAGCCGCGGCATTGAGGTCGTCCACGGCATTGCCAGCCTGCTCCGAGGCTTCCCGCGTGTTCGGGGCGGCCGAGGAGATGGCTTCACGGGCTTCCTTCATCTGCAGCTGGGCAGCGCCGAGCGCCGCGGCGATCTGGGGCGAGACCAGCGCGTTCTTGCCGCCGGCCTGCTTCATCTGCTCGAGAATCTTCTTCACTCCTTCTTCTATGGCAGCCTGCTCGGCGCGGGTCGCCGCGCCCGGCTCACCCCGCTGAAGGTCCTCCTGAACCCTGAGCTGGCGCTCGGCCAGCCGGCTGGTTTCAGTCAGTGCCTGGTCCATGCTCTCGGCGACTTCCTTGCGCCACTGCTGCTGCAGCTGCTGCCGTTGCCGCTGGAGCTGGTCGCCCAAGGGGTCCAGCGAGCGCGATGCCGATTCACCCCGATTTCGCGCCTCCGGGCGTTGGCCTTGGCGCATGGCCCCAGCGGCTCGGCGCATCTGCTCCGCTGCCGTTCGGGCCTGGTCGGCCGAGGCGTGCAGGCTGTCGGGGCGGGGTGCTTCGGTAGTCTGAGTCGCCAGCTGCTTGAGTGCGGCGGTGAGCGAATCGGTGCGCCGGGCCAGCTGCTGTTCGGCTTGAGCAGACCGGGTACTGTCGCCCGAGGTGGTTTGCTGGTTCCACTGGCGCTGTTCCTGGGCCAGGTCTTTCGATTCCTGCGCCAGATTTGCCAGGTCTCCTTCCAGCGCTGCCCGGCGGAACAGCTCCCGGCTCCGCTCCAGCGCCTCACGCAACTGCCGCTGCACCTCGGTCAGCTGCTCCAGCGCATCTTTGGTACGCTCTGCGTCCAGATCCTTGAGGGCCTGCTGCAGCGCCGCGAGCTTTTCTCGTAACTCCGGGGAAACCGCTCGCTCCAGCTGCTCCCGTATCTCGGCGAGCTGGCGTTGCCAGCTCGAATCGTTCAGGCCGGCCGCCTCGGCACTCCGCTGCAACGCCTCGAGCGACTGCTTGAGGCTCTCGGCGCTCCGAACCAGGTCTTCCTGCGATCGGGCGACCGCCTGGGCCCGCTGGGACTCCTCGTACGTCAGCGCTTCGCGATTTCTCTCTCGCTGGCCGGTAGGCCGGAGCCGCTCCTGGGCCAGGTCTTCGGTTTGCCGTTCCACCCGACGGCTGGACTCGAGAACTGAATCGAGTTGGCCGGCGACCGACTGGCTGGCCTGCCGCTCCGCCGCTCTCACTTCACTCATGGTCGGCAGCCGCAGCACGAACTCGCGCGAACGTCCGACGTGAGCCCGCGGTGCATTGTCCGTCGCGGTGGCGCGGTACCGGACGGTATCGCCGGGGAGAAGTCCCCGACGATTGAGATCGAGGGTATAGCTGAGAATGGCCCGGTCGGTGCTCTCGTTCGGTAAAGGGACGGTCTCCCGCCGGGTGGAGTCTGCCACGCCGAACCGGCTGATCCGGCGACTCTCCACGGTGACGGCGGAAACCCGATGGTCGTCGCGCACATCGAGGACCAGGGGAAGCTTGAGGCTCAGCGGGGCCAGGGTGTCGGTTCCCGGCACCGGTATGCCAACCGACGGCGCGCTATCCACCACCAGGCGAATAGGCAACAGCACCGAATCGCCCGCGATCGCGGTGCCGCTCCGGGTGATCAATCCCAACTGGTACGCACCCGAGCGAACCGGCGTGAAGCTCCCGGAAAACCGGTTGCCCTTCACCTGCAATGACTCGGCGGTGGCCCCATTTCTCCAGATGGCCCGCGCAAGAGGCGCCGTGACCTCTCCCTTCGTTTCCAGCCTGGTGCCCGCCGGCAGGATCAACGTGTCTCCGCCGGTTGGCACCGGTTCGTTTTCGAGTCCCAGATACGCCGGGTACTTCGCGGTGACCTCGATGGATCCGAGAAACACCGGAAGCCGGACGCGTATGGCTATGGTGTCGGAGCCGCGACTTCCGCTGGTCAACCGGGCGAACAGATCACTGCTGAGTGGAGGGGTGGAGACGGTTGCCCGGCCGAGGGAATCCAGCCGAACTCCCACAGGCTTCCAGCTCTCTCCGGGCGAGCGGAGCCAGAGTGTGGCGGCCTTACGCCCCATGGCTTCCAGGAAGAGTCGCACCGGCTCGCCGCGGTCGACGGTGGATCGCTCGGCGCGCAGCCGCACCGGAGCAACCGTGGCTTCCCAGGCCCTGCCCGGGTACCACAGCGCCGCAGCCGCGCCCTTGACCGGCCCGGCCGAGGTAAACGCCAGGATTCCAACCAGGAGACAAGCCGAGCTTCCCAGCAGGAGGGTTTGAACCGGACGTGCGATGGGCTCCAGCGCCGACTGACCCCGCGCACGGATTTCGTCCGCCTGGGTGCGATCGGCCAGCTGGAACAGAGCGGCGCTCGTGCCGGAGGCCGAACTGTCCAGCAGGGCCGTCAAGCTTCCCCGGCGCCAGGCACCGAGGTCCTCCAGGCTACGAGCCAGACACGGCGGAGTCAGCCGGCGTTGATTGCGCCAGGCCAGATAGGCGATGCCGCCAAGTCCCAGCAGAGCGAGCGCCCACGCGACCAGTACCCAGTAGGGGACGGTGAGCCAGCCGAGCCGAACCAGCCAGGACGAGCCGCCCAGCAGAAGGGCGGCGGTGCCCAACCCGAGGGCGATCCAGGCCAGCCAGCCTCGGCTCCTGAGTGGCCGCACCAGATGGTGAAGCTCCTGCCGGGTCGCCAGTGCCGTCACCCGCCGTACCCCACCGCGTACGCGAACAGGTTCACCCCCATCCGAAGCGCGGACTCCCTCTTCTCCGGCGGATCGTGATGGACCTCGGGATCTTCCCACCCGTCGCCGAGATCCGATTGATAGGAGTAGTACACCACCAGGCGGCCATCGAGAAAAATTCCGAAGCCCTGTGCCGGCTTCCCGTCGTGGACGTGAATCTTGGGAATGCCCTTGGGAAAGTCGTAGACCAGGTGGTAGACCGGATGATCGAGGGGAACTTCGACCAGCGGGTGATCGGGAAAAAGCCGGCCCAGCTCGCGCCGAATCGAGGCGTCCATACCGTAGTTATCGTCGGCGTGAAGAAACCCCCCTTGCTCCAGATAGCGGCGCAGCGTGCGAAGGTCCTCGTCGCTCCAGTGCACGTTGCCGTGACCGGTCATATAGATGTACGGAACGTTCCACAGGTCGTCGTCCCGCAGGGTGACGACCTTTTCCTCCGGCGCAACTCGAAGGGCAGTACGGGTTCTGAGCGCGGTGAGCAGGTTGGGAAGACTCGACGGGTTCGCGTACCAGTCGCCTCCCCCGTCATAGTGCAGGCGCCCGATGGTCATCACCGGCGGCACCGGCGGCGCCAGGCCCACGACAACCAGCAGGGGCAGGAGCAATCGGATCACGGAAGCTCCATGACCAGCTTATAGGCCTCATTCCTGGGGATTCCCATGGACTCGGTAAGCCTCCGGACCACTTCACGGCGGGTCAGGCCCTCGGCCAGCAACGTCGTGGCCTGCTCGGCCGCATCCTCGGTGCGATCGGGCTCAGCGGGCGGAACCCCGGTGCCTTCGAGGACCACGGTAATTTCACCCCGCACCGGCGTCTCTGCGTAGTAATCTGCCAGCTCAGCCAGCGTTCCGGCCCGGATCTCTTCGTGGAGCTTGGTGAGCTCGCGCGCCACCACAACCCTGCGACCGCCACCGGCGAGCGGCATCAAATCCGCCAGCAACCCGGCCAACCGGGGCGGCGCCTCATAGAACACGACGCTCCACTCCTCCGTGGCGGCACGGGTAAGCAGACGGGTCCGGTCGCGGCCCTTCCTGGGTATGAAGCCGAGGAACAGATATCGGTCTCCGATAAAGCCGGAAGCCGAGAGTGCCGTGGAGACGGCCGAAGCCCCGGGAATTGGTACAATCGCAATGCCGGCTGCCCGGACCAGCGAGACCAGTTCGGCGCCCGGATCGCTTACGGTCGGAGTTCCGGCGTCAGATACCAAGGCCACGTCTCGACCCGACCGCAGGATACCCAGCAGGGTGTCCGAGCGATGATCCCCGGAATGCGCGTGGAAGCTCAGCAGGCTGGGCGCAACGCCGAGGTGGGTCAGCAGCCCCCGGGTTCTGCGGGTGTCCTCCGCGGCCACCACCGGCACCGAGCGCAGTATCTCGGTGGCTCGGCTGGACAAATCACCCAGATTGCCCAGCGGGGTTGCGACGACGTAGAGGGTACCAGGGGACATGAGAAGCCGGGAAGGCGGGGACGGTGAGGGAAGGACGGATCTTTCCCGACTATTCCGTCCTTCCCGACCTTCCCGTCCTTTTTAAGACAAATGCTGCTTGATCTTGCCTTCCAGCGTAGCCTTGGGCACAGCACCAACCACGGTGTCTACGTGCTGCCCGTTCTTAAAGAAGAGGATGCTTGGGATGGACCGAACGTTGAAGCGCATGGCGGTGCGCTGATTCGCATCCACATCCACCTTTGCGACTTTGGCCTTTCCGGCGTACTCGCCGGCCAGTTGCTCCAGAATAGGCGCCACGATCTGACAGGGACCACACCAGGTTGCCCAGAAGTCAACCAGCACGAGCCCATCCGCCTGCTCGATTTCGGTGGCAAAAGAGGCATCGCTTACATGTACTGCAGAGGTATTCGTCGCGCCCATCTAGTTATTCTCCTGTGATGTTGTAGGCCCCGCAAGACCTGGAGGAATCGGTGCTCGACCACGCACGTATTGCTCACGTCGGAATAGCGGTCAGTGATCTCGAGGCGGCGGTTGCGTTCTATCGTGATGTCCTCGGGATCGAGCCGCATCCGCCGGAACAGGCCGACGGAGCAACCATCCTCTCGCTTCCGTTAGGCGAGTCAGACATCGAGCTGATGTCACCCAACGCACCGGATACGCCGGTAGGCAGGTTTCTGGCAAAGCGTGGGCCGGGCATCCATCATATCTGCTACCGGGTTCCCGATCTGGATGCCGCCCTCGAGGCCTGCCGCGCGGCAGGCTATCGTCTGATCGACGAGATTCCCCGCACTGGTGCGGCTGGGCGCCGGATTGCCTTTATCCATCCCAAAACGACCTCCGGCATCCTGCTCGAGCTGACTGAGTAAAACATAACAGCGGAGAGGCGACCGGAAGTTCCCCAGCTACTTCTTGGGCAGACTGTCTCCGGTAGCACCTTCGACGCAGGGACGGGCGGGATTCCCAGCAGCGGCGAGATCGACAGAGGTGATCAGCCAGGAGCCGTCGGCGGTGCTCACCGTCTCGAACGGGACGGTCCAGGTGCAGGTCTCCCGCCGGATCTGGACTTGAACCGCGCGACGGTTCTCCGCTTTGGCAACGTCCGACGTGATGTGAAAACCGTCGTTTCGGAGATAGGCCTGCATGATCGCGATGCGCTTCTCGTAGTCGGGAGGCTGGTGCGTCTTCAGGGCCGGACCATTGGTGGTACCCCAGAGGCTGGCCATCTTATCCAGGTTGCTGTCGGCCACGGCCTGCATGAATCCTTGCACCGCAGTGGAAGCGGAGCGAGCGGGCTGAACCGGCGCCGAGCCACCACCGCACGCAGACAGCAGCAGGATCGCGGTCCAGCAGCATCGGTGTATGGTCACAAGGGTCTCACGGGTAAGAGGTTGGGCAGCGAACATAACCGGCTCCGGAGTGGCGAGCAATGCGGCCCACGCGGCTCTATATCAATATTGATCACGTCGCCACCGTGCGAGAAGCGCGGAAGACGGACGAGCCCGATCCGGTGGCGGCGGCCCTGCTCTGCCAGGAGGCCGGCGCCGACGGCATTACCGCCCACCTCCGGGAGGACCGGCGGCACATCCAGGATCACGACGTGGAGCGGCTCAATGCCGCCAGCAACGTGTTTAACCTGGAGCTGGCAACCAGCGCCGATGTGGTAGATCTCGCCTGCCGCCTGCGGCCCTATCAGGCCACCCTGGTGCCCGAGCGGCGGGAAGAGATCACCACCGAAGGAGGTCTCGATCTCAGCCGCCCTGCCCCACGTCTTCGGGACACCATCCGGCGGCTGGAGCAAGCCGGAATCAGAGTGAGCCTCTTCATCGATCCCGATCTCCGTGCGCTCGAAGCCGCCAAGGATCTGGGGGTTCCCGCCATCGAGCTGCATACCGGCCGCTACGCGCATTCGTGGCGCAGCAGCGATGCCGCGCTGAAGCAACTGCGGGAAGCGGCCCGGTACGCCTCAGACATGGGGCTCGCGGTCCATGCGGGGCATGGACTCACCTATCTGAATGTCGAGCCGGTGGCCGGCATTGCCGAAATCGAGGAGCTGAACATCGGTCACAGCGTGGTGAGCCGAGCCATAATGGTCGGGATGAAGAGCGCCGTGCAGGAGATGCGCCACGCCATGAAACTGCAGCCCTGAACTATGGGCTGGAACAGGCTTCCGCTAATTTAGCTGGCATGACCAATCCACTCGGCACCGCTGATTTCTTTGCCCTCGAGGCCGGGGAGTGCCTGGACCGCCTGGAGACTCTGGTCCAGAGTTCCGCCCCTCCGCCCGCCGACGAGTTTCTCCGGATGGCCCGGGTGCTCCGCGGCTCCGCGCTCATGGCCGCGCAGCCACACATTGCGAAAGCGGCCGCTGGATTGGAAGCGTTCGCCCGCAGCAACCGGGACCAGCAGCGAGCCTGGGATCCGGGCACTCGGGAGCATATCGCTCAGTCGGTGGAGGAATTCCGCTACCTGGTCCGGAGGGTCCGCGAATGGAACGAGGCAGATACTGGCCGAGCCGCCCGGCTGAGCCGCGACCTCGAGAGCCTTACCGGGCGAGCCGAAAACGAGGATCCGTTCAGCCAGGCTGAACCCCAGAAGGCCGCGCTGAACACGGGTGTCCGGGCCTTTGTGGCGCGCGAAGGCGCGCTCATCGCGAGCGCCCTGGATCGCGCGTCGCGCACCCTCCGCACCTCACCGGGCGATCGCGACCCGCTGTACAACGTGATCCGGCGGATGCAGTCGCTCCGCGGTCTGGCCGAGTTGGGGGAGCTCGCTCCGTTGCCGGACATTCTCGACGGCATCGAGCTGGCGGTGGGCGACCTCACCCGCCTTTTCGCCCCGCCCCCGGGCGTCGACGAGGTGATGGACGCTGCCGCTCGTGCCCTGACCCGCATTTCCCGCGACGTAGCCGAGCAGGGGCGTCCCGATCCTGATGCCGAGGAGGCGCGGAGCTTCACCGAGTTGCTGCTGCGGGCCTTCGCGGTAGAGCGGGACGTTGTTCCAATCGAGTCGCTCTTTGTCGATGGAGATCCGGATCCAATGAAGCATCCGGTGGCTCAGCCGCAATTCGCTCCTCCGGAGCCGCTGGGGCCACTGGAGCTGGTGAGCCAGGGAGAGCATTTGGGTCAAAGCGCTGATCTCATCTCCGCCGCACGTTCCGCGGTTGAGCGAGATCTTCGGCTCTATCGCCTGCTCGGCACCCTGCGGGCGGCCACCGCACCCAGCGCCGATCCGGTTGCGGGGGCGCTGGGGATCTTTGCCCGTTCCGCTCGGGAGGCGCTGGCGGCCGGGGCAGGCAGTCGCAGCGTAGAGGACTTGGTAAGCCGCCTGCGCGAGGCGGGACAACTGCTGCGCGCAGTGGTGGAGAGCGACGATCGCATGCTCATCTCCCGGCGGCTGCTGGATGTGGCCCACCGGGTCGATGGGCTGCGAGCCGAAGCCGAGTCGGCGGAGCAGCCGGTACCCATCGAGTCCCTGGCCTACGACGCAGAGCCAGAGTCGCAGGTGGTTCCCATCGAGAGCCTCGCACCCGATTCGGCAGCATTGCCGGAGCAGCCGGCGCCCAAGGGTGGCCTCGAGGCGAGCTTCCGCACTCTGGATCGACTGCAGCGCGAGCGAGCCCCCACCACGGCCGCTTTCCGCCGGGTGATCGAGGATACCGGCAGCCAGCAGACGGTCCAGGGCACCACTCCGGAAGCCACACCGGTGCCCATCAAGGCCCTCTGCTACCAGGGACATGCCGCGCTGGAGCGGGCCAATGTGGTCCGGGACCAGATCACCGCCGAGCTCGCGCGCGACGCCAGTTTCACCTCGCTCCAACCATTGCTGCAGGAGCTGCTCGACCTCGTTCCTCTGGCGCTTGCCGAAACCTGAGCCAGCGGTAGACCCGGCCGCACCACGGCGGTGGCTGCCCGCCGTGGCAGGGATTGTGATTTCGGTCGCGCTCCTGTGGTGGGCCCTGAGAGGGGTCAATCCAACAGACATTCTCACCCACGTTCGCGCCGCACGACCGCTCCCACTGATCGTTGCCGTCCTCCTGGGTACGCTCACCTTCCCTATCCGCTGGATCCGTTGGCGCATTCTGCTGGGCCCGGTGGGCGCATCGCCGCAGCACCGGGCGCCGCTCTGGCACGCGATAGCCGTCGGATTCATGGCCAACAACCTGCTCCCGCTGCGCGCCGGTGAGCTGATTCGGTCGTATACCGCGGCCCGGCTCACCGGGATCCGGTTCACCACCGTGCTCTCCTCCGTCGCGGTAGAGCGCATCTTCGATGGTATGACCGTGGTCGGGTTGCTCACCGTAGCGCTGCTGGGCTTCGATCTACCGCGTGAGTTGTCCATCGCCGGCGTTTCGGTGCTGCAGGTGGCGCAGGGGGGTGCCGTCGTCAGCGCCGGGGCATTTCTCATTGCCATCGCGATCCTTGCGGCCCCTGCTCACGGCCGAAAGGGTCATTCGCCGCCTGGCGCCATCGCCTCTGGCCGACAAGATGGTGACGATGGTGGAGGGGATTCGGCAGGGTCTCGTGGCGTTGCGTACACCGGGACGACTGCTTCTGGTAGCGCTCTGGTCGCTCATGCTCTGGCTGGCGAATGCGCTGGCCTTCTACGTCGGGTTTGCCGCGTTCGACATCCCGGTCAGCTATGTCGGAGCTCTGTTGCTGCAGGGACTGCTGGTGCTGGGAATTGCCATTCCCTCGACGCCGGGTTTCTTCGGACCATTCGAGGCGGTCATCGTCGCTGTTTTGGCCTTGTATGGCGTGGCAAATGATGTCGCGTTCTCCTACGCCATAGCCTATCACATCACCTCGTTTCTTCCGATCACGCTTCTGGGACTGTGGTCGTTGACTCGAGTACCCGGAGGCTTTCAAGCAATTCGGCAAGCGCCTCGATGACCACCACGGGAACGCTGGCGGCTCGGGCCAAGATCAACCTGTTCCTGCGGGTGCTTTCCCGAAATGACGACGGGTTTCATGGGGTGGAGACGCTGCTGTGCCTGATCGACCTCGCTGATACGCTCACCGCAGAACGCCGGGAAGGCCGAGGGGCCACCATCGAGGTAGAAGGCGCCGACACTGGTCCCCCAGACCGGAACCTGGCGGTGCGCGCCGCAGAGCGGGTGCTCGAGGCCACCGGCAACCGGTTTGCGGTGCACTTGAAGCTGGTGAAGCGGATTCCCGTTCGCGCCGGCCTCGGCGGCGGCTCGAGTGACGCGGCAGCGGCGCTGCATCTGGTGAACAACCTGGCGGGTAACGCGGTGCCGCGGCATGAGCTGCTTCAATTCGCTGCACAGGTGGGGAGCGACGTGCCCTTCTTCTTCAGCGGCGCCCCACTCGCTCTGGCCTGGGGCCGAGGGCGAGCGAATGATCCGCTTGCCCCCGCTTCCGCCGTCACCCGCACTGTTAGTGACTCCACCGGTTCCGATCCCCACTCCTGATGCATACGCCTGGGTCGATGCCGCCGGTGCCACCTCTGCCCGGCGGGGCGCCCTCGCCCTGGATCTCGATGCGGTATCGCGCTGGGGCGACATTGGCCGGATGGCCGGAAACGATTTCGAGTCACCGGTGTTCAGCCGCCATGGGACCATCCGAGCTGCCTTCGAGGCGCTGGTCGCGACCCGACCGCTGGTCTGTCGAATGAGCGGCTCGGGATCGACCCTCTTCGCGATCTATCGGTCGAGCAGGGATCGGGAGGATGCGGCCATGATGCTGGGCCGGAAACACGGCCTGGTCACCAGGGTAGAGACGGCGGGCCAGCCCGCCCCCGGTCTGACTAGTGAATCAGGATGATTGCTGAGGGGACGCCTGCGTCTGTAGACCGCCGCCGAGCTTCAGGGATTGGATTTGGTGGCGTCCACCAGCTCGCGGACCTTTCGGGCCAGAGCTTCAGGCTCCAGAGGTTTCTGGAGGAACTCGCTTCCCTCCTGCAGCAATCCGCGGCGCATCACGTCCAGTCCGGTGTACCCGGAGGTGAACAGCACCGGAATGTCGGGCCAGCGCTGGGCGACGACATCGGCCATTTCCCGGCCACCCATGTCCGGCATCACGACGTCGGCGACGATCAGGTTGATCTTCCCCTCTTCCCGCTCCAGCAACCTGATGGCCTCATTCCCATCGGCGGCTTCCAGGACGCCATATCCGCAGCCTTTGAGCGTGCGGGCCATGATGCTCCGGACCATGGGCTCGTCTTCCGCAACCAGCACCACCTCTTCCGGCCGGCCGGCAGGGGCCGGCTGCTCGGGGTCGTCGGTAGAGACTCCGGCCTCGACGATCGGGAAATAGAGTTTGAAGGTGGTTCCCAGGCCCGGTTCGCTATAGGCCCAGATGAACCCGCCGCTCTGCTTCACGATGCCATACACCGTCGAGAGACCAAGCCCGGTACCCTGCCCCACAGCCTTGGTAGTAAAAAAGGGCTCGAAGATGCGGGACAGCGTCGCCCGATCCATTCCGTGCCCGGTATCGGTAACCACCAGCGCTGCGTACTCGCCCGGCTCGAGGGTTTCCACCGGTTTGGCCGCGACATAGGCTGGATCGAGCGCGACGTTCATGGTCTCGATGGTGAGACGGCCTCCCTCGTCCATGGCGTCACGGGCGTTGAGCGTCAGATTGACCAGCACCTGCTCCAGCTGGCCCGGATCGGCCCGGATCAATCCGAGCGCAGGTGCGAGGTGCATTCGCACCGCGCGGGTCTCGCCCAGGGCGCGGTTCAGGATCGGCTCCAGCTCCCGGACCGTGGCATTCAGATCCAGAACCTGGGGCTGGAGCATCTGGCGGCGGCTGAAGGCGAGAAGCTGCTGGGTAATGCCTGCCGTACGCTTGGCCGCACGCCAGATCTGGTCCACATCCTGGCGAACCTGCTCCGGGAGATCGGTTCGCTGCAGCACGTAGTCGGCACAGCCCAGCACTACGGACATCATGTTGTTGGCCTCATGGGCAATGCCGCCGGCCAGCTGCCCTACCGAATCCATCCGTTGCGCCTGCCGCAGCCGCTCTTCCATCAGTCGCCGGTCGGTGACGTCGAGACACACACCAGTCATGTAGAGTGGCGCGCCAGTGCTGTCGCGCATCAACCGGCCGGTGCCGCTGAGCCAGCGAATCTTTCCGTTGGGCAGAATGACCCGAAACTCGGAGCTGAGCGAGCCGCTCATCGTCCAGGGTGCGTTGGATGTCCCGCTGCACCGAGTCGCGATCTTCCTCGGCCACTCGCTCGAGAACCTGATCGAATCGGGTTACCTGCTGGTTCAGGGCGACACCGAAGAGCTGGTTCATCCCCTCGTCCCAGCTCACGGCTCCGGTCTCCAAATTCCATTGCCAGGTCCCCATTCGAGCCGAACGCAGGGCGAGCTCCAGCCGCTCCTGGCTCTGGGCCAGGGCCTGCTGCGCCTGCCGGCGCTCGGTGACATCCCGCTTGATACTGGACGCGCCTATTACTTCGCCCTGCGCGTTGCGAATGGGTGAGACGCTGACGGCGACATAGATCCGCCCACCATCCTTCCGAATACGCTCGGCTTCGGCAAACCCCACGCGCTCGCCTTGACGGATGCGGTCGAGCAGATCGCGTTCCTCGTGATGCAGGTGGTCCGGGATCAGCTTGAAGATGGACCCACCGACCATTTCCTCCGCGCCATACCCGAACATCTGTTCGGCGGCCGCGTTCCAGCTGGTCACCACCCCATCTACGGTTTTGCCGATGATGGCATCAGCGGAAGAGGCAACGATGGCGGCAAGCCGCTGGGTGGCATGCTCCGCCTCGCGCTGGCGGCTGACGTCGCGGGTAAAGCAGCGGGTATGCACGAACTCGCCGCCCTGGAAGTAGACGCTGGAATCGATCAGGACCTCTACGATCGATCCGTTCTTCGCTCGCAGCTGGGCCGGGTAATCCTGGAGCACCTCACCCCGGGTGAGTCGAGCCAGGATGTCGTCGATCACCGGCCGGCTCACGTGGAAGTCCGCGATGTTTCGCCCCAGGTATTCGTCCCGCTGATAACCCAGCAGGTCCAGTTCAGCCTGGTTGACCCGCAGGATTGTGCCGTCCGGTCCCACCCAGTGGATCGGAATGGCTGCGTTCTCGATAAAGTCCCCCAGCTCCTGCTCCCGCTTTCGTAGCGCCTCGTGCGCCCGTTTCTGATCCTCGATATCGATACCGGTCACGAGCCAGGCATCGAGCCCGGACGAGGAGAAAAGCGGCGCCACCCGAGTGAGCAGCCAGCAGAACGCTCCATCGGCGCGGCGATAGCGAAGCTCCATCTCGAAGGGCTGCTCTCGGTCTTTGGCGTCGCTCCAGCGGGTGCGGAACGGCTCCGCGTCGTCGGGATGGATGAAGGCTTCCCACCCGAGCGCGTTGAGCTGGTCGAGCGAAGAGCCGGTGTAATCCTCCCACCGGGGATTGACGAAGGTGAACGTCCCCCGGTCATCGCTCACCCAGACCAGCCCGGGCACGGCTGCTCCCAGCATCCGGTAGAGCGCCTGCGGATCGGCGTCCGACGGGCGGTGGCCACGGGTCCGGCCGGCGTAGGTGATGTCGCTCATGCGAGTCGGCGAGAGATGTAGGAGATCAGCATCCCCGGAATTTGAAGGGCGGTTTTTCATCCATGCAAGGTCAGGATACCTTTCTAGGCTAATTGGCCCTTCGTCCAATGGCAGGACAGCGGACTTTGGATCCGTTAATGGTGGTTCGAATCCACCAGGGCCAACTGCTCCCGTCACTTGGCGCGACGATAGGCCTCGATCGTTGCTTCGGCGGCCGTCCGCCAATCAAACTGACGGGCCCGGCGAAATCCCAGCTCTCGCAGCCGGCGTCCCTCTTCCGGAATGGTAGCCCGCTCCAGGCCCGCTTCAATCTCCCCCACATCGAATGGATCCACCAGGATAGCCGCTCCGCCCGCAACTTCCGGCGCTGCGCCGGTGCGAGAGGTTACCACCGGGGCGCCGCAGGCCATCGCTTCGATGATCGGCAGGCCGAATCCCTCGTAGATCCCGGGATAGAGAAAGGCGGCGGCTCCGGCGTACAAGCCCGGCAGGCTGGCCTTCTCGACGTACCCCAGGAGTGACACACCTTCGGGGAGCCGGGAGCCATCCCGGCTGAACTCCGAGTCCAACGATGTTCCGGTGATCAGCAGGCGGTACCGGGACCGATGGCCGCCTCGCTCACGCCAGCGGGTAAAGGCGGCAATCAGGCGGCGGGTGTTCTTCCGGGGAGAGACTCCGCCGACGGCGAGGACGTAGGGCGCATCTTGATCAAGAGCAGCCGGCAGCTCCTGAGCCCGGGCAAACACCGGATCGAGCCCGTGATGCACCACGTCGATCCTCGACGCCGGAACGCTCGCGCGGCGCACCAGGTCGTCTGCGGTGTATTGCGAGACCGCGATGAAGCGGTTGGCCCGGCGCCGAGCCCAGGGGAAGAGCGCGCCATACATCATGCGCAGGCGTCGGTCGTAGAGCTCCGGATGCACCTGCCAGCCGAGGTCATGCACCGTGACCACGCATCGGTCTCGGGAGCGCAAGGCGTAGGGGAGAAAGCCGTCCATGCCATGAAACAGCAGGTCTTCCGGACCAGCGACGGCTCGCAATGAGTACCACTGATCGAACCACAGCTTCCACAGGGTGGCCCGGATTCCGCTCAGCTCCGGACGTCTGATCGGCACCACTTCGCGAAGTCGGGCAAATCCGAGATCGAGCGGCGCCCATGACAGTGCCGTAATGGAGACCTGCCCGGTCAGCGACAGCGCCTCCAGCAGCTGCTCCATATACACTTCGATCCCGGTGTGCGGCCCTGCGAGATGACGGGCGTTGACCACCAGGTCGAGAGTGCCGGACGGGACCGAAGCAGCTGGGGCGACAGAAGAGGTCATTGAGCGAAGACCTACGGGGTGGCCGCGGAGGCGGGCTGGGGCCTCTTCCTGGCTCGGGTGGGCTTGCTATCGCCTTGGATACGCTCGAGAACGTTGAGGGTCTCCCGGGCGCAGCGCGACCACTGAAAGGCCTGGCTTCGCTCCCGCCCTGCAGCAATCAGTTCCTGCCGTCTGGCCGGATCGTCCAGCACCACCCGTATCGCCGCTGCGATGCTGTCGGTCGACTCCGGATCGACCAGCATGGCAGCTCCCTCGGCGAGCTCCTTGGTTCCGTAACAGTTGCTGGTGACCACCGGGCATCCTGCCGCCATGGCCTCGAGCACGGGCAGTCCGCAGGACTCGAACAGCGACGGCAGCAGGAGCGCATCCGCTAGCGAGTAGAACCCGGCGAGGTCTTCCTGCTCTACCCAGCCTGGCCAACGAACCCACTCAGCAATCCCCAGTGCCTCGGGTTCCTTCAGCTCCAGGTCTGAGAGGAAGCGGTTTTCTCCTCCAGCCACCACCAGAGGGATCCCTCGTTCGGGCCCAATTTGGGCGTAGGCCCGGATCAGCCGGGTAAAGTTCTTGGGTGGATAGATGGCACCAGCGTAGAGCAGAAATCGCTGGGGAAGTGAGTACTTCTTCCGAATAAGCTGCAGGCGCGCCGGATCCGGAGACTGCCGGAAAACATCGTCCACGCCGGAGTACACCGTGAAGACCCGGTCCGGTCCCACCGGAAGGAACTCCATGACATGCTGCCGGGTGATCTCTGAGACCGCGATAATAGCCGCGGCCCTGGCGGCGTAGCGGGGCACCAGGAACTGGTGGCTAAGCCGGTCGATTCGCCGGGATGCCCAGGGCATCACGTACCAGTCGAGCCCGTGGCAGACCCACACGGCGGGACATCCGGCCATGAGGGGAATGGAGTATTTGGGGTTGTACAGCAGCTCGATCCCGTGCCGGCGGACCGCCTGAGGTACTGCGATCTGATCCCAGGTGAGGACTGATCGGGCGGAGAGGGCTACCTCTTCAACCCCAGGCTCCCCTCGATAGGTGCCGATCAGCCCGGGATTGCGATAGAGAAAGACGAACTCATGGCCGGTCCCGAGGTCCAGGAGGGCACGCAGCAACCGTTGCGTGTAGACCTTGACCCCCCCGCCGTGCTGATCGTAGTGGCGCAGCATGACCCCAATGCGCACCGACATCGCTCCCGTTGAAGTTGAGCAGAGTAAGCTAAACCGCCCCTTACTCGCACGCCGGAGCCGAATCCAGCTCGATCGGAATCATTCGGGGATCGGTGTCGGCGAGAAAGCCGGTGCTGTCTGCTGGGGTCAGACCGTCGACGAGCCCGGTATCGATGAAGGCTTGCATCCGATGATCGATGCAGCGGAGCACCAGACGGGAAGGTTCATCGGTCGGTAAACCCGTGATCTCCCTCGCGGCCGGCAGCTGGACCGAGGTGGTGAGCACATCTCCGCCGGCAGTGGTGTCCTCCTCTACCGTCCATTCGGCCGGAATCAGCTCCTCCGAGGCCGTAGGCTGGTCTACCCGGCGAGGGGAACAGCCCGCGAGCAGAAGGCAGGCAAGGAGCGCGACGCTACGCACAGAACCTCCAGTACACGCTTGAGCAAAGAAGAACAGCCGCGGCGGGCCAAGTCTCCTGGCCTGCCGTGGCTGTTCGGTCGATAGTGCTGCGAACTAGTTACCGGTCGGGAGCGCCGTCAGCGTCATGTGAAGATCGTTGAAATCGTTGTCGCCCCCATCCTCATAGGTCAGGGTCCAGACCGGGTACTCTCCGGTAACCTGCAGCCGGGGCGCGTTGGCCAGCAACGGCGCCACCACCTCGGCACCGATCTCGGTCCCCGCCGCAAACGGACCGGAGAAGATGATCTGCTTGCCGGCCGACTCATAGCAGCCATCGTCGGTCAGCGTGCCGCCCACCGGAGCGGTGGTGCGGAAGATGTTGCCATGGGCCTCACAGCTCGAGCTGTCCAGGACCACCTTGAAGCCGGCTTCCTGCTCCAGCTTCAGAGTACACGCCACGAAGCCGCCCGGCGCGGAGCCGTCCACGCAGGAGAGAGAGGTGACGATCGGGGCCTTGGGGTTCACATTCTTGGTCACCGTGCTGGTCACGCCCTGATCGTCGGTAACCGTGAGGGACACCGGGTACGCGCCCGCAGAGGAGTAGACATAGAACGGATTCTTCTCAGCCGAGCCGGCAGTGCCAAAGCTCCAGTTCCAGGAGACGATGTTACCATCGACGTCCGAGCTGGCATCTTGGAAATCACACCGCAAGGCCGAGCAGGTGGAGAAGAAGTTTGCCGCCGGCGCCTGGTTCTCCTGGTTTTCCTTGGTAGGCGAATCCTTGCAGGCCGTGACCAGGCCCGCTCCTAACGTGGCTACTGCGAGCCAAATCATCGCTCTCATGGTGCTCCTCAGGGGGTAAAGTGGTGGCCCTTCATCTGCGGAATCGGCCGCAGACTTCCGTCTTACCCGCCGGGGAGACTGCCTCCGGCGGGCACTGCAACAGCTGTGATATGGTCTAGTGGTGAGGCCCTAGAAGTTCCTTCCAACCCGCCGGAGGCAAGCCTCCGGCGGGGTCCTGCTCGATCCGACTACTGCGGTGTTGCCGTAACTGACAGTACCACGTCGTTGAAGTCCGGCTCGCCCGGAATGCCGGGAGTGCCGCCGTCATCAAAGTTGATGGTCCAGTTCGGGTAGCCGCCATCCATCTGTCCCGGCCGGTGCGCCGGGGGTCGGGCTGCCCACGCTGGCCGTGCCCTGATGCAACCGGATCCGCAGGTTACCGGGTTGCACGACCAGCGGCGCGCCGGCGGCATCCTTCAGCGGTGTACGTAGCTGCCCGGCCGCAGCGCGCAGGCATTGAAGAAGGCGTTCTGGCTATAGGGCTGCAGGATCACGCACGTTGTTCCCCGCCAGCTGGCAGCTGCTGCTGGTGAGGGTCAGCGTGACGGTCGACGCCTGGGTGACGCCGAGCTCGCAGGTCACGTCGGTGCCGCTGACGCCGCAGTTGCCCGCCTGGGGCGCGGAGTTGACGGTGACGCTCTGGGTGATGGTGTTGGTGGCACCGCCATTATCGGTGACGGTCAGCGCCACCTGATAGGGGCCGGCTGCGGCAAAGGTGTGGGTCGGGTTCTGGTTCACATCCACCGCGGTGCCGTCGCCGAAGTTCCAGCTCCAGGAGGCGATGGTCCCGTCGGAATCGGTGCTGCGCGTCGGTGAAGGAACAGGCGGAGTTGACCTGGCAGGTCGACGGCACCACGAAGCCGGCGACCGGCGGCGTGTTGGTCGTGGTCCCGCCGCTGACGGTCACGTGAATGCTCTTGGTGTTCGACTTCCCGCCGTTGTCGGTCACCGTCAGCGTCACGGTCGGAGTTCCGGCCGTGGCATAGGTATGGCTCGGCGTCGCCCCGGGGTTGTCCACCGTCGTGCCGTCGCCGAAGTCCCAGTGCCGGGTGGTGATGGTGTTATCGCCGTCCGGATCGGTGCTGATGTCGGCAAAGCTGCAGGCACAGCCACGGTACAGGGCCCGCCGGTGAAATTCGCCACCGGGTCGGTGTCCGGACCGGTGCCGCCGCCGTCCCCACCGCAGGCCCACGCAGCAGCGAGAATGACAGTTGTTGCAGCCATCAGGGGGATTGATCGCATAGAGTCTTCCCAGCCAAGAGTGACGTGTATCGAACAAGGAATCGGCGGAGTTGGTTGCGCGTGACTGTACGCGACCCGCGCGCCGGTTGAGCCAGAGGCGTGCCAGTGGCAGGCAGCCTTCCGGGATGCCCTACCACCGCAATCCAACAAACGACGCCACATACACCTACAACCTTGCACCGCATGCGCCTCAGAACGGTGCGATAAGCCCACAATTGTGGCGGGCAGGCCATACCATGCGCAGGCATTCTACTTAGGGTGTAGCACCGCCGCTGGTTCATACATCACACTCACCGCCTCGATGCCCTTCGGTTGACTCGACGCGCTTGGCCGGGCTAGGTTTGCGGGCTGTAACCATGACGGATCTGTCGCTGTCGCGCAGCCAGATGCTGCTCCTGAGCGGGTCGGCCAACCGAGCGCTCGCTACCGAGGTAGCCGCCCATCTGGGGCAGCCCCTCTGCCAGGTCACGCTCCGCCGGTTTGCCGACGGCGAGATCTTCGTCAAGATCGATGAGAACGTTCGGGGTCGGGATGTGTACATCATCCAGCCGACCAACCCCCCGGCGGAGAACATGATGGAGCTTCTGCTCCTCATGGATGCCGCCAAGCGGGCCAGCGCTGCCCGGGTAACGTCGGTGATCCCGTACTTCGGCTACGCGCGGCAGGACCGGAAGGACCAGCCCCGCGTCGCGATCAGCGCCAAGCTGATGGCCAACATGGTTTCCATGGCGGGAGCCGATCGGGTGCTGGCCATGGACTTCCATCAGCACCAGATGCAGGGGTTCTTCGACCTTCCGGTGGATCACCTGTATGCCGCACCGGTCTTCGTGAACCACTACCGGCAGAAGAGCCTCCGGGACCTGGTGATCGTGGCGCCGGACGTGGGCTCGGCCAAGATGGCGCGGGGTTATGCCAAGCGGCTCAATGCTTCTCTGGCCATCATCGATAAGCGGAGACCCTCGGCGAACATAGCTGAGGTACTTAATGTGGTGGGTGAGGTCACCGGGAAGGACTGCATCATCCCGGACGACATGATAGATACCGCCGGAACCATGGCGGAAGCGGTTACCGCCCTGAAGCGGCTGGGTGCCCAAGACGTGTACTGTTGCGCCACCCACGCCCTGCTCTCCGGTCCCGCTGTCGACCGACTGATGGCGTCGGGGGTGAAAGAAGTTGCGGTCACCAATACGATCGCCATACCGCCGGAGCGCCGATTCGACCGGCTCAAGGTGCTGTCGATCGCCGGGCTGCTGGCCAAGGCAATCGGGTACACCCATAGCGATCAGTCGGTCAGTTCGTTGTTTGACTAGTCGACAGTCACCAGTCGACAGTCGCCAGTACATGATTGGAATCATCAGTCTGGCGACTGGGGACTGCGGTCTGGCGACTCTACACCTTCAGAGGTAAAGCATGGCTCAGCAAGCAAACCTCCAGGCCGCTACCCGGAACACCACCGGCAAGGGCGCCGCCCGCAGCCTTCGGCGCCAGGGCAAGGTCCCGGGCGTCATCTATGGCCACAACCGGCCGCCGGAAACCTTGGCGATCGAAGCCTCCGCCCTCAGCAAGATGCTGATCGGGGTCAGCGCTGGAACCACGGTGTTCGACGTCGTGGTGGACGGGCGGCCGGCGGTGAAGGCGCTCATCCGGGAAATTCAGCGGGACTCGGTCCGCCCGGCCGAGATCCTGCACCTCGATCTTTATGAGGTCCGGGCCGACGAGAAGGTCACCCTTTCCGTTCCCATCCACCTGACCGGCATTCCCGACGGGGTGCGGAACTTTGGCGGCGTGCTCGACCACGTGCTGCGCGAGCTGGAGATCGAGGTGCTTCCGGCCGACATCCCCGAGCACGTGGAGCTCGATGTGACCGCCCTGGCCATCGGCCACTCGATGTTTGTTCGCGACGTGCGGGTCGAGAAGGCGGAGATCCTGAACGATCCGGACACGCCCGGTGTGCACCGTCGTGGCTCCGCGGACTGAAGAGGCACCCGCGCCGGTGGAGGAAGTCGCGGCGCCGACCGAGCCCGAGCTCATTCGGAAGCCCAAGCCCGACGCCGAGGCGGAGGCCGAACCGAAAGCCTGAGCCCTGCACACGATCGTGGGGCTCGGCAATCCGGGCCCGGAGTACGAGCGCACGCGTCACAACGCCGGGTTCGTCCTCGCCGATCGGTTGGCGTCTCGCTGGCAGCTGGGACAGTATCGCCGGGTCGACCGGGCCCGGGAGGCGCGAGGCAACTGGCAGGGCACCCCGGTCGCAGTACTCAAGCCGCAGACCTACATGAATCGGAGCGGCGCAGCAGTCGCGCCGCTCCGCAGCCTTCCCGAGTTCGATCCCAGTCAGCATCTCCTGATTCTGGTGGACGACGTGGCGCTGCCCGTGGGGCGGTTTCGGCTCCGCGGTGCCGGCTCCGCCGGGGGGCACAACGGCCTCAAGAGCATCGAGGGCACGCTGCAGAGGCAAGACTATTCCCGGCTCCGAATTGGGGTCGGACCTGCGCCGCCGGGTCTGGATGATCTCGCTGATTTCGTGCTGGACGAGTTCACCCCGGAAGAGCAGAAGACCATCGAGAGCCTGCTCGATCCGATGAGTGAAGCCGTCGAATGCTGGATCGAGAATGGAATCGAGAAGGCGATGAACCAGTTCAATCGGTGAGTCGGGAGTCAGGAGTCGGGAGTCAGCACACTTCACGCGTCACCGTCGACTCCTGTCTGACCCTGACTCCGACCCCTGATCCATGTTAAGACTCGGAATCGTAGGCCTTCCCAACGTCGGAAAATCCACTCTCTTCAACGCCCTCACGTCCGCGAAGGCGCTGGTAGCGAACTATCCCTTTGCCACCATCGAGCCCAACACCGGGATCGTGCAGGTACCCGACGGGCGGCTCGAGGCTCTGGCCGAGATCGTGAAGCCCGAGCGCACGGTGCCGGCGGCGGTGGAGTTCGTCGACATCGCCGGTCTGGTGAAGGGCGCGAGCGAGGGAGAGGGGCTGGGGAACCAGTTCCTGGCGAATATCCGCGAAGTCGATGCCATTCTCCACGTGGTCCGCTGCTTCGAAGACCCCGATGTGCAGCACGTCATGGGCGAAGTCGATCCGGTGCGCGATCGGGAGATCATCAACATCGAGCTCGGGCTGGCCGACCTGGCCAGCGTCGAGAAGCGGCTCGACAAGGCCAGCCGGGCGGCAAAATCGGGCGATGCTCAATCCAAGCTGGAGCAGCGTCTCCTGGAGCGAGTGCAGAAGGCCCTCGCCGCCGGACAGCCTGCCCGGATTGTGGCTCCTACCGACGAGGAAGGGCCGAGCTACCGGTCGTTCAACCTGCTGACCGCCAAGCCGGTCCTGTACGCCGCGAACGTGGGCGAGGAAGACATCGCCTCGGGAAACCAGTACGTCGATCAACTGCGCAGCACGCTGACTCGGGAGCAGGAGACGGCGGAAGTGGTCACCTTCTCCGCCAAGGTGGAAGCCGAGCTGGCTGAGCTCGCACCCGAAGACCGCGCCGAGTTTCTCGCCTCGCTGGGGCTCAAGGAATCGGGCCTGGATCGTCTGGCTCATGCGGCGTATCACCTGCTCGGGCTGCAGAGCTACTTCACCGCCGGAGAGAAGGAAGTGCGTGCCTGGACCGTCCACCGGGGCGACAAGGCCCCTGCCGCAGCCGGCGTGATCCACTCCGATTTCGAGAAGGGATTCATTCGGGCGGAGACAGTGGCCTACGATGACTTCGTCCGGGTGGGCGGATGGAAGCCGGCCCGGGAGCAGGGCCTCTCCCGGGCCGAGGGTAAGGAATACGTCGTTCAGGACGGCGACGTCATGCTGTTCCGCTTTAGCAGCTGACTGGTAACCTGCCCCGCCAGGCTCTGAGCTCCGCTTCCCCCGTCCCCGCTTCCCGGCTATTTTCCGGCCCACATATCTCCTCCCCGGCCCACACCAGGCGCGGGGCAACCGAGCCCAACCGGGCTCCAGTCCAAAGGAAGGTGTCATGACCCGTCAGTACGAGGTGGTCTATATCTTCGACAGTGCGCTCGAAGAGACCGCCATCAATGAGCGCCTCGCGCGCTTCAATGCCCTGATTCAGCAATCCGGCGCCGAGCCTCCCCAGGTGAACCACTGGGGCAAGCGCACGCTGGCCTATCCCGTCAAGAAACACGAGACCGGCTACTACGTCGTCGCCAAGTTCGACGCGGATGCCACCGCGCTTCCGGAATTCGAGCGGGCGATCAAGCTGGATGAGGGAGTGCTCCGCCATCTCGTGGTGGTCAGCGAGGGAGCCCAGCCGGTGCCGGTCACTGCCGGCAAGAGCGATGAGGAGGATGACGAATGAGGCGCCCTCAGAAGACCTGCGCCATCTGTGAGTCCGGAGTTCGCATCGTCGACTTCAAGGATGAGCGCACCCTGTCCCGTTTCCTGACCGAGCGAGGAAAGATTCTTCCCAGCCGACTTTCGGGAACCTGCGCCCGGCACCAGCGTCAGCTCAGCACCGCCATCAAGCGGGCTCGGCAACTGGCGCTGCTGCCGTATATCAAGGGCTTCGGCGGCTGACGTCGTCCTCCTGGCAGGAGCCGAGAACAGGAACAGGGTCGCCCCGGAGGCAGTTCGGGTCACTACTGGCCCTCATCGCCTATTTGCTGGTGGCCCCGCCTGTGCTCCTCTTTGGACCGCTCGCCGGGCTGCTGCTCCTCAGCCGGCCCCGGCGTGTTCGCGAGTGGCTGTGGCTGCTCGCGACCGCGACCTGGTCGGCCTTGTGGCTGGACCAAGCCGGCGGTCTGGCGGGCCAGTTTGCCCGCGCCGAGGCGGTTCTGATTACCGGGTCCTATCTGGCGCTCACGCTGTGGCGTCCCTCAGCCCGGTTTTCTCGCGCTCTGTTGGCTACCGCCATCGGTGGCGTCGCGCTGGTGGTCTGGATGTGGTATTTCGGGGTGGGCTGGACCGCGGTTCGTGAAGCAGTCGAGCAGGATCTGTGGCGGTATAACCGCGACTTCATCATGCGCCTGGGACAAGTCGCCCCGGGTATGAGCGATGCGGGAATGCTGGACGAGATGTCGGCCATGGTGCGCTCGATCGCCCTGCTCTACCCGGCACTCCTGGCACTCGCCAGCATGGCCGGGGTTACCCTTGCCTGGGTTTGGCATCGCCGCATCGCTCAGCGGCCGCTCGGCCCTGCACCGGCCGGCTTCTCCTCGTTCGAGTTCAGCGACCAGCTGGTTTGGGGATGGGTAATTGGACTGGCGCTGTGTCTGGCTCCGCTCCCCGAGGTCTGGGGCTCAGTAGGCGCCAACCTGCTTCTGGTCTGGGCCGTGTTGTATGCGGTCCGCGGCCTGGCGGTGTTCGCCGTCGGAACCCGCAGAGTTCCGGCCCCGGTCATTGCCACACTGTCACTCATTGCCATGCTGCTGTTGCCGTTTGTGGTGGGCGGGCTGACCCTGCTGGGTCTGGCCGACACCTGGCTAGATTTCCGACGCCGCCTTGCTGCGTCGGCTACCTGAGGGAACTCTCCTATGATCGAAGTAATACTCCGTGAAGACATCAAGACTCTGGGCCGCGCCGGAGAAATGGTGCGGGTGAAGCCGGGTTACGCCCGGAACTATCTGTTGCCCCAGGGACTGGCCTACGAAGCGACCGAAGGAAACCGCAAGCGGATCGCCGCGGAAACCCGGGTGCGCGCGGCCAAGGACCAGGCTGAGCGGACCGAGGCCGAGCGGGTGGCCGGCACCTTGAGCGGGCTTACTCTGACCTTGAAGGGTAAGGCCGGCGAGGAGGGGAAGCTGTTCGGCTCCATCACCTCGCAGGATATCGCCGAGGCGCTGGCGAGCGAAGGCTACTCGTTCGACCGGCGGCGGATCGAGCTGGAGCATCCGATCAAGACTACCGGCACGCATGCCGTGAGCCTTCGGTTGCATCCTGAGGTACATGCCGAGCTCCGGGTCTCTGTCGTCGCTGAGTGATCGAGACACGATGCGAGCGGGGATCACCTATGTGGATGGTCCCCGCCTGGCGCGGTCGCTTATCGCGGCCGCCGACTGGGTTGCCGCGGGCCGCGAGGAGATCAACCGGATCAACGTTTTCCCGGTCCCGGATGGCGATACCGGCACCAACTTCACCCTGACCCTTCGGGCCGTCGCCGACGCTCTCAAAGCGCTCGGCGACGCTTCACTTCCGGTCACCGCCAAAACCATGGCTCAGGCCGCCGTGCTCGGCGCCCGGGGCAACTCCGGGATGATGCTGGCTCACTTTCTCCTGGGCTTCACCGAGGCACTGGGTGAGCGGAGCGTGGCCACCGCTCCCGATGTTGCGGCGGCCATTCGGAAGGGCGCGGATCGCCTCTACGAATCGCTGGACGATCCCCGGGAGGGCACCATTCTCACCGTCGCCCGTGACGCCGCCATTGCCGCCGAGCCGATTGCCGGAGCCACCGGCGACGTGGGCAGCTTCATGCGGCGGTTGCTGGAGGAGGGAGAAGCGGCCCTGGCCCGAACCCCGGAGCTGATGCAGGTCCTCAAGGATGCCGGTGTGGTTGATGCCGGCGGTAAGGGATTTGTGCGGATGCTCGAGGGGGTGGTTCGCTATATCGCGGGCGATCCGATCGTCTCGGCGGAGTTCGGCGGCGAAAGCTCCGGAGACGGGGACATTCCTGCTGCGCTAGTGAACGTCGCCGCTGAAAGGGATTTCCAGTACTGCACTGAGGTCCTGGTCCGAGGCGAGAGCCTGCCCGCGGCCAACGAGGTGCGCAGCGCCATGCGCGCCTTCGGCGGCTCCACGGTCGTGGCGGTGACCGGAGACATCCTCAAGATCCATGTGCACACGGATACCCCCGAGGCCGTCTTTACCTATGCAACGCGCTGGGGCCGGGTGGCCAGCACCAAGGCGCAGGATATGCGGGTCCAGCACCGGAAGCTGGCTCACGCGGAGCGGCGGCCGGTAGCGATCGTAACCGACACTTCGGCCGATCTTTCCGACTCGCTACTGGACCGGCACCGGATCGCCATGGTTCCCCTGCAGGTGATGTTCGGGGACACGACCTTCCGGGATCGCGTAGAGCTCAAGCCGGAGGAGTTTTACCGAAGGCTGCGGACCTCCGCCGAGCTGCCGACCACCTCGCAGCCTGCTCCGGCAGATTTCATCCAGGTGCTCCGAGATGCGGCGCAGGAGGCGGACGAGATCGTCGCCGTGCTGCTCGGCTCCAATCTGTCGGGCACGTTCAATGCAGCGCAGGCCGCCATCAAGGCCGGGAGCTTGCAGGGCGTTCATCTGGTGGACAGCCGTTCCGCCTCACTGGGTGTCGGGCTTCTGGCGCTGCGGGGGGCCGAGTTGGCCGCTTCCGGTTGGAACGGTGCCCGGATCGCCGAGGAGCTCCGGCGGATCCAGCCCCATTCGGGAATGCTTCTTACGGTGGACAGGTATGACAATTTGCTACGCTCCGGCCGCATTTCCCGGGGTAAGGCGTGGCTGGCCGGGATGCTCG
This sequence comes from uncultured Gemmatimonadales bacterium, assembly GCA_963825815.1. Taxonomy (GTDB): domain Bacteria; phylum Gemmatimonadota; class Gemmatimonadetes; order Gemmatimonadales; family GWC2-71-9; genus CAVVWJ01. The sequence continues at coordinate 94,844 of CAWGVB010000020.1, read as the reverse complement.
ACGTGAAGCCCATCCTCTCCTTCGATGCCGATGGAAAGGTGGTTCCGATCGAGCGGGTCCGGGGGCGGGAGAATGTCGAGGCCCGAGTCCTTGCCCTGCTGGACCAGCGCTTGACTCCACGCCCAAAGGTGGTCCGTTTCGGGGTAGCGCATGCGGATGCCCCGGAGGCCGCCCAGCGCATCCGGGCTGCCCTGGTCGAACGGTACCACCCCCGGGAGTGCCTGGTCAGTCTCGCCACTGGCGTACTTGGCACCCACGTGGGACCCGGAGCTTGGGGCGTCTTCTATCAGATCGAAGACGATGCAGCCACACCGAAGAGAGGACCTCACACGGAATGATTCAGGACGCTCGACCGGAGCGGACCATTACGCAGCCACCGGAAGCGCTGCGACTGGCGCTGAATGCCATACAGGATTTGAAGGGAAATCATCTGGTTGTGCTCGACCTTCGCGGCTTGAATGATGCCACCGATTTTTTCGTGATCGCTTCGGGGACTTCTGACGCTCATGTGCGCGGTATCGCCGAGTCGGTCATGGAAAAGCTGGACCGTCGCGGTCACCACACCCACCACGTGGAGGGTCTGACCGGTGGCCGCTGGGTGTTGCTCGACTTCGTGGATTTCGTCATTCACCTCTTTCATCCCGAGACCCGATCCTTCTATCAGCTGGAGCGGCTGTGGGACGATGCACCTGAGCTGCTGATCAGTGCTACCTAGATCGAGGATGTCTATGCTCCGCCGTGCCATTCCGGCCGTTCTTCTGCTCTGCCTGGTCGGACCTGGACTGGCTCAGGCCCAGTACTTCGGCCGGAACCGGGTTCAATACAGCTCGTTCGACTTCAAGATCATCCAGACCGAGCATTTCGATGTGTACTACTACGAGCGCGAACGGGTGGCCGCGATGGATGCCGCACGCATGGCTGAGCGAAGCTATGCCCGGCTGTCCAAGGTGCTCAATCACGACTTCCGGGAGCGGAAGCCCATCATCCTGTACGCCTCGCACTCCGACTTTCAGCAGACCAACGCCTTGGGCGAGCCGCCCAGCGAGGGAACGGGAGGCGTAACCGACTTCCAGCGGAACCGGGCGGTCATGCCGTTTACCGGCTCCTACGCGGAGTTCGAGCACGTCCTGCAGCACGAGATGGCGCACCAGTTCCAGTACGACGTCTGGTCTCGAGGGCGCTCCGGTGCCAACCTGGCTACGATCATCGCCATCAATCCTCCGCTCTGGTTTGCCGAAGGCATGGCCGAGTACCTGTCTATCGGGCCAATCAATCCCGAGACCGCGATGTGGCTCCGGGACGCCGCGCTGGAGGGGAAGCTGCCCACCATCGACCAGATGACGCTGGATCCGTATCAGTACTTCCCCTACCGCTACGGGCATGCGCTCTGGTCCTATATCGGCGAGCGCTGGGGCGACGATGCGGTCGGCGCCATCCTGAAGGGCACCCTGTCGGGCGGAGTTGAAGGCGCGTTCCGGCGGACGATCGGGCTCACCCTGGAGCAGCTCTCCACCCAATGGCGCGACGCAGTGTTGAAGAAGTATTTGCCCGAGATCGGGGCCCGGGCCAAGGCGCGGGCGGTGGCTGCGGCGCTGCTCACCGAGAAGCGCTCCGAAGGTACGCTTCACCTGGCACCGGCCTTGTCGCCCGACGGATCGCAGGTGGCGTACTTCAGCGAGAAAGACTTCTACTTCGTCGATCTCTATCTGGCAGACGGGCAAACCGGGAAGGTGAAACGCCGGCTCCTCAAGTCCGGCGTCAGCAGCAACTACGAGACCTATCGGTTCATCAACTCCCAGGCCAACTGGTCTCCCGACGGAAAATTCCTGGCCTTGGCGGCCAAACGTAATGGCCGGGACGACATCGTGATTGTGGACGTCAAGCGCAACAAGGAAGTGAAGCGGATCCAGCTCAAGCTCAGCGGGGTCACGACTCCTTCCTGGAGCCCGGATGGTCAACAGCTGGTGTTCACCGGCTACGATGGCGGCCTGAGCGACCTCTTCACCGTCATCCCGGGACGGCAGCAACCTTCGACGGCTGACCCAGGACAAGTACGCCGACCTGCACCCGGTGTGGTCACCTGACGGAAAGACCATCGCGTTCGCCACCGATCGGGGCATGGAAACCGATTTCAAGACGCTCGCCATCGGCAACATGCGGATCGCGCTGTACGATCTCGAGATGGGCTCCATCCGGGTCCTCGACCACATGGACCGGGGCAAGAACGTGAGCCCCCAGTGGGCACCCGATGGCCGCTCGATTGCCTTCGTGTCGGACCGTAATGGCGTCAGCAACATTTTCCTGTACGACATGGGCGATCGGGATGTCTATCAGCTGACCGACTTCTACACCGGGGCCCAGGGCATCACCCCGCTCTCACCGGTGCTGTCCTGGGCTCCCAAGGCCGACCGGCTGGCCTTCGTGTACTTCGAAAAGGGCAAGTACGACGTTTATACCCTCGCCAACCCGCGTGGCTTGAAGCGTCAGCCGTACCAGAACGCGCCGGACAGCAGCGGAGTGCTCGCCAGTACCACTGCCATGCCGGTCGATACCACCCGCTCGCTGCAGGTGCCGGATGAGGTCAAGCCGCAGGTAGGCGAGGGTGGCTCGATCTACCGTTCGCCCACGGGATTTCGCTCCTCCAGCGAAGTCGCCCGCACCGGAGATTCCGCGGTGGTGGCGCCGCCGGTCTCGATCGCGGCCCTGATGGACTCTGCCAGCTTCAACCTGCCGGACACCAGCGAGTTCAGCCTCAAGAAATACAAGATCCACTTCACGCCGGACTACGTGGCGCGACCTTCGATCGGCTACGCCCGGGACAACTTCGGGCGTGGATTCTTTGGAGGCACCGCGATCGCTCTGAGCGACATTCTGGGCAACAAGCAGCTGATTTTTGCCGGCTACAGTCAACGGCAGGATCAGCGAAGCGCAGGTCATGGCGGCATACGCCAACCTGAGCCACCGGATCAATTGGGTCACGGGAATTTCCCAGGAGCCCTACTACTTCTATGAGCCGAGCACCCTCAGGACGAACTCGCCCGGTGTGGGACTCAACACCTTCGTCACCAACATTCGGCGACTGGTGGTGCGGTCCGTGTTTGCCCAGGGATACTATCCCATCAGCCGGTTCCAGCGGATCGAGGGCGCTCTGAGGTTTGCCAACGTGGACGACGCTGTCCTGAGCGTGCTGGAGCCCTACGATCCCAGCACCGGGTTTGCTGTGGCAGACCCGACCCTGGAGACGAACAACCGGCCGGGAATCAACTACGTGCAGCCTTCACTGGCCCTGGTCTTCGACAATTCACTCTTCGGCTACACCGCACCATTTTTCGGGCGCCGCTGGCGCCTGGAGTACGCGCAGTCGATCGGCGACTGGAACTTCGCCCAGATCACGGTCGATCACCGGCGCTATGACAAGATCGCCGGTCCCGTCGTCTTTGCGACGCGCCTGCTGTACTTCGGCCGGGTCGGCCGGGATGCGGACCGGTTCAAGATCTTCGGGGGAGGCACCGATCTGATTCGGGGCAACACCTCGGGCTCCTATCGCAGATCCGAGTGTCTGAACGCTACCGGCACCGTCAACCAGAACTCCAGCACCGGCTGCGTCGAGCTGGACCGGCTGGTGGGAACCCAGATGGGCGTCGCCACGGCCGAAATCCGGTTTCCCATCCTGACCCCGCAAATGCATTTCGTCCCCCAGGGCTTCCCACCGATCGAGGGTGCGCTGTTCTACGACATCGGTGCGGTCTGGGATGGGAACTCGACTCTGAAATGGAGCCGCGATCCGGGGGACGACCCGGTGAATGTCCGGACGCCGCTCCAGGTGTTCGGTGCCGGGCTGCGGCTGAACGTGTTTGGCTTTGCGGTGGTGCGGGTGGATTATGCCTTCCCCCGGGGGCGCCGCGGGGTAAATGGCCTCTGGGCCTTGAGCCTGGGCCCGGCATGGTAGGGAAGAGCGCTTCCCCGCTTCCCTGCTTCCCCACTATTTTCCGCGGGTGAATTTCCACCCGACAATAAGCGCGCTGGGCATCCTTCTGCTCTGCGCGGCATGCAGCGGCAAGGCCGACCTCGAGACCGGCAACCTGCCGGCCTCGGCGCGTTCGATGGCGAGTGTCAGCGTACTGCGCCTGCCGAAAGAAGGTGGATTGGCGCGGCTCTACCGAGTTCCCGGCCTCGATTCGGCGGCGTGGAAGCCGGCCGAGCGGTTGCCACCTATCGAACGGACCATTGGCGCTGACGCCGAGCAGGGGCTCGTCTTCGTGCTCGACCGCAAGAACAACGTGGTGGCAGTCGACCTGGACACCCGCCGGATCCGCACCTTCCTCGAAAACGTCCGCTACGCCACACTGGGACCCGATGGCGCCCTGTACGCGGTAGACACGGGGAGCGCTGTAGTGCAATTGGTTCGCCGGACACCGGTACGGTTCCGGTCCAAGCTGCAGGGAAAGCCGGCTGAGCTGCACGGGACCATGGACGGCGCCCTCCTGGCGCGGCTGGCCGGGAATAAGCCCGCTTTGGAGTTCCTCGGCTCAGATCAGGCCCCGACCTCGACGCCGCTCCCCGAAGGGCAAGTCGCTTCCAGCTTCGTTGGCGATGAAGTTGCCGTGGCAGCCGATTCAGCGGTCATTCTCTACACCCCGCGCCAGAAGGCCAAGCCCCGCGTCATTCCCATCGAGGGCGATGCTCGAGCGGTGCTCTTCTCACCGTCCGGACATCGACTGTACGTAGCCCGTGCGGCCGCACCGCTCTTGATACTGGACCGGTTCGAGGGAACCCGGCTGCGGGAAATCGAGCTTCCCGGTCCCGCCAAAGGGCTTCGCAGCGATCTCTACGGCAGCTGGCTGCTGGTGCAGCCGGAGAGAGCGGACTCCGTCTGGGTTATCGATGTCGGAACCGGCAAGTATCTCGGCGCCACCGCAGCGCGCTGGAGCGACGATCTGCCCGCGGTTGCGGCCCCACACACGCTGCTGGTGCGGCGTGGCTCGGACGTAGTAGCCCTGGATATGGCCGACAAAGGATTTGCCGAAACGGGACGGATCGAAGGGGGCGCGAGCGATCTCTGGCTTCCGCTTGCCTGGCATCCGGCGCAGGAAGACGATATCCCGGTGGAGGCCGACTCAGCTCGCCTGGCCGATGCGGACAGCGCCGCCGGGCGGCCCACGGTATACCTCCAGGTCAGCAGCTCCCAGAATCCAACCTGGGCCACCGAGCTCTCCGAGAAGCTCAGAGCCGCCGGCCTGCCGGCCGCCGTGCTCACGCCCAAACGCCAGGAGGAGGCGTACCGGGTAGTGCTCGGACCCTATGCTACACGCGAGCAGGCTGAGGAAACCGGCCGGAAGCTCGGGATGCCTTCTTTTATCGTAACTGCTCAGGACCAGCCGGCTCGATAGCGTTCACCCTTCGTGGGGGGCAGATCGCATGAAGCTTACCAAGCTGGAGCTCTCCGGCTTCAAGTCGTTTGCGGATACGGTGACCCTGACGTTTGAGGAAGGGGTCACCGCAATCGTGGGCCCGAACGGTTGCGGCAAATCCAATGTCTCCGACTCGGTTCGCTGGGTGCTGGGCGAACAATCGGCCCGGCTGCTGCGGGGTGGGAAGATGGAAGACGTCATCTTCCAGGGGTCCGCCGCCCGCCGCCCGGTGAACGTCACCGAAGTCTCCCTCTATCTCGATAACAGCGATGGTGACCTGCCGATCGCGTACCGCGAAGTGGTGGTCACCCGGCGGCTCTCCCGCTCAGGACAGAGCGACTACCTGCTGAACGGCTCCCCGGTTCGGTTGCGCGACATCCAGGACCTCCTGCGGGGCACCGGGCTTGGTAGCGACGCTGGAGTCGTAATCGAGGCCAAGATGATCGACCTCCTCCTCTCCGACCGCGCGGAGGAACGCCGGTCGTTGTTCGAGGAAGCCGCCGGGATCGGGCTCTACCGGGACCGAAAGCACAGCACCGAGCGCAGGCTCGAGGAAACGGCGGTAGACCTGCAGCGGGTTGAAGATCTGATTGCCGAGGTTCAGTCTCAGATCCGGAGCCTCGCGCGCCAGCGCGGCAAGGCCGAGCGTCACGCCAAGCTCTCCGAGGAAAAATTCAGCCTCCAACTCACTCTGGCTCAGCGTCACCTCGACCGCCTGGCAGCCGAAGCCGCCGGCATGGAAGCCCGCTACGCGGAGCTGACCGACCTGCTGCCGCTGGCGCGTCAACAGCTGGCCCAGACGGAATCGCAGCGAGAGGAGTGGACCCATGCTCGCGGCACCGCCGAAGCTCACCGCACTGAAATGACCCTGCGCCTTGCCGCTCTTCGGGTGGAGATCGGGCGGCTGGAAGGCGATTTGGCTTTGGCTAACGAGCGTCTCGCCAATGCCTCGTCGCGCCGCCTTCGCGCGGCGGAGGAGCGGACCCAGATGGAGTACCGGGCCGCCCAGGCTGCGATGGAACAGGCCGCTGCCGCCGAAGACCACGAGTCCTCCGCCGCCGAGCACACCCGCATTGGCCGCGAGCTGATTGGCCGGGCCGAAGCCGAGGAGGCCGTCCGGCAGAAGCTGGGCGAGCAGCGGTCCACGGTACGCCAGCTGGAGCAGGACCTACAAACCCACGCGCACGCCATCAAGGCACTCGAGGGAGAGCGCACGGCGCTGGAAGGCGAGCTCGCCTCATTGCGGGAGCGCACCGCGCAAGCTGAGACCCACCGGTCCAACCTGCGGCAGGAGCTCGCCGCGGCGGAGCAGCGACGAAACCAGGCGGTCGAGCAGGCAGACACACTGGGGCACCAAGCTCGTGAGGCAGTTGCCGCCACCGATCACGCGCGGCACCTCGTGGCAGAGGCCCGCGAGCGCGAGGCGATGCATCGGGCAGATCGCCGGCGGGCCGAAGAATCTCTGGCGCAATTGACCGCCCGCCGCCAGGTACTGGAAGAACTGGAACGGGATCGGGTAGGCCTGGCACCTGGGGCGGCGGCGCTGCTGGCGGCTCGGGAGAATTTTCAGGGCGGAGTGCTGGGTCCGCTGAGCGACTTCGTGAGCACGGGGCGGGAAGACGCTGAGCTCGCCGAGCGGCTGCTGGGCGAATGGATGCATGCCGTGCTGGTTCAGGACGTTGAGGCCGTCAGTGCGATTCAAAGCTGGCACTCGGAGCAGCAGCCCGGCCCACTCGTCTTGCTACCGGTTCAACCCGGTCCGGTATGTTCGGTGGACGAGGTGCCCCTTGATGATCGGCTGCACGCCGAAGGTCCGGCGGCCGGCTGGGTGCGGGCTGCGCTGGCCGGGTCGCAGGTACTGGATGAAAGCGGCCGAGTACTGCGTCGGGCGAGCGGAGCGATTTTTCTCGCGGGGGTGGGGGCTCCCCTCGGTCCCATCCGCCGACGGGCGGAGCTCGCCACATTGACCGAAGACATCCGGAAGGCCGAACACAGCATGAGTGCGGCCGAAGAGGCCCTCCGCGCCATTGTGGAGCAGCTCGGTGTGCTGGAGCAGGCACTGGGCGAGGCTGCCGCTGCAGCAGAACGGGCTCGCGACTCCGAGCGCCAGGCTATCGCCACCCGGGAGGACGTCGGGCGCATGGTAGCCAATCTGAGCCGGGAAACCGCCGAAGCCGACACCCAGATGGATCGGCTGACCGAGCGTCTGCTGCAGTCGGAACGGCGGCTCGGTGAGATCGATCAGGCGCTGGTGGCCGACGAGCTGGCACGCGGCCGGGTGGAGGAGGCCCTCAGCGCCGCGCGCGTTCTCCTGGCCGAGCTGGAGGCCGAACAGGAGGATACCCGGGAACAGCGGGCTCACTGGCAGGTTCAGGAGGCTCATCTGGCCGGGAGTCTCCGGGCCGCCAGCGATCGGTTGCAGCGGGCCGCCCGGACTCGAAGCGAGGCAGAAGAAGCTGCGCGCGCCTTGTCCGACGAGCTGGCTCAGCTGGAATCCGACACCGCGGCCATTGCGGAGCAACAGACCCAGTGGCTGGAGCTGCGGGAGGAGCGTAGGGCCGCACTTCGGGAGCTCGAGATGGCCAGCTCACAGGCCGAATCCGAATTGGCCCGGGCCGAAGCGGCACTAGCCGATGCCGATCGGCAGGTTGGAAACGTTCGCGCGCGGCTGGAAAGCGCGGGCGAGGAGAGCCATACCCTCCAGGTGCAGCTGACCGAAAGTGCCGGCTTCCGCCGCAGCATTGTCGAGCGGGTGGAAGCGGAGTGGCATCGGCCGTTCGAACATCTGATTCAGAGCACGACGCTCCTCGACATGGATTTGGACAGCCTGGAGGCCGAAACATCTCGCGTCCTCACCGCGCTGGAGGGCATCGGCCCCGTCAACCCTCTCGCGGTGGAAGAGCATGCGGAAGAGAGCAAGCGCCTGGATTTCCTGATTGCTCAGAGGGACGATCTGGTCAGCGCCCGGCAGTCGCTCATCCAGGCCATCCGTGAGATTGACGGGACCGCACGAACCATGTTTCTGGAGACCTTCACGGCGATCCAAGCCAATTTCTCCAAAGTGTTCCAGACATTGTTCGGGGGCGGTGAGTGTGATCTCCGGCTGGCGACTCCCGACGAGCCGCTGGAGAGCGAGATCGACATCCACGCTGCCCCTCGAGGGAAGCGCACCCAGCGGATCCATCTCCTCTCCTCCGGAGAGCGCACGCTGGTGGCGGTATCCCTTCTGTTCAGCATCTATCTCACCAAACCGAGCCCCTTCTGCCTCATGGACGAGGTGGATGCTCCCCTGGACGATGCCAACGTGGGACGCTTCACCCGCCTGCTGGACGAGTTCAAGCCGGACACCCAGTTCCTCGTTATCACCCACAACCCCAGGACCATGCAATCGGCCGACGCCGTGTACGGTGTGACCATGCAAGAGCCGGGCGTCTCGACCATTGTGGGGGTGCGCTTGGGAGAAGGAGCCGAGGTCTAGAGTCAGCATATCGGGTCCTCCCGGACTCGCCGAGTTGGCATACCCCGTGCATCATTATCCTTCCAACCGGTCTGGGGCCGTAGAATCCGGCCTCAGACCGTGACTGACCGACTCTCACACCTGGACCTGAACGCGCCATGCTCATCGTCATGCGCCACGGAGCGCCCGAAGAGGACATCCGACGCGTTGCCGCGACCATCGAGGAGATGGGCTATCAGGCGCGGCCGATGCCGGGAAAACAGCGCACCACCGTTGGACTGGTCGGCAACGATGGCCGGGTAGACGCTTCCCGTCTCGCAGCGCTGCCCAGCGTCCAGGAAGTCATCCACGTTACCAAGCCCTACAAGCAGGTGTCGCGAGAATGGAAGCCGGAATCCACCACGATCAGGCTCCCCGGGGGTCTGACCATCGGCGGTGACGAGGTCGTGGTGATGGCAGGGCCCTGCTCGGTCGAGAGCGAGCAGCAAATCCTCGCGGCCGCTCGTGCGGTGCGGGAGTCGGGGGCCACCATTCTTCGGGCCGGCGCATACAAGCCCCGAAGCTCCCCGTATTCATTCCAGGGGATGGGCCAATCCGGTTTGGAGCTGTTGGCCCGCGCCCGCGAGGAAACCGGGCTGCTGATCGTGACCGAAGCGATGGATGCGGAGGGTATGGACGCGGTCGCTGGAAGTGGCGGACATCGTTCAGATCGGCGCTCGCAACATGCAGAATTATTCCCTGCTGAAGCTGGCTGGGCGGATCCGGAAGCCGGTGCTCCTGAAGCGCGGTCTGTCCGCCACCATCCAGGAGCTGCTGCTTTCGGCCGAGTACATCCTGGCAGAGGGAAATCCCAATGTGATTCTGTGCGAGCGCGGGGTGCGGGGCTTCGATCCGGCGACGAGGAACCTGCTCGACCTCAGCGCCATCCCGGTGGTCCATGGCCTTTCCCACCTTCCCATCATCGCCGACCCGAGCCACGGAACCGGCCACCGTGACATGGTCATGCCGATGGCCAAGGCGGCTGTCGCCGGCGGCGCGGATGGGCTCCTGGTGGAGGTGCATCCCACACCGGACCGAGCACTGTCCGACGGGGCACAGAGTCTTTATCCCGAACAGTTCGACCGACTGATGAAGGAAGTCCGGCTGATCGCGGAGGCCATTGGACGCCGGGTGGCGGAGCCGGCGGAGCTGCGGACATGAGAGTGCTGATTTTTCTGGCGCTGACGCTGCTCAGTCCATCGAGAGGCACCGCTCAGGACGCCCAGGCGATCATCGGCCGGGCGGCGCGGGTCTACCGTTCGCTCGCCAGCTTGCAGGCCGACTTCGTGCAACTGATCGACAACCCCATGATCGACAGCGCGGAGAGCAGAGGTACCCTGGTGCAGGCGGGGCCGGCCAAACTGGCGATGCGCTTCAGCGATCCATCCGGGGAGGCCATCGTGATCGATGGGGAACACGTCTGGGTCTATACGCCCAGCACGGTTCCGGACCAGGTGGTGCGGCTCTCGGTTCCCAGCGGGGGCCCGGTGTACGGATATAACCTGCTGGCCTGGCTGCTCGACCGGCCCGCAGAGCGGTACCATCCATCGTATCTCAAAAGCGAGCGGATCGACGGCCGCACCACGGACGCCATTCAGCTGATTCCTGCGGTGCCCAATATGCCGTTCACCAAGGCAGTGGTATGGGTAGACCGGGAAGCTGCCCTGCCCCGCCGCCTCGAGATCCACGAAGAGTCCGGCGCCACCCGCACCCTCAGCCTCTCCCATATTCGGGTGAACCAGTCAGTGCCGGCGTCCACCTTTAAGTTCAAGGTTCCCAGCGGCGTGCGCGTGGTGGATCAGTAAGCTGGCGGCAAAAGCCTACACGGCTCCATCGAGCACGGCGTTGACCTTTTCGATCGAGTTATCGTTCAGTCCTGCCTCCCGCGCCAGTAACACAGCCGCCCGCCCCACCGTGCGATAGAGCTCCCGATCCTCCGGCCCCAACGCTTCCAGGTGCGATTGAATGGTCTGCACGTCGCCTCGCCGAACTGCCCCGGTCAGCGCCGCAGCGGGGCCGAGCGAGGTCAGATTGGCGACCGCCCCAGCGAGCAGAGGCAGATACAGGCGAGCCGCGGTTTCCGGAGGCACACCGGCCGAACGGGCGAGTCGCTCGGCGACGCCCACCAGGGCGACGGTATAGTTCGCGACGAAGGCGGCGCCGGCATGATAGGCCGGCTTGCTTTCGGCTGAGATCGTCACCGGAATCATGCGCAGCGTGTTGGCCAGCCGCTCGGCTGCCACTACTGCCCGCTCGTCGCCCTCGATCCCGACGTACGCGCCCTTGAGCCGCTCAGCGGCGGTGGCCGGCTCGGCCACCGATTGTACCGGATGGAATGACCCCAGCCCGGCTCCGGTATCCGCCAACGGTGCGAGCGCGGTCTTGTCGAGCAAACCGGAAAGGTGGAGCACGACCTGGTCCCGAACTATTGCCCGTGCCGATGCCAGCTCCCCTGCCACCAGGGGAATGGCGTCGTCGGGCGTCGCAATCAGGACGAGCTCCGCGCCATCGGTGGCTTCAGCCAGACTTCCCTGGTGCAGCACCAGGGGCGGGATCACCTCGCGCTGGTTACGGTTTACCAAAATCACCTTGTATCCCCGGCGCTTCAGGGCCAGTCCCAATCCCTGACCCATCCTTCCCGCACCGATGATCGTCACTCTAGGCTGCGACAAGCGTTCTCCTTTGACTCGTAGCCTTACACTTTAATACACAAGCCCGGTTGGCCATACCGGCCAACCGGGCCTGAGCGAGCAGATTACCGCTGGAGCTAGTTCTGCGCGGTTGCCGCCGGTGCCACTCCGACCCGCGCCAGGCTGAGAAGGTCCTTCGGGGTTGATGCCTTCCGCAGCAAGCCGATGGCAGTCTGCATCTGCTGGTCACCGGCAGCCCGGCGGCGGAACTCGGCCGGCCGGCCGAACACGTAACGCGCCACCTCGAAGCTGAGCTGCTCGTCGATCAGAGTGCCGGCACCCTGGAACACGGCGGAACTGACATCCACGTTGTGCGCGCGGAGCCGCTCGTAGACCTGCTGCCGCATCTGGGGCGTGATCTTGAAGGATTCACTGGTTACGCTGTGATTCTTCTTCGCCTCCAGGGCGATCGAAGTCAGTGCATCACGGTACTGCGGCAAGCCGTTGCCCAGCGCCTTGGCGAATTCCCGCTCCGCTGCGGTCAGGGTGTCGAGCCGAACTACCAGGTCGGGAACGATCCCGCCGCCGCCCCGTACCACCCGGCCGGCGTCGGTATGGAAGATGGGCCGCTCCTTCAAGGCCGAGTCGGTCGACTCCTTATCCGGCGCATTCAGCACCGTATCGGCCACGACCGCCATTGCGGCCTGGGTGGCCTGGTCTTCCTCGTCCTTGGCTATCCGCTGAATGGTGCGGCCGCTCGGCGTAAACCAGCGGGCGGTGGTGAGCTTCAGCGCCACGCCTTCTCCCAGCGGGAAGAGCGTCTGCACCAGCCCCTTGCCGAAGGTCGGCGCCCCCACCACGACAGCACGGTCGTGGTCCTGGAGCGCACCGGCGATGATTTCGGCAGCGCTGGCAGTTCCGTCGTTCACCAGGACGATAATGGGAAGGTCCGGCCACACCTGCCGGGCTTCATCGAAGAACTCCTTGGTCGAGCCCGCGCGCCCGGCCTCGGGTGGACACGATCTCCTGACGGGTATCCAGGAACAGGTCTGCCACCTTACGCCCTGGTCCAGCAGCCCGCCTGGATTGCCCCGCAGATCCATGATGAGCGACTTCATTCCCTTGCTCTTCATGGAGGAGATCTCCTGCCGCAGCTCCTCGGCTGACGTTTCACTCACCGGGTTCAGCGAGATGTAGCCTACCCCACCGCCGAACATGGTTCCCGGCGGCACCGACCGCATGTGAATCTGGGCCCGGGTGAGCCGGTACTTGATGGGGTCGGTAATACCGGCGCGACGAATGGTGATCGCGATCTTGGATCCCGCGTCGCCCCGGAGCGCCTTGACCGCCTGATCGTTCTTCCAGCCCTCGGTGGACTTGCCGTCGACCTCGATGATCTGATCGCCGGTCTCGATGCCGGCTCTCTCGGCGGGGGTCTCTGGCAGCGGCGCCACCACCGTGATCCAGCCGTCTCTCACATCGATCTGAATGCCGAGACCGGCGTAGTTGCCTGAGGTTTGCTCGGTGAGCGCTTTATAGTCGTCGCCCGTCAGCAGCACGGAATACGGGTCCTTGAGCTGTTCCAGCATCCCACGGGTCGCCTTCTGGTAGAGATCGGTCTCTCCAATGGAGTCGACGTAGTAGGTGCTGACGTGGCCCAGCACGTCATCGAACAGGCGAGCCTGCTGGTACACGTTGCCGTCGCTGGCCACGCCCCGTTGCAGCAGCCAGCCGCCGCTGAAAAACGAGATGATTGCGACCAGACCAATCACACCCCAGCGCTGCTTCATATCTGCCTCCGCTCCCGCAGAATAGCTGACACAGTTCATCCACCCTGGTGAGGCCATTCCTCACGTCGAGACCTGTTCTGTAGCCGGGGATTCGGCGCGGGGGCCGACGGTTACAGCGCGGATCTATATAGGGTTAGCCTACCGCAACTCGAAAGATTTCCGGTGCGGCAGCCCGCCACCTCCGACCACGCCGACTGCAAGAGCTGGTCCGGCGGAAGGCGTCCGTCTAAATGTCGCACCCCCGGACCCCGGACCGCCAGGTAGTAATCCACCACTCGGCGATGGAATTCGGCGCTCTCCCGGTCCAGCCGGTCCTGCCGCTTGCCGCCCGCGACCTGCCGCTCCTGACCCAGCTTCGGGCGTGAGATCCAGAATCAGGGTGAGGTCCGGCACGAATCGTCCTGCATGGCGCCCGGTTGGCCACCGCACCAGGGCCGGTCGAGCCCCCGCCCCGCCATCTGGTAGGCTTCTGTCGACAGCGAATAACGGTCGGAGAGGACCACCTTCCCTGCCGCGAGCGCCGGCCGGATTACGCTGTGAACCAGGTCCGACCGGGCGGCGAGATACAGGAACAGTTCCGCCAGGGGTCCCGACGGGGTGGGCCGGATCGAGCAGCGCCTGGCGAGCCGCTCTCGGCCGCGCGGGTCCCACCCGGCTCCCGCACGACGACCGGATCTACCTGGCACTCCCGCATCCGCTCGGCCAGCGGTTTCAGCAACGTGGACTTGCCCGAGCCCTCCGGTCCCTCCAGCACCACGAAGAAGCCGGCGCGCTCATCCGAGCGTGATGATGCTGCTGGCCGCGCCCTTGTCCATGCCCTCACTGATTTGCTGATTCACCTTCTGCATCAGCTTCTCGAAGTTCGAGCGTGCCACGACGTATGCCTGCCCGGTGGGACTCATCTCGAGGTCGCGCACCGCGGTCTCGTACGCCTCGGCGGTTGCCTGATCGGGCATCTGACCAGTGGACGACAGCCTGGTCCACTTTGCGGGCGAGGGTCTGGATCTGGTCCAGTTTGGCCACCGTCTCCTTGTCCTCTCGCAACGACGTCTCCGCCCGTCTGAGAGCCTGGTATTCCGCGGACTGGCCGATCAACCGTCCCAAGTCCTGCGCCTTGTCCCAGATCACCGTGTGTCGCTCCTCTGCGCGAGCAGATACCGCTCGCGTCCGAATAGGTCCCGATGCAGGCTGACGTTCTGCCAGCCGTTGCCTGCGGCCAGAGTGGCCGCCGCATTCGCCCGGCTGCAGTCCAGCTCCAACGCCATCCATCCGCCAGGGCGAACCCAGGCCCGCCCCTGTCGTACCAGTCGGTTGGTCTGCTCCATACCATCGGCCCCGGCTGTCAAAGCCATCGCCGGCTCCCAATCGCGAACTGACGGATCCAGGCGCGGCGTACTCGTTCAGCGTAAGATAGGGAGGATTGGAGATCATTGCGTCAAGCGATCCTGGGGCGAGGGCCGTTGCGAGATCGCCGCGAACGAAGTGAACCGTGCGAGGTGCGCCAACCAGCTGATGATTCAGCCGGGCAAGCGCCAGCGCCTCGGCCGAAGAGTCCAGCGCGAGAATACTCCCGAATTCCCCCTCGTGCGCCAGACTCAGCGCGATGCAGCCGCTGCCGGTTCCCACATCGGCCACGCTCCCACTACGAACCCGGTGGAGCAACAGCTCCACCAGTCCTTCGGTCTCCGGCCGCGGTATCAGCGCCCGGCCGATCGATCTGCAGGGTCAGATGGCGGAAACCGACTTTTCCGGTGACATGGGGCAGCGGCTCGCCCGCGGCACGGCGGCGAATGGCCTCACGGTAGAGCGCCGCTGGTTGGGGGTCCACGACCACGCCGCCGGTCAGGAGCGACTCACCCAGGGAAATGCCCTGGAGCTCGGCCCAGATTCGAAGGGCCTGCCGACGGGCGTCGGCAACGCCGGCATTCCGTAGGGAATCGGTCCCTTCCGTCACCAGCACCGCCGACGAGAGGGCCAGCTCAGGCATCTACCAGCTCCTGACGACTCGCCATCCGGAGCGCGGTGATCACGTCATCCAGATCGCCATTCAGGACTTCGGGCAGGTTGTGCACCGAGAGATTGATCCGATGGTCGGTGATCCGGCTCTGAGGGAAGTTGTACGTTCGGATCTTGGCCGAGCGATCGCCGGTGCCCACCATGGCCCGGCGATCGCGGGAGCGCGCGGCCTCCTGCTCGGCCAGCATACGGTCGAGCAGCCGGGCGCGAAGCACCTCCATCGCCTTGATTTTGTTCTGGAGCTGCGACTTCTGATCCTGCTGGCTGACCACCACGCCGGTAGGCAGATGGGTGATCCGCACCGCACTGTCAGTGGTGTTCACGCTCTGGCCTCCGGGACCGGAGGACCGGAACACGTCGATCTTTAGATCCTGAGGCTCGATCTTGATGTCGACCTCCTCTGCCTCGGGCAGCACCGCTACGGTGGCGGCGGAGGTGTGAATTCGTCCCTGTGTCTCGGTCGCAGGTACTCGCTGCACTCGGTGCACCCCGGACTCCCGGCGCAGAAGCCCGTAAGCCTCATCCCCTCGCACGGCGACGATCGCCTCCTTGATGCCTCCCAGCAGACCGTCACTCACCGAGATCGGTTCCCACTTGAGACGATGGCGCTCGCTGAAGCGCTGGTACATGCGGTAGAGATCGGCGGCAAACAAGGCGGCCTCATCACCGCCGGTACCGGCCCGGATCTCCATGATGGCGTCGCGGTCATCGTGCGGATCGCGGGGGAGCAGCAGCTCGTGCAGCTCCTCGGTCAGGGCGGAGATTTCGTCGGGAAGTCGAGCCAGGTCGGCTTTGGCGAGGGCTACCAGCTCGGGATCGGATTCGGAGGCCAGCTCCCGCGCCTGGTCCAGGTCCCGCTGGAGGCGGGCCAGACGTTCTGCCAACTTGACGACGGGAGCCAGTCGGGTGTGTTCTCGACCGAGCGAACGGAGCTTGCTCGGATCTTTTGCTGTGGCGGGGTCCGCCAAGGCCTGGCCGACTTCATCCGCCCGCGTCAATGCCTGGCGGAGCCGGGCCTCCATGGTTTACGCCTTGGGCGTTGCGGCCGGCTCGTTCTGATACTTCCGGCGGAACCGGTCTACCCGCCCGGCGGTGTCCACCAGGCGCTGCTTGCCGGTGAAGAAGGGATGGCACTGGGCGCACACTTCGACGTGGATCGACGTGGCCGTCGAGCGCGTCTCGAACTGATTCCCGCAGGCGCACTGAACCATCAGCTTGCGGTAATTGGGATGTATATCGGCCTTCATTGCTGCTCCATGGTGTTTGCTAAGGCCGTTAATCTAGCGGGGATGGGGGAAGGATGGGAGGTGTGAAGGACCCCGCTTTTCAATTGACACCATCACCGGCCCCAAGTATGCTCTACCCAAACACTTCCACGTCCTGCGAGGCACGAGTGCCACTGTCCCCGATGGAGGTCCTCCGTAAGGTCCCTCTCTTCTCCGGACTGAGCGAATCCGACCTGGCCGCGTTCGCCGATCTTACCCGGGAACGCAGCTATCCCAAGGGCAGCGTCATCGTGTTCGAAGATGACCCGGGAGACGCCCTCTTCCTTGTCGCAGCGGGTCAGGTCAAGGTGGTGCTCATCGCAGAGGATGGCCGTGAGGTCATCCTCTCGGTGCTTGGAGAGGGAAGTTTCTTCGGCGAGATGGCCGTGATCGACGAAGAGCCCCGCTCGGCGCACGTCATCGCCATGGACGATTCCAGCCTGCTGGTGCTCAGGCGGGAAGACTTCCACGCCCGGCTGCGGAACTCGCCCGAGGTGGCGATCTCGCTGTTGAAAGAGATCTCGCGCCGGCTCCGCCGAGCCGACGAAAAGATCGGGAGCCTCGTTCTGCTCGACGTCAACGGCCGGGTCGCCCATCTCCTGCTCAGGATGGCGGAAGACGAGGGAGGCGACCGGATCACCCGCAAGCTGACCCACCACACCATCGCCCAGATGATCGGATCCAGCCGGGAGACGGTTTCCCGGACCATGCGCAACCTGGTCGAGCGCGGCATCATCCAGGTCACCCGCAAAGACATCACCCTCAAAGATCGACGCTCCCTGATGCTTGCCGCCCGGAGGGCGTGAGCACCGTCACCAAAGGGCCGTGATTGTTGCCACGGCTGAGCTCCCGCAGACGCGGAGAGGTTGCGACATAGCCCCGCACCGGCTGCCGGAGTCGCGATGACACATGAGGTGACGTTCTGGGGTACCCGCGGCTCGATCCCAACTCCCGGGCCCGAGACCGCACGTTATGGCGGTAATACCGCCTGCATCAGCATTACCGGACCCGACAACCGGCTGGTCATTCTCGATGCCGGCAGCGGACTGCGTCCGCTCGGCCATATGCTGATGAAGCAGCGGAACGGCATCCTCTCCGCTGATATCCTCCTGTCCCATACCCACTGGGATCACATCCAGGGGCTGCCGTTCTTCAAGCCATTCAGCTCCAGGGAAACTTCGGTCGTCATCTACGGAGCTCCACAGGAGGGCGTGCCGCTCAAGGAGATCCTGGGCCGACAGATGGATCCGATGGTCTTTCCGGTACCGCTGAACGCCCTGGCGGCCTCCTTGATGGTGGTGGAGATCGAGGAGGGTGAATTCGAGATCGACGGCTTCAACGTCTGTGCGCTTCGGCTGCGACATCCGGGCACCACGCTCGGCTACCGGTTGGTCCCCACCTCAGGTGGCCGGCAGCTCGCCTATGTGACCGACAACGAGCTGGGTCCGGGAG
This sequence comes from uncultured Gemmatimonadales bacterium, assembly GCA_963825815.1. GTDB lineage: Bacteria > Gemmatimonadota > Gemmatimonadetes > Gemmatimonadales > GWC2-71-9 > CAVVWJ01. The sequence continues at coordinate 76,784 of CAWGVB010000020.1, read as the reverse complement.
GAAACTACGAGGTCACGCCAGACTGGCGCAGCAAGATGGTGGAGTTCGTCCAGGGCGCCGACACGCTGGTTCACGACGCGATGTACCTCGACCAGATCATCCAGGCCCGCGCCGGATGGGGCCATTCGACTCCACGGCAGGCGGTGGACCTTGCCCGCGAAGGGCGCTGTCGCCGGCTGATCCTGTTCCATCACGAGCCTGAGCACGACGATGACGCCCTGGACCGTCTGGTCGAGGAGACCAGGAAATACGCCGCTCAGGTTGCTCCGACGCTCGAGGTCGAGGCCGCGGTCGAAGGACTGAGCTTTCGTTTGTGAGCTAAAGTCCAGACCGCGGCCGCAATCCCGGCATGCGCCGGAAGCGCAAGAGCAATGATCGACTGGTTGACTTGGTAGAACGGCGGGAGCGACTTGAGCAGGAGACCCAGGAGGGAAATCGCAGCGACGGCCATGGCCAGGACCAGGGTGGCCCGGGCAAACCGGATTGAGCCGAACGCCAACCGAGTCACCAACCAGATCAGCGGCAGCGCCAGCAGGTCGAACTGAAGCACGTTCTCGTTGCGATAGGCAGCGGCGTGATCGGTCAGTCCCCACAGCCCCGCCAGCACCAACCCGCCCAGTCCAGTCAGCCCAAACCAGCTCCAGGTAACCGCCAGAAATCCGGCCCGCGCCAGGCCGGACGTTCTCGCCCGCCGGGCCAGGGCCAGGGCAGCAGCGCCGATCGCGAGTCCAGCAAGCAGATACCACAGGGTCCAGGAGGGAGGAGTTGCGGAAGGCTCCGGCTCGGTGGACTGGAACAGGGTCCGCTCGGACCGGACCAGCGGAACATCTCGCCCATCGGGTCCGGTCACCCGAATGCTGCGAACATGCTCCCGCAGGGCCAGGGGCAAAAACATCTCCTCCCATTGTGAGATGGGACGGTCGACCGGCTGCCCCAGCGCGAGCAGAAGGCCGGTGTATATCGGAGGATCGTTGGTGGTCAGCCGCTGGGTATGAAAGCGGTAGGTTTTCCCGCTTGGCGTCGCCGCTGTAGCGGCGCGGATTGCACCGCCGAGTGCCCGGTCGAGCGCGTCGCGTACCCGAGTAGAGCAGTTATCCCGGTAGTAGTCGTAGTGGTAGAAGCGATTCTCCGGCAGCTCGTTCCACTCCAGAAATCGCTGCAACTCGCGCCGCGCGGCAGGTGGTATTTCCAACTCTTGCACCCAGACCGAGCGGTTGGCCCTCCGGTACGACTCGACGTAGGACTGGGCCGGGTATCCCCGCATCCAGTACCACATCCGTCCCTGAACAAAGCGGAGGAGAAAGTTCTGCTGGTGAAAGTCGAAGAGACCGTAATTGTAGGTCTGATCGGTTCCCTGGACGGGATCGTGGATCCAGATGGCGTTGTGGCCGAACCGCTCCCAGACTTGCCTGCCGGGGCCCATGGTCATGAGGTAGACGGTACAGAACGGTGTCCGGCGGGGAGGAGGGGAAGCGGGGAAGCGGGGAAGCGGGGAGGTAAGGAGGCGAGAACGTCAGGAGAGTGAGCAGGCCAGCTACACGAAGCAAATACCCCGCAATACTTCCCCCCTTCCCCGCTTCCCCCCTCCCTGCCTCACAGCTCCACATCTCGATTATCGAACGACGAGCGATAGATGCCGTCGAGCACCTTGTGCAGGGTGAGGTGTTCTTTGAGCGCGGGAACCTTGGCGTCTCCCGCGATCCCGGCCTGGAAGTGCGCCCACTCGGCGCGGTAGGACGCGGTGAACGCGTTCTCCCGTCCCACCGAGCCGGTGGGTGAGACGTCCACCGCCATCCCGTGGAGCTCCTTCCAAACATTCAGCGGATTGATTCCCGCGGTTCCCTTGCTGCCTCTGAGCCCCACACCGAACCGCTCGCCTTCGCCCAGGTGCCGCCAGGTCACATCCACAAACAGCGACATTCCATTCTCACAGACGACGAAAGCGCTTCCGGACTGCTCCACCGACCGGTCCTTCGCTATCGGGTCGAGACTGGCGCTGACCCGGGCCGGAACGGCGTTGCCTCCCAGCCAGAGTCCCAGATCCAGGATCGACAGTCCCAGGTCGAGCATCGCTCCGCCACCCGACTGCTCCTTGCGCTGCCGCCAGCCCAGTGGCGTGCGCCCCGGGCGGAAGACATGCCAGCTTCCCCGAACGCTCTCGATGGTCCCGAGCTCTCCGCTCTGAATGAAGCTGCGCACGATCTGGACGTCGGGACGGTAGCGGTGATTCATACCCACCATCACCACCCGGTCGCGCTTCTCCACCGCCTTCAGGATGCGCTGCGCACTGGTGGCTGACATGGCGAGTGGCTTCTCCACCAGGACGTGGAGATTGGCCGACAACGCCGCCTGAATGTGGGACTCGTGCAGGTGGGTGGGGGAGCAGATGACCACCGCATCGAGCTCCTCATAGCGCAGCAGCTCCTCGATGTCGTCGAAGGCGTCCTTCACCCCGAACCGGTCGGCCAGGGCTTGGGCCTTGGGCAGATCGATGTCGCAGATGGCCAGCACCTCGACCGTGCGCATTTTCTTGAGCACGGGCAGATGCGCCACCTGGGCGATCGCTCCGCCACCGATGACCCCTACCTTGAGCCGCTCGCCGGCGGCTGCGCTGCGACCGGCAGTCATAACACCTCCTCCTCCTCAGTAGCGGCGAGTCAGGCTGGTACCGGGAAAGTAGGCCGCCAGAATCTGCGCGTACCCCTGCCCCGCCCGAGCTCGGCCGACCGCGCCCCACTGACAGAATCCCACACCGTGTCCCGCTCCCTGGCCGTCTACCGCGAGATGTGACACCCTTCCCCCACTCGCCGCTCGCGGCCAGGGTGAACGCGTTGCTTCGGAGCAGCTCGCCGTTGGCCGGCCGAAGGACCTGTCGAATGGCGAGACCGTCGACCCGCACCTCGGGACCGCCCAGCGCGATGGCGAGCTGATCGACTCGTCCTGATGGTGTGCGCCGCGCCACCCGGATATCGCTCACCTGTCGGACCAGCTCTTTCCGGATGCCGGTGACCGGCGGAAGATTTCGCTCCAAGGTGGCCCGAAGCGACTGCTCGCTCCACTCCTCGTGCCAGCGGTAGCGAGGCGAGATGCTGCAGTACGCCACCCCATGCTCATCTTCGTCGGCGACGGAACGAAGATAGGGCTGAGCCGCGCCGTGAAAGACTTCGACTCCTTCGGCGGTTCTCCCTCCGCAGGTCGAATAGAAGAATGCCTCGGCCGGCGCCCCGTTGTAGGTCAGCACAATGCCGCGAGTGTCAGCGACGGCAGCCCGGCCCTGTGGCGTCTCGAACAGGACCCCGCCATATACCTGATCGGCAACGCCGGCGGTCAGATCGAATCCCTGGGCTTTCCGTTTACCCATGTTACGCAGCGCGAAGGTCCGCGACACCACCGCCTGAGCCTCGAGTGCTGCCTGCTCGTTCGGGCTCCGGTGGCCCATCTCGGCCGAGACTACGCCCTCCGTATAGGCTTCCAGACCGAGCCGGTTCACGACCGTGACGCCGGCCGGATCCCGCAGCAGGTCGGCGGTTCCGCGATAGGGCTTGCCGTTGATCCGGATCGGATCCGATGGACCATTCGCCACGAGCACCATGGCCTCGAGCGCGGGCGAGACCCAGCCTCCTGAACCGAGCAGCGTCAGCTTGTCTCCGGCGGTGGCCACCAGCCACGTCTGTCCCGCTGGGATGGTGGTCACGCGCGCGCCATCGGGTTCACTCACCGACAGACCCTCGTTCGCGCCGACACTGACTCGCTGTGCTCCGACCAGAATGCCGATCCGGATTTCGGGGTCGCGCCGCACGGCACTGGGTTCGGACGGCTGGGGCCTCACCGGCCGCGCGGAGGAACGGGGCGAGGAACCGGCCGCGCCGGAGGAACCGATCCCGAGACGCAGCTCGCGATCAGGCCGAGCAGCAGCGGCAAGCTCCGCCGGAACGCGGCGGCGTCAGCCGCGGTAGTTGCCAAACTTGAGCTCGACCCCGAAGTCCTGGCCTCTGAGGAAAGCGATGACCTCCTGCAGCTCATCACGGGAGGGCGCCGTCACCCGGACCTCGTCGCCCTGGATCCCGGCCTGGACCTTCTTGAACCCCTGATCTTTGATCGCCTTGACCATGCGCTTGGAGACGTCCTGGGGGATTCCCTGGGTGAGACTGACGGTGCGGCGCACGCTCTGGCCGGTGGCTGCCTCGACGTCGCCCACCTTGAGATTCTTCACCGGCACTCCGCGCTTGATCATCTTGGTCTTCAGTACATCGACCAGCGCATCCATCCGGAACTCGTCGTCCGCCGCAAGACGAATCTCCGCCTTGGTCCGGTCGAAGTTCACCTCACAGTGGGTGCCTTTGAAGTCGTAGCGTTGGGCGATCTCCTTGATGGTCTGATTGACGGCATTGTCCACCTCCTGGAGATCGGCACCGGTGGACACATCGAACGAAGCGTTGCTGGCCATAGGTCGAAGCGTAGCAGGAGTAAACGCGCGGGCACGGGGTGCGGGAAGAATGACCTGACCGGCGGTACCGGGCAAGCTTACGCGAAGGTCCTAGTTCTGGGTGTCATCCTGAGCGAAGCGAAGGATCCCTACTCAGGATACGCGTATAGATGATTGCGGAGGAGCCAATATGAGACGGAGAGTGGACGAAGCCTCAATATTTCTGCGGATGCCACCTCGGACCTTTCACGTGTACATAATGGCCAGCAACTCTCGCCGACTTTACGTCGGCGTCACTGGAAATCTCACCGTCCGAGTTAGTCAGCATCGGAAAGGTGAAGTACATGGATTTGCCAGGAAGTACCAGATGAAGCGTCTAGTCTACGTTCGAGGAAGCTACCAACGCCCTGGATGCGATTAGACGCGAAAAGCAGATAAAAGGCTGGGTCAGAAAGAAGAAGGTTGGCCTGATCGAAGGTCTGAACCCGGCGTGGCAAGATCTCGGAGATTTTCTTTTTGGTGAGTGCAGAGATCCTTCGCTACGCTCAGGATGACACACTCCTCAGGGCTGCGCTCAGGATGACGTGCTGCTTAGGCCAGAAAACTCTCCAAGGCCCGCGCGCGGCTCACGTGCCGGAGCCGGCTCAACGCCTTTTCCTTGATCTGCCGCACCCGCTCACGAGTGATGCCCAGCAGGCTCCCGATTTCCTCCAGTGTCATCGGCTCGGGCCCGTCCAGGCCGAAGTAGAGACGCAGGATCTTGGCCTCGCGCTCCTTCAAGGTCGAGAGGACCTCCTCGATCGACTCGGTCAGCGCGTGCTCGAACGTCTCGGAATCGGGACCGGGGTTCTGGGTGTCGGGCAGGTAGTCGAGAAGCTTGTTGTCTTCGCCGGGAGTGAGCGGCGCGTCGAGGGAGAGATGATTCTGGGAGATGGACAGCGTCTTCTGGACTTCTTCCATCGAGATGTCCATTCCCTCGGCAATCTCGGATGGGGTGGGCTCCCGACCCAGCTCCTGCAGCAGGGCGGAGGATCGCTTCCCGATCCGATGCAGCGTCCCGGCTCGATTGAGCGGTACCCGGACGATCCGGCTTTGTTCGGCCAACGCCTGCAGAATGGCCTGGCGAATCCACCAGACCGCGTAGGAGATGAACTTGATGCCCTTGGTCTCGTCGAACTTGTGGGCAGCACGGATCAGACCGAGGTTGCCCTCGTTGATCAGATCAGCCAGGGACACTCCCTGGTTCTGATACTTTTTGGCCACCGATACGACGAAGCGGAGATTGCTGCGGACCAGCTTGTCGAGCGCCTCGCCATCACCGACCCGGATCCGCTGCGCGAGGCTGACTTCTTCTTCCTGAGGGATCAGGGGGTACTTGCTGATTTCGCGAAGGTACTGGTCGAGCGAGCCTTCATCGAACGAGGGAGCTCGCTTGCCGGGACCTACCTGCATTGGGCGCATGAGGGGAACCTTACTCCGGGTTTCTATGAGGCGCAATGGAGGTTTGAGTCGACAGTCGAGAGTCCACAGTCGTCAGTTGAGAACCACATCTCAAATCACTTGAACCCGGTGACAGGAGTCACTCGGGGACTGCCGACTGAGGACTGGCGACTACACATCGTACGTATCGATCTGCGCCCGCTGAAGCTTGCCCGAATAGTCCACGTAGCAAACCTTGGTCTCGGAGTAGAACTCGTAAACCTCCCAGCCACCCTCGCGGTGCCCGTTGCCGGTGGCCTTGATGCCCCCGAAGGGAAGGTGCGCCTCCGCCCCGATGGTGGGGGCGTTGACATAGGTGATGCCGTTGTCCAGCTCCTGCATCGCCCGGAAGGCAAGGTCCACGTTTCGGGTATAGATCGAGCTGGAGAGCCCATAGCGCACATCGTTGTTGACCCGGACCGCATCGTCGAACGAGTCCACCCGGATCACGCTCAGCACCGGGCCGAAGATCTCCTCCTGCTCCAGCCGGCTCTTCGGCTTCACTCCGGCAAACACAGTCGGCTGAAAGAAGAACCCCGCGTCGAGGTCTGCGCCCGACGGGCGGGTTCCTCCAGTAACCAGCTCCGCTCCCTCCTTCCGCCCGATCTCGATGTACTGCTCGACCTTTTCTCGCGAGGCCTGATGGATGAGCGGGCCGACGTCGGTCTTATCCTGTCTGCCGTCGCCCAGCTTCAACGCCTGGGCCGCCTGCGCCAGACGGCGAAGAAACCCGTCATGCACCTTCTGATGCACAATCAGACGGCTGGTCGCGGTGCAACGTTGCCCCGTCGTGCCGAAGGCGCCCCACAGCACACCCTCGAGCGCCAGGTCCTGATCGGCATCGTCCATCACGATCATCGCGTTCTTGCCGCCCATCTCCAACGAGAGCCGCTTGTGCATGCGGCCGCAGGTCTCGCCGATGATCGAGCCGGTCTCGGTGGATCCGGTGAACGAGATGACGGGAACCTCCGGATGCTCCACCAGCGCCTTGCCCACCGTCTCGCCTCGGCCGTGGACCAGCTGCACGACCTCAGGGGGCAATCCCGCCTCGAGCAGGATCTCCACCAGCAGGTGCACCGTGTGCGGCACGTCCTCCGACGGCTTGATGATCACCGAGTTTCCGCAGAGGAGCGCGGGGAACATCTTCCAGGTGGGAATGGCGAGCGGAAAGTTGAATGGAGTGATCAACCCCACGACGCCGATGGGACGCCGGTAGCTCATGGCCCACTTGGAACGCAACTCCGACGGAACCACATGGCCGAACAGCCGTCGCCCCTCGGTGGCAGCGTAGAAAGCGGTATCGATGCCCTCCTGGACGTCGCCCTCGAGTCTCGGCCAGCACCTTGCCCATCTCGCGGGTCATCGCATTGGCGATGGCGTCCTTGCGCTGTACCAGGAGATCGCCAACCCGGCGGAGCACGTCGCCCCGTGCGGGGGCCGGCGTTCTCGACCAGATCTCGAATCCTCGCTTGGCCGAGCGGACGGCCGCATCGATGTCGCGAGGATCTGAATCGGGAAACCGTCCGATCAGATCGTCCGGCTTGGCCGGATTCCGGTTCTCGAAGTAGGCCTGGGACGCGGGCTCCACCCACTGGCCCCCGATGAAGTTCTTGAAGGTCTGCGCGTCGACGGGTTTGCTGACGCGTGATTCGCGGACGTTGAACGTGTTTGTCATAGATGGCCTACTGAGCGGGGGCCTGCGTCGCCGGAGCGGCCGCGGGCGGTGCAGAGGGACAGGTCCATTCCAATGCCTGCTTGGCGTAACCGGTACGCGGCAGGATCTCGCGCGCGGCGATGATGCCGGCCCAGGCAATGACCAGGAGCGATACCAGCATCGCTACGCCCTGGCGGTGGGTCCAGCTGTTGAAGGCACCGAGTACGCCCAGCATTATGGCCAGCACGGCGGCGCCGAGAAAGAAGATGAGCCGAATCCCGCAAGCTTTGTCGTAGGGCCACAATACCAGCGCTACCGCAAGTATTGTCGCCACCAGAGTCCAGAGCCACGTCAAGGCCACGAATCGGCGCCGCGGAGGAACCGGCGTCGGCACCGCCACGGGAGAAGACGCGGAGGGCGCCGACTTCGCGATGGCGCGGTCGATGTTGGCGAGCTCTTTGTCCCAGTCTCTTGGCTGCTCGGTCATTCGGGGCCTCGGTTCAGACCAAATCGTTCCATTTTCTTGTAGAGATTGGAACGGGGAATTTTGATGGCTCGGGCTGTTTCCGACAGGTTCCAGTCGTGCTGTCGCAACTGCTGAACCAGGAATTTCTTTTCCGCTTCGAGCTTGAAGTCTTCCAGGCTGGGGCTCTCGCCGTTGGGGCCCATGGTGCCGGGCAGCAGATGATCGATGTCTTCCGCTGTGACTTTCTTGCCCGACGCCAGAATGAGCACCCGCTCCACCGCGTTGCGCAGCTCGCGAATATTGCCGGGCCAGGGCCGAGTTTGCAGCCGGCGCACCGCGTCGTCGCTGAACTTCCTGCCGGGCACGCCCGCGCTGGCGGACAGCTGCTCGGCGAAGTACCCCACCAGCGCGGGGATGTCGGCCCTGCGCTCGCGCAGTGGCGGCACCCGGATGGGCACGACGTTCAGCCGGTATAGGAGATCTTCGCGAAATCGTCCCTCGGTGATCTCCTGCTCCAAATCCTTGTTCGTGGCGGCCAGCACCCGGACGTCTACCTGAATCGGCTTCGACCCGCCGATCCGGGTGACCACGCCTTCCTGCAGCACCCGAAGCAGCTTCGACTGCGCCGAGAGGGACATGTCCCCGATCTCGTCGAGGAAGAGGGTTCCTCCGTCGGCCTGCTCGAACTTCCCTGCCCTGTCGGCAAAGGCGCCGGTGAATGAGCCCTTCATGTGCCCGAAGAGCTCGCTCTCGATCAGCTCGGAGGGGATGGCGGCGCAGTTCACTTCGATGAAGGCTCGCCCCTGCCGGGGAGAAGCTTCATGCAGCGCGCGGGCTACCAGCTCCTTGCCGGTACCGTTCTCCCCGGTGATCAGCACCCGCGCCGAGGTGGGGCCGACCTTGGCGATGAGATCGCGCACCTCCTTGAGCGCAGGACTCTCGCCCACCATGCGAAAGCGGCTCTCGCTCTCCTCTCGTAGCCTGGTATTCTCATCCATCAGCTTGGCCTGGGCCAGCGCATTCCGCACCGTGACCAGCAGCCGGTCGGTGTCGAGCGGCTTTTCCAGGAAATCGAATGCGCCTCGCTGGGTGGCCTCCACCGCCGTCGCTATGGTGCCGTGTCCCGAGATCATCACCACCTGGGAGTTGGGATCGAGGCTGCGCAGCCGGGTAAGCGTCTCCAGTCCGTCCAGCCCGGCCATCTTTACGTCGAGGAAAACCAGGTGGGGACGAAAATCCGGGTACACGGTCAGCGCCTCACCGCCGGAGGCCGTCACCTTCACCACGAGGTTCTCGTATTCCAGCACCTGCTTGAGCGCCTGCCGGATTCCCGCCTCGTCATCCACGATCAGAATGCGATGACTCATGACGGTGGCGCTCCGATCAGGGTGGCGCCGGTAGGCCGCAGGCGAATCTCCCGAATCCCGGCCGGGATCCGGACCGGGACCGTCTTTGCTCGAGGGGTCGCCCAGGGCCTTGGAGACCAGTTGGGGGACGGCATCATGGGGCAGCGGGAAGCCGCGAATGCTGAACGAGCGAAGCGCCCATTCCGCCTGTCGCGGAGCCACCACGGTCAGTGGACCCGCCGCCTGGATCGGCTCGGTAGGCTTGAGCGCCATGCTGAGCGGTCCAATCAACTCCTTGGGCAACCGGGCCGTGGCCAGACGCGCCTTGACCGTGATGCTCCCATCCTGCAGCTCGACCTGCAACGAGTCCAGCTGACTGCGAAGACTGGGGTCGAGTCCGGACCCGATCATCGAGGCCACCTCGGACGCACTCAGCACCACCGAATCCGCCCTCCATCCGTTCAACGAATCGATCTTGGCGTGCGCCGTAACCAGCGCCCGCGAGCCGGGCCGTCCCGGCCGATGCCGGCGCTTCCGTCCCACCGAAGGAGCCGAACACCCGGCGAGCTTCGCTGGTCAAGCGATCCCGGTATATCCAGCCGATGAAGAGAGCGGCCAACATGCCGAGACATCCTGCGAACTTGAACGGCGCAGCCAGGCACCCCATCAGTTGGCCAGATCCAGGGTGAGGCGCGACTCGTAACGAGGGCCTCCCGTCGTGAGCACGCTCTCATAGAGCACCAGCTCGTTCGGCGACGAACGGCATCGGCTGGAGCCGGTCCGCATGAGCGTCCAGTCCTCGAGAGGGAATCCGCTGACCCTCCCGTACTCGTCCGAGGGTGACGTGTGGCTTGAACGGAGTTCCCTCAGGAGCAAAGCCGATGGCCTCGGAGCCGCGCTCGATCCGGTCCTGCAGCAGCTCGAGCGACGGCGGCGCCTGAACACCGACCCAGAGAATTCGGGGACGGCTCCGGCTGGGGAACGCCCCCAATTCGCCCAGAGCCAACGCCTGGGGTCCGGCTCCGGCAGCCGCGAAGCGAAGCGCTTCGGCGATCACGTCGAGACGATCGGAGCCCACCTCACCGAAAAATTTGAGGGTGAGGTGGAGACCCTCGTCGTGCACCCAGCGCACCGGCCAGTCGCCGCTCCGGAGATCGGCCAACAGATCCAGAATCTGGCCCCGGGCGGGGTCCGGGATCGGCACCGCCGCAAAGAGCCGCATCAATCGGGCAGCTGGGAAGCCAGGGCGAGCAGCCCGCCCCGGCGATACCCGTGCGGATCCAGCTCGACGGCATGGAACCCAAGATCCAGGAACGTGGCTTCAACCCGGCGCCCACTGGTCCCGTACCCGCCCCATCTGATCCGGCTGCAGCTCGAGTCGAGCCTTGTCGCCGTGGTGTCTCACCCGGAGGTCTCCAGCGACTCCGATGGAACGGAGAAAGGATTCTCCGAGCTCCACCTGCCGCAGCCGCTCCGGCGTTATGCCGAGTCCGTACATCACCCGGCTCGACAGACAGGGCGCCGCGGGGGCATTCCAGGTAGGCAGACCGAAGCTGTGCGCCGCGGCCCGAACCTGCGCCTTGGTCCAGCCGAGCTCCGCCAGAGGCGAGCGTACTGCCTGTTCGCGGGAGGCACGAAGCCCCGGCCGGTGTTCACCGAGATCGTCGGCGTTGGTCCCGTCGATGACGGTGTCGAAGCCCGATTTCCTTCGGCCACTCGGCCAGCCGGGTCCACAGCTCGGATTTGCAGAAGTAGCACCGCTCGGTGGAGTTGCCCAGGTAGCGGGGATCCGACAGCTCCCGAGTCTCGATCTCTCGAACCGGAATGCCAAACTCCCGGGCGATCCCAAGCGCGGTGTCATACTGGTTCTCGGGATACGAGGCGCTGCGTCCGATCACCGCCAGAAAGCGCTCCGGTCCCAAGGCTTTGGTGCCCGCGACCGCCAGCACGGCGGAGTCCACCCCACCGGAATAGCCCAGCACCACTCGGCCGAGCGTCTGCAGGTGTGCATACAGGATTTGATGATCGGTCATGGGAGAAACGTAGCTGAGAAAGCGGAACGACGGAACGACGGAACGACGGAACGATGGAATGACGGAACGACGAAGAGGAGGAGACCGACCGTCCGGGCCCCGTCCGCCCGTCCGCCCGCCCGCCCGACATACCTTTAGTCATGACCGAGATCAACGCACTGGAGATTACACCGGAGCTCAGCATTCCCCTCTCCGAGCTCGAGTATCGGGCCTCCCGCTCGGGAGGGCCCGGGGGCCAGCACGTCAACACATCCTCCACCCGGGTCGAGGTCTGGTGGGATGTGGCAGGGTCAGCCGCTCCCACCGCTGACCAGCGCGAGCGGCTCCTGCAGAAGTTGGCGACCAGGCTCGACAGCAACGGCCGCTTGCGACTGGTGTCGAGCGGCACCAGAAGCCAATTGAGAAACCGCGACGAAGTAACGGAGCGGCTCCGGGATGTGGTTGCCGCGGCGCTGGTGCTGCCCAAGAAGCGAAAGCCGACCAGGCCCAGTCGGGCGGCAAAGGCGGCCCGGCTCGAAGCCAAGCGCCGGCGGGCCGCAACCAAGCGGGAGCGCCGCGCTCCCCGGCATGAGGATTAACGTGCCGGACCGATCAGCCGACGTCTTCTTCTATGGCCTGTTTATGGACCAGGAGCTGCTTCACTCTTACAACCTCCCGCAGCCGCCTGCCGCCTCCGAGCGCAATCCGGAATACGCGGACAGGCTCCGTGCCGTCGCGCGCAAGGTGGGGCTGCCGGCCGAGTACCTCGCTTCTATTAGATAGCGGTTATGTACCGGTGAGTGTCGAGCGGGGACTGGGGGCTGGTGCCGCCAACTCCCGCTGTACCGCGCGCACCAGGGCCTCGGGCGTGACCGGCTTCTGCAGAAATGCCGAGCCTGGCGGGAGGAGGCCTCGCCGCTCGATATCGCCGTCGGTGTAGCCGGAGGTAAACAGCACCGGAAGGCGGGGACGCAGCAGAGCGACTTCTTCGGCGAGCTCCCGCCCCGACTTTCCCGGCATGATGACATCGGTCAACAGCAGGTCGATGCTCCGGTTGTTCTCTCGCACCAGCTTCAATGCTTCCGTCGCACCTCCCGCCTCCAACACTCGATAGCCAGCATCCTCCAGCGACCTTCGCATGACCCCCCGGAGGATGTCCTCGTCCTCAACTATCAAGACGCACTCGGCGCTTCGGGCCCTTGGCGGCAGCTCCGGCTTCTCCGAGCTCACGATGCCTCCGGTCCGAACCGGGAGATAGATCTTGAAGGTGGTGCCCTGCCCTGGCTCGCTGTAAACCCAGATGTAACCGGCCGACTGCTTCACAATGCCATAGACGGTCGAGAGCCCGAGGCCGGTGCCCTGTCCCACGCCTTTGGTGGTGAAGAACGGTTCGAAGACGTGGTTCAGCGTATCCTGATCCATCCCGTGACCGGTGTCGCTCACTGCGAGCATTACGTAATGTCCCGGTTCGATCGATACGGCCCCCTTGCTTCGGGCATACGCCGCCGTCAGCTCAGCGGAGGAGGTCTCCAGCGTTATTCGTCCGCCCCGAGGCATGGCATCACGCGCGTTCAAGGCCAGGTTGAGGAGCACCTGTTCCAGCTGACCGGGATCTGCCTTCACCATGCCGATCGCCGGGGAGAGCGCGAGCACCACGCCGCAGTCGGCGCCCATAATCCGCCGCAGCACCGGCTCCCAGCCCCCGATCACCGCATTCAGGTTTATCACCTCCAGCTTGAGGATCTGCCGCCGGCTGAACGCGAGCAGTTGCGCCGTCACCGCCGCCGTGCGCTCTGCGGCCCGCTGGATAAACTCGACGTCGGTTCTGACCGCCTCGGGCACATCCGGGCGCCGCAGGATGAAATCGGAGGCGCCGAGCACCACACTCATCTGGTTATTGGCCTCGTGAGCGACCCCACCGGCAAGCCGTCCCACCGACTCCATGCGGTGGGCCTGCCGCAGACGCTCCTCCGCGACCCGGCGGTCGGTTACATCGGTGCACACGCCGGTCAGATAGGTTGGCCTGCCCCGCTCATCCCGCCGGATTTCACCCAGATCGGCGATCCACCGGATCCGACCATCAGGAAGGAGGATGCGGAACTCGTAGTCCAGATCCCCACTCTCCTCGAGAACCTTCCGAACCGTCTCGGCCACGTAGGCCCGGTCCTCGGGATGAACCCGGGAGATGAAATCGTCGTATCCGGAGATCAAAGCACCGGGCTCCAATCCGTAGAGCCGGCGAAGATTGTCATCCCAGGTGAGGGTATTGGTCTCCACCGACCACACCCAAACGCCCATGCGTGCGGCATCCAAGGCCTGCCGGAGACGTTCCTCACTTTCCCTCAAGGCATTGGTTGCCCGGTCGCGCTCGAACGACACCGCGGCTGCGAGCACCAGCCCGGTCACGGAGACTGCACCGAGATAGCAGGTCACCTCGAACAGCGTCCGGCTCGCCGTGGTGCTCACGAAGGGCCCCGCCCCCGCCACGACGTGCCCCACTGCCACGACGGCAACGGTGAAGGTCATCAGCGACGCCCCACGCGCGCCAAAGCGTAGTGCGGCCCAGATGACGAAGGGGAACAGGAGATAGGGATAGTTCACCTCCCCGACGACAGGAGTGTGAAGCAGTCCACCGAGCCCGATCTCCCCCGCGATCACGGTGCCGGCGCAGAGCAGCAGCACCTCCGCAAGACGCCGGGCGTTGGTGCGACCGTCGCGAGGCGTGGCCCAGGAGAGCAGCAGCGGGGCGACCACCAGTGCGCCCAGCATGTCACCGGCCCACCAGACCGCGATCGCACCAGGGAGCGCGGACAGCTGGATCACGCCAGTGAGCCAGAGGCTACTGCTTCCGATGAGCGCACTGGTGAGGGTACCCAGGAGCGCAGCCAGCAGCAGGCCGCGGACGTGCCGGAGATTCTCGAACTGGGGGTGGGATCCAGCGAGCCGCAGCAGCAAGGCGGCCGCGGCCAATGCCTCGAGCGTGTTGCCAACGGCGATCAGGGCGGCAGCGGTGAGTGGTACGGGCGTGGCAGCGTTGGCAAGAAGGCCCCCAGGGCAATGCTGGGCCAGTATCGGCTTCCCAACAGCGTCAGGGCTGCGACGGCAATCCCGGTGGGAGGCCACACCAGCGAGATGCTCTGCCCGATCGAGGCGTAGTGCAGACCCAGGAGGGCGGCCCCATAGTAGGTCGCCGCGAGCGCGATGGCGCGACCCGCGTAGGTCAGGGGCTGGGGAAGTTCGGTGCCCACTCTGAGGCGCATGAGCCAGTCTATGGTGAACGGATCTCTGGTAAGATATCGCACCCTGCTCTTTGGTCTAATGGCCTCCTGCGCGATCCAACCCCACACTCGTTTCATATCCCGATCGTCAGTCCGGAAGAAGAAGGGGGGCCAATGTCGGTGGCTCTCGGGCTCGGCATGTACCTGGTGCTCGCTGCAGCGGGCCAGGATCAAGTCCGCCACCTATCAGGCGGCCTCGTTGCCGGCCGGAGTTCCCGGGTACTTCTCCCGCAACGGACTTCCGCCGGTTCGGGGCGTGTTAACTCTCACCGCAAATGGACTCAGCTTCCGCTCGCCTGGCGGATCCGTCCTCCTGAACTACCCAACGATCCAGAGCAACGATCGGATGAGCCAGCGTCCAGCGCCGCGCGCGAGGCTGGCTTATACCGGAAAGCTCGGCAGCAGAGTCTCCTACGTGTTCCGGATCAACGATGGCATCTTCGAGACCGCAGATCCCGGCGGTCTGCCCGGCATCCTGACCCAACTGATCTTCGACCCCTTGCCGAGCAACCCGGTGCACGGTATCGCCAATCCCGCTGACGCAGCCGGTGTAGTCCGGCAGCTGTCTCATAGTGCCTATGCCGACACGCTGTATGCCCTCTTTGGGAAGCCGGTCAGGCCGGTGGGCCTGGTCGGACCCCGGGGAATCCGCATGGGCGACCTGGCCGAATACGTGCGCCCCCGGGACTCGGTCGCGATGGATCCGGTCCACATCATCAGCCAGGACCAGCTGCGGCACGCCTTCGCCCACGAGTTGGGACACCGGTGGGAACAGCGCGAGATGGGCCGGGTGGATTCGATACTGGGCAATGTGCTCGCGATGGGCGATCCCCAGCGGTATGGCTACGGGAGCAGGGCCGAGCATCGGGCCGAGGCCATCGCGTTCGCAGTGCACTTCCTCCAGAGTACGGCGGCTGACCGCTCGTCAGACGGACTTGACCTGCTGGAGCACTACGAGTTCCTGGTGCCGGGCACCCGCGCCATGGTCCGCTACCTGATTCGCCTGCCTCCCTACCGGCACCATCCCTTCCGGGCCTCCCTCACCGGGTCAGCAGGATTCCTCGCCTTTGGTCCAATAGATCGTTCCCGCCGGCTGTCCTATGTTCGCCCGGAATTGTCGGTCTTCCATGAGAAATCTTGCCAGGAGCGATCGCATGCCACGGTCCAGCGCGGTGTTGGCATTCTTCCTGTTCGCCGGTACGGAGGTACTGAGCGGGCAGTCCCCGGGAAGCTTCGAGATAACCGGCTTCGGCCGTTACAGCTTCTTTGACGACGCACTCGCCCTCGACGACCAGGTCGGGGGCGGCGGCTCACTTGGGTTCTTCTTCCTCCGAAACCTCGACATCGAAGCCGAGGCGGCGACTACCAGCGCTGACGGCGCGGGGGGAAGCTCTATATCGAACACTCCGGTTCGGGGCCGGCTGACCTACCATATACCTCTTGGTGGCAAGGCCACGTCCATCCGGATCGGGGCCGGTTACGTCCGGGACATGTACGGGAAGGACGCTGACACCGATGAGGATGGCGTCACTGGCGTCCTCGGACTTCGCTTGGGGCTCAGCGAGAAGTTCGGCGTCAAGCTCGATGGTACCATCGACTACGTGCCGAGCCCCTCGGCCGGGACCATCGACAACTACATGAATCTCGGCGTGCAGGCCGGCCTCAGCCTCCTGCTCGGCAACTCCTCCGATAAGGACAAGGATCAGGTAAAGGACAACGTGGATCGCTGTGCCGGCACTCCCGCGGGAGAGGCGGTCGACGGCAGTGGCTGCGGAGCGAGCCAGCGGGACAGCGATGGCGACAAGGTAAAGGACTCCGCGGACCGCTGTCCCAACACCCCGACGGGCCAGGCTGCGGATAGCCAGGGTTGCTCGGCGGAACAGAGGGACGCCGATAAGGATCAGGTCAGCGACACTCAGGACCGCTGCAAGAACACTCCCGCCGGCGAGAAGGCCGATCCGCAAGGCTGCTCGGAAAGCCAGAAGGACGACGACAAGGACGCGGTGACCAACATGGCCGACCGCTGCCCCAACACGGCGGAGGGAGAGAAGGTTGACGAGCACGGTTGCGGGCCCGGCCAGCTCGATGCCGACTCCGACGGTGTTGCCGATGCCCAGGACCAGTGCCCCAATACGGTGATCGGTGAGCTGGTGGACCCCAGGGGCTGCGGCCGCGACGCGGACGGCGACAAGGTTCCGGATATAGCTGACCGCTGCCCTGATACCCCCACCCGCGCGTCGGTAGACGAGAACGGCTGCCCGTCCATGTTCCAGCAGGGTGCGAAGACGGTCACGCTGCAGGGGGTAACCTTTGCAACCGGCTCGGCGACGCTCACGCCTGAATCGGAGGCGGCGCTGCAGAACGTCGCCAAACAGCTGCAGGCCAGCCCGGAGGTGCGGGTGCAAGTCGCAGGCTTCACCGACAATACCGGCTCGAGATCGGCGAACATCAAGATCTCACAGAAGCGGGCCGTGGCGGTGGAGAAATTCCTGGAGCAGAACGGAGTATCGCCGGCACAGCTGAGCGCGAAAGGGTTCGGTCCGGACAAACCAGTGGCCTCGAACAAGACGGCGGAGGGACGGGCCAAGAACCGGCGGGTGGAGCTGATCAGGATGGATTGAAGGAGGCTGGAAGAGGGAGGAGCGGAGCGGAGGGGAAGCATGAGGCGGGAAGCGGGGACGTGGCGATGCTACGTTCCCGCTTTCTCTTCCCCTCTTCCCCGCTTCCCCGCTTTCCTGCGTCCTCGTCCTACGCAAATCGCTCCGCTACCCGCTTGTTCAGTCCACGGAGCCGCAACCCCAAGGCGATCAGCAGCAGGCCGAAGAAGAAGGCGTAGACACCGAGGGTATAAACCACCACCGTGGCGCCCCACTGCGGGTTCCCGATCGCCACCACTCCGAAGAGCACCGAGAGAACGCCCGACAGGGCCAACAGCCATTCCCCCGAGATCTCCCGGCGCAGCCGGAACGCGAGCACCACCTGGAGGACGCCGACACCAATGGCCCAGGCAGCGATCCAGATCAGGATCGCCAGCGCGGTGACGCCAGGGCGGGCCAGAGTGAAGCCTCCAGCGGCAATGCCGAGAAGCCCGATGAGAATGAGGGGCCAAACCGGCCGGCCCTCATCCCGAACCTGAAAGGCGGTGATCAAGGCGACGATCCCGTCGGCCAGGGCGTAGATGCCCCACAGTGTCGCCAGAACCAACAGCGTAATCCCCGGCCGGGTAAAGGCGACAACGGCCAATCCTATCGCCAAAACTCCCCGCAGGACGAGGAGTTTCCACTGGCGACTCATATAGTCGAGAAAACGTCCGTTCGTCAGCATGGGGTGCCTCGCTTTCGAGTCCGGCTCGTTTTATTGCGTTGTGGTATCTCCAGCCATCGGCAGGGCGGCCTGAAGGTTGGCGCTGACCACGGTGTTCAAGGCGTTCTCGACCTGGTAGAAGCGGACCACCTTGGCCCCCGGCACCGCTTTGCGGAACTTCCCGGCGTACTTCTTCTGCAGATCGATCTGCTTCTCCCTGAGACTGAACCAGTCATCGAGCAGCTTCTTCGATTGATCGTCGGACATGGTAGCGGCCTGATTGGCGAACCGCTCCATAAAGTCGACTCTCTCGTCGCCCTGTTTGGCGATGTCGTTGCGGAACTCCCGGTAGATCGGCCAGAACTTCTCGCTCTCGGCCGGGGTCAGCTCCATGAGCTGCTGCACGATCTCCTGCCGCCGGGTCTGGATATTGGCCCGGGTGAGCTCGAGCTGGTCGCCGCTGGAGGGCTGGCCGGCCTGAGCGTGGGCTGGAGGGGCAATGAGCAAGCCGCTCAGCGCCAGCGCGCCGAGCCAGGCTGGGTGAGCCATCCTCATGACAGAACCTCCATTGCTATACAGGTGGATGCCCGTCCCTGGCCTGGCGGCGGGCATGGATAGCTGCGGTCAGCTGCTACCGGTCAGGTCGAGTCGGGCCGAACGGAATCCGCCGGCGCGGAGCTGTCAGAGGGGTACGCACCCGGGCTCGCCGCGGTGGTATCGCTGTAGGCTCCCGGAGTGGCAGCCGTGGTGTCCTTGGCCGGGGCCGGGTTGGCACTATTGGTGTCGGCTGGCGCCTGACCGGCCGCCTGCTCCGGCGTGGCCTGCTCCGGCTCCTTCTTGTTGCAACCGCTGGCCAGGATCACCGCCAGCGGCGATCCCGGCGCCCATCATTCTTCCCTTCCACATAATGCCTCCGCTCATGAGTCGTGAAGAACCTCTTTCCCAGGATCACTATGGGGAGACCGAGGGTCCACCGAAACTGCACTTTCTACCAGTCCCCAGCTCGCGGAGGAGAAGGCTGACTGTCAGAAATGCCAGTTTCCTCAGGTAGCACCCACTCCTAGGCTCAAGCAGCCGCCCGCATCCGCCACTCAGGCCCTGAGAAATCCTGCCAACGTCACGCACGAGAGGGTTCCCATGACGAACACCATGATCGATCCAACGACTACGCCAGAGACCGCTACGCGGAGATCGTAGAAGACTGGTCCAAGCCCGCAGCGATGGCGATTCCGAAGGAAGGATTCTTCAAGCTGGAGCAGGGACGGTACGGCCCGATTTATCCGAAGACCCCCGCCAACTATGGCTTTACCATCATCGCCAAGATCAAACCGGGCACCGAGCAGACCATCCGTGAGTACGGCCACAAGATCGAGGATACCATCAAGGGTCTGCCGGATGGACTTGCTGTGCTCCAGCTGCATTACCTCCGGTGGGTGCTCTTCGACATCGGCAAGGAGACCTACTTCATGTATCAGGGCATCTTCGATACCGATTTCGACAAGTACACCGAGGACGCTGTCGCGCTCTTCACCAAGTACGGCATCAACACGATCTTCGAGAACCTGGAGGGCTTCCCGATGGACTGGAAGACGAACACGCCGGCGTTCGTCCAGTTCGTCCGCGACCACCATCGTCCCAGCTTCCTCGAGTACGGCGAGTACCCCTACGTGACCGCGGAGGAGATCAAGAAGGCGCTGCGGCTGAAGGCGGCGTTCTCCAACATGCTGGATCAGATGCAGTGAGCCGGCAGCGGAGGCAACGATGCTCGAGCTCGATGACATCCAGCACATTCTGGTGACCCGAACCCCGGCGCTGACCGGCCGGTACGAATTTCTCACCTTCCGGGACACCGCCGGCGCCCAGGCCTGGCTGACGGGGATCCTGGAGAAGATCCGCTCGGCCTCCAGCGTGAGGACCACGGTTGAGAGCGACAACCGCTGGGTGAACGTCGCATTCACCTGGGAAGGACTGCGGGCCCTCGGCGTGGACGAAGCGTCGCTCGCCACGTTCCCCGAGGAATTCAAGCAGGGGATGGTGGCTCGGGCCGAAATGCTGGGCGACACCGGCGTCAATCACCCCAGCTGCTGGGTGGGAGATCTGGCCAGTCCCGACCTGCACGCCATCGTGATCCTCTTCGCCCGCACGGCGTCGGAGCACACCCGGTGCGTGGCGGCTCATGAGGAGCTGCTGGCGGAAGTCCCTGGAGTGGAGCGGCTCTCCTATCCTGGACCTCGAGGCCACCCCGCCCTTCGATTACGCCCACGACCACTTCGGCTACCGCGACCGTCTTTCCCAGCCGGTGATGAAGGGCACCGGAGAGGAGCCAACCCCCGGCTCCGGAGCGGCGCTCGAGCCGGGCGAGTTCATTCTGGGCTATCCCGATGAAAACGGTCCTCCCGCCCTACAGCCACAACCCGAGGTGTTGTCCCGAAACGGCAGCTATATGGCCTACCGCCGGCTGGAGGAACACGTGGGGAAGTTCCGGGACTTCCTACGTCGAGCACGGGAAGACGGCCGAGGAGCAGGAGTTCATCGCCGCGAAGCTCATGGGCCGGTGGCGCAGCGGCGCGCCGCTGGTCCTGGCCCCCGAGAAGGATGATCCGGTGCTCGGCGCCGATATGCAGCGGAACAACGATTTCAACTACAAGAAGATGGACCCGCTGGGCTATGCCGTTCCGCTCGGCTCCCATTGCCGCCGGATGAACCCCCGCGACACGGCTGCCAACATGAACCGGAGGCGGATGATCCGGCGGGGCGCGACCTATGGCCCGCCTCTGCCGGAAGGCGCGACCGACGACGGCGTCGAACGGGGGATCGCGGCGTTCGTGATCTGCGCCAGTCTGATCCGTCAGTTCGAGTTCGCCCAGAACGTGTGGATCAACGACAAGAACTTTCACGAGCTGGGGAATGAGCGCGATCCGATCATCGGGACGCAGGACGGAACCCTGGAGTACAAGATTCCCAAGCGCCCGATCAGGAAGCGCATCACCGGCCTCCCCGCGTTCACCACCGTCCGGGGCGGGGCCTACTTCTTTCTCCCGGGCCTCAAGGCGCTCAGGCATCTCGCGGGCTCGGGCGATGCGCGCTGAGCCATGCGCACCCTGCCCGTCGCGGTGGCCTGCAGCTTCATCGCGTTCGGGGGGGCGCAGGCGCAGAACCGGGGCGTCTACCCGCTGGGCATGAGCGCCATAGGCTCGGGCGTGATGCCGGCCGCCGGGTTCACCTACTCGAACTCGTTCCTGTTCTACTCCCGCAACCGGAGTGTGGATGCGGACGGCGGCGTGCTGGCAACCGGCAGCAACTCGGTCCTGATGGACATGAACGGGTTCGTGTGGGCCAGCTCGAAGCAGGTTCTCGGGGGTGCAAGGCTGGCGGCCTCGGCCACTCTGCCGATCGCCAACAACTCGCTTGCGTCGGACGTGAGCGGGGCGATCAGCGGCGGCGGCGGGTTCGCCGACTCCTACTATCAGCCGCTGATTCTGGGCTGGGCCACGCCAGCGCGCGGAGATCAAGGCGATCTACGGATTTCTGGCTCCCACTGGGCGATTCGAGGCCGGCGAGGACGATAACGTCGGATCCGGATACTGGACCCACGTCATCGCCTCGGGTCAAACGATCTATCTGACCGCGGACAAGAGAACGGCTCTCTCGGCTTTCCAGATGTATGAGTTCCACGGCACTCAGGAGAGCACCGGCGTTCGGCCGGGGCAGACCTTCAATCTCGACTATTCGGCCACCCGGTCATTCCCCCTGCGGGAGGACCTGCAGCTGCAGCTGGGACTGGTCGGCTACGAACAGCGGCAGACCACGGACAAGACCGGGCCAACGGTAACAGCGGACCAGGCCGCGGCTCACTACAGCGTCAACGCACTGGGCTTCACCGCCAACCTGGGCTTCCCCGCCCGGGAGGTCGGGCTCGGCCTCAAGTATTTCAAGGAGTTTTCCAACCGATCGACCTTCCAGGGCCACTCGCTGCAGATCGCCGCGTCAGTCCACTTCTGACGGCGGCCTAGGGCAGACGAGAACGGAGCACCATATGAGTACGGGCAAAGCGGCGAGGACCTACAACCAGGATCATGTGCCTCGCAAGTACAAGTCCGGCAAGCGTCGGGTGAGCATCTACTGGACCTGGAGCTATCCCTGGGAAGCGAACCGCGACCCGTCCATCATGGACAACCGCTTCTCCACCTTCACCGAGGTTCGGCGGGTGGCCTGGCCCGAGTATGAAACCCGGGAATGGGACGAGCAGGCCTTCCTGCAGGGCATTGCCGGCACGCTGGAGCTGTTTCACCGCTCCACGCTGAGCTTTCAGCAGCTCGTAGGCGAAGCCACCGACCAGCCCGTCGCCGTCTTCCAGCGGATCGACCAGGCCGGCTATCGGCAGCCGATCGACGAGCGGATCCTGGCGGATACGGACACGCTGATGGTCTTCGGGCTGGACCACCTGCTGGCGGAGCAGGAGGCTACGCCGGAGGAGATCGCGGCCCTCCGCGAGTGGCTCAAGCGCGAGGGAACCTGTCTCCTGATCGGCCCCCACCATGACGTCGGCTTTGCGCGCCGACCTGAAGCAGCGGCAGATGGAGTACAAGCATCACGGCGATCCGCTGGTGCCCCGGCAGCAGCGGTTCGGCCAGTACACCAGGTCTCTGATGAAGGGGCTGAACGTTCCGGTGATGAACCAGTACGGACTGCGCCCGGCCGTGGTGAAAGGCACCAACCAGATCACGCCGCTCCACACCAATCGGGACCTCGACGCCCTGGGCCTCCTGCGCGATGTCACCACCTTCAACTTTCATCCCCACCTGCCCCATTACGCCCTGACCAACGGCGACACCTCGTCGGTGCGGGTCCTCTCCTGCCAGCCGATCGACCTGGACCGGCCGCACCCCTTTACTGCCGGCGGGCAACACCGAGTTCAACTGCTTCATCTGGATGCCGCCTCAGTCTGACCGCGGCGGAGACATCCTGATGGCCGACTCGACCATCTTCACCACGCTGTTCGGCGGCACCCAGAGTCTGGAGAATTTCTGGCGGAACCTCGCGCTGATGAGATGAACTGAGCGAGCCACACCAGCCCCACCTGTCAGAACTACCAGTTCCCGAGCGTACCTCGCGACTCTAGCCTGGAGCCATTCGCCAGCATTGGCCCACCAAGCGGCTCGAGAGCCTTCCTGCCCGGCAGCCTGCGCCTTGCTGGGCGTACTGCCGGCAACCCAGGCGTGATGAACGCCCGTCCCATCAGGCCACAACGAGAAACGACATGAGTTCTCAGGACACCATCCAACGGTCGATTCTTCCGATCCCTGACGCGCAGCACGTGGGATTGACCACCTACGATGCGAAGGATCCGGACACAAAATTTCCGCCGATCGAGACGCTGCTGCCGCCCAAGGCCGCGCCCAATGTGCTGGTGATTCTCATCGACGACGTCGGCTACGGCGCGTACCAGCGCGTTCGGTGGGTCCGCTGCCAGACGCCGAACTTCGAGAAGCTGGCGGCAGGCGGGCTGCGAGTACACCCGCTTCCACACGACGGCGCTGTGCTCGCCCACCCGCCAGGCGCTGCTGACCGGCCGCAACCATCACTCGGTGGGTATGGGCGGCATCACCGAGATCGCGACCGGCGCTCCGGGCTACAACTCGGTCTTGCCGAACACCAAGGCGCCGCTGCCCTTGACCCTGAAACTCAACGGCTACTCGACGGCGCAATTCGGCAAGTGCCATGAAGTCCCGGTGTGGCAGACCAGTGCGGCAGGGCCCTTCAATGCGTGGCCCACCGGCGGCGGCGGATTCGAATACTTCTACGGCTTCATCGGCGGTGAGAACAACCAGTGGGACCCGGCCCTGTACGAGGGCACGACTGCAATCGAGCCGCCCAAGACCCCGGCCGAAGGCTACCACTTGACCGAAGACCTGACGGACAAGGCGATTGGCTGGATCCGGCAGCAGAAGGCGCTGCTGGGCGACAAGCCGTTCTTCATCTACTTCGCGCCGGGTGCCGTCCACGCGCCGCACCATGTTCCGAAGGAATGGGTCGACAAGTACAAGGGCAAGTTCGCCCACGGCTGGGACCAAGAGCGCGAGATCACCTTCAAGCGGCAGAAAGAGCTGGGGGTCATTGCGCGCCGATTCGGTGCTCACCCCTCGGCACGAGGAGATCCCGGCCTGGGACGACATGGATCCCGAAGCTCAAGCCGGTGCTCGAGCGGGAGATGGAGGTGTACGCCGCGTTCATGGAACACACCGACCATCACGTCGGGCGCCTGATCGATTCACTCCGGGACCTGGAGATCCTCGACGACACGCTGATCTATCTGATCATCGGCGACAACGGCGCGTCGGCGGAGGGCACGCTGCAGGGCGCCTTTAACGAGATGGCGAATTTCAACGGCCTGCCTGAACTAGAGACACCTGAGTTCCTGATGTCCAAGCTGGAGGACTTCGGCGGCGAAGAATCCTACGGGCACTATGCGGTGGGCTGGGCCTGGGCGATGGACACGCCATACCAGTGGACCAAGCAGGTGGCCTCGCACTGGGGCGGTACCCGCAACGGCACCGTCGTGCACTGGCCCCGGGGCATCAAGGACAAGGGTGCCATCGCGCAACCAGTTCAGCCACGTGATCGACGTTGCGCCCACCGTGCTCGAGGCGGCGGGCCTTGCCGAGCCGACTATGGTCAACGGCGTGCTGCAGAGCCCCTACGAGGGCACCAGCATGGTCTACAGCTTCACCGACGCCAAGGCCCCCGAGCGGCACGAGACCCAGTACTTCGAGATGTTCTGCAACCGGGGCATCTACCACAAGGGCTGGAGCGCGGTGACCAAGCACCGCACGCCGTGGGAGATGGGGTGGCAGAAGATGCCCGCCTTCGACGACGATGTCTGGGAGCTCTACGACGGCAGCAAGGACTGGACCCAGGCCAACGACTTGTCCAAGAAGATGCCGGAGAAGCTGCACGAGCTCCAGCGGCTGTGGCTGATCGAGGCGGTCAAGTACAACGTGCTGCCGCTCGACGACCGGCAGATCGAGCGCATCAATTCCGACCTGGCCGGCCGCCCCGTGCTGGTCAAGGGCAACTCGCAGCTCCTGTTCCGCGGGCATGGGGCGCCTGTCCGAGAACAGCGTGATCAACATCAAGAACAAGTCGTTCGCCGTCACGTCAGAGCTGGAGGTGCCGGCCAAGGGCGCCGAAGGCGTGATCATCGCGCAGGGTGGCCGCTTCGGGGGCTGGGCCCTCTACGCCAAGGGGGGCAAGGCCAAGTTCGTGCTACAACGTCCTCGGCATCAAGTCGTTCGCCATCGAGGCCACCAAGCCGATTCCGACCGGCAAGCCCCAGGTGCGGATGGAGTTCCCGTACGACGGCGGCGGCATGGGCAAGGGCGGGACGGTCACGCTGTACTGCGACGGCAAGGAAGTCGGCAACGGCCGGGTCGAGCAGACCCAGGGGTTCATCTTCTCGGCCGACGAGACCACCGACATCGGCTACGAGTCGGGCACGACGGTCAGCCCCGACTACACCGCGCACGGCAGCCGCTTCAACGGGAAGATCAAGTGGGTGCAGATCGATCTGGCCGACGACTCCAAGGACGCCGACCACTACATCAGCCACGACGAACGCCTGCGCGTGGCTATGGCCCAGCAATAGGTCGCGATCGCGCCGGCTCGGCAGTAGAGCTGCCTCGTAGGTGGCACGAAACATGAGCGTTTCGTCCGACCGCCCGAGCTCGCCAGACGACTTCTCCCTGGTCCTGGGCGGGCCGCTCTATCAACTCTGGCGGCGGACCCGTCTGTGCGGAGACGCTCTGGAGCTCACTGCGTCGCCGGATCATCGTGCTGACGGTCCTGGCCTGGGTGCCGCTGCTGGTTCTCTCCGCCCTGCAAGGGCACGCCTGGGGCGGCGTGACGCTGCCCTTCCTCTACGACGTCGAGCTGCACGCCCGCCTGCTGCTGGCCATGCCGCTGTTGATCCTGGCGGAGCTGGCGGTTCACCGACGACTTCGCGGCACGGTGGAGCAGTTCGTCGAACGGGACCTGATCCCCGATCGCGAATCGTGCGGCATTCGACGCGGCCCTCACCTCGGCGATGCGGCTGCGCAACTCGGTCTGGGTGGAGGCGCTGCTCCTCGTCCTGGTCTACGTCGTCGGGGTCGGATTCCTCTGGCGGAGACAGATGGCCCTTCCGCGTACCCAGCTGGCACGGCGCAATCGTCGACGGGATATGGCGGCCGTCGCTCGCCGGCTGGTGGCTGGGCCTGGTGAGCCTGCCGTTGTTTCAGTTCCTTCTGCTGCGCTGGTATTTCCGGTTGTTCATCTGGGCCCGCTTCCTCTGGCACATGTCGCGAATCGAGCTGAACCTCATGCCAACCCATCCGGACCGCGCCGGCGGCCTGGGCTTCCTCGCGAGCGTGAGTCGCACGTTTGCGCTCGCTGCTGCTGGCCCAAGGGATATTGCTGGCGGGGCTGATGGCCAACCGGATCTTCTACGCCGGCGCGACGCTGCCCCAGTTCAAGGTGGAGCTGATCGGGCTGGTGACCGTGATGGTCTTCGCCGTACTGGGACCGTTGCTCGTGTTCATGCGCCAGCTCGAAGCCGCCAAGCGGGCCGGCTCCCGCAAGTACGGCGTGCTGGCCCAGCGCTACATGAGCGAGTTCGACCGCAAGTGGGTGCGGGGAGAGGCCTCGCCCGGCGAGCCGCTGCTCGGAAGCGCCGACATCCAGTCCCTGGCGGACATGGGAAACAGCTACGACGTGGTGAAGGAGATGCGCTGGATTCCGTTCACCCTGTCCACCGTGGTGCAGTTGGCGGTGACCACCCTCCTGCCGGTGCTGCCGCTGGGGTTGACGATGTTCTCGGCCGAGGAGTTTCTCGACCGCCTGCTCAAGGTCGTATTCTAGCCCGCCTTCTAGTACTCGCCCTGGATCACCGACCTCCTGCGGGACGAGCGTGCGGCGCCAGGGAGTTGAAACCTCCGACATCCCGTCGATCGAGCCGGCACCCGGAACGGTCGAAAGCAGTGCCGAAGAAGGATCAGGGGTCACCCCGCTGGTGGCACCGCTGCCGTTTAAGAACTCGCAGATCGGCTGGGGCGTGGCCCTGATGCTGGGTCTGATTCACCGGCTCGATGCCGATACCACGGTCAAGCCTTCTACCGGCGCCATCGTCGGTCTTGCCAGTGAGAACGGCAGCTGGGGCGTCATGGGCGATGGAGATGGCGCGCCTCGGCCGGGACACCTGGCGGGCCCGCGGCGTGGCCGGCTACATGGACCTGCAGTACGACTTCTATGGGATCGGCATCGACGCCGGAGAAGCCGGCCAATCGGTGCCCGATCGATCAGACCTTTTTCGTGGCCTCGGGTGCGCTCCTCCGGCATGTGGTGAGCGGCCTCTACGTCGGAGGCCAGATCCTCTGGCTGACCACCACCGTCACCCCCCAGGACTCGGCGGGACCGAACCAGCCCGCGCTGCCCGACCAGGCTCACTCGGAGCTCCTGGCGGGCGGCCTTCAGGCGGAGTTCGATACCCGGGACGACGACTACTGGCCCCAGCGAGGGTCGTTGGCGCAGCTCAAGGGAAACTTCTTCACTACGACCACCGGAGAGTCGGGCTCATTTCAACGCTACCAGGCGGCCTGGTCCTGGTATCACGGATTCCGGGGCCCGCGCCTGGTACTCGCCACCAACCTCCTGGCCTGCGGAGCGCCGGGAGACGCCCCGTTCTACGGCCTCTGCTCGCTGGGCACCGGCCGGTTCTCGGTCCGGGGGTACACCCAGGGGCGCTACCGGGACCACTACACCACTGCGGTTCAGGTGGAGCTGCGCGGTCACACCTCGGGTCGTCTGGGCGCCGTGCTCTTTGGGGGCTTTGCGCAGGTGGCCCCGGAAATCTCGGAGATTCTCAACTCGGAGCTGCTTCCAGCCGGCGGCGCCGGTCTCCGCTTTCAACTGACCCGGAAATATCCGATGCACCTGCGGCTGGATTACGCCTGGGGCCGTGACGGCGGACTGCTGTACTTCTCGGTGGGAGAGGCCATCTAGGCTCAAACGGGCCCTTACTTAGAAACGAACCTTTCAGCTTCATAGGCCCGCGTGGCGCTGCCGCAGCTCCGCCATGTCGCGATCGAGGAAGTAATTGAGGAACGTTCGAATCACCGCGACCGCACCGAGCCGGGCCACCGCCTCCCAGTGATGAGTTATGGAGGTCTCGAGGATGTCGGCGCCGAGCTGGAAGGTGAGTGCCGCAACCAGCCACCGGGCGTAGCCGAGCCACACGTCGCGGCGCTCCGGCCGAGGGCCTCCCGCCAGGAGCAGCCGGACCACGCCGACGATCGCCTCCACCGATCCCGCGAGGACCATCACCAGCGCGAGGCCGTTGAGGAAGGCGATGGAGATCTCGGTCACATGAATCAGCCAGTTCATCAGCTTGACGATCCGGAATGACCGGCGCAGACTGAAACTGTCAGTTGTGACAGTTTCCGGGCCGCCACCATCTCGGCATCCTCTCCCCATGCGGTGGATCCGGGCCCTGACCCTCTTGCGGCAAGGTGCTACCATGTGGCGCTTCCTCGTTTTCGCGGCCGGCCTCACACCACTGCTCGCCTCAGCTGCCTCCGCCCAGGAGCTGGACTCCCGCCTGTACCCGAAATGGGAGCTCGACGCCTCGGCTACGCTCCTGCTCTTGGGCGAAAACATCCGGGTCGATCCCCTGAACCAGCCGGGCGAAGGCACTGAGTTCAATGCCGAAGATGCGCTCGGCGTCTCCGGCACCAGCTTCCAGCCCCGCGCCGCGCTGCGCTGGCGGCCCGGGAAGCGGCATGAGCTGGAGCTGGGCTATCTCCGCGCCGTCCGTTCGGCCGAGAAGGTGCTGCGCGATACCCTCGTCTTTGCCGATACCACCTTTGACGCCGGTCTCAGGCTCAACTCCAACCTGAGAACCAGCCAGGCGTTTCTGACCTACCGCTACAGCTTCCGGGCCCGGCCCGAGAGCCAGATCGGCGCCGCCGTAGGCCTGGGCGCCATCTTCTTGAAGAGCGAGCTCGACGCGATGGCCGCGGCCACCCAGGGCGGGCGCTGATACAGCCATCGTCGAGCGATCGAAGACCACCAGCTTTACCGCCCCCACCCTTTCACTCGGCCTCTATGGCCGGTGGAAGCTGGGCGAGAAGTGGTACCTGGAATCCGATGCGCGGGGAGTCTACTTCAAGGTCGAGAACTTCAAGGCCGGCGTGGCCGAACTGGGACTGGCGGGACGTCGCTTCTTCAGCGAGAAGTTCGCCGCGGAGCTGGGGTATAATCTCGGCTTCTACACGGTCACCCTGGAGAAGGCCAGCGACGAGAGCGCCTTCCTCAACATCGACGTGGCGGGAAAGATCAAGTACACGGTGAACGGCTTCCGCGGGAGGCATAGTCTGGATTTTCTAGGCTGCTCCAGTCTTTGACTTCTATTTCACGCTGTACCCCTTCCCTTCCAGGCATGCGCTCATCCCCTTCTTGAACGCCTCGATCTTCCCGGCTGCCTCTCCCTGGGCACCGGCCACCGCCTGCTGCTCCGCCTGCTTGCTGGCCTGCTTCTTGGCCCGTCGGCCCTTGACGGCTCCCGCCGTCGCCCCGATCGCGGCACCTGTGCCGGCGTCGCCGGCAATTCCCCCGACGATGGCTCCGCCCGCAGCTCCGCCGGCCGCACCTTTGACTGCCGCCCCGTGCGTCGCGGTATCGGCGGCCGCCTTCCCCGCTGCTGCCGCGGAGTCGGTGTTCACCGTTACGGCGGCGGGATCGATGCCGGTTTGTTCCTTGGACCAATCGTAGCAGGCCTTCTCGTCCGCGGCCTGCTGCTCCTTCGTCTGGTCCTTGGCCGGAAACACGACCAGTCCCAGCTGGCCCGAGAGTGAAGCCGACGCGGGGGCCGCTGTCTGGGCCCCCGCCCGCGTGATGTCTATTCCCAAGCGCCCACGCCAGCAGCAGCGTGGCATAGAAAACTTTTGTCATGGTGCCTTCCTGAAAACGACCCACTTAGAAGGCGAACACCAGGCCGCCGGTCCACTGGCCCTGGTTCACCCAGGCCGTCCCTTCACCCGCGACGCAGGCATAGAATCCGCACCAGACCCCGTAATCACCCGAGGGCACCGGCGTTACCCAGAGCTTGATGTCGCTCCGGATGCCGATCCGCTGGCTGGAGAACATGTACTTGGCCCCGCCGCCGACGCTCCAGGAGAAGCGGGTACTGGAACCGATTCCTTCCGCCTTGGGATCGAGCACGTTGATGCCGAGCGAGCCGGTGATAAAGGGCCGCAGCTTTTCCGAGTGTCCGAACTCCTGCCGGCCGCCGATCTGGACGTAATTGAACGCGAAGCCGCCGGGCAGAGGTACGTTCGTTCCTCCGGCGGCCGGATCGAATTCGATGTCGCTGTCCTGCCGGGAGTAGAGCAGCTCGACGGCAGATCCCATATGGGCCAGGAAGCTGACGACCAGACCCCAGGAGAATGAGTCCGGAACCCGGAGTTCGCCCGCTCCCAGCACGCCCCCTGCGTCGGTCTGGAATGCGCCGCCAAACGACCAGGCCGCAAAGGGCGTGAGCTCGAAGCGGCTGTGGTGCACCTCCTGCAATTGAGCTGCTGCCGGGCGCCGCAGTGAGCCACAGCGCTGCAACGCCAATGACGAGGGGGAAGATACGGCATCTCATGGTGTGCCTCACTGGGTTCGTAAATGGATGCTTGGCACAGCTCGGCTCAGCCGCCGGGCCGACGGTTACAGGGTACGATGTTCCTGATGCTCGGGTAACTGTTAGTTCTTACAGGAAGGCTCCGGCCTTACCATCCCACGGTGTACTGCGCGCCCAGCGTGTAGTCCACCTGATCGGCATGCAGCTCGCCGGCTGGATATCCGGCAGACCAGGTGCCCCGTCGGTTCACCATTCTAAGCCGGAGCGCCAGGTTGGACACTACTTCCCACGCGAGGGTCAACCGCTCGAGTTGTTCCCTGCCCCGCGGCGCCAGCGATTGGTCGCCGAAGGCCACCATGCGATCCAGCGTGACCGTGAGAGGAATCCGGACGTCGGTGAGCCCTCCATTGAAGGAAAGGAAGTTGGTCAACTCCTGCATGACGCCTCTGCCGTTGCCATAAACCCCAATTTGCGTGCTGACGGTCAGGCCTTTGAGCATGATGGCAGGACCAATGCTCGCTCTATAGGCTGTCCCGCTGCTCAGGGCAGCGTTTCCCGGCGGTGGGCTGCCAATCCGCATGGATGCTGCCGAGATGCACCGCCAGTCCGTATCCCACGCCTCCGGAGCTCCGCTTGATCTCCCGGGAGATGTCGAGCGAGGCCATCCGGGCCCCTGACCCGAACGTACCCTCCAGCCGAGCGCTCAAACCGGCCATGGCCACCTCCGCCTGCAAGTTGACCTCCGAGGCGCTCTGAGCGCCCCGTTGGGCCGGGCCTTGATTGGGGATCCGGATGGCTCGCTGGCTGAAGTTCGTGCTCCAGCCGCCGGTGAGAGCTACCGAGCGCCGGTTTCTTTCCGGCAGCACAATCGAGAGCTCGTGGTAATAGGATTGGCAGGAGTGCCGGCGGCAGACCTCAACCTTGACTGGCTTCTTCACCAGGTTGAGGAGCCGGCCCTCGTGCCGCGCGGCATAGCGCATCACCGGCACGCTGTCACCGAAGTCCGGCTGCAGCGAGGCCTGGAGCATTGCGCCGGTGGCCGAGTACCGGTCCAGCCCGTTGACCGAGCTGACCACGATACTGTCGGCCGACGGACTGGTAACGCTCAGCTGGATCGGCCCATCCGCTCGGCTCACCGCAGGATTGAGGTGCAGCCGGACGGGGGCGGGCCCATCCGCGAGATCGATGGTGGTTCCTGGCGGGGGGCTACAGGCCCGGAGTGCCAGTGAGCCCGACTGCAGCCCGAGCGACAGCAACGTCCACCGGAGCGTTCTGCGGAGTGCTGCTGGCAAAGACTTTCTCTTTCTTCATCTGGCTGACGGTGGCGTCGACGATGTCATTGACCAGCTTCCGCACCGAATCCGGATTGTAGGTCTTGGTGCGGCTGGCCCAGACCAGTTTGTTCTGGGTCAGGGAATAGACGTTCGACTCCACGCTCACCACCTGGTCCGCTTGGACGTAACCGGGAGAGTAGGCGTAACCCCAACCCGTGCCCCAGTAGCCCCACATCGACCCATACGCCGACGGTACCACATAGGACGAACCCGGGACGTAGGTGGTCTCCTGGTCGACCGCCACCGGACGCATCACCACGGCACCGTCGAAGTTTTGCGCCACGACCATAGCCTTGGCCCTTTCCTGATCCCGCAGGGCCTCATCCGGAATAACGGTATAGGCCGCTACCCCATTCCCCAGCTTCTTGGCCAGCTCGTCCTCCGCCGCCCGGCGCATACCCACGTCCTTGCTGATGAAGACGGCAAGAACCTTCTTGAACTTTTGCGGCTGCATCGTCGGCTCTTTCCAGGAGTTCACCACCTCGGTGTTCGGCGCGCAGGCGCCGAGCAGGAGGCCGAGCGCGAGAGCAGAGTGAGTTCGGGTGATTCGCATACTCTCTCCTGGTGATTGAGATCGAGTCGGTAAGCGGTAGTCCGGTACCTCACGCTAGAGTCCGGCGCCGCCAGAGGAAACTGTTAGTTCTTACAGGAGTGCCATCCCATGCTCCGGCCACTGGTAGAACTGACAGTTTCGGGCGGGCCCGGCGGCTCCGCATAGTGGTTCACGTCCGCCACCCAAGGAGGCCGCATGAGGATGGCCCACCCAGCCTGGCTCGGTGCACTCGCTCTGAGCGGCCTGCTCACCGCACGGCCGGCTCAGGCCCAGGCCGGCCAGCCCACCAACGGCCTGGACCAGATCGAGCTCACCCGGGCCAACATCCAGGAGCGGCGGCAGGAGATTGTCCAGCAGATCATGGAGCTGACGCCGGCCCAGAGCGACAAGTTCTGGCCGGTATACCGGGATTATCGCAACGAGATCGCCCGGGTCAGCGACCAGCGGGTGGAGCTGATCGAGAAGTTTGCGAACCAGGCCGCAACCATGTCCGACGAGCAGTCGGAGAAGCTGCTCCATCAATGGTTCAGCCTGCGGGAGCAACAGATCAACGTGCAGAAGAAGTACGCCGGGAAGTTCCGCAAGGTGCTGCCCGGTGCCAAGGTGGTCCGCTTCTACCAGACGGAAAACCTGCTGGACACGATTATCAGCGCCAACATCCAGGCTTCCATGCCGGTGGCGGGGGACAGTGCGACAACACCCTGAGGCGGAACGATTGAACGACGGAACGGGGGAGGGAGTGAAGGAGTCTCTGTCTGGGGCTTCGGTCGCGTCGCGCCATCCGGCAATGGTGTGGATTCCCGGGGGCACCTTTGCCATGGGATCGGAGAAGCACTACCCGGAGGAGCGCCCGGTACATCAGGTGACGGTGGACGGCTTCTGGCTCGACCAGTACCCGGTCACCAACGAACGCTTCGCCCGCTTCGTGGCCGAAACCGGGCATGTCACCTTTGCGGAAATCCCCCCTGATCCGGCCGACTACCCTGGTGCCCTGCCGCACATGCTGTATGCCGGGAGCCTGGTGTTCTTCAAGCCGGATGGCCCGGTCAACACCCGGGAGATGGCAAACTGGTGGCGGTTCGAGCGGGGCGCCGATTGGCGCCATCCCGTATGGACCCGACAGCTCGATCGAGGGCCTCGAGCAGCACCCGGTGGTTCACGTGGCGTTCAGCGATGCGGAGGCATTCGCCCGGTGGGAAGGCAAGAGCCTGCCCACCGAGGCCGAGTGGGAGTTTGCCGCTCGGGGTGGCCTGGCGGCCATGCCGTATGCCTGGGGGCACGAGTTCATCCCCGAAAACCGGTTCATGGCCAACACCTGGCAGGGGGAGTTTCCCTGGCAGAACCTGGTGGAAGACGGCTACGAGCGGCACCTCCCCGGTGGACGCCTTTCCCGCCAACGGCTACGGCCTGCACGACATGATCGGCAACGTGTGGGAGTGGACCACCGACTGGTACGTACCCCGTCACCCGGGCGATGCGGCCAAGGCGTGCTGCGTCCCGGTCAATCCGCGCGGCGCCCCGGAGAGCGAGAGCTACGACCCGGCGCAGCCGGAGATCCGCATTCCTCGCAAGGTCCTGAAGGGCGGATCGCATCTCTGTGCGCCGAACTATTGCCGCCGCTATCGGCCGGCTGCCCGGTTCCCCGAGCCGATCGATACCTCGACCTGCCACGTCGGTTTCCGCTGCATCGTCCGCGCAGACACCGGTGTCACGGCGGGCATGGCCTAATGCGACGCTCCCTCTTTCTGATTGCGCTGTGGGCGGTGTTGCCCGCGTGCTATCAGCCATGCGCAGGAGAAGGCATCCGTCGTTCTCGAGAGCGAGAGCCAGGCGCCTACCGAAAGCCACCCTCTCACCCAGAGCCACTCGCTGAGCCAGAGCTTGGGCCACCCCGCTCGGCCAACATGTCGCCTGTCCCGACTGCAATCCTCCCAAGCGGTTCTGGGCCGGCGCCTGGGAGCTGATGGCGGTCCAGTTCGTCCCTTGGGCATACACCAAATGGGTGACCGAGGGTGAGTGGTCCAACATTTCGCTCCGCACCTGGGAGGACAACATCAAGTTTCCCTGGCAGTGGGACAACAACAAGTTCAACAACAACCAGTTCGCCCACCCCTATCACGGCAGCCTCTACTTCAACGCCGGCCGAGCCAACGGCTACAACTTCTGGCAGTCTGCGCCCTGGGCCTTCGGCGGGAGTCTGATGTGGGAGCTCTTCGGTGAGGTCTGGGCCCCTTCTCCCAACGATCTGGCCAACACCACCCTCGGCGGAATCACCCTGGGCGAGATGCTGTTCCGGTTTTCCTCGCTCACCCTGAAGAACGAGGCGACCGGCTCCAACCGGATCGTGCGCGAGGTGGGCGCGGGATTGATCAATCCGATCCGGGGATTCAACCGGTTGATTCGCGGCGAAGCCGGCCGCATCTCGGAGACTCCGCCCGACTGGCGCCCTACCCGGATCCAGGCATCCATGGACGTCGGCTATCGCCGATTCTCCACCTCGGCATCGCTGGATGACCCGGGCGCGCTCAATCAATCGTTCGTCCAGTTTTCCGTGTTCTACGGCGATCAGCTGGCCGATCTGGGCAAGGAGCCGTTCTCCTCCTTTCAGGTCTACGGCACCCTGGCGAGCCACTCCAGCAACCAGAAACCGCTCCAGGAGCTCCGGGTGCGGGGCAACCTTGCGGCCAAGCCGATCGGCTCCGGCGACGGGACCAAGCTGCTGGCCGGCTTCATGACTTACGAATACCTCCAAAATCCGGTGGTAGACTTCGGCGCGCAGGGATTCCAGGGAGGGCTCCTGGTCTCCCGCTCGAAGCCCGGCAAGTCCATGCAGCTGTATGGCGAGGCGATGGCCCGGGTGAACCCGATCGCGGCCATCCGCTCGGACTACTTCGTCACCGCCGAGGGGCGGGACTACGACTACGGAATCGGATTGGGTGGTCGGGTCGAGGGACGAGCCCTGTGGCCGGGGAAGGCCACTGTCCGCCTCTCTGGTGGTTACATATGGCTGCCGGTAATCAGTGGCTTCCCCGGAGACCACCAGCTCTGGACCCTGAGCACCGAGGCACGGGGCTACTACCGTGGCAAGTATGGAGCTGGAGTGATGTACCAGCGGCTGTGGAAGAACAGCAATTACACCTTCAACCCCGATGTGAACCAGGACATGTCAGAGGTTCGGGTCTTCCTCTCCCTGGCCATCCCGAGATGGGAGGAACAATGAGCGGCCGCCGATTCCGCGGGCTGGCTGTGGGTGGTCTGGCGCTGGTCCTGGGCTGCAGCCAGGACTCGATCGTACGGGTGCTCGGTCCGGAGAACGATCCTCAGACCGTAATAACCCCCGCAGAGTTCCGGTTTTCCGCCACGGATCTGCGAAACGTGAACGACCGGGAAAGCTGGACCTGGACCAACTCGGCGCCGCAGGCGTCACTGCATCACGACAGCTTCCTGCATCATGGCTACGGCATCCTGGTCGTGCTGGACGGGGTGGGTCAGGTGGTGGACTCGACCTTGCTCGAGCTCAATCTGGATACCGAAACCCGAGTTGGAGCTCCCGGTAACTGGACGCTCATTCTGGTCCTCGCCTCTGCCCGCGGCCGCGCCGACTTCACCCTGACTCCGAAGACCCCGGAGGCCCTGGCCGGGAGATCGCGGGAGTGACATGAGCATGGCAACCCTGCTCCCGCTCCTGCTCAAAGCCAGCCTCGCGCTGCTGGTCGTCTCCCTGGGCCTCAGCGCCACACTGCAGGACACCACCCATCTCTTCCGCCGCCCCGGTCAGCTGGCTCGGGCGCTGGTGGCGATGTTCGTGGTCATGCCGATTACGGCGCTGATCCTGGCCCGCGCATTCCACCCGCACCCGGCGGTAAAGATCGCGCTGGTGGCGCTGGCGCTCTCGCCTCTGCCTCCGACCTTCCCCCGAAAGGCCATGAAACAAGGCGGAAGCCTTTCCTACGTGGCTGGGCTCCTGGTCGCGGCGACACTCCTCGCGGTGCCGCTCATTCCACTGTCGCTCGAGCTGATCGAACGCAACCGGGACATGCCCCTGCAGATGCGGCCCGCCGCCGTGCTGGCGCTGGTTTTCTGGTCGCTCCTGCTGCCGCTGGCGGCGGGGATGGTGGTTCGGAAGGTGGCTCCGGCGTTCGCCCAGCGAGCCGCCGGCCCGATCAGCACCATCGCGTTTGCGGTGCTTGTTCTGGGGGTGATCCCGATTCTGATCCGGGTATGGCCCGCAATGGTCAGCCTGGTAGGAAACGGGACGCTGCTGGCGATGGTCCTGCTCGCTCTGGTGGGTCTCGCTGCGGGGCACATCCTGGGCGGACCCGATCCGGAAGACCGAACCGTCCTGGCGCTCTCCACCGCCACCCGTCACCCCGCCATTGCCATCGCGATCGCGCAGGCCAACTTCCCGGACCAGAAGCTGGCCCCCGCTGCCATCCTGCTCTATGTGCTCGTGAGCGTGATCGCCGCGATGCCCTATCTGAAGTGGAGCAAACGGCACCACGTCGCCGCTCCGGCAGCTGGCTAGGTCCTGACCACCGGACCAGAACTCCCTCCCGCATTGCCATCGCCGGCCGATGGCTCCGGAGGTTGGAGACCGGAGCCGGGAACCATTGCCCTCGGGGCACGACCTTGGGTTGCTCGGGATCTCCCTCGTAGGCCGGCACCATGATCTGCACGCCGTGCTCGTTGAACAAATCCAGGATATTCGAATGTAGCGCGCTGTAGAGCCGCATCATCGCTTGGGCATTGTCGGTATAAGCATTGATCTCGTACAGCACGCCGAACTCACCCAACGATTTCTGCAGCACGAACGGCTCTGGCTGCCGGAGAAGCCCCCGCGTGCGCGCGGCGGCCTCGAGCAATATCGCTTCCACCTGACGCCACGGCGCGCCATAGCCGATCCTCACGGTCGTATGCAGGATCAGTCCCGGATCCGGCGCCAGGGTGCTGTAGTTCACCACCTCCCTGTTCAGGATCAGCGAGTTGGGGATGACGATCTGCTCGTTCTTGGGAGAGCGCAGATAGGTCGTCAGTAAACGGACTTGCGCTACCTCTCCCGACGTGCTCGCCCACCTTCACCCGATCTCCCACCCTGAAGGCGCGGCGGAAGGCCAGGGTCTGGCCCGCCACCAGATTGCTGATCACCGAGGGTGATCCCAGGGAGAAGATGAGACCGAGCAGGAGCGTGATGCCCTTGAACGCCTCGGATCCCGAACCCGGGATGTAGGGATACGCGATGACCAGCGCAAAGGCGACCGTCAGCAGCCGAACGATCCGGTCGGTGGGCAGCGCCCAATCGGAATCGAAGCCGGGAATCGAAATCGATCCCTCGCCCACCCGCTGGAAGAACAATCGGATCGCCCGCAGGAGGTAGCGGGTGAGCACCACCAGAACGATCGAGGAAGAACAGGTTGGGCAGATAGCTCACCGCGCCCGCGCCAAATATTACCAGCGGCCCCAGCAGCCACTCCCGAGCCTGGTGCCGATTCCCCGGGTCCAGGGAAAGAGACTGAGGACATAGGAGACAACCGCGTAGCTCGCCAGCACCACCAGAACAGGCGGCGGTGACATCGATTATCCGGTGCAGCCCCTGCCAGAGCTGTTCCCGCCGGACAATTGGAATTGCCCGGAAGTGCAGATCACCGATACCCGGCTGCCACCGGCGGTCGAGTGTCCTTCGAAGCCAACGAAAGACCAAGCGTCCCAGCCAGAGCACCAGCAGCAGTGCCAGGATCGCCGCTCGCGGCTCGGGCGATGTTCCTCCCCAGGACGGCCGGCTCGCGATCGTGCCGGAACCTTCGCACTGCCTCCTGCACCCGGAGTCAGGTAGGTCTGCGCCAGAACCTGGGGCGTGACACCCTCGAGCTCGGCATCGGCCTGGAGCACGCCGAACAGCCTGTGGTTGCCGGCAACAACCATGCTGCCATCGCGAGTTTCCTGAATGGCGAGTGACTCCGCCGGGAGCGACCGATCGGCGGCAAACTCCGCGATCCGGTGCGAGATGTCGGCGGCGCGCCGCTCCGCCGGATATGAGGTAACTCCCCGGACGGAGAAGAGCACAGCCCCGTCGAGCACCACCGGCGCCGTAGGCGCCTCGGCAGAGATCATAGCGCCCGTGGAGTCCTGGGCCTCGACCCGGGCACTCACGCCGGCTGCCAGCCCGGCGATAATCATCAAGGCGACATCACGCCGCCGAGTTCGGACCAGCCACAGCGCCCCCAGTGCGATCACCGCAACCAGCGCCGTGAACGCGAGGAAGGCCCGCAGCAGCAAGCGGCCGAGCACCAGGCCGGCGTGGTCGATGGAGTGTTGGGCGATGCTGTCAATCGACGCGACCGCCGCCTGGCGTTCCGCATCGACCGCCTGGAGGACGGCCTCCCGCTCCAGCCGGATTGCATCGACCACGGCTACCCGCTCGGCCGTGATCCGGTCCATCACCGCCGACCGCTCCACTGCGAGGGAGGAAAATATGGCGTTCCGTTGGGCATCGACCCCCAACGACAATTGGTGCCCTTGATCGGCGAGATCTTGTCTCAGTGCGATGCGTCCCCGTTCGAGCAGGGGTGGGATCAGGTCTCCCACCGCCAGCTGGGTCTGCCACTGCACCCGCTTCAACAGTCCTTCGTTGAGATAGCCCAGCCGGCTGTTTATCCCGAGGAGGCTTCGCTCCACGCTGGCGACGGTGCCGGTCAGATTCGTCTCCATGATTGACAAGGCCTTCCAATCACTGGAGAGGACCGACTGACGAACCAGGTCGCTGCCGCGAAGCGGGTGCCCGTCCGCCCAGCCTTGAACCGACTGCACGACCTGGGCGAGCGTGTCTCCGCCGCTGCCAATCATTCGGCGAGCGACCGAACCCACGAGGCTCTGAAGTGTATCCGAGGCGGCGAGGGCAATCGGCTGCAGGTTACCGAACGCTTCGCGCCCGTCACCCTGCCTGACGTACTGGGAGAGCTGCATCGTGAGGGCCCAGAGATCGACGGTGGCGACGACCGGATCGGATCGAAGTGACGCCTCTTCGATCAGCGGCGTCGCCGCGATCTTCCAGCGCAGAGCCCGGCGGCGAACGGTGGAGTCGGGGCTGCGGGCCGCGATGGTGTCCGCTGCCGATTCAACGATGTAGGAAGATTCCCGCCCAGCCTCGTAGATTCGCAACTGCAGCTCGCCCGCAGTGACCTCGGATGCATCCATCGCGGCCAATGAGGCGGATTGCGGCGGGGCCTTGAGACAGGCGCCCGCCACCAACGGCAGGAATGCCGCTGCGGCATATTGGGAGAAGAAGGCCGGCAGGTGCATGGGTCCCCGGCTGCAGCCCTGAATTGTGTTTCCGTCGGGATTTATGGAGCTGGGGGCGCTTCAGAAACTGGTATTTCTGACAGTCTTAGAAGACCTCACCGGTGCCGAAGAAGATGCCCTTGGAGCCTTCGGCCCCGAACCCGTAGTCGATGGTGATGTTCGTGTTCGAATGTTTGTTCAGCTTGATTCGGAGACCCAATCCATAGCCGCGATTGGGAACCTGGAAGCTTCCGGTGCTGTCGGTGACGGAGGTGAGATTGAGAAATCCCACCGCACCAAAAAGCCCGTCACGAGTCAGGGTGACCCGGTACTCCACTTCCCCGTAGAGCAGGTTGGTCGCCCGGATTCTGCCCTGGGCGTAGGCCCGGCCGGTACGGCCGTTGTAATCCCAGCCAATGGCGGGAAGCTCCAGATAGGGCGGCCTGCCGCCGGTAAACCAGGCCAGGCCCCAGAGCGCAAGCACGCTCTTCTGCACGCGAGGGTATGCCCGGGCCTCCAGCTCCACCGATCCCCAATCTTGTTCGCTCCCCAACGCACGGGGGAAGAACCGGGCGCTGCCTCGGGCGTAGATGCCCCGAGTGGTGTTGATCGGATTGTTCCGGCCGTCCCTCAACAGATTGAAGGAAACTCCCGAGGTGCTCGAGCTGGTGATCGTGGCCCCGCCATTGTACTCGCTGAATGGCGTAGGACCCGAGGCGGCGTTCTTGTCCACGATGTCGAAGTAGCGATTGAAGTGGTATCCGATGCCGGCCAACACTCCGTCGGTGACTTCGCGGTACACCGTCTCGTAGAAGCGCAGCAGCTTGAAATCCATAGGCGATTCGAGCGCCGTGGGCGGGGCCGGTCCCAGCCCGTAAGTCGGCTGGTTGGTATCGAGGTAACGCCAATCGCCCTCCAGCTTCCAGACATTCCCCGCGGTGAAAAGATTCGAGCGGCTGATCACGTTGAACTGCTGCTTGGTGGTGAAGTTCACCGAGGCATACAGTGTAGACAGATTGGTGTTTTCCTCGGGGCCCAGGCGGGTCACCACGTTGCCGGATACCCCCAGGAGGAACCCCACCGTGGGATTGGCGCCGAAGGCGGGCAGAACGCTGATCACGAAGCGGGGAGGAAGGGCAATGGTGTCGGCCAGTTTGGGCTTGCCGTGCAGCACCCGGGAGAGGACGTCCATGACGTCGCGCTGCCGGACGGTGTCTTGCGTCGTTGGAGCGGGAGTTTGAGCGGACGCCGTCACGGCCGCGAACAGCAGGAAACAGCTACCGACCGCCGGCCACCCCGAGATCAAGAGCACGGCGGCTCAGAGAGCCGCCGACAGGCTGGGCCTTCTCCCGTCTGAGGAGGCGGTCTCGACTTCGGCAAAGGACAGCACGCGGGGAAGCGTCGCCTGGATCCGGGTTCCCTGCCCCGGCGCGCTCTTCACCAGCAGCGACCCTCCCACGCCGCGGAGCCTCTGCCGCATGCTCATCATCCCGAAGCCTTCGATTCGGTCCATGTGATCGGGCTCGAAACCGACACCGGCGTCGGAGACGGCAAGCTTCAGCAGGGAATCCGTGGCCTCGAACCTGACCCATACGGCGTCGGCTCCGCTGTGCTTGGCCGCGTTGTGCAGCGCCTCCTGCGTCACCCGGTACAACGTCAACGCGGTGGCGCCCGGTAGCTCCCCGGGCCAACTCGTTTCAGAGACGTGGATAGCGAGGCCGTAATGCTCCAGGTCCTGACACAGTGCCCGCACCGCCGGCACCAGACCGAGGTATTCCAGCCGCGCCGGGTGGAGCCCGCGGGTGACGTGCTGAATATCGGCGGCAATGGACCGGACCCGCTGGGCCAGCTCCGCAATCCTGACCCCGACCGGAGCGGGTGAACTGGGAGGTCGGCATTCCCAGCGCGTCCAGCTCCAGCGCCAGAACCGCGAGTTGCTGGCTGATGTCGTCATGCAGCTCGCGGGCGATCCGGCTCCGTTCCGTCTCCAGCATCTGGAGCAGGCCGCCGCTGAGCCGGGCCAGGTCAGCCTCTGCCGCCCGTCGGCGCTGGCTGTTGCGCACAGCCGCCCAGACCAGCAGCATGAGCGCTGTGGGCGTGAGCAGAGCGACAATGAACATTGAAAGAGACATGGCAGGAGAGCCGTTCTATTAGAAGCGCAAGGTCAGGCCAAGGGCCGGTCCGTTGAAGTGCACGTCGTACGTCAGATCCTTCTCGTAATCGACGTCGAGATAGCGATACAGCGCCGATAGCGCGCAGCACCGCCCCACGTCGTATGCGGCACCGCCGTACGCCTGCCAGGTGAAGTTGGATCCG
The DNA here is from genome assembly GCA_963825815.1 of uncultured Gemmatimonadales bacterium. Classification (GTDB taxonomy): domain Bacteria; phylum Gemmatimonadota; class Gemmatimonadetes; order Gemmatimonadales; family GWC2-71-9; genus CAVVWJ01. The sequence continues at coordinate 34,687 of CAWGVB010000020.1, read as the reverse complement.
CCGGCACCCAGGTCTCCCTTGGCAAAGAGATGCCATCGCTCCGCCGGCAGGTATCGCAATGCAGCGCCGAGAACGGCATCGATCCAGTCCTGGCTTTCCGACACTTCGTTGGGACTGAGATCCACCCGCAGGTGCCAGTAGCGGGCTCCGACAACGGCATCGATTCCCCCCCAGGGCCGAGCCAGGATGGTGCGCCCTACCTCCGGCTGCAGCATCAATTCGCTGAGGTCCACCGTCACACCATCTACTTCGTCGCCCAGGTTCAGGAAGAACACATCGGTCTTGAGGGCCCAGAGCTCTTTGCGCGCCTCCACCAGCCCCATGACGCCGATGTCGAAGTCGTCGATGACGTCTCCCACGCCGATGTTGACGTCGGAGGTCCGGCCGGCAACTCCAACCTGGCCCTTGAGCCCGGCGGCCCAGAGATAGGGTGTGAAGGTGAATCGCCAGGCGGGCTTTTCTCCCTGTGCGTTCGGCACCCGGTTCTCCTGTGCCTCACCGCCGGTAGCCAGGGTCAATCCGATCGCCGCCAACAGCTCGCCTGCCAGTAGGAACCGGCAGGCGAACCTCACCTCGCTACCTCAGACGGGCGTCCCTCCGGAACTCGGCTGGGTTCGGCGTGCAGCTGCACTGGGGGACGCTCCTGCAGCCCGAATACCGCCGCGGCAGCGGCGCCGCCAAGCAACGGGCCTACCAGGTACAACCAGAGCTGGCCGGCCGGTCCGCCGGCAATCAGCGTATTCACCAGAATCGGTCCGATGCCTACCGCGGGATTGAAGGCGCCACCGCTGATTCCCCCGCCGGCAAAGGCGGCAACCACGATAGTGAACCCGATTGCCAGGCCATAGAAGGAGTTGCCATGGGTCTTGGCCGATGCCGCCGAGTTGAGCACCACCAGGGCCAGCGCAAAGGTGTAGAGGAACTCGACCAGCACGGCTGCGGCCGGAGAGACATCCGGTCCCGGAGCCGGAGCGAAGGTCTTGCCGGTGATGAAGTAAACGATGAGCGCGGCTGCGACCGCGCCCAGGACCTGGCTGACCATGTACCCGACCGTCTCGCCGGTCGAGGCCATCTTGCCCCGCAGGTACACCGCGAGGGTCACCGCCGGATTGTAGTGCGCACCGGAGACGTGCCCGCCCATGTACACCATCACCATCAGCGATGATCCGATGGCCAAGGGCGCGAGGGGCGAGCCGCTCAGCACGGTGAGACCGATCGTCAGCACCAGGAAGAAGGTGCCCAGAAACTCCGTGAGGTAGTTCTGCATGGTAGGGTCCGGGAGTCAGATCAGACGACGTTTGACCGCGAACTGCACCAGTTCGGCGCTGGAGTGCAACGAGAGTTGCCGCATGATTCTGTACTTGTGAAAAGCCACGGTTCGGGGAGTGATCCCCAGTGCCGCTGCCGCCTGCTTCATGGTGCTCCCGCCGGCTACCAGCCGAAGGACTTCCTGCTCCCGGGACGACAACGTCTCCTCCTCGCACACGTCGGCGATCCGCCGCACGGCGGCTGGGGTAGCCGCCGGGCGCCGCACCTGATGGGGATACGCTTCTCCGGCCAGCACGGTGCGGATCGCTTGCAGAAGCTCGGATGCGGGAGTGGTTTTCAGGATGTAGGCCGAGGCGCCCGACCGAAACGCCTGGGCGGCCAGCTCGGGATCGTCATGCATGGTCAGCACAATGCAGTGCACCTGGGAAAGGCGGCGCCGAATCCGCTGCACGGCCTGCAGTCCGCTGAGCCGGGGCATGCTGATATCGCAGAGCACCACGTCGGGCCGGAGCTCGTTGGCGGCATCCACCAGAGCTGCCCCATCGGTCACCGTGCGCAGCACGGTAAACTCCCGCTCCAGCATCTGCCGCAGCGCATCCAGGAGCAGGCTATGATCGTCGGCTAGAAGGAGGCGAGGGCGTTTGATGGGCGATCTGGAGTAACTGCCGGCCCACGCGCTCGGGGGTTCCGCTTTGCCACGAAGGGGCAGGTGTACCCATGCTGAGCTTGCCCTTAGAAACGGAAGCAGTCGCTTGCCTAGGGGTGAATTGTCGAATGGTCGATGGCCAACGGTAGGGATGCCGGCTATGACGCCGGTAACTGGACCTTAGACTAGGCGGTTGAGCCGCCCTCCCGGTCTTCAGTGATCCGTTCCCGAATCTCGGGCCAGGCAGGAACCCTGGACTGACCGGCCAGCGCGGCGTGAATGGTGGGGATGAGATCGATACCAGCTTGTGACTTGAGGACGTACCCTCGGGCTCCAGCCTCCAGGGCGGCGGCGAGCACCGCGGGATCCGAAAGGACGCTGAGCACGACGATGGCCGACGCGGTGTTCTCGGCCCGGATCTGCCGGATGGCCTCGATCCCGCCCATCCGCGGCATGGCCAGATCGATGACAACGACATTGGGCCGAAGCGTCCGAGCCAGCCGGACCGCCTCCAGACCGTCAGCCGCCTCTCCCGCTATCTCGAACTCGGGATCGAGCAGCCTGCGGATTGCCGCAAGCAGCGGAGGATGATCGTCGGCAAGCAGAACCCGGAGCCGGGCCATAGGCACGATCCTGGAGGGGCGAAGCTCTGGCACATTAGAGATTGGGAGAGGGGTGGGAAACTGTCAGTTGTGACAGCTTGCAACCTTTCGCATCGCGGCCTTTGTCTCCATACTCAAAGCAGTTCCCCAAACCGTGTAGGACAGTATGCCGAATCCGAGTTCGGTTGTATTCGTGGTTGACGACGATGAATCGCTCCGGCGCAGCCTGGAGCGGCTGCTTCGCGTCAGTGGGTACTCGGTCCATTCCTTTTCCTCTGCTGCAGCGTTTCTGGAGCAGCCGGAGCCGGACTGTCCCAGCTGCTTGCTGCTCGACATCCGGATGCCGGAGCTGACCGGGCTCGACCTTCAGCAGGCCGTCAACCAGGCGCGGCCGGCCTTGTCGGTCATCCTGATGACCGGTTATGCCGACATGGAGAGCTGCATCCTGGGAATGAAAGCCGGGGCTGCCGACTTTCTCCTCAAACCTTTCGATGACGACCAGCTGCTCCACGCCGTGGCTACCGGCACTCGTGAAAAGCGAGGAGATCCGCCAGTCGCGTGCGCGGAGTATCAGGAGCTGCGCCAGCGATTCGACCTGCTCACTCCGCGAGAGCGCCAGGTGTTCGAGCTGGTGGCGGAAGGACTCTTGAACAAACAGATCGCCGGGCGGCTGGGTACCAGAGAGGGCACGGTGAAGCTGCACCGGGCCAATCTCATCCGAAAGCTGCAGGCCCACTCGGTGAGTGATCTGGTGCGAATGGCCGACCGCCTCCGTCAGGATGCCGCACGACAACCCTCAGCCCGCTCAAGTCTCCGCGTAGCAAGAAAAAGCCTCGACCAAGGTACAGTGGCTCGCCGGCTGACTGGGCCGGTACCTTGCACCCATCTACCCACAAGGCGGACGGGCGCGACCATGCAGGGCGTATCAGCGTACCGCCACCAGTCAGCCGAGATGGACCTGAAGCCTACCCATGCTATCCTGCCGGAGGCTGACGCCGAGTCGCCTCTGATTGTCATCGTTGACGATGACTCCTCCTTCCGCACCGCCATCTCCCGGCTGCTGCGCCTCTGGGGCTTCCGCATCGAGAGCTTTGGTTCCGCCGAGGAGTTTCTGCAGCACCGCACCGGGGCACACTGCATCATTCTGGATTTGCATCTCGGAGGGATGAGCGGGTTGGAGCTGCAGACCCGCCTGGCCGAGGACGGCCGGCAGGTTCCGATCGTGTTCGTGACCGCGGTGGAGGATGCGATGGTTCGCCGGAGAGCGCTCGATGCGGGGGCAGCCGCCTATCTGGAGAAGCCCTTTGATGAGCGCCGGCTGCTGGAGGTTCTCCTGGGCGTAATCGACTACCGCCCGGAGTGAATCACGGCTGAACGGTGGACTTGTTGGACCGTCCGGCGGGATCGAGCGCCAGATGAAAGGTGGCGCCGCCGAAGGGATTGTTGACCGCCCAGAGCCGGCCGCCATGGGCATTGACGATAGACCGGCAGATGGCGAGCCCCAGGCCCAGTCCGCTTGCCTTGGTGGTGAAGAAGGCGTCAAAGACCTGGTCGAGCCGCTCCGGTGGAATCCCGGTCCCTCGATCTTGCACCGAAAGCTCAACCCAACCGTCCGGGGTCATGCTGGTCGAGATGGTCAGCAGCCGGTGGTCCGCCGGTCTCCCCGCAATGGCATCACAGGCGTTGCTGATCAGGTTCAAGATCACCTGCTGCAGCTCCACCCGATCTCCCAGCACCAGCGGCATGACCGGGGCGAGCCGGATGTCGGTGGCCACCCTCCGCCGGATCAGCTCGCTGTGCAGCAGGTCCCTGACCTCTTCGATCAGCTCGTTCAGATTCACTTCGGTTGTTCGCGTCTCCCCCTTCTTCAGGAGAGCGCGGAGCCGGCCGATCACCTGACCGGCCCGGCGGTCATCCACCACGATGTCTTCCAGGATGGCGCGGATCTCGACCAGATCGGGAGCGTTTCGGCTCATCATCCGCTGGGCGGCCCGGGTGTTGGCCAGGATGGCGGCGAGCGGCTGATTCAGCTCGTGGGCCAGCGCGCCGGACAGCTCGCCCAGTGAAGCCACCCGGCTCAGGTGGGCCAGCTCTCGGCGCTGCTCCTCTGCCGCCACCTCGGCCTGCTTCCGTTCGGTCACGTCCCGCACGTTGACGATGAAGCATTGCTCGCCGGCCATCTCCATGGTTTCGGCCACCAGGAGGACCTGAAGGATTGCCCCTGAGCGGGTTTTGAGCTCCATCTCGAATTCGTGGAGAAACCCCTCGGCTTCCAGTTGCTGCTGGGCCATGCCGCGCCTGACGCTCATCCACGATCATGTTCAGCTCTTCGCCGGTGCGGCCCACCACGTCGTTCCGGGAATGGCCGAACATCATCTCCCACTTCTCATTCACCTCCACCACCCGATAGTCGCCCTGGCGAACGATGGCGATGCCGTGGGGGCTGGAATGAAACGCCTTGCCGAAACGCTCTTCCGAGCTTCGGAGCGCTCGCTCGGCGGTAATCCGGTCGGCGATCTCCGCCTCCAGCGCCACCACCGCCGCTGACAGGTCGGCGGTGCGCTCCGCCACCCGCGATTCCAGCTGTTGCTGGGTGTCGCGCAGCTCCTGCTCCACGCTCTTCTGGTCCTGAATGTCGGTACAGGAGCCGTACCACCGGATGATGGCGCCCGACGCATCGCGAACTGGATGGGCCCGAGCCAGATGCCAGCGATATTCTCCGGTGTTCGCCACTCGGAGCCGGTGCTCGACCTCGCACGGTTCCCCGGTGGCTACGGAGCGGAGCCAGGCGTCCCGGGTCTTTTGCTGGTCCTCGGGATGGGTCATGGAGAGCCAGCTCTGATCCGGAATCACCGACTCAGCGGCCGCCGGTCATCTCGTACCAGCGCTGGTTGAAGTATTCCAGTCGCCCATCGGCGGTGGCGGTCCACACGATCTGGGGCATGGCGTTCGCCATGTCCCGCAGGCGCCCCTCGCTTTCCCGCAGCGCCACCTCCTCCCGCCGCAGAGCCTCGGCGTTTTTCTGCTGGGTGATGTCCACGTTCACACCCAGCATTCGCGTCGGCCGGCCCGACCCGTCGTACAGCGTCTTGCCCTTCGCCAGGATCCAGCGCGGCTCCGAACCGGACTGAGATTACCCGAAACTCACACTCGTATGGCTTGCCATCCTCCAGCGCGCCAAGAATTGCCGTCTGCACCCGGGACCGATCCTCCGGAACGATGGCGCTGAGGAAGGCTCCCAGGGACACATCCGGATCGAGGACGAGGCCCAGGATCTGCTTGGATTTTTCCGACCACCGGCCGGCGTCCTCGCCCTATCCGCCACTCCCAGGTGCCGAGCTGCGCCGCGCTCAGGGTCAGGTTGAGCCGTTCCTCGTTCTCCCGCGACCTGACCTCCATGTCCCGGCGCTCTTCCATTACCGCGGCCAGCATCAGAAGCGGAATGGAGAACACGATCATGAAGAGCTGGATGGTCAGCGCATTCTCCGCCGGCGAGCTGGTAAGGAACGGGCCACGGCCGTGCACCGCTCCCCAGATGGCCCAGCCCGTGATGATCAGGAGGAAAGCTGCTGGTTCCCCGGGCTCCGGCCCGGACGGCTGCCCAGAGGACAAAGGGAAGCGGAACGTACGGAAGGATGGGTGACGTGCTGAAGCCGGCCTGCTCACCGTTGAAGACCAGGGCTGACGCCAGCAAGAGACCGGCGGTGAGGAGCGCAATCTCCAGCTGACGCGCGGTTGAGGCGCGACCGCAGATCGGCAAAGCCCTCGCTGCTCCAGCTGACGATCACCGGCACCAGGGTCAATGACGCGAGAACATTGGCGAACAGACGGGTGCGCCAGAGCTCCCAGAACCCAGTCTCCGCGAGCGTGATTGAGGGTGACGAAGCCCGCATCCAGAAAGCAGGACACGAACGTTCCCACGAACGCCGCGCCCAAAATGAACACGCCTACGTCGTGCGAGCGATCGAAGCGAAGCTCGACCTTTGACGAGATGACGCACGATGGCGGCGCCGACCAGGGCCTCGCTGCAGTTACTGATGTACCAGCCCAGGATTAATGCAGGAGGAAATCCGAGCGGGAGCTGAACCGCGAGGTGCGCCGGCAGTGCGCCGAGGAGAACCAGCCACCACCACCGGGTGGGCGTGAGCAGCAGCGCCGCCAGAACGATGGAGTTCGGCGGCCATAGGGTGGAGATGGGACTGGGTTTGAGGGTTAGCGCAAAGCCGAGCTTGGCACCCAGATAGTAAGCAAGACAGACAAGCAACGCCGCCTTGAGCGCCTTGGGCTCCGGAAGAGCCGGAGCCCGGAGGCGCGATTGGGGCTAAGGTGCCATCGCTGAAGGAACCTACCACGGATCTGCGGCTCAGCCTGCACCTCTTTTCGGGTTGAGCAGTAGTATGGGCACTTCGGCCTAAGCCCGCCAGTAAATCGGGCCGACGAATAAGATATGGTCTAGTCTAAGGTCTAGTAATCTGCTCGATGAGGCGGGCTACCATGTTCTGACTACCCGACTTAGCCCAAGTCGTCTCTGGCCCGAAAGCGTCGCTCGCCCGGGGAGAGTCGAGGGTCGAGGTCTATCCGTGCTCCGCACCATCCGCCGCGTCATGCTCATCATCATCTCGAGTGGAGTGGTTCTCCTGCTCGTCGCCCTGGCCGTGCTTCACCTGGGCGCCGACACCTGGTTAGTGAACGCCCTGGTGCGCAGCCTGATTCCCGGAGCCACCACCTCGGTGGCGGATGTGGCCGGCAACTACTTCTCCGGAATCCAGCTCCGCGGCGTTCGGATCGTCCGGGAGGGCAATATCGTCATCGGCTGCGACTCGGTACGAGCCACCTACCGGCTCAAGGAGCTGCTCTCGAACGGTGTCCGGATCCGTCGAGTAGAGTTGTCCGGCCCGGTGGTCAACCTGCGGCAGTCATCCGGTGGATCGTGGAACCCCTTTCCCCCAGGAAAGCCGAAAGAGCCGTCGGCGCCGAAGTCGTCCGGCCCCAAGATCGTCATCGAGCAGTTCAGCATAGCGCGTGGCCTTGCAACGCTGCACCCGAACACCCGCCCGGAGCCGCTGGCACTCCGCTTCGATGCGACGGGCGGTGAGCTCAGGTACCCGCGACTCACAGTCCAGCGCCTCCTGGCACAATCGGATTCTACCAGCGTTGTTGCCGCCGGTACCATCCAGCTGCCCGGGGGCGGCCGGAAGTTGAAGCTCGCGGCAGTCGACTTGGACTCAGGAGCACTCTGGCTGCCAGACCTGGCCGGCATTGTGCCGACTCTGCGAGAAGGAGGACGGGCCCGATTGAGAGGGCATTTGCGGGACGAGAGCTCGGAGAGAACGATCAGTCTTGTTGCGCTGCTAGAAGATCTCCAGGTCAGGCCGCCGCAGAAAGCATTGAGCTCCCTCACACCGCTCAGCGGGCGAATAGTCGTCGACCTTCGGGGAGACCGAGCCAGCCGCTTCGACGGTAGGGCCGGAGCCGAGGTATTCGACTCGAACGGGAATCTTCGGGCAAGCATCAAGCTGAGCCAGGGCAAGGCTGATCTCGAGATTGGCGGCAGGCACCGCCGTAGCAGCATACGGATCGGCGGCTGGGCTCGGCTGTTCGACAGCGTTCCGAGCTACGACCTGACGGCGCGTCTCCGAGCGCACCCATCGCGAGGATCACTGCTACCGCCGAGCAAGTGGCTGGGAAACTCCGAGCGCTCGATTGCGGTGCGGCTCATAGGCCGAGGACTTCCGCCTCACCGCGCGTTCGGATGGGCCAGGGCTCGAATCGATCGGCCGAGCGGGGGACCTGCCTTCCTTGGCTCAGGCAAGCTCGACGCCCGGCTGAACGGTCAATCGGCCGAATTCAGCGCGCGGACCGGCGTCGCGAGCGGCGCCGTGGGCCTGGCCGGTACCGCGAGCTGGAGCTCTCCACTCCAGCTTCGAGTCACCCGCGGATCCCTGGAACAGGTCGATCTGGCCAGCGATCCTGAGCGACTCCGGATGGAAAGCCCTGAGCGGCACGTTCTCCGGTGCGCTCGACCTGGAAGCCGGCAGGAGGATTGCGCGTCGCGCTTCACTCTCAGCTCAACCAGGCCGGGTTGAGGCTGAAGGCGCGCCTCGGCCGCAGCGGATCTGCTCGTACGCTGGACATCACGGAGCTCGGGTTCGAGCATCTTGCGCTCGACAAATTCCGGGTCTCCCAACGCTCCATGGATCTGAACGGCTATGGCTCGCTCAGCGCCGCAGGGAAAAACCTCAAGGGCTCCCAGATAACCGGCAATCTGGAGCTGAGAGACAGCCGGGTCGAGCGAGAGGAGATCAGCCGAGCTCAGTTGACGGCCAGGCTCGAGCACCGAGCGGTGCTCACTCGAGCAGAGATCGATGCCGGCTTCCGGCCGGCTTGCCCTCTCCGGTACGCTCCGGCCATTCGACCCCGAGCCCAGCCTGCGCCTGCATCGGACCAGCTTCACCGACCTCGATCTCGGCCGGTTACTGAACAAGCCGGGCCTCACCACTCGTCTCGCGGGAACGTTGGAGGCCCAGGGAGAAGGGCGCAGCCCGAAGCATGCCCGGATTGACGGGCACGCTCGAGCTCGATCCTTCCACCATCAACCATCTCGCCCTGGATGGAGGACGAATCGAGGCAACGCTGGACGGCGGCCAGCTCGAGGTCGTTGGCCGGGTGAGGAGCCAGGGTGACAGTCTGGTGATTGGCGCAGCACTCGCTCCCTTCGAGTCGCGCCCGAAACTGAAGTTGGTGACCCGGGTGCCTCTGGCCCAGCTCTCCTCTGTTTTGCGCCCCAAGGACTCGCTCGAGACAGAAGGCGCCGCGTACCTGGCGCTATCCGGCACCCTGGGCCGCCCCGACAGCATGCGACTGCAGGCAGAGCTGCAGGCCGATGGCCGGGTCGGTGGAGTGAAGCTGGATTCGCTGAGAGCCAGGCTGCGGTTGCAGGATGGAATGGTGGAGGTGGACAGCCTCTCAATCCAGAGCAACGTCGGAGTCGCCACCGCTGCGGGTGTTGTCGGCTTGTTCGGCGCAGCGCAGTCGGCTCCTACCGGACTTCGCCTTCGCGCCCGGCTGGATAGCCTGGCCCCTTTAGGACCACTCCTTGGGACGGACCTGGGGCTCGACTCGGGAAGGATCGATCTCGCAGCGGGAGGAAGCAGGAATCGTCTGCGCCTGACCGCGAGTCTTACCGCGAATGGATTGATCAGAGGCGCGCAAAGATTGGATCAGCTCGCGGCAACGGTGGCCGCACGTCTGGAAAAAAATCATCCCGCCTCCGGCATGGCCCGGGTGATGGCTCGCGGGATCCGAACCCGGAAGACTTCGGTTCAATCGATCGAGGTCCAGGCCAGCGCGGCCGGCGATGAGTTGGCGGTGCGAGGAGAAGCGCTGATCGACTCCCGAAGTAACCTGCGAACGGCAGCGCGGCTCCGCCGCGAGCGTCAGGGGCTTCGGGTACAGCTGGATTCGCTCAATATCCTCTCGAACCAGCGTCCATGGGCGTTGCGTCATCCGGTCGACATGCTCTTCGGGGACAGCGTCCGGATCGATGATTTCGTGCTCGCATCGGAAGCACATCGGGTGGCGGTGAACGGCATCATCAACCGAAGAGGCGATCAGGATTTCCAGGTAGACATCGATGCCGTGCGGATTCAGCCGATCGCGCACCTGCTCGGAGCGGGTCAGCTGGATGGCGAGCTCAACGCCTCCGCGCGTCTCAAGGGCCCGGCGGCGGCACCGGACCTCCAGGCCGAGTGGGACGTTGCGGTGCGCTCCCGCGACCGTGACCTGGGCACGGTACGCGGACGAGCCGGGTGGAACACATGAGGGGTTGAGAATCGACGGCAGGGTTGCCCCGCCGAAGAGTGACAGTCTGTCGCTGAAAGGGCGGTTGCCCTTGTCCTTGTCGCTTTCGTCCAGCGACTCGGGCCGCGGACTGATTGCGCGCATCCCAGACGGCGAGCTAGTGCTCGATGCGGTCGGTGACGAACGTCGACATCAGCAAATTCCAGCCGCTCTTCGATCCCGAGAAGCTCCGAGGCCTCGGGGGCGGCTGCTCTCGTGGATGCCCACGCTCGAGGAAGCTTCGACGCGCTCCGCCTTGCAGGAGACGTCATCCTGCAGGAGGGGACAGGTCCAAGTCCCTTCTAGGCCAGGCAGTCACGAGGCCCGCTCCGGCTCGGCTCTGGACGGCGCCAGGAGGCGCGAATCGCCGAGGGCCGCTTCGAGGCAGGCAAGGGAGAAGCGACCTCGCCGGGAAGATCGGCTTCGACGCATGCCTTCCCCAGCGTCATCGCTGGACATCGGAGCAAAGGTCCACCACTTCGCGGGCTTTCTCTGGACGACCAGCTCCGGGCCAGCGCGACCGGAGACCTGCATCTGGGCGGCAACCAGCAAGACCCCCGCCTCTCGATCACGGCGCTTCGGCTACACGAACACCGATTGGTATCTCAAGGCCAAGAACCTCCAGACCTCCGCCGAAGCCGTCGAGCTGTCGCCCGAAGACCTCCGGATCCTGGAGCAGCGTTTCGGCCCGGAAGTCGTCACCCAGTCGAAAAAAGCTGAAGCGGATTCTGCTTGGCCCCTGGGGCCTCGACCTGGAAGCTCACGCTGGGGGACAACGTCTGGCTCCGCCGCCGGAGCGATCCCGGTCATGGCCGTCGAGCTCGGCGGGAAATCTCGAGGTCAGGAAGGAGCCGAACCAGGAGCTCCAGGTCTTTGGGAAGATTCAGCCGGTGGTGGGACGGAGCTTCGTGCAGTTGATGAGCCGGCGCTTCGATCTCAAGTCCGGCGACGTCACCCTCAACGGCCCGCTCAAGCAGGCCCGGAGTCGGGCTGGAGGCGGAGTATCGCACCACTGAGGCCGGCGGCTCGACGCCAATCGTGATCCTTGCGACGGTGAAATCGGACACCGGCACTGGTGGTATCAGCTCGACTCCCGGCCGGTCATGCGTGAGGCCGACATCATGTCCTATCTGACCACCGGTCGGCCGGCCAGCACCGACCCACGCTCCAGTCCGACGAGCAGGATGTTCTCGCCGCCGGCGCAGGACTCGCCGTCGGAGCAGCCCTTGGCACCGTGGCAGGAAAGGCGGGCCAAAGTCTGGGGCTCGACGTAGTGCAGATACTCCAGGATCGGCAGGGTGGTCAGACGGTGGTCGCCGGCAAATACGTCTCTGCTCCACTCTACCTTGGCTTCCGCCAGCCCATCGTGCCCGCCGTCCAGGACTCCCGCTCGAGCAGCAGCCAGCAGGACGCGGTGGAGCTGGAGATGGAATACGCGGCGCTGCGGCGACATCCTGGTCAATCTGCAGGCCGGAGGGAGCCAGATGCGGGTCTTCCTCAAGCTGCGGCGGTAACTGCGTGCCCGCTCGAGCTGGGCTGCTAGTGCTGGTCGTCCTGCGGCCTTGATTGGCCCCGCCCGGCACCGCCTGGAGCCAATCGCCCTATACCGACATCCGCTCTTCGGCCGAGGTTGGATCGATCGGATTCCGCTTCAGCGGAACCGAGAGCTTTTCCTCTGCCGAGCTGGGCGGAGTGCTGGCGTCTGAAAGGCCGCAAGTCCCTCTACAAAGTTCGCCAGATTGCCGCGGCGCTGCCGCTGATCGGACCGCCGCCAAAGTATCGCTTCGACCCGGTCGAGCTGCAGAAAGACGTGGTGAGGCTTACCCGCTTTTATCAGCGTTCCGGATTCCTGCGTCCGGCGGTTGACTACGAGCTTCAGGCCAGACGATCAGGGGCACGCTGGTCGACGTGACATTCGTGATCTCGGAAGGTCCGTTCGTGCCGCTGCGCGACCTCTGGGTGGCAACGCAGAGCCGGCCAGGCCGAGGCGCCCTTTCCCGACTCGTTGCAGCCGGCGTGGACCAAGCTCGAGACCGAGCTGGCCAAGGCGCGCGGCCAACGCTTCGGCGACGCACGAGGCAGCGTTGATGGAGGAACAGACCCGGGCCTGGCTGCACAACCACGGCTATCCCCTCGCGCAAAGTTCAAGCGGCTCGCCAGGTGGACTCCAATCAGGTCGACGTCACCCTGCGGGTAGAGCCGGGCCGGCGGCAGCGGGTGGGACAGGTGACCGTCGATGGCCAGCGCTCGGTCAGCGACCGGGTCATTCTGCGCGAGCTTCCCTTCCGCCCCGGCGACTGGTATTCAGCCCAGGATCTGGTTGACGGAAGGCAGCGTCTCCAGCAGATCGACCTGTTCCGCCAGGCACAGCTCAATCTGGACTTCAAACAGCCGACCGACACGCAGGTGCGGTGTGCGAGTGGAGGTCCTCGAAGGGGGTCCTCGGGCTGACACTCGCAGAGCTGGGATACATCTCGGAGGGAGCGGGCATCTCAGGCCGGGTCCAGTGGACCCACCCGAACTTTACCGGAGGCGCACGGAGTCTCACGGCGACGCTGGAGGGACAGAGTGGAATCGGCTCGGTAGCCACCCAGGAGGAGAAGCTGCTTCGGGGATCGCTCACCCTCACCCAGCCTTACATCCACGTGCCCCAGCTCTCCCTCGGCATCGGCCCCTTCAGCGAATACCGCGATGACCTGCGGGATCGCTCAGTCAGCGTTGGTGTCTCCGGGATCTTCCTCTATCGTCTGGCCAGCCTGTCCACTATTGCGCTGGAATACCGGTACGAGGCCAGCCACATCTACGAGTACCGTTTCGGCACCTCGTCCGACGGAACCATCAGCCTGGCCCGGCTGCTCGCCCTCAACAATCCGGCGCTCCAGGACTCGCTCGGGCCAGGATATCGACAAGAGCTCGGTGACGTTGACCGGCTCGTTCGGCAAAGCCGACAACCTGGCCAATCCTCGAAAGGGCTGGTCCATCCGCCCTCGGGCGGAGATCACGGTCCCGTCCGGGATCACGCACCGTGCAGTTCGGACGACTGGACCTGACGCTCGCCGGGCTATCATCCGATCAGCCGGAAGACTACACTCGCCGCCCGGATGTCGATTGGCCGGCTATTCCCTTTCGGGAAGAGTGTTCCGCTTCCGGGTGACAGTCCGGTGTTCTCCCTGATCCGCTTGCGCGACGAGACGATGACCGCAGGCGGCACCGACGATGTGCGCGGCTGGGGCAGCCGACTCCTTGGCCCCAAGTTCCCCGCGGTCGAGGCCCATATACGAAGGAAGCGATACCGTTCTCTCCGCCGACAGCTACGTGCCGGCGGGAATGCTGGCGCGACTCGCCGGAACCCTGGAACTCCGGTTTCCCTTTCCGGGCCTGACCGAGTGCCTGGGGAGCTCAGCTGTTTATGGACATGGGCAAGGTGTGGACTCCGGATGACCGGTTTCAAGCTGCGCGGTATTGGAGGGCGACACCGACCTTCGTTTCTCGCTGGGCACCGGGATCAGCTACCAGACTCCGGTCGGCGCCATTCGCCTGGGGCTGGGCTACAAGCTGAATCCGTCCGACCTGGATGTCCGAGACGCCGGAGAGGTACTGGCTGCGTTGGAGCAGGGCTTACCGGCAACCACGGCGGAAACGGACTGGTCTCGACGGCTGCATCTTCACCTCTCCTTCGGCATGACCCTGTAAGTCAGCGGCTCTTCGTTTCTTTCTTAAGAATTCGCACCACTGCCAGTATCGTGTTCCAGTTCCGGGTGGTGGCCGGAACGTTGAACAGCTTGTCGATCTGGCCCAGGTAGCCGATCGTGCGCATGTGACGGCGGTACTCTCCGAAGACGAAGCAGCCCTCGGACGCGATCAGTCGGACCAGCCAGTCCCCCTCTCGGGGAAGGGACAGCGGAAGAGTCTCCCGCGCTCGTCCGGACTTCGTGAGTACGGTAAGAAATCGAACTACTTCGGGCGGGTGTTCCGCTTCGAATGGATTCTCCGTCTCGATCCGGAGCAGATCACGGCCGTCGCAGATGGCCACCTCCGCCTCGAACGGCAGCCTTCGAAGCAGCTCGGTGCGAAATCGGCTTCGGGCGCCGGGCTTGCGCACAACGAACGTCCCGGCCGCTCCCACATTCACCACATCGTACTGATTCAGCTCTCGGGCCAGCAGGCTGGGACGGAACGTCCGATGGCCGCCCACATTTACGCCGCGGAGAAACACCACCAGCGCCAACGGTCAGCCACCTCGCTCCCGGGGCACCTCGTACTTGAGCTCGGCGAACCCGGTTCCCACTGCCCGAACCGACACCAGCCGAAGCGGCGGACTCGTGATCCTGCGCGGCAGGAGCGGCTTTCCTGCGCCCAGTGTCACCGACCCGATCTGCACGTGGATCTCATCCAGCAGACCCTGATCGTAGAACTGCCCGGCGAGATCGCCTCCACCCACGATCCACACGTTCTTCCCTCCTGCGGCCTGGACCATCGCCTGATGCACCGGCCGAACGTCTCCCCTCGCGAATCGAATGTCGGCACCCGCGACTCCCGGCAGCTCGCGGGAGGTGAAGACCCAGGCGGGCAGTTCGTAGGGCCAGGGTTGCGGATGATCGGCCTCGGGACCGACCACGTGGCGCAGCATCCACTGGTAGGTGGCGGAGCCCATTGCAAGCGCGCCCACCTCACCGAATGAAACTCGGGTAGCTGGTTTCGGAGACGTCGCCGAGCGGAAACAGCCAATCCAGTGAGTCGTCCGGATCGGCAATGAATCCGTCCAGGCTGGTGGCGGTGAAGTACTGGGTTTTCATAGCCGAGCCGCGAGGCTCTTCGGCGCTCGCTTGCGCCATGCCGACGTCAGAGCCTCGAGCACCGGGCCTTTACGAGCCGACCGCAGCCTGACGTTGGTGCAGCCTGCCCGGCCCCACGCGCCGGGAACAGGAGTGAAGGTCTCGGGATCGGCTCGCACCAGCCATTCCTGCTCCTCCGGCGCGAGCTTGATCATTGCCCAACCGCGGCCCGGGTAGCCCAGGGTAGCGAAGATTCGGTTTTTTACCCGGAAATCCGGATGGCCCATGTGAGCGGATTCAGCAACTTCGGGCAGGCTCAGCGCCAGCCGGCGGAACTCCTGAGCGGTCACTGGCAGCCAGCCCTCGCTACCGCAACCAGCAGCTCGAGCTTGCCCGGACCACTCGAGCTTCTCCGTCACTGCCCACGAGCTGCAGCTCGATAGGAGCGTTCTCGCACACTGTCCCATCGGAATAGACGAACACCTGGGCCGTGTCCCCCCGCTGCTCGCCGGTCCAGGCCTGCATCCACGCTCCCACTGCGCGAGCGATCTACGGTGAGCCCGCCCTGCCGTGAGACCCCAGCTCACGGCCGCCGCGGAGGCTGATAGCCGCGCCAGCCCGGCTGAATCCTGGCGAACGGCGGCGTGGATGTAGCGGCGAATCGGCTTGGCGTACTGCGGTTCCCGGAAAGTCAGCGGAATACGGTTGCCAGACCAACGCTCCGAGTCCAAGGCCCGCCAGGCCGAGCGCGGTGAGATAGAGTGGCATCTTGCCATTGATCATGAATCCTCCGCACGGTAGTCAGCTTGCCGCCTTGGGTAGCTGGGCTCAGCCGATCAACTCGCTGAAAACCAGGATGTAGCCGTTGGGGTCCTGTACCTCGAACTCGCCAGTCGCCATACGGCTGCTTCTGCAATGGACTCCGGATCAGCGCCCGGGTCCGAACCGCATCGTAGAAAGCGCTGCAGCCCTGCATCCGCATGTACGCATCCCACAGCTCCCTCCGGCCGCGGCTGCCGTCAGGTCCGGCTTTTCGAAGCCCTCCAGTCGAAGAAGCATGAGCTCGACCCCGTTCGCGCTGGAGACTGGCGTACCACGTACGGTTCGATGCCAGGCACCGTACCCGCTGGGTGAAGTCGAGGGCGTCGCTATACCAGCGCGCGGTGGCGCCCACATCGGCGACGAGAAAGGTGGGCACCGCCGCGTGCAGCCGAACGCCGGAAGATTGCGCTCCGAGGGTATCGGTCATCGGATTCCACTCAGCATGGGTGATCCTGATTTATTCCCCTGGCAGCCCCTTCGCAATGCTCATGCGCAGGCTGGCAAACACTCACCGCCCCACATTGTGCAGGGCGCCTCGACGGCGGCGTCTCCCGCGAGCATGACAATGTCCCACCAGGATTGGTCGAGCCGGGCGGCTCACTGGGCAGCGGCGCTCGCTCTGGTCGCATCCTTGGCCTGCGAGCACAGCTCTCCGGCTGAGCCGGAGCCAATCCCAGCACTGCCACCGGTCTCGTCCGCCTCACCGGTCCGGCTCACCTTCAATCGGGCGGACGACCGCACCCCATCCTGGTTGCCCGATGGCTCGGGCATCATCTACTCGAGCGAGCGGCAAGACCGCAGCGATCGCGATCGCTGCCTCAACGTTCTTCCTCCCGGCGGCGGTACCATCTCGGCGAGCTATTGTCAGTACGACCCCATACACGACGACTCCACCGACCTCATGGAATCGCCCGCCCAGAATGCCGACGGGCGGCTCTTCTATCACCGAGTTATTTCCTGGGTGGGTCAGCAGAAATTGGGTGCCTCGGCGCTGGTGCTGGCAACCCGGGAGGCGCCCCAGCAGGCCACGTTGGTCCAGCCACTCCCTTATACGGCTCCGAATGGGAGGTTCCATTCCAGCATTCGGACCCCGCAGTGGATCGGTCGGGACAGTCTGCTCTATCTGGCCGAGCAGCTGTTCTACGAGGGATCCACCTTCTATCCGGACACCTTCTACACTGGGCTGGACGCCGCCATCCTCGATCTCTCCGGAGGCACATCGCGGGTGGAGGTCATACCGGGTACCGATTATGCCTCGGGGGTGGCGCTCGGGGAGGATAGTCAGACCATCTACTACACCCTGGGTGGTGACTCCCGGGTATACCGCCGATCGCTTTCGACCGGCGAAGTTACCATCCTCTATGACTTCGGGCCCGGTACGATTGTGCGTGACCCCCAGGTTCGGGGCACCCGCCTCATCGCCGTGGTCGGAGGCAGCGTGCTCTATCGCTTCGAGGATGCCCACGGCAACGTGCAGCGGGACGAGGGCGGAGACCTGGTGTTCGTTAACCTGAGTGACGGGAGTTTCCGTCTCTTCCCGGGCGACTCCGTCCTCTTCCGGCATCCGGTTATCTCACCCGACGGCTCCCATGTAGTGGTCGAGGTGCAGCCCTTCGCCCCAGTGCACGGTGAGCCGGACTCGGACTTCAACGCACCCAATCATCGAGCCGACCTCTGGCTCTTTGCCATGTAGCTGGAGCTGTGGCCTGAGCTTAGCTAGCTCCAGCTCAGCTCCCGACTAGACCTAAGCCTAGTTTCACAGCGACTAGCGGCTACCGCCTCTCCCCCACAAATTCCCTTTTCCGATCCAGGCTCCGATACTGTATCGCCTCACTGACGTGGGCCGTCGTGAGCTCGGCCGACCCTGCCAGGTCTGCGATGGTGCGCGCGATCTTGAGCACCCGATGGTAGGCCCGCGCCGAGAGCCCCAATCGAGTCACCGCCTGCCTGAGCACCGCTTCCACGGCTCACTCAATCGGCAGTGGCGACGCAGATCGCGCGCAGTCATGTGCGCGTTGGCGTGGACCCCGCGCTGCCCCTGAAACCGCGCGCGCTGCACGGCACGAGCCCGCTCGACCCGGATGCGAATAGCCGCGCTGCTCTCGTCGGACTGGGTCGCCGACCAAATCGCCGTAGGCTACGGCGGGCACCTCGAGGTGAATGTCGATCCGGTCGAGCAGCGGACCCGAGATCCGGGAGCGGTAGCGTTCGATGGACAGCGGTCCGCAGCTGCAGGAGTGGAGCGGATCTCCGAGGTAACCGCAGGGACAGGGATTCATGGCCGCGGCCAGCATGAAGCGAGCGGGATAGGTGAGACTCACGGCCGCGCGGCTCAAGGTGACGACGCCGTCCTCCATCGGCTGCCGCAGCACCTCGAGCACGTTCCTCCGGAATTCGGGCAGCTCGTCGAGAAAGAGCACGCCGCCGTGAGCCAGGCTGACCTCTCCCGGGCGGGGGGAAGAGCCGCCGCCGATCAGGCCGGCATCGCTGATGGTGTGGTGCGGCGCCCGGAAGGGCCGCACGGTCAGGAGGGATTGCCCGGACGGCAGCGTGCCCGCGACGCTGTGGATCTTGGTGGTCTCGAGCGCCTCTTCCAGGCTCATGGAGGGAAGAATGGATGGGAGGCGCCGGGCCAGCATGGTTTTCCCCGCGCCGGGCGAGCCGATCAGCAGGATGTTGTGGCCCCCGGCCGCCGCCACCTCCAGAGCTCGTTTGGCGGCGGCCTGGCTCCGGACATCGGCGAAGTCGGCTTCGCTCCGATGCGCCCGAGCCATGAGCGCGGTCACATCGGCCCGGGCAGGAGGAATCGGATTCTTGCCGAGCAGATGGGCACACACCTCGAGCAGGGTGCGGGCGCCGCAGACCTCGAGTCCTTCGACCACCGACGCCTCGGGCACATTGGCGTGAGGAAGCAGAACGCCGCGGTAATCCGGCCGACCGCGCGGCCAGAGCCATGGAGAGCGCACCCCGAACGGGCCGCAGATCTCCCTCGAGCCCGACCTCGCCCAGCACCATGTGTTGCTTGAGGCCGCTCTTCAGGGCAGCTGGCCGCTGGCCACCAGAATGCCGAGCGCGATGGGCAGGTCGAACGCCGAGCCGTCTTTGCGAATGTCGGCCGGGGCCAGGTTGACGGTGATGCGCCGGAGCGGAAAACAAAAGCCCGCGTTGACCAGGGCCGCACTGACCCGCTCCCGGCCCTCCTTTACCGCGCCCTGCGGCAGGCCGACGGTCGAGAAGGAGGGCAGTCCGTTGGTGATGTCCACCTCGACGTCCACCGGATAGGCGTCGATGCCCGAGGACGGCGGCAGAACCAATTCGGGCCAGCAAGGGTCGGAAAGCGTTATAAGGAAGAGGAACCGGAAGATAGACCGGGTTCGACCCCGGCCAGGTACCCCGCTGGCGCAACCGTGGACCGATTCGTGCAGCAATTTTTAGTCGGTGTCGGTTTCGGCGCCGCTCAGACCCGTCCGGCGGAGTATCCCCCAGGCCCGCCGCCGCGACGAGGTGCTCAGATCCGGAGTCATACATGAGTCGGTTGTTCTGCGCTGTCCTTCTTCTGATGCTGGGTACCGGCGCCTGCGCGGCACCGCGGGCCGCCGGTGCGCCGCTGGCCCCGTTGGGCCGTTCCTGGGCTGTCCCTACGCTGGGACTCTATCAGGAAGTGGTGGGACAAGACGGTCGCCTGCTCCGGCAAACAGGGAAAGATGACCGACGTCGCCTTCTATGCGGTGGATGCTCCGAGCGGAGCAATCGAGCTGAACGGCGAGATGGCCCACGCCTGGTGGGTGCGCGAAGGCAACCGGATTTACCTCCCCGCCAGTGCCCTGGGTGAGGAGTGGCTGGTCCGGCACGAGATGCTTCACGCGCTGCTCCAGCGCGGCAGCCATCCGGCCAGCGTCTTCGTCGAGGCGTGTCATGTTGCCTCAGCAGCGGTGTGGCGCGACTCCACCCTGGCGGTGGATCCGGGGAATCCGCACGGACGCTAAGCTCGGGCGGCCTCCATCTTGCTGCCCTTTTGGTGGTGACTTCTGTAGCACGGTGTTTCCCATCTTTCAGGGGGATGCATCCAGCAGACCTTCTCGCAATTCGCGGGAGCTAATCGGCATGAAAGGACCCTCCGCTAAGGCCCGCTGGGGTGGGCTCATAGCGATCCTCGCACTCTCCATTCTGACTGGAGGATGGCTGCTTCGCCGAAAAGCAGCCCCGGAGGGTACCGTCTACCAGCAGGCCCGCCTCTTCGAAAACGTCGTCGGCTCCATCCATAGCCACTACATCGATTCCATCGGCGAGGGCGACCTCTACCAGACCGCCGCCAAGGCCCTGGTTGCGTCCCTGCACGATCCCTACGCCGAGCTGCTTACCAGGGAGAGTTACCGCCAATACCAGCGGCAGATGTCCGGCACCGAGGTTGATGTCGGGCTGACCGATGGAACCGGCCTGGGGAGCGCTCGGGCGCCTTTGCCCCCGGCGACGTCATCCTGAGCATCGATGGTAAGAACACGGCCGGCTGGTCGGCCCGTCGGCTGGAAGAGGCACTTGCGGGTGGTACCGGAACCACGGTCACCGTTCTGGTTCGGCCCTGGGGCTCGAGCACACCCGTGCTGCGGCGGCTCACCCGCACCGTGGTTCACGTCCCGGCCGCGTCCGAGGGCGTGTTCCTGGGCTCCGGGGTCGGCTACATCGAGCTCCGCCGCATCAGCGATGGAGCGGCAACCGAGCTGCGCCAGGCGATCAGACCGGCTGGTAAACGACGGGATGACGTCACTGGTGCTGGACCTTCGCGGCGATCCCGGCGGGCTGATCAATGAGGGCGTCAAGGTCGCGAGCCTGTTCCTCCGCCCGGGCGACACAGTGGCCATCTCCGAGGGACGCTCACCCGAGCACTCCAAGGTGTATCTGGCCGGTTTGTCCGGCGGATGGCACGACCTCCGCGTGGCGCTGCTGGTCAATCACGGCACCGCCAGCTCAGCGGAGTTGATCGCGGGCGCGCTCCAGGATCACGATCGCGCCGTTGTCGCTGGGCACGCCGAGCTTCGGCAAAGGCGTGCTGCAGACCACCTATCCTCTGGGCGAAGAGATCGCGATCAAGCTGACCACGGCCCGCTGGTACACCCCGAGCGGCCGTACGGTGCAGCGGCCCCGCGCCGACGGAGAAGGGGCGGTGGGCAACCGCGCCGCCGTCGCTGATGCCGCGGCTCTTTCACTCCGATGCTCGGACGCGCCATTCCGGACGCCAGCGGCATCCTGCCCGATCTGACCATCCGCGGAACCCCACGATCCGACGCGGAGCGGGCACTGCTCTCCGCGCTGGGTGAGGACATCGCGCAGTTCCGTGGCGTGCTGTCGGACTACGCTGAAGACGTCCGGAAATCACCCGATGCACCGAAGTTCCAGTCGTTCCGGGTCACCGACGAGATGCGGGAAGACGTGTATCAGCGGCTGCAGCAGATCGGTCTGGAGCTTCCCCGCCCCACCTATGACAACGCGTCGGCCTATATCGACGAGCAGCTGGGCTACGAGATCACCCGGGCGGTCTTCGGTCCCGTTCCCGAAGCCCGGCGTCGCGCCCTGTCCGACCGTCAGATGCAGACCGCGGTGCGGCTGTTGCGCCGGGCCCGAACTCAGGATCAGGCGATTGCGATCGCCGTGGCCGAGCGGGCTCGGGGAATGGCGCGCTAGACCTGGGTCCGGACGGTGACTACCGTCCCCTCGCCCTCGGTGCTCTCCAGCTCGACTCGACCTCCCCAGCTCTCCACCAATCGCTTCACGATGGCCAGACCGAGCCCGGCGCCGCTCGTGGTGGTGGAGAATCGCGGCTCGAAAACGCGGGGCATCAGTTCAGCAGGAATGCCCGCTTCCATTGTCCGAGACTCGGATGATTCCGGGTCCGGCCCGCACCTCCACCACTGACGCGCCGGCGTTTCGCGCATTCTCCAGCAGGTTCACCAGAACCTCCTTTACCTCGTCCCGCCGGGCCGCCCCAAGAGCGTTTGGTTCGGCCGCCAGTCTCACCGAGCAGGCTTCCTCCGACAGTCGGTAGAGCTGCACTACCTCTTCCGCCGCGGAGCCGAGATCTATCTTCTGCAGCGCCTGGTCTTGTAGCGCCGGGGCGGCAAACCGGCTGAAGGCCCGGGCAATGGTGTCGAGTCGGTCGATCTCCGCCAGGATGCGATCCGCGGTCTCGTCCAGCGTCCGGTCAAATTCAGTGCGGCGCTCACGGTAGACCCGGCGAAGGTGCTGCATGCCCAGGCGCATGGGCGTGAGCGGATTCTTGATCTCGTGAGCCACCTGGCGGGCCATTTCACCCCAGGCCAGCACCCGCTCGGCCCGGGACACCTCGGACACGTCATTCAGCGCGAGCACTGCCCCTCGGAGTTGAGGACCGAGCGAGGCCAGCTGCAGCGCAACCCGGCGTCCCCTCACATCCAGCTCGACTGATCCATCGGTATTGGCATCCACCAGGAAGCGGCGGACTGCGTTGGCGAGCGGGCTCCACTCCGAGCCGAGCCGGTCGAGGAAGGGCTCGCCTTCCTGAAGGTCCACCCCGAGCAGATCCACTGCCTGGACATTGGCGATGAGCACGCGGCCGGCGGGATCGACCGCGACCACTCCCGTGGCAACGGTTGCGAGCACGGTGGCTGTTCGCCGGCGGGCTTCCTCCAGCGCGTTCTGACTGGAACGGATGTCTGCTGCCATGCGCTCGAAGGCGGCGAACACCGGCTCGAATTCGAGCGGCGGACGCTCCGAATGGGATGGCATCGGCTGGCCCTTACCCAGGGCCAGAGCAGAACGACGGAGATCGGCCACCGGACGCGAGAGCGTGCGGGCTGCGATCTGCGCGCCAGTCAGCGCAGCGGCCACGCCGGCCAAGGTCGCCAGGAGGAGAACCAGGGCCAGATCCAGCTGACGGACTCCCGAGTGACACATCGTCGGCCAGCTGGGGCGTCGCCAGCACGGCTATCTCATCCGGAGAACCGGGCCGTACCACCCGATATCCGATCCGCTCCGCCAGCTCGGGGATGAAACCTTCGCGGGTGACCTCGACGTCCCCCTCCAGCGCCAAACGCGTAAAAGCCCGGGGATCCATCAATTGGCCCATGATGCCGAGATCTTCCAGAATGCCGTTGCTGGTTCCGGTCAACACTCCGCCTTGATACAACGCCAGGTCGGCATCCAGTCGGCGGCTTAGCCGGATCAGGCGATCCGGACGTGGGGTCTCAGTCCGGAACGCGCCGCCTCCGGCGACGACCGCGTCCCGCAGGGTTTGAGTGATGAGCAGGTCCCGGCTCCGCTCCACCTCGTTGCCCAGGCGAACGAAGCTCCAGGCGGCGAAGCCGACGGCGGGCACAATGAAGAACGCGCCCAGGGTGAAGGCCAGCCGCACCCGGAAAGATCGGCCCAGGCTGCGCCAGCGCGGGGGCGCCGGCCTCACTCCAGCCACCAGTTCGGCTAGAAACCAAAGCAGCGCGAGGACGGCGGCATCGAGCAGAACCACGAGCACGCCGCGGACGAAAAGCGGGACCGGAGCCCGGAGGTCCACGGTGGCATGAACTACCCGGGCCGTCCCCGTCAGCATCAGGGGGAAGTCGCTCCGCAGGATCCAGCCCTCCCGTCGCCAGCGGCTCGGAGGCGGCGGCTGTGCTGCAGGGGAGGGCGAGAGGGATAGCGTATACAAGGGGACACTGCGGCGGGCCGGGTCGAGCAGACGTCCGAGTCGTCCGGGCAGAACGAGCTCCGATCGGGGACCGACCAGCGCAGTCATCACCTCCTGGGGGGTGAGTCGAACCAGCAGGAGGTTGTGCACTCCGGGAGTTCGGAGGATCTGAGTTACCCGAATGCTGTCGGTGGGAGGGAGACTCCGGACCGCGGCCGCCAGGAGCGAATCGGGCACATCCAAAGATTCGAGCGCCAGCTCGTCCCGCAGCTCGCCCGACGGGGACCACAACGCCAGGTTGGCCGGATATCCCTGGCCTTCCAGGGCTGAGCCATGCCAGATCGCGTACAGCTCTGACGCGTTTACCGGCGGACGCGCGCGCCACGCCTGTTCGCCAAAGCGTTCCAGCAGCGGCACCGCCAGCGGGTCAGGTTCGTCGCCCAGACGAGCCACGTCGCGCTGGGCCACCTGGATTCGGCCCGAGAGCTCAGCCCCCCA
The DNA here is from genome assembly GCA_963825815.1 of uncultured Gemmatimonadales bacterium. Lineage (GTDB taxonomy): Bacteria > Gemmatimonadota > Gemmatimonadetes > Gemmatimonadales > GWC2-71-9 > CAVVWJ01. The sequence goes on along the minus strand of CAWGVB010000020.1, from coordinate 10,582 downwards.
GGTTACCAGCGCCGCCGAGCTGCCGGCAACAAGGGCGATTCCACTGATCGTGGCCCAACGGGGCGCCGGCAGTGTGACCAGCAGCAGCGCTGGAGTCCAGAGGAACGTGTACCAATCGGGCCAGGCCCCCCGCGGACTCCAGACGTACATCCCGATCACGGCAGCCGCAAAGGCAATTCCCACCCCGGCGATGATGCGCCAGCGAGTGTGGCTCTCGGGTCCGTTCCCCCGAAACAACGATGCCGCCAACACTATCAACGCAGACGCTGCGACCAGAAGCGTGAGCTGCCAGGTCAGCCACAGTGCAACCGAGACGCCGTGGGCGGGTGGAGTAATGCCTTTACCGAGATCGCTGATGAGATAGGGCGACGCGAGCAGCAGAGTCGCCCCGAACAGAACGCCGTACCAGCGGCGCGGCAAGCGTCGGCGCCAGAGCCAGATGCCAGCCATCGTCAGCAGAACGCCGGAGAGCGCGAGGACCCCGGCCGAGGACGAAAGAGGCCCCAGCAGCGGCCGAAAGAATGTGGCTGGAGAGAAGAGCGGTTGCAGTCCGAGCGCGGGTCCGAGCGGTGCGCGGGCCACCAGCCACAAGACCAGGCCCAGAAGGAGGAATCGCTCGAGCGCTCCTGGTTGCAGTGCCGAGCGCCAGGATCAAGGTCAAGAGAAACAACCAGAGCAGCGCATGGCTGGTTCGGAGGAACACCAGCTCCTTGGCGGCGCCCTGCTCCGGTGGGATAGGTTGTACGCTGAAGAGCAGCCGGGAGCCTGAGGTCGTGGGCTCCTCGTAATCGAAGACGTCGGCACTCTCTGGCGCGGTGCCGGAGGGATACACCGAGAGACCAACCTCGGTCCGTTGCCGAAACAGTTCGGCCAGGCTTCGGTTGCGATCGGGGACGGCTGGATGGGCCCAGATCAACACGCCGGCCACCGCGCTGCGCCCCTCGGCTGAGTGGCGCCGGGCCTCCAGCACGACGTAATATCCACTCGTGCGAGCAGCGAATGAGTCGCCGTCGGCGCGCGGCAGGAGCCGGTGCCGGCCGGCCCAGGCCCAAGGCTCGCCGGAAGAGTCGAACACCGTCACGCTCATTTCCGGCCCGGCCGAGGGCACCAGCCGGCCCAATTCCTTCAGCGCCGCGTCCTGGGTCCTTGCCGGACTGGCAATGGCGGATTCGGCCAGTCGCTCGGCGCGATGCAAAGCCGAATGGAGATCTGCCGCGAGATGCTGCGAGGCGGCGGTAACCCGTTTCTCACGCTCCTGGGGCCAGCGGGTCTCGATGGCTCTGATCTGCCGGTGGCCGAGGGTGAGTGCGGTTGCCGCTCCGGCAAGCAGGATCAGGAGCGCACGCTGACGCCACCCCGACAGAGGCCATAGCAGCGCCATTTCCGCCCCGACCGAGATCCAGGCAACCCACAGCCAGAGTCCGCCCGGCTGCCGCAGCCATTCGGCCACAGCCACTCCGGCGGCCACCACGACCAGAACCCAGAGCCGCCCGCGATGATTCAAGAGCGACACCCCTGGCGGTTGAAGGACATGACGCCCGGCGCGATCACCGAGCGGCTGCTGGAGCGTCCCACCCTGATCGTGCCGGTGGGAACGACGGAGCAGCACGGCCCCCACCTCCCGCTGGGTTGCGATACGATCATCGTGGAGCGATTAGCCGACGATCTGTCGGAGAAGTTTGGTATCGCGCGCACTCCCACGGTCGAGTACGGCGTGCATGCCACGACCCGGCCCTACCCTGGCGGGGCCGCGCTCAGACGTCGAACACTTCACCGGGTCATGAACGAACTTATCGAGTCCTGGGAAGAGGGGGCAGGCGTCCGCGAGTTCTTCATCATCACCGCGCAGTCGAGCGAAGCACACCTGGAGGCGCTGAGTGCCATCCGTACCGACGAAGCCACGGTACAGGTGGTCGACATCTTCAGCATCGAATTCGGCTCTCTTCTGGAGCGGCCGGCGCCGATCCAGGGTGGCGAGCTGGACACTTCCCTGCTCCTCTTTCTGGCTCCGCAGCTGGTCCACATGGAGCTGGCCCGGGACTTCGATCTACCCCCGGAGATGTTGTCCCGATACCGTCCCGGAGACAGCCGGCACCTGCCGGCCGGGCTCCCCCGGATCGGTGGGCTATCCCAGTCTGGCCAGCGCCCAGAAGGGTGAGCGCCTGTATAGATTTATCGTCGAACGAGTCAGCACCTGTCTAGAGAGATCCTGACGAACGGAGAAGCCATGCGCCTCGCCGCGGTTCTGCTCGTGCTCCTGCCGGCCACTTCAGCCCACGCTCAGGATTCATCCGGGACCAAGCTGGTCATCCAACAGGGAGCCCGGGAGATCGGTCGAGAGGAATTCACGCTGACTCAGGGTCGGGGGCGAGGCGCGCCAGGCACCAGTATCCGCGCCACCGCAGCCTATCCGGCCAACAGCCCCACGCTGCGGCTGTCCGCCACGCTCGACCGCACTCCGGAATCGGCTCTGGCCAAATTCCAGCTCGACGTGGAGGGGCCCAATGGACCGACCGTGATTCTGGCGGCCGGCTCCGGAGCTCGGCTGATCATTCGCACCGTCGCCAGGGGATCCGAGGCAGGCCGGGAGCTGCCCGGTGGCCCGGATGTGGTACTACTCGATGAGCAGGTCTTCTCGCTCTACAGTGCGGTAGCGGATCTGGCCACCCCCGCCGGCAAACCGTTGACCGCGGTCTTCCCTCGAACGGCCCGGCGGGCCTCGTTCGTCGCGCGGCGCGAGCCGGGCGGTGCCGCCGGCGCTCGCGTGACCCTGACCGGTGACATCCGCGGCACGTTGAGCACCGACGCCCAGGGCCGGCTGGTTCGACTCGAGCTTCCCGAGTCTGGCACCATCGTTTCCCGCGCTCAGGACTGACGGGCGAAGCTCGTGCTCCGCAATCTTCATCGTCCCAAGTTGAAACCAGTGCGGCGGGGCTCGCGTACTACATCGGTCATGATCTCATCCCCAGACCACCACGCCGTCGCCGCGCTGGAAACCGCGGTTGGACGCTCGCTTCGTCATTAAGGAACAGACATGCTGCGAAGAACCCGGATCTGGCTCATTGCCACAGTAGTGGTTCTGGCAATCGGCGGCGTGGTGGCGTTCCAAGATTCACAAGAAGAAACACGCCGGTACCGAGGTGAGGCTGGAGCAGGTGAGCCGTCGAGACCTGGTGGCCTCAGTGACCGCGAGCGGCAAGATCGAGGCGAAGACCTCCGTGGACATCAGCGCGGACATCACCGGCCGGATCATCGATATCGCCGTGCGCGAGGGCGATCTGGTGAAGCGCGGCCAGTTCCTGCTGCAGATCGACCCGGCACAGTATCAGGCAGCGGTGGCTCGGGCTCAGGGTGTGGTATCCTCGACCGAGGCCACCCTGCTGCAGACCCGGGCGACCCGGGACCAGGCGCGGCGGGCCTGGGATCGTGCCCGGCAACTGAAAGAACTGGGCGATGACCTGATTGCCCCGGAGACCTCAGAGCAGGCGCAAACCGCCCTCGACGTCGCCGAAGCTAACTACCAGGCCAGCAAAGCCCAGCTGGACCAGGCTCGAGCGAGTTTGCAGGAGAGCAAGGACAATCTGTCGAAGACGCGCCTCACTTCGCCCATATCTGGGCGAGTGGTGCGGCTGGCGGTCGAAGAAGGCGAAGTAGCGGTGCCGGGAACCTTCTCCCGGGAAACCGGGCTGCTGATGACCATCGCCGACCTCTCGGTGATTCTGGCGAAGGTTCAGGTGGACGAGACCGATGTGGTGCGACTGAGCTCGAGCGACTCCGTGGAAGTCACCATCGACGCGTACCGGGACACCACGTTCTGGGGACGGGTAAGCAAGATCAGTCATAGCGCCAAGCTGACGCCCACCGAGACCGCCTCGGGCTCGAGCGACCGGGCAGTGGACTTCGACGTGGAGATTACGCTTCGGAATCCTCCAACTGACATTCGCCCTGACCTGAGCTGCACCGCCCGGATCATCACCGATACCCGGAACCACGCGCTGAGCATTCCGATCATCGCGCTGACCGTGCGAGAGCACGAGAAGATCCCCAGCGAGGCCGAGGGGGCGCCGCAGGTCGACACACTCCGGGCCCGGTTCAGGAAGAAGGAGGCGGAAGGCGTATTCGTGGTGCGCAACGGCATCGCCACCTTCCGACCGGTGAAGACCGGCGTTGCGGGAGAGGATTATTTCGAGGTGCTGGACGGGGTAAGGGAGGGAGAAACCATCGTGGCAGGAACCTACCAGGCCATTCGGGACCTGAAGGACCAGGCCAAGGTCCGCCAGGCCGACACCACCAAGGCCCGCGAAACCAAGGCGTCATAGTGCGTCTCCTGGAGGCAATCCGGATGGCGCTTCGCACCATTCGGTCTCAGAAGCTGAAGAGCTTCTTCTCGCTGGTCGGCGTGCTGATCGGCGTGACCTTCCTGATTGCAGTGGTTTCCATCGTTCAGGGCATGAACCGTTATATGGTGGACCGGTTCGCCAACACGCTGGTGGGGGCCAATACCTTCCAGCTGCGGCAGCGACCCTACATCACGACCGGCAACGTGCCGGAGGATGTGTGGCGCGGCTGGCTCAGGCGCCCGCGAATCACCTATGGCGATGCCGACTACGTCCGCGAGCGGATCAAAACGCCCGCCACGTTCGCCAAGTTCTGTGAAGACCGGGTGGCGGTCCACTACGAGGGCAAGGTGGCCAAGGATATCGACCTGATCGGCACGGAAGAGAGTTACTTCGATATCAAGAACTACGTCATCACCCAAGGCCGTACCTTCACCACGCAGGAGGTGCGCACCGGACTCCCGGTGCTGGTAGTCGGCTCCGAGCTTGCCGAGAAACTGCTGGCCGGGGTGGATCCCCTCGGCAAGGAGGTTGTCATCGGCGGCCTTCCCTACCGGATCGTGGGCGTAGTGGAGAGACAGGGGACGCTCTTCGGGCTCTCGCTGGATAAGTTCGCGATCATGCCGTTCAGCGCTCCAGGCCGGCGCCTGATCTGTCCCATCAACATCCTGGATGCCCTGATCGTGCAGACGGCCAACCCGACGGAAATGCAGAACGCCCTGGCAGAGGCAGAAGCACTGATGCGAAGCCGGCGGCAATTGAAACCGGAACAGGAGAACAATTTCGCGTTTCAGACCGCGGAGGGCGCGCTGGGCAGCTGGCAGAAGATCTCTCGGGTGCTGTTCGTCGCCCTGCCCGGTCTGGTGGCGATCTCTCTGGTTGTGGGCGGGATCGTGATCATGAACATCATGCTGATGGCCGTGAGCGAGCGCACCCGGGAAATCGGGATTCGGAAGGCGCTCGGCGCGCGGCGGCGGGACATCCTGGCCCAATTCGTGGTCGAGTCGGCCACGCTCTCTGCCGTCGGTGCGGCGTTCGGGATCGGGCTGGGCATTGCGCTGGCGTTCGTGGTCAAGGCGGTGACCCCGTTGCCGGCCGCGGTCGCGCCCTGGTCCATCCTGGTGGCGGTAGTGCTTGGGGTGAGCGTGGGCATTGCGGCCGGGGTGTATCCCGCAAGCCGGGCATCGCGGCTGGACCCGATCGACGCGCTGAGGGCGGAATGAAGGGGCAGCGAAAGGGAGCTCTGCTCTCCCGCATGCTGGAGGGATCGGTCATTGCGCTGGACTCGATCCAGGCCAATAAAGTCCGGGCGGCCCTGACCATCCTGGGCGTAGCGATCGGGGTGACAGTGGTGATCGCCATGGCCTCGGCGATAACCGGGATCAACCAGAGCGTTACCAACATCCTCGAGGCCGCCGGACCCAAGACCTTCTTCGTGTACCGCTACTTCTCCGGCGGGCTCGACGTTTCCGACGGCTCCGACGAGCTGTCCCCCTGGCGGCAGATGCCGTGGCTCACCGTGGAGGAGGCGGAGCTGATCCGCAACCTGCCCACCGTGCGCGACGTCAACATCGGCGAGTACACCAATGGCCCGGTCAGCTTCGAGGGGGTGGAGCTCAAGAGCGTGGCGATCGCGGGGATGACTCCGAGCTGGAACCTGGTGAACGGAGGCGACATCCTGGCGGGCCGGAACTACACTCCCATGGAGTACGCGGCCGGAGCCCGGGTGGCGATCATCAACGACAAGCTGGCCGAATCGCTCTTCCCCCGGCGCGATGCCATCGGGAAGCGGATCAAGATCTTCGGCGAGCCATTCGAGGTAATCGGGATGCACGCGGAAGCGGCATCGCTCTTCAGCAATGCCGATGAGCCGCGTCTGGCCATTCCGCATACCACGTTCACCAAGGTGGCGGACTACGAGAAGGGCTGGATGGATATCGCGGTGCTCCCCGCGGAGACAGCGACCATTCAGGAGGCGCAGGATCAGGTGGCAGCCGCGCTCCGGACCAAACGCGGACTCCGGCCGGGCCAGCCGGACAACTTTGCGGTGGTAACCCAGGACCGGGTGCTCGACACCTTCAACAAGATCACCGCGGCGTTTTTCGTGGTGATGATCGCGCTTTCCAGCGTGGGGCTGATGGTCGGGGGCGTGGGTGTGGTGGCCATCATGATGATCTCGGTTACCGAGCGCACCCGGGAGATCGGGGTCCGGAAGGCGCTGGGCGCTACCCGGCGCGAGATCATGTTCCAGTTCCTGGTCGAGGCAGCAACGCTGACTCTGGTCGGCTGCATCGTGGGGATGGCGCTGGGTGCATTGATCGCCTGGGCGATACGTTCCTTTACCCCCATCCCCGCCGCGGTACCGCTGCTGTCGGTTGTAGCAGCGGTACTCGCGTCGATTCTCACCGGTGTGCTGTTCGGCCTCTATCCGGCGAGCAAGGCATCACGGATGGATCCGGTGGAGGCGTTACGGTATGAGTAGACGGAGAGGCGGAGGGTCGGAGAGGCGGAGGGTATGGCTTACGTTCCGACCCTCCGACCCTCCGACCTCCGACCCTCCGACCGTAGGCAGGCTTTCGATATTTCCGGCTCGCAACAACCGCCGCCCACCCCACCATCACCGCCGGCACCACGAAACCCAGTGAGGCAATGACGCCGGCCACCAGGCCCACGAAGTTCCGCCACGCCGTCTTGAACGCTTCGGCGATCGGGCTGCGGCCGGGCACCGAGGCAACCAGGGGCGGCGGCTCGTACAGGTTTACCGACAGAGTGCTGAGCTGAGCGCTGGCCTTGAGGAAGCGCATCCGGCCTTCCATCCGCTCGATCTCCTCCCGCACCCGGGCGAGCTCGTGCTCGACCGAGAGAACGTCCTGGAGCTTGCCGGTACGGGTCCGGAGCAGCTCGATCAGGCGCTCCTCCAGCCGGCGAGCATTCGCCACCCTCGCGGTCAGGTCCACGAACTCTTCGCTCACATCTTCCGCCGCAACGTTGACGAACTGCAAACGACCGAGCGGGCGCAGCCCTTCCGTGAGATCGTCGAACCGGTTGGCCGGCACTTTGAGCTGGAGGGTGGCCGACCGCACCTGATTCCGGCCACTCTGAATGGACGCGTCTGCCACGAAGCCGCCCACTCGTTGTGCCACACGCCGCAGCTCGGCGATGGCTGTCTCGAGCGAATCGACCTCGATGCCCGCCTGGCCGGTTCGGACGATCAGACGGTCGCCTCCATCGGGTGCCGAATAGCGCGACCAGGTGTCACCGTCTTCGCTGGTCTTGGGTGCCTGAGCCTGAGAGGTTGGCCGGCCCCCTACCACTCCCAGAGGGACCGGACTGGCTGACTTCGCATCGGCTTCGAGGTTCCGCTGGGCTTTCTCGGGCTCCGACTTGCTCAGGTGACGGTCACACGCCGTCAGCAGGGCCGCCTGCAGCAGGCCGGCAATCATGATCTGTGCTCGCACAATGCCTCCTTGGGGAGCACAGGAGATGCGGGTCGCGGGATGGTTTGCACATGGGAAAGGGCGGAGAGGGCGGAGAGGACGGAGAGGACGGAGAGGACGGAGAAGAGATGCGTGCAATTGTTGGCACCCGGGCGCTTGAGGTACGGCTGCTTAAACAGCAAACATTAAGTTGAGGACATGCTTGGGCACGAACGCCTGCTGGCCTGGAAACTGTCCCACGAGCTCGTATTGGCAGTGTATCAAACCAGTCAGGCTTGGCCGGTTCAAGAGCGATATGGGCTCACCGCTCAAATTCGGCGTGCTGCAAGCTCGGCACCAACGAACATCGCGGAGGGAGCGGCAAAACACGGAAGTCGAGAATATCGCCGTTATGTCGACGTGGCTCTGGGTTCCCTTGCCGAGACTGCCTATCTCCTAATGCTTGCTCGGGATCTGGGCCTAATCAGTCATCAGGATTGGGAGGAACTGGACAACTTACGGAAGAGAGCCGGAGGTCTTACCTGGCGTCTTGCCCGCGCCCTGGAGCGAAAAACTCGCTGAGCTCTGCTGTCCTCTCCGCCTTCTCCGTCCTCTCCGTCCTCTCCGTCCTCTCCGCCTCTCCGTCCTCTCCGCCCTATATTCCACTATGCCCGTGGACATCCTGGCCCTCGCCGCCCACCGAGACGACGTCGAGCTCACCTGCGCGGGCACTCTATTGAAGGCCGTCGATGCCGGATACAAGGTCGGGATCCTGGACCTTACCGCGGGAGAGACCGGGACCCGGGGTAGCGCATCGCTCCGAGCGGAAGAGGCCGAGCGTGCGGCCAAGATTCTCGGGGTATCTGAGCGGCGGAATGCTGGATTGCCGGATGCACACCTGCAGAACTCGGAGGAAACCCGGCGGCTGGTGATCGAGCACATCCGCCACTTTGCGCCACGCGTCGTCGTTCTTCCCTTCCCCGTGGGACGACATCCCGATCACCGCATTGCCTCGGAGCTGGGACGCGACGCCTGCTATCTGGCCGGGCTGGAACGATATCCGGCGGCGGGATCCGCGCATCGTCCTCACAAGCTGCTCTATGCTCTCTCCTATCGCGAGGACCCGGTCAAGCCGACCTTTGTGGTGGATATCAGCGCGCAGTTCGAGCGCAAGCTGTCGGCCATCAAGTGCTACGCCAGTCAATTCGATGGCGCCAAGGCGGCCGGAGAGATTTTCCCCACCGGGCAGGACCTGTACTCGCTGGTCGAGACCCAGAACGCACACTACGGTTCCTTAATACGGAAGCGCTACGGGGAGCCATTCTTTACCCATGAAACCATGGAAGTCGATGACGTCCTGAAGCTGGGCGTTCGAAGCATCTGAATAGGCGCTATCTTATCGATATGAAGCCGCCCGTCTACCTGGACCACGCCGCCACCACCCCGGTTCGCCCCGAGGTGCTGGAGGCCATGATGCCGTATCTCACCAACCAGTCCTTCGGAAACCCGTCCAGCTCGCATCGCTTTGGGCGGGCGGCCAGGGCCGGCATCGAGCAGGCACGCCGACAGATAGCGGAATCGCTGGGCGCCGAGCCGGGCCAGGTGATCTTCACCTCCGGCGGCACCGAGGCGGACAACCTGAGCATCGTGGGGGCAGCCCTTGCCGCCCGAGACCGGGGTGCCCCGATGTGCGCCGCGGTATCAGCGGTCGAGCACAAGGCGGTCCTGGCAGCGGCTCATGCCGTGTGTCACCTGGGCGGGCGAGAGGTGCTGCTGCCGGTAGACAGCGCGGGCATGCTCGAGCTGGAGGCACTCGACCGCGCACTGGCCGAAACGCCTTCCGTCGTCTCGGTGATGTGGGTCAACAACGAGGTCGGCGTCGTCCAGCCGGTGGCTCACATTGCCGAACGTTGCCGGGACGCGGGCGTCATCTTCCATACCGACGCGGTACAGGCAGTCGGCAAGGTGCCGATCTCACTCCAGAACCTCTGCTGCACCCTGCTCACCATATCGGGTCACAAGATCGGGGCGCCCAAGGGTATTGGCGCGCCTGATCGTGCGGGACCGCAAGGCGGTGGAGGCAATTCTCCACGGCGGGGGCCAGCAGTATGGGATCCGTCCGGGTACCGAGAATGTGGCCGGCGCCGTGGCCCTGGGGCGCGCGGTGCAGCTGGCCACCGCGGAGCGAGAGAGCCTAGCTCAGCGTCTGATGAAGCTTCGAGACGAGCTGGCCCGCCGGCTCCGGGCAACGGTGCCCGACCTGACGGTGAACGCCGAGGGAAGCGAGCGTGCACCCCATCTTTTGAGCATCGCGGTAGAAGGCGCGGACAGCGAGGCGTTGCTGATGCACCTCGATCTCGCCGGTATCGCGGCCTCCAGCGGGTCGGCCTGTTCGACTGGTGCGGTGGAACCATCGCACGTACTGGTCGCCATGGGGGTTCCCCGGGAGCTGGCGCTGGGCACCATCCGTTTCAGCTTTGGCCGGGAGAGCAGCATGGACGACGTGGAGCGGGCCGCGGAGGTGGTGCCGGCAGTGGTGACAAAGGTGCGGAAGCTCGCGGGGGTACTAGGGCGGGCGGGCGCGCGGGCGGACGGACGGAACGACGGAACGACGGAAGGACGGATGGAGTCGACCACCCGACCGGCCGACCGACAGACGCTCGATGACCGCCCGGGTTCTGGTCGCCATGTCAGGCGGAGTGGACAGCTCCGTTGCCGCTGCCCGCCTGGTTGAGCAGGGATATGATGTGGTGGGGGCCACCATGAAGCTCTTCTGCTACGGCGACGAGGTCCCCGATCGGCCCTGCTGCTCGCTGGATATCGGAGACG
>CAWGVB010000019.1:0-18834 GCA_963825815.1 uncultured Gemmatimonadales bacterium | reverse complement strand
ACAACCAGAAAATATTGTAGCCAGAGGTCGCCATCGCGATGGAGATCTCCGTGCGCGCCGGATCCCTCTGTGTCCTTTGTGCCTCTGTGGTGATTTGGCTTTCTACCGCTTGCTGACCCTTTCCCGCTCCACCTCCCTCCGATCCCCCCGTCGCTCCATGGGTACGAAATCCCGCTCGTCGGCGCCCGACATAAATCTGTCGGGGCCGGGCGATCTTCTGATCCTTGTCCAGCAGCATCTCTTCCCACTGCGCCAGCCATCCCGGCGTGCGGCCGATGGCGAACAGCACGGTGAAGTACTCGGTGGGGTAGCCCATCGCCTGGTAGATCAACCCGGAGTAGAAGTCCACGTTGGGATACAGCTTCCGCTTGATGAAGTACTCGTCTTCCAGGGCGATGCGCTCCAGCTCCAGCGCGATCTCCAGCTTGGGGTTCATCCCGGTCTGCTCGAAGACGTCATACGCTACTTTCTTGATCAGCTTGGCTCGCGGGTCGTACGACTTGTACACCCGGTGGCCAAACCCCATCAGCCGGGAACCGGACCCGCCCTTCACCTTTTCGATGAACCCCGGGATGTTCTTCTTCTCGCCGATCTCGTCCAGCATCTGAAGCACGGCCTCGTTGGCGCCCCCGTGCAGCGGTCCGTACAGCGCCGCGATCCCCGCGCTCACAGCAGAGAAAGGATCCACGTGAGACGAGCCGACCGCCCGCACCGCGCTGGTGGAACAGTTCTGCTCGTGATCGGCGTGGAGGATCAGCAGGATCTCGAGGGCGCGCTGCAGCACCTTGTTGGGCTGGTGCCGCCCGCCGATGCTGAACGTCATGTTCACGAAGTTGCCGATGTAGTCCAGGTCGTTCCGGGGAAACTCGTAGGGCAGACCGCGCGAGTGCCGGAAGGCAAAGGCCGCAATGGTCGGCAGCTTAGCTAGCAGGCGCACTCGCTGGAGATAGCGATTCGCCGGGTCTTCGATGTGCTTGGCATCGGGGTAGAAGGTGGAGAGCGCGCCCACCACTCCGAGCAGCATGCCCATCGGATGGGCGTCGTAGCGAAACCCCTCGAGGAACTTGGTGATGTTTGTGTGAACGTAGGTGTGAAACTTGATCGTGTCTTCCCACTTGGCCAGCTGCTCCCGGTTGGGCAGCTCTCCTTCGCCCAGCAGATAGGCCACCTCCAGAAAGGACGCCTGCTCGGCCAGCTGCTCGATCGGGTAGCCGCGGTAGCGCAGAATCCCCCGGTCGCCGTCGATGTAGGTGATGGCGCTGCGGCAGGCGGCGGTGTTCATGAACGCCGGGTCGTAGGTCATCATCCCGAAGTCGTCCTCCGCCACCTTGATCTGGCGCAAATCGGTCGCCTTAATCGTGCCCTCGGTGATGGGCAACTCGTAGGTTTGGCCGGTTCGATTGTCGGTGATGGTAACGCTTTCCTTCGGCACGAGCGGTATCCTTGGCGATGAGGTGGTGCAGATTAGCTTCCGACTCCAACTATAGTCGGAACGACGGAACGACGGAACGGCGGTAGGTTACTTGGCATCATCCTGAGCGCAGCGAAGGATCCCTCAACCATCAGCGAAGGACATCTCGTTCATGTGGCTCTTCATCACCCTCACCTTCTTTGTAGCTGCCGCCCCTGCATTCGCCCAGTCGCCGGTTGTAGACACCGCCGGCACTGGACGGCTGATCGACCAGGCCATGAACCACTCCGAGGTGATGCAGAACCTGCAGCATCTCACCGACGTCATCGGGCCCCGGCTGTCCGGGTCTTCGGCCATGCGCCGGGCCAATGAATGGACCGCGTCTCGCTTTCAGGCCTACGGTCTTTCAGCCAAGCTGGAGCCGTACGAGTTCGGGGTCACCTGGCAGCGGGGTGATGCCGCCATGCGGCTGCTCCAGCCCTTCAGTCGGGCAATCACCGCCCACAGCTGGGCCTGGACTGAGGGAACCGGCGGGAAGAGCGTAGCCGGTCCGGTGGTCCTCACGGATCTCTCCACCCCCGACAGCCTCGCGGTCTACAAGTCGAAGGTGAAGGGAGCCTGGGTCCTGCCCCGGCCTCCGTTCACCCTATGGAACCCCGACGGGCCGGAGATGACGGCGCAGGATTCGACCCGGTTGGATGAGCAGAGGAAGCTTCGCGCCACCCTCACTGCCGACACCTCGGCCCCCGCGGTTCTGGCGCGACGGCAGTTCCAGCTGGATCTCCCCTACATCCTCAAGGCTGCGGGCGCCCTCGGCACCCTGATCGACGGGTCCAAGGAGCACGGGCTGATGACCATGAGCGGCTCGCCTCTCCGGCTGTCACCGCTGCCCAGTCTGGTCATCTCTCACGAGGACTACACCCTCTTCACCCGGCTCATCGGGAGCAGGGGTAACCCCCAAAGTCGAAGCCCGAGTCCAGAACCAGCTCGGCAAGTCGCCGGTGCAGCAGTGGAATACCGTAGCCGAGATCAAGGGCAGCGAACGGCCGGGCCAGGTCGTCATTCTCGGCGCTCACCTCGACAGCTGGGACCTCGGCACCGGAACCACCGACAACGGCACCGGGTCCATGGTGGTGCTGGAAACCGCTCGGGCCATCGCGCGGTCCGGGCTCAAGCCGAAGCGCACGATCCGGTTCATTCTGTTCAGCGGGGAAGAGGAAGGCCTGCTCGGCTCGCGGGCCTATGCCGCGCAACACGAGAAGGAGGCCGACAGCATCCAGGCGGTGCTGGTGCTGGACAATGGAACCGGTGCCATCACCGGCCAGGCGCTGCAGGGAAGGAAGGATCTCGAGGGCCTCTGGAAACAGCTGCTCGCGCCGGTTGCCTCACTCAAAGCCGACAGCGTGCGCGACGCCGATAAAGGCGGCACGGATCACCTGTCATTCCTGCCCTATGGCGTGCCGGGATTCAACTTCGATCAGCTGGAGCGGGGCTACGATCACACCCACCATTCGCAGACCGATACCTACGACCACGCGGTCGCGGGCGACCTGAAGCAGGCGGCGGCGGTCATGGCGGTCACTGCGTTTGAGCTGGCCAATCTGCCCGAGCTATTGCCGCGGGGACCCGAAGACCCCGGTCCAGCCGGTACCGAACAAGCCGTCGCCGGGAATAGCGGTGAAACGGTAGGCAGTCGGGCGGTCAGGCGGTCGTTGTCACCCCGAGCGCAGCGAGGGGGCGGAGCTCTGGGAGTCCTAGCGCGGATCAGCATCGGGGGGATCGGTGTACTGCTGCTGGCGTGTACCGGTTCTGACGGTTCCGCCAAGCACGCAACGGCGGCGTGGACCGATCCCTCACCCCACCGTGTCAGCTTCGTATCGGTCGCGCCAGGCGTGCGGCTCGAGGTGCTCGACTGGGGCGGCTCCGGTCCGCCGCTTGTCTTCCTGTCCGGGCTGCAGGATGTGGCCCATGGCTTTGACGACCTCGCTCCCGAATTCACCAACCATCATCACGTCGTCGCGATCACTCGCCGAGGCTACGGAGCGTCGAGCCAGCCGCCGGACGGCTATGACCTGGCCGGCCGGGTGGCCGACCTTCGCGCCGTGCTCGACTCGCTGGGCCTCCAGCGGGTAGCTCTCGTGGGCCACTCGATCGCGGGCGATGAGCTCACCGCCTTTGCCGGCGCGTATCCCGCTCGGGTGACCAGTCTGGTCTACTTCGACGCGGCCTACGATCACAGCAACCTGCAGCAGATGCTCGGACAGTTTCCGGCGCCGCCGCCGATGCAGGGGCGCGACTCGGCTTCCCCGGTGGCGGTGCAGGCTTATCTCCGACGGACCTACGGGATGCACATCCCCGAGGCCCAGCTGCGCGCCATTGGCCGGTATGATTCTGCCGGCCACCTCGTTGCCGACGTGACGCCCCCAATCATCGACTCGCTCATCCTGGCCGGCTGTGGCCATCCCAACTATGCGGCCGTGCGCGCTCCGGCGCTGGTCATCTATGCCGTGGTGGACTCGGTACGCCAGGTCTTTCCCTTCTATGGCGCACTCGACGCGCCTCATCAGGACGCCGCGCGCCGGTTTACCGCCGCACTGCAGCGATGGGCCACAGCCGAGCGCGCCCGGGTCCGCCGCCAGCTCGCGTCGGCGCAGGTGCTGGAGCTACACGGCGCCAATCACTACGTGTTCGACTCCCACCGAACCGAGGTGATCCGGTCGATGCGGGCATTCCTGGCAGGGACCTCACGCTCTCCCTAACTGTGTCACCCTGCGCCTCCGACGGCCCAAGACTTTGACCTGGTCGGTGGCTTCCAGGAGCAGCAATGGCGATTCATTCCGCTTCATCTCGAGGTAAACCGGTGAGTGAAGCCCTGAATGGGAACGGTGATCACGCTTTGAGTAAGGTTCCCGAGGTCACCCTCGTCTTCTGGATCATCAAGGTCGCGGCCACCACGCTGGGCGAGACCGCCGGCGATGCGGTCTCGATGTCAATGAACCTGGGATACCTGGTCGGAACCGGGATATTCGCCGCGCTCTTCGTCGGCGCGGTCCTGCTTCAGATCTCGGCCAAGCGGTTCCATCCCGCGCTCTACTGGACCACGATCATTGCCTCCACCACGGTCGGCACCACCCTGGCCGACTTCACCGATCGCTCGCTCGGGGTGGGCTATGCCGGCGGCGCGACTCTGCTGTTCACCCTGTTGCTGCTTTCCCTGTTTGCCTGGTATCGCACGCTCGGCTCCATCTCGGTCGAAACGGTGAGCACGCCCAAGGCCGAGCTGTTCTACTGGGTAACGATCATGTTCTCCCAGACCCTGGGAACGGCTCTGGGCGACTGGACTGCCGACAACGCCGGCCTGGGATACGCCGGTGCGGCAATGATTTTCGTCGCGCTGCTGGGGGTGGTGCTGGCGTTATACCTGGGAACCCGGATCTCCCGGACCCTGCTGTTCTGGGCGGCCTTCGTACTCACCCGCCCACTCGGCGCAGCGGTCGGTGATTTCCTGGACAAGCCGGTCGACGCCGGCGGGCTGGCTCTCAGCCGCTATCTGGCGTCGGCGGTACTGCTCGTCTTCATTGGGGTGTGTATCCTCCTGTTCCCCCAACGGGCCGCGCAGGAGGGCCACTAGACCGTCATCCGCATCAGCCCCAGTGGAGACATCATCAATGGCCGAGCGACCGTGGATTGCCCGGCAGAGACTCCATAACCAGCGCATCACCCGACCAGGTCGGTTGACGCCGGCCAGGATGGTCGCATGGTTTGGAGCGGTGCAGGCCCAGGAGTACGGGCCCGCCAAGTGGGGGCTCGCGTTGCGATCGGCGACAGGAGCAACCGACGCCGTGATCGAGCGCGCGATCGAGCAGGGCCGCATTCTCCGCACCCACATCCTGCGTCCCACCTGGCATTTCGTTGCCCGGGAAGACATCCGCTGGATCCTCGAGCTCACCGCACCCCACGTGCAGCGCCGGATGGCGACCTACGACCGCCAACTTGGTCTCGATACCGGCATGATGACACGCGCGATAGGAATTATCGAGCGGGCGCTGGGCGATCGGGGTCACCTGACGCGGCGAGAACTGGGAACGGAGCTCGCGCGGGCTGGCCTTCCAGCGGGTACCATAGTGTGGGCGCACATCGCGATGCATGCCGAGCTGGAGGGAGTCATCTGCAGCGGACCCCGTCGGAGCAAGCAATCCACCTATGCGCTCCTCGCCGATCGCGCCCCGCCCGCGCCCCGGTTGGCGCGCGACCAGGCGCTGGCGCAGCTGACTCGGCGGTACTTGAGGAGCCATGGGCCGGCGACGCTTCGCGATTTCGTGTGGTGGTCCGGACTCAAGACCAGCGATGCCCGACGTGGTCTGGAGATGACCCGAGCGAAGCGCCGGGAGGTGGATGGTTTGACCTACTGGAGTCTGGCCCGCGAACCGGCCCGCGTTTCGCGCCCGCGGCCGGGCGTGCATCTCCTACCGATCTACGACGAATATCTGGTCGCGTACCGGGATCATCGGGCGGTGCCCCGGCCGGCGTATGTGCTGGGCGGCTTTCAGCACGCGCTCCTGGTCGGCGGGCAGGTGGCGGGCACCTGGAGAACGATCCAGAGGCCGGAGGGATTGGTGGTGGACGTTCGGACGCTGAGGCGACTGACCCTGGTCGAGCGGCGCGGACTGGCGCAGGCGGTGACTCGCTACCGGCGCTTCCTGGGGGTGCCGGTTTCGTTGTCGGTCAGCTGAGGCAGTGCCTACATGGCCATCGAGATTGATGGCTCTAACTCAAGGAGAGCGCCGGCATGTATCGGGTTCGCCAGCAGGATCTCCCCTTCCAGGGCAGCTCGCACCAGTTCGTCGGAGCGGATCAGGGCGACGTCAACATCTCGGTGTTCCTGCTCCGGGCCCTCCCCGGCCGGGGGCCGGGTCCCCATCGCCATCCGTATGACGAGGTCCAGTTCCTGAGAGAGGGCAGGGGCCGCTACGTGGTGAATGGAGAGGAGTTCGAGGCGAGCGCCGGAGACATCCTGGTGATCAAGGCCGGCGAGGTCCACAGCTTTCAGTGCATCGGAGACGAGCCGCTGGTCCAGGTAGACGTCCACCTCAGTCCGCGCTTCATCCAGGAGAACCTGACCTAGGCTCTGCCGCCGTGACTCGCATCGACTCAGAGAGGAAAACATGCACCGGACACTCGCAGTGGGGATCATGCTGGCCGGCTGTCTCGCCGTTCCGGCGCACGCTGCCGCGCAGTCGCAGCAGCCAGTGCTCACCCTGGATGCAGCGACCCGGATCGCCGACGCCGCGCAAGCGGAGGCGACCCGCAACAAGTGGAACGTGGTCATCGCCGTGGTGGACGGGGGCGGGTACCTGGTGCATCTCCGGCGGCTGGATGGCACCCAGCTCGGGAGCGTGGCGGTCGCCGAGGAAAAGGCCAAGTCCGCCGTTCTGTTCCGCCGTCCCACGAAAGCGTTTGCCGATGCCGTCGCGTCCGGAAGGACTGCCGTGCTCCGGCTGCCCGGCGCGATCCCGATCGAGGGCGGAGTTCCCCTACTGGTGGGAGATCAGGTCGTAGGCGCGATCGGGGTGAGCGGGGTTATGTCGGAGCAGGACGGCCAGGTCGCCCAGGCAGGAGTGAAGGCGTTCGCTAAGCCCTAGGTAGTGTCACCGTACACTTGGTCTCGAACCCGCCCCGCACGTTGTAGAGCGTGATGACCTCGAGCATCTGCGGCTCCAGGAGCTTGAACAGATCCTCCGCGATCCTTGCGGTTGCGTGCTCCTGGAAGATCCCCACGTTGCGGTAGCTGGTGACGTAATACTTGAGACTCTTGAGCTCCACGCACCGGTCCGACGGGACGTACTTGATGGTGAGCGTGGCGAAGTCGGGCAGGCCGCTGTAGGGGCAGACCGCGCTGAATTCCCGAGTTTCAGTGACGATCTCCTGGTCCGGCCCGGAATACTGGAAGGTCTCCATCACGGCGACATCGATCGCCTCGGGGCCCACAAACGGGATTGTCCTGCCTTCTGCGATGGCCATGGTAGGTCCTGGTGTGTGTTCAGTTGAAGATAAAGTGGTGAGCGGTAAGCGGTGAGCGGTGAGCGGGCGGGGGATAGCAAGACACCTCATCCCGAACGCGAGTGAGGGATCTACCCGACGGATTCCTGAACTCCGCCTGCCAGATCCCTCGCTCCGCTCGGGATGAGGTGTCTCCCGCTTACCGCCGTATCGCCTTTGCAGTTCCCGCTCACCGCTCACGCTGTTGCTGTTCCCGCTTACGCTTTCTCTTCCCTCACCATCCCGGTCTCCATCCAGGTGTGCTCGCCCCTGAGCACCTGCTGGGCAACCTCATAGGTCCGGACGTCATCGTTGTCGAACACCGCGGCAAACCTCTCCTCCACCCGCCGGCGAGCCTGGCGGCTGAAGAGGTCGGCCAGCTCGATGCGCCGTGGCCCTCGCTCCTGGCTTCCCCGCTGCCCCGCTGCCCCGCCGCCCTGCTTCGCCAACGCCAGCGCCCGCGAGCACGCGGCCGTGATCGCCAGCAACTCGGCCCCGATCTCCACCAGCCGGCCCAATACGGCCTGTCGCTTCTCCAGCTTGGGGCCGAACCGGACCATGCAGTGGAACAAGGTCCGAGCCAGACGGCGGCTGGAGCGGGCCGCAAACCGCACGTGCGTCGCCAGCGCGCCGAATTCGCTGTACTGCGGGATCCATCCCAGCCCGAGCCAGAGCTTGGGATACCAGTACGCGTAGTAGGCTCCGGACTTGAGCAGCGCCTGAATCTTCTTCCCCATCGGCGCCTTGGGATCGATCAGGTCGCCGGCCAGCTTGAGGTGGGTGTCCACCGCCTCGCGGGCGATGAACAGCCGCATGATCTCGCTGGAGCCCTCGAAGATCAGGTTGATGCGGTAGTCCCGCATCATCCGCTCGACCGGCATCGGGACGCTCGCCCCGGCTCCGGAGACTGTCCGCCGTCTCGTATCCGCGGCCGCCCTTGATCTGGAGCGTGTCGTCCACGATCCGCCAGCCCACCTCGGTGTTCCACATCTTGGCCATGGCGGCCTCGAGCCGGATGTCGGCGTCGCCCCGGTCGGCCATCAGCGAGGCGAGATCGCTACACCGCCTCCATGGCGAAGATCTCCGCCGCCATCCGGCCGATCTTCTGGGCGATGGCGTCGTGCTTCCCGATCGGCTGGCCCCACTGGACCCGCTCCGCCGCCCACCGCCGCACGATCTCCAGGCAGCGCTTGGCTCCGGCCACCGCCGAGGCGGGCAGGGTGAGCCGCCCGGTGTTCAGGGTGATCAGCGCGAGCTTCAGTCCCTTGCCCTCGCCCCAGAGCACGTTCTCCACCGGCACCTTGCACGTTGGTGAACCGGATGATGCCGTTCTCCAGCGCCTTCAGTCCCATGAAGTGGAGCCGCTGCACCACCTCGACGCCGGGCCAGTTGGTCTCGACGATGAACGCGGTGATCTTCTTCGGCCCGGTCCGCGCCATCACCACCATCAGCTCGGCGATGGTGCCGTTGGTGCACCAGAGCTTCTCGCCGTTCAGGATGTAGTGGCTTCCGTCCTGCGACAGCGTCGCCGTGGTGCTCAGCGCCGCCGGATCGGATCCGACCTGGTTCTCGGTGAGGGCGAAGGCCGAGACCGCGCCGCGCGCCAGACGGGGCAGGTACTTCTTCTTCTGGTCCGGCGTGCCGAACAGCTTGAGCGGCGTCGGCACGCCGATCGACTGCGCCGCGGAGAGCAGGGCAGTGAGGTTGCCGTCCTGGCTGGTGACCAATCCGACCGCGTGGGTGTAGCTGTACTGGCTCAGCCCCAGGCCGCCGTACTCGGTGGGGATCTTGATGCCGAACGCGCCGATCTCGCCCAAGCCCTTCACGATCTCGGGCGGGATCTTCCCGTCGCGGTCGATCTTGTCACTGTCCACCCGCTCCCGCATGAACCGCTCGAGCTTCTCCATGAACGGCTTGGCCCGCGCCAGGTCGGCCGGATCGGGCTGGGGGAAGGGGTGCACCAGGTCGAGCCGGAAGTTCCCCTCGAACAGCTCCCGCACGAAGCTGGGCGACTGCCAATCCTTCTCCCTCGCGGCCTCGGCGACTTCGCGGGCTTCCTGCTCGGTGGCGAGCGGAGTGTGAGTAGTCCGTACCGGTGGGGTGAGAAGATCAGTCATGGGTCGAGGGCTCGGTGGAGGTTGAGGTAACAGGGGCGCCGCGGAGACCGTGCAGCACCAGGGAGATCACGTGACGCTTCCGGCGCTCCAGCGTCGTCAGGGTCACTCAGGCTGACGCCCACCGCCGGGGCGACGGTGCGCGCGTGGATCAGGGGAAACCAGCAGAGCGAGATGATGCTGAGCAGCAGCTGTGCCGCCTCGCCCGACGGCGAGTCGTCGAGACCCAGCTCCGCGCTGATCGCGGCCAGGGCCTCCTGCCCGGCGGAGAGATGGTCCACCCCGTCCGGCGGCGGCGCGCCGCTCAGCGCCTCGCGCTCGATCAGCCGGATGAAGTAGGGACGGGCGGCCAGGAAGTCGAAGTAATCGGAGACCGCGCCGGCCAGAATCGTCTCCGCGCTCTCGTTGCTTGCCAGCGCCCGGGCTCGCGGCCCACCCGCACCGCCTCCCGCACCTCGGCCAAGCGAGCGGTCCAGAACCGCCTGATAGAGCTCGGCCTTGGTGCGAAAGAAGTAGCCCGGAGTGCCCCGGGAGACACCTGCCGCTGCGCCCACCTGGGTAAGGCTGGTGGCGTCGAACCCCTGCTCGGCAAACAGCCGCTCCGCGGCATCCAGGATGGCGGCTCGGCTCCGCTCGGCATCTCGGATGCGGTCTGGCCTGGTGTCCAATGCAGCCTCGTGCAAGAGGTTGCAGCTTGCTTGCTGTTCAGCAAGTTATCTAACGGCATTCGATCCGTCAACCGGGTCGTGAGCTGATGGGGAGGGGGATGTACGGGGCCCGGGCGATGTCTGGGCCGGTGAGCGCAGCGATGGCGCGATAGGCAGATTTGGGTGAGGTTAATTATCGGATAGACTGCCTAGGACACGGGTCCAATGACTAGTCAGGCGGACAGCGCCGGAGGATCGCGCCATGACGAGCAATGTTGCCACTCGATCGGCCGCCCTGGCAGCCTGTGGAATAGGTGCGCCGATCGTTTACGCCGCCGCCGCCATTGCGGCGAGCATCAACTACCCTGAGTACGACCACGTCAAGAACTTCGTAAGTGAACTGGGCGCGACCGGGGCTCCTGGTGCGGCAGTCATGAACTTTGCCGGGTTCCTTCCGTATGGCGTGCTGATGCTGGCATTTGCGCTGGCGGTGCACCACGGGATTCGGAAAGATGTAGGCGGCTGGCTCGGGCCGACCGTTCTCGCCCTCTATGGACTCTCCTATATCGGGGTGGCCTTCGCCCACTGCGATCCTGGGTGCCAGGCAGCGACACCATCGCTGCACCACCGGATCCACTTCTTGCTAGGTGACGTCATCGTTCTGGCTGCGGTGGTCGGCCCCTTTACGCTATACCCTCGCATCGCCAAGGATCCCCTCTGGAGGTCCTTAGCTATTGCCACCTTGGTCCTCCCTGCCGGTGCGTGGGCGATTTCAGAGCTCAGCGGAATCGGACTGTCGGGAGCCCTGCGGCAGCGTTTGTGGCTTCTCCTGATATTCGTCTGGATAGAGCTTGTCGCAGTACGCCTTATTCGTTTGGGGCGCGGGCGACCAACATTGGCGTCCCAAGCTGCCGCCTAACCAGCGCATGCAGCCGGCGGGCGCTTCAGATCTAAGGAACGTTAGATAGTGTCCAAACGAGGGAGTCGCCGCAGCTGATGCGCGGTCCGTTAGGCGGACGCGACGCAAATGAGAGGCATACCACCTATCCGCGATGCGGTTCGGGACGACCTGCCGACCGTCGCTGTGATCAACGCCGCTGCGGCCCCAAATGTCAGCCTGCTGACATTGGACGAACTCGAAGATCTGTGGCAGCGGGCGACCGTCTTCTGGGTCGCCGGCGGAGCGAACGAGGTGGCCGCCTACCTGTTCGGCTTCGCAGATACCGCGGACTATGATGGTGAGGAGTTCGGCTGGTTCAGGGCTCGGGAAGCCGGCTTTCTCCACATCGACCAAGTAGCGGTCGCGCCGTCCTCACGGCGCGCTGGCTTAGGCCGGGCCTCTACGCCCACGCGGCACGGGCAGCACAGGAGCGGACGCTCACGTGGCTGACATGTGGAGTAAATCTGAGGCCGCCTAACCCAGAGTCCCTGCGATTCCACGCGGCTGTTGGCTTTCGCGAGGTCGGACGCCTGGAAACTCGGGATGGGCTCCTCGTTCCTTGCAGCAGACGCTTCTCGATGGCGCCGCCTAACAAGCGCATGCAGCTGGCGGTCGCTTCAGGTCGAAGGAACGTTAGATAGTGCGCGAGCGACCAAGTCGCCGCAGCTGATCCGCGGTCCGTTAGGCCTCATCGATCCTGTTGGATCCGATTCTTGTTGACACCAGGGAGACAAGATGCCTCGCCAGATCGTCTACACACCAAAGGCGGCCAAACCTCCTGCGACTTACAGTCAGGCGGTGAAGGCAGCCGGACTCGTCTTCGTTTCCGGCACAGCCCCGCACGATCCCGGCAACGGGCAGATTAAGGGCGCAACGATTCAGGAGCAGACTCGTCAGTGCCTGACAAACATCGCTGCGATCCTCGAAGAGGCCGGCAGCTCCCTCGACAAGATCGTGAGCGTCACTATTGTCTTAGCGGACGAGGATGACTTCGCCGGCATGAACGAGGAGTGGCTCCGATGGTTTCCTGCCAATCCACCTGCTCGTCAAGGTGCGAGGCTGCCGGCAAGGATTCCCGGACTCAAGGTGTCCATCGCGGCCATTGCTGAGGCCTAACCAGCGCTTGCAGCTGACAGGCCGTTCCTCCAAGGGAAGCGTCGCTTGGTGCGTGGGAGGTCACGGCCTGCAGCTGAAGCGCGGTCCGTTAGGCGGCGACGAGAAGTATCAGTGCCACTCGTAATGACCTTCAACAGGAGTCGAGCATATGCCATCTGCAACTAAGGCCGCGGCCAACGTCCACACAGCGCTCCTTGTGCGCCTCGAGGCCAAGCCGGGTAAGGAAGCCGCAGTCGCGAAATTCCTTGAAGGCGGCTTATCGATCGTTGAACAAGAGCCAGCCACGGTTACTTGGTATGCGATCAAACTCGGACCATCGACCTTCGGAATCTTCGACACCTTTCCGGACGAGGCCGGCCGGCAAGCGCACCTCGAAGGCCGAGTCGCGGCCGCCCTCATGAATCAAGCACCAGAACTCTTGGCCAGCGCCCCCTCTATTGAAAGGGTGGAGATCCTGGCAGCCAAACTTCCCAGTTGACCTCTCCCGGCGCCGCCTAACAAGCGCATGCAGCTGGCGATGCTTCAAGTTTAAGGAATATTAGGATAGTGTCCAAGCGGGCTACTCCCCGCAGCTGATGCGCGGTCCGTAGGCCGACGTGAGGAGTCCCGGTAAATGCGGGCGTCCGACTGGTTCACACTCCAACCTGACACCAACGGCGTCGTTGAGCTCGAGGTCACCTACAAGACGGGCACGGGGACCTCAAAGGATCATCTGCCTATACTGAACGATGCCCTTGTCCGAGCGTTGGGGTGCACTCGTCGGAAACTTTATGAGGGCTCACTGGACCTCTGGGCTGACGAACCGGTAGCCCTGCCTGCGCCCGCCACCGTTGAGCTTGGCGGCTTTACATGGCACCTAGTACCAATTGTCTTGGGTCAAAGCTCAGTAGGGATTGTCGCTCGGCGCGCTGGCTCGGGCGACATAGAGTTCCTTGAGATCTTCGCGTGCGAGAGACTGAGTGGGGTGCTGAAACTGTCCTCAGGAGATCGGACAAAAATCCGGCTGTTACCTGGCCACTATCTCGACCTCGCGGCCTAACAAGCGCATCCAGCTGGCGGGCGCTTCAGCTCTAAGGAACGTGAGATAGTGCCGGAGCGGCCAAGTCGCCGCAGCTGAAGCCCGATCCGTTAGGCGGACACCCGACATTCGTGAGCGGTCAGATGCCGTACGCGCGCCGCATCGCCGGCCTCATCATACTCCTTGCGACTGTGGGCTGCCGCGGTCGCGACAGCATCACCCTCACGCTTCAGAATGTCGGCCAAGCGCCCCTGGACTCCGTCGTAGTCTTCACCACCGGCCGGCACTATCCTGTGGGACGGCTGGCTGGGGGTGCGTCAACGCGGCTACGGATCGGGGCAGATGGCGAGTCCCACATCGAGGTCGAACACGGCGCTGAGCTGCGGCGCCGGCTTCGAGTCGGCACCTATTTCGAAAGCGGCTACGGGGGCACGATCGACGTTCGGCTGACTGCCGATTCGGTTGTGGCAATCGCCGACTCGATCACAATCTGAATCCGTGCCGCCTAACCCGCGCATGCAGCCGACAAACGCGGCCTGGCCAAAGCTCCGCTGCATCTAAGCCATCCATGAGGTCCGTTAGGCCGCTGCACCGAGTTCCCCGCCCACGGCGCAGCATCCTCTTGAAGAGGCCTGGACGAGCCCGTATGCTAGCAGGGCTTCCCTCTGTTGCCCCTCTCTCGGAGGTGCCGGATGCCCCGCTCCATTCTCGCACTGTTCCCACTCCTGCTCGCTCTCCCCCCGACCATCGCCCATGCTCAGGAGCACTACACGCTCGGGCCGATCCAGCGCATCATCCTCCTGGACATCAAGCCGGGCAAGGGTTCGGAGTTTTGGACCGACCTGCGCCGAAACGTCCGGCCCCTCTACGACGAATACAAGCGCCAAGGGCTCATCCAGGATTATTCATTTGGACTGAAGAGTACCGCAGAAGGGCCGCAGGATTGGGATGTCGCGATTGTTCTCACGTTTAAGAACTGGGCGGCTCTCGATACGTTCGCCACGAAGGGCGATTCTGTCTCGATGCGCTACTACAGCTCGTATGCCAAGCGAAGTGAAATGGGTGCGAAGCGAGCCGAGTTTGGGACGACGATCTCCAGCTTCTTGGTGCGAGAGGTCACGTTGAGAGAACTGCCACGTTAGGGATGTCGTCTGACGCAGCGGAACGAGGTCCGCGGTCGCGGCATGTAGTTGTCGCCCTCGGTTTGATCTCGAGGCCAAGTTGGGGCAGTCACGCGCGCAAAAGGAGGAGCAATGAACCAGGCTCGTCAGTTCCGGAACCGGGCGGTCCTTCCCGGATTGGCCCTGGTGGCGCTGGCAAGCGCAGGTGCGGCGAGCGCGAGTCCCAAACTGCCCAAGGATCCGTGCGCCCTGCTCAAGCCGGCCGAGATCCAGGCGGCTCTCGCCCCCAAAGCGACGATCGGCCCCGGCGTACCGGCGACCGACATGGCTCCTGTCGGCGTGAGCTGCAGCTATACCTGGGGACCCCGCACCCCGAGTGGGGCCAATCGTCCGTCACCGTCACGGTTCTCGACCTCTCCCAGGCGTATCCGGGCGTGAGCGGTGATCAGCTCAAAGAGGGGGTCATGGCCGAAGCCAGGGCCAGAGATGCCACGATCACGGCATCCCCGATCTCCGGCGTCGGTGACGCGGGAGTGTTCAAGTTCGAATCCCGGTCTTTCAATGCCACGGGCGAGGCGCTCTTCGTCGCGAAGGGGGTCCACCTGTCGGTTCAATTCCACGGAGGGGATGCGGGCGCGAAAGAGAAGGTTGTCGCGCTGCTGCGGCAGGCGGGAAGCAGGCTGTAACGGGGGGAGGATTGCATGTCCGAGATCGCGAAGCACCAGTGATGCCCAAGTCGCGGCGGCTCATGCTCGCGCTGAGTACGGCGTTCCTCATCGGAGTCGGTGCGCCCACTGCGATGTCGGACAGACAAATGTCGGCGGTCGCAAGCGCTCATTGCGTTAGCGTGTCCGGAGACCACCGCCGAGCATTCTGGGCCTTGTCCCGCCACCGCGTGAGGCCTGTGTCTGGGGCAGGGCCCTGCTCCCGGTGTCCATCGGGGCTGGCCTGCTCCTACTGGGCCTGCTGGCCGGGCTGCCGTCCAATGGTGGACGGGTCGGAGACCCCCGCCGCTTCTAAGAGTGTTTAAAGTGTCGTGGCAGCGAAGCTGTGGGCGCGGGTGCGGCCCAACCCGCTAATGCAGCCGACAAACGCAGGCCACGCCGGCGCCGCCCGCGTTCCGAGCGGGACATCCCATAGATGGCGTCCTCATGCGCACCTGGTAAGAATGGAGGCATCGTGGGTAATAAACGTCGGATCAGCGCAGACGAGGCCAAGCAGATCGGCACGACTCTGGGACTGGAATGGAAGAAAGTTGATCTCGAGCAGTTCCGCCGCGGATTGGAGGTTGAATTGGAGCATGGCGCGCGAGATCCAGAGACCAACGTCACGAACGACGATCTCAAGCTCACGGGAAAGATTGCTTGGGCGCACCTCAAGGAATTTCCGGACTACTACACCCGCTTGGACAAGCTAGAAGCAGAAGCAGATGCCTATTGGGCGTCCGCCGGTAAGCGCCACCTAACAAGCGCATGCAGCTGGCGGGCGGTTCAGGTCTAGGACAGATAGGATTGTGCATAAACTGAGAGTCGCCGCACACGCATGGAATTAATTCCAATCGTGGTCGCGCGGGGTTCGAACCCTAGCCACAATCCCCCCTTTCATCCCCGGAGGTAAACCGGTTTACGCCGTGCGTCGTTCGGGGACGAGCTCGGGATCCTCCCTTTGCGCCGTCCCCAGGTAATGCGCTCGAATCGTTCCCACCAGTTCCTCGGCGCCCTTGGGCACCACCTTCCGGAACAGCGGCGGATACTCCTCCCATTGCACCAGGATGGTGCGGGCCCGGGGGCTGGTCGTCTTTTCCTCGTGCTCTCGGACCAGCGTCCGCAGTAGTTCCTCGTCCTCGCGCGTCGAGATCGCCAGCTCCACCATGTCGTGGTTGACGCGGTCGAGAAGTGCCGGCCTCGTCGAGCACGTAGGCCACGCCGTTCGACATGCCGGCCCCGAAGTTGCGGCCCGCGCGGCCGAGCACCACGACGATCCCGCCGGTCATGTACTCGCAGCAGTGGTTGCCCGCGCCCTCGATGACGGCGATGGCGCCGGAGTTCCGCACCGCGAATCGATCGCCGGCCTGGCCGGCGGCGAACAGCTTTCCGCCGGTTGCGCCGTAGAGGACCGTGTTGCCGATGATGAGGTGCTGGTGCGTCGCGTCGGCGTACGCCGCCCGGCGGAAGGGCCGGATGGTGATCTCGCCGCCGCTCAGTCCCTTGCCGACGTAATCGTTGGCCTCGCCCTCGAGGTCCAGCTGCATCCCCGGCAGATGAAGGCGCCGAAGCTCTGGCCGGCCGTGCCGGTGAAGCGGAGCCGGACCGTTCCCTCGGCAAGCCCTGCATCGCCATAGCGCTCCGCGATCTCGCCGGCCACCCGCGCGCCGACCGCCAGGTGGTGGTTGCGGATCTGATAGTTGCCGGAGAACGGGAGGCCGCTATCGAGATACGGCTCCAGGTCCTCGAGGATCTCGTCGTCGAGGAGACCATGCCCGGGCCGATCGTTGCGCGCCTCGGTCCGCCGCAGGTTCCGGCCGCACTCCGCTGCCCCGCTTCCTCGTCGGCCGGCGCCAGCAGCATCGACAGGTCCAGCATCTGCGCCCGCGGCACGTCGGGGCGCTCGACCCGCTCGAGCAGGTCGTTCCGGCCGATGATCTCGTCCAGCGTGCGGACGCCCAGCTCGAGCCAGAATGCCGCGCACCTCCTCCGCCAGGAGCGTGAAATAGGCGATCACCTGCTCCGGCGTGCCCTTGAACTTGGCGCGCAGGTCCTCTCGCTGGGTCGCGATGCCGGTGGGGCAGGTGTTGAGGTGGCACTGCCGGGCCATGGCACAGCCGATCGCCACCAGCGGCGCCGTGCCGAACCCGTAGCTCTCGGCGCCCAGCAGCGCCGCGATGACCACGTCGCGCCCGGTCTTCAGGCCGCCGTCGGTGCGGACCTCGATCCGGTGCCGCAGCCCGTTCCGCACCAGTGTCGCCTGGGTCTCGGCCAGGCCCAGCTCCCAGGGCGAGCCGGCGTGCTTGATGGAAGAGAGCGGCGATGCGCCCGTGCCGCCGTTGTGCCCCGCGATCAGCACGTAGTCGGCGTACGCCTTGGCCACGCCGGCCGCGACGGTGCCCACGCCGCTCTCGGCGACCAGCTTCACGCCGACGCGGGCGCGGGGGTTGACCGTCTTGAGGTCGTGGATGAGCTGCGCCAGATCCTCGATCGAGTAGATGTCGTGATGCGGCGGCGGCGAGATCAGCTGAATGCCCGGCACGGCGTGGCGCAGCCGGGCGATGAGCTCGGTGACCTTGTGCCCCGGGAGCTGCCCGCCCTCGCCCGGCTTGGCCCCCTGCACGATCTTGATCTCCAGCTCTTCGGCCCGCACCAGATACTCGGCGGTCACGCCGAAACGGGCCGACGCGACCTGCTTGATGCGGTTGTCGCGCTCGGTCGCCGTTGCTCGAGCGCGCGATAGCTGCGCCGGATCCTCGCCGCCCTCACCGGAGTTGGACTTTGCGCCCATCCGGTTCATCGCGATCGAGAGCGTGGCATGCGCCTCGGGCGACAGCGCACCGAGCGACATGGCGGACGACACGAACCGCCGCCGGATCGCCTCGACCGGCTCGACCTCGTCGAGCGGCACCGGCGTGCCGGCCGGATGCCAGCAGATCGCGCGGACCGGCGGGTCGCCGGCCCCGGTTCTTCGAGTAGAAATGCGTCGTACGTCTCGCCGTTCCGCCGTGCCGGCCTTCACCGGCCTGCTGCAGCGCGACGACCACCGGCGGCGCCCAGCCGTGGTCCTCGCCTTCCTTGCGGAAGCGCACCCGGCCGTAGTCGGGCAGCGCCCGCCGGCTCGGCGCCGCGCGATAGGCCGCCGCGATGCCGAGCCAGCACGTCTTCCGCGATCTCCTCGAAGCCGATTCCGCCGATCGGCGACGCGGTGCCGGAGAAGCAGCGTCGATCACCTCGGGGCCCAGGCCGAGCGCCTCGAAGATCTGGGCGCCGCAATAGGAGGAGAGTGTGGAGATCCCCATCTTGGACAGGATCTTGAGCAGCCCCTTTTCCGCGGCGGCGCGATACGTCCACCCGCCTCCAATGGGGTCGGCCGGGGCGTCGTCGCGCCTCCCGGCTTCCTCCGCGGTTCGGCCTCGCCGAAGATCGCTCGACGGTGGCCAGTGCAACCCACGGATGTACCGCCTCGGCGCCGTAGCCGATCAGGCAGGCGAAGTGATGGATGTCGAAGGCGTCACCGGTTTCGGCGACGAGCCCGACCCGCGCGCGGAGGCCGGTGCGAACCAGTTCCTGCCGCACCGCCCCGATCGCGAGCAGCATCGGGATCGGCGCGCGGGCTGGGCCCGGCGGCGCGATCACTCACGACCAGGATATGGGCCCCTCGCCGGGCGGCCCGTTCTGCGGCGCGGCGGAGCGCGGTAAGTGCCGGCACTAGCGCGCCGGT
>CAWGVB010000018.1:0-143878 GCA_963825815.1 uncultured Gemmatimonadales bacterium | reverse complement strand
GCCCCGTGAAGGTCGCAGTGTTTTCGCGCAAGCTTTGACAATGGCCGATTGGGGTTCCTGGCTCCGACGCCGCACGCGCCAAACCGTTGATCCGAAGATCCTGAGCCGGGCGTGATGCAGCAAGCTCATGACGCTCGGTGTCGCAGGCTCCCTGACTCCATCGCGATGAAAAGCGGTGTGTGTCGCTGCAGCCTACCCGTCCGAGCGACGGATGATCGATACATCGCTGTTTGGTCCGGGGTGCAGTGATCCATCTGCCGGTCCGACCGGGGCTCCATGCCCGACCTCGGCCGGGCACGAGTTCGAAGCGCCCTGTGCCTGAGTCCAGAAGCGGAGCCTCCGGCAACCCCAAGCGGGATGCGCTGGATTGAGTTCACGCCGCGTGGGCGGAGACAGCGGATCCTGCGGTGAGACGGTTCTACAGCGAAACCTCGGACGTTGTCCGGCAAGCGGCGCCTGGGCGGCCGCCATAGCTCGATAATTGGCG
The DNA here is from genome assembly GCA_963825815.1 of uncultured Gemmatimonadales bacterium. GTDB lineage: Bacteria > Gemmatimonadota > Gemmatimonadetes > Gemmatimonadales > GWC2-71-9 > CAVVWJ01. The sequence continues at coordinate 143,391 of CAWGVB010000018.1, read as the reverse complement.
CAGAGGACAGCGGAGAGCCGCGGAGCACCGCGGAGATTTGCCCCTCGTGGGGCGGCGCAGCCCGACGCGTCCGCGTGTTCTCCGCGATGCTCCGCGGTTCTCCGCTATCCTCCGCGCCAATATTCTGGGCTTTCGCCAACGGCCCCGGCCGAGCACGTGCTGTCCACGATCGACGCCCGCTGCGAGCACGTGACAAAGCCATCCGCCACTACGCCGTCGCGTGTGTTCCGGCCTCCGGCGGGTCGAGCGCCAGCAATGTTGGGGTACGGCCGGTGACCAGGGCGCGCACCAGCCAAGCCTCGGGCGGGCCGAACGAGGCGTTGTCCGGCACCCGGCCGTGCCGGCGGATCAGCGCGGCGCGCTGCGGGTAGATGTGCGCATATTCCTCGGCCTCCGCGACCGGGTCGGTTTCCGGCTCCCGGCCTGCGACGGCTCCGGGGCGGGCGCAGGCGGCGGGGGCGGCTCGGCCCGGGCCGGCGCGCCGGGCAGCGCCTGCGCCATTAGTCCGGCGGCGCAATGCTCGGTCCAGGCGGCCCGGTCGGTGGCGGCGCTGTCCGCCTCGCGCTTCTGGCGCGCCGCCTGCATGTGCAGCAGCAGCCGCATCGCGCCCTGCGCCTGGCGCATCATGCTGGCGGCCTGAGCGGTGCATTTGAGGACGATGCGCCATCCCTCTCGCACTTGCGGGCCAGCCGCAGGCAGTCCACCGCCTGGGCGTGGGCGGCGACGTACTGGGCGGCGAGCGTGGCCTCGTCGGCATTGGCGGGCAGCAGGGAGGCGACCTGGGCGATGGCGGCGTTGTCGCGGCGGGCGAGGTCCTCGGGAGTGTCGGTGATGGGCGGAGGGAGCAGCGGCGCGCAGCGTGTGGACGAGCTGGTAGTAGGCGTCCCTGGGGAGCAGGAGGGCGAGGTCGGGCGGTTCGGGTTCGGGTCGGGGCTGCATCGCGCGAATATGACGTCACTCCTTTTGACTGTCAATAGTTATTTATATTGACGGTCCCAAAGACGCGCCGGCGCCCTATGGGCGATCAGCGAGTGCCCTTAAGGTTCCTGCGCCATCGGCACGCGGCCCTTGATCGCGTTGGCACAGTCGCCGCATACGTGATGCGTCCCCTGGGGGTCAGCCGGCAGGCGGCGCAACCGTGCCCTGTGCTGTTCGACATCGCCGGGCGGCAATGGGTGATCGCTGGTGCGGTGGCTGCAAAGGACGTGCTCGAGCGCCAGCAAGGCTCGAAGTCGGCAAAGGTCCGATACGTGATTTCGCGAAGTTCTCGACCGCCTCGAGGCGCGCGCCCGTCCACAGATCTGGTACCGGGCCGGCATACATGACACGTTGGCGCTCGGCGGACGCGGGGTCCGGATATCCATGGCGAGCAGTTCCTTCTGGCCTGGAGAGGAGGGCTCCCGCGCTGGTAAGCGTCTCCGTCGTCAAGACGAATGGTCTGTTGGCTCACCGGTGCCGTTCTCCGTTGATCATGCCGCTTTCCGGGCCAAAGGTCATTGATCAAAAAGCTGACCGGCGCCAACAACGCCACGCCGGCCGGGCAAGGACGGCTTTGGGGCGTGGCCGGGGGAGTTATCGATGTGGTCGCAGATGCGGCGGTGTGCGGTGGGTGCTGTGCTTCTGGCGTGTTGGCCGTGGTACCATGCGGCATCCGCGGCTGAGCCATACCGCGTGTTGTCACCGTCAGGCGCCGCGCCGCACCCCGCCGTGCTGCTGGTGCCCGGCTGTTCCGGGTTCGCCGCAACCAATGGCGTCAATCCATACGATGGACGCGCGGGCGAGTTGCAGGCCGCCGGGTATTTGGTTGTGTTCGTGGACTACCTCGGCCGTTTCAGCAATTGCGGCCATGTTTCTCACGCGCAGGTCGGCGAGGACATTCTCGAAGCCGTGACCTGGACACGCGCTCAAGCCGGCGTTGACCCAGGCAGGATATCGGTCATCGGCTGGTCGTATGGCGGCGGCGGTGTCCTCGCGGCTTTGCGGGCCATGCCTTCAGGGCCGCCGATGTTCGCGAAGGCAGTGATGTACTACCCTGATTGCCGTGGCGAGACGCCCTGGTCGGCAGCAGGTATCGCCGTGTTGATGCTGATGGGCGCCAGCGATGACGTCGCGCGTCCGGCCGTGTGCGACCCCGTGGTGGAGGGCGCGCCGCCGAACACACTTCGCGCGGTCTCGTATCCCAATGCGCTTCACGCGTTCGATATGCGGGGTCTGCCGGAGCGTACCAAATATCCGTTCGGGACGATCGGCTACAATGCCGAGGCGGCGAACGCATCGTGGGCGACGGTGCTCGATTTCCTCAGGTAAGAATCATGGAGCGCCCTTGCCGATTCAGCGTCAGCTACGGGACGACACGGCTGCGGGGTTATTCCTGTGTGTACTGCGGCTGTGGCGACGTCGGGTAGGTCATCGTCTGTGGTGCGTTGTATATTCCCTCCGAACCATAGTCCGGCGTCCTGTTCTGTTGGGCTTCAGTCGCTCGCTGCTGAAGGTTCACACCCGCCTGCTGCATGTCCTCGCCAAGCCCGGCCATCATATTGCAACCTGCCAGCGCCAGGCAAAGCGATACTGAAATCGAAAGCGCTTTCATAGGTCGTCTCCTCTTGTTCAGGCCAACGAACGCACAAAAGATTTGATGGTTGAGCCACTGCGGGAATCGCCGGCCGTCACCGAGGATGGGCGGTGACAAATGCGGCAGCGGCGGTAGCAATCCTGTCTTGCGGATGATCCAGGCAGTAGCTGTCCACCCAACCTTCAACCGTCCCGGCGTCCACACGGAACAATGGCGCCATGCCCTCAGACACCGCCGACACGCCAGAGACGAAGCCCATGACCCATTGTTCGTAAGCGTTGGCCGTCCGGCCTTGCCTGGCTTCGGTCCACGCTTCACAGGGGCGAGCCCGACGCCTGCCACCAGGAATGGCGTCCGCTGGATCTGCGCCTCGACGGGGCCGACCATGAGCGCGGATAGAACGATCGCCAGCGATCGCAGCGATCTGACGGTGGCCAATCCATCAGATGACGCCCGCGTGACTGTCGGCGCCCGCCCGAGCCGGTTCATGACACGTACCTCAACCGCACAATCACTCAGTCACGTGGCGTGCCTCATGCCAATCGTGCTCGCCAAAAGAAGCGGGGCGCCGGTCGGTTGACGAACCGGTCTGTCATTTTCCGTTGATATCGACTGATGTGGGGATAGATCGGAGCCTCTCCGTCACACCGGCGTGCGAGCCGATCAGCGCGCTTGACGATCGGCGACAATGGTCGTGTCGCGCAATGGCGAGCCCTTGCCCAACAGCGTGGGTCCACCACGACGTCGGGTTGGACGTTGCGCACCAAGGACGGCTGACCGCCGACGCGTCAGCCGTGGGCGGCTTTGCGCTTGCGCGTTGCGGCTGCCTTCTTGGCCGAGGCGGACCTTGCCTTTGCAGGCCGTGACGCGGCTGCCTTGCCTCCGAGCTTTCCGCCCTTTCGGGAGGGGGCATGGTTTTCCGCCTTGCCGCGGCCGCTGCCACTCTTCTTGCCGCCGCCGGTCTCCTTGTTCACGGTAGCCCATGCACGGCGCTCGGCTTCGCCCTCGGGAACGCCGCGATGCTCATACCCTTCCTCGATATGCTCGGCTTGTCGTTTCTGCTTGTCCGTATAAGCGGATTTGTCACCGCGTGGCATGCTGTTCCTCCTGAGCGAAATACTATTGTCCCGCCGTGGAGAACGCAGACCATGTCGTAATGGTTCGGGCAAATGCGCGCCGAAGTATAGTGCGGCCATTTCATTGCACAACCCGACCACGACGTAATCCGACTGATTCAGTCGGCTTCGGCCGCCTCCCCTCCTTTTCCGCCATGGAGGCGCGGCGCCCGTCGGGGCGCGGGCCTTTCGGCCAGCCACTCCACTTTTCGCCGGGCGAGATTGAGAAAGGCATCAATGGACCGCCGGTCGCTCAGCTCCAGCCAGCACCACTTCACCGGACCGGTGCGCTGTCCCTCGACCAGAGCCCGAGCGATGACTCCCGCCACCTTGGTACCCTTGGTCGAGCCGGCTCTCATCGCTGTCGGAGAGCGTGAAGGTGACGTCCACACTGCTTCTCATCAGATGAAGCCAGCACACCTTGCGATTTCCCACCCCGTATTCCCAGGCCCAATGCCAGGTAGGACCCATGAAGCGGACCTGTTCACCCACTCCGGGAAGCTTCAGCAGCCCCTCGCGGATCATGCTAAAGCGCGCCGCCAGTGGCGGAGCGAGATCGGTCAGCGGAGCCGCAGGGACCGGGCTCGGCATCTTCGGAGAGATACAGGTTGGACGTCCAGTAGGCGTTCGAGCGACCCATCAGGATTCTCCTGCGTGTACCCGGTCCAGGTACCGCACGACCTCGATCCCCATGGCCCGCAGCAGTGAAGCTTCACGTCCATCCAGCTCCGCCGCGAAACACGATCTCGCGAAAGGATCGCATCACGTTATCCGGTTGTCGCGTCTTGAAGAAGTCGATGGCCCACAGTGCGCGGGTCCAGTCGGCGAAGAGCTCCTCGAGCTGGCCCGAGGTGGCCGGGGTCGGCGCGATTGCGGGGAGGCTTGATCGGCAGCCCCTCGCCCCCGCGCGCACTCCAGGTCTCGTAGGCCATGATTGCCACCGCCTGGGCCAGATTGAGCGAACGGTGCCCGGGATCGGTCGAGATGGTGACCAGCGCGTGACAGAGGTCCAGTTCGGCGTTGGTCAGGCCGCTGTCCTCCCGTCCGGCGATCATTGCGACCGGTCCGCTCACTGCCGCGTCGACCAGAGCTGCGGCGGCTTCACGGGGCCGAAGCACCCGCCGCTTGGCAGCCCGCTCGCGCGCGGTCAGCACGGCGGTAAAGACGCAATCCGGATGGCCTGCTCGAGCGAGTCGACGATCTCGATCCGGGCAACCAGATCTGCCGTGTTGTGGGCAATGCCTTCGATGCGGTAGGGGTCGAAGACCTCCGGGTTCACCAGCCTCATGCGGTCGATCCCGAAGTTCTTGGCGATCCGCACCGCGCTGGCGATGTTCACGATGTCCTGCGGGTTGACCAGAACCAGGATAGGAGGCGAGACGCTCATTCACCGAGAAACGACACGTCGTACCGCTTGGCCTTCAGTCCGGCAAGAAAGCCCGGCTTCTCCACCGACTTCATGTACGCTTCCTTCGGTTCCACCAATTTCGCGTCGACCAATTCCATCAGCGCATCGTTCAGCGTCACCATCCCGCCTTTCCGGTTGGTCTGCATGATTGAGGGAATCTGGAAGGTCTTCCCCTCACGGATCAGGTTGGAGACCGCCGGAATGGAGAGCAGAATTTCCCTCGCAGCCACCCGGCCGCCTCCGATCTTCTTGCAAAGCGTCTGGGCGATGACACCCCGCAGGGATTCGGACAGCATCACCCGCACCTGTGACTGCCGGTCGGCTGGAAACTGGTCGATGATGCGGTCGATAGTCGAGGATGCGGTGGTGGTGTGGAGCGTGCCGAAGACCAGGTGACCGGTTTCCGCCGTTTCAATCGCAATGGAGACCGTTTCCAGATCTCGCATTTCGCCAACCAGGATGATGTCGGGGTCCTCTCGCAGAGCCGCCCGGAGAGCATGCTTGAAAGACCGGGTATGGACGCCCACCTGGCGCTGGGTGACCAGACACTTCTTACTGGGATGAACGAACTCGATCGGGATCCTCGATCGTGATGATGTGATCCGTGCGGGTGCGGTTGATCAGATCGACCAGGCCCGCGAGAGTCGTGCTCTTCCCCGAGCCGGTTGGCCCGGTCACCACGACGAGTCCCTTGGTGAGATAGCAAAGATTCTGTACCTCCTGGCTCAGCCCCATCTCCTCTGCGGTGCGAATCTGGTTGGGAATGACCCGGAACACCCCCATAGCGCCGTAACGGTCACGGCCCGCGTTGCAGCGGAACCGCGCCAGGCCTTCGATCTCGTACGCCCAGTCGGTGTCTCCCCCGTCTCGGAACTCCCCAACCTCCTTGGCCGTCATGATGCTGAGGAGCATGGTCTCGACCCGCTCGGCGGACAGCGGAGGATGGTCCTGCCGGGCCAGCTCCCGTGGATCCGCAGCATTGGCGGCTCGCTGGTCCGCAAATGGAGGTCGGAGGCGCCCGACTCAACCAGGGTACGGAACAGCACGTCCATGTTCCCGCGATGTTCCGACAAATCCTGGGTCGCGCGAGCGGCGGGCGAGGGTGGTGGAGAAGGCGGTGGAGCCGAGGCTGAAGGCGGAGAGGCCGCGGTGGGAGGTGCCGAGTTGGCCGCGGGCGCAGCGTTTCCGGGTTGGGCTGATGCCGGCCGGAGTACCGCAAGGCCGTTAGCACCGGCCTTGAGCTCTACCCGGACCTCACCGTACGGAGATCGGTAAGCGAAAGCCACCGGCTCGGCGGAGCCGAGCTGCGAAGCCGCGTCCGGCGAGGCAATCTCCCGGACCAGGCCCTGGATCTGAGCATCACTCATCGGCTCGCGGGTAATGGGACGAAGCGATCCATTATACATGAGCGACGCAGGCTTGCCGACGGCGAGCTGGAGCGCTTCGGCCCGCTGCTCCTGCATCACCTGTATCAGTCTGTCGAGTCGTGCCACGGTTGCATCTCAGTCGAGAGGGCGGATCAGGCGTACCAGGGACTTGTTGATGTATTGCATGATCCCGTCAGTGGCCAAGGTAAAGAATCGGCCCGGGGCATTGACGTAGTCGAGAGCCCGGGCCCGGGTGGGTGGAAGCTCGAACGAGCTGCGGCCCCGGTACTCGACCCCGTCGGTCGAGCTCGACCGACAGCATGACCAGCTTGGCGGCGGTTGCGCGATCGGGATCATCCCGCGGCTCCAGATTCTGGCAGGACACTACTGCCACCTGGGCTTTGGAGACGAAGGCGACGCCTCCTTCACCCAGACTCAGGGCAAAGAAGGGATCGTCGCGATTCAACATTTCCAGCGGGCTTTCGCTCTCGGACGGGTAGGTGGCCCGGGCCAGCAGGTGGAGCTCCCCCGCCAGCACGACACCCTCGGAAAGCACCACCCGGGCCGGAACCCGCTGTGTGGCGCCCCAATCGCTCATTGAATTGTTCGGTGCATGGCGCCGGAAACTGAACGAACCAGCCCAGCCGCGGCAAGTGCCGGCCTCAGCCCCTAATCTCTACTGCAGGCCCGTTGTTCGATCCACTTGATCGCTTCGAGGTAGTCGGCCTCCTCGCCTAGAGCAGCTCGAACCTCGCCCATCAGCTTCCCTGAAGTGGCAATAACATTCCCGGGTACACCGGTGTCCTTCAGTAGGTCACAGGCGATGCCCACATCCTTGTCCAGCAAGGCCAATCTGAAGGTGCGGGGCCAGGCCCCGGTCAGGACCCGGTCGGGAACCAGCGATTCGCTCACGAAGGAACGTCCGCTCGAGGCATTGAGGACTTCGACCGCAGTCCGGGCGGGAACTCCCGGCTTTACCAAAGCCGCGAGACCTTCTCCTACGGCCAGAATGTTGACCGCCAGAAGGGCATTGTTGACCGCCTTCATGGCGTGGCCGGTTCCAACCGGCCCCATGTGCTGGATACGCTGTCCGAATGCCTGCAGGACCGGGACGGCCCGCTGGTAAGTGCTCTCATCGGCTCCCACCATCACCGTGAGCGTTCCGGCCTCGGCGCCGTTGGTCCCGCCACTCACTGGGGCATCGGCAAACGCTATGCCCTTCTCCGCCAGCCGCTGGGCAATGCGCCGGGAAGTGGCCGGATCACCCGAAGTGCAATCGAGCAACATGGCCCCGCGCCTCAGACCGGCGAGCAGTCCGTTGGCCCCTCCAGCAGAGCCTCCACCTCACGGGAGGTAGGAAGACAGGTAACCACCACATCGGACCCGTCGGCCGCTTGCCTGGGCGTATCGGCTAGCCGGGCGGAGTAACGACGGACGAAGTCAGTCGCTCGTGCAATCGTCCGATTGTAGACGGTGAGCTCGTGCCGCCGGGCGAGGTGCTCCGCCATCGGCCATCCGATGGCCCCCAGACCGACAAAGGTGACACGCATGCGGCAAATTAGCCGGCGGCGGCTCACCCTGGCAGCCCTCGACAAAGAGTCGGGTGAGCGCGACGATTGTGCATGGACGTCCGTTGGTCTCGCGTGATTCTGGCCGGCCTCGGGGCCTGCCTTGTGCTCTTCGTGATCGGGCCGCTGCTGCGGCTGCTTCTGGAATCATCGCCGCGGCATCTGGCCGAGGCCATTCGAGATCCAGAACTTCGCGCGTCGATCGCGCTCACGGTTTTCACCGCGACCGCAGCCACGCTGATCGCGGCGCTCTCCTCGGCATTCCTCTGGCCTACCTGCTGGCCCGCCGCAGCTTTCCCGGGCGCAGAATCGTACAGGGGATCATCGACTTGCCGGTGGTCATTCCGCACCCCGTCGCCGGCATCGCCCTGTTGCTCTTTCTGGGACGCCGATCCACCGTCGGCGGCGTTCTGGCACACCTCGGACTGGAGTTCGTGAGCCATGTCCCGGGCATCGTGGCGGCCATGCTGTTTGTCTCCGCCCCGATCCTGGTCAGCGGCGCGCGGGAGGCATTCCGCGGAGTCGATCCGCAGCTCGAGCGAGTTGCTCGCACCCTGGGCGACACGGCCTGGGGAGCCTTTCGCCGGGTGACGCTACCGCTTGCCGGCAGAGGAATCCTCGCCGGTTCCATCCTCGCGTGGGCGCGGAGCGTCAGCGAGTTTGGATCCATCGTCATCCTGACGTACAACCCGAAAGTCGCAAGCATCCTGATCTTCGATCGGTTCACTGCGTTCGGGCTGCCGGCAGCCGTGCCCGCCGCGGTGATTCTGCTGGTAGTGGCTCTGGCGGTGTTCCTCCTGGTCCGGGTGCTGCAGCCCGAGGAACCGGCGTGATCCGACTGGAGATCTGCAGGTCAGGGTGGGCACCTTCGATCTGCGCGATATCTCTCTGGAAGTGCCAAGGGCGGCTACGCCCTGATCATCGGTCCTACCGGTTCGGGAAAAACCACGCTGCTGGAGGCCATTGCCGGCCACGCCCGACTTCTGGGCGGCAGCGTCTTCATGCACGATGAGGACGTCACCGACCTGCCACCGGAGCGGCGCGGGACTCGGCTTCGTGTATCAGCAGTACCATCTCTTTCCGCATCTCAGCGTGCGGGACAACATCGGCTACGGGCTCACCGGCCGGGGAGGACGGAACGGAGCCGCCAGCGGCCCGAGCCGAAGAACTGGCGGATCTGCTGGGCATCGACCCCGCTGCTCGACCGGCCGGTACGCGGGCTCAGCGGCGGAGAGCAGCAACGGGTGGCGCTGGCCCGGGCACTGGCGCCCCAGGCCATCGATCCTCCTCCTGGATGAGCCGTTCGCCGCCGTCGATCCAGCCACCCGACAGGTGCTCCGGCGCGAGCTACGCGAGCTGCATGAGCGGGAGGGAATCACCACGCTGCAGGTCACCCATGATTTTGACGAGGCGCTGCGGCTGGGAGATCTGGTGGCGGTGCTGTCCGAGGGCAGGATCGCCCAGAGCGGCACTCCGGAGCAGGTGTTCCGCTACCCCAACTCGGCATTCGTTGCGCGGTTTGTGGGCACCGGAAACGTGATCGCAGGAGCCGTTCAGCGGAACGACGCCGCGGACGATCGGGTGCGCTTCCGCGGACGGTTTCAGGGAGAAAATCTCAGCCTCGATGTCGTGGCCGAGCGCGAAGGGCCGGCGCATGCCGTGATCCGGCCGGAGGACATCGTGCTGAGCCTGACCCCGCACCCGGACTCGGCCCGCAACCACAAGGAGGCGGTGGTGACCGGCTGGAGCGGCTGGGGCCGGTTACCCTGGTGCATCTCGATGTGGGCCGGCCGCTGATCGCCTCGGTCACCACCGCGTCGGCCGAGGAAATGGGCCTCCACGCCGGGCTCAGCGGTCATCATCGCCTTCAAGGCAACCGCCATTCTCCTGGTGTAAGCTCCAGTATGCCCGCCCGACTCCTCCACGTCGATCTCGACGCCTTCTTCGTCGAAGTCTGCCGCCAATATCATCCCGAGCTGCGTAGCATCGAGCTGCTGGTGGTGGGCGGCCGCCGGGATCAGCGGGGGGTGGTTCAGTCGGCCTCTCACGCGGCGCGCCGCTTCGGCATTCACGCCGGGATGCCGATCGCCGAAGCCGTCCGGCTCTGTCCTCAGGCCACGTTCTTTCAGGGCTCGTTCGTGCACTACCGCGATGCATCCCACGCGGTACGGGCTGTGCTGGAAGATTTCTCCCCCACCGTGGTGATGGCGTCTCTGGACGAGGCCTACCTCGATTTCGCCGGCACGGAACGGCAGTACCCCACGTCGCTGCTCCCGGTGGCGGAGCAGGTCCGGGATACGGTCAAGCAGCGACACCGGTCTCGACGTGCAGCATCGGCATCGGGCCCAACCGGATGATCGCCAAGATGGCATCCGACTGCGCCAAGCCCCGCGGTCTGATGGAAGTGCGGGCCGGATGGGAGAAAGGCTTCCTCGCCGGGCTTCCCCTCTCCGCCCTTCCTGGCGTGGGGCCCAAGACGGCCGAGCGCTGGGCCGTGCTGGGACTGGTGGACGTGCACCAGATCCAGGAGATGGCGGAGCGAGCGCTGGAGCAGCTCATCGGCGCCGATGCCCGCTCGCTCAAGCTTCGGGCGAATGGCCGAGGCGGGACCGTACTCCGGCCGGACCGGCTACCCAAATCGGTGAGCCGGGAGACCACGCTTTCGCGCGATCTGCGAGATCCGGAGGAGCTCGAACGGATTCTGGCCCTGCTCACCGCGCGCGTGGCCGCTCAGCTCCGGGACGAACAGATCCTGGCGCGCGTCGGTAACCCTCAAGCTCCGGCACGACGACTTTCGAACGGTGACCCGCCGGCGGACCCTGGAAACCGCAACCGATCTGGATGCGGAGATCTACCACGCTGCCAGGGAGCTGTTTCGCTCGGCCTTTGCGGATGTGCGGCGAGCGGGACCGTGGAGTTCGGCTGATCGGCGTGGCGGCGACGAACCTGGGCACCGCCGCGGAGGAGGATCTGTTCGAGGCTCCCGAGCGGGTCCGGCTGCGGCACCTCACTGAAGCGGTGGACAAGGTGCGCAACAAGTACGGATTCGACGCGGTTACTCCCGGCTCGATCGTCGAGCTCAGGCGGAAGCGCCCGCGCTCCTAATTCAGCGAAAGTCCTTGGCCTCGAACCGGAGACCGACGGTGCCGTCGGTCGCAGTCACTCGGGGTCCGAGATCCCGGAAGGTGGCGGTTCGGCCAGTGCTGTCCCGGGCCCGCACCGTGCTGTTCTGATAGAGCCGGTAGTACCCGATGAAGACCCGGTTGGCCCCGGGTCTGATGGCGCAGCCACACTCCACGGCACCTTCCAAGCCGGCATTCGTAGTGATCCGGAGCAGCTCCTGACTGGCGTTGGTGATCAAGCGGAGCGAAGTACGCGGTCCCGCTCTCCCGAATCGTGGCGCTCCGCCGAATCAGTCCCCGCTTTTCCCGGATAACTGCGGAGCCCCGCAATTCCTCTCCCATGGGCCGCTGATTGGCGGAGAGCGGGCGGGCCAGATTCCACTGCACCACCACCGACCCCGAGGGAAGCTCCACCGTCTGAACCGTCCCCGGCGCGAGGTCACCGGAGCGCGCTGCGCCACGGCCAGCCAGATGGGAGCGGCCAGCTCGTTGCTGAATACGAGCCTGCGGCGCCCGGCGAAGTACCACGCCGCCAAGCCGCCAACAATCAGTACCAGGACAGCCAAGGCCGGGCGCGATCCTGGGGGGATGCCGTCTCGGCCGGGTTACCGGAGATTCGGTGGTGGGACCGGTCACGTGGGCTCGCGGGAAAGGAGGATCGACGGTACAAGCATAATCGGGCGCGGAACTCCGGGCATGGCTGCTCGGTTCAGCGACGGCCGGTGCGCCGATTTTTGCATATTCTGCACGGATTTCAGCGCCTAGACTCCATAAGTCGAGCGCTCATTCTGCAGAAGCGTCGGTAGTTTTGTGCAAAAGATGCACAAATCGCTTGACACTGAGCAGGCCAGTCCATATACTCAGGCCAGGTGAACATCTCAGGCCCCCGAACGGGACACCATGCACCGCCCCATCTCTCCCAATCCCAATCCTGGTGGTCAGCGAAACCGGAGCCTGCCTTCGGTCGAACCGCCTGGACCTTGGCCTGAGTAGTCTCTGTGCCGGCTGATGCCCCTGCGTTCGACGAATCCCGCGGGGGCATCGTCTTTTATGAACCGCGACAGCCCTGACCCCAAACACCGAGAAATCCATGGCCACGACGGTTCGACCCGCAGCTAACCCGCATCCATCCACCACCAGTGACGTACAGCAGGTGATGGAGCTGATCAAGGAGAAGAAAATCCAGGTGGTGGACGTGAAGTTCTGCGACCTGCCCGGTACCTGGCAGCACTTCTCGATCCCGGCGGCCACTCTGGATGAGGCGATGATCCGGGAGGGGTTGGGATTCGACGGGTCCTCGATCCGGGGCTTTCAGGCCATCAACGAGAGCGACATGCTGCTGCTGCCCGATGTGTCGACCGCTTTCATCGATCCGGTCCTCACGGTGCCGACGCTCTCGCTGACCTGCAACATCTACGACCCGCTGACCCTGGAGCCGTATACCCGCGATCCCCGCTTCGTCGCGTTCAAGGCTGAGGAGTACCTCAAGACCACCGGCATCGCCACAACCTCCTATTGGGGGCCCGAAGCCGAGTTTTTCATCTTCAACTCGGTGCGGTTCGATCAGAACGCGCACGAGGGGTACTACCACATCGACTCAGAGGAGGGCGTGTGGAACTCGGGCCGGAATGGGGTGCCGAACCTGGGCCACCGGCCCCGCCACAAAGAGGGCTACTTCCCGGTTCCTCCGGTGGACCGGCTGCAGGATGTGCGCTCCAAGATCATGGTGGCGCTGATCGAGGCGGGAGTTCCGGTGGAAGTTCAGCACCATGAGGTGGCCTCCGCCGGGCAGGCGGAGATCGATTTCCGCTTTGGCACGCTGGTCAAGACGGCCGACCGGCTGCTGGTCTACAAGTACATCGTCAAGAATGTGTGCCACAGCCTGGGGCTCACGGCCACCTTCATGCCCAAGCCGCTCTTCGGGGACAACGGCTCGGGAATGCACGTGCACCAGTCGCTGTGGAAAGGAGACAAGCCGCTGTTCTATGACGAGAACGGTTACGCACTCCTCTCGGAGACCGCACGGCACTACATCGGCGGTTTGATCGCGCACGCGCCCGCGCTTGCTGGCGCTCTGTGCCCCGACCACCAACAGCTATCGCCGGCTGGTCCCCGGTTTCGAGGCGCCGGTCAATCTGATGTACTCCGCCCGCAACCGCTCGGCGATCTGCCGGATCCCCTGTTACTCCAGCAGCCCCAAAGCGCGGCGGATCGAGTTTCGGGCGCCCGATCCCACGGCCAACCCCTACCTGGCGTTCTCGGCACTCCTGATGGCGGGGCTGACGGGATCAAGCGCAAGCTGGAACCGCCGGCACCGATCGATGAGGATCTGTACGAATTGCACGACGAGCGGAAGCAGACGATCAAGACGGTCCCCGGCTCGCTGGACGAAGCGGTGACTGCGCTGGAGCAGGACCATCAGTTCCTGCTCGAAGGCGACGTCTTCACTCCCGATGTGATCGAAACCTGGATCGCGATGAAGCGGAGCAAGGACATCGCCCCGGTCAATCTGCGGCCGCATCCGTATGAGTTTTTCCTGTATTACGACGCGTGATGGCAGTCGCGAGTCACCAGTCGCGAGTCGTCAGTGCACGAAGTCGTGCGCTGAGCTCACGACTGACGACTGGTGACTCGTGACTCACATTCACTAGACTCGATGACTCTCTACCACGGATCCTCACGTGCAATCGATCAATTCCGCCGACACCGCGTGGATGCTGGTCTCCACCGCCCTGGTACTGCTCATGACACCCGGCCCTCGCCTTCTTCTATGGAGGCCTGGTTCGAAACAAGAACTCGCTCAACACCATGATGATGAGCTTCGTGGCCCTGGGCATCGTGGGGGTCACCTGGGCGGTTGCGGCATACAGCCTGGCCTTCAGTGACGGAGGCCCCCTCCTCGGCGGTCTGGCCAATGTCGGGCTGCAGGGCGTGGGCACCGAGGCAAAGGGCACCATTCCCCACGTGCTGTTCATGGCCTACCAGGCCACCTTCGCCATCATCACCGCAGCCCTGATCTCGGGTGCGGTGGTGGAGCGGATGCGGTTCGGTCCCTACGTCGCCTTTATCACCCTCTGGACCCTGCTGGTGTACGCCCCGGTGGCGCACTGGGTCTGGGGCGGCGGATGGCTCATGAGCCGCGGCGCGCTGGACTTTGCAGGTGGAACCGTGGTGCACATCAACGCCGGTGTATCGGCCCTGGTGGCGGCGCTGGTGCTCGGCTCACGAAAGGACTACGGACGCACGGCGGTGATCCCGCATAACGTGCCATTCGTGCTGCTGGGTGCGGGCCTGCTCTGGTTCGGCTGGTTCGGCTTCAATGGCGGCAGCGCGCTGGCGGCCAATGGGCTCGCGGCCCTCGCGTTCACCAACACCTTCCTGGCCCCGGCTGCCACGCTGGTGGTATGGACGCTGCTGGACTACTTCCGCACCGGCAAGGCCACTGCGGTAGGCGGAGCCACCGGCATCGTGGTGGGGCTGGTGGCGGTTACGCCGGCCGCGGGATTCATCAGTCCACTGAGCGCCCTGGTCCTCGGCGCCGTCGCGGCGTTCCCCAGCTATTTCATGATCCAGCTCCGCTCCCGTACCCGGATCGACGACTCCCTGGACGTTTTCGCCGGCCACGGAGTTGGCGGGCTCACCGGCGCCTTGCTGACCGGCGTGCTGGCCCAGAAGGTCTGGAACTCGGCAGGCAGTGACGGTCTGTTGTTCGGCAATCCGCATCAGCTCGCGGTGCAGGCGCTCGCCTGTTTGAGCGCTGCTGCGTACGCCGGGATCATGACATTCGCGATCCTGAAGGGGCTGAGCCTGGTCGTTTCACTCCGCGCGGTGCCCCGGATCGAGGGTGTGGGGATGGACGTGAGCCAGCACGGCGAAGAGGCCTATGCCAGCGGCGAAGGCTCCATCCTGGTGCATCCGGACGTGCTCGCGGCCGAAGAGCTCTCCGGAGTGTTGCTACCGGCCACGGCCTCAGCCCAATAGGAGATCCAGGTCATGAAGCTGATAGTCGCCATCATCCGGCCCGACCGCCTGAACGAGGTGCTGGAGGCGTTGTACCGAAGCGAGGTCCGGGGGCTCACCGTCTCGCGAGTGTTGGGGCATGGGGGCGAGACGGAGCGAGTCGAAACCTATCGGGGCACGACGGTGAAGGTGGACCTGCAGGAGAAGGTGCGACTGGAGATCGGGGTGTCCGAGCCCTTCGTGCTGCCCACCGTCAATGCCATTCTCAGGAGCGCCCGTACCGGAGAAGTGGGAGACGGAAAAGTCTTCGTTCTCGACGTCGCCCAGGTGTTCCGGATCAGAACCGGCGAGCAGAACGAGGCGGCGGTCACGCCGGCGGAGCCGGTTGTAAGCGGGTAAGCGGGAAGCGGGAAAGCACCTCATCCCGAACGAAGTGAGGGATCTTCTCAGCGGGTTTCAGGAAACCGCGAAGTAGATCCCTCGCTCGCTCGGGATGAGGTATCTCTCTCTTCCGGTCTTGCCGTCTTCCCGTCTTCCCGTCCTTCCCGTCCTTCCCGTCCTTCCAATACATTCCCCACATGCCCAATCCACTCCGAAGCAGCGCCATCACCCAGGGTGTCGAGCGCGCCCCTAACCGGGCCATGCTGCGCGCGGTGGGCTTCGGCGACGAGGACTTCGGCAAGCCGATCATCGGTATTGCCAACGCGCACAGCACCATCACCCCCTGCAACGCGGGGCTGGATCGGCTCGTCCACCGAGCCGAGGATGCAATCCGTCAGGCCGGAGGCATGCCGCAGACCTTCGGAACCGTGACCGTGAGCGACGGGATCTCGATGGGCACTGAAGGCATGAAGTACTCGCTCGTCTCCCGCGAGGTCATCGCCGACTCGATCGAGACCGCCTGCGGTGCCCAGAGCATGGATGGCGTGCTGGCGGTGGGTGGGTGCGACAAGAACATGCCGGGAGCCATGATCGCCATGGCGCGGATGGATATCCCGGCAATCTTCGTCTATGGCGGCACCATCAAGCCGGGCCATTATAACGGACGGGACCTGACTGTCGTCAGCGCCTTCGAGGCCGTGGGCCAGCATAGTGCCGGCAGGATCGATGACCGCGAGCTGCTGGAGATCGAGCGGCGGGCCTGCCCTGGGCGAGGCTCCTGTGGCGGCATGTTCACGGCCAACACCATGTCTTCGGTGTTCGAGGCGATGGGGATGAGCCTGCCCCGCTCGAGCACTATGGCCGCCGAAGATGTCGAGAAGGAGGAGAGTGCCGCCGAATCGGGTCGCACACTGGTTGAGGCGGTCCGCCGGAGGCTCCGGCCCAGGCAGATCCTCACGCGAAAGGCCTTCGAGAACGGTATTGCGGTGGTGATGGCGCTGGGTGGCTCCACCAATGCGGTGCTGCACCTGCTCGCGATCGCCAGAAGCGCCGGCGTCGGTCTCGACCTCGACGACTTCGAGGCAATCCGAGCGCGTACGCCGGTGCTCTGCGACCTCAAGCCATCCGGACGTTTCGTCGCCACCGATCTCCACCGGGCGGGAGGAGTACCGCAGGTGATGAAGATGCTGCTGGAGCACGGCAAACTGCATGGCGACGCTCTCACCATCACCGGCGAGACAGTCAGCCAATCACTGCGAGAGGTGCCCGCCGGAACCCTCGTCCGCTCAGGAGGTGATCCGTCCATGGAATGAGCCGGTCTACCCTGAGGGGCACCTCGCCATTCTCTGGGGTAACCTGGCGACTGAGGGTGCTGTCGCGAAGATCACGGGAGTCAAATCTCCCAGGATCACCGGTCCCGCACGGGTGTTCGATTCGGAGGAGCGGTGTCTCGAGGCTATTCTCGCCGGCCGGATCCGTCCGGGTGACGTCATCGTCATCCGCTACGAGGGGCCTCGGGGCGGGCCAGGCATGCGTGAAATGCTCGCCCCGACGTCGGCCCTGATCGGCGCGGGCCTCGGCGACTCGGTGGGACTGATCACCGATGGAAGATTTTCCGGAGGTACCTACGGGCTGGTGGTAGGGCACGTCGCGCCCGAAGCGGCCTCCGGCGGCAGCATCGCACTGGTAAACGAGGGCGACCGCATCACGATAGACGCCGACCGCCGCCTTCTTCAGCTCGAGATTTCTGCGGTCGAGCTCGAGCGCCGGCGCGCCGGATGGACCGCACCGAGTCCCCGTTATACCGCCGGCGTGCTCCACAAGTATGCCCGGCTGGTCTCCAGCGCGAGCCTTGGCGCCGTCACTGATCTGTAGGATCTACTGAAGCACCCCATGGGCGACGCTGCGGTTCGAGCGCCCGCAGAATCTCCTGACCCATCTCCTTCGTTGTCAGTGCAGCCTCTCCCGGGCGGGCGATATCGCGGGTTCGCCAGCCGGCGTGCAAGACCGCCCGTATGGTCTCATCGACCAGCTCTGCTGCTTCCGGGAGTTTGAGCCCGAAGCGCAGCAACATCGCGACCGAGGCGATGGCTCCCAGCGGATTGGCAGTCCCTTGCCCCGCGATGTCCGGGGCGGAGCCGTGAACCGGCTCGAAGAGTCCTGGCCCTTCGCCGAGCGAAGCCGAGGGCAACAGGCCCAACGAGCCGGCGAGCACCGCCGCCTCGTCGCTCAGGATGTCGCCGAAGAGATTCTCCGTCAGCAGCACATCGAAGCTGGTGGGATCGGAGATCAGGCGCATCGCAGCGTAATCGACGTACAGGTGCTCCAGCGTGACGTCGGGGTACTCGCCGCGCGATCCGGGTGACGCACTCCCGCCAGAGCTGCGAAACCTCCAGCACGTTCGCCTTGTCCACCGAGGTAACCTTTCCTCTTCGAGCGCGGGCGGATTCGAAGGCCACACGGGCCACCCTCTCGATCTCGCTACGCACTGTAGCGCAGGGTGTTCACCGCCTCGGCCTCAGTCCGGCCGCGAGGCTCGCCATAGTAGAGTCCGCCGGTGAGCTCGCGCACAATCAGCAGATCCGTTCCCGCCAAGCGCTCGGGCCTGAGTGGGGACAGGGCCTCGAGTGCCGGATGCACCGACACCGGCCGAAGATTGGCGAAGGCGCCGAGCAGCCGCCGTAGCGCCAGCAAGCCGGCTTCGGGCGACTGCTGTCCCGGGGCAAGAGGAGGGATCGCCCACCGCACCCAGCAGCACTGCATCTGAATCCAGAACGCCTCGCGCGGTACGGGATGGTAGTGCCTCTCCTCCCTGCCGAATCGCGGCAGCACCAATCAGGTACTCTCTCGTATCGATCTGATAGTCAAAGAGCTCGCCGACCGTCTGGAGAACCCCAACTGCCTCCCGAGTGACTTCGGGCCCGATGCCGTCTCCCGGCAACACCGCGACGGCTGAATCCGCGTCATGAGCGCTGCTCGAACGCTGCGATCCGGTCCTCCAGCATCAGCGTCCTTCCGATCTCATCCTGACCCGACAGCAGCATCTCCCGGCGATAGGGATCGATGTCGAACAGTTGGACAAATCCCTGCCGGTCCCGAACCAGCTGCGACTCGAGGTCGATGCTGAGCTCGTATCCGGGTGTTCCAGCACAGCGGCGAAAGAGCTCATGGACCGCTGCTCGATGGAAGGCGTCACCGGCAGAATTCCGTTCTGGCTGCAGTTGGCCTGAAAGATGTCGGCGAACGATGGCGCGATGATGCAGCGAAAACCGAAGTCGGCCAGAGCCCACGGCGCATGCTCGCGCGACGATCCGCAGCCGAAATTGGCGCCGGCGAGCAGCACGGTTGCATTCGCTGCTGCCGGCCGATTCAGCTCGAACTCCGGCTTCAGGGCGCCGTCGGTCTCGTAGCGCCAGTCGTAAAACAGAACTGCTCCGAACCCGGTGCGCTCGATCCGCTCCGGAGAAATTGTTTGGGAATGATTTGGTCGGTGTCGACGTTGACTCGCGGGAGAGCCACGACGCGGCCGATGTGAGTAGTGAAGCGCTGCATCAGCGCACCGAAACCTTATGCATACGGACACTCCAGCAGACTTGAGGCTATACCTGAGCTCGAATCGCTAAGTGATGGCCGCTATGGCAGTTTCAGCTCTGCGTCTGAAGCTTAGACTGAGGCTGCATAAAATTCTCCGAGCGAGTGCGTCAGCGCATAGCTCCGCACGTCGACCAGACATCCAGCGATCGCCGCCGCAGCCGCCATGGCGGGACTCATCAGATGGGTGCGGCCGCCCCGTCCCTGCCGGCCTTCGAAGTTCCGGTTCGAGGTGGAGGCACAGCGCTCGCCCGGCCCAGCACATCCTCGTTCATGCCGAGACACATCGAACAGCCCGGGTTGCGCCACTCGAATCCCGCATCGGTGAAGATGCGATCCAGCCCTTCGCGCTCGGCGGCGGCCTTCACCTGCTGCGATCCGGGCACCACCATCGCGCGCACGCCGCGCGCGACCCGCCGTCCTGCGATCACCGACGCCGCGGCCCCGCAGATCTTCGATCCGCGCGTTGGTGCAGGAGCCGAGAAAGACCCGGTCGATCGGGAGACCTTCGAGCGGCGTGCCGGGCTGGAGCCCCATGTACGTCCAGCGCGCGCCGGCAGACTCTCGCGCTCGCTCTCGACTGCGATGTCTCGTGGATCGGGCACCCGGCCGGCGATGTCCGCGGTCATGCCGGGACTGGTGCCCCAGGTGACTTGGGGCGCGACGCTGCCGACATCGAGGACGACTTTGCGGTCGTATCGCGCGCCGGGATCGCTCGCGGAGCGATCGCCAGGCTCGACCGCGCCGCTCCAGTCCTGCCCTTCGGAGCCCGGGGGCGCCGCTCGCAGATAGGCGAAGGTCATCTCGTCGGGGGCGATCATCCCGGCCCGCGCGCCGGCCTCGATCGACATGTTGCAGACCGTCATCCGGCCTTCCATCGAGAGCGCGCGGATCGCCTCGCCGGTGTACTCGATCACATGGCCGGCGCCGCCGGCTGTGCCGATCCGGCGGATCAAGGCGAGAATGAGGTCCTTGGCGTAGACCCCGGGCTGCGGCGTGCCCGTCGAACCGCACCTCCATCGTTCGGGGCCGACCTGCACGACGCACTGGGTGGCCAGCACGTGCTCCACCTCGCTGGTGCCGATGCCGAACGCCAGCGCGCCGAACGCGCCGTGGGTCGAGGTATGGGAGTCGCCGCAGACGATGGTCATGCCCGGCTGGGTGAGGCCCAGCTCCGGGCCGATGACGTGCACGATGCCCTGCTCCGGCGAGCTCGAGGTCGAAGAGCTCGACGCCGAACTCGCGGGCGTTCCGCACCAGCGCGGCGAGCTGCCGCGCGGAGAGCTCGTCGGCGATCGGAAGGTGCCGGTCGCCGGTGGGGACGTTGTGGTCCACCGTCGCCAGGTGAGCTCGGGCCGGCGCACCCGCCGCCCGGCCAGCCGCAGCCCCTCGAACGCCTGGGGCGAGGTGACCTCGTGCACCAGGTGCAGATCCACGTAGAGCAGCGCCGGCCCCGCCGTCGACCTGGTGTACGACGTGGGCGTCCCAGACCTTCTCGAACAGGGTCCTGGCCATCGAGCCGATCCGCACTACCGAGCGGAGTGGCCGAGCGGAGCGCTGGGATCGCCGTGGCGCCTTCTCCGCCGCTCTTTCTTCCCGCTGCCCCGCTTCCCCGCTTGCCCCGCCCTCTCGCCTTCCTTCTTCCGACCAGGGCATCATCGCCCGGAGCTGCGCGCCCACCCGCTCGATCTCGTGGTCGCGGTCCTCCTGGCGCAGCCGGTCGAAGTTGGGCCGGCCCGCCCGGTTCTCCGCCAGCCACTCGCGGGCGAACGAGCCGTCCTGGATCTCGTCCAGAATCCGCCGCATCTCGGCCCGGGTCTCCTCGGTGATGACCCGCGGCCCGCGGGTGTAGTCGCCGTACTCCGCCGTGTCGCTGATCGAGTAGCGCATGAACTGAGCCCGCCGCGGTACATCAGGTCCACGATGAGCTTGAGCTCGTGGAGACACTCGAAGTAGGCCATCTCCGGCCGGTAGCCCGCCGCGGTCAGGGTCTCGAAGCCGGCCTTGACCAGCGCCGTGACGCCGCCGCACAGCACCGCCTGCTCGCCGAAGAGGTCGGTCTCGGTCTCCTCCCGGAAGGAGGTCTCGATCACGCCGGCCCGGGTGCAGCCGATGCCGGCGGCATAGGCCAGCGCGTTGGCCAGCGCCTCGCCGCTGGCGTCCTGATGCACCGCGACCAGCCCCGGCACGCCCCGGCCCGCCTCGAACTCGCTCCGCACCAGGTGGCCGGGAGACTTGGGCGCCACCATCGACACGTCCACCGCCGGCGGGCGGGATGATCTCCCCATAGTGGATGTTGAATCCGTGGGCGAACATCAGCGTCTTGCCGGCCGAGGCCGCCGCGCCACGTCGCTCTCGTAGACGGCCCGGGCGTCCTGATCGGGCACCAGCATCATGATCACGTCGGCCGCTTCGACCGCCTCCGCCACCGGCCGCACGTCGAGCCCCGCGGCCTTGGCCCGTTCCAGGATGCTCCGCCGGGGCGCAGACCGACGATCACCGTCGCGCCGCTGTCTCGGAGGTTGAGCGCGTGGGCGTGCCCCTGGCTGCCGTAGCCGATGATGGCGAAGGTTCGGCCGACCAGCCGGCTCCGCTCGGCGTCGGCGTCGTAGTACACCCGCACGGTGCGTCGTCATGTGCACTGCTTCCGGATTGAAGGTCAGTGCCGCTCGTGCCGAGGGCGACGGTGCCGCTGCGGGCCACTTCGACCATCTCGAATCGCTCGAGCGCCCGCAGGCAGGAGAGCACGAAGGCCTCCGAGCCGCTGAGCTCGAGGATCACGGCCGTCGGCGGACTCGTCCACGACAGCGAGCGTGGTAGAGCTGAACCACGTCGAGCAGCTCGGCGTAGCGCTCGTGCGGGGCGCCGGACCTTGACCAGGGCCAGCTCGCGGGCCACCCCTCGCCGGGGGAAAGGCGACGGCCGCGCGCACGCCCACGACCTTCTGCAGGTGCTGCAGCGGCCCGTTCGGCCGTGGCTACTGTCCGACTGCATCATGATGGTCAGCCTCGAGAGTCCCGGTGTGCCGGTCGGGCCCGACCGACAAGGCTCTGCACGGGGAAGATTGCGCCGCCGGATGAGTCCGACGGCGCGGTTCAAAGTGATCAGTCGGTCCTCCAGCAGGACACAGCACACCGCGTGGGACCCGCTCATGCGGGCACGAGAGGCGGTGCGGCTCACCCTCGATCGGCTCGGAGAGCGAGCCCCCGGGCGGAATCATCGGGAACACGTTGGCCTCCTGCTCGATCAGGAACTCGACCAGCGCCGGGCCCGGCTCCGCGGTCGCCGCGCGGACCGGCGTCGTCCAGCTGGTCGCAGCGACTCCACCCGCCAGCCGGCGATGCCGTACGCCTCGGCCAGCTTGACGTAGTCCGGGCTCCAGATCGGCGTGGCGGAGTAGCGGCGGCCGTGGAAGAACTGCTGCCACTGGCGCACCATCCCGAGATAGCCGTTGTTGAAGACCGCCATCTTCACCGGGATGCCCTCCTGCACCATGGTGGCGATCTCCTGCATGTTCATCTGGAATCCGCCGTCGCCCGAGATGGCCCACACCGGCTCGTCCGGCCGGGCCAGCGCCACACCCATCGCGGCCGGCACCGCGAAGCCCATCGTGCCGAGCCCGCCGGAGGTGATGTGGCTGTTGGGCCGCTGGTAGGGAAAGAGCTTGGCGACCCACATCTGGTGCTGGCCCACGTCCGAGACGATGGTGCAGCGCCCGCTCGTCGCCTCGTCGATCGCATCCAGGATGGCCTCGGGCGAGAGGTCCGCCCCGGAAGCTCTCCTCCCGCGCCGGCGGAATCCGGCGATCTCCTCGACGCCACGCCTCGCAGTCCCGCGGGGCGCAACCGAGCGGAGCAAGCTGCAGCAGCACCTCCCGCACGTCGCCCACCAGCGCCGATCTCGACGGGCACGTTCTTCCCGATCTCGGAGGGATCCAGCTCGATGTGGATGACCTTGGCCCCGCGGGCGAACGCCGGCGAGGTTGCCGGTCACCCGGTCGTCGAACCGGAGACCGAGGCCGATGATCAGATCGGCCTGCTGGATGGCGCGATTGACGTGGACCTCGCCGTGCATGCCCGGCATGCCGAGATGGAGCGGATGCGACTCGGGAAAGCCGCTGATGCCGAGCAGCGTCGTGATCACCGGAATCCCGGTCCGCTCGGCCAGCGCCGCAGCTCGGCGTAGGCGCCGGAGAGGACGACGCCGTGGCCGGCCATGATCAGGGGCCGCTGGGCCTCCGCGATGAGGCTGCGCGGCTTCGGCCAGGGCGGTCAGGCGGTCGGGCGGGGCGGCGTGGAGCGCGCTCCCGCCGTGGCCTTCGGCCGCGCCTGCCCGCTCCGCCCGCTGCCCGTCTTCGCCTTGATTCTGCACGTCCTTCGGAATGTCCACCAGCACCGGCCCCGGCCGCCCTTCCTGCGCCACGTGAAACGCCTCGCGGACCGCGTCGGCCAGCTCGCTCGACGTCCTCCACCAGCACGTTGTGCTTGGTGATCGGCTGGGTGATGCCGATGATGTCGGTCTCCTGAAAGGCGTCCCGGCCCATCATCGCGCGGGCACCTGCCCGGTGATGGCGACGACGGGCGTGCTGTCCATGTGCGCCGTGGCGAGCCCGGTCACCAGGTTGGTCGCGCCGGGACCCGAGGTCGCCACGCACACGCCGGCCCGGCCGCGTAGCCCGGGCGTAGCCGTCGGCCGCGTGGGCCGCGGCCTGCTCGTGCCGCACGAGCACGTGCCGGAGCCCCGGGATATTCCGGCAGCGCGTGATAGAACGGCATGATCGCGCCGCCGGGATAGCCGAAGAGGAGGTCGACCCCCTCCTCGAGCAGGGCACGGCAGAGGATTTGGGAGCCGGTCAGGGTCTCAGTCATGCGTAGTCACGGTCGCGACGCCGTGCGCGTGACAGTGGAGTCCCGGAACCGGTCCGCGACCCGTGTCTCGTGACTGTCACTGTCACTCGACATCACACCCCCCACAGGTACACCGAGTTCAGCGAGCTCGCCTCCAGCCGCTCGGCGTGCCGCGCCTTGTTGAGCGCGTGGACCAGGGCCCGGGCGCTGGCCTCGACGATGTCGGTCGAGGCGCCGTGCCCGGACAGCGACTTGCCGTCCATCTTGGCCTGGAGAAACACCTGGCCCACGCTGTCCCGGCCCGGCGTGAGCGACCGGAGCTGGAGACTCATCACCTCGAGCTGGCGGCCGAGGATCTCGCTGACCGCGGTAAACGCGGCCGCGATCGGGCCGTCGCCGGTGCCTCGGGCCGAGCGCTCGCCCGTCCATGGCCCGGTCATCCGCACCTCCGCGGTCGCCGGTCACGCTGCCGCAGACCACCCGAGGTGGGTCAGCTGGTACTCCTCGGGCGCGTCGTGGAAGCTCTCGTGCAGCGAGCGCGAGCAGGTCCTCGTCCAGGATCTCGCGCTTGCGGTCCGCCAGGGCGGTGAACTCGCGGTAGACCTCGCGCCAGCTCGCTCCTCGCTCGAGCTCGTAGCCCAGCTCGCTGGTAGCGCCGCTCCAGCGCGTGCCGGCCCGAGTGTTTGCCCAGGACCAGGGTCGAGCGCGGGAATGCCGACCATCTCCGGCCGGATGATCTCGTAGGTGAGCCCGTTCTGGAGCATCCCGTGCTGGTGGATGCCCGCCTCGTGGGCAAACGCGTTGCGCCCGACGATCGCCTTGTTCGGCTGGGGGAAGACGCCGGTGAGGTAGGAGAGCAGCTGGCTGGTGCGGTAGATCTCGCGCGGACTCGCACGTTGCACTGGAACGCCGAGCGCGGCCCCGCGCACCCGGCTGGCCATCACGATCTCCTCCAGCGCGGCGTTGCCGGCCCGCTCGCCGATGCCGTTGACGGTGCACTCCACCTGCCGGCGCCCCGGCCGCGATCGCGGCCAGGCGAGTTGGCGACCGCGAGCCCGAGGTCGTCATGGCAGTGGGCGCTGAGCGTCACCCGGTCGGCGCCGGGCACCCGCGCCGGCACGTCGCCGGAACATCGCGCGCGTACTCGGCGGGCATGGCGTAGCCCACGGTGTCGGGCAGGTTGATCGTGGTGGCCCCCTCCTCGATGGCGGCCTCGCACCACCCGGCAGAGAAAGTCGGGATCGGTGCGGCTGGCATCCTCGGCGGAGAACTCGACGTCGTCGGTGTACTGCGCGGGCCCGGCGCACCGCGGCCCGGGTCATCGTCAGCACCGCCTCGTCCCGGGTGGTCCGCAGCTTCTCCCGGATGTGCAGGTCGGAGGTGGAGACGAAGACGTGGATCCGGCGGCCGCTCGCGCCGCGCTCAGCGCCTCGCCGGCGAGATCGATGTCGCGCTCGATGCAGCGCGCCAGGGCGGCGATGACCGGCCGCCGGACCTCGGCCGCGATGTCGCGCACGCTCCGGTAGTCACCCTCCGACGCGGCCGGGAAGCCGGCCTCGATGATGTCCACGCCGAGGGCGTCGAGCTGCCGGGCCAGTCGGAGCTTCTCTTCGGGGGAGAGGCTGTTGCCGGGGGCCTGCTCGCCGTCGCGCAGGGTGGTGTCGAAGATCAGGACGTCCGGGGTTGCCATAAGCGGCCTTCGGCGTCGAAGGCAAACAAAAAGCGCCGCGGACCTCGGGTCCGCGGCGCCGGTGATTCGTGGAGACTTACGTTCTCATGTTGCTCGTCCGGCACGCCGCGGACCCTCTGGCTCACCGATAAGGACGGTAAGCAGGACGCCAAGGAGGACGACGACGAGATGAGGCCGAGCGACATGGAGTCCGGGCTCGATCGCAGACTGTTTATACGACGAACGAGGGATACTACAGCGCTACGGCAATGCGAGGACGCTGTCAGAGCTGTCAGAACGCGGCGAATCGCTCGGACCAACCGGTTGACGAGACTCGGCTCGACGAATGCATTGCAATACATGATGATGCGTAGAACGCTCGCCTCGCGTCGCCAATCTGTAATCTCAATCTCGTCCGCTCCAGGGGAGCGCCCGGGTGAGGTAGCGCGCATACGCGACCCCCCGGCCTGCTCCCGACGTGGAGCGGGCTTTTTTGTTGCCTCGGTCCGGCCTCTCCGGCCGACTGGGGCACGACAACCCAAGGAGGCACCATGGCCGCCAATGGGCAGCGGATCCACCCGGCCGGTTCCCGCAGCACTGATCCCCGACACGCCGCCTCCACGGCGGGGACCGTCCCTCGACCCATCCCGCGAGCACGACGCCTGCGGCGTCGGCTTCGTCGCCGCCGCCGTCGGGCGCGCGCACCCACGAAGTCGTGGCGATGGCGCTCGAGGCGGTGGCGCGGGTGGCGCACCGCGGCGCCGCCTCCACCGACAACTCGGGCGACGGCGCCGGCCTGCTGACCCAGATCCCGCACCGGCTCTTCTTCCGCGACTCCTATCGGCTGGGACTTCATCTCGCAGCCCGGCCTGCCCTTCGGCGTCGGAGCCTTCTTCCTGCCCCGCCCAGCCGAGCCCTCGCGCGCCGCGATCGCGATGATCGAGAGGTGCTCGCCGCCGACGGGATCCCGTTCCTCGGCTGGCGCGACGTGCCCACCAATCCCAACGCGCTTGGCCCGACCGCCCAGGCCTCCTGTCCGGTCATCCGCCAGGCTCCTGGTGGGCCGCCCGCTGCTGGCCACCGACGAGGATGCCTGGGAGCGCGCGCTGTACCTGGCACGGCGGGAGATGGAGCGGCGCGCGGCCGAGCGCGGAGCTGCCCGGGCTTCTACGTCTGCTCGCTCTCCTGCCGCACCGTGGTGTACAAGGCGCTGCTCACCGGCACCCAGCTGCCCGGCGTTCTACACCGACTTCCGCTATCCGGAGTACGAGAGCGCCATCGCGGTCTTCCACCAGCGCTACTCGACCAACACGCTGCCCAGCTGGCCGCTGGCCCAGCCGTTCCGGCTGCTGGCGCACAACGGCGAGATCAACACGCTCTGGGGCAACCGGAACGCGATGGCCATGCGGCAGCCGATGCTGGCTTCGCCGGTGTGGGGCAGCAGAGATCGAGCGGCTGCGGGACGTGATCTGGCGCGGAGGGCAGCGACTCGGCCAGCCTCGACAACGCCATGGAGCTGCTGGTGCGCTCGGGCCGCGACCCGGTGCACACCGCCATGATGATGGTGCCCGCAGGCGTGGGAGAAGTACTCCGATCTCGACCCCGCGGTGAAGGCCTTCTACGAGTATCACCAGTGCGTTCATCGAGCCGTGGGACGGACCCGCCGCCCTGGCGTTCACCGACGGCGTCGTCGCGGGCGCGGCGGTGGACCGCAACGGGCTCCGGCCCTGCCGCTACAAGGTCCGCCGCGACGGGCTGGTGGTGGCCGGCTCCGAGGTCGGTCTGGTGGACCTCGATCCCCGCGAGGTGGTGGCGTGCGGGAAAGTCGGAGCCGGGCGAAGTGCTCGTGGTCGACACCCGGCGCGGCGAGGTGATCCGGAACCAGCGACGCCAAGCGCGAGGTGGCCGGCCGGCGGCCCTACGCCCGGTGGGTCGCTCGCTACATGGCGACGCTGGTGCCCGATCCGGCCCGCGTGCCGCCGGCCCACGAGGGCGAGCCGCTGCTCCGCCTGCAGCGCGCCTTCGGCTACGGCTTCGAGGACCTGCGGCTCGTGCTCGAGCCGATGGGCAGCACCGGCGGGGATCCGGTCTGGAGCATGGGCGACGACACGCCGATCCCGCCGCTCTCAGCGGTCGCGCCGAGCCTCTACGCCTACTTCCGCCAGCGCTTCGCCCAGGTCACCAACCCGCCGATCGATTCGCTGCGCGAGTCGATGGTGATGTCGCTGCGCATGCACCTGGGACGCCGCGGCTCGCCGCTGCTCGAGCGCGCCGAGCTACGCCCGGATGCTGCGGCTGGAGCATCCGATTCTGCTGGCGGAGGAGATGGCCGCGCTGCGCAACGTCGCCGGCTTCTCCACCGTCACCCTCGACGCCGGTGTGGGACCCGCGCCAAGGGCACCGGACGGCCCTCGTGCCGGCGCTCACTGCGCTCCGGCGCGCGGCGGAGCGCGCGGCCCGGCGGGGCGCCCACATCCTGGTGATCAGCGACCGCGCGGTCGGACGAGCGGCGGGCCCCGATCCCGATGCTGCTCGCGATCGGGGCGGTGCGCCAGCATCTGGTGCACACCGGACTCCGCGCCCGGGTCGGCCTTGTCGCCGAAGCCGGCGACGCGTTCGACATCCACCATTTCGCGACGCTGATCGGCTACGGCGCGGAGGCGGTGCATCCCTGGCTGGCGCTGGAGACCGTGGACGGCTGTTCGGCGGGGCCGCGGGAGCAGCGGGGCAGACGGGCAGCGAGGCAGCGGGGCGGCGGAGCGCCGAGCCCTGCAGAAGCTCGCGTGCAGTTACCGCGCGGCGGCGGAGAAGGGCCTGCTCAAGATCCTGTCGAAGATGGGCATCTCCACGCTCTCCTCCTATTGCGGCGCGCAGATCTTCGAGGTGCTCGGCCTGGGCCACGAGGTGATCGCCGCCTGCTTCGCCGGCACCGCCTCGCCCATCGGCGGGATCGGCTTCGAGGAGATCGCCGAGGACGTGCTGGCTCGGCATGCGCGCGGCCTATCGAGTCGGCCGAGCCGGCCGGGTCGCTGCCCGATCACGGCCGGGTGCGCTTCCGGAAGGAAGGCGAGGACCACGGCTGGGCGCCGCCGATCGTGGTGGCGCTGCAGCAGGCGCGGTGCGAAGGCAGAACGGGTGCACCACGGCGGCAACGATCCCTACGGCGGATTTCGTGGCGAAGAACGGCGCACGGCGGCCGGCCGGGCCGCCGCGACCTGCTCGGCTTCCGACCGGGGACGCCGGTCCCGCTCGACGAGGTCGAGCCGGCCGAGGCGATCCGCCGCCGGTTCGTGTCCTCCGCCATGTCGCTCGGCGCGCTGTCGCCCGAGGCGCACGCCACCCTCTCGATCGCGATGAACCGGATCGGCGCGCGCTCCAACTCGGGCGAAGGCGGCGAGGATCCGCACAGCTACCGACGGCTTCGACAACGGCGACCGGGCCGACAACCGGATCAAGCAGGTGGCCTCGGCCCGGTTCGGCGTCACCGCCGAGTACCTCGCCCGGGCCGAGGAGCTGGAGATCAAGATCGTGCAGGGCGCCAAGCCGGGCGAGGGCGGCCAGCTCCCGGCGCACAAGGTCACCGAGCTCATCGCCCGGCTGCGCCACGCGGTGCCCGGCATCTCAGCTGATCTCGCCGCCGCCGCATCACGACATCTACTCGATCGAGGATCTGGCGCAGCTGATCCACGACCTCAAGACGGTCAATCCGCGCGCGCGGGTCGGCGTCAAGCTGGTGTCCGAGAGCGGCGTCGGCACCGTCGCCGCCGGCGTCGCCAAGGCGTACGCCGACTACGTGCTGATCGCCGGGCACAACGGCGGCACCGGCGCATCGCCCCTCTCCTCGATCAAGCACGCCGGCTCGCCCTGGGAGCTCGGGCTGGCCGAGGCGCAGGCGACGCTGGTCCGGAACGGGCTTCGCCACCGGATCGAGGTGCGCACCGACGGCGGCCTCAAGACCGGGCGCGACGTGGTCATCGCGGCGCTGCTCGGCGCCGAGAGCTACGGGTTCGGCACCGCGCCGCTGGTCGCGATCGGCTGCGCCATGGCCCGGCAATGCCACCTCAACACCTGCCCCACCGGCATCGCCACCCAGCGCGAGGACCTGCGGGCCAAGTTCAAGGGCACCCCGGAGCAGGTCATCACCTACTTCACGCTTCTGGCGGAGGAGGTGCGGCGGATTCTCGGCGGGCATGGGCTTCCGCACGCTCGACGAGATCATCGGGCCGGAACGATCTGCTGCGAGCGGGTCGAGCGGCCGGACGTGCCCCGCGCGCAGATGCTGGATCTGTCGGTGCTGCTGGCGCCGACCGGCGAAGCAGGGCGTCCACGCGGTCGCACGGGCGACCGCTGCGGCGCACCGAGGCGCGCAACGACCGGCCGGGGCTGGTCTCGCTCGACGAGGAGATCCTCGCCGACCTGGAGCCGTACCTCGAGAGCGGGCTGCCGTTCTCCGGCAACTATCCGATCCACAACCACCACCTGGCGGTCGGCGCGCGGGTGGCCGGGCGCCATCGCCGAGCGGCACGGCGACGCGGGCTGCCGCCCGGCTCGGTGCGGCTCCGGTTCACCGGCAGCGCGGGTCAGAGCTTCGGCGCGTTCACTCTGCCGCGGCATGCATCTCGAGCTCGAGGGCGAGGCCAACGACTACGTCGGCAAGGGACTGAGCGGCGGCGAGATCACCATCCGGCCGTTCCGCCGGGCCGCGTACGCCGACGCCTCGCACCAGCACCTCATCATCGGCAACACGGTCCTCTACGGCGCCACGGCCGGCAAGCTGTTCGCCGCCGGCCAGGCGGGCGACCGCTTCGCGGTGCGGAACTCCGGCGCCGTCGCGGTGATCGAAGGCGCGGGCAACCACTGCTGCGAGTACATGACCGGCGGCATCGTCGTGGTGCTCGGCCGCGCCGGGCGGAACTTCGGCGCGGGCATGTCGAACGGCGTGGCCTACGTGATGGACGAGGCGCGGCACCTTCGCGAGCCGGGTCAACCAGGACATGGTCGAGCTCGCGGCGCTCGATGACGCGGATGTCGAGCTGCTGCAGCGTCTGATCCGCGAGCACGAGGAGAAGACGGTGAGTCCGCGCGCGCCCGGACATCCTGGTGCAGTGGGATCGAGTTCCTGCCGCTGTTCCGGAAGGTGGCGCCCGAAGGGCGCCGAGGCTGGTGGCCGCGACGCGGGAGGCCTATCTGCGGACGCCGATCGAGCGGGCTCGCCGGAGCTGGTGCGCGAGCGCTCGGCGTGAACGCGGATTCGGTGACCGATGAGCCGCAACGCGCGCTGCAGGCGAGCGTCTGCAGGGTCGCTGGCCCGACTGGTCGGCACCGGCGAGGTTCTTGCGCGGATGCGGGTGCAGCGGATCGCATAACTTGCTGGACAGCAAGCAAGCTGCAAGCCCTTCGCGAGCTCACCATGGCGACCAACATGGCCAGACGCAGGAACGGAACGCCGCCCGCAGCCGCGCCGCCATCCTCGATGCCGCGGAGCGGCTGTTTGCCGAGCAGGGGTACGACGCCACCAGCCTGACCGAGGTCGGAGCCGCGGCCGGAGTCTCCCGCGGCACCCCGGGCTACTTCTTCGGCATCCAAGGCCGACCTCTACCAGGCCGTGCTCGACCGCTGCTTCGCCGAGGTCCGCGAGGCCGTTCGAGCCGGCCGGGCACGCGCGCTTGGCGAGCAGCCAGAGCGCCGGAGGCCATCCTCGCCGGCGCCGTGTCCGACTACTTCGACTTCCTCGCCGCCCGACCCAACTTCGTCCGGCTGATCGAGCGCGAGGCGCTGAGCGGCGCCGGCACTGCTCGACGGTGCGCAGCCATCTTTCCGCCGGCCAGGAGGCGCTCGCCGCGATCAGCGCCGAGCTCGGCCTCGACGACGCGCCGTCGGGCGACGCGGCGCAGCTGCTCCTCAGCATCATCGCGCTCTGCTGGTTTCCGCTGATCCACGCGCGCACCGTCGCGCCCGCGGTCGGCGTCGCGCTCGACCGACACCGGACGACTTCGAGCGTCGCAAGCGCCACGTCGTGGACCTGGTGCTCCACGGCCTTCGCGGACTGCCACCCGGTCACCCCACCTCGCCGAGCGCTCAAGCCATGACTGACCTCCTCACCCCACCCGCCAAGCCACCTCGCACGCCGCTCGCCACCGAGCAGGAAGCCCGCGAGGTCGCCGAGGCCGCGCGCGAAAAGGACTGGGAGGCGCCCAGCTTCGTGCGCGAGCTGTTCGAGGGCTCGTTCCGGCTCGACCTGGTGCATCCCTTCCCCGCAGCTGGATCCCGCGGACCTCGAGCGCGCCCGGCCCTTCATGGAGCGGCTCGAGCGCTTCCTGCGGGAGCGGGTGGACAGCGACCGCATCGACCGCGAGGGCAAGATCCCGGCCGAGCGTGATCGAGGGACTGCGGCGAGCTCGGCGCGTTCGGCATCAAGATCCCCAAGGAGTACGGCGGCCTCGGCCTGAGCCAGTACAGCTACACCCACGCGATCGGCTGGTCACCAGCGTGGACGGCAACCTCACGGCGCTGCTCTCCGCGCCGCAGTCGATCGGCGTGCCGCAGCCGCTCAAGCTCTTCGGCACCCCGGAGCAGAAGCAGAAGTACCTGCCGCGCTGGCGCAAGGCGCGATCTCGGCGTTCGCGCTCACCGAGAATCAACGTCGGCTCCGACCCGGCCGCGCTGCAGCACCACGGCGACGCTGTCGCCGGACGGACGCGCACTACATCCTCAACGGCGAGAAGCTCTGGTGCACCAACGGCACGATCGCCGAGCTGATGGTGGTGATGGCGCGGACCGGGCCCGAAGAAGATCACCGCGTTCATCGTCGAGACCGACTGGCCCGGCGTCGAGGTCGTGCACCGCTCCACTTCATGGGCCTCAAGGCGCATCGAGAACGGCATCATCCGCTTCACCAACGTGAAGGTGCCGGTGGAGAACGTGCTCTGGGGCGAGGGCAAGGGCCTCAAGCTCGCGCTCGATCACGCTCAACACCGGCCGGCTCACCCTGCCCGCCTCGGCGGTGGCCGGGCGCCAAGCGCTGCCTGGAGATCGCGCGCCGCTGGGCGGCCGAGCGGGTGCAGTGGGGCCAGCCGATCGGCAAGCACGACGCGATCGCCCAGAAGATCGGCCGGATGGCGGCCGACATCTTCGCGATGGAGGCGGTGGCCGATCTCGCCTCGCTGATGGCCGACCGGGGCGACGCCGACATCCGGCTCGAGGCCGCGATGGCCAAGATGTGGAACACCGAGGTCGGCTGGCGGATCGTGGACGACACGCTGCAGATCCAGGGCGGCCGCGGCTACGAGACGGCCGACAGTCTCCGGAGCCGCGGCGAGCGGCCCGATCCGGTCGAGCGGATGATGCGCGACTTCCGCATCAACCTGATCTTCGAGGGCTCCAGCGAGATCATGCGGCTGTTCATCGCCCGCGAGGCGGTGGACACCCACCTCAAGCTGGCGGGCGACCTGATCGATCCGAAGGCGCCGATGGGCAAGAAGCTCCAGGCGCTGCTCCGAGTCCGGCGCTGTTCTACGCGTTCTGGTATCCCAAGCTCTGGCTCGGCTGGGGACGGTTCCGGCGTACGGCGAGTTCGGCCCGCTGGCGACGCACATCCGGTTCGTGGACCGCGTCCAGCCGCCGGCTGGCGCGCACGCTGTTCCACTGCATGGTGCGGTTCGGGCCCAAGCTGGAGAAGCGCCAGGCGGTGCTGGGCCGGCTGGTGGAGATCGGCGCGGAGCTGCTGGCGATCACCGCGGCCTGCTGCCGAGCCCATGCGATGGTCAAGAAGGACCCGGCGAACCGGGGCCCGGTCGAGCTGGCCGACCTGTTCAGCCGCCATGCGCGGCGCCGGGTGGAGGAGCAGCTTCGCGGCGGTGTTCGACAACGACGACGTGGCGACCTATCGACGTGGCGCAGCAGGTGCTCCGGAACGAGCACACCTGGCTGGAGACGGGGATGGTGCGGGAGTAGAAGCGTGAGCGGGAGCTGGTCAGCCCGACGGAGCGGTGAGCGACGAGGGGCCATAGCTGAGCCAGTTCGGCCTCCTCGCTGCACTCGGGGTGACAGCTTATCTTTAGAGCATCTGAACCGGAACGACATGGCCATCGCAGAAGGCAGGACCATCCCCTTCGTCGGGCCCGAGACGATCGACGCCGCGGTGCTGGAGACCTTCGAGTACGCGGGGCCCGATCAGGAGATCGTCACCGAGACCCGGGAGTTCAGCGCCGTCTGCCCCTACAGCGGACTGCCGGACTTCGCCACGCTCACATCAACTACGTGCCGCCGGACCGCTGCGTCGAGCTCAAGAGCCTCAAGTACTACGTCACCAGCTACCGCAACGTGGGGATCTTCCAGGAGCACGCGACCGCCAGAATCGCGGAGGACCTCTTCAAGCTGCTGGAGCCGCAGATGCTGGAGGTCACCACGCTGTACAACGTGCGGGGCGGCTTCGAGACCCGTTGTACGGTTCGCTTGCCCAAAGAGTGATTCTCGCCGGTCGCCGCTAGCTGAGATTTTCCTGGATGAATCGTGGACTGAGGTGGACATCCACCTGGACCAGCGGCTCGTCTCCGACGCACTGGAAGCTGTGGATCTCGCCGGCCTTGATCACCAGGATGTCTCCAGCTCCCGCCTCGAACTCCTCTCCATTCACGACATAGCGGCCCCGTCCTTCTCTGATGAACTGAACCTCATCATACGGATGGCGGTGGGGCCGGGTCCCTGGCCCGGCACGGCCCGGAGCAAGAACACCGATACGTTGACCTCGCCCTGGTCCGCTCCGACGAACTGATGCGAGCTGCCCTTAAAGGGGAGATCCTGCTGCCGAACGCGATGCATGCGGACGCTTCCTCGAGTTGAAGCCGCACTTTCGAACACCCGCTCACTCAGGTCACAGACAGCGAAACCGGAACTCCAAGAAAACGCTCGTAGCGGGTCGCTGCCTGGGCCAGGCCGCGCCGCTCCGCCAGGGTGAGACGCCGTACGGGGCGAACATCCAGCATCAACCCATCCGCTCCCGGCACCGGTCTCCAGGTGCCCGCCACCTGACCGCCGGCGAGCAGCGCGTGCTGAAAGCCGCCCAGCACATACGCCGGCCGTGGCACCACCCTGTGATCCCGATACGCCACCAGGTATTCGTCGTAGATCGGCAGGAGATGGACGCCGGCTCCGCGGCGCGGAATCCTGGCGGCCTTGCGACCGAGAGTCCAGTAGGTCAATCCGTCTACTTCCCGACGCCGCGCCCGGCTGATCTCCAGGCCGCGTTTGGCATCAGCGGTCGCGAGGCCCGACCACCAGACGAAGTCGCGAACCGTCGCCGGACCATGACTCCTCAAGTATCGGCGCGCCAGCTCCGCGAGCGCTTCGTCGCGCTCGAGCCGGCGGGCGTGGGGGCACGCTCGGCGATCAGCGCATAGGTGAACTGCCTGCCGCGGCGAGGTCCGCTGCAGATGACGCCCTCGAGCTCGGCATGCATCGCGAGGTGCGCCAGCCGCTGGTCCCGGCACGCAATCCGGCGCGATGAGCTCGTCGCCCAGCTCGCGCCGCGTTAGGAACCCGATCACCCAGTGCACGCTCGAAGATCCCGGTCGCACGATTCATCACGTGCGCATCGAGCCCCAGTCGGCGATTGTAGGTCGCCATCCGCCGGTGCACCTGAGGACCGGTGAGCTCCAGCATCCAGCGGATGTCTGCCGCGGCAACGAAGTGCCAGGTCGGCCGCAGTATGTGGGTGCGAAGGATGCGTCCCCGTTCAATGGCGCGCTCTATGGCGGCGTCGTTCGTCCGGTCCGACGAACGCAGCGCAAGGCCCCACTTGGCCGGCCCGTACTCCTGCGCCTGCACCGCCCCGAACCATGCGACCATCCTGTCGGGCGCCAGCAGTCCGGGGCGGGTGATGCGCTGGTTATGAAGTCTCTGATGGGCAATCCACGTGCTCAGTGGACCACCCGCGTGAGGGTGATGATCTGCCCGGCATGCCGAGCCGAATGTTCTGCGGCATGGAAGATCAGACCCAGCGTTGTCGAGGGCAGTCGCTTGCGTCCAACCTCTCGGGGCTGAAGCAGGCTGTCGGAGGGAACGACCCGGAGATAGTCCATCGCTGCCTCCAGCCCCTGCCTGAAGCGAGCCAGCAGCAAGCTGAGCTGGGGACGGTCCTGGTCGACTGTCCGCTCTGCGGCAAGCGCTGCGAGCTGCTGGGAGGAAAGACCTTCCCCTCGGGAGTAGGTCAGTAGCCGGTCGAGACTACCCGGCAGGTGGGCCAGATGAAATCCAATCGAGGCGGCATTGCCCGGCCGGGCCCAGAGTCGCGCCGACTCGAAATTCTCCACGATGGGCAGCACATCCTCTCCCACTTGCGCCAGCGTGTGGGCCGCGGGCTGCAGCAGCGGCTGAATGCCCTCGATCGGCCCCCGGAGCCAGACTTCAGGTATGCTGGGCCGCTCCGTCATGCGATGATTTCTCCGCTGCTTTACCCACCGCTGCTTTATCGTGCCTGAGCCTTAAGCTGCTGCAACCAGTTCTCCGACACGATCAGCTCGCCCGGCTGGCCAGCAACTCCTTCCCGCAGCATCAGAAATCGCTTGCTGTCCGGGCTCAGCCAGAAGGACGGCACCGGACCCGCGCGAGAGAATTGCGTCACCGAGAACAGGATCCGCTGCTGCCCCACCGAGAAAGTGCGACCCGGGGGGATCTCGGCCGCGACCATCTCCGTCTTGCCGTTGATGTAGAACAACTCCCGGCCATTGTTCGACCATGCCGGCTCACTGCCCCCGGCCGTGGACACCTGCCATTTGGCCGCCGATGTCTCCGGGAACGGCCGGACATAGACCTCGAGCTGTCCCGATTCACTCGACGTGTACGCCAGCCACCGGCCATCCGGCGAGACCGCCGGGAACAGCTCGGCGGCGGGTGAGGCGACCAGAGGGATCAGCGTGGTGTCACCGCTCTTGAGACCCAGGATGTCGGCGTTGCCGGGAGCAACCGGGGCGGTTCGCAGCAGTAGCCAGCGACCGTCCCGGGTTGGGATCACCTGTCCAAAATCCAGGTCGGAGTGGACCAAGAGCCTGGGAGCACCGGTCCCGTCCGAGCGTCGAGCATAGACCGGTCCGACTCCGGAGCCGGAGCGGTCGGCGATAAAGAACACGTCGCGGCCGTCAGCCGACCAGGCAGGCCGCCCGCTCGCGGTGTCGCCGAAGGTCAGCCGGGAGAACGGGCCGGTCGGGAGCCGTTTGACCCAGATGTCCCGGCCCGCATCGCGGGTGAGGGCGACCGCAATCGCTCTGCCATCAGGAGAGAGGCCGCAGACCCGATCACTCCTTGCGGATCCCAGTCCGGGTCAATAGAAGTCGGCGTTCCCTCCCGGCTGAGCCATATGGCACGGCGGGAGCCGAGGGTTCCCCCCGTGGTGTACGCCAGCGTGCCGTTACCGGCGAGCGCGATGTCGACGTTGAAGCCACCGTTCCGCACACCGATCCCCTCGATCAGTGCGACTGGGGGCCCGCTGAGCTCCAGCTTCTTCGGGTTGAATGGGATGGAGATGAGCTTGCCATCGGACGTGATCACAAAAAGCTGCCCGCCGGCGTAGCGCGCGTAGACTCCCCGGATCAGGGAATGCGCCGTGCCATGGGGCAGCGCCATCGCCATGATCTCGAAGTCGCCTGGCCCCTGACCAGCGTGGCGCATGCGGAAGAGAATGCCCTTGGCGCCGGGGAGGACGAAGGGCCATTCAGTCGCGATCTCCTTCTTCTGGGGCGAGACCTTGAACACCGGCTCGATGCCCCCGCCGCTCGCGCGCATTCGCGCGATGCCGGAGTCCACCTCGAAGTAGATGTACCCGTCGGCGCCCCAGTCGCCCGAGGTGCTGTTGATCTTGTCCGATAGTGTCACCGTTGGCGCACCGGCGAGGGACGCGACGCGCAGGGTGGTGCCATCCTTGATGAATCCGATCCGCTGGCCGTCGGGGGAAAAGAACGGGCTCGAGCCGCCCTCGGTCCCCGCGATCGGGGTGCCGTCGAGCTGGTCCAGCCGCCGGAGCCAGAGTCGGCTTCCCCCATCGGCGGGCCCGCTGTAGACCAGTGCCCGGCCATTGGGCGAGAGCGCGAGGCGTCCTCCGCCAGTGACTGCGGGCTGCTGCAGGGCCTGGTTGGGCCGAAGCGCGAGACTGAACTGCGTCAGCGGTCCTGCCTTCGCCGGCCTGAGCCAGCCCCAGAGCGCGGCCACCGTCGCGACGGCCAGGAGCGTGCCGAGGACCGGCAACAGACCCAGTCGGCGGCGACTCTGCTTCTCCGGCTTTGCGACCAGAGCCGGAGCGGCGGATGGCACCGGGGAGGTATACCCCTTGTTCTTGAGTGCTTCAGCGAATTCCGCGGCGGATGCGAAGCGATCGGCCGGGAGCTTCTCCAGCGCGGTAAGCACCGCCGCCTCGACGTGGGGTGGGACGGTGTGCCGCTGGGTCATGAGCCGCCGCGGATTTTCCGTCATCACCCGGGCAACGATCGCCTGGGCGGTCGGACCTACGAATGGTGGCTCGCCGGTCAGCATCTCGTAGAGCACGGCCCCAACGGCGTAGACGTCGGACCGCGGAGTGATCTCCCGGTCGCCCATCGCCTGTTCCGGACTCATATAGTGCGGCGTGCCGAGACTCATCCCGGTCTCCGTCATTCGGGCACCGCTCGCCTTGCTCGCCGCCAGCGCAATCCCGAAGTCGGCCACCAGGGCCTGGCCATCGTGGAGGAGAATGTTTTCGGGCTTGATGTCACGATGGACTACATGATGGCGATGAGCATAGTCCAGCGCCGAGGCGATCTCACTCGCGATCCGGAGCGCGTCGCCGATAGGCGAGCTGCTTCTCCCGGGTGATGCGATCGCGCAGGGTCTCGCCTTCGACGAACGGCATCACATAAAACAGATACGATTCCGCCGCGCCCGAGTCGAACAGCGGCAGTATGTGCGGGTGCTGCAGATTGGCCGTCAGCTTGATCTCGGCGAGGAATCGCTCGGCCCCGATCACGGCGGCGAGCTCCGGACGAAGCACCTTGACCGCAACCTTGCGGTCGTGCCGGAGGTCGGCGGCCAGGTAGACGGTCGCCATACCGCCGGCACCGATTTCGCGGTCCAGACGATAGCGTTCAGCCAAAGCGGATTGGAGCCGGCCGAGCAGTTCGGGCATATGTCTCTGGGAAACGGGGTGGCCTAAGATGGTGGCACGGCAGGGAAACGGCTAGTGATCAGTCACCAAAGGCCATCGGCGCTATCGAAAAGCGTGAGCGGGAACTGCAAGAGCGTAAGCGGGGTTTGTCACCCCGAGTGCAGCGACGGGGAATGTGATTAGTGGCTCTCCTGCGCGGCTCGTTGGGGAAATAGGAGGATGCAGGCCGCGATGAAGAGGAGCAGTACCGCCGACGCCGGATAGCGGCTGAGCGCCAGGCCGCCGGCGCGACCGGCTTGTCCAGGAAATCACCGACCGCGGCGCCGAGCGGCCGGGTGAGTACGAAGGCCGCCCAGAACAGCAGCGTCCGGGAGATCCGGGTCCAGAAATACAGCGCCGCGACCACGCCAGCAGGGCGCCGAAGATCAGCGGCGCCCGGCGTAGCCCAGGCCGGCGGTGTCCGCGGTCCAGTCGCCCAGCGCGGTGCCCAGCGTCTGCGAGAACATGATCGTCACCCAGTAGAACATCTCGGCCTTGGGCGTGCTCACCGTTTCGACCGAGATGGAGCCGAGCGTGCGATACCAGGCGAACAGCGAAGCAGCAACAGGGTGAACAGCAGCGTCGCGCCGCCGGCGTAGCCGATCCCGAGCGAGCGGTCGGCGAAGTCGGCCAGGGTGGTGCCGACCGTGGTCGAGGCAATGATCGTCGTCCAGTAGAGCGCGGGATGGAACCGCTTGGCCGAGATCTGGAGCAGCACACCGCAGCGACGAAGAGCGCCGCGAAGATCGCGGTGCCCACCAGGTAGCCCAGGTTCATCGACATCGAGACGGCGTCGCCGCCGGTCTCGCCCAGGGTGGTGGCCGCGATCTTGATGATCCAGAAGATCAGGGTGACCTCGGGAACCTTGCTCGAAGCGCCATCACCGTTCCCATTCAGGGTTTCCCCAACCGGTTTACCTCCGGAATTCACAGCTGCTCAAAGAGCCGGCAAGTTCCTCGCTCAACCACCGCGTCAAAGTCTTGGGCCGTCGGACGCGCAGGGTCGCTCTGGCGAGAGACATGGTTGTGCCTCAGCTATGCCACTATTAGG
The DNA here is from genome assembly GCA_963825815.1 of uncultured Gemmatimonadales bacterium. GTDB lineage: Bacteria > Gemmatimonadota > Gemmatimonadetes > Gemmatimonadales > GWC2-71-9 > CAVVWJ01. The sequence goes on along the minus strand of CAWGVB010000018.1, from coordinate 103,573 downwards.
GGGAGGAGCGTGGGTCGCTAAGAACGCCCGCATTGACCGGATCACCTCGGCGCGATTGAGTCGAACACGTAATGATTGGCGCCGTGGAGCTCCAGCACCTGCGCCGAGGCGAGCTCGCGGCGGACCTTCGGGCGCTCGGCTGCGGCCCACCGCTGCAGTGCGGCGGTAAACCGCCGCGCGGCGTCCTGATGAGGAGCATCGAGTGCGCCATAGAAGGGAAAGACCTGGCCCACGGAGTCCACCACGGCATCGATGACCAGCGCCGGAGCGCGCACGGCCGCATAGTTGGGATGGCCACAGCCGGCCAGGATGAGTGAGTCGATCGTCGGGGGCGTCACGTCGGCAACGAGGTGGCCGGCGGAATCATACCGGCCAATGGCCCGCAGCTGGGCCTCGGGAATGTGCATCCCGTATATCCGTTGGAGATAAGCCTGCACGCGCGAGGCGAAGCCGAGTCGCGCGCCTGCATCGGTGGCGGCGCCGGAAACTGCCCGAGCATCTGCTGCAGGTTGCTGTGATCGTAGGCCGCGTCCAGGTAGACCAGGCTGGTCACCCGAGCGGGATACGCGCCGGCAAAGGCGTGAGCTCGTCGCCCGCGATCGAGTGGCCCACGAGAGCAACCCGCTGGAGGCCCAGCGAATCGAGCACCGCGCGAAGATCGGCCACCCGGCCGGCCAGATCATAGCCCGAGGCCGGCTGGCTCGACGCTCCATAGCCTCGGCGAGTGATCGCGAGGACGTGGTGATCGTTGGTGAACTCGGGAGCGAAGTCGTCGAACCCATGGGCCACGTCCTGCAACCCGGACAGGAAGACAAGCGGCGGGCCCGAGCCACCCCAGTCGAGCACCTCGAGCCGCACACCTGGCGCGACCGATATATAGCTGACACGGTGGGGTGAGGGATCGGTCCACGCCGCCGTTGGGTGCTTGGGCAGAACCGCCAGAACGGGTACACGCCAGCAGGAGCACACCGACGCCCCAGATGCTGATCCGCGCTAGTACTCCCAGAGCTCCGCCCCCTCGCTCCGCCTCGGGGTGACAACGACCGCCTACCGCCCGACCGTCCCTCCGACCGCCCGACCGCTTACCGCCTACCGTTTCACCGCTATTCCCGGCGACGGCTTGGTCGGCACCGGCTCCACCGGGCTCTTCGGTCCCCGCGGCAACAGCTCCGGCAGATTCGCCAGCTCGAAGGCCGTCACCGCCATGACCGCCGCCGCCTGCTTCAGGTCGCCCGCCACCGCGTGATCGTAGGTGTCGGTCTGCGAGTGGTGCGTGTGGTCGTAGCCCCGTTCCAGCTGATCGAAGTTGAATCCGGGCACGCCATAGGGCAGGAACGACAGGTGATCGGTGCCGCCCTTGTTCGCGTCCCGCACGCTGTCGGCCTTGAGTGAGGCAACCGGCGCGAGCAGCTGCTTCCAGAGTCCCTCCAGATCCTTCCGTCCCTGCAGCGCCTGGCCCGTGATGGCACCGGTTCCGTTGTCCAGCACCAGCACCGCCTGGATGCTGTCGGCCTCCGGCTGCATGTTGCGCGGCATAGGCGCGCGAGCCGAGCAGCCCCTGCTCTTCCCCGCTGAACAGAATGAACCGGATCGTGCGCTTCGGCTTGAGCCCGGACCGCGCGATGGCGCGAGCCGCCTCCAGCACCACCATCGATCCGGTGCCGTTGTCGGTGGTACCGGTGCCCAGGTCCCAGCTGTCGAGGTGAGCGCCGAGAATGACGACCTGGCCCGGCCGCTCGCTGCCCCTGATCTCGGCCACGGTATTCCACTGCTGCACCGGCGACTTGCCCAGGTGGTTCTGCACTCGCCCTTCGACTGTGGGGTCACCCCTGCCGCGATGAGCCGGGCGAAGCAGGGCGTAGTCCTCGTGGGAGATCGACCAGACTGGGCAGCGGCGACACCCGAGTTGGCGAGCCGCTCATGGTCATCAGCCCGTGCTCCTTGGAGCCGTCGATCAGGGTGCCGAGCGCGCCCGCGGCCTTGAGCATGTAGGGGAGATCCAGCTGGAACTGCCGCCGCGCCAGAACCGCGGGCGCCGACGTGTCGGCCGTGAGGGTAGCGCGAAGCTTCCGCTGCTCATCCAGCCGAGTCGAATCCTGCGCCGTCATCTCCGGCCCGTCGGGGTTCCACAGCGGGAACGGAGCCCGGGGCAGCACCCAGGCTCCCTTCACCTTCGACTTGTAGACCGCCAGGCTTTCCGGGGTGGAGAGATCGGTGAGCACCACCGGACCGGCCAGCGCTCTTCCCGCCGGTTCCCTCGGTCCAGGCCCAGCTGTGGGCGGTGATCGCCCGGGTGAACGGCTCGAGCAGACGCAGGGCGGCGTCGCCCCGCTGCCAGGTGACCCCGAACTCGTACGGCTCCAGCTGTGGCCGAGAGACCGTAGGCCTGGAAGCGCGCGGCGGTCCACTCGTTGGCCCGGCGCATGGCGGGAGAGCCGGACAGCCGGGGACCGATGACGTCGCTGAGATGCTGCAGGTTCTGCATCACCTCGGAGTGGTTCATGGCCTGGTCGATCAGCGCGCCGGTGCCGGCGGTGTCGACCGGCGGACTGGGCGACGCGAGCGACGGCAGCTACAGAGAAGGTGCAGGGTGATGAAGAGTCGCATGAACGAGATGCCTTCGATGAGGTCTGAGGGATCTTCGCTAGGCTCAGATGATGCCAAGTAACCTACCGCCGTTCCGTCGCTTCCGTCGTCTCCGACTATAGTTGCAGTCGGAAGCTAATCTGCACCACCTCATCGCCAAGGATACCGCTCGTGCCGAAGGACAGCATCACCATCACCGACAATCGCACCGGCAAGACCTACGAGCTGCCGATCACCGAAGGCACCATCCGGGCGACCGATCTGCGCCAGATCAAGGTGGCGGACGACGACTTCGGGATGATGACCTACGACCCGGCGTTCATGAACACCGCCGCCTGCCGGAGCGCCATCACCTACATCGACGGCGACAAGGGGATCCTGCGCTACCGCGGCTACCCGATCGAGCAGCTGGCCGAGCAGGCGTCGTTCCTCGAGGTGGCCTACCTGCTGGGCGAGGGAGAGCTGCCCAACCGGGAGCAGCTGGCCAAGTGGGAAGAGCACGATCAAGTATCACACCTACGTCCACACCAACATCACCAAGTTCCTCGAGGGGTTCCGCTACGACGCCCACCCGATGGGCATGCTGCTCGGCGTGGTGGGCGCGCTCTCCACCTTCTACCCCGACGCCAAGCACATCGACGACCCGGCCAACCGCTACCTCCAGCGGGTCCGCCTGCTGGCCAAGCTGCCGACCATCGCGGCCTTCGCCTTCCGGCACTCGCGCGGCCTGCCCTACGAGTTTCCCCGGAACGACCTGGACTACATCGGCAACTTCGTCAACATGACGTTCAGCATCGGCGGGCGGCACCAGCCCAACAAGGTGCTGCAGCGCGCGCTCGAGATCCTGCTGATCCTCCACGCCGATCACGAGCAGAACTGCTCCACCAGCGCGGTGCGGGCGGTCGGCTCCTCCCACGTGGATCCGTTCTCCGCCGTCAGCGCGGGCATCGCGGCGCTGTACGGACCGCTGCACGGCGGGCGCCAACGAGGCCGTGCTCCAGATGCTGGACGAGATCGGCGACAAGAAGAACATCCCGGCCTTCATCGAGAAGGTGAAGGGCGGGTCCGGCGCCGGCTGATGGGGTTTGGCCACCGGGTCTACAAGTCCTACGACCCGCGCGCCAAGCTGATCAAGAAGGTGGCCTACGACGTCTTCGAGCAGACCGGGCTCAATCCCAAGCTGGAGATCGCGCTGGAGCTGGAGCGGATCGCGCTGGAGGACGAGTACTTCATCAAGCGGAAGCTCTATCCCAACGTGGACTTCTACTCCGGGCTGATCTACCAGGCGATGGGCTACCCGACCGACTACTTCACCGTGCTGTTCGCCATCGGCCGCACGCCGGGATGGCTGGCGCAGTGGGAGGAGATGCTGCTGGACAAGGACCAGAAGATCGCCCGGCCCCGACAGATCTACGTCGGGCCCGGAGGAGCGGGACTTCGTGCCGCTCGAGAAGCGGGGAGACCGGCGGAAGGTGGAGCGGGAGACGGGTCAGTAAGCGGTAAGAAGTGCGAAGTGAGCAGTGACGAGGTTGGACGATGCACGAAGGCAGGAGAGACCGTGACACGCGAGGCACTCCGATTCGCATGCGTCTCAGTGATGCACACCTTCGCTGAGGCCTCGCAGGATTCATTGCTGTCAGTTGATCTGACTTCTAGCGTCACTTCGGCCTCTCCCGTCTGCCTTCGCTCGTGCCTCGTCAAGCTTCGCACGGCGACTGTCTCACTTGTCTTCGACCGGCACGTCCCCTTCCAGGTACGTATACCCCTCCAGCCCCGCCACGTAATCCGCGATGAAGCTGTTGGCCTCCTGCCGGCTGAGCTCCTTGGCGTTGGCTAACCTTGCGGCGGAAGGTGGCCAGCAGATCGGAGGCGTTGAACTGGACGTAGTTGAGCACCTCGGTCACGGTGTCCCCATGAACCAGGTCGGTGACCTCGTAGCCCTGCTCGGTGAGCCGGACGTGGACCGCGTTGGTGTCGCCGAAGAGGTTGTGCAGGTCGCCCAGGATCTCCTGGTAGGCGCCGGTGAGGAAGATCCCGAGGATGTAGGGCTGCCCTTCGTCCACCGGATGCAGCTCGAGTGAGGGCTTGCCCTTCCGCCCGCCGGTGAAGCGGTCGATCACCCCATCCGAGTCGCAGGTGACGTCCTGTAGCGTGCCCCGCCGAGTCGGCGGCTCGTTGAGCCGGTGAATCGGCATGATGGGGAACAGCTGGTCGATGGCCCAGTGGTCCGGCAGGACTGGAAGACGGAGAAGTTGCAGAAATAGCGGTCCACCAGCTCCGACTCGATGTGGTTCACGATCTCGGGGAATGCCGCCTTGTCGTCGCCGATGGCGTGGGAGAGGGCGTCCAGAGTCACCAGATAGAGCTGGTCGGCGTCCGCCTTGTCTCGCAGAGAAAACACTCCGCTGGCGAAGAACTCCTGGGCCCGCTCCTTGGCGAACACCGCGTCGTGAAAGACCTCCTCGATCCGGTCCTGGGTCACGCCCTCCAGGTTCTCCGCCATCTCCAGCAGCAGCGGATGGGGATCCTCCCGCAGCGGAGGAGCCACCGGCTCGACCTGAGACTCCACGTCGATGACGTTGATCAGCAGCAGCGAATGATGCGCCGTGAGGGCCCGGCCGGACTCCGAGATGATGTGCGGCATGGGAAGCTCGTGGTTCCGGCACACTGAGCTCAGGGTGTAGACCACGTCGTTGGCGTACTCCCGCATGGAGTAGTTCATGCTGGCCGGCCGAGTCGAGCGGGAGCCCTCGTAGTCGACGCCCAGCCCGCCACCCACATCGACATGGGTCACATCGAAGCCCATGTTCCGGAGCTCGACGTAGTAGCGCCCGATCTCCTCCAGCCCCGCCTTCACGTAACGGATATCGGTGATCTGGCTGCCCAGGTGAAAGTGGACCAGCTTGAGGACGTTCTTCCGGTCCAGCCGATCGAGCCGGTCCAGCAGCTTCATCAGCTCGACCGAGTCGAGCCCGAATTTGGAGCGCTCTCCGCCGCTCTTGGCCCAGCGCCCCGATCCCTCGGTAGCGAGCTTGATCCGGACACCGGCCGTGGGCACCACGTTCATCTCGTCCGCCACCTTGAGCAGGACCTCCAGCTCGCTCAGCTGCTCCAGGACGATCATCACCTTGTGTCCCAGCTTCTGGCCCATCAGCGCCAGCCGCATGAACTCCTCGTCCTTGTACCCGTTGCAGACGATCAGGTGGTTGGTGCTCTCGTTGAGACCGAGCACCGCCTGAAGCTCGGGCTTGCTGCCACACTCCAGTCCGACCCCGTGGGAGGCCCCGAACTCCACGATCTCCTGCATGACGTGGCGCTGCTGGTTGACCTTGACCGGATAGACGGTGGTGTACCGCCCCTCGTAGCCGGTTTCCTTGATGGCGTTGCTGAACTCGGTGGCGAGGGCCTGAATCCGGGAGCGAAGGATGTCGGAGAAGCGAAGCAGCAGCGGCAGGCCGACGCCCTGGGCGTGAAGGTCCATCGCCAGGTGGTAGAGGTCCAGTCCGCGTTTCCGATTGGCATCGGGGTGGACGGTGACGTGACCCTCAGCGTTGATCCGGAAGTAGCCGAGCCCCCACCCACTCATGTTGTAGAGCTTCTCGGCGTCCTTGGTAGTCCAGCCGGGCGGAGACGGAGCGACGGTAGTGGCTATGGTGAGCTCCAGAGTCGGGGCGAAAGGGCAATTCTAAACGGATCGAACTTCTGATGAAAGCGGGCCTGCCGCCGAGACTTAGCTTGCGACCGCGCCCCAATCCCAGTGGCGAGCCCGCTACAGCGCATCGCTTGACGCTCTCGGACAGTCCCCGAAGTCCCAGCCTAACAAATTATCGGCTGCTTACTTAGCGAGTGGAGTCCGGTACCGGAGTGCAGCCGGCAGTCGTACCTCCGACGGGCACAAAGTTCGCATTTCAGAGAGACGCTCCCGCGCCAAGTCTTGCAGTCGAATCGCCGCTGAAAGAGGACAGCATGACCGCACCAAGTCTGATGGTTGGCCGCCGCTTCTCCGCTCCCACCCGGCTCCGGCTCCAGCTGGTCTTCGCCCGAGCCCTCGAGGCCATGGCGGACACCTACCAGCAGCAGGCCGCCGAGTTCGTTCGCCGGCTCAAGCCGCGGCTCCCCGTGGACGAGGCGCTGCAGCGGTATTTCCGGGAGGTCGGCGTTCCGGCCGGGATCGAAGAGACGGTGCGATCCCGGGCGCTGATCTCGCTGGCCGGTCTGATCGAGAACCAGCCGTCAGCACGAGGGCCGGGCGTCGAGCTGGACCATTCTCCGGCCGGACCACCTGATCGATGGGCTTCGGCGCCGGGTGCAGTATGTGGAGGAGACGAATCTCGACTGCCGGCTGGCGGCGTCGATCTCGGATGAGGCGGTGGCGGCAACCCACGTGCGGATGGCGCTGGAGACGGCCGAGGTTCTGGCGGACGAGGTGACGCCCGACCAGGCGATCATGCTCTACGTCAAGACCTTCAACCTGAACTCGGTGGATGCGCAGGTGGTGTTCCGTACCGCGATGTCGCAGTGGGCCGAGCTGCATCCGCCCCTCGGTGAGGCGCAGACCAAGGTGCGCGTGCCGGCGGCCGAACCGGCGCGCCCGGTTTGGAGCTACGAAATCGGGCCCAGTTTGGATTGAAAGTGATCGTCTAGCTCCACTCGGCCGCTCAGACCAAACCCCCGAAGCTCGAGTTCCTCGTAGAAGTCCGGCACCGGCGCCCGCCACCCCAGGCCTAGCCGGCCTACCACCTGAGTCAATGGCCTACCGAAGGCTGCCGCCGCCCTCACGCTATCTTACGGGAAGCTGAGCGAGAGGCGAGCAGATGCGTTGGTCTTACACGATCGGGAGGATCGCAGGCACCGCCATCAAGGTGCACGTCACCTTCCTGCTGATCGTAGGCTGGTGGGCGCTGATCGGCTATTCGGAGGGCGGGCCAGAGGCGGCGCTGACCAGCGCGCTCGCGCTGCTCGCCCTCTTCGCTTGCATCCTCCTGCACGAGTTCGGGCACATCCTGATGGCCCGACGCTTCGGGGTGCGCACCCCTGACGTCATTCTCCTTCCCATCGGCGGCGTAGCCCGCCTCGAACGGATTCCCGATGAGCCCCGCCAGGAGCTGCTGATCGCGCTGGCCGGGCCGGCGGTGACGCTGGCGATCGCCGGAATCCTTTTGGCGATTCTGCGGCTGACCGGGAACCACGTTGAGGTGACCCAGCTCAACGAGAACCAGCCATTCCTGGCACAGCTCGTCAGCGTCAACCTGTACCTGCTTCTGTTCAATCTCATACCCGCCTTTCCGATGGATGGGGGCCGAGTGCTCCGGGCACTGCTGGCCAGCCGGCTGGGCTTGTTGCGGGGAACCCGCATTGCGGCGACGCTAGGTCAGACGTTTGCGGTGCTCGGCGGACTCTACGGCATCACCAAGCCGGAGCCCTTGCTGGTCCTGGTAGCGTTCTTCGTGTTCCTCGGTGCCAACGCGGAGGCGAGCCACCGTGGAGACCAGGCTGGCCGGCCAGGGCCTCCGGGTGAGTCAGATGATGGTGACGGATTTCCGAACCATTCCGGTGTACGCCACCCTCAATCAGGCAGTCGAGCTTCTGTTGAGCGGCGAGCAGCGGGAGTTCCCCGTGGTAGACAACCTGGGTCGAACGGAAGGGATTCTCACTCGCGACAACCTGATCCGCGGCCTGTCGCAGAAGGGCCCGAGCTCCACCGTAGCCGAGGCAATGACCAGCGGTGTGCCGAGCGTGCAACCGACACTCGGGTTCCAGGAGGCGCTCGAGCGGCTGCGGGCCAGCCGGCTGCCTGCGCTGCCGGTGGTGGACGTCAGGGGAGTGCTGGTGGGGCTCCTCACGATGGACAACATCACGGATCTGTTGCTGGTCCGAAGAGCGGGTCAGGTAGTTCGGTAGTCGCCAGTCCCGAGTCGTCAGTCGCCAGCGGGAGTTGGGACCTCCCGCCTTCCGTCTACTTCCCCGCTTCCCAGCTTCCTCACTTCCCCGCTTCTACCCACTGGCGCTTTTGGGCAACAGCCTGCATCTTGGCCGCGCTCATATCACACTCACAGGAGGAGTCATGGATCAAGGAACGCGACTCGGCGCAGGCCTGGCCATCGCTGCGCTTCTCGCGGGCTGTACCCCCGACCGGCACAAGATCGAGGGAGGATCGGTGTCGGAAAATCCCAGCGCCAAACCTGCTGCCGTTACCGTGACCGCCAGGGACTATGGCTTTCGACGCGCCGGACAGCATGGCCGCCGGAGCAGTGACGGTGCAGTTGGTCAACCATGGCAAGGAGCTGCATCAGGCGCAGCTGATCAGGCTGGAGCAGGGCAAGTCCCTGGCCGATGTTGCTCAGGTGCTCAAGAGCGGCGGACCCATACCATCCTGGATCAAGTTCGTAGGAGGTCCTAACGGTATTGCGCCGGGACAGGAAGCCCAGGCCACTGAGGTTCTTCCCCCGGGGAACTACGCCTACATCTGTCTGATCCCGAGTCCCGATGGAGTGGTTCACGCGGCTAAGGGAATGGCCCGGCCCTTCACGGTGACCGAAGCCTCTTCTACGACTGCGTCGCAGATCCCCCCGGCGGACGTCACCCTCAAACTGCTCGACTACGACTTTCAGGCCTCTCAGCCACTCAAGGCCGGCCGGCAGACCATCATGGTGGAGAACGTCGGACCACAGGCCCATGAAGTGGTGCTGCTGAAGCTCGCTCCCGGTAAGAAAACCGAGGACTTTGCCATGTGGGCCGAGCACGGCATGAAGGGCCCGCCGCCGGCCCAGCCTCTGGGTGGAGTGACCATACTGGATAAAGGAGCCCGGGGCTCGTTCACCGCCGATCTGACGCCGGGCGACTACGGCTTCATCTGCTTCTACCCCGATCAGAAGGACGGGAAGCCGCATCTCGCTCACGGCATGATGAAGAACTTCAAGGTGAGCTGACGCAGCGACCCCGGCGGAAATCGCTGGGTAAACAGTCGAAGCCGTGTTGAGACCAGAGGCCCGTGCGGCGTGCACGGGCCTCTTCTTGTGCCCGTCGCAGCCGATCCACGTATTTCAGGTTGGGCGGCACGGTGTAGAGCACGGCCCACCCGTCGTGGACCATCGATTCGTTGATCAGCGTGGTTCCCGCCCAGGCATACGCCAAGGCCCGGCCATACTGATCGTAAGGAGCAACGTCGGATTCCAGACGCACGGTCGATCCAAGGGGCAGCAGCCGGAGAAGGGCCGCCCGGGCTTCCGCCCCGATGGGCTGTTGTTGAGATTCGGGGCTGTCGATCCCGATCAGTCGCACCCGTCTGCCATCGCTGCAGCGGAAACTGTCGCCGTCTGATACTCGGCTTATAGTGCAAGCCTCGGCGGCTGGCGGCCGGGGTTGCTGCGCGAAGCAGCCGGCCGGGATCAGCCAAAACAGGAAAGGAACCAGAGTGGCCGAGGAACGCGGCATGCCTTCAGGCCTTCACCTGATGATCACCGGCGCCGGAGGCCTGATCGGCTCCGCCCTTGTCCCCCGTCTGGCAGCTGACGGCCATCGCATCACTCGGGTGACTCGAGGCCCGGCGCGACCGGGAGAAATCAGCTGGGACCCTGCTCGCGGAATTCTCGATCTGCACCAGGTCGGACGGGTAGACGGCGTCATTCATCTGGCCGGCGAGAACATCGGCAGCCGGTGGACGGCAACCAGAAAACGCCGCATCCAGCAAAGCAGAATGTTGGGGACTGGCCTGCTGAGTGAGGCGCTGAGCCGGCTGCAGCCCCGGCCCGAGGTTCTGATCTCTGCGTCCGCCATCGGCATCTACGGCGATCGGGGAAACGAAGTGCTGACCGAATCGAGCGCTCCGGGAAACCCCGAGCAGGACTTTCTTGTAAGAGTCTGCCTCGAATGGGAAGCGGCGGCCGAAGCTGCCCGTAAGGCCGGTATCAGGGTGGTTCACCCGCGGTTTGGAGTGGTACTCAGCCCCGAGGGCGGCGCCCTGGCCAAGCTCCTGCCTCCATTTCGTCTGGGACTGGGCGGGCATCAGGGGCATGGCTACCAGTGGATGAGCTGGATTGCGATCGATGATGTGGTTGGCGCCGTCCGGCATTTACTGGACGATCGACAGCTGAGCGGCCCGGTCAATGTGACGGCACCCGGAGCGGTGGTCAATCGCCATTTTACGCAGATCCTGGGACGGGTACTTCGTCGTCCCACACTCTTCCGCGTTCCCGCCGCCGCGCTGAAACTGGGCCTGGGCGAGATGGCCCAGCGCACCGTGCTCGCCAGCGCCCGGGTACAGCCATCCAAGCTGCTCCAGAGCGGGTATCGATTCGAGTATCCCGACCTCGAGGCTGCTCTCCGGCATGTGCTTGGAGCAGAAGCGAGCGGTAGCTTTACGCGATGAACGACCCGACGGCGGTCCTGCTGCTGAGCGGCGGAATGGATTCGGCCACCACCGGCGCCATAGCGAGAGATCAAGGATTCGATCTGGTGGCAGTCAGTTTCCGCTACGGCCAGCGGCATGCCGTGGAGCTGGACGCCGCGCGGAAGGTGGCCCGGCTGCTGGAGGTGAGTCGTCACCTCATCCTGGACATCGACCTCCGCGCGATCGGGGGATCGGCGCTCACGGATAACCTGGCGGTGCCCAAGGACACGCCGCTGAAGGCTATTGGCGAGCGAATTCCAGCCACCTACGTGCCCGCTCGCAACACCATCTTTCTGTCGTTCTCGCTCGGCGTAGCGGAAGTAGTGGGCTCCAGCAACATCTTCATCGGGGCCAACGCGCTCGACTACAGCGGATATCCCGACTGCCGGCCGGAATACTTCCAGGCCTTTCAGAGCATGGCTAATCTGGCCACCCGCGCGGGCGTGGAGGAAGGACGTAGGATTACCATCCACACGCCGCTGATCCAGCTCACCAAGCGGGAGATCATCCAGAGGGGTCTATCCCTCGGACTGGATTACGGCATCACGGTCAGCTGTTATGACCCGTCACCCGATGGTGCGGCCTGCGGCAGGTGCGATGCCTGCCAACTTCGGCTCAAGGGGTTTCGGGAGCTCGGGATGGAGGATCCGGCGGTGTATCAGGCAGTCAGTGGGAGAAAAGCGTGAGCGGGACTAGGACAAGCGTGAGGGGGGGCGGCTTCGAGACCCCCCCGCTCACCGCTTACGTTTTTCTTTTCCCGCTTACGCTTTTATGAGTTACGCAGTCAAGGAAATCTTCTACACGCTCCAGGGTGAAGGCGCCAACACCGGACGGCCGGCGGTGTTTTGCCGCTTTGCCGGCTGCAATCTCTGGAGCGGGCGGGAGCAGGACGCGGGCCGAGGCAACGTGCCGCTTCTGCGATACTGACTTCGTGGGGACCGATGGGCCCGGCGGGGGACGCTTTGCCTCGGCCGATGAGCTGGCGAGTGCCGTTGCTCGCAGCCTGGCCGAGGGACAGTGCCAACCGGCCTTTTGTGGTGTGCACCGGCGGCGAACCGCTCCTGCAGCTGGATGAGCCTCTGTTGGACGCGCTCCACCGAGCGGGATTCGAGATCGCGGTCGAGACCAATGGCACCCAGCGGTACCGGCCGGCATCGACTGGGTGTGCGTGAGTCCCAAGGCCGATGCCGCCCTGGTGGTGCACCGCGGGGACGAGCTGAAGCTGGTGTTTCCCCAGAGCGGCGTTGAGCCCGAGCCGATATGAGAGCCTCGAGTTCAAGCACTTCTTCCTGCAGCCGATGGACGGACCGGAACGGCAGGCCAACACCGCCGCTGCACTCAGCTATTGCCTGGCCCATCCGCGCTGGCGGCTCAGCCTGCAGACGCATAAGCTTCTGGGAATTCCGTAGCGGGACAGCGGGGCAGACGGGGCGGCGGGGACGGCTAGAGGCAGCGCCAACGGGTCTGCTTCAAACTCTATGCCTGTCACTGACCTCCTGCCTCCCCGCTTCCCCGTCCTCCTCTCTGCCCCGCTGAGAATGAACGGCTACTCCGACCGCATCAACCACGCGTTTGCCTTTGCCGCCAAATACCATGGTGCCATGGCCCCCGTCGGGGCAGGGATGGACTACCTGGCTCACCCAGCCAACGTCGCCATCATCCTGGCCCGCTACGACTGCGACCAGATCACCATCGTCGCCGGGATCCTCCACCATGTGCTGGAGGAGGCTCTCCCCGACAAGCGGTCGGAGCTGGAGCGGAAGATCGCCGACAAGTTCGGTCCTGTTGTCCTGGCAGTGGCCAAGGACGCGCTGGAGCCCAAGTTCGACCGTCGGGGCGGCGAGCGGGCATGGCAGGCGCGGAAGCAGGAATACCTGACCCAGCTGGCGATCGCCGAGCCCCGGGCACTCGACATCTGCGTGGCCGATGAGATCCATGCCTGCGGGTCGACCATGACCGCGCTCCGGCGGCTCGGCGTGGAATACCTCCGCACGGTTTCTCGGGCCGGATCGGCGCAGACCATCTGGTGGTATCGTTCCATGCTGGAGATACTCACCTCGCGAACCGACTGGCCCCAGCGGGAGATGATGTCTGAGCTCCGGCTCATGAGCGCCGATCTGGTTCGCAGCCTGCGCCAGCGCGAGGTGGATCTGTGAAGACTCTCGCGCTGCTCCTGCTAACTCTCATCCTGAGCTGCTACGGAGGCGCGCCGCCGCCGATTCCGCTCGACCCGGTTCGGTTCCTCTCTATCAACGACGTGCAGCTGCCCGATACCCTGCCCAATGGATTGGGAGGGCTTGCGCGAGTGGCTACGGTACGACAGCGGCTGGCGGATCAGGGACCCATCCTCTTTGTCTTGGCCGGGAACGCGCTGGGCTCAGATGCAAAGCGGATGGTGGATCTGCTCAATCGAGCTCACCTGGATTTCGCCACGTTCGGCGAGCATGAACTGAACCTCGGTCCGGATGCGCTGGCCAGCTCTGGTGGCCGAATCTCAGTTCACCTGGATCTCCAGCAACTGTACCCGGCCGGACGGAACCCCGTTTCCCAAGGTGGTTCCCTGGGACACGGTTCGGGTCTCGGGCCACAAGGTGGGTCTGTTCGGGGTCACTCTTCAGGGTGCGTATCCCAACGGCGTCCGGTGCACCAATCCCGACAGCGCGGCTCACCGGACCATTAAGATGTTGGGCGCCGACTCCGCGGACCTGATCGTAGCCATCACTCACCAGAGCACCGACGCCGACCGGAACCTGCTCGGGCGAGAGGCCAAGCTGGACCTGATCCTAGGTGGACATGTTCAACAGGCCACTGACTCGGTTGTGTCCGGCCGTCACGCGGTCAAGGCGGACGAAAACGCCCAAAGCGCGCAATTCGTGACTCTGTGGGGAGGCAAGGATGACTGGCGGGAGGCGGTGGGACTGGTGCATATCAACGGCGCGCTGCCGGCCGACACAGCGGTTGCCGCTGCTCTCCGACGCTGAATAACCGGGGGATATAAACACAAATCCCGGCAGAGCCATGCTCGCCGGGACCAGGAGCTTTAGCAGTTTTGATCACCCAGGCTGCAAAGCCGAAATCCCTGGGGCCCCAAAGGGCTATGTCGTACAAGTCGTTAGACTCAATGTAGCGGGTGGGCGTCCCCGGCACAAGCCTCTCTGCCCGCTCCCCCGCAGAGAAGGGTACTGGTACATTAGGGACCATGGGTTCCACCCCTCACCCATCCATCGCCAACTTACCCAGCGCCTTTGCAGCAGCCTGTCGGCTCTCCCGAACCGAAGGGGAGCTGTTCGAGCGCTGCCGGGTGGCCCTGGTCCGCCGATTTCAGAGCGAGCGGATCTGGCTCAGCATCACCTCGCCCACCGAATTCGGCTGCCCGGGTGGGACCCTCGGTCGGATTTGAGGACGCGGCCGAGGTCGCCCGATTGGCCAGCGGTCAAACCGAGGTAGCCATCCACGCCGATCCCCTGGTCGCGGAAGAGATGCGCTCGGTGGCCATGCCGCTGGCACTGGGACTAAGCGTGGTTATCGAGCTGCGCAGCATTTTGCTCGAGCGCCAGGCCTCGCTGGACGACGCCGTGTTCCAGCTCCGGGCCCTGAGGCAGGTCGCCCGGCTGCTCTCGTCGGTGCATTCGACCGAAGAGACCGAGCAGCTGATCCTCGATTTCATGGCGGAGGTTTTCTTTGCCTGGTGGGCCTGCCTGTACCGGGCTGAAGGGGAGACCTACGTCCCCCGGGTCTTTCGGTCGCTGAATGATCGCCTGAGGCCCGCGCCGATCGATCGCGCCGCTCTCGACCTGGCGCTTCCGCCCGGGAGCAGCGCGATCGGGGGGGACGACGTCTCGATCAGCGAGCTGGTAGGACCGGGAGCCGAGCTGGTCGTGCCGCTGGATGCCGGCGCCGAAAGGATGGCGGTGCTCGTGCTTGGCTCGCGAATCAGCGACAAGCTCTACGGACGGCCCGAGTCGGAGCTGGCCGCTACGCTGTCCTTTGCCGCTGCCATTGCGCTCAAGAATTCCGAGCTGGTCGAGCAGCTGCACAGTGCTGCTACGACCGACGAGCTGACCGGATTGTGCAACCGGCGAGCGCTGGAAGACCGGCTCGCTGCCGAGATCGCGCGAAGTCTGCGGCATCAGCTCCACACCAGTGTTCTGCTGCTCGACCTCGACCGGTTCAAGGTGGTGAACGACACCATGGGTCATGCGGCAGGCGACCGGCTGCTGGTGCAGGTGGGTCAAGTGCTGCGGAAGCAGTGCCGGGCGCTGGACGTGGTGGGACGGCTGGGGGGAGATGAGTTTCTGGTCATCCTGCCGATGACAAAGCCCGCGGAGGCACGGGTCTTCGTCGCCCGGGTGCAGGCCAGTCTCCGGGAGATCGAGAAAACCAACCCGGAGTTCGGCAGCTGTACCCTGAGCATGGGAATTGCCGAGTCACCGCAGCACGGAACTACCGTGAGTAGCGTGCTGGCTGCAGCCGATAACGCCTTGTACCGGGCCAAGCGGGGCGGCAGGAACACAGTAGAAGTCGCGGAGAGCTAGCCTATCATCACCCAATCCGAGTTCACCCTGCTGGGTGACGCGATTTGGCTCGATTTCGTCAACACGGCGAGAGGCCGAACCCCGGCGTCGCCGGATCTCCTTCCGGACGATGCGGCCATTGCGCGCTGGGCCGACGTGCAAAGTTTGCATTCCAGCCATGAGCCGCCTCTCCTGGCGGAGGCGCTTGGCCTGCGCCAGCGGCTGACCGCCCTGGCCGAGGCACTCGATCTCGGCCTGCAACCCCCGGGAGGGGCCATTGCTGCCATCAACCAGCAGCTCGCCCGGGAGTCGGGCCACCATCAGCTGATCCGGACCGGCGGGGCATGGCAGCTCCGGTTTGCCCCGGCCCGCCGGCCTGCCCTGCTTTCGGCGATCGCCCAATCGGCCGCGGCCACCCTGGCCGAGCCGTTGATCTATGTCCGCCGCTGCGCGGGCGAAGGATGCTCCCTCTTCTTCACCGACGATTCCCCCAATCAGAGCCGCCGCTGGTGTAACCCGGCGGTGTGCGGCCGCGAGGTCAGGGTCGAGCGGCGCCGCGGACTGCTGCGCTGACCGCTATAGAGCCCTACCGCTATTTCCAGCGGACCCAGGAGACCCTGGGGCACCGCTATCGGCTGGAGCGAACGGTCGCGGCTTCGACGGATCAAGTACTGTTCGAAGCCTATGACCTAATCCTGAAGCGCCGGATCAGCCTGCGGGTGAACTTCTACGAGGATCCGGCCGTTCGGGCTTGGTTTCTTCGGGAAGCGGAGGCGCTCAGCCGGCTGGATCATCCGGCAATCCGCCACGTCTACGATGCCGGCATCATCGGCGAACTGGCCTTTCGGATAGGTAACTGGATCGAGGGAGAGGGACTTCAGCAGGCGCTGCACCGGGGCCCGCGCCCGATTCCCATGGTACACATGTTGGCCCGTGACATGCTGGGAGCGCTGGAGCACGCCCACGGCTACGGGATCATCGTACGCCGCATCGTTCCGCCTTCGGTAATGGTGAGCACTGCTGGCCGCGCGACAGTGACCGACCTGCGGTTCTGCAACTATACCTTGCCGGCCATCCCGCCGGGCACCGTACCCACCTCCATGGCGTACATGGCCCCGGAGGTACGCGATGGGGCTCCGGGTGATGCCACCAGCGACATCTACACCGCGGGAGCTCTGCTCTACGTTGCCATTACCGGGCAGGAGCCGCCGCTCGATTCGACCCAGCTTCGCCGACCTACAGAGCTACGTCCGGCCTGCCCCCGCGCCATCGAGCGGATCATCCTGCGCGCCCTGCAGCCGGCCCAGGATGACCGCTACCTCACCGCGGCGGAGATGCTGGAAGACTTTATCTCGGACGCTGGCAGCTTCGAGACCCCCGCCGTGACGGTCCCGGCCGGCTCGCTGGCCGACGCCGAAGACAATGCCCGCTGGGAGAAGCGGCTGCGTCGGGCGCTGGGCGACGACTACGAGCTGCTCAGCCTGCTCGGCACCGGCGGCTTCGGACGGGTATACCGGGTGCGCGACCTCAGCCTGGAACGCGAGGTGGCGCTCAAGGTCCTGCAGCCGCTGCTCACTCGGGACCCTGAAGTGGTGGAGCGCTTCCGGCGCGAAGCCCAGCTGGCTGCCGGCCTCAGTCACCCGAACATCGTCAACATCTTCGATATCGGGGGTCGGTCGGGCCTGCTCTGGTATACCATGGAGCTGATCAACGGGCCCGAGTCTGGCCCAGCTGGTTGAGCGAGAAGGGCCTCTCCCGCTCGACAGAGTGCTTCGGCTGCTGCGGGAGGCGCTCTCCGCTCTGGCACACGCCCACGGATCGGGACTGGTGCACCGCGACATCAAGCCGGAAAACATGCTGATCGATCAGACGGGCAGCCTGCAGATCACCGACTTCGGGTTGGCGCTGGCGCTCCGGGGAAAGTACGGCGGCGCCACGAGCCAGAGCGGCACACCACAGTTCGCCAGCCCGGAGCAGCTGCTGGGCGAGCGGGTGGACCAGCGGTCCGATCTATACAGTCTGGCCGCGGTGGCCTACTACGCGCTGCTGGGAACTCCTCCCTTCCCCGGGTTGACCACGGAACAGGTGCTGGCAAAGCAAACCACCAATCAGTTCCCCACCTCCAGAGGGCAGCGCGACGATGTGAGCGAAGCGCTGGAGCGGGTGCTCGATCGGGCGCTTCAGGCGGACGTGAGCGAGCGCTATCCGTCCGCGGCCGAGTTTCTCCAGGCGGTAAATCAGGCCGCCGGCGCGCCCGGGCGAGAGCCGGTGGCCGACTGGGCCCGGGCCGCAGCCCGGTGGTTTCGCGGCTCCCCCCTTGACTAACGACGCTGGTTATACAGATTTGTCCCCGCGATTAGTACCCAGTTGCAGGTCTGACCGATCGGAATCTTTTTTCGAATGGCATTCAAGACCCGGGACATCGCCCTCGGGTCTTTTCATTTTTTATGACGCAGGACAGGCCTGCGCTCATAAAAACTCGGCATTCCGGATGCTCCGGAGCCGACGCAGTCAAACAAACATGGAGTAGTCTCAATGGCTCGCACCATCGGCACGGTGAAGTGGTTCAACGACGCGAAGGGTTTTGGTTTCATCACCCCGGAGAATGGGGACAAGGATTGTTTCGTCCACCACACCGCCATCAAGGCGGAAGGCTTCCGCAGCCTTTCCGAGGGCGACCGGGTTGAGTTCGACATCGTGCAGGGTGCGAAGGGCCCCGCCGCCGAGAACGTAACCAAGGTGAAGTAAGCCCGCACCCATGGTGCGGAAACAAAAAGCCGCTCTCGCGAGCGGCTTTTTTGTTGTCTGAGGAGAGATCCTTCGCTGCGCTCAGGATGACCAGCTAGACGCCGGTCATTTATGCCGATAGATCACCCGACCACGCGTCAAGTCATAGGGCGACAGCACCACGCTGACCCGGTCGCCCTCCAGCACCCGAATCTTGAACTTGCTCATCTTTCCCGCCGCGTAGGCCAGAATTTCGTGGCCGTTTTCCAGCATGACCCGATAGTTGCGGTCGGGTAACACCTCGGTGACCACACCCTTCCATCTCGATTCCTTCTTCTTTGGCCATCAAGTATCTCCGTGAGGGTGCGCGGCTACCGGCCGATGACGGGTATAGCCGGGGAATTTTGCCTCTCCGCGGCCGGGAATCAACGGGGGAGCTCCGCCCGGGCCCGCTCGATCTGGTTCTCGACCAGCTCCACCAGCTGCCCGATTTCGTCAACGTCAAAGGTGAGCCGGGCGCCCGCGGCGCTGTAGATGTCCGGCAGACTGCGAGTGGCGCCTAGCGCAAGCGCCTCGCGATAGCAGGCCACCGCGTTGGTAGGGTTATCCAGACTGTTGCGCCAGACCTGGAGCGCTCCGATCTGGGCAATGCCGTACTCGATGTAGTAGAACGGGTACATGAAGATGTGCAGCTGCCGATACCAGCGAGCCACCCGCTCCTGCTCCAAGCCGGACCAATCCACTCCACGCTCAAAGCGCTGCCGTATCCGGAGCCACGCCTCATCTCTGGCCCGGGCATCTCCGCCCTGACCACTGGTATAGATCCAGGTCTGGAAGGCATCCACCGAGGCGATGTGCACCAGACTCAGAAGCACGTCTTCCAGGTGCTCCAGCCAGGCGCTTCGGGCTTCGGCGGTATCGAAGTATCCCACGGGCTGCGCCAGATGGGGCGAGGCCAGAAACTCCATCGACATGGACGCGAGCTCGGCGGCCTCGGACCCAGGATGACGCTGCCAGATGAGCGGGAGTGGGTGAGAGGCAAAGGCGTGAAAGGCGTGTCCCGCCTCATGCAGCAGGGTCATTACGTCGTCCACCAGACCGACCGCGTTCATGAAGATGAACGGCCGGCCATGGAAGTGGAGCGTTTCGCAGTAGCCACCCGGCGCCTTGCCCTTGCGACTCTCGAGGTCGAGCAGGCCCTCGTCGATCATGGTCTGGAACTCTCGGCCGAGCGAGGGATGCACCCGATCGAAGACCTGCTTGGCCTTGCCCACCAGATCGGAAGCATCGGAGAACGGGCGCAACGGATTGCGGCGGTAGGGATCAACCGCCAGATCCCAGGGCCGCAGAACGTCCAGCCCCAGACGCTCCCGCCGATGCTGCAGCACCCTTTGCACCGCGGGAGCAGCGGTTTGCTCGATAGCCGCGTGGAACTTCTCGCAATCGGCCGGGGTGTAGTCGAAGCGGAACTTGGCGGGAAATATGTAGTCTCGAAAATTCGCGAAACCGGCGTTGTGGGCGGCCTGGGTTCTGAGCCGGTACATCTGATCGAAAAGCGCGGCCAGTTGGTTGCGGCTCTCGATGTAAGGTGCGCTGGCGGCCCGGAAGGCTTGCTCCCTGACGCGCCGGTCGGGACTCTTCAGAAATGGCTGGAGCTGGGGCAGCGGCCGCTCGATACCCTCCCACTCGGCGGTCATCGATCCAGTGATCCGCTGATAGCGGGCGCTGTGCTCCTCCAGCTCAGCGAAGATGGGGACGTTCTCTTCCCGGAAGATCTCGATCTGGGTTCGGAAACGGGCCAGGGTGGTGGTGAGCTCGGGCGTGCGGAAGCCGCTGGCCAACAGCTTTCGGGCAAGCTCGACGCTCCGTTCCTCCATTCGAGGCAGGATTTCGGTGGAGAAGCGGAGGTGATCGGCTTCCTTGTCTCGATCGCTGGTGTCGATGGTGTACGCGATCATGGCCCGGGCCGCGGCCTCGGTTACCAGTTCCTCCAGCCGGGACCACTCGTGGAGCCATGCGGTGATGTTGTCCGAGTCCAGCTGACGCGCCGCCAGTTCTTCGAAAAATGGTGCTATGTCCTCCCACCTAGCGCGGGCTAGAGCAGAGGGCGATGGCGGCAAATAAGACACTGTCACGATGGCTCCTGTATCCGGATGATTGGGCGACCCCAGATATAACGATGATTTGACGAGAGTCACAACCCATTTGGCCGGAGACGGTGAAATGTCGTGCGCTGCTGGTATTGCATGCCGATCTCCAGCAGCGCGGCTTCCCCCAGGGCGCGACCCGTCAGCTGCAGGCTGGTCGGCAATCCGGCCTCTCCCTGTCCGTTCATCATGAAGAGCCCGGGCACCCCGCAGAGATTGGCGGCTCCGCTGATATCGGTTCCACCGGGAAATGCCGGATACGCCTTGTCGAACGGCTGATCGATCGGCCAGGCCACGGTGGGCAGCGATGGAGCAGCGATGGCATCTACCTGGCTCAGCAGGCCATCGAGGGCCTTGGCCGCAATACGCCGAACCCGGAGCGCTCGCAGGTAATCCTTTGCCGGGATCACGAGACCGGCATACCCGCCGAGACGATCCTCAGGAGCGGTGAGCGTGGTGATGCTGCCGTTCTCGAACAACGGCTCGAAGGCGCTTGCTCCTTCCGCGTCGATGATGATGCTCGCGGCCGCATCGAAAGGAAGATCTGGTAGCTCGAGATCCTCCACCAGATCGCTGAACTCTCGCAGTACCGAGAGCGACTTCTCGAAGTTCTGCAGAACTTCCGGTTGAACCTTCTCCCGCGTGCCCTTCAAAATACCAATCCGGAACCGGCGAGAGGCTGTGGCTGATGGAGTGACGAACTTCTCAGGAAGACTGGACGGATCCTCGGGGTCCGGACCAGCCATCGCTGCCAGCACGATCCCACAATCACGGGCGGTGCGAGCCAGGGGACCCAGCTTATCCATCGTCCAGCTCAGTGCCATCGCCCCGTGCCGGCTCACCCGGCCGTAGGTGGGACGAAGACCGCTTACCCCGCAGAATGCCGAGGGAAACTGAATCGACCCCCAGGTTTCGGACCCGATAGCGAATGGGACCATCGCCGCGCCGACGGCAGATCCAGGACCGCTGGACGATCCGCCCGACCAACGGCTCGGATCCCAGGGGCTCTTCCCTGGACCGGTGAAACTCGCGAATGCCTGGTTATATCCCATGCCGCCGGCGAGCTCCACCATGCCGAGCTTGGCACAGAGAACCGCTCCTGCTTCGCGCAGGCGAGTAACGACCGTTGCGTCACCCTGAAGCATCTGGTGCCGATACGGCTCTGCTCCCCAGGTGGTAGGAGCGCCCTTGGCGGCCAGGAGATCCTTGACTCCATAGGGAATGCCGTGAAGCGGTCCGCGGTCGGTGCCGGCGGCCAGTTCCCGGTCTCGCTCAGCCGCTTCGTCCAACGCGGAAGCGCGCAGCACCGTCACTACCGCGTTGAAGCGGGCACCCAGCCGTTCCAGTCGCTCGAGAAAGATATTTGGTGAGATCCACCGCTGTGGTTTGCCGCTTGCGGAGCAGCGTCCCCAGCTCCTCCACCGTCAAGAAGGAGAAATCGGTCATCGGATGCGGGGGCTGTGAGGAGCCGAAAAGACGAAATCGGGCTCGTCGCCATTGGCGAGGGGGACCTTCTTGAGGCGCTCCACCCGCTCCAGGCCGCTCTGGATCTGATTGGTGATGGTGGTCAGAGCCTTGGCCGAGAGTCGGGATCCGTACTGCGCCCGAATCGCACCGGCGAGAGCTTTGGCGAGAGCTCCGGCGGGTGCATGGACGGAATCAGCGGGCGAGCTCCAGTCCAGCCCCGGAATGGATCCGGGAGGTACCCCCAGCACTGGAGCAAGTGCGGCAATGGCCAGAGACTCGGCAAAGGCGCGACGAGTAAGCTCGTTCACGATGGCGTCTCCTTCGGTTGGGTCGCGGTGCGTCCCTGCCGATGGTAGAGATAGGCCAGAAGGAGGAAGACGAGTCCCAGGATAAACACCGATCCTACCCGGTAGAGCGCGTCGAGAGACGACAAATCGAACACCAGAACCTTGATGACAGCCAGCCCGGCCACACCGAGCCCTGCCACCCGGGCCGGCTTGAGATCGCGGCGAAAGCCCAGGCCCACCAATGCCGCGGCAAAGACCAGCCACCAGGCACTGACCGCGAGACTCGAGGCCAATGAAGCGGTGTATGCGGAAAGCGTTTTGAGGTTGAAGTATCGCCGGATCTCGGCTGTGACTCCGAACAGGATCAGGGCGCCGCCCAGTGCCCATAGTCCGCCTTGCGGCACCGGCGAACCCGCCAGCCAGTCCGGCTCGGCGCCACAGGCCTGCTGCAAGAAGCATGGAGACCAACGCGGTAGCCCATAGTGCCATGGCCCAGGGGCCGAAGAACGCGGCATCATCGGCAGTCCTTCGAAGCAGAGCCTCGCCGAAAAGCTGCTGGAGCACGGCCCACAATGTGGCCAGCGAATACCAGCGGCCGTCAGTCCGCCGGGTTGGATGATCCACCGCGGCCCAGAGCAGAACCAGCGCCAGCAGCGCCCACACCCGGGGGACACCGCTCCACTGATTCCATGCGGCAGTTCCCAGGGCGGCCGCTCCCACGAGAGCGAACGC
This sequence comes from uncultured Gemmatimonadales bacterium, assembly GCA_963825815.1. GTDB lineage: Bacteria > Gemmatimonadota > Gemmatimonadetes > Gemmatimonadales > GWC2-71-9 > CAVVWJ01. The sequence goes on along the minus strand of CAWGVB010000018.1, from coordinate 80,724 downwards.
CGGCCGTACGCGTTGGTATCCTGCAACCAGGTAGGGAAGCCCAACCAGGAGCGCTACCGCTCCCCGATGGGTGTCGAACCAATGGCGATCGAGCTGATGGATGGCCCAGCCCAGGAGGAGCGGAGTCAGCAGGAAGTACAGCGCCTCACCAAAAGACCAGCCGGGAGCTCTTGCGCCGGGCCCGAGAGGAAAAGCCAGCATCCGCTCGTTGCGGAGAGCGAACCACCAGACCGGCAGCGCGAGCACCAGCCCGGCCGCAAAGATGGCCCAGGGGTGATCCAGCTGTCTGCTCGCCGCCGCCACGAAGGTCCAGCCCCCGGAGAAAGAGAGAAAGCGGGTTTCCCACCAGTGCTCCCGCAATCCGACGTGGATCCCGGCACTGCCGCCCAGCACACCATAGAGCAGGACTCCCCAGGGTGAGCCACGGTCCGCCGCTCCGGCGTAGGCCACGCCGAAGAAGCTGAGCGCCACCACGAACATGGTGAGCCGCCAGCTCCGTCGTGCCGCCACAAACCCCAGTCCCGCGGCCATGCAGGCGAGGTATAGCAACAGCAGATCGGCATCGGCGTTGTTCCGCCCCAGCAGAAGCGGGGCGAAGAAAGCACCCACCGCCGCGGTGGCGCCCAGCGCCTCGACGTCGATGGCGTACGCGATCATGGCGAGCGATACCGACACCAGAGCCAGGCTAAGCACGCCGGTGGTGGGCGGCACCACGCCGTACAACCGGGCAGCCGCCCATACGCTCAGATAGATGATGGCCGCCCCACAGCCGATCAGCGCGGCGCCGTAGGTGCGGTATCGTGGATGAAGGCGCCAACCGAGAGCACCTACGATCAACCCTGCGCCGGCTCCGCCGATGCAGCGCATGACCGGCGAGATCCATCCCCGGTCGAACGAGAGCCGCAGCAGGTATCCCGCGGCGAGAATCAGTGCCACCACCCCTACGGCGAGGAGGACGCGTTGGCCGATCCACTGCTCGGATGAAAGAAGCGGGGCAGCGGGGCGGCGGGGAGGCGGGGCAGCGAAGGCGTGGGCAGTGGGGCGGCGGGGCTGTGGGGCAGTGAGCTGCGGCAGATGGGCTGGACTGCTGCCTCGCTGCTCGCGTACCCGCTTCCTGCCCTGCTGCCCCGCTGCCCCGCTGCCCCGCCAACACCCTCACCTGCTCCTCGAGCTGCGCCAACCGACGCTCCAGCTGCTCCAACCGCTCCGCGTCGCTCATCAGGCTTCGGCTCCTTCCGCCGCCGGCTTGGTGACTCGAGGGTATGGGTCCACCTGAAATGCCATGAGTCCCACCAGAGCGACATAGCCGGCCGCCAGGTAGAAGGGCCAGCCGTGACCGAGTCGCTGGAACGCGATGGTGGCGAGTATCGGCGCCAACACCCGGGCCAGCCCGGCAAAGGTCTGGGCCACTCCCATGGTGGTGCCGAGCTCACGCGGGTCCGATGCGCGCGACATCAGAGACGTGGTGGCCGGAAAGAGCAACGCCGTGCCAATCGGCACCAGTGGGATCACCATGGCCAGGGTCCAGAGGCTTCGGGGCAGAGGATACAGCGCCAGACCGACCACCAGAAGCATGGTGCCGATCCGCATGGCCCAGATCTCCCCGATGCGGTCTACGATGGGCCCGAGCAGCAGGCTACGCATGACGAATGAGAGCACGCCGACGTAGAGAAAGATGTAACCGATGGTCTTCTCGTCGATCCCGAATTCGGCGCCGAGATACAATGCCATCACCGAAGTCATGGAGGCAAAGGCCAGCATCCCAACCCCGTAAATCCACAGCAGCCGTCCGATGGCAGTGGTCGGGTGCCGCAGTGCCACCCAGGCTGGATGCCATGGGGGTCGCCGAGGCTGGGTGCTCTTCTGGGCCGGCTCCTTACGCGACTCGGGTAACCATCGCCAGGCGAAAAAGACGTTAATGAGGCAAAGGGAGGCCGCCACCAGGCCAGGTGCCGCCTGACCCAGATGGGCGGCAAAGGAACCGATCGCGGGACCAACCATCACGCCGGCAGAGGTTGCCGCCGAAAGCCAGCCGAGGGCGCGAGCCCGGTCGCCCGGTTCGACGGTGTCCGCCACATAGGCCTGAGCCACTCCTGTGGTTCCACCTCCCGCGCCCTGGACCAAGCGAGAGAGGAAGAGGAGCCAGACGGTGCTGGCGAATCCGAATACCACATAGGCGATGGCGGAGGCACTCAAACCGATCAGCAGAGCAGGCCGTCGTCCGTACCGATCGGACATTCGGCCCCAGAGCGGCGCGGCCAGCAGTTGGGCAATGGAGAACGAGGCGATCAGGCGGCCGATCGTCTCCGGCGTCGCGTGCAGCTTCAGGGCGTAGAACGGCAGCAACGGGAGCACGATCATGAATCCGATCATGTCCACGAAGTTGACCGCGATGAGCACGGCCAGCCGCCGGAATTGATTCATCCGGTGCTTCCCTGCTCCGCACCCACCGCAAAGACCAACGCGCTGACGGCCATCAGAACTACTCCATAAGCTGCCGCCACTCCGACATCGGATTGTCGCAGGCTGGACAGAATCTCCAGCGAGATTGGCCTGGTGTCGTAGGTGTACAGCATGATCGAGGTTACGAAATCGCCGAAGGCGGTGACAAAGGCCAGGCTCGCACCTGCCACCAGAGCCGGCCGGAGCAGTGGTAAGGTCACTCTCCGCAGGGTACGCCACCAGCCGGCGCCCAGAGTAGCCGCAGCCTCATCCAGCGAGGGATCGAGCCCGCGAAGTCCGGCCAGCACCGCCCGGCCGGTCAGCGGCAGATTCCTGACGAGATACGCAAGCGGAAGGATCCAGAGGGTGCCGACCAGAATGAACCGGCCGGCCAGTGGGGCGTGAACACTGAACGCGGTGGCCAGTGCGATGGCGAAGACGGTTCCGGGTACGGCCCATGGCAGCGTCAGCAGGCCCTGGATTGCCCCGCCGGTTCGGACTCGGCTCCGGACTGACAGAATCCCGGCGAACAGCGCGATGGCGACGGCCACAGCGGTGGCGGCTGTGGCCAGCCACAGGCTGTTCAGCAGCGGCCGGGCCCGGACCGGATCCTGGATCAGAGTGAGATAGTTGCGCCAGGTGTAAGCTGGAGGAAACGGCTCCGTCGTCCAGGTGCCGGCGGGCACGAACGAGACCAGCAGAAGCGTCAGATGCGGCAGCAATAGCACCAGGGCCAGGCCCCATCCGAGCACCGCCACCAGCAACCGCGCCGCCCGGCTCCGAATCGGCACCAGCGCCGGAGGGACGCCTTTGCGTCCCCCGCTCTGCTCGTTGGGGACGCGCGCCCCCCGAAGCAGCCAGAGTGCCAGCAGGGCGAGCAGCGTGAGTGATGCGGTCTCGACCATCGCCAGCTGGTCATCGCCATTCAGCCGGGTGGCCACGATCTGGGTGGGCATGACCCGGAAGCCGCCGCCGAAGATGTAGGGCGCGCTGAAAGACGCCAGCGCAGTCATGAAGGTGAGTAGCGCACCGCCGCCAAGCGATGGGTAGAGCAACGGCAGCACCACCCGCCTCAACGTGCGTCCCCGGCCGGCTCCGAGACTGGCCGCCGCCTCGAATACCGAGGCATCGAGCGAAGACAAACCTGCGCGGGTAAACAGATAGAAGTAGACGTACATCGAATAGGCGTGGACCAGGAGAATCGCGGCCGCGCCCTGGAGCCGCCAGGGCGGCTCATCCAGGCCGAACAACCACTGGACCAGAAGCGACGTGAAGCCGCTTTCGCCGTAGAGGAAGAGAAAGGCGATTACGCCGACCAGAGGCGGCAACACCGCCGGCAGTGCGACCAGACCTCCCAGCGTCCTCCTGCCAGGAAAGTCGTAACGCCAGAAGAGGAAGGCGAGCGGCACTCCGATGCCGCCGGCGAGAACGACGGTAGCCACCGAGATCCACAAGCTGCCCCACAGCGCCTGCGCCTCGTTGCGTCTACGAAAGAACTGCCGCACGAATTCGAAGGTCCACCCATCGGGCCCGCGAAACCCTTCGATCAGCACCAGCAGCAGCGGATACAACACCAGCCAGGCCAGAAACAGCAGCAGGAGCCAGGCGGCGACACTGGAGCGGGTATCGCGCTTCACTTCTCGCGGGCCGGGAAGAGATGGATGCCTCCGCCGGCGCGCCGGCTCGGGAGAATGCCGGTTCGCTGCCCCGGAGAGACGGCTCGGGGCGGGCCGCTCACCTCCAGGGACGCCCCTCCATCGGTGAGTGACGGTGTAGAGGCTGGCAGATCCGGTGAACCGCCGCTGGGTGATGACCCCGTTGATGGTGCCCGGGGCTGGATCCAGGAGACGTAGCGCTTCCGGACGCACCACCATCATCGCCGGGCCCGCGGGTGCCGAGCTCGATGCACCGTCGGTAAGCTGCCACTCCACTCCCTCAACGGCTACCCGAAGACCCCGATCGCCGGGGCCCAGCACCGTGACGGGAATGCTGCTCGACCGACCGACAAACTCGGCCACGAACTCGGTGGCGGGCGCGGCATACAGGTCCTCCGGCGTGCCCACCTGCTCGAGCCGTCCTCCTCGAAGCACGGCGACCCGGTCGCCCAGATCGAAGGCTTCTTCCTGCTCGTGGGTGACGAACACAGAGGTGATGCCGACCCGCCTGATCAGCTCCCGAATTTCCCGGCGGGTTCGTTCCCGCAGCGCCGGATCCAGGTTGGAGAGCGGCTCGTCCAGCAGGAGAACCCGTGGCTCGGGTGCGAGGGCTCTCGCCAGTGCGACCCGCTGTTGTTGTCCGCCGGAAAGTTGACCGATCCGGCGGCGCTCGAAACCCGCCAGGTCCACCAGTGTCAGCGCGCGGGAAACCCGCTGGCTCAGCTCTTCGCCGGTGATGCCCAGGGACTCCAGGCCGAAGGCCACGTTCTGACCAACGTCGAGATGAGGAAAGAGGGCGTAATGCTGGAAGACCATCCCGAACCTGCGCGCCACGGGAGCAACGGCGGTGACATCATCCTGCTCTACGAGGACGCGCCCGGAGTCAGGTACTTCGAAGCCTGCCAGCAACCGCAAGGTTGTGGTCTTGCCGCTGCCGCTGGGTCCCAGGAGCGCCAGGATCTCACCCCGCTCGAGGGCGAGCGATACGTGGTCCACCGCCAGGGTGGCTCCGAAACGCTTGCTCAGATCCTCCAGCCGCAGAAAGGGCAAGGGGGTGCTCACGGCTGGGCTCTTCCCGTCCCGCGAACGTGCTGGTCCCAGTAGCTCATCCAGGCAGGCCCGTTGCGGGAGAGCAGACCCCAATCCATGTTGGCCACCACCATTTCCCGCTCGACCTGAGCCACCCAGGCCGGTACCTGGTCCGACGGCAGGTCGATGCGGGCCGGCAGCCGGAACACTTCACGCGCGGTGAGCAGCTGCGCGGCTTCACTGCCGACGTATTCGATGAAGGCGCGAGCCGCCTCGGGATGCCGGGATCCTCGCACCAATCCCACTGCGTCGTCGATTACCACGGTGCCACTGCGCGGAAAAACGTATCCCAGCGGCATCCCTTTGGCCTGGCTAATCAGGATGTCCTGCAAATCCCAGAGGCTGATCAGACCCTCCTGACGGGCGAGCTTCTCGTACAACAATGCCGGACTGATCGTGTAGGTCTTGGTCTGTGCGTCGAGACGGCGGAGCCAATCCATCCCCCATGCAGTGTCACCGGTTTGACGAACGCTTCGCACCAGAATGAGCCCCCAGATGGCGCGCATGGTTCCACTCGCCATAGGATCGCGGATGATGACTTTGTCACGCCAGCGCGGAAGCAGCACGTCGTCCCAATCCTTGGGCGCTGCTTCCGGGGACACCGCTCGGCTGTTATACGCAATCACTGCCGGGGTCCGGTACACCGGGTAGTAGAAACCGCTCACCGTGCTCCCCCTCACTTGTCCGGCCCAGGAGGGGCGATACGGAGTGAGCAGAGAATCGTGAATCCCCCGGTCGAAGATGGTAGTCGGTCCCCCGAACCAGACATCGGCCTGGGGATTCACTCGCTCGAAGCGCAATCGGTCCAGAATCTCCTGCGATCCCATATCCAGCCACCGCACGTCAATATCGGGACGCCGCCGCTCGAAGTCGCGCTCCAGCAACTCGAGCTGGTCCCGTCCGTGGGGAGAGTACAGCACGACAGGGGTTCGGTGATCGGAGGAGCAGGCGGTAAGAGCGGCAAGAGCGGTAAGAGCGGAAAAAGCAAAATGCCGAGAATGTGCTATTCCGATCCTTCCGCCACTACCGCTCCTACCGCTACCGTCCACGAAGCGCGAGGAGGTTGGCGAACAAACGGAATGCTCCCGGCACCCCAGCGGGCAACTGCCGGAAGAAACTCAGCCCGGTGTACACATAGGTGCCTTTGCCCACGGTCGCGACCAGCAGCCCACCCGAGAGCGGTGCCTCGCCGGGGTCATGCGTTTCCAGCACCGGGCGGTAGTGCCGATCCCAACTTCGCGCGAAGTAGAGTCCCCGCTCCTGGATCCACCCTTGCCAGTCGGGGGAGCTAAGGCGGTTCGGTTTCCGGAACAGTGGATGATCCGGGACCAGGAGGCGGACGGGAGCGCGTTCATCCGTCACCCGGTCGTGGCCCACCGGCAGGGTCGAACGGGAGGATGCCGATGTCTTGTCGGCCGAACCCGGCGGTGGCAGCGGCGGGCCGCCCACCTTCATCGGGAAAGGCGCGAAGCCGCCGTTGAAGAACCGCTGCTGCTGATACTGTACGATGACCAGACCGCCGCGCCGGGCGTAGTTCAGCAGACGCCGGTTGTTTTCCACCAGTGCTGAATCTGTTTCATAGGCTCGAGGACCAATCACGATGGCGTCGAAGCGGTCGAGATTTCCTCGCTCCAAAGTCTGGGGACCGAGCAGGGTAAGGGGAATTCCGACGTCAGTCAGAGCTTCCGGCACCCGGTCTGCCGCTCCCCGGACGTAACCCACCCGGGTGAGTCGGGGCAGCACCAGAGAGGCAAGCTGCAGCGTCGCGGACGCGTGCCGGGTGTAAGCCCGGGGACGAATGTGCGGGTAATCCACGGCATAGAGGCCGACGTCGTACACCGTTCCGCTGGCGTCGCGGGCCACCGCCTCGATCTCAACTCTCCCCGAGTTGATCTTGGAAGGCGGTTTTACATCGAAGTCGAAGGTCTCGCGCTCATCCTCCGTGCTAAAGCTGAAGCGCTGCGGCGGAACGGCAGGCCAGCCCGGCGGCACTCGGAGACTCACCGTTCCACTGGTCGAGTCCCGCGCACCGTGAGTCAAGGTGACGGTGAACCGGTGGGGAGCCAGTGAGCTCAGCGGCCACAACTCGGTGGCCGGCTCCAGCTTGACGTCAACCCGGGGCACGACGAACAACGGCCGGCGCACCTCTCCTCGTGCCTGATCGTTGAATTGGAAGACCGCTTCCTGGGTGCGCACGGCGCCCAAGCTGTCCCCCTCCCCGGCGTTGGCCTCGACCGTCCCCAGGAAGGTGGGTGATTCAAACGGCTCTCCGTAGGGTAGACTCCCGGCCATTTCTCCGGTCTGAGCCTCGGGCCACCGGTAGATGTCACCGGCTCGCGGCTGCATCAGGAAGTACGGCGTGGAAAGAGGCTGCTCCAGCACGGGATATTCCAGCGAGATGGTTCCCACCTGTCCTGGAGGAATGGTTTGAGACGCAGGTGGCCGGTCAGGGCTGCGACATTCTCCCAGCGGGATGCACTGCGCCGCCCGCATGTCGGCCAGGCGGGGTCTGGCCGAGGTATTCCAGGTCGACAATGTCCAGTGGAGCTGCTGGCCGGGAATGACGCGGTCGTCATCTACCACAACATCGAAAACCGTTCCTCCCAGGTGCCAGGCCGCGGCATTGAGGTGCCCCAGCTGATCCTCCAGTTCAATGCCACGGGTGTAATACACTCCGCGGGCGCCGGGAGAGGCCTGCGGTGGCACCGCAACGGCGTGGTCGAGATCACTCGCGGCCCGGGCAAGCAGGCCACGCTGGAGGGCGGGGTTCCCTCGGGCGAGCAAGAGGGAGTCAATCCGGGCGGAGTAACGCTGCAGCTCCGGCACCGCGGGAGACGAGCGGACCAGGTCGGCTGAACCCGCCCGCCGACGCTCGCCGAGGGGCATGGCCGACAGACTGGTGTCGATGCCGCCAAAGAGCGCTACTTCACCGGAACCGGTACGGTCCTCCACCAGGGCGAGTCTCACGGTGGACGGTCCCATGCGCTGCAGCTGCCCCATATCCTGGGAGCGGTGCAGGCTGCGACCTGCCATGGCGATCTGGTGGTAGGATTTCCCGACTGCCGGGTCGAGGGTACCGCCATTGAGTGTGAGGGTGGTGGCAGTAGTATCGAATCGGGCACTGCGATACAACTTGAGCACCGTCCAGGGCAGCAGGCCTTCTTCAGCGAAGAGCTCGGGGAAACGGCTCGAGTCCCCGGCAATTCGAAAGGCCTCCTGAGCGGACCAGCCCGCGGCCTGGTGCTGGCCGTGTCCATCTCGTGGGGTGCCGCTGAAGATCGAGACGATGATCTGCGGTCGAAAACGGCGAACGATTCTGACTACATCCTTGAGAATCGTGTCCCGGGGCCAGTGCTGCCAGGTTTCGTCCATCGTCTTGGAGAAGCCGAAATCATAGGCGCGGGTGAAGTACTGGCGTGCCCCATCCAAGCGCCGGGCGGCCAGCAGCTCCTCCGTCCTGAGCAGGCCGAGTGCCTCTCCCAACTCGGGACCGATCAGATTCTGGCCGCCCTCGCCCCGGTTGAGCGACAGATAGGCGGCCTCCGCTCCCGTCCCCCGGACCAGGACCGTGAGTAACTCGGTGTCCTCGTCGTCCGGATGGGCGCCGATCATCAACACCCGCTTGTAGTGCCCCAACATGCGGAGCTCCTGGTCGAGCGCCACAACGCCACCGTTGGAGGGCGGCTCGAGTTGCGCCGCCAAGGACGGCGTGAAAGCGAGCGAGATGGAGAAGATGAAAGCGACGGAGCGAAATTGCCGACGCACAGACCCGCCGGAATGGGTGAGGCTGGAAGGTAATTGCGTCGGGAATGCTATGTCATTGCGGAGCATCCCCCAGCGGAACCTCGCGGCAGGCGGCGCGAAAATCGGGGTGCCGGTTCCACAGATACAGTGCCATGCAGGCTGCCGCCAGCGTGTTCGCGACCACTACAGCCCAGAAGGGGAACAGCTCGTTGGTTCGCTCCGAGAACACCTCGAGCAACCCATAAAACAGCACCTCGAAGACCAGAAAGACCGGAAGCAAGGCGTACCGCACTACCGGGTCGCGCACTCCCCAGTGGACCAGCACGACCAAACCCATCCCGAGCAGCGCGAAGACCGCGAAGTGGAAAGCGGTATAGACGCAGTATGGCCCCAAACACCAGATGGCTGGTATCGGGAGTGGAATCACCGAACAAGACGACCTGTCCCAGCAGACTCGGGGTCTGAAAGGGGTGTCCCGCGATGGTATCGAGGAGGAGGAACCAGGTGGCGACCGCGAGACCACCCAGGATCCCGACATCCGTTCCCTCAGCCATGGTGGAGTGGCTGGTATCCAGCATGCGTCACCTCCGGAGCAGGCCCTAGTGATGCCGCTAACGGACGCTTGCATCACATTGGGGCCGGATTCTCCCGAGCGCAAGACGACAGAGGTGGCTACTACCTGATCGAGTCGCCCCGAGCTCTGCCGGGAGGATGCGGTGGTGGCTTGACCTCGGCTCCGAGGGCCGCCTGGTCGAAGGTGCCGCGCAGCCCCGGATGCCGCCGCCAAAGCAGGAACGCCATCGATCCTATCCCCAGCACGCTGCCGATCGTCGAGGTGAGCCAGGGAAACCGGTTATCGGTCAGGGAATAGAGCATGACCAGGTGACCGAGAAAGAACAGAAACCCGATCACCAGCCCGAGCCACACACCCATCCGCAGCGAAGGGTTTCGCGAAGCCAGATGTGCCAGCCATACCAGAAGCATGCCGAGCACGAGGAATACCACGAGGTGAAGAACCGAGTACTCAGCTACGGCCTGGGGCATGACATGGTAGCCTGGCGTTGTGTCTCGTCCCACGAAGACCTGGCCGAGCACGTTCGGCGTATGCAGCGGCTGCCCCTGGGCAACATCCACGATCAGATACCACACCGCAACGATCGCTGCGCCGATCAATCCGGTGAGTGCTCCCTCTCCGAGAACCGAATGTTCCCGACTGCTCATGTTGGGCTCCGCCCGAGTGGTTAATAAGGTGCCGAAACCGGCGTACAGATTGTCTTTGGCGGCGGGCTGAGGATGTGTTCCGGGTCACCTGCCCTGGGGCGAGGCCGGTGCGAGTGCAGTTGTCGCAGGGACACCCGCGCAGAAGCTGTTGGAAGGTGTAGATGCCGGTACTGTGGCCGTCGCTCCAGTGCACCCTGAGACCATAGGCCCCAACCAGAGCCAGGCTCAATGGATGGACATCGGCCGACACTTTTGCCGGGTCGAGCAGTGGGCGCCCGCTGATCTCCTCAATGCAACCGGCGCAGGGACATGCCAGCCGAAGCTGTCGTGCCGGGAAGAAGGCCTCGTGGCCTCGGTCATCCCATTCGATGAGAATGCCGTCGTCCCGGCGGTTGATGGCGTAGGGGACAGGGAGCATGGATGAGAAAATAAGGAGGTGGGAGCTAGGAGCTTGCCGCTGGAAAGATAAAGACCCCCCGAAGATCGAGGGGTCTTTGGATTGGGCTCCCAGCTTACAGCTGTATCAGGCCACTAAATCCCGCAGCCGTTCTCCGGTTTCGCCCTCGCGCAGACGGAGCAGAGCACGATCCCGGAGCTGTCTGATCCGCTCGCGGGTGACACCCATCATCCGGCCAATTTCCTCGAGGGTTCGGCTGTTGCCGTCGTCCAGACCAAAATAAAGCCGGAGCACCTTGGCATCCCGAGGCGGCAAAGCGGCCAGGGCAGCTTCGATGTCCCGCGTCTGGCTGTTAGCCATGGTGCTCATATCGGTGCTTTCCTGCTCACCGCTGGTAAATCTTTCGATCCGCTCGTTGCCTTCCCCGTCCCGGGTGGGGTGGTCCAACCGGACCGCCTCCGAGTTCAGCGCGCTCAGCGAGCGAACCGCCTCGACGGTAAGACCGGTGGCGCGGGCAAGCTCCTCGGTGGTGGGCATGCGGCCCAGCCGGTCTTTCAGGAGCGTAGTGGTCCGGCCGAGCCGGCTCAGGTCTGCCGTGCGGTTCAGGGGAACCCGAACCGGCCGGCCGTGACGGGCGATGGCCGCCTGGACTGCCTGGCGAATCCACCACACGGCGTAGGAGATGAACTTGACTCCCCGATCCGGATCGAACTTCCGGGCCGCGGTCATCAGCCCGAGGTTACCCTCGCCGATGAGGTCCACCAGGGGGACACCCCGGTTCTGGAATTTCTTGGCTACCGACACGACAAAACGCACGTTATGACGCGCCAGGCGCTCCTGGGCTGCGACATTGCCCTTGAAGGCTTTACGGGCCAGCTCCATCTCCTCTTCCCGATTGAGGAGGGGGACCCGGCTGATCTCATCGAGGTAGAGATCGAGGCTTTCCCGGCCTTCGTCGATTGCACGGGCGATCTGCGCTGGTCGTACCGGCCGACGCTTGCTACGTGCCTTGATTGTCACGCTACTAGCCTCCCAGGGGACCAGTGTCCCTTGCTCGGTGAACAGCCACGACTGCGGCCGAGCCAGATTTGAAGGCGGCCAATATACTACCTAAGATGCGAGAAATCAACACCTTAGATAAAGTGCCATGGGACGGGGAGTTGCGGCACAGATGCGATCCCACCGAGGGACGACGCCCTTAGCGACCGCGAGGACTGCCTTCGGCAGGTAGATGTCGAGAGAAGGAAGCAAGCCGTTTAATTCTGCAACGTACGCGAACCTGGATTCTGTGGTCCCTCCTTTATGTGGGCGGTTTGGCCATCATGGTCTTCATGTCTACCGGCTTCTCGGTTATCTCGTTCTTTGCCCCGGTGCCCTTGGCGGTCAGCACCATGGTTTTGCCCTTGTTGGTGGTCATCCTGACCAGATGCCAGACCGGGGCCTCCGGCGACACCCAGGTATCCCCATCGTCACTGCGGTAGTGGCGGGTCTTGAAGGTACCGGCCGGAACGGTCACTGACTCCTCACCCACGAAGGTGGATTTGGCGCAGAACTCCCGCCAATCGGTCTTGGAGCTCGGCGTTTGCCCCATGGAGCCTCCATTCATCTTCATGGCGGGCTGGTCTCCCATCTTCATTACCACTTCGGCCGGCGCGCTCGATCCCATTGCGGTGACATCCCAGGGACTGAGCATCTGTAATGATGCTGCGCTTTCCCTTGTTCTGCATGATCATTTGAAACCAGTACATCCGCTTCCCCTCCCGCTGCTCTTCCTTGATCACCCCCATCCTGACATGGTCCGGCCCCTCCTTCTCCTTGGTCTCCCATGCCATTTCCGCCCATTCGCCGACCACCGGTGGGCGGGCGAAGAACTTGGGTATATCGGCCACAGGCGCCTTGGGCGCGGGCGACAGGAGGGAATAGGGCAGCCGCCAGTACAGCCAACCAGGGGTAGCGCATCGGACACTCTTGTCGGGGATGCCTCGAAGTTACCCTGGGGACATGGGTCCGCAATCCAAGGCTCAGTGGCTGCCGCCGGACATCTGCTTCACCAGCTCACCGACCACATTCTTGGCGTCGCCAAAGAGCATCCAGGTACGGTCGGAGAAGTAGAGCTCGTTGTCGATGCCGGCGAATCCTGGATTCTTGCTGCGCTTGATGGCAAACACGGTTCGGGCCTTATCGGCGTCGATGATGGGCATGCCGTAAATGGGGCTGCTGCGATCCGTGCGCGCGGCCGGATTCACCACGTCGTTTGCTCCCACCACGAGAGCGACATCGGCCTGAGGCATCTCGGGATTGATCTCCTCCATCTCCACCAGATCGGTGTAGGGAATGTCGGCCTCGGCCAGGAGGACATTCATGTGCCCCGGCATCCGGCCCGCCACGGGGTGAATGGCGAACTTGACGGTCACGCCGCGTTTCTTGAGCTGATCGTAGAGCTCACGCACCTTGTGCTGCGCCTGAGCCACCGCCATCCCGTACCCCGGAACGATGACGACGAGATTGGACTGTTCCAGGACCTGCGCGCCCCCTTCAATGGTCTCCGACTTGTATTCTTTCTGGTCTCCTCCCGCCTTTGCCTGCTGTGTCTGTCCGAAGGCGCCGAACAGCACGTTGGTAAAGGAGCGGTTCATGGCCCGGCACATGATGATGGCCAGGATCAAACCGCTCGAGCCGTCCAGAGCGCCCGCGGTGATCAGGAGCTTGTTGTCCAGCACGAATCCCATCGCAACGGCTGCAAGGCCGGCATAGGAATTCAGGATCGCAATCACCGTCGGCATATCAGCGCCGCCGATGGGAATGATCAACAGCACGCCGAACGCCAGCGCCAGCGTGATAATGATCGGGAACACCTTCGGCGCCCAGTCGGCCGCGGGATGCATCGTGAGCAGAACTCCGGCCAGCAGGGCTGTGGCCAACAGGGCCAGGTTGCTCACGTTCTGGAACCGATAGGTGACGGGTCGCTGGGGAATCCACTTCACTTCCTGCAGCTTTCCGGCCGCCATGAGACTGCCGGTAAAGGTGAGGAAGCCAAGGACCACTTCCACGATGATGGCCACCATCCGGAAGGTGGTGAGGTTCTCCGGTCCTTCCGAGAACCAGAGATAGTACTTGGCGGTGCCCACCAGTCCCGCGGCGAGACCGCCAAAGGCGTGGGACAGGGCGGTCCGCTGGGGAACCGCGGTCAGTGGAACCCGGGAGAGCGGAACGCCCACCGCAAACCCGGCGACAATAGCCAGGGCAATCCAGCCATGGTGTACCACCTCGGGCTGAGCCCAGGTGACGACGATGGCGATGGTCATGGCCGCGACGCCGGCGTACACGCCGTTCCGGGCGGTGGCAGGAGTGTTCATCCAGTGGAGTGCGAAGATGAACAGCACCGTCGCGACCAGATAGGCGAGCTGCACGATGCCGTGGCTCATTTGCGGTCAGCCGGCTTCCGTTCCGACTTGAACATCTTGAGCATCCGGTCGGTGATCAGAAAGCCGCTCACGATGTTGGTCATCGAGGCGAAGAGCGCGATAGCACCCAGGATGCGAATTCCCTCGGGATAGTCGGCGCCGGTAACGATGATCGAACCAACCACCGCAATGGCGGAGATGGCGTTGGTAATCGACATCAGGGGAGTATGCAGCAGCCGGGAGACCCGGCGGATCACTCCCACCCCAATGAAGGAGGCGAGAACGAAGACGAACATCATGGACCAGAAATCGAGCGTTTGCGTCATGATCCCGCCTTCTGCAGGGCTTCCTGCGTGCGCTGGTGCTTCACCGCCCCGTCGTGAGTGATGAGCGCACCCTGTTGAATGACATCACTGAGGTCGAGCTGAAACCGGTTCTCTTTGGTGAAGGCCTGCACAAAAGCCGTGAGATTCCGGGAGAAGAGCAGGCTGGCGTGGAGCGGCATGGAGGAAGGAAGGTTGAGCGGCGCCAGAATGGTGACACCATGCGCCAGAACCCTTTCCCCGGGACGAGACAACTCGCAGTTGCCCCCGCCCTCTGCCGCCAGGTCAACGATGACCGCCCCGGACCGCATTGACCGCACCATCTCGGCTGAGATGAGACGGGGCGCGAAGACCCCCCCGATCAGCGCGGTGGTAATCACCACGTCCGACTGGCTGCACTGCGCCGCGAGCAGCTCCTGCTGGCGACGTCCGGTCCTCCTCACTCAATTCCTTGGCGTACCCACCACCAGCGGAGGCCGCCTCGTTGAGCTCGATACCCACGTACTTCGCCCCGACACTCTCGATCTGCTCCTTGACCTCGGGGCGGACATCGGTGGCGAACACGGTCGCGCCCAGCCGGCGGGCCGTAGCTATGGCCTGAAGACCGGCGACACCGGCCCCGATCACGAACACCTTTGCCGGAGGCACGGTGCCGGCGGCGGTCATCAGCATGGGGAAGTACTTGTTCAGCTCGGTAGCGGCGAGGAGCGCGCCCTTGTAGCCGGCTATGTTCGCCATCGACGACAGCGTGTCCATCGTCTGGGCCCGGGTGGTGCGAGGGATCGCGTCGGTGGAGAATGCGGTTACCCCTCGTTCAGCGAGGGCACGGACGGCACCCAGGTTGCGCAGCGGCATCAACGACCCCAGGTAGACGCTGCCTCGGCGCATCCACTGAACCTCATCGCCCCGTCCGTTGCGGCTCTGCGGGGCGTTCACCTTCAGCACGAGATCGGCGGAGGCCAGCACCACGGCGGGATCGGCCTCGATCCCGACCCCGACCTCCCGATACGCCGAGTCCGGGAAACCCGCACTCTCCCCTGCCCCCGCCTCGAGCGAGACAGTGTAGCCCAGCTGCAGAAGCTTCTTGCAAGACTCCGGAACCAGCGCGACTCTGCGCTCGCCCGGCGAAGTCTCTTTGGGGACTCCGATATGCATTGATGTCGGTCGCTGATCTCGGGATAGGAAAAGAGTCTTGGAGCCGAGAGTCCAGGGTCCAAGTTCTAGAGCTCAGGGTCTAGAGTCTAGAGTCCGAAGGCAATCTTCACTAGAGGCCCAGGCATCCAGGAAGGTTAACTCGCCCCTCAAAGTTTGATCTTGGGCAACTCGAGGCCGGGAGTCAGCCCCTCAGTCAATCGTTTCAGCTCGGCATTCAGCTCCGCCTCAACCTTGTCGAGGCGCTGGCGTTCTCCCGCAATGCGCTGGGTTGCCTGGGCCTGAACCTCGGCTACTTGCCGCTTGACCGGTTTCACCTTGTCGGCCACCAGGCTGTCTACCTTGGCCCGAACCATCCGTTCTGCTCGAGCGACCTCCTCTCCGACCACGGCCTTGAGCCGCTGGGCAATCGCCTGGTCCAGGTTGCTCGCGATCGAGAGCCGGGGTGAGGAAAAGGTCCCTCCCAGCTGGGCCACCACACTCAAGTCTTTCAGCCCGCCGATTACACGCCAGACCAGCCGCTCGATGTCATTCGACTTCCGTCCGGCGGTGTCGGCGGTCCAGGCCACCTTGTTTGCGCGCACCGCCCACCGGCCGGACAGCGCGGAACCTCGCATGCTGAATACCAGGTCAGCAGAGCCGATCCCCGGCGTCATCCGAAAAGGAAGGCCAGGCAGATCGAACGAGGGCAACTTGATCCCTCGGAGCCGGGCATTCACCGAGTCGTGAGTCCGTGCGGTGAGGTGATTGATCACGGCCCCGATATCCACCGCGGCTACCGCCGAGCCCTGCCGCGCGGCGGCCCACGGAGATGACCGCAGGTCGACCGTACAGGGCCGGCGCTGAGGTCAGTCCCTGGACACTTGCCGCGTAAGCGCCGCGGACCGGGCTGGTTCCCCCAATGGCAAAGTCGATCGAGCCCTGCTGCAACAGGAACTGGGGAAACTCCTTGGCCTTGGGAAAGTCGATGGTGGATCCCGCGGCCCGAAGTCGCTGTGGCCCAGGCCTCGGCCGGGGCAGCAGCCCCGGCGGCATGTACTTCTGGGCCAGCTCCGCCCAGTAGAGCGCCTGCTTGAAGCGGTCGATGCTGACCTTCCCGAACAAGGCGTTGCCGATTTCGGGAGCGGCGAAGGTGGGAAGCTTCAGCAGGGACTTGGCAAAGGCGATGTCCTGTTCCGTGGCCTGGTGGACCAGCTCGACTCCCTCGCCCAGAAAGGTTACCGCCGCCTTCGCGTTGCGCTCCAGGGAATCCAATCGCTTGCGTGCGGCGCTGACGTCGTTCAAGGTCTGCTGAACTGACTGGACCGCCTGCCGGGCCCCCTGGAGGCCGAGGGTTTTGGGATCGGTAGCGGCCAGGCGTTGCACCAACGCTCGAGCGGAATCGATGGTGGGGCGAATGTCCAGCCGGCTGAATGTCTGCTCCAGAGCCCTGCGAGTCGAATCGGTCCGGGCCAGCACGCGCTCCGCCTGCTTCACCGTGGTGAGCTGATCCGGATTCAGAACGAGCTGCCGGATGGTATCCACCGGCGTCAACGAGAGCAGCGGAACCTTGAACTGATCGGTCCACTGCTGTACGGCCCGGTAGACCTGAGGCGTAAATCCCTTTCCGCTGGGTGGGCGCGCCGGCGTCTTGCGGTGGGTACCGAAGCGCATTCCGGTCAGACGTGAAGTTCTCGATCACGATCTTCTTCTCGGCCAGAGCCGCCGGATTGAGCTTGAGCCGGATCGCGTCGGCCTCGAGGAGATTTCGAGTCAGCACAAACGGGTCGGCTATCTGCAGCGCCCGGAGCTCCACTGAGGCCTGCCGCGGGAGCAGGTCGAGCTTGCCGAGGTCTACTTCTGTTCCCAGCAGCTCGGTGCTCGCTTCCTCGGTCGTGTCCCGCGCCACCGGCTCGGCGAAAATCCAGACCACAAGACCGAGCAGGAGGAAGAGCAGGAGCAAGGGCCCGATTGCCTTCCAGCGAAACAGCTTGATCCTCATGGGCGGAACATCTTGTACAGGTTATACACCTGCGAGGCAGTAACTGCCCTGTAAAAGCGAGACTGACGTACCCGCTCGCCGATGGTTGCACGGTACTTTGCCACCCCGTATCGAGCGGCAAAGAAGATGGGCACCGCCAGCACCAGCCAACCGACGAAGCTCCCGAGCACAATCGTGTTGTTGAAGTTGGTGTAGGGCACGATCGGGGTGTTGGTCAAGTCGGTCCAGAGCGGCCGCAGGCTCGGCGCGGCCAGCAGGCGCAGGCCGATGGCGTCAAAAACCGGGTCGAGCAGAAAACCGAACGGAACAAACAGCATCCAGCCCAACATCCCTCCGCCAAACGACACATTGAGCAGGACCAGGAGGGAGAAGATCACCAGGTTGTGCAGATTCATCAGCGGGGTGAGGCCCAGGGCCGAGCCCAGCGCCATGCCGGCGGCCACCTGACCCGGGGTTCCGGCAGAATGCAGCGTCTTGATGATCGATTGAATGAGCTTGAGCAGACCCAGCATTCGCTAAGGTCGAAGCTCGGGGGTCCCGGGTCAAGAGAGATGCCCGCTTGCCCTTGACTCTGGACTCTCGAGCCTTGACTCTCCCCTGATGCCGCCACGAAACCGCCGCGCACCGGAGGTGCATAAGTTCGGCGGAGCCTCGCTGGCCGACCCACCCGCCCTCCGGCATGCCATTCAGATCGTCGCCCGCACCCGCTCCGCTCCCGTGGTGGTGGTGGTCTCCGCGATGGCCGGTGTCACCGATGCGCTGCTCGAAGTGGCCCGGAGCGCGAGGTCGGCGGATGAGGCGTCAGTTCGAGCGCTGATCGACCGGCTGCGATCCCGCCATACCGAAGTGGCGCGGGCCATGCTGCCTGCAGCTCGACTCCGTTCGTCCTTAACCGAGCAGATCGACGAAGCATTCTCCGAGCTCGAAGCGCTGGCCCATGGGCTACGGGTGCTTCAGGAGCTGACGCCCCGTACAACTGACAGTTTGCTTTCCCGGGGCGAGCGTCTCAGTGCCCGGATTTTTGCTGCCGCTCTCGGGGCCGAGGGGATCGCCGCCAAGTATGTCGATGCCCTGGAGGTGGTGCATAC
Organism: uncultured Gemmatimonadales bacterium; assembly: GCA_963825815.1. Taxonomy (GTDB): domain Bacteria; phylum Gemmatimonadota; class Gemmatimonadetes; order Gemmatimonadales; family GWC2-71-9; genus CAVVWJ01. The sequence goes on along the minus strand of CAWGVB010000018.1, from coordinate 62,228 downwards.
CGACGCCAGCTTCGGGCAGGCCTCGCCCGACTTTGCCCGCACCGACCGAAGCGCGCAGCGCGTGCTCGCGCCCCTGCTGAAACGGGGCACCATCCCGGTGATCCCCGGGTTCATCGGGGCCACCCCAACCGGAGAGCTGGCAACACTGGGCCGCGGTGGCTCTGATCTCACCGCCACGCTGCTGGCCCGTTCCCTCGGTGCCTCTCGAGTGAACCTGTGGAAGGATGTCCCCGGACTGCTGACGGCAGATCCTCGCGTGGTCCCGGATGCGCGGGTCATACCACACCTTCATAGCCGGGAGGCGGCCGAGCTGGCCTACTATGGAGCGAAGGTGCTTCACCCGAGGGCACTGACTCCGGTCGCGGGGCGGCAGGATCTCGGTGCACGTACGACCCTTTGCCGATCCTGAATCTCCGGGAACCGAGGTGTCGGAGCGGGTGTCCCCCGGGCGCGTTCCCGTGAAAGCCTTGACCGCAGCCGGAGGGCAGGCTCTGATCACCGTGACCGGCAACGGCATGCTGGGAGTACCCGGAATTGCCGCGCGGACCTTCGCCGCGCTTCACGGACGCAGGATTTCGGTGTCGCTGATTTCCCAGGCGTCGTCGGAGCACTCGATCTGCTTCAGCGTTCCCGAACCGTTGGCGGAGGCGGCGCGTCAGGGACTGTTGGAGGAGTTCCAGCACGAGATCAGCGGCCGCGAGATCGATGGGGTGGAGGTCAGTCCCGGCATGGCCACCATCGCGGTGGTTGGGCTGGGAATGCACGGCACTCCCGGGGTCGCCGCTGCCACGTTCGGGGCGTTGGCTGCTGGCGATATCAACGTCGTAGCCATAGCCCAGGGTTCGTCCGAGCTGAACATCTCTGTGGTGGTGTCCGCCGACCGAGGCGGCAGAAGCCCAGCGGCGAATCCACCGTGCTTTTCAGCTCTCGCGAATCGCCGGCGGCTCGGTGATCCGGCCAGAGCGCATGGAACTGGTGCTGCTCGGCTTTGGACAGATCGGGCGGGCGCTCGCCTCACTGGTTGGAGCGGTGAAGCGGCCGACGTTGTCGCTGAGGATCGTGGGAATCATCGACCGCTCCGGCTTTGTGTTCGAGTCCGGAGGCATCGGTGCGAAACCCGTCCAGAGCCTGATCAGGCAGAAGAACGAGGGCCGGCCGCTTGCCCGGGTTGCGGGCGGAACGTCGGCGAGCACTCCGGAGGCACTGGCCCATGTTTCATCCCATGCCCTCTCCCGGCCGGTGCTGGTAGACCTCACAGCCGATGAGACCGGGCCGGTGCTGGAGCAGGCGCTCACGCTCGGGATGGATCTCGTGCTGGCCAACAAGCGTCCCCTTGCCGGGTCTCGGAGCCAGAGCGACGCTCTGTGGCAGACGGCGCGGGCTCAAGGCCGTCGGATTCTGCACGAGGCAACCGTCGGCGCCGGTCTTCCCATCATCGACACCTATCACAAGCTGGTCGAATCGGGAGACCGGGTGGATCGGATCGAGGGGTTGCTCTCGGGAACCCTGGGGTACGTGCTCAGCGAGGTATCGGCCGGCGTTCCGTTCAGCAGGGCGGTCCGGCGGGCCATGGAGCTGGGCTATACCGAGCCCGACCCGCGCGAAGACCTCTCGGGTATGGACGTGGCACGCAAGGCCCTGATTCTGGGACGTCTGCTCGGCTATACCGGCGAGCTCTCCAGCCACGCGGTAGAATCCCTGGTCCCCAAGTGGGGACACGCGATACCGCTCGACGAGTTCATCAGCCGGCTGGAGGAGATGGATGATGGATGGACGCAGCGGGTGGATGAGGCGAGCACAGCGGGCGCCGTGCTTCGGTACGTGGCGAGTGTGAGCGCCAGAAAGATCGCGGTGGGAGTTCGGGCGGTTCCGCTGGCGAGCCCGTTTGCGGCCATCAAGGGTTCCGACAATCAACTGGTGTTCACCACCGCCCGATACAAGGCAAACCCACTGGTCATCACCGGGCCAGGTGCCGGCGCTGAAGTTACCGCCGCCGGGGTACTCAACGACATTTTGCGGCTGGCGGGGGCATGATCCGGACCGAGAGTGTCACGGCATTCGCCCCTGGCGGCGTCGGCAATGTTGGACCGGGCCTCGATATCCTCGGATTGGCCCTGGAAGGCGACGGCGACTCGGTTCGAGCAGAGTGGTCGACCACATCGGGCATCTCCATCCTCGATCCGGGTCATCCCGATCTCCCTCGGGAGTCGAATCGCCACACCGCGGCCCTGGCCGGGGCCGCGGTGATCGAGCGCGCGGGAGATCGGCGATTGGGAAAGGCGGGAATCGCGCTCAGCGTCTGCAAGGGTCTCCCGCTCTCCGGCGGCCAGGGTGGCAGTGCCGCTTCGGCCGTGGCCGGGGCAGTCGCCGTCAATGCTCTGCTGGGAAATCCGCTCGATCGAGAGACGCTGGTTGAGGCATGTCTCAGTGCGGAAGAATCGGTCTCCGGCCGGCATGCCGACAACGTGGCTCCCTCCCTGTTCGGCGGGATCGTGCTGGTCCGCTCTCTGGATCCTCTCGACCTGGTTCACCTCCCGGTGCCTGACGAGCTGCGGGTGGTGCTGGTGCGGCCGGACCAGCAGCTCCGTACGGCAGACGCTCGGTCGGTACTACCACAGGACATCTCTCGAGAGATCGCCCTTCACCAAGCGGCGCAGGTCGGCGCCATCGTCGCGGCCCTGGCCAGCGGAGACTACGCCCTGCTGGGCAGAGCCATCGATGACCGCATCGCTGAGCCGGCTCGCACCCGGCTGCTGCCCGGGTTTGCCGAAGCCAAGCGGGCCGCACTGAACGCCGGTGCTTTGGGAAGCTCTATCTCCGGTGCCGGTCCCACGGCTTTTGCCCTCGCCCGCGGCGATGAGACAGCGCAGCGGGTGAGTGAGGCGATGACGGCGGCATATGCCGCGAAGGGTTTCCCCAGTCAGGCGCGCATTGCCCGGGTCGATCGACGGGGCGCCCGACTGATCGAGCCCGAGGTGCAGAGACGATGAAGTTTCAGACCAACCGGCCGGCCAGCTGGCAGAGCTGTATGAGCTGCGGGAACGAGGTACTGGAAACCGATCCAGCCCCACGTTGCAAGCTCTGTAAGGGCCTGCTGGAGGTGCGTCACCGGCCACCGGAGATCAGCGCGGCACAGCTGATCCAGCGCTTTACCGAACGCCGAGGAGGACCCCCAGGAGCGACCTCCTCGGGTGTGTGGCGCTTTCGCGAGATCGTGCTGCCGTCCGCGGAATCGGTCGTTTCCTACCCCGAGGGCAACACTCCGCTGCTGCACCGAGTGGCGCTGGACCGCTGGGCCGGAGTGGACCACCTGTTGCTCAAGCATGAGGGCCATAACCCGACAGGATCGTTCAAGGACCGGGGAATGACGGTGGGGGTGACGCAGGCGGTGCGGATCGGGGCACGTGCCGTTGCCTGTGCCTCCACCGGAAACACCTCGGCGTCCCTTGCGGCCTACGCGGCGCAGGCCGGACTTCCGGCTCTGGTGCTGGTCCCGTCGGGCGGGGTCGCCACCGGAAAGTTGGCGCAGACGCTCGCGTATGGCGCCCGCACACTGCTGGTCCGCGGCGACTTCGACCAGTGCCTCCGGATGGTAGATCAGGCCACCACCGAGCTCGGCGTCTACCTGCTCAACTCGATCAATCCGTTTCGGATCGAGGGGCAGAAGACCGTCGTCTTCGAGCTGCTGCAGCAGCTATCCTGGGATGCACCCGATTGGATCGTTTTTCCGGCGGGCAATCTGGGAAACACCGCGGCCTTCGGCAAAGCCCTACGCGAAGCTCACGACTGGGGACTCATCGCGCGGAAGCCTCGCCTCGCGGCAGTGCAGGCGGAAGGGGCTGCACCGTTCGCTCGCAGCTTTGCTGAGGGGTTCAGCCGGCGACACCGGGTCAAAGCGGATACCGTAGCCACGGCAATCAAGATCGGAGACCCGGCTTCATACGACCGGGCAGTGGTGGCGATCCGGGATACCAACGGCGTGGTGCTCTCGGTCCCTGACTCCGAGCTGCTCGAAGCCAAGGCTGTCATCGATGCGTCGGGAGTGGGCTGTGAGCCGGCCAGCGCTGTGACGCTTGCAGGACTCCGGCGGCTGGTTCAGCAGGGCAGCGTAAAGCCAGCCGACCGAGTGATCGGCATTCTCACCGGACACATCTTGAAAGACCCGGGTCTGCTGCTGCGGTATCACCAGGAGCTGGACCCGCCGCCGCCCGGCGCCAACCGTCCCATCGAGATCGAGCCCACGCTGGAAGCTCTGGAGGCGGTGCTCCGCGCTGACTCCTGACCCGGTACAATTCTCCCAAAATCATGCTCGAACCAGCGTGTGCGCCGGTCCGGTTCCGATCGATTCCTGAGGTCGAATTCCCGTTTTCAGAGGGGAAATTCCATTTTGCCTATTGCAACTGGACGCAGTCTGTATACTGTTTGACACGGTAGTTTTGCTGGTTCCGAGGTGCACGCCTAGTTCTCACTCAAGAGGGAGACTCGCGATGGCCACCAAGAAAAAGACTGCCGGTAGGAAAAAGTCCAGCAAGAAGTCTTCACGTCGGCCAGCAACACGGAAGAAGGCAGCCAAGAAGACCACCAGAAAGAAATCCTCTTCCGGGAAGAAGCGCGCCCCAAATCCCGCATTCATGAGACCTTTGCAGCCCAGCGCAAAGCTCGCCGCGGTCATTGGCAACAGCCCGATGCCCCGGACGCAGGTCATCAGCAAACTCTGGGCGTATATCAAACGGAATGGGCTGCAGGACGCCAAGAATCGGCGGGCCATCAACGCCGACGAGAAGCTCCGTCCGTTGTTTAACAACCGGAGCCAGGTCACCATGTTCGATCTGGCCAAGATCGCAAATCAGAATCTCAGCTAGCTCCGGCAGTCCCCGAAGGAGAGTGAGGGCGCCCCCGCTGGGGCGCCCTTTTTATTCGCGATTCCCTCCCCTGCATTCTATTTTCCACCGCCTATGGCCGGCGAATACATTTTCACCATGCAGGACCTCCGAAAGGTGGTCCCTCCCTCCCGCGAGATCCTCAAGGGCATCTACCTCGCGTTTTATCCCGGCGCCAAGATCGGCGTTCTGGGATCGAACGGCGCCGGAAAGTCCACTCTGCTTCGCATCATGGCAGGGGTGGACAAGGACTTCCTGGGTGAGGCCCGTCCGCTGCCCGGGATCAAGATCGGCTATCTCCCGCAGGAGCCATTGCTCGATCCCGAGAAGGACGTGCGGGGAAACGTGATGGAAGGCGTGAAGGAGCAGCAGGCGCTGCTGGACCAGTTCAATGCCATCAGCGCGCAATTCGCCGAGCCGATGGACGACGATCAGATGAACCGGCTCCTGGAGAAGCAGGGCAATCTGCAGGAGCGGATCGACAACCTGGGTCTCTGGGAGCTGGACCACAAGATCGACCTCGCGATGGATGCCTTGCGGCTGCCGCCGGGAGACGCGGACGTCAACAAGATCTCCGGCGGCGAAAAACGGCGGGTTGCCCTCTGCCGCCTGCTGCTGGAGCAGCCGGACATGCTGCTCCTGGATGAGCCTACCAATCACCTCGACGCCGAGAGCGTGTGGTGGCTGGAGCGGTATCTCGCCGAGTTCAAGGGGACGGTGGTGGCTGTCACCCACGACCGGTACTTCCTCGACAACGTGGCCGGCTGGATCCTGGAGCTGTACCAGGGCGCCGGCATTCCCTGGGAAGGGAACTACTCCTCCTGGCTGGCGCAGAAGGAGCGCCGCCTGTCGCAGGAGGAGAAGCAGGCATCGGCCCGGCAGAAGACGCTGCAGCGGGAGCTGGAATGGATCCGGATGTCGCCCCGCGCCCGACAGGCCAAGAGCAAGGCGCGCATCACCGCATACGAGGAGCTCCGGGCCGAGAGCGAGCGGCAACAGGAAGGCAGCACGGAAATCCTGATTCCGGTTCCGGACCGGCTGGGCGATGAGGTGGTAGTGGCCGAAGGGTCTGAGCAAAGGATTCGGGGAACGCCTGCTGATCGATGACCTGAGCTTTTCACTGCCCCGGGGAGGCATCGTTGGCGTGATCGGCCCCAACGGTGCGGGCAAGACGACGTTGTTTCGCATGATCACCGGTCAGGAGGAGCCCGACGGCGGCTCGCTCAAGGTGGGATCCACCGTCCAGATCGCCTACGTGGACCAGAGCCGGGAGGCACTCGATCCCGAGAAGACCGTGTACCAGGAGATCTCCGGAGGCCAGGACCAGCTGCAGTTCGGCAAGCGCACCGTGAACGCCCGGGCCTATGCCGCGGGTTTCAACTTTCGGGGCGCCGATCAGCAGAAGAAGGTCGGAACCCTCTCCGGTGGAGAGCGAAACCGGCTGCACCTGGCCAGGCTGCTCAAGAGCGGCGGAAACCTGCTCCTGCTGGACGAGCCAACCAACGACCTCGACGTGGATACACTTCGGGCTCTGGAGGAGGCGCTCCTCGGCTTTGCCGGCTGCGCCGTGGTGATCAGCCACGACCGCTGGTTCCTGGACCGGATCGCCACCCATATCCTGGCCTTCGAAGGCAACAGCGAGGTGGTCTGGTTCGAGGGCAACTACCAGGACTACGCCGCCGACTACCACCGGCGCAAAGGCGCCTCGGTCGACCAGCCGCATCGAATCCGGTATAAAAAGCTGGTGCATTAGGCGGGGAAGCCGGGATGCGGGGAAGCGGGGAAGCCGCAACGCGGGAATCCAATAACCTTCCATCTTCCCCGCTTCCCTGCTTCCCCGCTTCCCCGCTTATAATTGTCCATGCTCACCCCACAGAGTCGCATTCCCTACCTGCCGGCCCGCATCGAGGGTCTCTCAACGCTCGCCATGAACCTGTGGTGGAGCTGGAGTCGAGAGGCGCGGGCGCTCTTTCAGTCCATCGACGTCGCGCTGTGGCATCGTACCCGACACAACCCACTGGAGCTGCTCTGCCGGGTGGAGCCGGCACGCCTGGCCGCCTGCGCCAGCGACAGTGACTTTCTGCTGCGTTACGACGCGGTCATGCAGCGCATGGAGCACGAGGCAGATCACAGCGATACCTGGTTTGCCCGGAACTATCCCGACCTCAATGGCCGCCCCGTGGCCTACTTCTGCGCCGAGTTCGGCCTCCACAACTCGGTGCCGATCTACTCTGGTGGTCTCGGTGTGCTTGCCGGCGACCACTGCAAATCCGCCAGTGACCTCGGTGTTCCCCTGGTCGGCGTAGGGCTGTTCTACCGCAAGGGCTACTTCGATCAGCGGTTGAGCCTGGAAGGCTGGCAGGAGGACAGCGACGAAGAGTACGACGTGAGCGCCACGCCTCTGGTGCCGGTGATGGGATCCGGCCGGCAACCCTGGCTCACGACGGTGCAAACCTCGGGACGGCCGGTGCACGTGCGAGCCTGGCAAGTCATGGTGGGACGGGTTCCCATCTACCTGCTCGACACGAACCTCGATGCCAACCATCCCGACGACCGCGGGCTGATGAACAAACTCTACGCCGGCGGGCCCGAGCTCCGGGTGCGGCAGGAGTGGATTCTCGGTGTGGGCGGAGTACGGGTGCTTCGGGCTATGGGCATCGATCCAGGCGTGTGGCATGCCAACGAGGGGCACGCGGGGTTCATGTTCATCGAGCGACTGCGGGAGCTGATCGTCGCCGGCACGCTCACTGGATCAGGCGATACAGCAGGTTCGCGCGCAAAGTGTCTTCACCACTCACACCCCGGTGCCGGCGGGGCACGATGCGTTTCCTGCCGACCAGCTCGAGGCCTGCACCGGCCCGGTCTGGGAAGAGATGGGCATCAGCCGGGAGCAGCTGCTCGGCCTGGGAGCGCATCCGGGCCATACCAATCAGTTTCACATGACCGCGGTCGCCATGCGACTCTCGAGCCGGGTGAACGGCGTGTCGCGGCGGCATGGCCAGGTCACTCGCAATTTGTGGCGGGATCTCTGGCCCAACCGGCCGTGGGAAGCGGTTCCGGTCACCCATGTGACCAACGGCGTGCACCTCGCCACCTGGATGGCGAGTCCGGTCATGGCACTCCTGGACGAACACCTGGGGCCCGATTGGGGAGACCGGCTGGAGGAGCCAAGCTTCTGGGATCAGGTCCTGACGCTCGATCATACCCAGCTCTGGGAAGCCCACCTGAGACAGAAGCGGGCGCTGGCCAACTTCATTCGGGAGGACACCCGGCGGCGCTTTGCCGGCCAGCTCAAGGAAGCCTCACAGGTGGTGGGCGCGGGAACGCTGCTCGACCCGATGGCCTTCACCATAGGCTTTGCCCGCCGGTTTGCCACCTATAAGCGGGCCAACCTGATGTTCCGTGAAATCGATCGGTTGCGCCGGCTGCTGGTGGACCCGTGGCGGCCGGTGCAGATCATCTTCGCGGGCAAGGCGCATCCGGCTGATAATCCCGGCAAGGAAGTGCTGCAGAGCGTCTATCAGTTCACCCGGGACCCGGGGTTCGAGGGGCGGGTGGCTTTTCTGGAAGATTACGACATGCACCTGGCTCACCTGCTGGTGCAGGGAGTGGATCTCTGGCTCAATCTTCCCCGGGTTCCCCTCGAGGCCTCCGGCACCAGTGGAATGAAAGCGGCGCTGAACGGGGTGCCTCAGCTGAGCACGCTGGACGGCTGGTGGCAGGAAGGGTACGACGGCTTGAGCGGGTGGGCGATCACTCCGGCGGCAGAAGGCGTGGATGCCGATGCGGCCGATGCCGAAGACTTCTACCGGCTGCTGGAGGAACAGGTGGTGCCGCTCTACTACACCCGCAATGCCAACGGCGTTCCGCTCGGCTGGGTGGAAAAAATGCGCCACGCGCTGCGGCTCGCCGGCAGCCGTTTTACCGCGCGACGGATGATGCGAGAATACGTGCAGGAGTACTACGCTCCGGCAATTCAGGGGGAGGCGTCAGGCGACGACCCACCCACGGCATGAGACGAATGCGATGGCGACGATGCGTGAGCCGGACCGGGGGGTAGCCGGGTCCGCGCCGCCGCTCCGTACGGCCGCCGGTCAGCCGGTCTCCGTCGTGCACGTGACGGCAGAGTACTACCCGTACGCCCGGATCGGTGGTCTGGCCGAAGCGGTAAGTGGTCTGGCCAATTTCCAGCGCGCTGCCGGATTGAACGTCGCGGCCATTCTTCCACTCTATCGCACCGTCCGTGATGTCGATCCCGACCTCGAGCCGGTGGGTCAGCCCTTCATGGTTCCGATGGGCACCCACAGCGAGGAAGCGCGGGTGTTCCGGGTGTCCGGCGCCAGCGCCGGGCCCCAGGTCTTCTTCATCGAGCACCTGGATTACTTCAACCGACACGGGATCTACGGCGAAAACGCCATAGACTATCTCGACAACGCCCGGCGCTTCGCCTTCTTTGCGCTGGCGGCCGTAACGGCGCTGCCCCGGCTGGTACCCGGAGCAGTCCTCCTGCACGCCCATGACTGGCATACCGCGCTGGCGCTGGTCTATCTCCGGACGCTCCTGAAGGATCGATTCAGCGCGCCGGTCACCGGGGTGCTCTCGGTCCACAATCCAGGCTATCAGGGGCACTTTCCGCCTGACGTGATGCCGCAGATCGGGCTCCCCTGGGAGCTGTACAACTGGCAGCAGCTGGAATGGTACGGCAAGGTCAATTTTCTAAAGGGCGGTATCGCCTTCGCCGATTTCGTCACCACGGTCAGCCCCACCCAGGCCGAGGAGCTCCGGACGCCGGGCGGAGGTTTCGGCTTGCATGAGGCATTCATCTGGCTGGCCGATCGCTTGGTGGGAGTCCTCAACGGTATCGATCAGCATACCTGGAACCCGGCCAACGACCCGCAGATCACCGCCCAATATTCGGCCCGAGAACTGGAGGGAAAGCGCCGCTGCAAGGCTGCGCTGCAGCGATCCTTCGGGCTGCCGCAAAGGCGAAAGGTTCCCCTGTTCGGAATGACCGGTCGCATGGTCACCCAGAAAGGGCTCGACCTCATCCTGCAGAGCCACGAGCTGCTGGAGACGGATGCGCAGTTCGTGTTCCTCGGCAGCGGTGAGCAGAAGTATGAGACCGCGCTGGTGGAGCTGGCCTCCTCGGCGCCGGACCGCATAGGTGTACAGCTCGACTTTACCGACCGGCTGGAGCACCGGCTCATGGCCGGAGCCGACATCTTCCTGATGCCATCGTTGTACGAGCCCTGCGGCCTTACCCAGATGCGGGCTCAACGCTACGGCTCCCCCCCAATAGTGCGACACGTGGGCGGTTTGGCCGATACGGTGGAAGATTCGCTGACCGGGTTCGCCTTTGACCCGTACACGCCGGAAGCCTTCATGGAGGCTAGCTTTTCGCGCGCTGGACTGCTTCAATGATTCTTCCACTTGGCAGACAATCATGCGTCAGGGTATGGCTCGGGACTTCAGCTGGGAGCGATCCGTGGCCACCTATCTCGACGTATACCGGCGCGCCGTCAGTCGGGCGGCGGCCGCGGCGTGAGCGCGCGATCGATGGATTTCGTTTTTACCCTGCACAGCCACCTGCCCTACGTGTTGAACCACGGACGGTGGCCGCACGGCAGCGACTGGCTGTGTGAAGCGGCGCTCGATACCTATCTCCCCCTTTTAGAAATTCTCCGGGGACTCGAAGCCGATGCGGTCCCCGCCCCGGTTACCATCGGTTTCACGCCGGTTCTCGCCAATCAGCTCATCAATCCCACCTTCGTCTCCGAAATGGAGACCTACTTCGACCAGCGGATTGCCGCGTGCGACGAGGCTCCGGCCTCCTTGGCCAAGACCGGTGACAGTCACCTTGCTGCCTCTGGTGCAGTACTGGCGAGAGCGATTGCTCCGGCTACGGGAGCTGTTTCGTGCTGTAGGGCAGGACATCATTGGCGCCTACCGCGCCCTCGAGACCGCAGGCCGGCTGGAGATCATCGGGTCGGCGGCCACTCACGGCTACCTGCCCCTGCTCGCCCGAGACGAAAGCATCCGGCTGCAGCTGGCGGTGGGCGTGTCCGAGCATCGCCGGATATTCGGACGATCGCCCAACGGCTGCTGGCTACCCGAATGCGCCTACCGGCCGAGAGGACCGTGGGAGCCTTGGCCTACGGCACCGAAGACCGGAATGCGCCGCGGGATCGATGAGCATTTGGCCGATGCCGGCTTTCAATTCTTCTTCGTCGACGCCCATCTGGCCGCAGCGGGCAGACCGCTGGGCCTCTCGGGCGATCCGGCGGGCGACCCTACGGTCCACGCCCCACTCACCCGACCGATTTCCAGCGAGCCGCTGCGCTCTCCCTATCGGGCCTACCGAGTGGCCCACGGGCCGGTGGCCGCCTACGTCCGAGACCCTAAAGCCTCGATGCAGGTATGGAGCCGGTTCGAGGGCTATCCCGGCGATGAGTGGTACCTGGAATTTCACAAGATGCGCTGGCCCGGCGGACTCAAGTTGTGGCGGGTGAGCGGGTCCGGCGTCGACCTGGGCCAGAAGCAGCCCTACAACCCGGACACCGCCGCAGATCGCGCTCGGGGGCACGCCGATCATTTTGCACACCTGCTCGCCGACATCGCCGCCGGTCAGTCGCAAAATCGCGAGGGCGTGGTGGTAGCACCCTTCGACACCGAGCTCTTCGGTCACTGGTGGTTCGAGGGACCCATGTTCCTGGGCGACATGTACCGCGCGCTGGTCCGGCAGCGGGAGATGATTGCCCCGGCGACGGGCTCTCGACACCTGCGGCAACATCCACCTCGAGCCGCGATCAGGCTTCCGTGGGGCTCCTGGGGCGCCAACGGCGATAGCAGCATGTGGCTGAGCCAGCATACTGCCTGGACCTGGGAGCGACTCTGGCCTCTGGAACAGTCGTTCTGGGACGTGGCTCCCAACAGCATCGCCTCACCGGCGGCGCGACCGGTTCTGGCCCAGGCGGCTCGTGAGCTGCTGCTCGCCCAGTCTTCGGACTGGCAGTTCATCATCTCCACCGGGGCGGCCGCTGACTACGCCGAGCAGCGCATCCGGCAGCACTGCGCCGACGCCGAAGAGCTGATTGCCGCGCTGGCTGCGGGCAACGAGTCTCAGCTGGAGACTGCGCAACGCCGAGCGGAAGAGCTGGGACAGCGGGATCAAGTGTTTCCCAATGTCATTCCGGCAATTGCCGCCGCTCTGGGCGGATCGCGTTCCCTCGTAGTCGGATAATCATGCCTCCCATCCGTTTCGTTTTTGGTCTCCATTTGCATCAACCAGTTGGCAACTTCGATCATGTGTTCGAGCAACACGTGGCCGACGTGTATCGCCCTATCCTGGAACGGCTGTCCGGCCGGGGATTTCTGCCGGCGGTATTGCATCTCTCCGGGCCGCTACTCGAGTGGCTCGAAGCCAACAACACTGGATATCTCGATTTCCTCGGCCGATTGGTCAGCGACGGAAAGGTGGAGCTGCTCCTGGGCGGCTTCTATGAGCCGGTGCTCGCCTCGCTTCCCCGCCGTGACCGGGTCGAACAGATCCAGTGGATGCACGAGGCCATACGCCACCGGTTCGGTGTGGATGCGAGGGGGCTCTGGCTCACCGAACGGGTGTGGGAGCCCGAGCTGGCCGCCGATCTCGCCAACGCCGGCGTTCGCTATGCGCTGGTGGACGACCGGCACTTTCTGGTCTCCGGCTTTGCCGCCGACCAGCTCCACACGCCGTATTGGACCGAGAGCGACGGCCGGAGGGTGGCTGTCTTTCCCATCGATGAGCGGCTCCGGTATCTGATTCCGTTTCGACCTCCGGAGGAAACCGCGGACTACCTGCGGGAGCTGCGCGGCGCCGGCCACCGCCTGGCGGTGCTGGCCGACGATGGCGAGAAATTCGGCGGCTGGCCCGGCACCAAGGAGTGGGTTTATGAACGGGGCTGGCTGGACCGATTCATGGGCACGATGAGCGAGTTGATCGAAGGCGGGGAGGTTGAGCTCAGCACCCTGACGGCCGCGTTGGACCACGTCCCCAGTGGCGGGATTGCATACCTCCCGAGTGCCTCATACCGGGAAATGGAGGGGTGGTCTCTCCCTCCCGATGCAGCGCTCCGGCTGATTCGGCTGGAACGGGACCTGGGCGAAGCGCGCATAGCGGGCCCTGATGGGCCCCTGATTCGGGGCGCACATTGGCGCAATTTCCTGGTCAAGTATTCCGAGTCCAACCGGATGCACAAGAAGATGCAGGCGCTCTCGCTTCTGCTCCGCAAAGCCGGCGACCCGCCGCTGGCTCGCCGCGCCATCGGACGAGCCCAGTGCAACGATGCGTACTGGCATGGCGTATTCGGCGGGTTGTACTTGCCCCATCTGCGAGAAGCGATCTGGCGCAACCTCTCTCTGGCTGAACAGGAGCTGCGGAGGGGTCAGGGATTGGGGGCTGAGGTATGGGACATCGACGGCGATGGCCACGACGAAGTCTGGGTGCATTCCGATCGGTTCTCAGCGATCGTGAGTCCCTGGCGGGGCGGAGCCCTCGAGGAATACACGCTTTTTTCCACTGCAACCAATTATGCCAATACGCTCACCCGGCGACGGGAGGCGTATCACGATACCGCGCTGGAGCAGCGGGCTGAAACCGAAAGCCATGAGGGTGGGACACCCAGCATTCACGATATCGAAGAGGGGATTCAGCTGGACCAGCGTCCACCGATCGACTCCGACGATCGCGCCCTGTTCGTCGATCGAGTGCTCTCCAGCGCATTGCAGCGGGAGCAATTTGCCTCAGCAGATTACCAGCCGGTCAAGTCGTGGGCTCGCTGCCGCTACACGGCCGACGTCAAACAAGAACCCGAGGCAGTGGACATCAGGCTGAGTGGAGACGGACTGGCCAAGCAATTTCGGTTTTTGCCGGACGGAAACGTTACGGTGAGCTACGCCTGGGACGGAACAGTCGGTCAGCCCAGCGACCTGTTCACCACCGAGCTCTCGCTCTTTGCTCCGCTTCCTCTCCTCACGGAGCCCGCGGCGGACATCTGGACCTTTCCCATCGAGACGGTGGCCAAGTCTGAACGGGGGCTGGACCGGACCCGTCAAGGCGAGTCGTTCACCCTCCGGTGGCCGGTGGAGGTTGGTACGGCAACCATCGAGATTCCGGCCATGACGGCCCAGTCACTGGAGCCCGCCGTCGCCGCCAAGATCGCAGATCTGGGCTAACCGGATCAGCGGGCCCTTCCCACTACGACGGCGGCACCAATACGCCGGCAGCGCAAGTGCTACAAATGCCATGGGTAGTATGGGCGTTGTGCTGACGCTCCAGAAACTGCTCCATTGCCAGCCACTCGTCTCCAGCCCGAACCCGACGACACCAGGCGCAGATCACCACCAGAGATTCGAGATATTCAATCCGCCGAAATGCTCGGTAGTTGATGGTGACGACCACCGCTCCCACCGCCAGGGCAAGCGCGGACTCGAGCAGGCCCTCGCCCGGCCGTAACGGTGTGGCCGTGGTACCAAACAGCAGCCGCGGCAGGTCCAGAATTTCGTCCAGCCATATGATCGCGATAATGAGGAGAAATCCTGCCACTTCCAGCGCCAGGGTGTAGCGGAATACTGCGCCTCGGAGCGTCACGAGCCTTGGCCTCAATGAGTGTTCGAACGACCTCCCGATGGGCCAACTGGTCTGACCCGGCCTGAACAGATAATAGGATGCTCACTAGCCGGCTGTAGTCTCCCTCCAACGAGCCGCGTAACGCCCCTCGACGCACACCGGCATCAGTACCTGCAGATGAGCTGCGGAACGGTGCAAACTCTTGCGATGCCGCCGAGCATGGACCGGCCAGTGGCGCGTGTCTTGCCCCCGCTGCCGCCATCCCCAACCCATGTGGGCCAAAATGTTCAGCAACAGTTCCGTTCGGCCTGTCCGAATGCAATACGCGTTCGCGGTTTGCGGGTCGCTGCTGCTGGCGGCCTGCGCCTCCAAGTACTCCCAGGTTCCGGCTCGGCTCGACCTGGCCCCGTATGGCCGTATTGCCCTCGTCACGTTTGCGGCGGATCGGCCGAATGATGCCATGAGCACACTGGCAACCCAGCAATTTGCCGAGGCGCTGCTCGCGAACCAGAACGGTTTCGAGCTGCTCGAGCTCGGATCGACCGACTCTTCACTGAAGGCGCTTCCGCCTGCGACCGACGCGGTGGCGTTGGCTCAGGCTCTTGGCAAGCAGAAGAACGTGCCGGCCGTGTTCGTCGGTACGCTGAAGTTGTCGCAGCTGAAGCCGCATGGTCATATCGGCGCATCGGGCATGAACGTGCAGGCCGCCGTATCGGCCGAGCTCACCGTGAGGTTGCTGTCGACCAGCACCGGTGGGACCGTCTGGCGCTCAAGCTCGACGGCAAACGGTACGGTGGGACAGCTGAACATCTCGGACCGGCTGCCCTCGATTGCGGTGCGGGACAAGGAAGAGGCGTACGGTGAGATCGTGCGTCAGTTGATCGTGGACGTTACTCGAGATCTTCGTCCCACCTGGGTCAAGCAGTAGCGCGCCGAACGGTCTCCTCGTCCAGGCGAGCCCGAATGGCCGCCAACAGAGGGTCTGCCGCGGTATACTGCTGCCCGTAGGCGAGATTGAAAGCGTAATCGAAGTCGGGCGGGTTTTTCCCCTGGGTGTGTTGCAGGATGGTCTCCAGCTTGTCCAGCCCTTTGGCCAGCTTCGCTTCGGGAGAGCTGGCCGCCTCGTAGTCGTCCCAGAGTTCGACAATCTCACGGCGCAAATCGGGCGGGAGCGGCTGGCTGAGCTCCAGCAGATCCGCTCGTTCATGGCCGGCCTTGGGCGCTCCCGCTGACTGCAGCGGCGCCGGCACGTCGCCTCCGAGGGCTTCACCCAGATCGTGGATCAGACACATCTTGAGCAGCCGTGCCAGATCGATTCCGGGAGTGCGGCCGTAGAGCAGCATTGCCATGAGGGCCAGACGCCAGGTGTGCTCCGCCACGCTCTCCCGGTCGCCGGCGGAAGTCCAGCCGCTGCGAGTGACGGTTTTCAGCCGCTCGGCCGCCCGAAGGAAGGTGAGGAGACCCTCGATGTCGGTGGGCTGCATCTCGACTCCGCTGCTAAGCCTTGGCATTCCTTCCCGGCGGCCACGCCCCTAACAACCGGCGCACCACCACCAGCTCACCAATATGGTAAGCGGAGTGGTCAGCAGCCAGCAGAATCTCTCGAAGGTAGGTCTGACCTTCACCGTGCGGAATCCGGGCTTCGAGCGTGATCTTTGGATCTCTGCTCAGGTCCTGCAGCGCCGCCCGGTCTCGGAGGAAGTCACGGACGCTCTTGTCCCAAGCAGCGGAATCCGGCGGTGAGTCAGAGGACGGCCAATAATCGTCCGGCCACTTGAGCTCGCGGTACTTCGGATTGCGGCAGAAATCCAGAATATCCGCCTGAGTGATCCGGAGATGCTCGACCAGCTGCCAGGGGAGTAAGGCAGATTCGCCGGCTTGGTTCCCTGCAAATCGGCCGGCAAATCGGCCACGGCCGACTCGAAGCTGATATGCGCGTCCTCCCAGCTCAGCAGCTTCGCAGGTGTTCTCGGATACTCGAATCGGCCACGGCTCACTCCTGATCGGATTTCGGGGCCGCTCTCCAACGCTCTGCGCAGCGCTCGGAATGCCCGCGCCAGGTCGGGCAACTGGTGGTTCGCATTCAAGCCGCTTGGGTTGGGCAGTACCCACAAGCCGCTCTGGCCAATCTACTCCTGCTGGCGTCCCATCGCGGCCTTGGGCCGGTCAAACGCTGTACGATAGGCTCCGATCCCAACCACCGCCACCCAGCGCGGACGGTAACGCGCGACCTTTCGCTCCAGTCGCCTTCTGCCTGCCCGCAACTCCTCCGGCGACAGCTCGGCTGCAGTCGCGGTGGCGCGGGCGACCAGATTGGTGATGCCCAGCCCCTCCTCCAGCAGCAGATGCTCCTCCCAGGGACTTACCAGCCGGTGAGTAAATCCAGCGGCGTACAGTGCCGGCCAGAAGCGATTTCCCGGCCGAGCGAAGTGGTGGCGCGTGGCCCCGGAATAGAGTCCGGGATTGATACCGCAGAACAACACCTCGAGATGGGGACGGATCAGATCAGGAACCGTGCGGCCTACGGCAGCCGCGACCTGAGCCTTGGTAGGCCGGGGCCAGCTCGAGCGGACCATTCACCACGCTCAGAGTAGAGTGAGCAGGATCGTCAGAATGAAAGCCGCGATCCACGACTTTGAGGTAAACGCCGCGGGCCTGGCGTCTGATGAGAGAGCTCCAGAGGATCGCTGATGTGCTCGGGGCCTTCGTCCATGTCGCGCTGACCGCGCGCGGCGAGCTTCACTCAGGTGCGTTCACGAGCCTGAAAAAAGCCCAGTGCCGCTGCCCACAGAGGAAGGACGAGCAACATTCGCCAGCCACGCGCGACATCAGCATGGATCAGCATTGCCGCTGCCATCAGGCTGGCACCGAGGAGCACCACACCGAAGGTGAGCCGCTTGCGGCGCTCATGGGGACCGATGTTGGCGGTGACGCTGGGCATCAAGATCCAGATCCTGATCCGGCATTATCCTGCCGGCTTGGCCGGCCGTCCCGGAGTGATCCTCTTCTCTGCCCGACCCTTCACGTAAGCATAGACTGCCTGAATCTGGTCGGGGCTCAGCGTTCCCTTGAATGCGGGCATTCCCCGATGGGCGCGTCCCTCGCTGACAACCTGGCTGAATTTTTCCGGCGTATCGACGGGCCCCCCGGGAGCCAGCGATACCAGCAGATTGGCCGCCACGGGATTGGGCAACACGTCCTGACCATGGCAGCGGGCGCAGTTCACGCTGTACTGCCGCCACCCTTCGTACTCGGTCGGGCTCACCTTGGGAGCATTTTCCGGCTGATCTCGCAGCCGGCTTCGTTGGCGCCGCGGGGGGAGTGTCGACCGCGAAAGACTGCGAGAGCGTTGGAGAAGTGGCAACCGAGGCCCGCAATCCGGAGCCGAAACCGGTCAGGATTCCTCCCGACAGCAACGCCACGCAAATCGGAGACATCATCCGCCGGACTTCACGGCTGGACGTCCCGGATGGATCTTGGCATCACTCCGACCCTTCACATACGAGTAGATCGCCTCGATCGTGGGCATTTCCATTCCAAGAGCACACCATGAGGGCATCCCCTTGGGCGGGCGGCCGGCGCAGACCGTTTGAATGAAGAGCTCCTTGGTGTTGATGGGGCCGTCCGGCTTGAGCGACACGATGAGATGAGGGGCGATGGTCGTTCCCTGCGCGTCTTCGCCGTGGCAGCGGGCGCAGTTCAGGTTGAACTGCTTCCAGCCGTCGTACACCTGCTGGGGGACAGTATCCAGCGGCGCCGTGTGGTACGGTCGCGCAGAGGCGCACCAGCGTCTGCTGTCTGCGAGGGCGCTGCTGGGCTCTCCGCCGGCTGGGTCCGGCCGTGGAGGTAGTGGTATCAGAATGCTGAGGTCTGGCCTGCGCAGGAGGTTTGGGCTTGGCGGGCGGGGGAGCTGGCTTTGGCGCAGCCGGCTTGGTGGCGACCACCTTGGCGGTATCGGCGCGAGCAGTGGTCGATTCGGATCGGGTCATGCTCGAGGTGTCTCGCACCTGAGCGCTGGTGTCGCTCGATGTACCGACCGCCGTGTCCGCAGCCTGAAGACGGGGTTGTATCCCGCGATACCACACCCGAGCGCTGTTCGCCCCCGCAGCCCGCGAGGCCGGCCAGCACGAGCACGCCTGTCAGCGAGGCCGTGCGTCCCCGCAGGGTCCAATGCTTCCGCCAAGCACCAATCATGTGAGTCACCCCCTCCTCTCCGGTGGTCGTCGAGCGCGTCGTGTGATGATCCAAGATCGTCTGCCAGCCCAGGTTGCTAGGTGACGCAGGTCACGAGAACGGTGCATGAATTCAGACCCCAAATTATTATCCCGACATGACGCAGAATCCGAACACCGTGACGTTGGGACTGGTGCAGATGCGTTGCACGCCGGAGCCTTCCCGGAACATGGCCGCGGCCGTTCGGGGGGTGCGAGACGCGGCGGCGCGTGGGGCCCAGATTGTCTGCCTTCAGGAGCTGTTCCGCAGTCAATACTTCTGCCAGACCGAGGACCACGGCTGCTTTGATTTGGCCGAGCCGGTGCCGGGCCCCTCAACCGAGGAGCTGGCGGCGCTGGCTGCGGAGCTCGGGGTGGTCATCGTGGCGTCACTGTTCGAGAAACGAGCCCAGGGCATCTACCACAATACCGCCGCCATTCTCGACGCCGACGGACGGTACCTGGGGAAATACCGGAAGATGCACATCCCGGACGACCCGCAGTACTACGAAAAGTTCTACTTTACCCCCGGCGACCTGGGCTTCCGCTCCTGGGACACCAGGTTCGGCCGTATCGGCGTGCTGGTGTGTTGGGATCAGTGGTATCCCGAAGCTGCCCGGCTCACCGCGATGAGCGGCGCCCAGATTCTGTTCTATCCCACCGCCATCGGCTGGTTACCGGCCGAAAAGCAAGAGCATGGCGCGCAGCAACAGGCGGCGTGGGAAACCATCCAGCGAAGCCACGCCATCGCCAATGGAGTCTACGTCTGCTCGGTGAATCGGGTCGGCTTCGAGGGAGCGGCGGACGCCGGAATCGAGTTCTGGGGCGGCAGCTTTGTCTCCGATCCGGGAGGCCGGGTGATCGTAAAGGGAGGTACCGGAGAAGAGATCCTGATCGCCCAGTGCGACCTCTCCAAGGTGGACGCGAGCCGCACCCATTGGCCCTTCCTGCGGGATCGCCGGATAGACGCCTACGCCGATCTCACCAAGCGCTATCTCGACTGAAAGCACGACCTCCACTCCCGCTCAGCTGGGCTACCGGATGCCGGCCGAGTGGGAGCTCCACCGCGGCACCTGGCTGAGCTGGCCTCATAAAGAGGCGTCCTGGCCGGGGAAGTTCACTCCAGTTCCCCGGATCTTTGCCCGGATGGTCGGTCTCCTGGCCGACCGCGAGGAAGTCCATATCAACGTGGCCGGGCCCGCGATGGAAGACGAGGTCAGGCGGCTTCTGGCCGATTGCGGCACCGACACCGGCAACGTGCTCTTCCACTTTCACCCCACGAACGACGCCTGGTGCCGAGATCATGGACCGATCTTCGTTCAGCGGCCGGATCCGGAGCATCCTCAGGCCATCATCGATTGGGGGTTCAACGCCTGGGGTGGGAAGTATCCGCCGTACGATCTGGATGACGTCATACCTACCCGGATCGCCGAAGAGCTGAGCCTTCCCGTGTTCCACCCCGGTATCGTGCTGGAGGGTGGCTCCATCGATGTGAACGGACGGGGAACTCTGCTGACCACTGAGTCCTGCCTGCTCAATCCCAACCGCAATCCTGAGCTGACTCGCCCGGAAATCGAACAGTTTCTCCGGGCCTACCTCGGCGTGCGCCACATCCTGTGGTTGGGCGACGGTATTGTCGGCGATGACACCGATGGCCACATCGACGATCTTACCCGATTCGTTGACGACCGGACCGTAGTCACTGTTGTGGAGGACGATCCGTCCGACGAAAACTACGAGCCGCTTCAGAAGAATCTGGAGCGGCTTCAGAACATGACCGACCAGGACGGACGTCCGCTGCGGGTGGTTACCTTGCCGATGCCGCGGGGGCTGTGGCACGAGGGCCAGCGATTGCCGGCCAGCTATGCCAACTTCTACATCGCCAATGGGGTGGTGTTACTTCCGACCTACGATCCAGCGCGCGACGAAGAGGCGCGCGGGATACTGCAGCAACTCTTTCCTTCCCGCGAAGTTGTGGGCATTGATTGCACCGATCTGGTCTGGGGACTCGGCGCCTTTCATTGCGTGACCCAGCAGTGGCCGGCTGCAGCGGGGCAGACGGAAGCGGGGAAGCGGGGCAGTAACGCGCTGGCATTCTGTTCTGTCCCCCTGCTGCCCTGCTACCCTGCTTCCCCGCTGTCCCTGCTTCCTTACGACTTCTGCCAGGTTCCTACCAGCGCTGCCCGGCGACCACCGCAGGTGTCCATGCCCAAGCCGGCAATGCGGAGCTCGTCCTGCTCCCGGCTCACCACGTAGCGAGCGTCTCCGGTCTGGCAGGCGCTGGCAGCGGTATCGGCCTTGAAGACCAGAGTGTCGCCGTTGAATCGGCCTCGGCCCTTCATGTCGACCGAATCGGGCCACCGGGGCGAGGGAAGCATCAGCTCCACGCCGCCGTTGGAGGCCAGCTTCATGTGGACCTCGCCTTCTCCATAGAGGTCGCGCTTCCAGGTGCCGGCGTATTTGCCACCCTCTCCGCCGCAGGAGGCGACGAGCCCCAGCAGCAACGTGAGGATGACAAGAGACCGCGTGACAATCATCGGAACTCCTTCCTTGTGGAGGTTGCCAATCAGCTCCGTGGCTGCGTCTCTGCCGTCGGTATGGGCAGAGTCGGGAAAATCACGTCGGGCGGAGGACCCACCCGATCGATTGCCTGGAGGTTGGCGGTCAAGCCGTAACGGCGATAGTCGATCCAGCTGTGGCCCCCTTCGTACATCAGGGAGTACCGCTTGTTGTAGAGCAGCTCGTTGATCAATGATGGCTGATCGACTGGACCGGCGTAGGGAGCCAGAAGTCCGGAGGTCTGCCGCACCAGATTCAGATCGGTGACTGCAGGACCGAGCTGGCTCAAGTTGATGTTGGCCTCGGCCCGCAGCAGGATCAGCTCCTCATTCTTGATGAGCGGGATCGGTGAACTCGGACTGGGGTAGCGAATCCAGCCCAGGTCTGAGCTGAACGTCTGGATCGGAGTGGTGTTCGTCGTTCCACCGGACCGGGAGGGCCGCTTCACCAGCTTGTTCAGGAAGCGCTGGTCCAGCGCCCCTCCCGGTTGCAGTTGCGCCTGCGTTTCCAGCGTCGGGTGCCCAAAGTTCTCGCTGGTCTGCGAGCTCACCGCGAGCGGGTTCGTCACGTCACCCGCCCCGGTGCCGAAGTCCATGTAAACCCCAAGGTCCATCGGCGCCGCGGGGTCCAGGAACGATTCGCCGAGGAACGTGAGTGCCCCGGCGTAATCCCCACGGTAGACAGCCACGCGGGCGCGCAGGGCGCGATTGAACTTGAGGAAGGTTGCTGGAGTGTTGAACCCGGCAAATCCCGGCGGCAGGGTAAACGGAAATGCCGCTCCCACCAGCTCGGCTACGCTCTGATCGAGCAAGGCAATCACATGATTCCAGGCCTCCGCGTTACTCACCAAGGGAGCCGGAGGTGCGCTGGCATCGCGGCCGACGTCGATCGGAATCTGATCCTGGGTATGGGAATCCAGGATGATCATGAAATTGTAAGCCTGGAGCGTATGGGCAAAGCCGCTGGTGGCGCTTTGTTGCTCTGGCGTCAACGAGCTGGCAGTGGCAATGACCGCCAGGAGGTCGTTGGCACTTCGGATGGCCGAGTACGGCTCCAGCCAGTGGTCGCCGCCGAAGGCGCGGCTACCCGGGTCCAGGGGTCCCTGCATCATCTCCTGCACGAATCGTGGATCGGCTGGATCGATGCGAAACGCCTCTCGGCCCCAGATGGCGGCATCGAGCGCCCAGTCGGCCACATCCTGACGGGTAGCGATCAGGATGCCGTTGGCCGCCGCGCCGACCTGAGCGGCCGAAGGGTTTTCTCCGATGACCGCGGGGCTGTTGGGATTGGCAATGTCAAAATCGCAGCCGCCGATTCCGACCAGCACAAGAACCGGCAACAGTCTGCTGAAAGTGGTCGGTGTCATGGTCAGAACCCCAAGTCGATCGAGAAGAAGAAGCTGCGGCTCGGCGGGAACGGTGCCACATCGATATTCCGCACGATCGCCTGGTTGGCGAAGTTGCTCACCTCCGGGTCCAGCCCGCGGTAGGGCGTGAACCGCAGGAGGTTCCGACCGGTCACCGACACGCGGGCGTACCGCACACCTCCGCCAAACAACCGGCTGGTAAACGACTCGGGGATGTTATAGGAGAGATTCAGCTCTCGCAGCTTCAGATACGATCCGTCCTGCACGTAAGGCTCGGTGAAACCGGCGCCGAAGCGATTGATCCGGTCCGCCCCGCCGTCAGCCTCGGTGTAATCCTTGCTGTTTGCGGTGATGTCGTAGAGGAACTCGGTCAGGTTGATGATGTCACCGCCTTGCTTCCAATCGAACAGGAATCCCAGGGTAAACCGGTGGAAGTCGATGTCATTAGAAAAGGACATCTGGAAGTCCGGATTGGCATCTCCCACCTTGCCTGCGATCGCATTCCCAGCCGCATCGGTCCCGATGGTGCCAAAGATCTGAGTCGGCGAGCTGTCCTGCTCGATCTGGAAAGTTCCCAGCGAAAGAGCAAAGCCGCCGGTCTGGAAGGGCGGCACGTTCAGCTCGGTGATCTTGGCTTTGTTGGCAAAGAAGGTGGTGCGGAAGATCCAGTTGATGTCTCGGCTCTGTACCGGCTGCAGGGTGAGCGACGCCTCGACCCCCCGGTTCCGCATCCTGCCGCCGTTGCCAAAGATTCGGAGCTCCTGGCCCACCGAGGGGGCCACAGTTTGCTCCAGGATCAGATCCCGGATGTTCCGCTGGTAGACGGTCATGCTCAGCTCGGCCCGCCCCCGCAGAAATGTGGCATCGACCCCGCCCTCGAACTCGTCCTGCCGCTCGGGCTTGATGGTGGGATCCCCCGCGCGGTTCCCGATGTAAGTCCCGAACTGCCCGCCGATGGTCCCAGTGGTGTCGGTAACGAACTTGGCGCCAAAGAGCGCCCGGTTGCCGGTCTGGCCGTAGGCTCCCCGGAGCTTGAGCTCCTCTACGCCGCCGAAGGGCTCCACAAACCGGTAGGACGCAGCGGCCTTGGGATAAAGGAAGAACTTCTCGGTGTCGCCGTTGGCGCTGCTCCGGTCGGCT
Organism: uncultured Gemmatimonadales bacterium; assembly: GCA_963825815.1. GTDB lineage: Bacteria > Gemmatimonadota > Gemmatimonadetes > Gemmatimonadales > GWC2-71-9 > CAVVWJ01. The sequence continues at coordinate 38,468 of CAWGVB010000018.1, read as the reverse complement.
CGAACGCCACCAGTAAGCAGTAAGCGGCGGTTGCTCAGCAACACCTCTTCCTGGGCGAAAACCCCGAGGTCACGCACCGGCTCGATTCGGGACGAAACCGACTGGCTCGTGGTCTGCTGGACGTTCTCCTGACCCGAGAGCAGGGTGCGTCCCAGGACCTGCGTCGCATTCAACTTCCGATCTTCGTACTGAATGCCGCCCGAGGTGGTCCACTGATTTCCCTGGTCCGTGCCGGAAGAATTGTAGATGTGACTCATGTTGAGGGCGGCATTCAGATTCCGGTTGGATGACCTGCTGGTCACCACCGTCCCAGGCTGACCATCGGCATTCTCGTATTGGAGCTCGGGCGGCGACACCAGGTCGTTGTCCTGCTGGAAGTAGTCCACCCCTCCGATGCCGATGAACTGCAGCGTGCTCTTGGCCGACTGAAACGGCGTCCACCGCAGCGTGCTGGTACCCAGGAGCCGCCAGACATCCTCCTGATTGGTGAGCAGGGAGAAGGTCTGCAGGGGATTGCTCGCGCTGAAGGCGTTGACCGGAAAGTCGGCAGCCGTGATGTCCTCGTGAATCCCACCGCTGGGCATCAGGTTCTGGAAGCTCGGCGTGGCCGAGAACGCTATGAACGGGCTGGTGCTGGAATTGTCGTTGTTGGAGAGTCCCCGGTCGGATATGCTGTGGGTTCCATCCAGGTTGACCTGAAGCTGGAAGCCCTTGCCCAGCAGCTGGTCCAGATTGGAGCGAATCGACTGTTTCTTGTAGCCGGTGTTGATCGCAATGCCCTCGTCGTTCATGAACAAGCCGGACACATAGTATTTGGTGTTCTCGGTCCCACCGCTCACACTGGCATTGGTCTCATAGGACAGCGCGTGACGGCCGTACAGCTCGTCCTCGAAGTTGAAGGAGGTTCCGGGCTGGAATGCGGCGGTAACCGCAGCGGTGTCGCTGAAAACCGATAGCGCTTCATCCAGAGTGCCGAAAGTGCGGGATCCCAGCTCATTGGCCCGGGTGTGAGTTCCAAATTTCTGAGACAACGTGAACTGGGGTTTGCCGACCTGTCCCCGCTTGGTGGTAATGACGACCACCCCGTTGGTTGCCTTGGACCCGTAGATCGCGGCCGCCGACCCACCTTTCAGCACCTCGATTCGCTCGATATCCTCCGGGTTCAGGTCGGCAATCCGGTTGACCGGATTGTCCTGGTTCCGCGGGTTGCCGCCGCATTGGGCACAGCTGACCGCGTTCTGCCCATTCGGAATCGCGGCGTTGCTGACGACGATGCCATCCACCACATACAAGGGATCCACGCTGGCGTTGATTGTCGAAACGCCGCGGAGGTTGAGCTGATAGCCGCCGCCGGGAGCACCGGAGTTCGCCTGGATATAGGCCCCCGGAATCTTGCCCTGCAGCGCACTTTCGAGGGTAGGCGCCGGCGCCCGGTTCAGCTCACTGGAGGAGACGGTTGCCACGGCGTTGGGCAGGTTTTGACGCTCCTGGCCGGTGGCCTGCCCGGTGATGACGATCTCCTCCAGGTTGAACGGGTCGGGCTCTAGAGCGAAGTCCGCCCTCGGTTGCGATGCCGGAACGGCGATCTGTTGCCGCTTGTAGCCGATGGCCCGGACCACGAGGCTGACGTCGCCCGCCGGCGCATTGAGGACGTAGTTCCCCTGGTTGTTGGTCCCGGCCACGATACTGGTTCCGCTGACAGAGACCGTGGCCTCGGGGACTCCCCCTTGAGTTTGAGAATTGGTTACTCGCCCGCTGATCTGGCGGACTTGTCCCACAGCGAGCTGAGCGCTGAGGAGCGAGAAAAGCACGGATGTGCCGCACACGCGCAATGCCATGGCGCCTCCGAGGTGATGAACAAATCGGCTCATTGGAGAGTTGGTACTACAGTGCATCGCGCCCCAATACCGCGCAAGGAGCCGGGGACTTACCCCCACTCGGCACGGCCCCGTAACAACGTGCGACACTGTACCGTCAGCGACGCTCGAAGGCGAAATCTCAGGCGGGCTGAATGCTGCCATTGGATGAGGACCAGGAGAGAACACCGCCCACCCCAGTCATGACGCACGCGTTCGGCCGCAGATGATAGAGCCACTGGTCGAGATCCGGAGCATCCAGCACGGCGAAATCAGCCTGTTTTCCCGGCTCCAGCGAACCGACGGCGTGCTGTAGCCCGACCGCCCGCGCCGCATTGATGGTGGCGCCCTTCAGCGCCTCCGCCGGTGTCATCCTCAGCAGGGTACAGGCGAGCGTCAACGCGAAGGGGAGGTGAAAGGAGGGAGCGGACCCTGGGTTGAAGTCCGTCGCGATCGCCACCGGAACGCCGGCTTCTATCAGCCTCCGGGCGGGAAGCGGAGGCTGGTTCAGGTACATCGAGGCCAGCGGCAAGCCCACCGCTACGACCCCTGCCCCGGCCAGCGCGCGGATACCGCCATCCGAGATGCACTCCAGGTGATCGGCCGAGACGGCACCTACCTCCGCCGCGAGCTCAGCGCCGCCTCCGGAGGTGAGCTGGTCGGCATGGAGTTTGGCCCGGAGACCCTGCGCGGCCGCCGCTCGGAAAATCTGCCTGGCTTCTTCCACGGTGTATGCCGAATCCTCGACAAACACGTCGCAGAAGGCGGCCAACCGCTCGCGCGCGATTCGTGGAATCAGCCGCTGAATGAGAAGCTCCAGATATTCGGCCCGCCGTTCCCGGAATTCAGGGGGGACCACGTGAGCACCCAGGAACGTTGGCACGAGTCGAACCGGCTGCTCCGCCGCCAGCCGTCGATAGACCCGGAGCAGCTTGAGCTCATTCTCTTCGTCGAGGCCGTATCCGCTTTTGCACTCGACCGTGGTGATGCCCAACGCGAGCATCTCCTGCAAAAACCCCTTCGCCCGGGTCGCCAGCTGGTCTTCGCCGGCGGCACGGGTCGCTCGGACGGTAGAGAGGATTCCGCCGCCGGAGCGGGAGATCTCCAGATAGCTCCGGCCCAAGCTCCGTTGGACGAACTCGTCCGCTCTCCAGCCGGCAAAGGCGAGGTGAGTGTGACAGTCGACCAGACCGGGAATGACCAGCCGCCCGCCGGCATCGATCCGTTGGGCGGTCGCATAGGCTTCCGGAAGATCCTTTTGGGTGCCAACCCAGGAGATATGGCCGCTCGAGTCCCAAGCCATGGCGGCATCTGAGATGACATGCGCGTCACCCTGCCCGCCTTCCGCACCACAGGTGGCGAGCTTCCGGATATTGGCGAGAACCTTCATGGAGGAGCCGATGGTCAACCGCTCAGGTCGTTCACCATAGGCAGATCGACGCCCCGCTCCTTCGCCGTTTCAATGGCCAGATCGTATCCGGCATCGGCATGGCGCATCACTCCGGTGCCGGGATCGGCGGTGAGAACCCGACGGAGCCTCCGGTCCGCTACGTCGGTCCCATCGGCCACAGCCACCATGCCGGCATGAATGGAATAGCCGATGCCGACGCCGCCGCCGTGATGAAGCGAGACCCAGCTGGCGCCACAGGCGGTGTTCAGCAGCGCATTCAGCAGCGGCCAATCGGCGATGGCATCGGAGCCATCCTTCATTCCCTCCGTCTCGCGGTTGGGTGAGGCCACCGATCCGGTGTCCAGGTGATCTCGACCGATCACGATGGGAGCGCGCACCCGTCCGGTTCTTGACCAGCCAGTTGAAGCGCTCGCCCATTTCAGCGCGCTCGCCGTATTCCAGCCAGCAGATCCGGGCGGGCAATCCCTGGAATGCGACCCGTTGCTGCGCCTGCCGGATCCACCGTGCCAAACCTTCCTTCTCCGGGAAGGTGTCCAGCACGGCTTGGTCGGTGGTGGCGATGTCGGCGGGATCTCCGGAGAGCGCAACCCAGCGAAATGGGCCGGCACCCCGGCAGAAGAGCGGGCGGATGAACTCCGGCACAAAGCCCGGGATCTCGAAGGCCGACCGCATGCCCCGATGGTCGGCCACCTGTCCCCGAAGGTTGTTGCCATAGTCGAACACCACGGCGCCGCGGCCCTGCAGATCGAGCATGGCCTGCACATGGACCGCCATGGAATCGAGGACCTTGGCTTCGTAGGCTTGGGGATCTGCCTCCCGAAGTTCCCCGGCCTGCTCCAGGTCGAGTCCGGCAGGGATGTACCCCAGCCTGAGATCGTGCGCCGAGGTCTGGTCCGTCACCACATCGGGAACAACCCCACGCCGAAGCAGCTCGGGCAGCACTTCGGCGATGTTCCCGACCAGCCCGACCGAGAGCGCCTGTCCCCGCGACCGGGCTGACTCGACCTGCTGCAGGGCCGTGTCCAGGCTGGTCTCCAGGCGATCGCAATATCTGGTAGCGACCCGTCGGCGAATCCTTTCCTCGTCGACATCTACTCCCAAGAAGGCCGCGCCATTCATGGTGGCCGCCAGCGGCTGCGCCCCACCCATACCGCCCAGGCCGCCGGTTACCACCAGCCGGTTTTTCAGGGTGCCGCCGAAGTGCTGTCGGGCGCACTCGGCAAAGGTCTCGTAGGTACCCTGCAGAATTCCCTGAGTCCCGATGTAGATCCAGGAGCCGGCGGTCATCTGGCCATACATCGTGAGGCCCAGGGCTTCGAGTCGGCGGAACTCGTCCCAGGTGGCCCACCGAGGGACCAGGTGAGCGTTCGCGATTAATACCCGCGGCGCCTCCTCGTGGGTGGTAAACACGCCGACCGGCTTCCCGCTCTGGACCAGCAGCGTCTCGTCATTCGCCAGACGGCGGAGCGTGGCCACAATGCGTTCGTAACATTCCCAGTTACGGGCAGCCTTTCCGCCACCACCGTAGACGATCAGCTCATCCGGCCGCTCTGCCACGGCGGGATCCAGGTTGTTCATCAGCATCCGAAGGGCGGCCTCCTGGTGCCAACCACGGCAGGACAGGGACGATCCCCTCGGGGCAGTGATCTGATGGGACTGCGTCAGCATCGACATAGGGAGCTCTGGAGATGGCCGGATCAAGGCTAGCCTTTCGCATAATGGGCTGCAACCTTTTGGGCCGCCATACGATCCAATCCCCCCGCGATGACCGAACTCGGCCTTGGAGTGGCGACTCTGGAGCACGAACCGACCGGCAGGACCGATCCGGATGCAGTGGACGCCACGCTCGCCGCCAGCGGAGATGCCAGCGCATTCGAGCGGCTGTACCGGACCCACGTGCCCAAGGTGTACGGCCTGGTTCGCCGCATGCTCAGCGATGACGACGTGGATGAAGTCGCCCAGGACATCTTCGTGCGAGCCTGGCAGAAGCTCGGCACCTTTCGAGGTGAGGCGGCGTTTGGAACCTGGCTCCACCGACTGGCGGTAAACGTGATCCTGGCCCGGAGGGAGACGCTGGGGACGCGGCGCAAGCGATATGTAGAGGGCGACATGGTGTTGGAGACAGTTCCCAGCCGTCGAGCCACGCCCGAGATGTCTATGGATTTCGAGGCAGCCATGGAACGGCTGCCGGAGGGAGCCCGGGAAGTGTTTGTGCTACACGATGTAGAGGGTTACCGCCATGAGGAAATTGCCCAGATGCTCGGTCTTGCGACCGGAACATCAAAATCCCAGCTGCATCGGGCGCGAATGGCCCTGCGACAGCATCTGGAGCGCTGAGGAGGAATCATGATCCAAGACCCTTGGACCGACCGGCTGTCGGAATACGTCGATGGAGAGCTGCCCGAATGGGAGCGGCATGCGCTCGAGTCGCACCTGGAGAGCTGCACCGACTGTTCTGTGATCGTGTCCGATCTTCGGCGGGTGGTACGCCGGGCGCGGACCCTCAAGAATCCTCCTCCGGCCACCGATCTCTGGCCTGGCATTGCCGCCCGGATCGGATCAGGAACCTCCAAGCCCCACGATGTGGTGGATCTCAGCGCTCACCGTCGAGTGCGGCGCCGCTGGGCATTCTCCTTACCTCAGCTTGCCGCGGCCGGCATTGCCTTGATGACCGTTTCGGGCGGAACCGTCTGGTTCCTGAGCGGGAGTGCCCGGCAGTCCGTGGTGCTCGCTCCTGCCCCATCCGCGCCGAGCGCGAGCGCTCCTGCTGTCAGCGTCTCGATGCGGCCCAGCGCCTCTCAAAGCTACGCCGTTGCCGTGGCCGACCTGGAGCGGGTCCTGGCGGAAGGGCGGGGCAAGCTCGACACCACCACGGTCAAGATCATCGAGAAAAATCTGGCTGCCATCGATCGGGCCATTGCCGAGGCCCAGCGCGCGCTCGACGCCGACTCCGGTAATCTGTACCTCAACACCCACCTGGCCGAAACAATGCGGCGTAAACTGGACCTGCTGCGCCAGGCCGCCGCGCTCGTTCCGGTGAGCTGAAAGGACCTCCCGTGCTGCTTGCCCTCCTGACTGGTACCCTGGCGCTGTCACCCACTGTCCAGGTGGACACCACGCTCAACGCGGTGCGGGGTCAGCGCCTGGCCATCAATGCCTACGCTGGCGAGGTTACCGTGCGCGCGTGGAACAGAAACGCGGTTCGGATCGAGTCCGATGGCGATCAGGATCAGCTCGAGATTTCGAGCAGCGCAACCGGCATCAGTATTCGGACCCACGGGGGGCGACACGGCCCACCCGAGGAGATCACGCTTCGAATCAGCGCTCCCGCCTGGATCGGTCTCAGCCTGGCCGGGGTGAATACCAACGCCAAAGTCGAAGGGATCCGGGCACCGATATCGGTCGAGACGGTCGAGGGCGAAGTAGACGTCAGCGGTGGCGAGAGCCTGATCTCGCTGCGTTCGGTTCAGGGCTCGGTGAGGCTGCGCGGAGCCAAAGGCAGGATCAACGTGAACTCAGTGAATGACGACGTCGAAGTGGCCAACAGCTCCGGCGATATCGCGGCGCAGACGGTAAACGGCGAGATCTTGCTCCAGGGGGTGGATGCATCGAGCCTCGACGCTAACACGGTAAACGGCGATATCTCCTACTCCGGTCCGATCAGGAGCAGCGGCCGCTATGCGCTCTCGACCCATAATGGAGATCTGACGCTGACCGTCCCCCAGGGAACCAGTGCCGGTGTGACGGTCTCCACTTTCAGCGGCGATTTCGAGTCCGAATTCCCGGTCCCCCTGCAGGGCACCCGGAAGGGCAAAGGGTTCAACTTCACTCTGGGCTCCGGGAGTGCGCAGGTTACCCTGGAGTCGTTCCAGGGGACCATTCGGCTGGTTCGCCCCGGGAGCGAAGAAGACCCGGCACGCCGTAAGCGAGACCACGACCGGGATCATGATGAAGACTAGTCCACTACCTGCACTAAACCGTCGCATTTTGACGGGCTCTGCTCCGGGAGTGAGAACCGGCACACTCCCGTCCAGGAACCAGGCAGATTTGTAACACCGGCGATACAAACCCTCTCGACAACACGGCTTACACTCAAGATTCAGCCTGAGCCGCCGGCTCCGTCCCTCGCTCCGGTTCTTTGCCTAAGCGATTATTCGCTCGCCATTTAGCTCGCCGGATCTGACCTGAAACTCCCTAGGATCCTGGCAATGAGCTCCGGTTGACAACAGCGGGGTGCAACCCCCGTCGCACCCGCTCCGAAAGATGGGCCAAGCTGTAAAGAATTCGGCGGCTGGTAACGGTACAAAGCCGGGCACGTGTCTTGTACTTCGGCCGATCGGTAGTCTCAGACCGAACCTCAGCCCGGAGTCGAGCAATGCACGCCCTGTTAAGGAATGCCCTTGTGGGAACAGCCGCGCTTGTGCTGGTTGGCTCCAGCACCGCGTCGGCCCAGGTAGGACTGACCTCGAACGTTGCCACCGTTGCGCTTACAGCGACGAAGGCGGCCACCCTGTCAGTGAGCACGAACGTCGCCACCGCGACCCTGGCCAACATCACGGACAACTCCACGGCCAACCAGTTCACCCCGGTAAGCCTGACCACCGACTGGAACCTGAACGCCGGCTCCTCGGTGCGGATGATCGGCTGGTTTGCCACCCCGGCACAGGCGCTGGTGAACGGTACTGACCTGATCCCCTCCTCGAAGGTCGAGGGTCGGGTTGGGGCCACCGCGTTTGCCGCCTTCACCAACGGTGCCGTGGGCGGCGTCGGCGTCGCCGGCGGAAGCCTCCAGCTCTTCAGCCAGGCAGTGGCCGCGGGCAGCTACTTTGGGACCCGCACCGACCAGCTGGATCTCCGGTTGAACCTGACCGGCACGACCACCATGGCCGGCAACTACACCGGTACGCTCAACCTCCAGGCGATCGTTCAGTAAGCGCGAGCGAAACACCTGGGCGTAATAGCATGGGCAGCCGTACGTTCGGTCTCTTCTTCGCCCTGAGCGCATTTCTGGCGCTCGGGGCGAAGGAGCTTTATGGGCAGGCCCGGATCATCTCCCTGGCAGCAACCTCTCCTGCCGACCTCTCTCTCGTGATCACCTCCGGCGCAATACAGACCATAGCCGGGGTAACCGATAATGCTGTTAACAGCTTCCCGTCTCCGGTGGTCCTTCAGACCACCTGGAGCGTCAACCCGGGGCAGACCAACACGGTGAATCTGGTGGCCTATTTCCTGGTTCCGGCCCAGGCGCTGGTTGGCGCCACGACCCAAATCCCCTCCAGCCGGGTGCTGGCCCGGATGTCCACCGGGCTTCCGACCGCGTTTACCCCCATTACGCAGAATGCTTTTGCCGGAGTGGGTACCGCCGGCGGAAGCCTGCGGCTCTACTCGGTGACGATCGGCGGCAGCAACAAAAACTCGACCCGTACCGACAACCTCGACCTGCAGCTGAATCTGGTAGGCTTCCCCACCCTGCCCGCGGGCTCGTATACCGGCGTGCTCAACCTCCGAGTGATTACCCAGTGAAGCCCGACGGCCGAGCAGCGTGGCTGGGTCTGGTGGTCCTCGGCGGGGCCTTCCTGCCGCTGCGGCCAATGGTGGCGCAATCGGTGAGTCCGCCCATCGCGGAGTATCAGGAGCGAGCCCGCTCCAGTTTCCAACTCAGGAATGCCTCCATTTTCCCCCTCAGCGTCGTGCTCGAAGTGCGCGGCTTCCGCATCTCCGAAGCGGGCGACGTGATCGACGTTCCGCTCGATACCAGCCATATCCACGTGAAGCTTTCGGAGATGAGCTTTCGGCTTCCTCCGAAGGGAAGCCGGACGGTTTTTTACGAGGCCACAAGCGACAGTCTTCCCGCCTGGTTCACGATCCTGAGTGCAATGACGGGAGCGCGAATGGATAACGGACTGAACGTCCGCATCCTTCTGCCTCACGTGGTCTATCTGAATCAGAAGCAACCGCTCCGAAAGGAAGAGGTTGTGATTCGCCGGTTCGAGCAGGATCCCGGCACGAACAAGGTCCGAGTCCAGCTGGAGAATCTGGGGCCTCACCTGGGCCGGGTTCATCAACTGACCGTGAGTACTCACGACAAGGTCGGACAACCGGGTGGCGGGTTCCCCCTCATGCCTCACAGCCGTCGTTGGGCCGAGCTCGAGTGGGATAGTCCGGCTCAGCCGATGCGCTTGAGCATCCGCTTCGCCCGTTTCACCGTCGATACAGTCCTGACGCCCGTAGCGGCGTCGCTCGCCGCCGATTCGAGCGCGAGCGCGCTCCGGCCGTGACCCGCTCGGTCCGCCAATCCCGATTGGCGGGGAAGGTCGTCCTTGCCGCGGTTCTGCTGTTCTTTCCCGCCATCATCGCTCAGGCTCAGACGGTAGTTGAGATGCAGGGTGGCGGCTCCTCACTCTCGGGCGGCTACGGAGCAACCGCCAACTTCTGGCGATCCGGAGTGGACGGCTGGGTGGGGCTGGGATATCTGGACGGCTTTCGCGCGGGCGCGTTCCTGAGAAAGGCCGCCGGCCACGGCGACACCCTGGGTGTCGGTAACAGCGCGCTGGTCGTGCGGCTGCCCACCGACATCTTCACTCCAGGATACAATCTGCTGGTCCAGGGACTCAGCTACGCCGGCGGAAACCGGCGGACCTCCTACCTGGTTTTCGGCGGTGCCAGCTCGGCGGGAGTGGGAGCACCGGCCTTCCAGCCGACCGACATCGAGCAGCCGATGGGCGCCGTGTTCCTACGACACTCCGTCAAGCCCAACCTCTATCTCACCACCAGCGCCATCTTCGCTCGTCAGCAGACGGTCCTCCCGGGGGTTGAATGGCAGCCATCTCCCGACCTCACCACCGGCTTCGTCATCGGCATGGGATCCGATCGCCCCTACGCCGCATCCAGCGTGTCCGTGCGCGAGGGCCGGGTTGGGCTGCTGGCCTCCTATGTTTGGAATCCGGATCGATTCAGGAGAGCGCCGGTTCCGACGCCGAATCAGACCGAGGTAGACCGGGAAAACCTGACCTTTACCTACGATCTCAGTCCCGACTTCTCCGTCGGTTTCGCCCGGCAAAACTTCGTGCAGGACTCGGCGGATGCCCAGCCCCCGATACGCGCCGTGGGGAACACCGTGTTCGCAGGAGGTCGCTGGCGTGAGCTGCGGCTGACGGCAGGCGTGTATCACTCAGAGTCTCAGGATATCACCAACCTCAGCTCGTACCTGGCGGTGGGACGCGAGCTGACGCGCTGGCTCGACGCCGAGATGTTTCTCCTGCAGAGTCGCCCGGAAGGACAGCCCACGGTTACGACTCCGCTGGCAAACCTCAGGTGGCGTCTGTCCCCGCACTTCGGGTTAAGCCAGCAGATCGTCTTTCACCATGGAGAGCCGACGGTGCTGTGCGGCGCCAGCCTCAGGACCAGCTTCGGAGAGTTTGGGCTGGACTATCAGATCGTGCATCAGCCGCTCCAGCCGTTGAGTCCCTTCCGCAGCGCCTTGAATCTGACCGCGCGGCTGCAACTGGGAAGCTACTCGACCAATCTGGGCACCTACGTCCGCCCGGATGGAACAGTGGATTACTCCGCCTCGGGGAGCACGTTCCTGTACATGGGAAGTTTTGGGGGAATCCAGCCGCAGCAGATTGGCGGAGCCATGGCCCGGTACGTGGTTCAGGGCACCGTTCGCGATGAGTCAGGCAATCCCGTCGAGGGTGCTGCGGTGAAGCTGAATGATGGGGTGGTGTATACCAACTCAACTGGAGAGTTCTTTATCCGGGTTAAGCATCCGGAGCACTACACACTGGCAGTGGCGACCGAGGAGTTTCTGCTGCCGGGGAGGTGGGAAGTGGTAAGCGCTCCCACCACAGTGGTGGCAATGAATGAGAAGCAGGTTACCGCAGTCGAGATCGTGCTTCGTCGCACTCCCTGACGTCCATCACTTCACGTCCAGCAGCTCGACGTCGAACACCAACGTTGCGCCCGGCGGGATGTCGGGAGGAGCTCCGGCGGTCCCATACCCAAGATCCGGCGGAATGACGAGCTTGCGACGTCCGCCGACCTTCATACCAGCAACGCCTTCATCCCACCCGGCAATTACCTGCCCAGCACCGAGGGTAAATCCGAAGGGCTGGTTGCGGTCTCGGCTGCTGTCGAACTTCTCCCCATTGGGCAGCCAGCCGGTGTAGTGCACCGAGACGGTTTTCCCCGCCGTTGCTGTTGTACCGCTCCCGACCGCCACATCCTGGTACCGCAATCCGGAGGGTGTCCGGGTCATGACGGTGGTATCTACGCCGAGAGCAGCACTGAAGCCGCCGGTGGCCGGCGGGCGCTCACGATCCGCCTTGCCGCCGCAACCGGTCAGGGCGAGTAGCACCAGCAGGGAGACTTTGTTCAGATTCATTCGGAATCCTGGCCCTGAATGCGCGAATGGCCGCCAGTTGAGCGGCCCTCCCAATCGGGACGGCGGGATTTGAACCCGCGACCCCTGCAACCCCATTGCAGTGCGCTACCGGACTGCGCCACGTCCCGAGACTGCTCGAAGAGGCGGAATTGTAGCCCGGGCACTTCGGCCACGCTACCCCTCCAGGTGATGCTGAGATCGCTAGCCGGGTGACAGTCCCCACCTCCAAAAGACCCTTTCCCCCCAAAATTGCTTATGCAGCCCGGCGGCCCCCGACGCAGGCCCGCGACTTGCGATTACGGCCCGATACGTCAAAAAACCGGGCTCCCCAGCCCGGCATTTAGGGTCTGGTGCCGCATGGTGCGGCGCCAAGCGGTAGCGGAGGAGCCCAATGAGCCATCAGGACGAACGGCCGTGGGAAACCGGTGGAGATCTTCCCTGGGAGAGCTCCGAGGATGAGGATCAGATCGACAACAACTGGCGGGGAGATCTTCACTTCGACGATTGGCCCGAGAATCTCGCTGGACCCGAGTACTGGCTGTACAAGAAACAGCGCGATGAGTAGCGCGACTGCGTACCGATGAGAGGGGCCGAGCGATGTTCGGCCCCTCTCGGTTTTCCGACCTTTGATAGACCAATCTCCTCCCGATAATCCCCGACGCCTAAGACCCTTCGGTAAATCTTTGGTATCATTGGACTTAGCCCGGGTTGACCTGAGCTAAGTCATTGCTAATTTTCAGGTTACCTGGTGGAACCAACGCGGGCCCGAGATGGTTTAACCCTCGTGTCGCGGCCAGGAATGAGACTCGGAGGGCTGGCCGAGCCGGCCCACTACAATGAATCGGAGATCGGAATGTCGGACACGAAGGAGCAGGCTGAGGCTACCGCTCAGTCAAAAGCGTGGGACCCGTTTCAATTGATGGACCGCATGGATGAGGAAGCGCTCCGGCGGGAACTGGAAGGTGTAGCCAGCACCGACCTGGTCTATGTGGTGCGAGAGGGAGGCCAGGAAGTTGTTGGGCTCTCCAAGACCGGAGTAGACGAATGTTGTATGGCGCTGGTCTCCCAGGGTCAGGTCATTCGGGAGGAAGATCTCCAGTACGAGCTGATCGGAGAAGGCGAGGCACGGGAGGCACTCTTCAAGGTCAAAGCCGCGCGGTTTGCGGTTTCTCCATCGGGTCAGGACGTTCGTCTCGATCAGGTGATCGGGGTCAAGCGTCAGGCCCTATACTATGATGCCGTTCCGCTGGACCTCGATGCCAAGGTCCCCAGCAAGAAATATCGGGGCAAGACTTATCGCGACCTGCTGAGCAGCGACGAAGGCCGGGACTACCTGGCCTGGATGGCGGAGAACTTCAACGAGCCCGAGATTCGGGAATTCGTTCGGAAGATTCTAGGCGGTGAGGACGTGGTCGGCGCGCCGGGGACCACAGCTCAATCCGCACTGGTATGAGCACGGCGCCATGAAGGCGGCGCGGAATGCGCGTTTCCGTCTGATTCCAGGCAACGTGCGCGCGCAGGTCATGGCAACGGCACGCCAATCGGGACAAACCCGAGTCGTCGAGGCGCAGCCGGGTACCATCCCCAGTACCGCCCGGGCATTTCCGCTGCCGGCCAGCGTGGCTGCTCGCAGTGAGGTGCCCAACCCCACCGCTCGAACTAAGCGACCGGACCGAGGCGGTAGGGCGGCCGGGACCCTATGCGCCCACTGAAAAACAGGTGGCGTTCTACCAGCGGCTGGCCGCGTCGCCGGTGTTCAGCGAGGAAGAGCGTCAGCGTGCGCTCGACTGGCTCGCGACCAAGGCCACTCGGCAGACGATCAAGGACCAGATCGACTGGCTCAAGCGTCAGGTGGAAACCCGCAAGCCCAGGACGTCCGGCGAGTCGGCAGCGTAGAGCTCGGCAGTGAAAGAGAAGGGTGAAAGAGCGAGGAATCTTTCACCCTTCCTTTTTTATGCTCATGCCCAGAGGACTGCCAGCGCCACACCGGAAATGATCGCGCTTCCACCCAAAGCTGTGTGCCACCCAATCGTCTCTCCTCCGAAGACCACTCCCACCAGCACGGCAATCAGCGGAGTGACCAGGGGAATCATGAGCACGCCAGTAACCGCGGTATGGCGGATCAGCCAGTAATACATCAAAAAAGCGATCACCGAGCCCAGAATGGTGAGATACGCCAGCGCTCCGAGCGCCATTGGCGTCCAGCGGAAGTTGAGCGGGCTTCCCTCGAGCAGCATCCCGCCTATCAGGAGGGGCAAGCATCCCCCCAACATCTGGGTTCCCGCCAGCACCGCTGGCTCGATGTGGGTGCCCCGGGCCTTGACCAGCACGCTGGCGTGAGCGGTGGCCAATGCCGCCGCGATGATGCCGGCACTGGCGGCAAACGCCCGCGGACCTCCAGTACCGAGCTCGCCGGAGAACACCACCGCCACCCCGAGTAAACCCAGTAGCACACCGACGATCTTTCGTCGGGTAAGTGGCTCCGCACTCAGATAACGGTGGGCCAGTGGAAGGCCGAAGAGCGGCACCGTAGCGCTCAGCAGCGCAGCCAGGCCGGACGAGATGTACTGCTCGCCCCAGAAAACCAGCGCATAATTCAGCGTGATGCTCAGGAATCCGGTGTAGGCCAGCAGGCCCCATTCCCCAGCTGAGCGCGGCAGCCGAATTCGCTGGATCAGCACGATTGCGCCCAGCAACATCGCCGCAAGGGCGAATCGAATTCCCGCGAAGGTAAGGGGCGGCAGGTCTCGGAGTCCGAGCTTGATCGCCAGCCAGGTGGAGCCCCAGATCCCAGCCAAGGCCAGCCAGAGGATGAGCGCTATTCGCCGACGAGGTCGAATTGTTCCGGCGATCGCCGGATCGACTCGGGGTTGACCCAGATTAGGAAGGCCGCTCGTTCGAGGCTTGCGGATGTCGGCAGCAGGCACGGTCCCTCCCTAACCGGGGTTGAGTGACACAATATCAATGTTGACACAATTCGTGTCAAATCACAGATTGACACTATGACAACTTGGACCCCAGAGCTCGAGCAGGCAGCCGAGCCCAAGTACCTCGCCCTGGTTGAAGCCCTCCATCGTGACGTCGAGTCCGGACGACTGCCTCCGGGAACCCGTCTTCCCACTCAACGACAACTGGCCAACCGGCTGCGGATCGCGATCGGAACCGTGAGCCGGGCCTACACCGTTGCCGAACAGCGCGGGATTGTACGAGGGGAGGTGGGACGGGGGACATTCGTGCGGCGAGAGGATCCCAGTTACCGGGAAGGATCAGACGAAGAGGCCGAGCTGATCGACTTGAGCCGGGGACGACTGGTCCGGCCGTCTGACGATCCGACGCTTGCCCAAACTCTGAAGCTTCTGGCGCAGCGCCGGGACCTGCACCAGCTGGTCGACATCTATCAGCCGCCCCAGGGAATGACGCGGCACCGCGCTGCCGCCGCCGCCTGGCTCAAACGATTCGGGCTCGACGTCGAGCCCGAGAGAGTGGTGGTGACCAGCGGCGCACAACACGGAGCGGCAGTAGTGCTGGCGGCAATGGCTCGGCCCGGCGATTTGATCCTGACCGAAGAGGTCACCTATTCCGGCATAACCGCGCTGGCCCGCTTGCTCCAGCTCCGGGTGCAGGGGCTTCGGATGGACCAGGATGGCCTGCTGCCCTCCGAGCTGGAGGCCGCCTGTGAGTCCAGTTCTCCCCGCGCCCTCTTCTGCATGTCTACCCTCCAGAATCCAACCGGCAGGACAATGCCGCTCCAGCGGAGGCAGGAGCTCGCGCACATCATTCAGCGCCACCGGCTGACGGTGCTGGAAGACGACGTGAACGGATTCCTCCCGGCGGAGCCGCTACCACCGATCGCCGCGTTGGCCCCCGACCAGACGTTCTACATCACCGGGACCTCCAAGAGCCTCGCTCCAGGACTTCGGATCGGCTACGTGGTGCCGCCGGCTGCGGAGATGCAGCGGGTAAACACAACCATGCAGGCCACCACCTGGTTCACCGCGCCGCTCCTGGCCGAGATCGTGACCCAGTGGATCGAGAGTGGCCGGGCCGACGAGATGGCGGAGTGGAAGCGGTCGGAGACAATCACGCGGCATCGACTGGCGCGGGAGATCCTGGGCCCGTGGCTGCCGGCGTCGGGCCCGGTCAGCTTTCATCTCTGGCTGCAGCTACCTGAGCCCTGGCGGGCCGAGAATTTCGTCTCGCAGGCGCGCGCGCGAGGGGTGGCGGTCAACTCGCCCGACGAGTTTCTGGTGGGCCGGGAAACCGCTCCACATGCGGTGCGAGTTTGCCTTGGCGGCGGCCTGAGCCGGGGCAGGTTGGAAGACGGGCTCAAGCGACTGGCCGAACTGCTCCAGACGCCGCCAGGAGTGAGTGCCATCGTCTACTGATCGGCAGCCCGGATCTCTCGCAGCCTTCGAAGCTCGGGCACCTTCAGCGCCGTCGTCGCCACTACCAGCAACGTAGCCAACCCTCCGAGTACGACAGACGGCACCGTGCCGATCAGCCGCGCCGCAGTGCCGGACTCGAAGGCGCCGAGCTCGTTCGAGCTGCCGATGAAGATTGCATTCACCGAGGCCACCCGGCCCAGCAGATGGTCGGGGGTCATGACCTGCAGCAGGGTTGATCGCACCACCACGCTGACGGTGTCGGCCATGCCGCTCAGCGCCAGGAGAGCCGTCGAAAGAAAGAAGTCGCGAGACAGGCCGAACCCGATCATGGCCAGGCCGAACAGAGCCACGCTGACGAACAGGGTGCGGCCAGCGCGTTGAAGCGGAGGCCGGTGAGCCAGCACCAGCGACATCAGTACTGCGCCCACAGCAGGTGCAGCCCGGAGGATACCCAGCCCCTCGGGACCGACGTGGAGGATCTCCGCCGCAAATACCGGAAGCAGGGCGACGGCACCGCCGAACAACACCGAGAACAAATCGAGGGTGAGTGCGCCCAGCACCACCGGCTGGCCCCGGACAAACCGGATCCCGGTGGCCAGACTCTGAAGGAAAGACTCATCCGCTCGTACGCCGCGAACAGGGGCGTGCCGCAGCCGGGCCAGAGCCAGCAGAGCCACTCCCATCAGCGCGGCGTCCACGCCGTAGGCAGCGCGAGCACTGCCGAATCCGTACACCAAACCGCCTATAGCCGGGCCGACCACCTCGGCCAACTGCCAGGTAGAGCTGCGCCAGGTGACCGCGTTGGGATAGAGGTCACGCGGTACCAGCTCCGCTCCCAGGGCAGAGCGGGCCGGCTGCAGAAAACTCCGGGCGATTCCGCTACAAAAGATGACGAGATAGATCGGCCAGACCCGGCCCGGCCTGATGATGTCGGGCCGGAGCGTAAAGCCGAACAGGGTAAGCGAGCACCCCAACAGGACCGCGAGAGCAATCAGCGAGATCCGCAGCCGCTCGATCCGGTCGGCCACGTGGCCGGCGAATAGGGCGAACCCGATGAACGGCACCGCCTCGGCCAATCCGATCAGACCCAGTGAGAGCGGATCGTGGGTCAGCTCGTAGATCTGCCAGGACACCACCACCGCCTGAATCTGGGTGGCGACGGTCATCGCCAGCATGCTGTAGATGAACCAACGGAAGTTGAGGATGCGAAGCGCGGCGTAGGGATCGTGGCGGGTGGGTTGGCCCATGCGCGGCGGAAAGCTAGCTGCGTTTTGCCGACGCACAAAGACTTTTGCCGGACCGCGGCGGTCTGCGGTCAGGCTGCAAGGTTTCTCTAAGTCATTATCTGCAAAGCCTTGTGGGATTCAAAGTTGCACGGCCCGTTTTGTGCAGCTAGCAGCCCCGCTCGGCAGTACAACTCCCGCACTCAATCCTGGCAGGCATGAAGCGGCTGATCCTCTGGACCAATCTTCTGGCCCTTGCCGCGTGCGCGCGTGCAATTCCGCCGGCCCCTGACGGCATCTCTCCAGTCTCCGCCATTCCCGGAGTGCGCGTTCCATACCTGGAGCGGGCCGCCCCGCGCGAGCTCGCTGCGGATTCCAGCGTCAACGACCTGGCCGACGCACAGCCGGATGCTGCAGGCGTTCCCGAGTTCCTCCCCGACGATGTCCGATGGGACATCGATGTCAGGAGCTTCGCCAATCATCCGCGGGTCCAGTACTACCTGAACTACTTCCAGGGAATCTCCCGCACTGGTCTCAGCGTGTTCCTCGCCCGGGGCGCCCGGTATGAGCCCATGATCCGCCGGCAATTCGAGGCGGAAGGGCTTCCGGGAGACCTGGGATATCTCGCACTGATCGAGAGCGGCTACTCCAACGAGGCCGTGAGCCGCTCCCATGCGGTGGGGATGTGGCAGTTCATGAAGGGAACCGCCCGCGGCTACGGGATGCGGGTCGATACCTGGGTGGACGAGCGCCGGGACCCGGTGAAGGCCACCGAGGCGGCAGCCCGGTATCTGCATCATCTGCGCGATCGCTTCGGCTCCTTGTACCTGGCCGCGGCGGCCTATAACGCCGGCGCGGGCAAGCTGTCGCGGAGCCTGGGCAAGCTTCAGTGGGAGGTCTCGGCCGACAGCAGCGACAGCCGAGGCCGAGGCGCTGGAGGAAGACGACTCCGACAGCGGAGGCTGCAGCGGACGAGGTGGAGAGCACGCTGGACAGCACCGATGTCACCAGCGACGCGGCCTTCTTCCGCCTGGCCAGCACCGACCTGCTGACCACCGAGACCCAGGACTACGTCCCCAAGCTGATCGCCGCAGCGGTGGTCGCCAAGCAGCCGGAGCGTTTCGGCATTGCTCCGTCTGAAGTGCCTCCCGTTCACCTACGACTCGGTGGTGGTGAACGGCGTGACTGGTCTGGACGTGATCGCCCGCCTTGCCGAGGCGAGCCCGGAGGAGATCCGGGACCTCAACCCGCAGTACCTCCGGTTCGCCACCCCTCCCCACACCCACTCGGTGGTTCGGGTGCCGCCTGGCACTGGGGAGAACGGTGGCCGAGGCGTACGAGAACACTGCCGGCATCGAAGCGGGTCCACTTCCTGACCCACGTGGTACGCCCGGGCGAACGGCTGAGCGCCATCGCCGCGCGCTATCACCTGCCGGCGGCTGAGATTCGGGGCGCAAACCCGAGGGCGCGAACCTCCCGGCTGAAGAGCGGCACCCGGCTGGTGATCCCCACGGTTGCCGTCCCGTCGGCGCTGGCCATGCGCGCGGTGAACGGCCCCGCCTTCAGCCGGCATCAAGCTCGTATGGCCACCCATCGGGTCCGCTCGGGCGAGACCCTGATCGGGATCGCCCGGCGATATCGGGTCTCACTTCGCGCGCTCCGCCGGATCAACGCCCTGCCCGTGGAGTACACGCTGCGGGCCGGGAAGCGGCTGCGGATTCCCAGCTAACCCAACCCCCACCTCAGACTCCGGAAATCACCGTGTCTGCCGAAACCTCGACCCCCAGCGCCTCCATCGCCGTGCGCGAATCCGAACGGGTTCGCTCGGACGGCCATGGCGATTTTCGTCACCATGGTTCTCCTCATCGTTGCCCTTACCGGGATTCTGGTGGAGACCACGTGGCGTGAGCCTTCCAGCTCCATCGAGGTGGCCCCACCCGATCCGGGGAGCGTCGCCCGCCGTTGAGTGGAGCCCATCGAGGCACCTGGCTGCTGGCGCTCGGACTCGGGTCCTCTCTGGCGCCTGCGCTTGCAGCGGGACAGGTCCGCAGCCGAGGCGCAGCCTACGCGCTAGCTTCTGCTGCAGCCGATACCACAAGGGCAAAGTCGAACGGCGGCTCCGCCTCCTCAGGCGGAGCGGCCGAGGGCACGGTGGTCCGGGGCTATCTCTCCTCCTGGGGACTTCCACCTCTTCCCGGCAATTTCAGCTTCTCAGACAGTGGTCTGGTCTTCCGCTCGACCAGCGGAAGCCTCTCGGCCAGAGCCGCGACGGTTTCGTTGGCTTATGTAGACGATGAGAACGGCCGGGCCCATTACATCTTCCGGATAGACAGCGGTGTTTTTGAAACCGAGACGCCGGGGGCTCTGCTGGAAGTGGCCACCCATCCGCGTTGGCTCGAGCAGCAGCCATCGGGCGATGGGACTACGGCTCGAAGATCGGCGCGGGCGGAACCGGGTGTTCTCCTGCAGGCCGCGCACGATATCGGAAGCTCCGCGTATGCCGATTCCTTGTATCAGCTCTTCGGCCAACCTCGCGCTCCCATAGGACTGATTGGCCGGCGGGGGCGCGCCGCTGGACGGCTCGGCGAATACATCGCGTCCCGGGATTCCCTGGCACTCGACCCGGGACACATGACCGGCGTGGCGCAGCTTCGTCATGCGCTGGCGCATGAGCTCGGGCACCGCTGGCAGCTCAAGGCAAAGGCCCAGCTGGCGGCACTCTGGTCGGGAGTTCCAGCGATTCGCGACCCGAAGCGGTATGGCTATGATGACCGCTCGGAGCACCAGGCAGAGGCGGTCGCCTTTGCCGTCAATTTTCTGCAGACGAC
Source organism: uncultured Gemmatimonadales bacterium (assembly GCA_963825815.1). GTDB lineage: Bacteria > Gemmatimonadota > Gemmatimonadetes > Gemmatimonadales > GWC2-71-9 > CAVVWJ01. The sequence continues at coordinate 18,382 of CAWGVB010000018.1, read as the reverse complement.
GGCCACGACCCGCCCGGCCATAGCCGCGAGCTCACTCTCCCTGCTCGATCATTACGAGCTGCTGGTGCCGGGAACCACCACAATAGCCCGATACCTTCTCCTGCAACCGGTGTATCGCCGCCATCCACTGCGGCCCTTTCTCGCCACCGGCAGACTCACCTACGCTCTAGAGAAGTAGCCTCAGCCGCCTCCAGAACCCGCTGTCGTTGTCCCGGTGTGAGCATCTCCCGGGCAATAACCTTTTTCACCAGTCGGGCGACAAAGGTGTACCCCCGTGGGTCGTAGACCATCCACCGGTGCCATTCCAGCTCATCGAGGGCCACCGCCACCTTGCTTTCAGGTAGGTCCAACACTCGAGCCAGCAGATCGAGCGAGACTCGATCGCCCAGGACCGATGCGGCCGCCAAGGCCCGTTGCGCACCGGGACTCAGCCGGCGAAACCCCACGCGGATAGCGGCGAGCACAGTGTCGGGGAGATCCCCCGGCATGGTCTGGTCCAGCGTCTTGTATGGCTCGGGCCAGGCTCCCGCCGTCCCCCGAAGATCCAGCCCCAGGGCCACGGCCCGGAGCAGCTCTACCGCCAGGAGGGGGAGGCCGGCGGAGTCGGTGGCCACCCGGCGGACTACCCGCTCGATCTCGACATCGCTGAACCCCGGCAGCATTCGCCGGGCAAGGGTGCGCAGGTCGGAGGACCCGAGGGAGCCCAACCGGACGGCAACGCCACTCACGGCATTCCCCAGCCGGCTGCGGAGGGCATCCAGCTCGGCCCGGGGCGGATGGGAGTCGGTGGCGAACAGCAGGATGAGCGGCGCTGATTCGAGGTCGCGCAGAACTGCCCGGAGTGCCTGCATGGAAGCGTTATCCAGCCACTGGGCGTCATCGATCGCCAACGCGATGGGTTGCTCCTCGCTGGCGGCGCGAAGGATTTCGCTCAAGGCCCGCCCCCAGGAAAGGGGCGCGCCATCGCTGGGGAGATGGGGGAATCGGTCGGCCCACTCCGGAAGCGCCGTCGGCGAATACGGCCAGAGCCCGGGCGGGTGCGGCGGCCAATCCCTGAGCCTCGAGCAGACCGCCCCGGGCGAGTCCGCGAATGCCGCTCCACTCTTCTTCGTGATCCCCTTCGACCGCACGCACCGCGGCTACGGCGACGCCATCGAGCCGCAGCCTCCCGAGCAGCTCCTCCATCAGCCGGGTCTTCCCCACTCCGCTTTCCCCTTCGAGGATCAAGGCGCACGCACGTCGCTCGGCCCGCGCGGCGGCTGCAGCATCGGCGAGGCGTGACAGCTCGGGTTCGCGCCCTACCAACGGCAGGCGAGGCTCTCCCTCCGCAGGCTCTCCGGAGCGACCGGGCGTGGGTGGCCGGATGGTGCGCTCGTGTCGCACCCGCTCTGCCAGTGCCTGCGTCTCCGGATCGGGCTGTGTCCCGATCTCCTGCTGCAATCTCTGGGTGAACTCTTCGTAGCGTTCCAGGGCGCCGGCCCGGTCTCCGGCGAGAACCAGGCTTCGCATCATGATCCGGAGAGCGAGCTCGGAGCCGGGATCCAGGGAGAGTGCCCGTGCCGCCACGGCGGAGGCTTCCTGTGCCTGGCCGGCGCGGAGCAGGTCTTCGGCGTGCCGGGCGAGGACCTCGATGCAGCGAGACCGAATGGCCGACCGCTCGCTGGCCAGCCAATTCTCGAAGTCGGACGCCCCGGAGATTGAAAAGCCTTCGAGAAACTCACCGGTGATGAGACGGGATGCCGCCTCCCATTCCCCGGCGGCCGCGTACTCCTCCAGGCGATCGATGTCCAGCTTGACCGATCCTTCTGCCAGCCGGACCTGTCCCACGCTGGTGTCCACGTTCCCCTCGCCCAGGTAACGTCGGAGCACCCGGATGGCCTCGTTCAGCGAATGACGGGCAGCTGCTTCGGGCTTTTCTCCCCAGAGCAGTCCGATCAGGTGCTCCCGGGCCCTGCCCCGGGGAGATCGGGCCAGGTATACCAGCAAGCCCAAGTGCTTGCGCCACAGCAGCTCGGATGGCGCCGGCGCACCGTCCACACTCAGCCCAACAGGGCCCAGGGTCTGACAGGAGATCATGCTAGGAAATTGCGCTTCGAAGCCCGACTTGAGAAGTGTGAGCGCTACGGAAGAGGCAATGTGCTGCCGAACACGGCAGCGAATCCACACCGGTGTAATCCTAAGGCGGCCTGCACCGGGAGAATTGGGTGACCGTAATGCTGCGTTGTCTCAACTGTGGATTCAGCTTCACCGTAACCTTTCCGTCGGTGGAACCGCCGCTGGATAATAAGACCCGCCCGGTGGTCTGTGGCCACTGCAGGTCAACCCACTGGTCGTCGCAGACCTTCTAGCACCCGCCCACCTCGCGGCTCCATCCGAGCTGCGTTTCCTACTTCGGCTGCTCATAGCGGCGGTTCTGGCTGGGGTTTTAGGCTGGGAACGAGAGTCCGCCCATAAGCCGGCCGGCTTACGAACTCACATGGTGGTGGGCATAGCTTCTGCCCTGTTCACCGTGCTGGGGGAGTTGGCCCTTCAGGACCAAGCCACCGCGGTCGGGGCCGGCGCGCGAGGTGACCCGGTCCGCGTCATCCAGGCTGTCGCGGTGGGAATTGGGTTCCTGGGCTCAGGCGTCATCTTCGTCGCCAAGGAAGGCGACCGGGTCCGTGGCCTCACGACAGCCGCCTCGATCTGGGCAACCGCCGGTGTCGGGATTGCGGCCGGCTCCGGCCGATTTCTGCTGGCGGTGGGAAGTACCCTCCTGCTGATGTTGGTCTTACGGGTCATGGCGCGATTCGATCAGGATGCCTGACATCCGGACTTGATTATGGCTTGACCCACTCCTGAGACCGTTCCGCTAGGGCAGTACAGCGGAGGAGGTCATGTATCCAACCCCGCTCAGCTTCCTGGGTCCCCTCGGAGGCAAGCGGATGCTGATATGCGGGATCGGAGTCGAGTCAGTGGCCTTTACGCTGGCCGGGGCCGACGTTTACGGCTTCGGCGGCTCGGTCAGCCAAGTGGAAGCGGTCAAGGACCTTGCTCGCGGCCTGGCTCTTCGAGACCGGATCCATCTCCAGACCGGAGCAATGAATCAGCTGGCCTATCCAGATCGGTTCTTCGATTTGGCGTTCGGAAAGACGGTTCCCGAGAATGCTGATCTCGAATCGGGAGTGAGAGAGCTAGGTCGGGTGCTAAAGCCGGGCGCGCGGGCAGCTTTCGTGCTCCGGACCGAGGGGCCACTGCAGGAAATGGTACGCCGAGCCTTCGGTTCGGCAGTACTGGGAGAGTGCTGGATTGGAGTGGAGAAGAGTTGGGACACCCCGAATCCACCCGAAAGAGCCACCGAACCTCAATAAGGCCTGCCTCTCCAGGTAGCCGGTTCTGATTGTAACGACTACCAGACTGACCGTTAAGGAGTTGGACCCAACTGCCGATCATTTCCAAAGGCGGGCTCCCAGTCGCAACATCCTTCGAGGCGCCCTGGGGCATTGCGCCCCTGATGGCTGCACACTCTGCTTGCACCGGTGGAGGATTTGTGACTCACAAGGTCGTCGCCCACTTCATCGACGGCAAGGTGGTCAAAGGCATCAGCCACGACATCAATGCGCAGAAGCCTTTTTGCCACATCCGAACGGCAGAGCAAGGCTCGATCCCGGTAAAACTCAACGAATTGAAGGCGCTGTTCTTCGTGAGGGATCTTGCCGGCGATTCCAAACGCGAGGAGGGACGGATGCTCGAGGCGCACGACGTACGTGCGCGGGGAGCGCACCCGATCGAAGTGGAATTTGGTGACGGGGAACGCGTGATGGGACTGACCGCAGGATACCCGCCCCCGGGTGCGTTCTTTTTTGTGCTGCCGGTCGATGCCCGGAGCAACAATCTCCGAATCCTGGTGAACAAGGCAGCAGTCAAGCGCATGGCGAATCAGCCACTGGCACGGGCACCACGATCAGCCTGATCCTAGCTCAGCCCAGCACCCGCCCTTTCTTCCCGGCTGGAGCGAGCGCCTAAGTGACTGATTCACCTAGTCTTCCACCTGGGCCAGCCGGCTTGGAGAAGATCCTCAAAGCCGCAGTCAAACGGGGCGCCTCAGACCTGCACATCAAAGCCGGCGATGTGTTTCGAGCCCGGATCGATGGCAAACTGGTTCCGCTGACCAAGCACCGGCTTACCCCGGACCAGACCAAGTCGATCGCACTCACGCTGATGAGCAGCGACGAAGACCGGTCCCGAATCGACCGGATCCGCGATTTCGACTGCTCCTGGGGCATGCCTGGAGTCGGTCGCTTCCGGGTGAACATCCTGCGCCAGCGCTCCTCGTTCATGATCGTCATGCGGGTCATCCCGTTCACTGTGCCTACCATCGCGTCCCTGACCCTGCCCGATATCCTCCAGGCCATCGCCGAGTCGGAGAGCGGAATGGTGTTGGTCACCGGCGGGAGCGGGTGCGGCAAGAGCTCCACCGTGGCTGCCATGGTGCATCACATCAATCGAACTTTTCATAAGCACATTGTCACCATCGAGAACCCGATTGAGTTCCTGCATCGGGACCTGAGCTGCTCGATTACCCAACGCGAGGTTGGAGTGGATACCAAAAAGCTGGCAATTGGCTTCCGCGCAGCACTCCGCCAGGATCCTGACGTGGTAGTGCTGGGAGATATGGCCGACGCTGCCACCATCGACACCGCTCTGAAGGCAACGGAGACGGGCCGCCTCGTGATCGGGACGGTCTCCACACCCGACGTGGTCACCACTGTCGAGCGGGTCATCGCGACCATCCCCAGCGCAGAGCGCGATCTTGGGCGAATGCGGTTCGCCGAGTCGGTGCGGGCCATAATTTCGCAGAAACTTCTGCCTCGGAAAAACGGCGACGGCCGGGTGCCGGCCGTGGAAATCTTGATAGCCACCCCTGCCATCCGCGAATGTCTCAAGGATTCCGAGCCGATAAGCCAACTCAAGCGCATCATGTCGGACGGACGCAAGGACCTCGGTTCTCAGACCTACGAGCAGCATTTGGAGGACCTGGTCGAGACCGGCCAGATCAGTGAAGGGACCCGGCGTCTGGCCCTACCACGGCCCGTAACCAGGAAAAATGTCCGGCCGGCTGAGCAACAGCCGGGAGACCTGAGAATCGCTCCTGGGCACGAACGCGATGACCAGGTGGCGCCCCAACCGGACGTGAAAACGACCACCGTGGTCTATAGCCGACACGGACCAGGCAAGAGAGCCTCCAGGTAGCCACGACCTCGGCGGTGTCCGCCACGTGGCTAGATCAGACCCGAAATGTCGATGAAAATGCAACGGAGGGAATTGCTAGCTGATTGATGCCAGAGAGCCACTGGTCGGATTCGAACCGACGACCGCTCGATTACGAATCGAGAGCTCTACCCCTGAGCTACAGTGGCGGGACGTCGGATGCCCTGGCGCGGATTCGAACCGCGACGCCTTTCGGCACTACCCCCTCAAGATAGCGTGTCTACCAGTTTCACCACCAGGGCGAAAACAGCGCAGGAAGATAGCCGCCGAGCCGAGAGGGGTCAACCCGTTTCGCCGAGCTAAGTGATTAGCGCGGCAGGACTAACAGGAGCTGGCTTCAGGGAGTAAAGGGGTTCCCTCCAAGGGGGGATCCGTTCAGGAAAATGGCCACGCTCACGCTGGAACCCACTACCACGAACTGGTCGCTGTAGGTCCCGTCGCCATTGTCCTTGGCAGTTCGAGAATTCCCTCCGTTGGGAATCAGCGTCACCCGATCCCCACCGTGACCCACCGGGTTACCCTGGGCGTCGCGCACGGTAACCTCCACTCGAACCGAGATGAAAAAGACTCCGTTACTGGTTACCCGCGCGGTGCTGGTCCCAGCATCGGCAGGGCCTGGAGTGACCGTACTCTCGAAGTGACCCCCTGCAAGGGGCTGTCCCTGGAACTGAACCGAAATGACATCGTGGCCAGCGTGCACCGGAGTGTATGACGCGGAATAGGAGCCGTTCCCCTCGTCTCTCACCTCCAGATTGGCCGTGGGATTGGCTCCTTCGACGCCGATGGTGAGTTTGTTGCCTGCGTCGTTAATCGCATTGCCGAAGGCGTCCTTCAGCCGGATAGTGATGGGGGTAGGCGTACCGGCGCTGCCGTTCCGGACCTGGACTGCGCTCTCATCGTTCGACGGCGGGCCGGCTCGTACCGCGATCTCGGACGAGCTGACGGGGGTGAATCCATCGGCGGCGAAGATGAGGGTGCGAGAGCCGACCTCGCCCCTGAGCTCCAGATCGGTGAAGGTCACCTTACCGGACGCATCGCTCTTTACCGTGGTCTTACCGCCCAGCGATCCGTTGCCGGTGGCAATCTGGGCGGTGACGCTCACGCCCTCCTGGGCCAGAACTGCTCCGAAAGGATCCTGGAGTTGGAGCTCGGGCTGGCGCTCGAGCGGCACTCCTGCCGTGGCCACCTCAGACGGCTGCGTCACCAGCGTAAGGGCGGGCTGGGGAGCGGCGACGCCGGTAGCGGTGAATGCCACCGGCGACCCTGCCAGCCCTTCGGCCCGGGCTACGGTGCCGTAGGGACCGGGACGATCGCCGAGCGTTCGGGCGATTGCCGCCCTGCCATCGGAGCCGGTCATCACCGTCTCCGGGCTCACTGCTCCGCCTCCATCCGCCTCCCAGGCCACCTCCACTCCCGACACACCATTGCCATAGCGGTCCACCGCTTTGACCGAGAGTGAATCGGGCAGCACGGTACTTACCTCGGCGCTCTGCACATCGCCGCCGGCGATGGTGAGCGACTCGGGGCTTTCGGGGTCGGCCGCCACGTGGAAGGTGGCAACGGCCATTGGACTCGGGAACGATCTCCGCCCTGGCCTCGACCATCTGATCGCCCGCGGTGGTGCTCAGCGTATAGTGAACGGCGGCGTTGCCCTGAGCATCGGTTGGTGACCGGCTCGGCGGGGTCGATCACGGCCCCGTAGGTGGCACGAAGGTCACCTCGACCCCAGGCACGGGCCGACCGGCCGGATCCGTCACCTCGGCGACCAGCGAGTCGGCCAGCGGCTGGCCCACAGTGGCGTCAGACTTTTCTCCGCTGTACGGCCGCGATCCGCGCGGGCTCCGCCGTCGCGCGGAAGGAGCAGATCGTCTCCACCGCAGGCGGCGAGGAGAAGCGTGACGAACAGAGAGACGGCTGGAAGGAGCGGAACGCTCCGGGGGGATCAGTCCTTGCCATGCCCATCGCGTTCATGGATCTCGAAGACGTTGCTGTCGATGCTGGGTAAGCCATCCGAGCTGGCACGCAGCCGATACTGACCTTCCTTGTCCACGTTGAGATCATCGAAGGTGGCGATGCCCGAGCGAGTCTTCTTCCGCTCGTGGCCGTGGAGCTTTCCATCCATTGTCGCCGTGTAACTCAAGCTTAATCTCGAACTCTCCCTGAGTCACCACTTGGCCGTTCTGATCCAGCACGGCAACCTGGACTGCCGGCTCCACCTTCTTGCCCTCCTCCGCGTCACTGGGCTGAACCCGGAAGTCGAGCCGGGCGGGGCCGCACTGCCTCCCCGCCACCGTCCCACCTCCACCGCCACCCCGCCGGTATCTCCAGGGCTGCTTGCCACAGCCCGGAAGCTCACGAACCCGACGCCAGAGACCACAGCGTTCAGCGTGTTGACCCCGGAATTGGGGCCGAGGGTCCAGCGCACCCGCGCTTCACCATTGTCATCGGTGGTGCTGGTGGTGGCGCTCACGCTCCCCCCACCCGGCCAATTACCCAAGTCACGGCTCGGTTGGGGACGCCGTTTCCGTCTCTCATCCTCCAGCCGGACAACGAGTGGCTGGCTCAGCTCCTGGTTCGGCGCGGCCGGACTGATTGTTCCCCGAAACCAGAATCAGCCGGCGAGGGCCTCCCGGAGCAGCGTGGCAGTAAAGGAGACTGGAGAGCCCTCCAGACCATCGCTGGAGGCGGTGGCGGTCTGAGTGCCCACAGATGAGGCGAGGGTCCAGACAGTGGCCGCCTTGCCATCGGGACCGGTGGTTGTGGTGGCCGGATCTACGCTGCCGTCTTCCGCGGTCCAGTCCACCGGAACACCCTCGACCGGATTACCGAACTGGTCGGTGATAAGCACCTCGAGCGGATCAGCGAGCTCCGATCCTGCCCGGTCCCTCCTGACTGGTTGCCGCCTGCCTCCTCTATTCGACTCGCATCTGCCGGGTGGGCCGCCGCCTGAAAGGTGACCGAGAGCTCTTCGTTTCCGTCAACGCTGGCAGTGAGAGACTGCCCGCCGGCCGCGGGCCCCAGCACCCATTCGGCCTGGGCCACGCCATCCGAATTGGTGGTTGCGGCTTCCGGACGGACGAGAGCACCCTGAGCGTCCTGCCCGGGGGTGAAGGCGACGCGCTGGCCGGCCACGGGAGCGCCCCGCTGGTCTACGATCCGGACGACGACTGAATCCGCGAGGGGGGCTCCTAGCGGCTCCTGTTTGCTCATCGCCGTTGAGCTTGGTGATCGTGGTCGGGCGGGACTCGCTCGGCAGAAGAAGGTCCGATCCACCGCACCGCGCAAGGAGTGCGAGAGCGCCGATGACGGCGCCGGTTCTTCCGAGACGGACGAGCTGGTGCATGAGTGCCTGGGCAAAAGCTAAAACCGCGCGATAAGCTAGGTTATCGCGCGGTGGGCCAGGCTGATATGAGGTGGATCACACGAGGAAGTCGTGATTACTGCACCACAACGCTCTGAGTTGGTGGTGTTGGTGGCGCCCTGATCGTCTTTGACCGTCAAAGTCACCGAAGTACGGGAAAATACTGCGCATTGAAAGCTGTGGCTGGGATTCTGCTCTGTCGAGACGGTGCACGTCACCAAAATTCCAGTTCCAGCTCGACAATCGTGCTATTGCCCTGGGGATCCGTGCTGGTGTCGGTGAATTGACAGGGCGACCTCCAACGCAATCTGCGTGCGTAAAGGCTGCCGTAGGCGCATCGTTCGGTGGCGGCGGCTGGTTCACCGTGTGCGGCGTGGTCGCCGAGCTCGACGCAAAGATGTCGCTGCCCTTGTAGGTCGCCGTGATATCACCCGATGATGTAGGTGAGACCTGACAGCTACCCTGCGGAGCGGCAACCGTGCACGACGGCGAGCCATTCGCCGAGATCTCCACCTCCCCACTGGGCGTTCCGCCGGGCGACGAGACAGTAACGCTCACCGTCACCGGCTCGACCCGGATTCGATGGATCGGGATCGTCACCGGTTATCGTGGTCGTCGTCGCGACCTTCTCCACCTCGATCTTGCTCGAGGTCGCCGAGCGGAAGCCGTCGGCCGCGAAGATCAGCTTGTGCGTACCGCTGCCGTTGCTGATGCTCAGATCGTCGAACTGAGCCCGGCCGTTTCCGTCGGTCGCAACGGTTTTCGTTCCGTTAAGCTGGCCGTTGCCTTGGGAGAGACCCACGGTGATCTCCACTCCCGGCTACCGCCACGTCGTGTCCCTGACGCATCTCTGACCTGAACCACCGGAGCCGGACTCAGGGTGGCACCCACCGTAACTGACGAGGGCGGCTGGGTGGTGACGGCAAGGGTGGACGGAGTTCCGGTCCCGGTTCCCGTCGCACGGAACGCGGCAGGAGTAAGGCCGGACACCACCGCGTTCAGCGTGTTGGTCCCTGGATTGGGTCCCAGCGTCCATTCGGTGCTGGCCTGACCATTCGCGTCGGTGTTGCTGGTTTCAGGATTGGCGGTTCCACCGCCATCGCCCACAACCCAGCTCACCGGTTGGTTGGCAATCGGATTTCCGCCCTGATCCAGAAGCTGAACCACCAGGGGCTGCGGCAACTTCGATCCCGCAGGCGCCATCCTGATTGTTCCCGGAGACAATGTTTACCGCGTTGGCGTTGCCAGCGGTGGCGTGGTGGGTGAAGGTCACCGGCGAGCCCGCCAGCTGCCCGGCTGTCGCGACGGTCTGCTGATCACCCGCGGTCGGTCCCAGGATGCGGGTGACGGACGTCTGGCCGTTGTCTCCCGTGACGGTGGATTCCTCACTGACACTGCCCGCCACCTTGGGCTGACCATGTCACGGTGACACCGGAAATCGGATTGCCAAAACCATCGGTCACCGCCACCACGAGAGGCTGCGGCAACTCGGTTCCAACCGGGGCGGATTGATCGTCGCCGGACACCAGGGTGAGCCCATTCGCGTCGGCCGCCACAGCGGTGGCTGAAAAGTCCGCCGCGATCGGTGTACTCCCCTCACTCTGATGGACCCGAGCTTCGCCCGGTCAGCGTACCGACCTGGGGACCCAAGGTGATCCTGGTACCCGCGAGCCCTCCAGCGTCGGTGACGCCGCTCGCTGGGGACAGCGAGCCGCCCTTGTCTTCCACCAGCACGAAGTCAACGGTCGCTCCGGCCACCGGCCGTCCCTGGCTATCACTCACCTTCACAATGAGCGAATCCAGCGGTGAACTTACCCGGGCTTGCTGTTCGTTTCCGCTCACGATTTCGATGCGGGCCGGCGCACCCTCACTGGGCAACGTGAGGTTGTCGTCGCTGCACGCGAAGACCAACGGAAGTCCGGCGACCACGAGGGCCGAGAGCTTAAAGGCGTTCACTACCCGTCCTTGAGCAGGTTCGAGTACCCGACGCCACCGCGGCGTCATGCAAATGCGAGGGGGCAGTCTATTTCCGCAGGCCCTCAGAAAAAAGGGCCTGGCTCACACCTGGCTTCTAAGTTCTGTAATCAAGGGAACCTGCGGATGGGGCAAGCAGCTTACATGCCCGGCCCCACCGGTGGGGCCGAGATCTAAGTCTCTGATTCAGGCGGGGTTGAAACGGGTGAGCCAGAGGTTGTAGCGGCAGCGCAACGCCAACTTCTACCCCAGCCGCCTCAGAAGAGGACGTTGGCCTTGAAGGTTACCCCGCCGGCCACACCCTCGACCGTGGCGGTGAGCTTGTGGATGCCGATCCGGTCGCCCAGCGTCCATACGGTGGTGGCCTTGCCGTCCGAATCTGTTTCAGAGATCCCCGGGCTGGCATTGCCCTCACCCGCAATCACCTGCCAGGTAATGGGCTTTCCCGGGACAGGGTTGCCGTAGCTGGTCAGTCACCTGGACCACCGGGGCGGTCTGGACCATCTGCTGCACGCCGGCCAGGCTGATCCAATGGGGTTTGCGCCGCCAGAGCTACCGGGGTGCCCGCTCCCGCCACCGCATGAAATTCGGCGACCTTGTCGTCACCCTCCACCCCGGTCAATCCGGCTACCACGGTGTACGGGCCGGGAACCGTTCCCAGAGTCCAGTTCGAGACCGCCTCACCGGCGGAGTTGGTGGTGGCCGATGCCGGGTCTACTGTACCTCCGGCCGGGTCTGCGAGCTCGAAGGTAACCGTGAGGCCGCTTACTCCCTGCTGCTCCTGATTGAGCACCCGAACAATGAGTGGACTGCCCAGCCTCTCCCCCACCGTGCCCTGCTGTTCGTCGCCGTTCACCTTGGTCAGCGCAATGCTCTCAGCCGCACTGCCTGGAGAATCGGGCAGGACCAGATCACTGCCACAGCCAAACAGACTGAGCGAGAGAAGGACAAGACTCGGTCGCACGATTATTGAGGTCGTGTGGAACATAGGCTCACACTGTCTGGATGTACGCCGACCCGGCTGGAGTCGGTTCAAAAGGGGGGTGTAACAGAATAGTCCCCTGAAAGCCGATTCGGTAGTGTCTCCCTGACGCTTCTTTGCTGCCATCATCCCGCCTCTGAGCCACCATTAGGTTTGGAAAGCCGCTGCCGCACTCCCTCTCGCAAGGGCCGGACCACTTTCATGGCGCTGCGCTCCCGCTCTGTTCTGGTGGCCGGATTTCTCCTGGTGGCAGCGGTGTGCGCCCGGCTTGGAATCTGGCAGGTTCACCGGCTGCAAGAGAGACGAGCGGCCAACGCTCTCGCGCAGGCAGGTAGAGCTGCGCCGGCGGTGCAGGTGGATAGCTTCGGCCTGGACAGCAGCCTGATCGATCGCCGGGTGGTGGTGCGTGGCAGATATGATCATGAGCATGACATTGTCCTCCGCGGCCGGGGATACCGCGGGGTTCCTGGGGTGGAGATCGTGTCTCCCTTGCTGCAGCAGTCCGGCGATGGCGGTGTTGGTCAACCGGGGGTTCGTACCCGCTCCCGATGCGGTTACGGTCGACAGGAGCACGCTCGAGGAGCTCGGCCCTGTGACCGTCCAGGGCATTGCCCTCCCATTCGACTCGGCCGGCGGCGCTCCGTTCAGACGGGGCAACGAAACGACCTGGGCCCGGCTCGACCGAAGAGCCATTTCCCAGTGGCTTCCCTACCGGATCGAGCCGCTGTACGTGCGGCAGACGCCCGACAGCGCTCTACCCCGTTTCCCCCGGAGGCTCGATCCGCCGCCGCTGGATGATGGCCCGCACCTCAGCTACGCCATTCAGTGGTTCGCGTTCTCGATTATCGCCCTGGTCTTCGCGGTGATCATGGCCGTCAGGCCTTGGGGCGAACACCGTCCAGCTCCTCGATAGTCTTCGTGGACGGCTGCCGAGTCTTCTGCAGGCGTGCGGCGGTGGCTTCAGCCCCGCGCAAGGCGCGAAGCAGATTCCCACCGGCGAGTTTCTTGAGATCGGCATCGCTCCAGCCCCGCCGAATGAGCTCGGCGAAGAGCTGAGGGAACTTCGATACGTCTTCCAGTCCTTCGGGCACAGTGTCGATCCCGTCAAAATCACTGCCGATCCCCACATGGTCCACACCCGCCACCTGCCGCACATGCTCGATGTGGTCGGCGACCTGCTTGAGGGTGGCCCGGGGCTGAGGATGCGCGCTCTTCCATTCATCGGCCAGCCGGCGCTGCTCGCTGGTATCGCTCACTGTCGCCTTCCACCGGTCCCATTCCCGCTGGTACTGGGTATCCCACGCCGCCGCTTCCGGGGAGACGAACGCGGGCACGAAGGTGACCATCACCACCCCACCGTTCTTGGGCAGACGAGCCAGAATGGAGTCTGGTACGTTACGCGGATGCTCGGTGAGCGCTCGGGCCGCCGAGTGGGAAAAGATGACTGGGGCCTCACTCACGTTCAGCGCATCGCTCATGACTGAAGGGGCGACGTGCGAGAGATCTACCAGCATGCCGAGACGGTTCATCTCCCGCACCACTTCCTTGCCGAACTCCGTAAGTCCATCGTGCCGGGCGGTATCCAGGGCCGCATCGGCCCAATCCAGCGTGACATTGTGGGTCAGCGTCATGTAGCGCGCCCCCAGCTCGTAGTACGATCGCAGCGCGCCCAGGGAGTTCTCGATAGCGTGCCCGCCTTCCATGCCCAGCAGGGAGGCAAGCCGGCCCCGCTTGAAGTCGCGCTCGATATCGTCGGCCGTGAGGGCCAGCGCCAGCCGATCGGGATAACGGGCGATCATTCGTCGGGCGATGTCGAACTGCTCCAGCTGCACCCGGGCGTAGCCGCTGTCCTTGATCTCACCCGGGATGTAGATCGACCAGAACTGCGCCGCGACCTTTCCCTCCTTGAGGCGGGGCAAGTCGGTCTGCTTCGGCGCCGGACGCCGAATGTCGTACGCCGCCACATCGCGGGGGGCATCTTTGGCCTCCCGGATTTCCCAGGCCAGGTCGTTGTGGCCATCGATCAATGGGGCCGACCCGAGAAGCTTTCGGGCATGCTCGAGGGCAGGATCTGAGGATTGGGCGGCCAGGGAGGAAGCCATGGTTAATAGGAAAAGCGTGAGCGGGAACAGCCGACGGCGTAAGCGGTGAGCGGGAGTGGGCATTGACGATCTGGGTAAAAGTTGATTATCAAAATCCAGTTAACAAGGTAATGTCGAGTACTTTACTCGCCCCGAAGCAGCCCCGCTCACCGCTCACCGCTCACGTTTTCTGTTCCCACTTTCAGCTCCACCAGCTCGGGGCGGATGACGAACTCGGGGCAGATCGTTCGATCGTACTCGTAGGGCCCGCCAGTCTCCGCATCGATCCAGGGGAAACCGCGACACACGGCGGGGTAGTACGACTGGGCGTGGATGGTGCACACGTTGTCCTTGAGAAACACGCAGCGGCCTCGCCGTACCCGGGTACGCCACTCACCCCAGCGGGTACGATAGATCAGGTCCGGGCCATGGAGCTCGGACTGAGCATATGCCTACGAGGCACAACCACGTATTGCTCGCGACACCCGCGCGTACGCGCCGATGGCCATGCAGGTCGTCGGCGCCCACCGGCTCCTCGACCCAGGCGAGGTCGAACTCCGATAGGCGGCGGATGCGCTCGACAGCGCTCGGGACCGTCTGCGATTGGTTGTAGTCGACCATCAGCTTGACATCGGGACCGATGATCCGTCGGGTCTCGCCGACGATCCGCACATCGTCCTCGAGGGTCCCCCCGCCGATCTTCACCTTGATCGCGCGGAAGCCGCTCCCGACGGAACGCTCCAGCAGCCCCGCATCCTTGACCGGATCGATGATGCCGTAACTGTCGTAGGCCGGTAGGGGCCGCACCTCGCCGCCGAGCAGTGACACCACCGGAAGACCTGCGGCGCAGCCGAGTGCATCCCACAGTGCCATGTCGATCGCGCCGATCGCCATGCCGATCAACCCCTGCTGACCGACGAGCCGGAAGCGCATCTCCAGCTGGCGCATCCGCTCGACGGGTGACACGGACCTGCCGACGAGCTCCGGCTCGAGGTCCGTCATCAGGCTGACCAGTGACCGGAGGGTCACCGGCGTGTACGCGAACAGGTACGAGCGCCCGGTCACGCCCTCCTCGGTCAAGATGTCGACCAGGACGAGCGGAGCGCTTGGCACCTCACCGACCGCCGTCCGGATGGGATTGGCCAGAGGTGCATCGACGGCTCTCACCCGCAGGCCGCGGATGGTCAATTGCGGGTGTTGCATGGGTGTTGCCATTTGGTGACGACCTCTCAGGCGCTCCAGGGTCCGGATCGGCGAATCGTCAGCCCACACGGCGGATCGAGCCCCCTTGAGGTCGGCGATCGTCGGGTAACCGTCGATGGCCATCAGCAGGTCGGCCTCGGCGAGCACGCCGCTGATGTATGCACCAGGCCGTCCTCGCCGCCGAGGGCAAGGGCGTAGGCGTAGGACCGGCCCACCCCGACGGCCGTTGCGCCCAGCGCCAGTGCCTTGACGGCGTCCGTGCCGCTCCGCACTCCGGAGTCGAAGAGGACAGGCTTGCCGTCCGCGGCCTCGACGACGTCGGGCAGCATGTCCAGCGCGGGCAGCCCGCCGTTCGCCTGCCGGCCGCCGTGGTTCGAGCAGTAGATGCCGTCCACGCCCAGGTCGATGGCCCGGCGGGCGTCGTCGGGGTGACCGATGCCCTTGACGACGACGGGCAGGGTGGTGGCCTCCCTGATCCACTTCAGGTCGTCCCAGGTGAGCGAGTAGCCGAAGAGGCTCGCCCACTCCGCTGCCGCGGCGGCGACGTCGTCCTGCGGCTTCTTCTCGAGACGCCGGAGGAAGTGCTCGTCGGTGAAGTAGTTGGCCAGGCAGTACCCGCGCAGCTGCGGGAAGTTGGCGGCGTTGAGGTCCCGTGGACGCCAGCCGGTCACCAGGTGTCGAGCGTGACGGCGATCGCCTTGAATCCGGCGGCCTCGGCGCGCTGGATCAAGCTGACGGCGAGGTCGCGGTCCTTGGGGGTGTACAGCTGGAAGAACCCGGGCGTGTCGCCCATCGCGGGCACGAGGTCCTCCATCGGATCCATCGACAGCGTCGACTGCATGACCGGCACGCCGGTACGCGCAGCCGCCCGGCGACCTGCAGATCGCCGTGGAAGTCCTGGGAGCAGACGCCGATGACGCCGATGGGCACGGTGAACAGCGGTGTCGGCAGTCGCATGCCGAACAGCTCGATCGAGAGGTCGCGCTCGTAGCTGCCGTTGAACATGCGCGGCACGATTCCCCACTTCTCGAAAGCGGCGACGTTCGCCCGCTGGGTGTGCTCGTTCCCGCATCCACCGGCGACATACGACAGGATCCACGGCGCCAGCGCCTCGGCGGCCTTGCGCTCGAGACCGGTGTGGTCGACCGGATACCGCGGAAGCACCCCCTTCATCCGTCCCGGTAGATTTCGAGCTGGAAGTCACCGAACTGCTGCGTCATCGCACAACTCCGCTCTTCGTATGCTGTCGAGATGCTTTCTTGCTCAGTCCGGACGCGGCGCTTAAGAGTCCTATGCTTTCGCCGCGTCGCCGGCCACGGCCGGCTCGATCACTATGGCCCGGCGCTCCGTCGTGACCGCAGGCCCCAGGGCGGTGACGACGGCGCCGACGACCGCGATCAGCGCGAAGGTTAGGAGATCCATTTCAGGTCGAGGGCCGCGGCGAGCAGAAGCCCACCGATGAGCGGACCCGGCAACCCCCCAGGCGACCGAAGCCGGCTGCCCACGCCACGCCGGCGGCCCGCGTCGAGGTTGGGTCGTAGTTGGACACGAAACCGTAGATCAGCACCTGGGTACCGATCGTGCCCAGGCCCGCGATCGCGACGAACACGAGCAGCACGGGCAACGGCAGCGTGAGGGTCAGAACGGCGATCGACACCGCCGCGAGGGTGAACGTGCCGACGATGACGTGCTTCGGGCCGAAGCGGTCGGCGAACCGCGAGGCGAACAGCGACCCGAAAATCGCTCCACCGTTGAGCACGAGAAGGAACGACAGCGACCCCTTCACCGAGAAGCCGGCGTCGCCCATGACTCGGGGAGCCAGGTGTTCAGTGCGTAGGTGAGCATCAGGCCACCGGCACTCATGAAACCGATCAGGATGGTGGCCACGGCGAACCTGCCGGTGAAGAGTCCCACCAGGCCGCCACGGCGGGTTTGTATCCGCCAGGTGGCGATCTCGCCGTCCGGCAGCGGCACACCGGTCCGCTCGCTGACCGCGCGGGCCTCCTCGAGTCGGCCACGGGAGTGCAGCCAGGTCGGCGACTGGGCAGCTTGACCATGGCCAGCGGCAGGAAGGTGACCAGCGGGAGCGCCCGATCCAGAAAGAGGGTACGGAAACCGAACGGCTCCAGGATCGCCAGCGCGACCACGCTGGCCAGCACTCCGCCGACAGGGTAACCGCGAAGACGACGCGTTGTAGAGATTGCGCTTGCCGGCGGTGCGAACTCGGCGACGGTGGCGCCGGCGGCGGCGACCAGCGCACCGATACCGATGCCGGCGAGGAAGGCCCCGCCCCGAACAGTACGTCGGGCGCCATCGCCGTCAACGCCATGCCGATCGAGAACCAGGCGATGGACCCGAGCAGCAGGCGGCGACGGCCGATGTAGTCGCCGACCGCGCCTGCGGCGCGGCGCCGAGCATCATGCCGAACAACGCGTAGCTGCCGATGGCCCCTGCCTGGTCGGCGTCAGCGCCCATTCCGGATCCCGCAGCAGCGTGGAGAGAACGGTGCCGTAGACCACCAGGTCATAGCCGTCGAACACCAGTCCCATGAAACAGATGCCGACCACCCATGTGGCCGCGGTCCGCTTTCGAAGCGATTCACTTGGATTGCTGAGTGTTCCGGGTCACGTGATTCTCCTGGTGGCGATAAGTGGTGGGAGAGCACTCGGTGTCGAGGTGAAAATGCTACTGCTGCATTACGCCGGTGCCAGCGTGTGAACCTGCCACTCTGATCGGTGTGGCGGTGGGTGAGTCACACACCGTCAGGCCCTGCTGCTGGGCCGAGCGGGTGTGGCTGCGGTGATCTTTCGGATCCCGCGGAATCCCTTGTCGGGCCCCATATGTTGTGGTGGAGTCATTGTCGACGCCTCTGTGCGGGGTGAATCCACTACCGCAGCAACTCCCTTCCTCGGCAAAGTCTTGCCGAGGGTCTGTCGACGATCGGGGAACAGGAATGGCGACCGTCCGGGAGACCACCTACGATTTGCTCCGCGCCCTCGGCCTGACCACGATCTTCGGCAACCCCGGCTCGACCGAGCTGCCGTTCCTCCAGGACTTGCCGGACGACTTCCACTACGTGCTCGCCCTGCACGAGGGCGTCGGCGCTGGCGATGGCCGACGGGTACGCCCAGGCCACCGGCGCGACCGGCGTACGTCAACCTGCACACCGCCCCGGCCCGGCAACGCCATGGGCGGTCTGACCAATGCGGTGTATTCGCACACGCCGATGGTGGTCACCGCCGGGCAGCAGGTGCGGTCCACATCGGGCAGGAGGTGATGCTCGCCAACGTCGACGCGGCGACGCTCGCCGAAGCCCTTGTCAAGTGGAGCACCGACCGGCCTGCGCCCAGGACGTTCCCCGGACGCTGACCAAGCGATCCACACCGCCGACCCTGCCCGCGAAGGGTCCGGTATCGTCTCCATTCCCTACGACGACTGGGAGAAGGACGCGCCGGACGGCGCCCGACACCTGGTCGAGCGCCAGGTGGTCGCTGCCGGGTCGCTGTCGGCGGCGCAGCTCGCTCCAACTCG